>NZ_ARYN01000013.1 GCF_002094855.1 Zunongwangia atlantica 22II14-10F7
TTCAGACAGAGTTTATTTTACACTCTCTTTTATTTATCCAATAAAAACTCATATTTATTATGATCATTAATCAATTTCTTTGCAAGAGTAATAATGTCTTCCGTCTCTATAGAATTAACAAATTGTTCTTTTTTTAAAGGATCTACCCAAGGCGTATCGAATCGATAATACTCATATAGTTGTTGTGATATTTCTCGCTGCTGCATACCTCTCCCCTGAGTGCTATACTTTGATTTAATTTGTTTCATTCCAGCATCAATAACATTCTGGGGAATTTTACCATTCTTTATAGAATATAGGATTCTATTACTTTCTTTTCTGACCCGGTTCAGATCCTTAAAATCACAAAATACACTTATGGCTAATTCTAATCTCAATGCTTCGAAATTATATCCACCGGAAGCAGTTAAATCATACAATCCTATCCCATCCTTAAATCTTAAATTCCAAAAATAAGCCTTTGTAATTGCTGCCAATGCTTCGAGTTTAATCCATTCCTCCCAATCTAATCTCTTTTTATCTTTTAAAATTCTTATACTATAAATTCCATTTTTCGATTTATAGTATTTTGGGGTAGGAATTGAAATATAATGTCTTTCAGGATAACTTCTATTTTCATTAAATCTACTCGCTTTCAAATCACCAAAAGTTTGACTTGGTAAATTTCCCAAATATTTTCGAACAAGATTCAGAACAGGATCTAAAGGAAACTCTCCACTAAATATAAAAGTAAATGCCTCAGGCTTACCAAATAATTCTCTATAAGATTGCATTCCATTTTCTAAATTTGTTCCATCAAGACTTTCGAATAATTCAGTTCCCATTAAGTTTTTTCTAGGTTCATCCAAAAACTCATCTATTTTATTACTAAAATCTACAGAGTTTAAAGGGTAAGAAGGTTCTTTATATTTCTTTTCCTCAAGACGTTTCCAATCATTGAAAGCTGCAACATCATATCTTATATTTGAAAAATACAGATAAACTGTCTGCAACATCGTCTCTAAATCATTCAGATCAGATTTTGCTTCTATCCCACTTTCAATGTCTGTGATATATGGAAATGCACCCAAAAAATGATTTGTATTTTCTCTAAAAAAATATTTTAAATCAAATTTATTTATAGTATCTAACCCAGTATGCATTAAAAATTTAGGTGAGTTTAAAGCAGAAACCTGATAATCTTCAGGTAAATGCGATGCGCCAACTCGACGAAATCCATGCATTACAATTTTTTTTTCATCCAAGCCTTTTGTCGGATGGTATGATTTAAAAATAGCCTTGACTCCATTTTCTAACTTGATTTCTAGTGCTCCGCTTTCTCCTATACAACTGCTTATAATAGACGATTTTTTCAGTTTTTGAAGCTTATTTTTATCTAACAAAGCTGTGATTTTGTTTGGGTAACTAAACTTCGGAACAGTATCATTATTAATTATACCCTCAAGCGAAGACCTAATATCATACTCTGAATAGTTTAAGAGCTGGTGACCTTCTGGCGCTACTAGACCAATATCATTTGGCATACTTATCATATATTTATTGAGTAATAAATTTAAGTTCTTCAAGTTCATTTTATTTAACCAATCTAATAACTCATCCTTATATTGAAGGTTAAATTGCTCTTTATATAAAAAGTGATTCTGAATATCATTGACCCAATATTGTGACGTCTTAAAATATGAAGAGTTGAAATTACTGACAAGTTCATTTCTTATATCCTGCCATTCATCTTCAAGTACACCTTTCCTAAGCAATTGATTGAGGATATAAATTGATTTTTCAATACCTTTCCTTCCGGAATCCTCATCACAATTTATATTAAGCTCTAAAAAATTTTCAGGAAAACTTCTGTTATCAGAATTGACGCTATAGGCATAATCAATATTATAGTCGTTAGTTATTGCAGCAAGGCGACTTGATATTACCTTTTCCGCAATATTTGATAATACTCTTTGTTTCCACTTTTCCAGTTGATCCTCTGCTTTCGATTCTCTATTTCTGAAATAAAGATGCCATTGTAGATCATTTTTTGCCAACTCTCTTTTGTTTTCCGGCTTCCTAGCAATACTGACGTATTGATTAGGAAGATTTTTATAAAGAGAATCACATTTATCAAAAGGCAAAGTCCTTTTTGAAGAAGGTAGTTTCGAAAATCCAGAAATAATTATTTCTTCCATTTTATCAAGATCTTCGATATCCCCAACAATACTTACCCCCATCAAATCAGGTTGATACCATTCCTCATAAAATGAACGTAAATCCGTTATCTCAAAAGTTTGCAAATGGTCAAAAAAACCAGTTTTATCATTATAACAAGGAAAAAGACCATTAATCATCCTTTTATTAGCAAAATAATCTTCAGGATTATCCCCATGCCTAGAAAGGAATTCTTGCTGAATACTACTTCTTTCAATATCCACATCATTCTTACTTAAGGTCAATTCAGAAGCTATTTCCTTGAACCAGTGTAATCCCATAGTAAGAGCTTTAGAATTACCTACAGGAATTTTAGCAATATACTTTGTAGAATTCATTCCAGTATAGGCTTTAATATTCGATAATGTTAAACCTGCGTCATTAAAACTTGTACTATTCAAAATCCCTGATCTAAAATTTGTACTTTCCCGAAAAGCTAAATGCTCTATTATATGGGAAAAATCCATTTGATTTCTGGATTCAGCTTTATGTCCAACTTGAACTAAAAAACGAATATCTAAGACTTTACTATCCTGAACTTTTTTCAAATAATAAGTCAGTCCATTAACTAATCTACCTTTTCTAAAGCTTCTCGAATCAAAATAATTACTATCTAAATTCTCCTGAGAAAATAAAGTATTTACTCCACCATTAGTTAGGCTATAAAAAACCAGAAATAATGATAGAAACTTTTTAGCTTGTTTATCTTTCAACTTCATCAATATCCTGGATTCTGGGTTAGCATATTATTTTTCTGACGTTCCTCTTCTGGAATAGGAAACAAAATATCCGTATCTTCCCAGAACTCGTTGCTTTCAGAAAGAACTAAAGACGCAAGATTTTTTCTTTTAAGGTCTAACCATCTATGCCCCCATTCGGTAAATAATTCTTTTTCCCGCTCCTCTAAAACCATCATTAAAAGATCTTCCTGATTCAGATTCGAAATTGATGATCCTAATACAGGGATACCTGCACGTTCCTTAATTCTATTTAAATCCGCAATTCCACCCATAAAATTTCCTTGCATAATCCTGGCTTCAGAACGTATAAGGTATTGCTCTGCCAAACGCATAACCATTGAATATTCAGACACCGGCTCCGTACTATAACGTATTTTATATTTAAAGGAATAATAATCATCTCTGCCAGACTGAAAACCGATCCAATCTTCAAACCTTAAATCTTGTTCATTAAAACCCTGCACAAAACTTTCTCTTAATTGTACAGGTGTAATCGCCGCTATAACCGGATGAAAGACAAAGATCGCTCCTTCATAAGTATGCGTACTGATAGCGCCCCGCCCTAATGGGGATATTTGCCATATAGCCTCATTACTATTCGCTAAAAAGACATTGTTTAATTCGTCAAGCAATTCATAATTACCGGAAGTAATTATTTCGTTGCTATAGGTTTCCGCTTCATCCCAATTTTCAAGAAACAAATGTACTCTGGCTAAAAATGCCATTACTACCGATCGATTAACGTGAGTTCGTTCTCCTCCATTATATTCCAGACTAACTAACGTAAGACTACTCTCCAGATCAGAAAGTATTTGGTCATATATTGAAGATGTAGCAATCCGTTCCATAGTTGCATTATCTTCATAAGAAGTTGACAATATTAAAGGAACATCTCCATATAAATTAATTAAATAGAAGTAGCTAAATGCACGTATAAACAAAGCTTCTCCTTTTATCTGATCAACCACAGAAGGGCTTAAGTTTTCCGAGCCATCAATACCTGCCAAAATCCCATTAACCATGTAAATGATATTATAAGCACTGGACCACAAATAGAAATTACCAGTGTTTTGAGGATTAATTTCGTTAATTTCAAATTCCCGATAGGTTTGGTCATTTACTAAGATAGACTCTATTTCGTGAGCAGATAAACTCGCAAGCATGGTTACACTACTAGTATAACCGCTGCTAAAAGACGATTCTGCCAGTTGGTTGTAAACACCTTGCATAGCACTTTTGGCAGTCTCATCACTACCAAAAACCACATCTGTATTTATGCTATAATCTGGTGAACCAACTTCTAAAAAGTCCTCACAAGAAATTAATACCGAACACCCGAAAAGCATAATAATTATATTTATTTTATTGTATAATTTCATAATTACCTAATTAAAAATTTAATTGAATTCCTCCAGTCACACTACGTAGTTGCGTAAAACCTGTCCCCAGATATGGTGACTCAGGATCCAGACCTTTATAATCAGTAAATGTGTAAAGGTTTTGTCCGTTGATAAAGATATTAGCACTCGTAAATCCAATTTCTTGTATCAATGTATTGGGTAACTTATAAGTTAACGAAGCTGTTTTAAGCCTTAAAAAAGAAGCATCAACTATTGGGAAATTAGAGTTCAAAACATTATTATAAGCGGTTCTTGA
The DNA here is from genome assembly GCF_002094855.1 of Zunongwangia atlantica 22II14-10F7. Lineage (GTDB taxonomy): Bacteria > Bacteroidota > Bacteroidia > Flavobacteriales > Flavobacteriaceae > Zunongwangia > Zunongwangia atlantica. The sequence continues at coordinate 4,593 of NZ_ARYN01000013.1, forward strand.
TGAGGTACTTTGTGAAATGTTTTGATAATCCGTATCATTATCTAAAACATCAGCTCTTTGATTACCAATAAATCCTGTATTAAATAGTCCTAGTGTTCCTTCCTGCTTTACAAAATCAACTAAGAACTGAAAACTAAATTGCTTATATTCGATTTGATTAGTAATACCTCCAAAAAACTGACGTCCACGATCCCAGGCATATTGCCGGTCTTCATAATCATATCTACCGTCTTCATTTACATCTACAAATGTATATTCTCCAGTTGTTGGATCCATTCCTTGGTAACTGTACAGCAAAGCTATGTTAAGCGGTTCTCCTACACGATAGGTATTCGCATAAGAAGATTCTTCTAATCCCGGGTAACTAACTAATTCATTCCTCGGAAAACTAATATTTAAGGAAGTAGTCCAATTAAATTTCTTAGATTGAATATTTAATGTTGACAACTCGATCTCCAAGCCTCTATTTTCAACAGTTGCTGGAAGATTTGCCTGTACAGAATTGAATCCTGTTATAGCAGGTAATGGATAACCTACTAACTGATCCGAAGATCTATTTCGGTACCAACTAATCCCTAAATCAATCCTATTTTTAAAAATGCTAAGCTCCGTGGCTATTTCAAATTTCTTGTTGGTTTCCCAAGAGAAATTAGGATTTGATAATTGTGTTGGGTATAAACCTCCAGGACCAGGTGTAGCTTCATAAGCATCGAGATATCCATAATCCCCTATTTGATCATTACCTGTAGTGCCATAACTACCTCGAAATTTCCAGAAGCTTATAACCGGGAAAAGCTTTTTCATAAAAGCTTCTTCACTAAAAATCCAGGCAGCTCCTATGGCGCCAAAATTCGCGAAACGATTATTAGCTCCAAAACGAGAGGAACCGTCTCTCCTACCAGTAAGATTTAGCAAGTATTTATTATCCCATTGATATCCAATTCTTCCAAAAACAGCATTATACCGGTATTCTGAATTAAAATATGAAACCGAACGTATGTTTTCTGCTGCATTTAGGTTTCCAATTAAAGACTCAGTAACATATCCTTCACCATATAAAGAAATTTGCCGTGTAGTTCGTTCTTGAAAAGTTGCTCCTAACAGAATTGATAGCTCACCTTTTAAAAATTCTGAATTAAAAATTAATTGGGGTTCGAAAATCCATGAATTTCTATTATTCTGTAGATGTCCAGATCTATTTTCGATATTATCCCAATTTTCCGGGTTGTATGATCGCTGTGGCCGTTTAACCAACTCATCTCCATCGTAATTGGTGTACCCCAGATTTGTTTTTAAATTAAGACCATTAAATATTTCATAATCCAGAGATAGATTGGTAATTAAGTTTTTTACTTCTGTATTACTCTTATTAAAAAAGCCTTCATACGGATTACTCCAACTAGATTCTTGCCAATCCTCCCAATTCAGCGTACCATCAGGATTAAATATAGATGGAGCATTAGGTGGTAATTCAAAAGCATAGGTGGTCATATTAAGATAACCTACCAAATCATTTTTATCTATCCCATAGTTCAATGAGAGATTTAAAGAAAGTTTATCATTAAGTGTTTTATGTGAAATTTGAGCCCCGGCAGATATTTTCCGGTAATTATAATCTCCGATAAATACGCTTCCCTGAGCATGATAGCCTCCACTGAGTCTGAAAGTTGTTTGTTTATTACCTCCTGATGAACTGAGAGTAACATCGGTAACCTCTGAAGTACCTCCAAAAAACACATCCTGCCAATCTGTATAGCGATTTGCATCCCAAACCAGCAAATCATAAGCATTTCCTACTGTTGGTTCAACATCATCATTCTCAAAAGCACGTCTACGCACATTTAAATATTCTTCTGTTCCTAATAGATCTACACGATTTGGGACCTCAGAATATCCTGTATAGGCTCTTATTTGAATATTATTCCTTGCCGATATACCTTTTTTTGTTGTGATTAAAACAACACCATTAGCTCCTCTGGATCCATAAATTGCAGTAGCATCCGCATCTTTCAGAATTTCTATGCTTTCTATATTAGATAGATTTAAGGTATTTAATGGATCTATCCCTCCGTTAAATGTCAAATTACTATTACTGTCTACCGGAATAGAATTTATGGGAACACCATCTATAATATATAAGGGGAAGTTCCCTTCTTCTCTTAAACTATTGGTACCACGTATTCGTATAGTAGAAGCGCTTCCTGGAATATTACCATTAGGAATAACCTCTACACCAGCCATACGTCCCTGAAGGGCTTGTAAAGGACTGGTTACCGGCTGTAATTCGATTTCTTCAGCAGTAACTCTGGAAATATTCCCCGTACGCTCACGCTTAGTGGTATTATAATAACCGGCATTAATGATAACCTCATCAAGGGCATCAACAGCCGCATGAAGAGTGATATCACCAGAAAATGTTTCAGTTACTTGAACTATAAATGTTTTAAATCCAATATAGGAGTACACCAGGGTATCCCCTACACTAGCATAAATACTATATTCACCATCGAGGTTGCTCATGGTACCGGTAGATGACCCCGAAACAATTACATTGACCCCGGGAATAGGAACACCTTCCTGATCTTTTACGGTTCCGGATATTTGTTGCTGTTGCAAGCTCGGGTGAGTAGGGGTTGCGGCATGTGCAGCTTTGGACAGGAACAAGAGTATTCCGCCTATAATTATTAGTGCCATGTATATATGGCACGAGTAATTATTTTTCATAATTTTACGTGTGATTTAAATGAAACAATGTTTTATTTAAGCTTAAGCCTTCCCCGTCCAGACGCCAATCTCGCGGGGAAAAGCTTATGCTCAGCTAAATGCAAATTAATCCCCGTCCTAATGATAAAGGAGCAGGGGCATGACGGCTCCCTATAGCCGACATTGTAATACTAACAATGTTCCCAAAGCCCATTTGGAGCTTTCCCAACCCACACTGTAAAAAATAGGGTTAACAGCACCCACGGGATGATATAAATTTTAGCCTGTCCCGCAACAAACTTATAATTAGACAAATATTTGATTCCCAAAACAATAAGCTTTAGGATTGCGAGACTTAAAAATTATAGAAAATCACTTTGAAAATTATGAAGAGACACGCCGGGTTTAAGAAAACAAAAAGGCGTGGAAACTCAGCTTATTGCGCGGGCGGTACTGGTATACCATTGGAACAATAAGAGAGCCCACGCCCCGGGTCGTGAGCATCTTGCTTATTCTCTCGTTCCAATTAAAAATTACCAGTTTTCCAGCACGAGATTCAAAGCGAATGCTTCTAATATTTTTACTTAAAGAAGTTTCGCAAAAATAATTTATTAATCCAAATATACATAATTTTTAAATCATTCTCTATCGAGAATAGATATTTTTTAAATAATAACGTCTTTGTTGGTTAAATAGTTCCATTTTGACCAAGAAAAACGCAAAGTCACCAAGAATACAACAGCAAAAATTAGTTGACACATTAGTTTGCAGGTTCATTGCTGAAAATTTTTTATCTCCACCTCATAACAACGAAGGAAAAGAGATATCTCAAAATGAATATTCAAAGATTATCGATATATCGTCATCAGTTTTATCTAAAATGAAAAATGAGGAAGGTTACCAAATACCTCTGTCTACTATAAATAAAATTTGTGAAAAGGAAAAAATATCACTTTCAGAATTTTTTAAGAAATTTGAAAAAAGATTTCCAGAAGCTATTATAAAGTAAATACAAAGAATATTTAGCATTTCTTAGATTACCATTCATCTTCCGGTTTTCCGTAATTACTTTTGATTTTCTCAAAGTAACGTCACGTAATTCGATAACTTGATAAAAAAAGTGATAGATGACAATAAAATTCATCAATCAAAATTAAGAAGTAATTAAGCAATGGCTTCTAGATCTTTCCCTTAAAAATTTTCATCTTACCTATCCAAAAGCTGAAAAAACTTAAATTCACAATAACTTTAAGTTTTTTTACATATAGATCCCTCTAAAACTTATAAAGCAGCGGAATTAATAGTGTAGCAATAATCCAGAATAGTATATTAAGGAGCGTCCCAACCTTTATAAAATCAAAGAATTTATACTGGCCAGCACTATACACCATAGTATTAGTCTGGTAACCTACCGGTGTCATAAAACTAGCTGAAGCAGCAAACATAATCGCCATTAAAAATGGCATTGGGCTCAGTCCTAAATTAACTGCAGTTGCTATAGCAATTGGTGTAAGTAATGCCGCTGCAGCATTATTGGACATGATCTCGGTTAACATAGAGGTTACTAAGTATAATCCAGAGACAATTGCTATTGGTCCCCAATCGCCTAAAGTTTCAACAAGTGTATTGGCAATCGTTAAATCCAAACCAGTATTACTCATCGCTGTTCCCATACTTAATGCCCCTGCCAACAGAAAAATGATTTTCCAGTTAATAGCCTGATACATTTCTTTCATTGATATTGTTTTCAGCAAAACCAATAGCGTAACACCCGTTATTGCTCCAACCATAATATCAAGGATATTAAATGTTGCTAATAAAACAACTCCTAAAATCACACTTATTACAGTGTAGAATTTTTTCTTATCAAAATCTGTGATTACATCTTCAGATAATACGATAAAAGGAGCATTTTGAGAGCTTCCTTTTTTCCTCAATTCTTTCACATAATGCGTTTTCACTTCAGCCAAAACAACATCTCCTGCTTTCAACTTTACATCATAAAGCTGATCATGCCTAACTTCTTCTCTATGCCTTATAGCCAAAGGAATCGCTCTGTAACGCCTTCTAAAATCCATAGATTTTAGGGTTTTCCCATCTATTTCTGAATTTGCCGTTAAAACCAGCTCTACAATGGTAGAATTTGTACCCTTAAGATCGTCATCTCCAATCTTTATCGAAGTACCAACAACAATTTTAGCCCTATCCTTTAAGGACTTTATTTTTTCAACATCACATCGCACTTTTAAAATATCTGATTTTTCAAGTATAAAATCTCCCGCTGGTAATGTAAACTTTTGATCTCCGCGCCTAATTTCTATGATGTCCATCTCTAGTTCTTTTACCAAACCGGAGTCCATAATCTTCTTTCCAATAGAACCGGAGTCTTCCAGAAGTTCAATTTCAGTTAAATAACCACTCATCTGAAATTTAGCTTTTAGATCTTTATTACTTTTTCGATCCGGTAAGATCTTTACGCCAAAAAATATCATGTACAATATCCCAACAAGCATAAAAATTAATCCAAGCGGAGTCATATCGAACATTGAAATTGGAATACCAGCCTGATCTTCAGAAATACTACTTACAAGAATATTAGTTGAAGTACCAATCAAAGTACAGGTTCCTCCAAAAATAGATGCAAATGAAAGCGGGATTAGCATTTTAGAAGGACTTTGGCCAGAAGAATGCGCTATCTGAATAATTACAGGAATAAAAACGGCCACTACCGGGGTATTATTTATAAAAGCTGAAATACCAGCAATAAGAATCATCATTAAAACGATTCCCATACTAAACCGATGTCTAAAAATGGAGGATAACCGATGTGCCATCACCTGTAAAGCACCGGTTTTAAGCAAGGCTGCACTCAACACAAACATAAAAGCAACCGTCATCGTAGCTTTGTTGCTAAAACCAGCCACGCCTTCCTGTGGAGAAATAACTCCGGTTAAAACCAAAACCAACATAACCGATAAGGCTACTAGGTCAATAGATAAAAGTTCGGTAGCAAAGAGAATAATTGCACCAACTATAACAACTAATGTTATAATGGCCTCGACAGACATATGTTCAAGCTTAGTATTAGTATAAAAAACCAAAGATAAATAAACCAATCCCTGATTAAAACAAAAAAGCCCTCAAAAAATTTGAGGGCTTTTTTTGTTGGCCTACTAGGGCTCGAACCTAGACTCTTCTGGACCAAAACCAGACGTGTTGCCAGTTACACCATAGGCCATTGCTGTAATGCGGATGCAAATTTAAAACAAAGTTTCATTTCCACAAACATTTTTGAAAAAAAATTTAGTTCCCCTATAAAAAAAACCTTGTTCAAAATTAAAATTAACAATAAACTACAACATATCAATATTCTACGTTTTTCGAACCAATTCTTGCATTCAAATAATTACTATAAGTTCTGACAAAAGTTAAGCACCTGCAGCCAGAATTCTACTAAAAATAAAATAGTTTACATTAGCGTTATTAAGGTGTTCAATATTTTTATTACTAAATTCGCCACACAAGATTCAAGAATATAACAAATGACAGAATTCAACTTTAAAAAGTGGAACATTATCACCGGTTGGGTGATCTTCGCCATTGCACTTTTTACTTATAGTTCGACTTTAGAGCCTACCGCTAGTTTTTGGGATGCGGGAGAATACATATCAACTTCAGCAAACCTGGAAGTAGGACATCCCCCAGGAGCGCCACTTTATCAAATGCTAGGTGCATTCTTTTCAACTTTTGCCCCAGATAATTCAAACATCGCTTTAATGGTAAACTTTATGTCTGGTCTGGCCAGTGCATTTGCCATTTTGTTTATGTTTTGGTCGATCTCAATTCTCGTAAGAAAAATTTCGGGTCCTGCTGAAAGTCTGAGTTTTTCAGGAAAACTTGCTGTTTTGGGAAGTGCAGCAGTTGGATCTTTAGCTTTTACTTTTACAGATAGTTTTTGGTTTAGCGCCGTTGAAGCCGAAGTTTACGCAGCAGCAGCCTGCCTCATGTCTATCATGTTTTATCTAGGACTGCTTTGGGAACGCGATATGTTCGAAGCTCGTGGAAACAAATGGCTTATATTAATCTCACTTGTAACAGGACTTACGTTTGGGATTCACTTTATGGGATTACTTACCATCCCGGCAATTGGCTTCCTTTATTTCTTCAAAAACTACCCAAAAGTTACTATTAAAAATTTTATCGTTGCCAATATTGTAGTGGTAGCCGTATTATTATTTATTTTTAAACTATTACTACCTTATACGCTTACATTTTTCTCGGCTTCAGAGGTTTTCTTCACTAATTCGTTAGGAATGCCTTTTAACACTGGGACGATTATAGCTTTTTTAGCTGTTATTGCTATTTTTTACTTCGGAATAAAATGGAGTATTAAAAACAAAAAAACCGAAGTAAACACCCTCCTACACTGTATTCTTTTTATATTAATTGGTTTCTCGTGTTGGATCATGCTGCCCATTAGATCCAATGCCCCTACAGTAATTAATGAAAATAGCCCAGATAACGCTAGAGAATTATTAGCATACTATAATAGGGAACAATACGGTGAAACTCATCTTTTCTTTGGGCCGCAATGGTCTGAAATGTACGCCGGTTTAGATGAAGAAAACCCTTACAGTGATAAAAAACCTAAATACGAAAAAAGTGAAAAATTAGGTAAGTATATTATTGTAAACGACTGGAAGAACACCAAACAAAATTTAGATGACGCTCACAAAACCTTCCTTCCAAGAATGTGGAGTACAGAGCACGCTTCTAATTATATGGATCTTACCGGGCCGCTTCAATTTACGGTTAAACAGGAATATCAGGGCGAAGAACGCTTAATGCAGGCGATCTCTCAATTTAAACAACGCTACTCTAATGGCGAGCTTGATAATAGCGACTATCATAAATTCCTTCAGCAATTTAGTGATTATATCGATGTTGAAAAACCAAGCGCTTCTGCCAATTTCTCTTATTTACTAGAATACCAGATTGGTTATATGTACTGGCGTTATTTTATGTGGAATTTTGTTGGACGCCAGGATGACATTCAGGGAAAATATACAGATTTACACGGAAATTGGTTAAGCGGCATTAAACCAATAGACGAGTGGCATATTGGGCCGCAGGATAACTTGCCAGACGATGTAAAAAATAATCCTGCTAGAAATACCTATTACTTCTTACCCTTCATTTTAGGTTTTATTGGTTTCTTTTTTCATCTAAATCGTGACAAAAAGAACTTTTGGGTGCTTTTAGTTTTCTTCCTGTTTACAGGAATTGCACTAAAAATATACTTAAATGAAAGACCATTCGAACCTCGGGAAAGAGATTATGCTTTAGTAGGATCTTTCTATGTTTTTGCTATGTGGATTGGATTTGGAGTTTATGCGATTTACGATAAATTGAAAAATTATGTCTCTCCAAAACTTGCTGCACCAATTGTAATTATTGCCTCGCTAATTGTACCTGGGATTATGGCTGCTGAAAACTGGGACGATCACGATCGCTCAGACAAGTATTCGGCTTTAGCAATGGCAAAAATGTATTTGGATTCTGTAGAACAAAACGGAATCATATTCACTATTGGAGACAACGATACTTTTGCGCTTTGGTATGCACAACAAATTGAACGATACAGGCTTGATGTTAGAATCATAAACACAAGCTTATTTGCAACCGACTGGTATATCGACCAAATGAAGCGGAAAGCCTTTGATAGTGACCCAATACCATCGCAATTAGAACATGAATTTTATAGCGGTAAAAATGATATCGTGGTGGGTCGCGAGATCACTCAGGACACTCTAAATATCAAACAATGGATGAATTATATTGAAAGTGACGATCCAAGAACAAAACTTGAATATTCTGAGGACGAAACCTTCAACACTTATCCATCTAAACATGTAAGAATTCCAGTAAACAAAGAAACTGTTCTTAAAAACGGAATCGTAGATCCTAGCGAAGCAGATTTAATCGTAGACCATATCGATATCGAAATTGGCTCTAACCTTATCTATAAAAACCGATTATTAATGCTAGACATTATCGCTAACAATAATTGGGAACGCCCAATTTACTTTACAGGCGGTAGCTACGGTGACGACGATTATCTGTGGATGAAGGATTATCTGGAATTAGAAGGTGTTGCCTACAAACTAGTACCTATTAAAACTCCTGTTAACCCAAGAAATCCATTTGATATGGGAAGGGTAAACACAGATAAAATGTACGATATCGTAACCAACTGGGATTGGGGTAATATGGGCGATCCAAATATTTACCATGACCCAGAAACTCGTAAAAACTCGATCACGTACAGGAGCAATCTTGCCCGCTTAGTAGAAAACTTACTTAACGAAGGTGATAAAGAGCGAGCTAAAGAAATCCTGGATCTTGGCATGGAAAATATGCCTGTAGATTATTATGGATATTATACATTATTAGAACCATTTATAGACGGTTACTATAAAGTTGGCGAAGATGAAAAAGCAAGACAACTTTGGAGTAAAGTAGCCGAAAAATATCAGCAAAACCTAGATTGGTATAGCGATTGGGATTTCCAAAGACAACGTCGTTATGCTGAAGAGATCTTTACCGATGTTGAACGCTATCGTGGACTCGTAGATATTCTTGTTAGAAATCAAGACGAGGAAATTGTTAAAGAAAAAGCAGCTGAATTTAATGATTACCTCAAAAAATTCCAGCATTTCTATTCTGAAGAGGAAGGTATCGAGCCAGAAATCTCTCCTGAAGAGCAATTGCGCCAGCAACAACTTCAGCAGGAATTAAACCAGGGGCAGGATGCCCAGGATTCTATTACAATCGATGCTGATCAATAAAATAAAATGGCCTTAAAATATCGAATTTCGATATTTTAAGGCCATATTTTCATGAATCGCTTTATTCTTAAATATCCGTGGATTTTAAAAAAGCTATACCCCAGAAGGCTTTCAAAAATTACTGCGGAAAACACCCTGTTTTTAACTTTTGATGACGGCCCAATTCCTGAAATTACTCCCTGGGTTTTAAATCTGCTTGAAAAACACTCGGCCAAAGCCACATTTTTCTGCATTGGTGATAATGTGCGAAAACATCCTGAAGTTTTTCTGCAAATAAAAGCTAAAGGCCACGCTATTGGCAACCACACCTTCAATCATTTAGATGGTTGGAAGACTTCAACTTCAGATTATATTGAGAATTTCAAAAAAGCAGAAGAAATCATCGAATCTCAGCTTCAACAAAAATTAATTTCCGAAGAAAAATTATTTAGACCGCCCTACGGAAAGATTAAAAATAAACAAGCCGCCAAAATCACCAATCTTGGCTATAGGATCGTAATGTGGGATGTAATTACCGGAGATTATGATAATACTTACAGTGCAGAAAAATGCTTAAAAAATACCCGAAATTTGATAAAATCGGGTAGTATTATTGTTTTTCACGATAGCCTAAAAGCTGAAAAGAATTTAAAATACGTCCTTCCAAAAATATTAGAAGAATATGCGCAAAAAGGCTGGAAATTCGAAGCTTTATTTTAAGCGTATTGCTCTAAAAGCGCAATGATAGATTCGGCATTTTGCTCACCACTTTTACGCCACATCATTTCACCATTTTTATAAATCATAAGCGTTGGCAAACCTTTCACTCTAAGTGCCTCGGCCAATTGCGTGTTCTTATCGACATCGATTTTAATCACTTTAGCCTTATCTCCAACCGCAGAAGCTACATCTCTTAACACCGGATGCATCTTTACGGAAGCTTCATTCCATTCAGTATAAAAATCGATAAGCACTGGTATATTTAAACCTACTATTTCTCCAAATTTTGACATAAAATTGAGCTTTACTCGATATTTGAGGTTTTAAACTTTATTTTTTTTACTGAAGCCAGATCTATAAAAACCCGCTTCTAAACATGTAAAACGCTATATAATCAAATATAGCAAAAATTGTTACTAGGCAGGAGCAGCACCTTTACGTAATTCTATCACACTAATTTCTGGCCACATCCCAACTCTTCCAGGAAAAGCTAGATACCCAAATCCCCTATTTACGTTTATATATCTATTATTCTCCTTATAAATCCCAGCCCAGTTTTTATAACGATACTTTGCCGGACTCCATTTTAAAAAACCGGGAATTTCTATTCCAAATTGCATACCGTGTGTATGCCCACTTAAAGTTAAATGATAAAATTTGTTATGATCCTTTACTTTTTCCTGCCAATGTGAGGGATCATGACTTAAAAGTATTTTAAAATCATGATCAGCAACATTTTTACCCGCTAAATCAAGATCACCTGCTTTTTTAAAGTGACCTCCTCCCCAGTTTTCAACACCAACAATGGCGATTTTTTCACCATTTTTTTCCAAATAGCGATGTTCATTCAGCAACAAATCCCATCCCATCTCGGCATGAGTAGTTTTTAAATCATTTAAATTTTGTTCTTTCTCACTATCACTATTCCAATTTACATAATCTCCATAATCATGATTTCCCAAAATAGAGTAAACACCGTCTTTTGCGCTAATAGTGCTAAAAAGGCTTTTCCAGTCCTTCATCTCTGTAGCCTTATTGTTTACAAGATCTCCTGTAAAAAATACAACATCAGTCTCTTGTTCCTTTAGCAAGTTTACTCCGTAAGCTACTTTTTCATGATTATCGAAACTTCCACTATGCACGTCACTAATCTGGCCAATTCTATATCCATCAAAAGCTTTGGGCAAATCTTCAAAATACAAGGTGTATTTTAGTACTCTAAAATCGTACCTCCCTTTAAACATTCCGTATAAAACCGAAACAAAAGGAATGGCAGCCAAACCAAGTGCAATTTGACTTACAAACTTTCGCCTTCCTGGTGCTTTGTAACCCGTTCCTGAAAAAGCTTTGAAAATCCCGATAAAAAAACGTACAATATCTTCTCCAAACATAAAGATCACCAGCACTAATTTTGCAAGCAAAAAAGCCAGAACAATCCCAAAAGCAAAACCAATAGCACTAAAAAAACCACCTCCAGAAGATTGCCATTGATAAACAAAATTACCAATTACCAAGAGGCTGATTAAAAAATAAACAACAGCAACAAGCCAAGATCGATTAAGACTTCGTAAAGCCTGATAAGCATAAATATCGATAAGTAAATAGAAGGCAATAAACAGCAGCCAGCGCATAGAAAAGTAATTTATTTAGCGAAGGTACTTTTAATCAAATCTTTAATAGGTATTTTTAAAACTAATTTAACGTAATAATCCCCGTAAACACTAGGCCGATCATTATAAAATCATAAAATTAACAGGCATAAAATTGCGAGTTTACGCTTTAAAGTCTACCTTTCCGACAAAATACTCAGCTAAAACCTTATAGCTACGAATCATGAAACGTAGAAATTTTATAAAAAAAGCAGGAATAACGGGGGCTGTGTTAGGAACAACACCTTCAATTTTTGCTAAGGATTTTTCGGTGAATCAAAACACAAAAAAATCTTCACTTCCAATAGCAATTGCCACCTGGAATTTTCACGAAGCTACCAAAAGAGCAGGAGAACTTTTAGACAACGGAACTTCAGCTTTAGATGCCGTTGAACAGGGTGTTATGGTTGAGGAAGCAAACCTTAAAAATACCACTGTTGGAAATGGTGGTGCACCAGATCGTGATGGAAATGTAACTTTAGACGCTTGTATTATGTCTCCAAACGGAAATGCAGGATCTGTGGTTTATCTTAAAAATATTGAACATCCGGTTTCTGTTGCTCGTAAAGTAATGGAAGACACTCCTCATGTAATGCTCGCCGGTGAAGGTGCTTTACAATTTGCCATTCAAAATGGTTTCAAAAAGAAAAATCTACTTACCGAAAATTCTGAAAAAGCCTGGAAAGAATGGCTTAAGGAAAAAGAATACAAGCCAATAATCAATATAGAAAACCACGACACTATTGGTATGCTTTGTATTGATAAAGACGGTGACATCGCAGGAGCTTGTACAACATCTGGCCTTGCTTACAAAATGAACGGTCGTGTTGGAGATTCTCCAATTATTGGCTCGGGATTATTTGTAGATAACGAAGTTGGTGCCGCAGCCGCTACCGGAATGGGTGAAGCCATTATGAAAAGCGTTGGTAGCTTTTTAGTGGTAGAACTTATGAGAAACGGTAAATCCCCTCAGGAAGCCTGTAAAGAAGCTATCGAAAGGATTGTAAAGAAAAACGATAATCACAACGACTTTCAAGCCTGTTTTATTGCTATAAACAAAAATGGCGAAGTTGGTGGTTACAGTATTCACGACGGATTCTCGTACGCAAAATACCAGGACGGAGAAAACAAAAACGTAAAATGTAAAAGTCACCTGTAGTGTACAGGTTCAATATTTATGAGCACAGAAAACAACACTAATAAATCTTACCGCACCGCATTTCTATTCTTAACAATTCTGTTTTTTTTATGGGGGTTTATTACGGTACTTGTAGATTCTTTAATTCCAAGATTAAAAGAAGTATTTACGCTTAGTTATTTTCAGGCAGGGATGGTACAGTTTGCTTTTTTTGGAGCCTTCTTTTTGTTATCTATCCCAGCAGGATATATCCTTTCTAAAATTGGATATAAAAAAGGTATAATTTTAGGACTTAGCACTATGGCTGCTGGATGCTTATTATTCTGGCCAGCAGCATCATATAGAGTTTTTTGGATATTCATGTTAGGTTACTTTGTATTAGCCGGCGGAATCACCATTTTACAGGTTGCCGCGAATCCTTACGTTACCATTTTAGGGCCAGAGCGCTCTGCCTCCAGTAGACTTAATTTATCACAGGCATTTAATTCTTTAGGAACTGCTATTGCACCAGCCATTGGAGCATTGTTTATCTTAAGAGATAAGGTTATGACCACTGCGGAAATTGAAGCTTTATCTGCAGCCGAACAAAAAGCTTATTATATTGCTGAAGCCGGAGCAGTACAAAAACCATTTTTGGGTATTGCTATTTTTATCGCCGTAATTGCACTTGTTTTCGCTTTTGTAAACCTACCAAAGGTTGGTAACACAGCAGCATCTAACGACTATGGAAGGGTTTTAAAAAACAAAAACCTAATGCTGGGAGCCGTGGGATTGTTCTTTTATGTTGGGGCTGAAGTTGCCTTAGGAAGTTATATGGTAAATTACTTCTTAACATTAGAACTTTCAGACATTATAAAATCAACGCCATATTTACGCAATATCGCCCAATGGATTTTAGATACTGGCCTGGAGAATGCAAGTAGCATGGCCGTAGTAGGAGTATTTGTTACTTTTTACTGGACAGGCGCTATGATTGGTAGATTTATTGGTTCGTACTTAACCAAAATCTTTAACCCGGCGGTTGTACTTTGTGCTTTTGCAGCTTTTGCGATTTTAATGGTAAATATTTCTAATCTATCAGTTGGAGTGATCGCAATGTGGACGATTATTGCTGTTGGTTTATTCAACTCGATTATGTTCCCAACCATTTTTAGTTTAGCATTAGATGGTTTAGGAGACGACAAACCACAAGGATCTGGTGTTTTATGTACCATGATTGTTGGAGGGGCTGTTTTACCGCCATCTTTTGGATTTTTAACCGATAGATTTGGATTTAGCGTAGCCTTTATTTTAGTAATGGTTGCTTATGCTTACATTTTCTTCTACGGATTTATAAACCGAAAAAGACAGGTAGAAATTTAAACTGAATAAGATCAATATTGTAAATAAAAACCGTTCATTTTTATGAGCGGTTTTCTTTTTGTGTAACATTATCTTCGTAGTTTTGGGAAGATACACATAAATTTTCCAGAAAATATGGCCGCTCAAAAAAGACTGTTTTTAGTAGATGCTTATGCGTTAATCTTCCGTGGATACTATGCTTTTATAAAAAACCCAAGAATAAACTCCAAAGGTTTTGATACTTCAGCGATCATGGGTTTTATGAATTCGCTTTTCGATGTAATCCGTAGAGAAAAACCAGATCATTTAGCGGTTTGTTTTGATAAAGAAGGTAGCCAGGTAAGAACTGAAATGTTTTCAGATTACAAAGCGAACAGAGATGCTACTCCAGAGCCGATAATGCAGGGAATCCCATATATCCAAAGTATTCTAAAAGCTATGCATATTCCGGTTGTGGAGTTGCCGGGTTGTGAAGCCGATGATATTATTGGAACTCTCGCAAAACAGGCGGAAAAAGAAAATTATCAAGTATACATGGTTACGCCAGATAAGGATTTTGCTCAGTTGGTTTCTGAAAATATTTTTATGTATCGCCCGGCGAGAATGGGAAACGGAATTGAAATTTGGGGTATTCCTGAAGTTCAGAAAAAATTTGAAGTAGAGCGACCAGAGCAGGTAATCGACTTTTTAGGAATGATGGGAGATGCTGTAGATAACATCCCTGGTTTACCCGGAGTTGGAGAAAAAACGGCAAAAAAATTCCTAAAAGAATTTGGCTCTATGGAAGAACTTTTAGCGAATACTGATAAGCTAAAAGGGAAAATGAGAGAAAAAGTAGAAGCTAATGCCGAACAGGGAATTCTTTCGAAAAAATTAGCCCGAATTATTATCGATTGTGATGTAAAATTCCATGCTGAAGATTACGAGCTCTCGATGCCCGATTCAGAAAAAGTTCAGGAACTTTTCGACGAACTCGAATTTAGACGTTTAAAGGATCAATTTATAAAATTATTTAGCGGAGAAGAAGAAACTAATCAAACACAGGTGACCAATTCGCCTTCCGCTAAGAAAAATGCGCAAACTGCAGGTGCAGGTCAATTTTCGTTATTTGGCGGCGGTGACACTTCAGAAAAAATTGAAAGTACCAACAGCCGAAAAACTTTAAAAGATACGCCACATGTCTATCAAAAAGTTGATACCGGTTTAAGCACGCGTTTGTTCATTCAGAAATTAATGAAACAAAAATCGGTTTGTTTTGATACTGAAACGACAAGTTTGAATCCGCTTGAAGCAGAACTTGTAGGTATTGCATTTTCATGGGAAGCTGGTAAAGGCTATTATCTTCCGTTTGAAGAGGATAAAGAAAAGTCACAGCAACTTATCGAATTACTAAGACCATTTTTTGAATCTCCAGAAATTGAAAAAATTGGGCAGAACCTAAAATATGACATTAAAGTTTTAGACAAATATGGTATCCATATCGAAGGGCCTACTTTCGATACAATGATCGCACATTATTTGATCAATCCGGATATGCGCCATAATATGGATGTTTTAGCTGAAACCTACCTTAATTATACTCCGCAACCTATTTCAGAATTGATAGGTAAAAAAGGCAAAAATCAAAAAAGCATGCGCGATGTTCCTTTAGCTGAACAAACCGAATATGCTGCGGAAGATGCCGATATTACTTATCAGCTTAAAGAATTTTTCGAGAAAGAACTGGACGAAGCTAAAACTCGTAAGCTTTTTAACGACATTGAAATGCCGCTGGTTGAAGTCCTAGCAGATATGGAGATCGAAGGAATTAATCTGGATCTGGATTTTCTTAAATCACTTTCTGAAGCTTTAGATCGCGATATTAAAGAATTAGAAGCTAAGATTTATGAAGCTGCCGGCGAAGAATTTAAAATTAGTTCCCCAAAACAACTTGGGATTATTCTTTTTGAAAAATTAGCTTTAGTAAAGAAACCAAAAAAGACCAAGACAGGGCAGTATTCTACCAGTGAGGATGTTCTCTCTTATTTAGCGCCAGAACATGATATTGTTCAACACGTTTTGGATTATCGTGGCTTAGTAAAATTACAAAATACTTATGTTGATGCTTTACCTGGACAGGTTGAAAAAACGGGAAGAGTTCATACAGATTATGTTCAAACCATTGCTGCGACAGGAAGATTAAGTTCTAACAATCCTAACTTACAAAACATCCCAATTCGAACCGAACGCGGAAGACAGGTACGAAAAGCTTTTGTACCAAGAAATGAAGATTATATTTTGTTGGCTGCCGATTATTCTCAAATAGAATTACGTATTATCGCTGCTCTTAGTGAAGAAGAAACGATGATAAAAGCCTTTAAAGATGGTGAAGATATTCACGCTTCAACAGCATCTCAGGTTTTTAATGTTCCTATTGAAGAAGTAACAAGAGAACAACGTAGTAATGCGAAAACAGTAAATTTCGGGATCATATATGGGGTTTCGGCTTTTGGACTTAGCAATCAAACCAGTTTAAGTAGAGCTGAATCTAAAGAATTGATCGATACTTATTATAAAACTTACCCAAAACTTAGCAATTATATTGCAGATCAGGTTTCTTATGCCAGAGAAAACGGCTATGTATCAACTATTTTAGGCAGAAGAAGATATTTAAAAGACATCAACTCTCAGAATGCCGTAGTTAGAGGTGCTGCTGAACGTAATGCCGTAAACGCCCCAATACAGGGAAGTGCTGCAGACATTATAAAAATTGCAATGATCAATATTCACAAAAAACTGGAAGAAGAAAAACTACAAACCAAAATGCTTCTTCAGGTTCATGATGAATTGGTCTTTGATGTTTACAAACCTGAACTAGATAAGGTAAAAGAACTCATAAAATCTGAAATGGAAAACGCCTATCAGCTAAAAGTACCTTTAGATGTAGATTTAGGAGTTGGACAGGATTGGCTTGAAGCACATTAACAGAACTAAGAAAACTACCTCGGGGCAAGCCCTTGAGGCATTCGTTGGAAACAAATTTTTAATTTCGAGGGAAGCCTCGGGGTATTATACCCTTTAGCGGTGCCAATAAAAAAAGCTCCCACCGAAAAGTGGGAGCTTCTAAAACTTCGAATATTAATTGAGGTCTAATTCAAATTACCATCCTGGGTTTTGTTGTTCGGCTAGGGTTGGATTATTATTAACTTCTTGTTGTGGTATTGGCCATAAGAATCTATAATCTGAGTAAGGAACAGCCTGTACACCATAAGGCCCTTCAAATGGTGTTCCCAATTCATACTCTTCAGCATTAGGAACTGAGTTTGCGTATTTTTGAGGAATACCATCATAATCGATATATTGATCATTCTGTAAACGGTGAATATCTGGCCAACGGCGACCTTCCATTAAAAACTCAATTCTTCTTTCAGCAATAATAGCCTCTACTAAAGCATCTGTATTCGCAAAATCTGAAGCTGTGTAGCTTTGTGTTGCAGGATTAGCTAAGGCTCTGTCACGCACCATATTTAAATACTCGATAGCATCATCTGTTTGACCTAATCTAGCAGAAGCTTCTGCCATACTTAATACTGTTTCAGCAAATCTTATTACAGGTGAAGGATCTGTATAGGTTACATCATCTTTATATTTCAAAGTATACTTAACTCCTGATCTGGTAGAAATTAAAGAACCTTCTTCTCTTCGAAGATCATCCTCTAACCAATATGAATCTCTCCAGATTATAGGACTAACTACTACTAAACCTCTTCGGTTATACTGAGATGCAAGAGCAGCGTTAACCCCTGGATTATTATTTGCTGTATTTTCTATAGAAAATATAGACTCTGAGTTTGAGTATCCACTTTCAAATGGTACACCAGGTGTTTCAGTTAAAGAATACACGCCCATTAAACGCTCTCCTTCCTGTAAAACCATATCCCAATCGTTCATGTGTAAATAAGCTCTTACTTTAAATGCGATAGCAGCTTCTTGTGTTGCTCTAATAAGCCCAGCTGTTCCTCCGCGCTCATCACGAGTTGGCAGCAAAGATTCTGCCATATCAAGATCTTCCAGAATTCTTGTATAATTCTCTGCAACAGTATTTCTTCCCTGCATTAAACCGTCAGCTATATTTGCTTCAGTTGTAAAAGCA
Organism: Zunongwangia atlantica 22II14-10F7; assembly: GCF_002094855.1. Taxonomy (GTDB): domain Bacteria; phylum Bacteroidota; class Bacteroidia; order Flavobacteriales; family Flavobacteriaceae; genus Zunongwangia; species Zunongwangia atlantica. Next base: position 23,103 of record NZ_ARYN01000013.1, read on the forward strand.
ACATCTCTATAAGGCACTCCTAAATGACCTGCATCTGGAGTATCATCATAAGGACGTGCAAAATGAAACATTAATTCTAAATGTGAAATTGCACGCATAAAATAAGCTTCTCCAGAATACTCATCACCTAATTCAGCATCTATAACACCATTTTCAACAGCAGTACTCACTCCATCTAAAATGATATTAGCTCTATTTATTAATCGATAAGTATCACTCCAGTAATACACATTATTAGCTGTAGTTTGATCGTAAGTTGCGGTATAAGTTAACTGATAAAAAGTAGCAACATTTACTACATCTTCACCACGGTTATCACCTTGTTGCACAAAGGCAGCTCCAAATGGATAACCACGACCATTCCCTCCATAATCACCTCTTTGTGCTGCGTTATACATTCCTGTTACAGAAAGCTCTATTAAACCGGGAGTAGAAAAAGCTGCATCTTCAGATATTTGATTATAAGGCTCTAGATCTAAGACATTCTCTTCGTTACAAGAAGCGAAAAGCAGGAGTAAGGCAACAATAGCTGATTTACTCATTAAACTTAGAATTATATATTTTTTATTATTCATATTCATATTTATTTTCTAATTCTACAATCCAATATTCACCCCAAGAGAAAACACTGAAGATCTTGGCGTTAAGTTAAGATCTACTCCATTAACTTCCATCTCTGGATCTGCACCAGAATAATCTGTAATTATCCAAAAATTCTGACCCTGAGCGTAAATTCTCATTTTAGTTAAACCTATGGATTCTAAAACATCTGATGGCAAAGAATAACCTATACTTAAATTGTCTAATTTGATAAAATCTCCATCCTCTACGAATCTTGTTGTAGCACTAGAGCTTAGGTTCACAAAGGTGTTTGATGCAGCCCACAATCTAGGCGTCCATCCATCCCCAGGATTTTCAGGACTTTGCCATCTACCTAGAATTTCAGTACCATTATTTGTAAAGTTTTGGTTTAAAAGATCTCTTCTTGTAGCATTGAAAATCTTGTTACCACCACTAAACCTGAATAAAAATCCCATATCAAAATTCTTATAGGTAAAATTAGATCCAATACCACCAAAGAATTTTGGTATACTATTGCCAAGTATTGTTCTATCGTCTACAGAGCTTAAACTTGCAGATTGTGAAACATCCCCGGGATTAGAAGGATCGAACACGGCGTAAGTACTTGTAGGTATATTTCCTTGTACTAAGCTACCATCTCCTTTATAGTAAACAGGGTTTCCATTTTCTGGATTTACTCCCCAATATCTAAATCCATAGATAGAGTTAATCGATTCTCCTTCTCTGGTTATTGTATAGTTATTACCTGAAATCCTATCCTGACCGTTAACTAAAGATTTAACTTCGTTATCTACAAAAGAAACGTTACCGTTTAAAGTCCAGGTGAAATCTTCAGTTGAGATCATTCGTGCTTCAAGAGCGATTTCAACACCACTATTTTCTATTGCACCAATATTAGAACTATAACTATTCCCTGGGATACCAAGTGACATTGGTGTTTCTAAATCTAGAATTAAATCGTCTGTATCATTTAAGAAATAATCAAAATTAAGACTTAGCCTGTTATTAAACATTCTTAAATCGAAACCAAAATCGTACTTAATACTTGTTTCCCAACGTAGGTTATCATTTCCGAATTGAGCATAAGCAATACCATTAGCATCCCCATACTGTGCAGATCCGTAAAGACCTAAATAAGGATAATTTCCTATTGAAACATTCCCTACTCTACCATAAGAACCTCTAAGCTTAAGATCTGAAATAAAACCAACATTATCCATAAAAGCTTCTTCAGAAATCGTCCAACCAGCAGAAACTCCAGGAAAAGTACCATATCTATTTGCTTCAGGTAGAGAAGACAATCCATCACGTCTTAAACTCCCCTGAATAAAATACTTTTCTCTAAAATTATAGTTAATTCTACCCGCATACGATATAAACCCGTTCTCTGAAAAACCACCTCCAGAACCCTGAATTCCGTAAGAACCACTAATTAGGTTTCTATTGAAAAACTCGTTTGAAAGATCTGTTCCTGTACCAGAGAAGCTACGATCTTCCTGCTTTTGATATTCAGTAATAAGCACAACTCCAAGATTATGATCTTCCCCAAAGGTATCGTTATAACTTAGGATATTTTGCCAGTTCCAGCGTACTCTGTCATTATTACTATTTTGCACTCGGCCATTAGATCCCTGACCGTCTCCATGAACTGGACTATAATATAAGAAACCATTAGTTCCTATTTGATCGACACTCACCTGAGTTCTAAAATTAATTTCTTCTATAGGTGAAATATCGGCGTAAACATTTGCGATTAATCTATTAATTTTAGAATAGAAATCATTATTCTCTATTGGATACATAATATTAGGAAGATTATCTCCTATTAAACCAATATTATCCCATCTTCCAACAAGATTATCAAATTCAAAGTCAATATTATAACCTGTAGGATGATCTGGATTATAAATCGGCACGTTTGGATGTTGCCTTGTTGCACTAAAAATGTTTCCAGAAAGAGAGTTACTTCCTGTATTTAATCCTGTGTATTCTGTTCTGGTAAAACCAGCATTCATACCCACACTAATCCAGCTACTAACTTCTTGATCTAGATTTGCTCTAAGTGTATATCTAGTCATTTCGTTAGGATTTGCAACACTTTCCTGATCTGTATATCCTAAAGAGAAATAATATTTTGTACTAGATGTACCTCCAGAAACAGAAAGTCCATAATCTTGCTGTAAAGCGCTACTTCTTAATACGGCATCCTGCCAATCTGTATCAAAATCTGTCCCTGCAGCCCAATCTGCCTGTCCTCTATTTGACCTTTTTTCGTTGGAAATCATTACGAAATCCTGACTCCCTAATAAATCAAATTTTTCTGGAGAAGCAAAACCTACCGTAGAATTTACATTTATAGAAACTCTACCTTCACGACCAGATTTTGTAGTTATTAAAACAACTCCATTCGCAGCTCTAGAACCATAAATAGCTGTTGCAGAACCATCTTTTAATATTTCTATCGATTCTATATCATTAGGGTTAATATCCCCTAAGGCATTTGTAGAAGCATAACCTCCAACATCCCCGGTATAAATAGGAATACCATCTACAACAATAAGTGGATACGTTCCAGAAGTAATGGAAGCAATACCACGAATTCTAAAACGAGGCGATTCACCAATAATACCGCTTTGTGTAGTTACCTGAACCCCGGCGGCTCTACCTGCCAATTGAGACTCGAAACTTGGTGTTATTAAATCTGAAATTTCATCTCCTTTAACCTGTGAGATTGCTCCAGTAACTTCGCGTTTGGATTGTATGCCCCCATAACCAGTAACCAGTACTTCGTCTAATACCTCATTGCTGGTCTCAAGAGTAACATTAATTTGATTGGAATCCCCTACTGTAACTTCTTTTGTTACATATCCCACGAATGAAAATACAAGTTTTTGTCCAACCGAAGCGTTTATAGAGTACTCCCCATCAAAGTTGGTTTGAACACCTCTATTAATAGACGGAATTGTAACATTCACACCCGGAACAGCCATCCCATTTTCATCGTAAACTACCCCCGTAATTTCTTTCTCTTGAGCAAGCCCTACATAAGAAATCAAGAACATGAAGTAAATCAGTAATCTTTTTATCATATTAATAACTTTTTTTGTTAATCTAAATGTAATAATTCAGCACAATCGATTCACAAGAGCCATTATATTTACTAAATTGAAATAAAAACCACGTTTTACTGAATAATTCATTTTTTATTTAACCTAAAAACAAACAAAACGTTTACGTATAAAATTTATTTAAGAATTGTATAAAACTAAATCAGGGTAACATATTCCAACGAATTAACTGAGAAACGTCAAATTGTAAAGTCTAGGGAATCATTTTAGCCAATAAAGAGACCGAAAAAAATTTCGAATTAAAAGCTATAGGTTTCGTGTGCAGAGATTTCTAAAAGATAAAAACCCCGTTTGCTTTACCCTACATTGCAAACGAGGTTTTCAGACTAACACTAAAAATTATATCATTTGATTTGAGCTATCAAATTCATTTTCAGGATGCAAATTTAAAAACTTAAAATAAATTTAAGAATATTTTAACTTTTTTAACACCTTTTATCACTCAAATTCATCCTTTTGCCGATAAACAAAACTTACGACACCCCTAATATGATCTTAAAATTGATTCAAAAATCAATAAATAGGATAATTTAGATATTACCTAAACCATGAAAATCTTTATATATTTGACTATCAAAATATTTCCCTCCAATTTTTAATAAAATTGCTATTTGCTATATAAATTTATAATTGTACATTTGCACCCCTGAATTTCCCTATGCTACAACTTTGGGATCAGGAATGGAATGTTTAATTATTAAGTAAATTTATTTAGTGTGGACACATTAAGCTACAAAACAGTATCAGCCAACAAGGCGACAGTAACCAAAGAATGGGTACTTGTAGATGCTGAAGGACAGACTTTAGGCCGCCTATCTACTAAGGTAGCAAAAATCCTTAGAGGTAAGTACAAGCCAGACTTCACCCCACACGTTGATTGTGGAGACAACGTAATTGTTATCAACGCAGACAAAATCAACTTAACTGGAAAGAAATGGGATGCTAAAGAATACATCCGTCACACAGGCTATCCAGGTGGACAAAGAAGTCTAACTGCTTCAGAATTATTTACAAAAGCGCCAGAGCGTCTTGTTGAGAAAGCAGTAAAAGGAATGCTTCCTAAAAACAAATTAGGATCAGCACTTTTCCGTAATTTAAAGGTTTATGCAGGAGCAGAACACGATCAAGAAGCTCAAAAACCTAAAACTATTAACTTAAACGATCTTAAGTAATGGAAGTAATTCACAAAATTGGTCGTAGAAAAACGGCTGTTGCACGTGTTTATGTTTCTGAAGGAAAAGGGAACATCACTGTAAACAAAAAAGATCTTAACGATTACTTTACTACAAGTACTTTACAATATAAAGTAAACCAACCTTTCAATCTTACTGAAAACGCAGGTTCTTTTGATGTAAAAATCAACGTGTATGGTGGAGGAATCACAGGACAGGCAGAAGCTATCCGCCTTGCTTTATCTAGAGCAATGGTAGAACTTAACGAAGAGAATAAAACTACTCTTAAGCCAGAAGGATTACTTACAAGAGACCCTAGAATGGTTGAACGTAAGAAATTTGGTCAGAAGAAAGCTCGTAAGAAATTCCAGTTCTCTAAACGTTAATATTTATTGGGCAGTTACCCAATTAAGTTCATTTAAATTAAAAATTTTGTTGTTATCTCGATCATTGTTATCGAGAGTTAGTTTAGCATCTAAACGATTAGGGCCATACTTAACAAGTAGCCACCTGGTTGTTGCTATCTCAACAGAAAGTAAACTATTACAAAAATGGCAAATAAAGTAGAAGTTAAAGAATTACTTGATGCAGGTGTACATTTTGGACACCTTACAAGAAGATGGAATCCAAACATGGCTCCTTACATCTATATGGAGCGTAATGGTATTCACATCATCAACCTATATAAAAGTGCTGCTAAAATGGAAGAGGCTGGTGAAGCCCTTAAAAAAATAGCAGCTAGCGGCAGAAAAATACTTTTCGTTGCTACCAAAAAACAAGCAAAAGAAATCGTAGCTGAGCAAGCTGACAAAGCAAACATGCCTTACATCACAGAAAGATGGCCAGGTGGTATGCTTACCAACTTCGTTACTATCCGTAAAGCTGTTAAGAAAATGGCTTCTATCGATAGAATGAAAAAAGACGGTACTTTTAATACTCTTTCTAAAAAAGAACGTCTTCAGGTAGATCGTTTAAGAGCTAAGTTAGATAAAAACTTAGGATCTATTGCAGATATGACCAGACTTCCAGGTGCATTATTTGTTGTAGATATCACTCGTGAACACATCGCAATAAAAGAAGCTCAAAAATTAAACATTCCAATTTTTGCTATGGTAGATACGAATTCAGATCCTCGTGAAGTGGATTATGTAATTCCTGCTAACGACGATGCTTCTAAATCTATCAACAAAGTAGTTTCTTATGTTTCAGAAGCTATCGTAGAAGGTTTATCTGACAGAAAATCTAACAAAGATTCTAAAAAAGCTGATAAAGAGGCAAAAGCCACTAAGAAAGCTGATAAAGCAGAATCTAAACCAGAAACTGTAACAGCAGACGCTTCTAACGAAGAAGAATAAAAAATAACATTTTGGTAAATTATATGAGTCGTTTAGTTTCTTTCTTTACAAATTAACTAAGCGACTTATTCATTAAAAACTAAAACAACTATGGCAAAGATAACCGCCGCTGAAGTAAATAAATTGAGAAAAGCGACAGGAGCAGGAATGATGGACTGTAAAAAAGCTCTTGTTGAAGTTGATGGTGATTTTGACAAAGCAATCGAAGTTCTTCGTAAAAAAGGACAAAAAGTAGCTGCAAAAAGAGCTGATAGAGAATCTTCTGAAGGTGCTGCTATCTCAAAAGTAAATGCAGATGCTACTAAAGGTGCTGTTATTTCTTTAAATTGTGAAACAGATTTCGTGGCTAAAAACGATGATTTCGTAAAATTAGCTAACGATATTGCAGACCTAGCCCTTAATTTCTCTACAAAAGAAGAGCTTTTAGCTGCAGATTACAATGGTATCTCTGTACAGGATAAACTTACTGAGCAAACAGGTGTAATAGGTGAGAAAATCGAGATCGGATCTTTCAAAACATTAGAAGCTCCTTTCGTAGGTTCTTATATTCACGCTGGTAACAAAATTGCTGTTTTAACTGGTCTTTCTAAAAATGTAGAAGGTGCTGAAGAAGCTGCAAAAGACGTTTCTATGCAAGCTGCTGCTATGAATCCTGTTGCTCTTAACGAAGAAGGTGTAGATCAAACTACTATCGAAAAAGAAATTGAGATCGCTAAAGATCAATTAAGAGCTGAAGGAAAACCAGAAGAGATGTTAGATAACATCGCTAAAGGTAAAATTAAGCGTTTCTTTAAAGATAACACTTTAGTAAACCAGGCTTTCATTAAAGACAACAAACAAAGTGTTGCAGAATATGTAAAATCTGTAGATTCAGATCTTAGTGTTGTTGCTTTTGAAAGAGTTGCTTTAGGAGAATAATTTCTTCGGAAAAATATATTTATAAAAACCGCTTCTTTTGAGGCGGTTTTTTTATTTTAAATCTATGTCTAAAAAACCATTTATATTTAAACAATTTGAAGTACAGCAGGATCGATGCGCCATGAAAATAGGCACAGATGGTGTACTTTTAGGCGCATGGGCCGATATTCCAGAAAATACAAATAGTATTTTAGATATTGGCACTGGCACAGGCGTAATCGCTTTAATGATGGCTCAACGCTCATCTGCACAACTTATCGATGCCTTAGAGATCGATGAGAATGCTTACGAACAAGCCGTTGAAAATTTTGAACAAAGCGACTGGGGCGATCGTCTTTTCTGTTATCATGCCGAATTTGGTGAGTTTGTTGAAGAAATGCAAGATGAAGAAAAATATGATCTAATTATATCCAATCCTCCATTCTATAATTCAGATTACAAAACCACTTCAGAAGAACGCGATATCGCTCGTTTTCAGGACGCCCTCCCATTCAAGCTTTTACTGGAAGGATCAACCTATTTATTATCTGAAAAAGGGAAATTAGCCGTAATTATCCCAAAGAATCAGGAAGAAAATTTTCTGGATATCGCTAAAAATTTCGGTCTTTTTCCAGAAAAGATCACATACGTAAAAGGCTCTCCAACCGCAGAAATAAAAAGATGTCTAATTCTATTGAATATCAATTCAACTAAAACAGCAAAAGACGAATTAATTATAGAACACGACAGACACCAATATACCAAAGAGTATAAAAATCTCGTTTCTCCTTTCTACTTGAAAATGTAATTTCTATTGATTCCTAGTAAAAACTTGGTTACATTTAATGAAACTACACTGTACACATGAAACCAGATCTTTTTACTTCGCCAGATTATTACAATCTTGATGATTTACTGAACGACGAACATAAAATGGTTAGAGAAGCCACTCGTTCGTGGGTTAAAAAAGAATTAAGCCCAATAATAGAAGATGCCGCTCAGAAATCTGAATTTCCCAAAGTACTACTAAAAGGCTTAGCTGAAATTGGTGCTTTTGGCCCCTATATTCCTGAAGAGTATGGCGGTGCTGGTCTAGACCAAATTTCTTATGGCATTATGATGCAGGAAATTGAAAGAGGCGATAGTGGCATACGCTCTACCGCATCTGTACAATCTTCTTTGGTAATGTATCCCATCTATGCTTATGGATCTGAAAAACAAAAAAAGAAATATCTTCCTAAATTGGCTTCTGGAGAATTAATTGGATGTTTTGGTTTAACTGAACCCGATTTCGGCTCAAATCCCAGCGGAATGCTTAGCAATTTTAAAGATGAAGGAAATCATTACTTACTTAATGGAGCTAAATTATGGATTTCTAACGCTCCTTTTGCAGACATCGCCATAGTATGGGCTAAAAATGAAGAGGGTAGAATACACGGACTTATAGTTGAACGAGGCATGGAAGGCTTTTCTACACCAGAAACTCACAACAAATGGTCCCTTAGAGCAAGTGCTACCGGAGAATTAATCTTTAATAATGTAAAAATCCCAAAAGAAAATCTTTTACCTAATAAAAACGGATTGGGCGCACCACTTGGTTGCCTCGATTCAGCTCGATATGGGATTGCCTGGGGAGCTATTGGCGCTGCAATGGATTGTTATGACACTGCATTAAGATACGCTAAAGAAAGAATACAGTTTGGTAAACCAATTGCCGTAAAACAACTTCAGCAGAAAAAATTAGCTGAAATGATCACTGAAATCACAAAAGCGCAATTATTAGCCTGGCGCCTGGGAAGCTTAAGAAATGAAGGGAAAGCAACTTCGGCACAAATATCTATGGCTAAGAGAAATAATGTAGAAATGGCCCTAAAAATCGCTCGTGAAGCACGACAAGTCTTAGGTGCGATGGGAATAACAGGAGAATACAGCATTATGCGCCATATGATGAACCTGGAAAGCGTAGTTACTTATGAAGGTACACACGATATCCATCTTCTTATTACAGGACTAGATATCACAGGACATTCGGCCTTCTAGAAAAATTCATGTTGAAATTCGATAAAATCGACTATAATTTTTTAAAACTTATTCTTAATTATAAAAGATCAAAACAAGGGCAACGTTTACAACGCTTGCCTTTTTTATATTTCTCACAACATTCTTTTTTCAATTTCACTTCCTTTTTAGGCACAACTCCGTCTATCCTAAGGAAATCTTTAGATTTTTCAGAATAAAAAATAATGATATGAAAATGAGTTAATCCAATCATAATACCTTTCAATTTAAAGAGAATTACCGAAATTTGCTACCAACATTCTTTAAAAAGACTGTTATAATTTTAAAATCCCTAAGCTAGCTACTATTTTTGCAGCAAATTTAAGTGAAGCTATGATCAAAGACATCAATAAAGTTCTAAAACCACAGGTAGAAACTTTACTAAACCACTCCTTATATGCAAAAGTGACTTCTCCCAAAGAATTACAGATATTTATGGAGCATCATGTTTTTGCAGTTTGGGATTTTATGTCTTTACTAAAAGCTTTGCAACAAAGTCTTACCAAAACTACAAATCCGTGGTTTCCTGTAGGCGATCCTGAAACAAGATATTTAATCAATGAAATTGTACTAGCCGAGGAAACCGATGTTAATTTCTACGGAAAACACCAAAGTCATTATGAAATGTATATTGATGCTATGGAAAAAGCAGGTGCAAATACCACCAAAATCAATAAGTTTCTAGACCAGGTAATTCACGGCACAGATATTTATTTAATTATCGCGGCAAGCGATTTACCGTGGAGTATCAAGCAATTCTTAAAATTTACTTTTGAAACTATTTCTGAAGGTAAACCACATAAAATCGCTTCTGCTTTTACTTTTGGAAGAGAAGGATTAATACCAGGCATGTTTACCTCTATTATTGGTAATATTCAGAAGAATTTTCCTGAAAAAGACCTTCAATTATTCAAATATTACTTTGATCGCCATATAGAACTAGACGACGATGAGCATGGGCCCATGGCTTTTGAAATGATTGCACATCTTTGTGGTAATGACACCAAAAAATGGCAGGAGGTTGAAGCTGTAGCGCAAAAAGCTTTAGCCGCAAGGATTGAATTATGGGATGGTATTGAAAAGGAAATTCAGGAAGAAAAAATACTAAAATGAAAACCCGAATCCAATATTAAAGATTAATCCATCAAATAATAAACTTTGCGGAGCCTCATCTGCAGCAAAAAGTTCATCAAAACTTTCAGATTCTCTTCTAGTCTCGCCATTGTATGTAAAATCGAATTCGATATCCTCTGGATAAGAACTAAAGGCATAACCCACTTCTGGCCTAAAGTAAAACAAACCTCCAAGTTTAGCTCCTAATTTAAGATTGAAGGAATTGTGCGTAAAATCTATATCTGCAGTGCCTTCGTAACTCTGCACATCTCCATACATTTCTGGCTGATAATCGTAAATTGTAGCATCAAAATTTAAACTACTAAAACTTGCCCCTACATAAAGCCCCTTGCCCGGTTTAAAAAGGTAATAATTTAATCCTCCTTCAAAATAACTAAACTTAACATCTGGATCCTGACTATTATTATCCTCTTCAACATCATCGCTTAAAAATTCAGATAAAAACCCAAAATTGATATTAGAATATTCAACATTGGCAGCAAGGCGATTATTAAAAAGCGGAGTAACATATTCTACATTCCCTCCAACGATATTTGGGAATCCTACTTTTACTCCTATTCTTAATGGTCTTATTTTCTCACCATATTCACCTATAGATTGCGCAGAGACACTAAAACCAAAAAAAATTACAGAAACAAAACAAACTAATTTTGAAATTTTCGAGAGAGCTTTCATATTTTAAGTTTGTTTAAAATTAGAATACCTTTGAAACAAAAAAAATACCCGAAATTGGGTATTTTTAAGTCAAATTTATTTTTTGAAAATTAGGTTGATTCTGGCGCCAGCTTAACCTCTAAACCATCTAAATCCTCTGTAATAGGAATTTGGCAACTTAAACGGCTATTATCTTCTACAAAGAATGCCTGATCTAACATATCTTCTTCCTCAAAACTTTGCTCTGGCAACATATGCTCTAAATTAAGCACATAACACTGGCAAGAGGCACACATCGCCATTCCCCCACAAATACCTACGGTACCTTCAGGAGCAAGTTCGTAAGAACGGATTACTTCCATTAAATTCATATTCATATCTGTAGGTGCGTCTACAGTATGCGCTTCACCTTCTCTGTCGATGATGGTAATTTTTATATCAGACATGTTTCAATATTTTGAAGCTTGATGCTTCTACTACTAATTTATACTCTTAACAACTTCTTTTTTGGCTTCTTTTCTACTTCCGTCGAAACCATTTACGCCACTAACAGTGGTATATTTCATCACATATTTCTTATCTGGAAAAATACGCTGATAAGCACTTTGGCACATAATTGCTGCCTCATGAAAACCACAAAGAATAAGCTTTAATTTACCAGGATATGTATTTACATCTCCAATAGCATAAACGCCTGGAATATTGGTTTGATAATCGTACGTATTATCCACCTTTATCGCATTCTTTTCTATTTCTAATCCCCAATCACCAATTGGCCCTAGTTTAGGAGATAAACCAAACAATGGGATAAAATAATTGGTTTCTTTAATCTCTTCGCCCAAAGCGGTATCCTTATGTCTAATTACTACAGCATCAAGATTGTCTTCTCCCTTAAGATCAACAACCTCTGCATTAGTAATAAGTTTTATTTTTCCGATTTTAGATAATTCTTCAACCTTTTCCACGGAATCTAAAGCTCCTCTAAACTCTTTTCTACGATGAACCAAAGAAACTTCTGAAGCCACATCGGCAAGAAAAATAGCCCAATCTAAGGCAGAATCTCCCCCTCCGGCAATAACAACTTTTTTATCGCGATAAACTTCTGGTTCTTTAATCATATACGCCACACCCTTATCCTCGAAATTTGCAATATTCGCAATAGGCGGCTTTCTTGGTTCAAAACTTCCCAAACCTCCGGCAATAACAACAACCGGCGCATGATGCTTAGTTCCTTTATTTGTAGTAACTATAAAACTCCCATCGTCTTGTTTATCGATAGTTTCAGCACGTTCTCCTAAGGTGAATCCAGGTTCAAATGATTTGATTTGCTCCATAAGATTACTCACAAGATCTCCTGCAAGCACCTCCGGAAAACCAGGGATATCATATATTGGTTTTTTAGGATATATTTCTGAACATTGCCCACCAGGTTGTGGCAAGGCATCGATAAGATGACATTTTAATTTTAACAATCCTGCCTCAAAAACAGTAAAAAGTCCTGTTGGCCCTGCACCAACAATTATCATATCTGTTTTAATCATGCTGCTTGGGTTAATTTAAAGTCTACTCGAAAATTCATTTTTATTTCATCTAATATCGATCTCTATTGCATCCGGAAAACAAAAATTATTTTCTAATAATTACCCCTAGTGTTATTTTAGGGTAATTTACTTTTGAATATTAATTACTTCTTCTATCTGCGGAACGTATTTTTTTATCGTCATTTCTACCCCAGATTTTAAAGTCATTTGATTTACTGAACAACCCACACAAGCACCTTCTAATTGTACTTTTACCAAACGGTCGTCTTCAATCGCAACCAAAGAGATATCGCCCCCATCACTTTCTAAAAAAGGACGAATTTCGGCTAATGCCTTTTCTACATTAAGTTTTACTTCTTCGCTTGTCATTTACTTAGTTTTAACCGCACTACATCCAGCCATTGTGGTGATCTTAATCGCCTCGGTTGGAGGTAAGCTTTTGTTTCTGTTTACCGTTTCCTGAACCATATTTCTGGTAATCTCTTTAAAAGATTCCTCTAAAGGAGTTTCTTCCTGAAGTGCCGCAGGACGACCTATATCACCAGATTCTCTAAGGCTTTGCACCAAAGGAATTTCTCCTAAAAATGGCACCTTTAAATCATCAGAAAGGTTTTTAGCTCCCTGCTCTCCAAAAATATAATATTTATTATTCGGCAACTCCTGTGGGGTAAAGTACGCCATATTTTCAACAATACCCAGTACAGGTACGTTTATGCTTTCCTGCTGAAACATTGCTACACCTTTTTTAGCATCTGCCAAAGCAACATTTTGTGGTGTACTTACCACAACTGCTCCTGTTATTGGCAAAGATTGCATAATAGAAAGGTGAATATCTCCTGTTCCAGGAGGTAGATCTACTAAAAGAAAATCTAATTCTCCCCAGGCGGCATCAAAAATCATTTGATTTAATGCTTTCGCAGCCATAGGCCCTCTCCAGATCACGGCCTGGTTTGGCTTTGTGAAAAATCCGATAGAAAGAATTTTTACTCCGTAATTCTCTACAGGTTTCATTTTAGATTTCCCGTCAACATTTACAGATAAAGGTCGCTCTGCCGCTACATCGAACATAATTGGCACAGATGGCCCGTAAATATCGGCATCTAAAACTCCAACCTTAAAGCCCATTTTAGATAAAGTTACTGCTAAATTTGCTGTAACTGTAGATTTCCCAACACCACCTTTTCCTGATGCAACCGCAATTACATTCTTAATTCCAGGAATTGGTTTTCCTTTAATTTCAGGAGCTTTTTTCTCGGCTGCAGGTGCTTCAACTTTTATATTTACTTTCACTTTAGCTTTTTCGTAAACGTGCTCATGAATAGCTTTCATCACATCTACTTCAGCTCTCTTTTTTATATGAAGCGCTGGCGAGCTTAATACTAAATCTACAACAACCTCGTCTCCAAAGGTCATAACGTTCTGCAAAGCACCACCTTCTACCATGTTTTTGCCCTCACCGGCAACACTAATAGATTCTAATGCTTTGATTATTTCTTTTCTATCTAATTTCATAAAAATTTTTAGTCAGAATATCTTCTAATTAGATCGATTCTAAACGCAAATATACTTTGAAATGCTAAGAACACGAAGCATTTATAAAGAATTGATCTATTATATCATAAACACAAGTAATTCAGTTTTTCTGAATTGAAAACATTACAAATTTAGTGTAGCAAAAATCTAAAACCTTACAGAAAGATTTTTCTTAAAACTACGAATTCAACTCGATAATAGGATCCCAAAAAATAGCTTCAAAATTAAGGATTTTCAGCTCGTGAATTTGTACGCCTTCAGCTTCCAATAATTGCTGCATGGCATTAGAACCTCCAAAATGGCTTTTACCGGTAAGAATTCCGTTTCGATTTACTACTCGATGTGCAGGAACATCATCTCTATTTTTGGAAGCATTCATAGCCCATCCTACCATTCTAGCACTTTTAGCCGCACCAAGATACTTGGCGATAGCACCGTATGAAGTTACACGACCTTCAGGAATTTGCGCAGCCACATCGTAAACCCGTTCAAAAAAACCAGATTTATCTACCGCACTCATGAATTCAAAATTCTAACAATGGTAATCACCACTAGAACTGCCATTAAAGCAGCCATAAAATAATTGGAATATTTAGCGAATTTCTCTGCTTTCTTTTCAATTTTAATAAAGGAAAGTACATATAAATAAAGGCTGGTAAAACTACCCAAAGCAGCTGCGCTTGCAAAAGCTACAATTTTAAACCAGTTATAACTAACGCCAACACCTACATTAAACCCACCAGCAATGGCGCAGAAATAAGGAATAGGAAAAATATTTAATGCCGCGATGAGCATTCCCTTATACAAACTGCTATTTTCCTTTTTCTTGGAATGCGCCGGCATTCCTTTTTTCTTTTTTGCCTGAACAAAAAAATAAACCCCTAAAATAACGAATATCACTAAGGCAGCCCTTAGCATAATCTTTTGTACAAATTCGTGCTCAAAGATATATTTGGCCAGTAAAACTGCAACAAAAGCCTGAAGAAGAATCACAACCGAAGCTCCGATTGCTACGAGCATCCCATTTTTTTTACCACGCTCAATACAGGTTTTAGCCACAGTCATGTTCACTAAACCTGGCGGCAATACTCCGAAAAGCGCTGCAAAATAAACGATGAGAAAAATCTTAGCTTCTTCCAAAAACCCTTTATTTTATTCTAAATTTAATATACGTAATTGGTTTTCCTTTTTCAAGATACTGCTTTTCGTAGAAAGTTTGTATCCCAGTTACTTCTTTTGGCGCACCTTCGTTTTTATATACATGATGATTGGCATAAAGCACTTCGTGACCTTCGCCATGCAATAAACCTAAAGTATAACCATGCATAAATTCACTATCGGTCTTTAGATTTACAACACCATCTTGCTTCAATATCTTTTTATACTTCTGTAAAAACTCGGTATTCGTTAAACGATGCTTGGTTCTTTTATATTTTATCTGCGGATCTGGAAAAGTGATCCAAATTTCGCTTACTTCATTTTCAGCAAAAGCATAATCGATAAGTTCGATTTGGGTTCTTAGAAAACCAACATTATTTAAACCGGCTTCTATAGCTGTTTTGGCACCACGCCAAAAACGTGCTCCTTTTATATCGATTCCTATAAAATTCTTTTCTGGAAAAGCCTGCGCCAACCCAACACTATACTCGCCTTTACCACAACCCAATTCTAAAACGATTGGTTGATCGTTCTTAAAAAAGTTAGTATTCCATTTTCCTTTATACTGAAACTCAGCCTCGGTAAGATCTTCTCTTTTTGGCTGAATAACATTAGAAAATGTTTCGTTCTCTTTAAAACGCTTTAATTTATTCTTACTTCCCACAGACGAAATTTAATTTTCGGCAAATTTATAGAATTATATTTCAGTTTTTAGCAAAGTTAATGCTACAAATGTATAATTTCAGTCTTCAAACACAAGCTTTTAGAAAACTGAAATTGAGATTTAAACCTTTAGTGATGTTTTTTTAATCCCAAAAAATCGATTAAAGTACCTACAAATTTATATTTGTAAAATGCAAAAAAAGCGAATTTTAGTGGCAGTTTTAAATTGGGGTTTGGGTCATGCGACTCGATGCATCCCAATCATTAAAGCACTTCTAAAAAACTCTTATGAGCCTATTTTAGCATCAGATGGTGATGCTCTGCGATTGCTAAAAAAAGAATTTCCACATATTATTTGTGTTGAATTACCTTCTTATAATATTAAATATACTGAAGATCCTTCGAATCTAAAATGGAAACTACTTTTTGACAGCCCCAGAATCTTAAGTGTGATTAAGGCTGAAAAAAAAATGACCCAAAAAATTATCCAGGATTATCAAATTTCGGGTATCATTTCAGATAATCGCTGGGGCGTAAGAAATAAGAAGATAAAAAGCGTCTTTATCACGCATCAACTAAATGTGCTTTCAGGAAACACAACCTACTTCAGCAGTAAAATTCAGCAAAAATTTATTCAGAAATTTAACGAATGTTGGGTTCCTGATGTGCCCGGAAGCAAAAACCTAAGCGGCATACTTGGTCATTTAAAAGAAACGACTTCAGCAATAAAATATATTGGACCTTTAAGCCGAATTGAGAAGCGTTCCTGGCCAAAAGTCTATGATTATCTAATCATTCTATCTGGCCCAGAACCTCAACGCACATTTTTAGAACTTAAATTACTAAAGGTTTTTGAACATACTGTAGCTAAGATTCTATTTATTAGAGGTGTTTTTTCTTCGGAAGAAATTAGCCTGAAAAACCCCAATATCAACATTAGAAACCATCTTTATGGTGCGGTTTTACAGCAAGCCATGAATAGTTGCAACTATGTAATTGCTCGCTCGGGTTACACTACGATTATGGATCTTAGTAAAATTGAAGCGAAAGCTTTTTTTATTCCCACTCCCGGGCAATTTGAACAAGAATATCTTGCCGAGCGTTGTGAGAAACTCGGCATTGCTCCATTTTGTAAACAAGAAGAATTTTCTTTGGAAAAATTAAAGAATTTAGATGAATTTTCAGGCTTCAGTAGTTTCAGTTTCGAGCACTCTTTCCGGGATCTCTTTGCTCTTTTCGAGCGTGAATGAAAATTCACTTCCTACTCCAAAAACACTTTCTACATAAATCTTTTCGGTATGCGCTTCGATAATATGTTTAACGATAGATAAGCCTAATCCAGAGCCGCCTTCTTTACGCGATCCACTTTTATCTACGCGATAAAAACGTTCAAATAAACGTGGAATATTGTCTTTAGCAATCCCCTCACCATTATCGGTCACCCTAACAATAACTTTATTTTTGATAAGATTTTCGATACTAATTTCGGTTGTACCACCTTCTTTACCGTATTTAATAGAATTCACCACCAAATTGGTAATTACCTGCTGAATCCTTTCCTGATCGGCTCTTACCCATATTGCTTCCTGGTATTCCATATCGAAGGTCAGCGTTATATTCTTTTTCGCCGCCTTCATTTCCAACAGATCAAAGGAATTTTGAATCAGTTCTACAATATCAAAATCTTCGATATAAAGATGCAAATCACCTGTTTCTAATTTGGTGATCATATCGAGATCTTTTACGATATAAATAAGTCTTTCTACTCCTTTACTGGCGCGCTGTAGATACTTTTTACGCACAGTTTTGTCTTTCATCGCTCCATCCAGTAAAGTAAGAATATACCCCTGAACTGTAAAAAGTGGTGTTTTTAACTCATGAGAGACATTTCCCATAAACTCTTTACGGTAATTCTCTCTTACTTTAAGGGTTTCGATCTCCAGCTTTTTATTCTCTGCAAACTTTTCTACCTCTTTGGTGAGAGTTGCCATATCTGTGGTTACCTGATTGGGACTAAGCGTAGAGGAATCTAATAAAGATACATCATCGTAGATTTTCTTAATCCTTTTATAGATAAAATTCTCTACCCTATACTGTGTTGTAAAAAATGAAAAAGTATAGCAAACCACGGCAAAACCCAGTAGCGCCCACCAATGAAAATTCCCTGAAAAATAAGAAAAAGCAGTCCATAGACCGCTTAAAAATAAGGTAAGATATAAAGAGGTCTTTATTGCAAATGTGTAGGACTTCTTAAATTTTTTCGCCATTAAACTACAAACTTATAACCAACTCCTTTTACGGTTTTAAAGCTGTCGTCACCAATTTTTTCTCTTAATTTACGAATATGTACATCTATGGTACGTCCTCCAACAACAACTTCGTTACCCCAAACTTTATCCAGAATATCTTCTCTTTTAAAAACTTTTCCTGGTTTTGAAGCCAATAGTGAAAGTAATTCAAATTCTTTACGAGGCAAAATCATCTCCTCTTTATTCTTTACTACTTTATACTCATCTCTATTAATAACAATCTCTCCTACTTTTACAATATTAGAGGTTGCTTCTTCGTCTCTAAATCTTCTAAGTAAAGCTTTTACTTTACTAATTAAGACTTTCGGTTTTATGGGTTTTGTGATATAATCATCTGCTCCTGCATCAAAACCTGCCATTTGCGAATAGTCTTCACCTCTTGCTGTTAGAAAGGTAATAATGGTTTCGTCTAACTCTGGTATTTTACGCATTTGTTCACAAGCCTCTATCCCATCCATACCTGGCATCATTACATCCAGTATAATTAAATGTGGGGATTTCTTCTTAGCCACCTTTACCGCCTCTGCTCCATTATCAGCAGTGATTACCTGATAACCTTCAGCAGAAAGGTTGTAACCAACGATCTCCAGGATATCTGGTTCGTCATCTACCAGAAGGATACGGATGTCTTTTTTCTTCATTTTAATATAAATTTTAACAAATACGCGGTAAATGTAATTATTAATTTGAACCTACAATTTAAGCATTTATTTAGTAACCTTTACATAACACTAAAATGACAAAGCGTTAATTTGCGGTTAACACAAGCTTTACATAACGCCCTTTAATTTGCACTCAAGAATCAAACAAAGGGATGAATAAATTTTTAGTACTTATTGCATTTTTACTTACTACTATAGTAAATGCACAAGAAACAACAGGTTCTATCGCAGGAAAGCTTACCGATCGCGAGATGAACGGCGAACCATTACCGTTTGCCAATGTAACAATTAAAGGAACTTCTAAAGGAACAACATCAGATTACGATGGTCTTTATGTACTGGACAAAATTGAACCAGGAACATATACCGTTGTGTTTAGTTTTATAGGATACGAGACTTTAGAAATACCAAATGTACAGGTTGTTGCAGATAAAATTACTGAAATCAACACAGATCTAGGAGCCAGTGCAGCATCTTTAGATGAAGTTGTAATTACTACAGTTTCCAGAAGAGATAGTGAAGTTGCTTTATTACTAGAGCAAAAAGGAGCTATAGACATTAAAGAAAGTATCGGAGCTCAGGAATTAGCTAAACTAGGAGTTTCTGATGCCGGAACCGCAACTACAAAAATATCTGGGGTAACAAGTAGTGAAGCCTCTGGAGATATCTTTGTAAGAGGACTTGGAGATCGTTACTTATATTCTACTTTAAACGGCTTACCAATTCCTTCAGATGACGTAGAAAGAAAAAATATTGATTTAGGACTTTTTTCGACAAGAGTTTTAAACAGTATTGCGATTAGCAAAACATACTCTGCTAATACCTCTGCAGATCAGGCTTCAGGTAATGTAGATATTAGCACCAGAACTTTAAGAGGATCTGAAGAATTAAATGCAGGACTTCGTGTTGGAGTTAATACTAATGTAACCGGACAATTCGATTCATTTAAAGTATCACCAAACCAAAGTGATGCTACACTTGGGTTTTACAGCCAATCAATCCCTGTTGGACAGGCTATTGAATATCAAAGCTGGAATACACAAACTGCAGATCTACCGGTAAACAGAAGATTTGCACTTACAGCAGGTAAGAAATTTGGTGATAAATTCAAATTATTATTTACTGGTTCTATCTCTTCTAAATTTGAACATAGAAAAGGTATTTTTAGAGAATATAGAAGTAACCAACTTTACGACTATTTCTCTGACGTAGAAAATTTTGAAAAAACAGATAACACTACAGCGCTGCTAGATGCTACTTACGAGATTAATGATGATCACGAAGTAAAAGCTACCAGTTTATTTATAAACAAACTTACAGACCAGGTATACGAAAGTGGGCGCAATGGTGAAGGTGTAATCTTCGAAGAAACAGCTCCTGCAGAAGGTCTTAACCAGTTTGTTAGAGATCAAAATATTAAGCAAACAAGAATCCTGATTAATCAACTTCACGGTAAACATCGTTTTTTCGAGAATAACGAATTAGATTGGGGTGTTGGTCTAAACCTTGTAAATGCAGATGAGCCAAATCGTATTCGTAACGAAGTAAACTATGATGGTGAAGACTTTGTTCAATTAGGAAGAACAGGTGGTTTCCAACAACGTAAATCTGGACAAAAAATCGAGGATGTAGAGTTTAATGCTTTTGCTGAAGACCAGATTACTTTTGCTGAAAATGATAGCTTAAACCAAAATGTATATTTACAGGTTGGTGGTAACTTTAGAAATAAGGATCGTGATTTCCAGTCAAAATTTTACGGAGTTGAAGAAGATGGTTTAAACACCGTAAACCCTATTTCTATTGATGATTTTTCAAATGTATTTACTCCAGACAATTTTGATAATGGTGATGTAAGTCGTAACAACTTACCTACAGATCGATATGTTGCCAACCTAACTTCTTACGGCGGTTTTGCTACCTTCAATTATGGTAAAGGAAAATGGAATGTAAACTTAGGTGCAAGATTCCAAAGAGATGAACTTGATGTTAGATTTAGAGTAAACAACTATCCTTCTACAAGACCTCAATATTCTATAAAAGAATACGACAATATTTACCCTAGCTTAAATGTAAAGTTTTCTCCTAGCGAAAATTCTAATATTAGACTTGCTGCCAGTAAAACAATTACTTTACCAGAGTTTAAAGAAATTGCTCCTTTCGAGTATGTATCTCAAACAGGACAGGTTACACGTGGTAATCCTAACCTGGATGCTTCTACAAACTATAATTTAGATTTAAAATACGAATTCTTCCCAAGCAATGGGCAGCTAGTTTCGTTAACCGGATTCTACAAAAAGATAGAAGACCCTATTAACAAAGTTCAGGATAGAGGTGCTGCCGGAGTATTTAGTTACTTTAACGCTGGTGAGGAAGCAAATATCTACGGAATTGAACTAGAAACCAGAGTTGACATTATTGATTCTGAAGATGAAAATGCTATCGATTTTGGAGTTGGTTTTAATGCTTCTAGAATGTGGCACAAACAAGATCTTAAAGACGTTTATGAAGATGGTACTTTTATTAGAACTTTCCAATACAACAACAAAACCGAAGTAGGCTTACAAGGAGCGTCAGATTGGATTTTTAATGGATCCTTAAACTTTTCAACCGAAAATTCAGATAGAGCATTTAGAGGGTCTATCGTAGCAAATTACCAGTCTGATAAGATTTATGCCCTAGGTGCTCCTGAAGTTCAAACACAAACAGATGTTTTCTATAACGACGAGATTGTAGAAAAAGGATTTGTGACTTTAGATGCCATAATCAGTAAAAACTTTGGAGAAAACTGGTCAGTTCAATTTAGAGGACAAAACCTTTTAAATCCAGAAATAGAAAGATACCAGGCTGTTCGCCCTAGTACCACCGGAATTGAAGCCGATCAAACAGTAAGATCGTATTCTCGTGGGGCAGTTTTAAGCCTTGGTGTAGGATATTCATTCTAATAAATGACATAAAAATTAACTAAAACTCAAATTAGAAATTAATTAAACACTTATGAAAAACAAAACTAAAAATTTGTATCTAGTATTGTTTGCAATGTTTGCTTTAGGAATTACAAGCTGTAGCAATAACGACGATTTTCCACTAGATGACGACGGAGGTGAAAACCCTGAAGAACTAGACCCTTCTAACTGGCAGGGAACAATCGAAGATGATTTAACATTAGATGCAACTGAAACATATAATTTAAGCGGAGTAATTTCTGTTGAGGCTGGAGCAACTCTTACCATACCGGCAGGAACTCAAATCGTAGCAGATACTGATGATGACGATGATTCTTCAACTAACGTTTATATCGTTGTTCAGCAAGGAGCTATGATAGATATCCAGGGAACTTCTTCTGCTCCTGTTGTTATGAGTGCTGCAAGTGGTAACTCTGGTAGCTGGGGAGGTCTTATAATCGCTGGTAATGCTGTTACTACAGAAGGACCAAACTCTGTAGCAGAAGTTGGTGGTATTGTTTACGGTGGTAGCAATGCTGAAGACAACTCTGGTTCTATTAATTACTTAGTGATCGAAGATGCTGGTGCTCAAATTAACTCTGAGTCTCAGTTTAACGGTCTTTCACTTTACGCTGTAGGTTCAGCAACTACAATTAACAACGTTGCTATTAACAATGGAGCTGATGATGGTGTAGAATTCTTTGGTGGATCTGTTAGTGCAACTAATCTTTACTTAGAAAATAACGAAGATGACGCTGTAGACTGGACTGAAGGTTGGGACGGTGGCGTAGAGAATGTGTATGTACTTCACACTATCGAGAATTTCTCTACTGCAATCGAGGCTGATGGTCAAAACAATATGCCAACAATTACAAACTTTACTGCCGTTTCTACAACTGGAGGAATTGCTTTACAGTTTAAAGCATTATCTGGTGCTACAATTACTGGTTTATCTTTAAGTGGTTATGATACTACTGTAGATATTACTGAAACAGGAAGAACTGATCTTTCAGGAATTCAAATTGAAGGTGCAGATGCAGATGCAGACCTAGATTATAACGCTGAAGCTACTGTAGACGCTACAATGTTCGACTGGGTTGGAAATCGCGCTAATGTTGCTGTTTTACCAGGAACTATTGACAGTGACATGTCTTTAAATGCTTCTACAATGTACGTTATCAACGGAGTTGTTTCTGTTGAAAACGAAGCAACTTTAACTATTCCTGCAGGAACGCATATTACTGCAAGAACAGATGAAGATACAGATGGAACAAGTGTTTACATCGTAGTACAAAGAAATGCTATGATCGACATCCAGGGAACTGCTGAAAATCCAGTTGTTATGAACTCTACTTCTGGTAGCGCTGGTAGCTGGGGCGGACTTGTAATCGCAGGGAACGCAGTGTCTACAGATGGTGTTAACTTAATTGCCGAAGTTGGAGGTATTGTTTACGGTGGTGATGACCCTACAGATGATTCGGGCTCTATTTCTTACCTTATTTTATCTGATGCGGGAGCTTCAATTAATGCTGAATCTCAATACAACGGTCTTTCTTTATACACTGTTGGTTCTGGTACAACTATCGATAACGTAGCTATCTTAAACGGTGCAGATGACGGAGTTGAATTTTTTGGAGGATCTGTATTCGCTACAAATCTTTACTTAGAAAACAACGAAGATGATGCTGTAGACTGGACTGAAGGATGGGACGGTGGTGTAGAGAACGTTTATGTTTCTCACACAATCGAAAACTTCTCTACGGCTATCGAAGCTGATGGGCCAAACAATATGCCTACAATTAAAAACTTTACTGCCGTTTCTACAACTGGAGGAATTGCTTTACAGTTTAAAAAACAATCTGGAGCGGTAATCGAAGGATTATCATTAAGTGGTTATGCAACTATTATCGATCTTACTGAAGATGGTAGAACTTTAGCTGCTACAGATATTACAATAGAAGGTGTTGTTGCAGATTTAAATGCTGCTTACGATGCTGCTGCTACTGTAGACGTATCAATCTTTGATTGGGCTATGTAATCAACATAGAATATAAATTAGAAAAAGGGCTGCAATTGCAGCCCTTTTTTATTCCTAATCTGTTAAAAATAACCTAAATACATTTTATCGAATTAAGCAAATTTTAGGTATGATTTTTGATTTTTTATTGTAAGTTTGCAATAACCGACTAAGAAAGCATGAAACAAAATTATCTCTACAGTCTTATTTTGGGATTATTTTTACTGGTAGCTGCTCCTGCAACTGCTCAGGATGCTGATACGCGCATGCCAAAGAAAACAACTACAGAAACTATAGAAGGTCTTAGTCTTTATCCAAACCCAGTCTCTGGAGATAAAATTTACATTACAAGCACTAAAAATCTAGAAAAAGAGATCGAAATCTATAACGTTCTTGGAAAAGCCATTAAGAAAACTAAACTTCGTGGTAAAGAATTAGATATATCTTCGCTTGTTGCCGGTATTTACATCGTAAAAATAAAAGAGCAAAACGAGATCGCTACTCGTAAGCTTGTCGTTAAATGAAGAGGAGAGGCTTCGGCCCACGTCGATCATTATAAAGACAATATTCGCTATTATTCACATTAATTATTCCTGAAGATTTTATTCTTTTTAACTTTGCTCAAAATACCTTTTGCAAACCATAAGGCATTTGTTACAAAATTATTTTTCATTTCGAGATAAACTCTGGAACATTTAATCTCGATTATCCTGTAAAAATTGCAGACAATGCAGCAAAGCAAAATTTTTGATATTGAATCTGAAGATGATTTTTTAAAAATTAGTCTCGAAATCTTCCAATATCAATTTCAGAATAATAAAGTTTATCAGCGCTTTTGCCAACTCTTAAAGAAAACTCCAAAAAACGTTTCTCAACTAAGCGATATTCCATTTCTGCCAATCGAGTTTTTTAAAACTCATCATATTATTGCTGAAGATAATGAAATTAAACCTGCTGAAATCACTTTTACCAGCAGCGGAACCACCGGAAGCACTACAAGCAAGCATTTTGTAACCAATTTGGGCATTTACAAGGATAGTTTCAACAAAGCTTTTGAGCAATTTTATGGTCCGGCTGAAGACCTATGCATTTTAGCACTACTTCCATCCTATTTAGAACGCGAAGGTTCTTCTTTGATTTATATGGTAGAGCATCTTATTCAAAAAAGTGATCAAAAAGAAAGTGGCTTCTATTTAAACAATCTTGATGAACTGAAAGAAACCTTATTAAAACTCGATAAAAGCGGAAAAAAGGTCCTCTTGATCGGTGTTTCTTTTGCGCTTTTAGACCTTATCGAAAATCATCAATTTCAGCTAAAAAACACTATAATCATGGAAACCGGCGGAATGAAAGGTCGCCGCAAGGAAATGATAAGAGAAGAACTACACAGTATACTTTCTAAGGGCTTCGGAGTTTCTACAATTCATAGTGAATATGGCATGACAGAGTTGCTATCACAAGCCTATTCTAAAGGAAATGGGGTGTTTGATTGTCCACCTTGGATGAAGATCTTAATTAGAGATCCTGAAGATGCTTTTACTTCAGTTAAAAAAGGAAAAACCGGCGGGATAAATGTAATCGATCTGGCCAATATCAACTCCTGTTCATTTATTGCCACCCAGGATCTTGGGAAAATTAATAAAGACAATTCTATAGAAATTCTTGGAAGATTCGACAACAGCGATATTCGCGGTTGCAACCTTATGGTTTTATAATTTCAGCCTTTCTTTAAACGAGTGTTATTTTTATCAAAAAGCTGTAAGCACACTGAAAGATAACCGACTAATTTTTCACAGAATAGGAGAAGTCAAATGTATTCTGTAGCTAAGTGAAATTTTTTCATATTAGATTGGTTAGTTAGTTGAATCCCCTCTTGATAAATTCAGGAGGGGATTTTTAATATATAACTTTAGGCAACCACTAATATTAAAATTTCCGATACAAATATCAGATAAACTAAGTCTTTTTAAAGGACTAAGCCACTACTATTATATAAGTATTCTTTTTCCCTTTATTTAAGATCACATACTTATCATTAATAAGATCGTTAACGCCAATAGTATAATCTTCTGTAACCTTTTCTTTATTTACTGAAACCGAATTTTCTTTTAAGGCTCTTCTTGCCTCACCATTAGATTTTAAAAAATCGGTTTTAGCAGCTAAAGCACCAATCATATCTAAACCAGCTTCAACATCTGCTCTAGAAACCTCAGCTTGCGGCACACCCTCAAAAACATCTAAAAACGTAGCTTCATTTAAAGATTTTAGATCTTCAGCAGTACTTTTCCCGAATAAAACTTCAGAAGCTTTTACAGCATTATTATAATCATCTTCAGAATGCACCATTACCGTAACCTCTTTCGCCAATACTCTTTGTAATTCTCTCAAATGAGGTGCTTCCTGATGCTTTGCAATAAGCGCTGTAATCTCTTCTTTACTTAAAAATGTAAAGATTTTGATATATTTTTCAGCATCGGCATCACTGGTATTTAACCAGTACTGGTAAAATTTATAAGGCGAAGTTCTATTGGCATCTAACCAGATATTTCCACCTTCGGTCTTACCAAATTTTGTTCCATCAGCCTTCGTAATTAATGGGCAGGTAATTGCATAACCTTTACCATCGCCAATTCTACGAATCATTTCGGTTCCGGTAGTAATATTTCCCCACTGGTCGCTACCTCCCATTTGCAAAGTACATTTATGCTCTCTAAACAAATGAAGAAAATCGTAACCCTGCACTAACTGGTAAGTAAATTCAGTAAAAGACATCCCTTCAGATGCATCTGAAGATAAACGCTTTTTAACCGAATCTTTAGCCATCATATAGTTTACACTAATATGCTTCCCAACGTCACGAATAAATCCAAGAAAAGAAAAATCCTTCATCCAGTCGTAGTTATTCACTAAAACGGCAGTATTATCTTCAGCTCCTTCAAAATCCAAAAATCTTGAAAGCTGCTCTTTTATTGAATTTTCGTTATGTCTTAAAGTAGCTTCATCTAACAAATTACGCTCTGCAGATTTCCCTGATGGATCTCCAATCATTCCCGTTGCACCACCAACCAATGCATAAGGTTTGTGCCCTGCTAACTGAAAATGACGTAGCATCATTACGCCAACCAGGTGACCAATATGCAAAGAATCTGCCGTTGGATCTATCCCAACATAAGCAGCACGCATTTCTTCGTTTAGATGTTCTTCTGTGCCCGGCATCACATCGTGAATCATCCCGCGCCAGGTAAGCTCTTCAACAAAATTTTTGTTCATAATTAACAATTTGTTCTTAAAACAGCTGTAAAGATACCATTTACTCTTATTTTTCCTAAGTGCTTTAGCTATATTTACCACATGATTTTAGTTACAGGTGGTACCGGTTTAGTAGGCGCTCATTTACTTTTAAAACTGGCAGAACAAAGAAATAAGATAAGAGCGATTTATCGACCAGAAAGTGATTTGCATAAAACCTTAGAAGTTTTTTCGTATTATCACTCTAAAGATGAAGCTGAACGCCTTTTTAAACGAATAGAATGGGTTATTGCTGAAATTACAGATGTACCTCAGCTTAACGAAGCTTTTCAGGAAATCACTCAGGTTTATCATTGCGCCTCTTTGGTTTCTTTTAATCCTAAAGACGAAAAAGCACTTCGAAAAATTAATATTGAAGGAACTGCCAATATCGTAAACCTATGCATTGCCAATAAGATTGAGAAACTTTGCTATGTAAGTAGCATCGCAAGCTTAGGTAAGCCAATCATAAAATCTGAACCTACTACTGAAACGACCAATTGGAATCCTGAAGCAAATAATAGCGATTATGCCATCTCTAAATATGGTGCTGAAATTGAAGTTTGGCGCGCCTCACAGGAAGGTGTAAAAGTAATTATTGTAAATCCCGGAGTGATTATTGGCCCTGGTTTTTGGAATAAAGGAAGCGGACAATTATTTACTCGTATCCACAAAGGATTAAACTATCATTTTCCTAAAGTAACCGGTTTTGTTGGCGTAAAAGATGTTGTAAACGCTATGCTACAACTTATGTCTTCTGAAATTTATAACGAAGGCTTTATTTTGGTTTCTGAAAATCTTAGCTTCAGAGAAGTTTTAGAATCTACCGCTGAAAATATAAACAAACCAAAACCCCAAAAAGCTTTAAAGAAATGGATGATTTCTATTGGTTGGTTTATACAAAAAATAGCATCATTTTTTGGCTATAATCCTAGTATAACTAAAAGTGACATCTCAGGAATTTTCCAAAAATCGATTTATGATAACTCGAAAATAAAAAAGGAATTAAACTTTAAATTTACACCGGTTAGAAAGGTAATTGCAGAAACAGGAAAGCTTTTTCTAAAGGATTTAGACAGAAAAGAAAGTGCAAAAATTTAGTTTTCCTTCCCCTTTAAGGAATCTAAAACCTTACTATCTTGCTTTAAACTATCCAGTAGTTTCTTTCCTTCTATAGAAACTGAATCTATCTTAGTACTATCCACTTCAAGAGAATTTAACTGCTTTTTAAACTCTGGGCGAGACTTTTCTCTTTTAGCTTTATTGATAGAATCTTTTACTCGATTTTCTTCAGCAATTAATTCGTCAAAGTGAGTTTTTAATGACTGTAGCGAGTCTTTAACCTTGTCAAAAACTCGCTCGTAATCATCATATTTTTCAGTATAATAAGCATTGCTTTTTTCAAACTGAACACTATCTATAGCAAACTTATCATAGATATACTGGTCTGGTTTTATACCAGTTTGCTCCAACATTATTTTATTATAGTTTCTGGCAGCATTTACTATTGCCATTTCGGTAAGAATATCTACCATCTTATCCTCTGGAATAAGATTTTTAGGCTTGCCCATATGATTTACATCCTGGCAGGAAAGCCCAATAAAAACTATAAAAATAATGCTGTATTTAACCAATTTCATTATCTATCAAACTCCAATTGCTGTGCCACATTACTAAAAGGCTGGTGCTTAAAGTTCTTATATACCAAATGGCCGTTCACAAAAGTATGTGTGATTCTAGATTTAAACGTCACACCCTCAAAAGGAGACCAACCACATTTATATAAAATATTATCAGATTTTACCTGCCATGGTGCATTAAGATCTACCAAGACTAAATCTGCCTTATAACCTTCTCTAATATATCCTCTATCTTTTATATCGAATAATATTGCGGGATTATGACACATTTTTTCTACGATCTTCTCTAGAGAAATTTTCTCCTGGTGATAAAACTGTAACATTGCTGGTAATGCATGCTGCACTAAAGGCCCTCCACTAGGTGCTTTTGTATATGGATTTTGTTTTTCCTGTTTAGTATGCGGAGCATGATCTGTAGCTACTACATCCAAAAGATCATCATTAAGTGCTTTCATTAAAGCTTCCTGATCTTTCTGGGTTTTAACCGCAGGATTCCATTTAATAAAAGTTCCCTTTTTCTGGTAATCATTATCATTAAACCAAAGATGATGAATACAAACTTCTGCAGTAATCTTCTTGTCTTTTAGAGGCTTTTTATTGCTGAAAAGTTCTAATTCTTTAGCTGTAGATACATGAAAAACATGTAACCTTGCCCCGGTTTTTTTGGCCAGTTTTACAGCATTTGAAGAAGATTTATAACAAGCTTCTTCACTTCTTATCTTTGGATGAAGCTCGATAGGAATATCATCTCCATAACGCTCTACACATTCTTTTAAATTATTCTGAATTGTAGTTTCGTCTTCACAGTGCACGGCAATTAATAACGGAGATTTAGAGAAGATTTCCTCTAAAACTTTTTGATCATCTACCAGCATATTCCCGGTTGAAGAACCCAAAAACAACTTTAAAGCGGCTGTTTTTTTAGGATCTACTTTTAAAACCTCTTCCAGGTTATCGTTTGTACCACCAAACATAAATGAATAGTTAGCATAAGATTTCTCTGCAGCAGTAGCAAATTTCTTATCCAACTCTTCTATAGTAGTAGTTTGTGGCAATGTATTAGGCATTTCGATAAACGAGGTAATCCCACCTGCAACAGCTGCCCTACTTCCTCTTTCAATATCTTCCTTGTGGGTTAAACCAGGCTCTCTAAAATGTACCTGATCGTCGATAACCCCCGGCAAAAGATGTGTTCCTTCA
Source organism: Zunongwangia atlantica 22II14-10F7 (assembly GCF_002094855.1). Lineage (GTDB taxonomy): Bacteria > Bacteroidota > Bacteroidia > Flavobacteriales > Flavobacteriaceae > Zunongwangia > Zunongwangia atlantica. The sequence goes on from NZ_ARYN01000013.1 coordinate 53,036, forward strand.
GCATCAAATATCTGGACATCTGGAGATTTTGCACTTATAGTTTCTGCAATCTCTTTAATAATTCCATCTTCAATAAAAACATCACCTTCAGTAATCTTACCTTCATTTACGATTTTGGCGTTTTTAATCAGGACTTTTTTCATCACTACTTTATTCTGTTAAACAGACTTTTTACTTTCATTTTAATTACTCCAAAAACGGCCTCATAAATAATTGAACCGCTCATTTTAGAGGTTCCCCTTGTTCTGTCGGTAAAAATAACGGGGACTTCAGTTACTTTAAACCCTAAAAGATGCGCTTTAAACTTCATCTCTATCTGAAACGCATATCCTACAAACTGTATTTTATCCAGTTTTATACGTTTTAAAACTTCTTTTTTATAGCATACATAACCCGCCGTGGTATCTTGTATATCCATGCCAGTAATAAACTGAACATATTTAGAGGCTAACCAAGACATTAATACACGATTCATTGGCCAGTTAATCACATTAACTCCGGTAACATACCTGGAGCCAATAGCAACATCTGCACCTTCCCGCTTGCAGGCATTATATAATCGTATAAGATCGTTGGGATTATGGGAAAAATCGGCATCCATCTCGAAAACATAATCATATTCCCGCTTTAAAGCCCATTTAAATCCATGAATGTACGCAGTTCCTAAACCTGTTTTCTCTTGGCGTTCTTCAAGAAAAAGCTGTTCTGGAAACTCGGCCTGTAGCGTTCTAACTCTAGTAGCCGTACCATCTGGCGAATTATCATCTACCACCAAAATATGAAATTTACGCTGCTGTGAAAAAATATTTCTAATAAGCCGCTCTATATTCTCTATTTCATTAAAAGTGGGTATAATAATTAGCCCATGAACCATTCTAGCAAATTTTGCACAAATGTAGGCATTTTAAACAATGCTTTCTTTTGTTTTTAAGCTTAGTTTTTATCACATTACTTTAAATTTGCAAAAAAAATAAACGTGCAGGCCATAGAACGTTATACCGAACCTTTAGACTGGATTACTATTATATTTATTATATGCTTTATTTTAATTGTACTAGTTAGGAACCTGTATACAAATCGTTTTAACGAATTTCTCTATATTTTAACCTCTAACAAATTTATGTTGTTTAAAGGAAAAGAGAACAACGCTTTTCATGGATTTAACATATTACTTTTTAGTGTAAACGCCCTTTCTATATCTGTTCTAATATTCTGGTTTTACAAATATTACACTAATCCTTCTCCTGCTAATTACCTTTTTATATATATACGAATTCTTACGGCTTATGTGTGCTTTATCCTTTTAAAATTTGGGGTAGAAAAAATCATCTCAAATATCTTTAATATCGATAAAGTGATCGATATCTATTTATTTCAAAAATTAAGTTATCGTAATTATATAGCACTGCTAGTCTTCCCAATTACACTTTTATTAATCTATACGCTTAACATTAGCGATTTATGGGTTTATGGGGTTGCTGGATTTATACTTTTAGCCAATTTAACAGGCATATTTAACATCTTTAAGCAGTATCAAAAGTTAATTAGCGCTAACTGGTTTTATTTTATTTTGTACCTTTGCGCTCTTGAAATTGCACCGTATTTTATTTTATATAAGCTTATTACAGTGTATTAAACGATCAGATAAAGAATTGATATATGAAAGTGAAAACAATTTTGGTTTCTCAACCAGAGCCTAAAATAGAAAATTCTCCTTATTTCGAGCTGGAGGAAAAGCAAAAGGTTAAAGTTGATTTCATCCCTTTTATTCATGTAGAAGGTGTTTCTTCTAAGGAAGTTAGACAGCAAAAAGTAGATCTTTCAAAACATACCGCCATAATCCTAACCAGTAGAAATGCAGTAGATCACTTTTTTAGAGTTGCTGAAGAAATGAGGTTTAAAGTACCAGATTCTCTAAAGTATTTTTGCCTAAGTGAAGCAGTAGCCTATTATCTTCAGAAATATGTGGTTTACAGAAAACGTAAAATTTATGTTGGTAAACGTACTTTTGAAGAACTTTCTCCACTTATTAAAAAGTATAAGAACGAGAAATTTTTACTTCCGTCTTCAGACATGCTAAAACCAGTAATTCCAAAAACTCTTGATAAATTAGGAGTACAATGGAAACAGGCTGTATTTTACAAAACTGTAGTAAGTGACCTATCCCACCTAAGCGATGTAACTTACGACATTTTAGTATTCTTTAGCCCAAGCGGAATTAAATCCTTATTTGAAAACTTCCCAGATTTCAAACAAAACAATACAAGAATAGCTGTTTTTGGTAATACAACAATTAAAGCTGCAAAAGAACACGGACTAACCGTAAACATTAAAGCTCCAACTTCAGAAACGCCATCAATGACCATGGCGCTTAATAAATATATTGCTGAAGTTAATAAGAAATAAAAATTACCTTCTATTAAAATTCGAAATCCGGTGTTTTATTTAAAAAGCACCGGATTTCTTCATTTACAACATTAACAAATAATACTAGTCATTATATTCTAAAGAGACCGGACCTCCCATTAAAATTTGCTGACTCGCATATTCTTTAAACTGAGAAAAATTAGCATGAAATGTATAAGCAAGCTGCTCGGCTTTCTCATCGTAAAATTCTTTATTTTCCCATGTATTTCTTGGATTTAAAATTTCATTTGGCACATCTGGACACTCTTTTGGCATTTTGAGTCCAAAAATTTCATGAGTTTCAAACTCTACATTATTAAAAGCTCCAGCAAGCGCAACGTTTATCATCGCTCTTGTATATTTTAACTTCATTCGTTGGCCAATTCCATAAGAACCACCTGTCCACCCTGTATTTACCAGCCATACATTTACATTAGCTTCTTTCATTTTTCGGCTTAGCATTTCAGCATAAACTGTTGGGTGTAAAGGCATAAATGGAGCGCCAAAACATGCTGAAAAACTTGGTTGTGGTTCTTTAATTCCTTCTTCAGTGCCAGCCACTTTTGCGGTATAACCACTAATAAAGTGATATGCAGCCTGGCCGGCCGATAATTTACTTATAGGAGGTAAAACTCCAAAAGCATCGGCGGTTAAAAAGAAGATATTCTTAGGATTTTCTGCTACAGACGGCTTTTGAATATTTTGAATATGATCTAAAGGATAACTAACTCTTGTATTCTGGGTAATACTTGTATCAGTATAATCTACCTCGCCATCTTTAAAGACGATATTCTCTAAAATTGCACCCGGTTTTATCGCATTATAGATATCGGGTTCATTTTCTTTAGAGAGGTTTATCACTTTAGCATAACAACCACCCTCAAAATTGAAAATCTTATTATCTGGCGTCCAGCCATGCTCATCATCACCAATAAGCCTTCTATTAGGATCTGCAGATAGCGTTGTTTTTCCTGTACCAGATAAACCAAAGAAAATAGCGGTATCCCCATCTTCTCCCACATTTGCTGAACAGTGCATAGGTAAAGTGTTTTTATAAACCGGCAGAATTAAATTTAATACCGAAAAAATTCCTTTTTTAATTTCTCCCGTATATCCAGTTCCTCCTATTAACGCAATCTTTTTATTGAAATTTAAAATTGCAAAATTTTCCTGTCGTGTACCATCTTCTTTGGGATTAGCTTTAAAACCAGGGGCATTAACAATTAACCAGTCTTCTTTAAAATTTTGCAGTTCTATTTCAGTTGGTCTTAAAAACATATTATAAGTAAACATATTAGACCATGGATATTCGTTAATTACACGAATATTTAATTTATAATCCTGGTGCGCACAGGCATAGGCATCTCTTACAAAAAGTTCTTTTCCAGACAAATAACTGGTAACTTTATCATATAATTTATCGAATTTGGCTGAATCAAAAGGAAGATTAATATCTCCCCACCAAACGCGATCTTTAGTTATTTCATCTTTTACAATAAAACGATCTTTTGGTGACCTGCCAGTAAATGTACCGGTGTTAATGGCCAGAACGCCATCATTGGTTTCTTTTCCTAAATCACGTTTTAAAGTTTCCTTTTGTAGTTGTTTTGATGAGATTTGATAATTTGCAGTCACATTTTTAATTCCGTACTTCTCTAACGAAATCGTTTTCGTAATTATGTCTTTTAAATCCATAATTAAAAGGTTTGTATGGTTTGTATAGCAGCAAATTTAAAAATCTTCAATAAATCTACTAATTTAAAACTTTAAATTATTGATATTTTAACTTTAAAGCCTTAAAAATAAAAAGTGTCCAACCTACAATTAATAAAGCTCCTCCCAATGGGGTCACTAAAGCGATACTGCTAAAATCCAATCCCGCCAATTGATCCAGACTTAATAAATAAATAGAACCACTAAAAAATACAACTCCAATTAAGAAAAACCAGTAAATAATATTGCTTTGTAACTTCGAAAAACTAGCTAAGCCAATAAGCAAAAGAGCATGATACATCTGGTAGCGCACTCCGGTTTCAAAAGAGGTTAAAGTTTCTGCTTCTAACACACTTTTTAATCCGTGAGCTCCAAAAGCACCAAGAATTACAGCTAAAAGTCCAAATATCCCTCCTGTTACTAAAAATCTACGCGTCATACTACAAGTTTTAATACCTTAGTTAGCATTACACAAAATTAGTTCAATTATGCAACAAATCCTGTTAATTGGTGCCGGAAAATCTACCGCTGTTCTTATAAAATATCTTTCTGAAAAGTCTTCCGAAGAAAACTTCACGATCATTGTTGCCGATAAAGATTTAGAGGTCGCAAAAAAAGCCATCAAAAATCACCAAAATTGCCTTGCTGCTAGCTTCGATATTTTTAATGCTGAAAGTTGTAAAAAACACATTGCTCCTGTAGACCTTGTAATTTCGATGTTACCGGCAAGATTTCATATAGAAATTGCAAAAACCTGTCTTCATCTAAAAAAACATTTGGTTACCGCTTCATACATTAGTAAGGAAATGAAGGCTCTAGACACTGAAGTTAAAAAAGCCGGACTCATTTTTATGAATGAAATTGGCGTAGATCCAGGGATCGATCATATGAGTGCCATGCAGGTGATAGATCGTATTAGGGATAAAGGCGGAAAAATGCTAATGTTTGAATCATTTTGTGGCGGATTAATTGCTCCTGAAAGCGATAATAATTTATGGAATTATAAATTTACCTGGAATCCAAGAAATGTTATTGTTGCCGGCCAGGGTGGTGTTGCAAAATTTATTCAGGAAGGAAAATATAAATACATCCCATATCACCGCTTATTTAGAAGAACCGAATTTTTAGATATTGAAGGCTACGGAAGATTTGAAGCTTACGCCAATCGAAATTCTTTAGATTACCGCAATGCTTATGGGCTTCAGGATATTTTAACTTTATATCGCGGCACCATGCGACGTGTTGGTTATAGCCGAGCATGGAATATGTTTGTTCAGCTTGGGATGACAGATGATAGCTTTACGATGGAAGATTCAGAAAACATGACCTATCGTGAATTCGTAAATTCTTTTCTTCCCTATTCCCCTACAGATTCAGTTGAACTTAAATTGCGTCATAATCTTAAAATAGATCAGGATGATATTATGTGGGAAAAATTAATGGAGTTAGACCTTTTCAATAATAACAAGAAAATTGGGATAGCAAAGGCTACACCTGCCCAGGCATTACAGAAGATATTAGAAGAAAAATGGAGCCTTTCTTCAAAAGATAAAGATATGATCGTAATGTATCACAAATTTGGTTACGAATTAGACGGAAAACAAAAACAAATAGATTCAACCATGGTTTGTATTGGCAAAGATCAAACAGAAACCGCAATGGCTAAAACAGTAGGTCTTCCCGTTGGGATTGCCGCTGTAAAAATTTTAAAAAAGAAAATAAAGTCTCCAGGTGTACATTTACCAATTTCCAAGGAAGTTTACGAACCTATTTTACAAGAACTTCAAGAAAACGGTATCATTTTTAAAGAAAAACAAACTATCTATTTAGGATACAATGCAATAGGTGGGGTAAGCAATTAGGAAATGAAATCTTTTTTCCTATTTTAGCTTTATAACTACAACCAAATGAAGATCATAGACCAAAATGTCGTTATCGATGGTATCGACAAAACCATCCTTAACTTCCTTATGGAAGATGCCAAAAGGCCAATTTTAGAAATCGCAAAAAACATAGGAATTACTGGCGCAGCTGTACACCAAAGACTACGTAAACTAGAAAAATCTGGATTAATTGAAGGTTCCCGCCTTATTATAGACCCAAGGTTATTAGGTTACAAAACTATGGCTTTTGTAGGTGTTTATCTGGATAAAGCAGTAAGTAACCCGCTTGCAGTAAATAAGCTTAAAGAAATTCCAGAAGTAATAGAATGCCATTACACCACAGGAAATTGGTCTATTTTTGTAAAAGTGCTTTGTAAAGACAACGAGCATTTAATGAAAGTTCTAAATAAAAACATACAGGGCATTGAAGGTGTTTCCAGAACTGAAACCTTTATTTCTTTAAACCAACAAATAAGTCGACAAATTAAGATTTGATATTTGGATTTATTCTAAATTAAAATTAATTTTGGCGGCAAATGGATACGATTTACACCTCAAAATATTTCGTTGCCAGCCAGTGCGACAATAGCCGACGATTCTATATCGATTTTGGCCATAAAACCGTGAAGTTTTCTTTCTGCCAGTTATTAGCACTTCGTCACAAGCTGAAGTCTATAGATATTGAACAGCACGTAAACGGTGAAAACATTCATGGTTTAGAAGTTTTAAGTCTTTGTAATCGTGAGCATTTATTTGTCTTTAACACTCTAGAAATTCTTGATCTTCAGGAATTAATTCATGGAACTTTTGCCATGATGGAAATTAACTCTGTCCTAGCTTAGGTTTAGACTACTTCTAAATTGACCTCATTTTTAGCTACTTACTCCTTTTTTAGGTAATTTTGATGAAAATCAAATCCTATGAAAGACCTTGTAAGACAAAATCTACTTATTCACGTAGACATATTAGATTTATTAAACAAACAGATAAAGCAAGAAGCAGAATCCTCTGCAGCTTATCTTGCAATGGCATCCTGGTGCGATCATAACGGACTTGTTTACAGCGCTGAATTCTTTTACGAGCAATCTGCAGAAGAGCGCGAACACATGATGAAAATCTTCCACTTTATAAATGATAACGGTGGGACTGCATACTCTCCTGAAGTTGCAAATATTAATCACGATTTTGCTTCTTTAGAAGAAATATTTGAAACCGCATTAGATCAGGAAATCGCCATAACTAAAAGCATTCACAACATCGTTTATGAATGTAGAAATAAACGCGATCTTACTACTGAAAACTTTTTACAGTGGTTTATTACAGAACAAATGGAAGAAGAACAAACGATGCGCAGAGCATTAGAGTTGTTTGACCTTATAAATACTGAAAATGTTGGACTTCGCTTTTTAGACGAAAAAATTAAAGAAATTCGAGACGAAGCAAATCCTGCATAGTTTAAGACAACATCAAAATAAAAGAGGCTGCAATTTGCAGCCTCTTTTATTATTTAACAACTTATTGCTTTTAAGCTTTTTTAAGCCAATATTTAAAATTCACCTCCTGATCGATAATGGAAGCTAATTCTGAAATTGGCACGCGCTTTTGTTCCATCGTATCACGATAACGAACTGTAACCGTTTTATCTTCTAAAGAATCGTGATCTACAGTAATACATAACGGAGTTCCGGCAGCATCCTGGCGACGATAACGTCTACCCACTGCATCTTTCTCGTCATATTGCACTCTAAAATCCCACTTCAGCTCTTCTACAATCTCCTGAGCTAGTTCTGGTAAACCATCTTTTTTAAGCAATGGTAAAATCGCTGCTTTTGTTGGTGCTAAAACCGCTGGTAATTTAAGCACGGTTCTGGATTTCCCATCCCCAAGATCTTCCTCCTGTAATGAAGCAGAAAATACGGCTAGGAACATTCGATCTAAACCAATCGAGGTTTCAATTACGTAAGGCACATAATTTTCTCCCATTTCTGGATCATAAAAACGTAATTTTTTACCAGAATGTTCTTCATGTGCTTTTAAATCGAAATCGGTTCGAGAATGGATCCCTTCTAATTCTTTAAATCCAAAAGGAAAATCGAACTCAATATCTGTAGCGGCATTAGCATAATGTGCTAACTTTTCGTGATCGTGGAAACGATATTTCTCGTCTCCAAGACCTAAGCTTGCATGCCATTTTTGGCGAGTTTCTTTCCATTTTTCGAACCAGCTAAGTTCTTCTCCAGGACGTACAAAAAATTGCATCTCCATTTGTTCGAACTCACGTTGGCGAAAGATAAATTGTCTCGCAACAATTTCATTTCTAAAAGCTTTACCAATTTGTGCAATTCCGAATGGAATTTTCATTCTCCCGGTTTTCTGCACATTCGCAAAGTTTACAAAAATACCCTGCGCTGTTTCTGGTCTTAAATAAAGATCTGTAGCACTATCTGCTGATGCTCCAAGCTTGGTTCCAAACATTAAGTTGAACTGCTTAACATCTGTCCAGTTCTTAGAACCACTTTCTGGGCAGGCAATTCCTAACTCTTCAATCAAAGCTTTTACATCTGCCAAATTTTCTTCAGTTAAAGATTTAGCCAAACGCTCCAAAATTTCCTTTTCTTCAGCTTTATATCGCTGTACCCTTGGATTGGTTGCTACAAACTGCTCTTCATCAAAAGCATCACCAAAACGTTTTTTAGCTTTCTCTATCTCTTTTTGCGCTTTTTGATTGATTTTTTCAGCATAATCTTCAACCAAAACATCTGCACGATAACGCTTTTTAGAATCTTTATTATCGATTAGTGGATCGTTAAACGCATCTACGTGCCCAGAAGCTTTCCAGGTTGTTGGATGCATTAATATTGCGGCATCGATACCAACAATATTTTGATGCAGCTGCACCATACTTTTCCACCAATATTCCTTTATATTCTTTTTTAATTCAGCACCGTTTTGACCATAGTCATAAACCGCGCTTAATCCGTCATATATTTCACTAGACGCAAAAATATACCCATACTCCTTAGCATGGGATATCACGTTTTTAAATGAATCTTCTTGTTTTGCCATGTAGCAAAAATAAAAAAACCGCCATGATTTAACTCATGACGGTCTCTAAAATTTTGAGTTTCTTATCTTAAGCTAAAAGATGCTGTTCCTATAAGTGTTGCATCGTTATAAACATACACTTTATAGTTACCTTCCAGTAATTTTTCTTCAGCAGTATTAGCTAGAATACATACGTCTAATTCTTCATTTTCATAATATACTGTGCTTTGCGCACTATACACCATCACACCACCATCATGCTCTACTGCTATCTTATCGCCTACCAGCTCGTTTTCTGGATTGTAAACCTGCACATAAAGATTTTTCTCGCCAGCTTCAGTAAGATCATTGGCAGTGATTATGAAACAAGTTCTAACCTGGTCGATTCTTCTGGTACGATCGTTTTCTACAACTTTACCGCTATTTCTTACAATAACACCTTCTCCACGTAAACTGGTAATTTTAAGCTGAGAAGCTTTATTCACTTTATTTGCTAAACTTTGATTAGAAGTTTGTAACGAATCTGATAATCTTGTTTTTTCAGAAAGTTCTGTTTGAGTACTATCAATAGTCATTGCCATTCTTTGGTTTTGCAAGCTTAAACTATCTACTACTCTAAACAATCTTTCTTTTTCAGCTTTAAGATTACTAATTTCTCTACGATATCTTGTAATTAACACAAGATTTGCTTCGTAATCCTGAACTGAATCTAATAACCGGTTAATACGCTCCCGGGCATCAACCAGATTTTGATCCATAATTTCATTTTCATCAATAGCTTCATCATATTTTACGATAAGCTCGTTAAGCTCGTCCTCTATGGCCGCCTTTTCTTTCTGAAGAATTTCTTTATTCTCTTTTTCTTCATTGTAGAATCTTATCGTATAAATAGTAAGCGCAATAAGAGCCACCGCTAAAACACCAATAAGAATCTTTAATGCAGTATTATTCTTCTTTTCAGTCATCATAAAGTATTTTATATTTTATAAATTTAGAGGTTTAAGGCTTTCCGCAACAACCACTTAACAAATGTTTCACGATTTCATTAATTTGTTTTATCCAAAGACCTGCAATTGCTGCGAAAGACCATTATTGGATCGTGAAAAAGTGATTTGCACCTCTTGTTTACATCAACTCCCGCTTACTAACTATCAACCTAATAACGAAAATCAGGCAGATAAAGTATTTTATGGCAGAGCCGAAATTAATGCTGCTTATGCATTACTGATTTTTCGTAAAAAGAACATTGTGCAAATCTTACTTCACAACCTCAAATATAAGAGACAATTTGAAATAAGCTACTTTTTGGGGGAGTGGACGGGAGAAATACTTAAAAATAGCCACAGATTTACCAATATCGATATGGTGATCCCGGTTCCATTGCATAAAAACCGCTTAAAAGAACGTGGTTATAATCAAACCGAAGGCTTTGGGATAGAAATTGCCAAAAGTCTAAATGCACAGTATCGCGACGATCTACTTACTAAAACAAGCTCTTCCAAAAAACAGGCGCTAAAAAATCGAATTTCGAGATGGAACCTTATGGAACAATCCTTTCAACTCACCGATGCTTCGGCTATTTCAGGAAAACATATTTTATTGGTAGATGATATTTTAACCACTGGCGCAACTTTAGAAGCTTGCATTAACTGCTTGCGAAATTCAGAAAAAATAAAGGTCAGTATCGCTACTATGGCAATTACCATTTGATTGTTACGTTTAAATTCAAAATAATCGTTTCTTTGCGAAAGGATTTTTAAGTCTGAATTCTGAAAAATTTATAGCTCTTTTGAAGATGAACAGGAAGCTTTTCAACTTTATTCTTTTTATTGTAGTAATCACATCTGTAGTGCGATGTGCTAAGAAAGGAATGCCTGAAGGCGGCCCGATTGATGAAGAACCACCTCGATTTATTAGAGCAAATCCCGAAAATTACACTACCAATTTTGATGCTGAAGAGATTAGCATTCTGTTTAACGAATTCATTAAACTTGAAAATCCACAACAGCAAATCATCATTTCGCCACCAATGGATCCAGAACCAAATATTCTTCCGTTAGGCCAGGCCAGAAAAGATGTAAAAATCGAAATTATCGATACACTAAGAGAAAATACTACCTACGCGATTAACTTTGGGAAAAGTATCGTAGATAATAACGAAGGGAATCCTTATCCTTATTTTAAATACGTATTTAGCACCGGGGATTATATCGATTCTTTAGAAGTCTCAGGATTTATTGAAGATGCCTATTTAAAAGAAACGCCAGAGTTTGTTTCGATTTTTCTTTACGAGATGGATAGCACGTATACAGATTCTGTTGTGTATAATGAAATCCCGCGCTATGTGGCTTACACTCGCGATAGCAGTGTGAATTTTGACCTGGAAAACTTAAAAGCAGGGAAATATCAAATGGTCGCTATTTTAGATGACAACGACAATTATAAATTTAATCCTGGCAAGGATAAAATTGGCTTTTTAGAACAGCCAATCACCATTCCTACAGATAGTGTTTATACGATCTCAATTTTTCAGGAAGAGTTAGCTTTTGAAGTGAAACGACCTAAACTTTTTAAAGGAAGACAACTTTTAATTGGTTACCAGGGAGTGCCGAATTTAGATGATTTAGAGCTTAATTTTTTATATCCACCAATGGAGCCACCGGTTTCCAGAATTACCCGAGATGCTGAAACCGATACGCTTTATTACTGGTTTAGAGATCCTATAGAAACCGATAGTGTTTCTTTAGAATATGTAACGCCACGCCAACGCGACACCGTTTATATAAGAATGGCACAATTAGAACGTGATTCTTTAAATGTAAAAGCTGAACCGTCTGGAAATATTGAATACGACCAACCATTTTTACTGAAAGCAAATACGCCTTTGGTTGAAAAAAATGATGCGCTAATTACGATTTTGGATAAAGACTCGCTTGAAGTTTCTTTTACTTCTGAAATTAGAGATCTAGACAATCAATTAGAGATCTATTTCGATAAAGAACCTGAAGGGACTTACTATTTTAAAGCCTTACCAGGAACTTTAACTGATCTATTTGGAGATCAAAATGACACTATAAGTCAGAAATTAACTACCAAACCACTTTCTGATTATGGTAGCATTATCATGTCACTTCGAAATGTGCGCAGCTATCCAATGATCGTTCAATTAACCACTTTAAAAGGCGAAGTTGTTAAACAACAAACCTTAACTGAAGGTACGCAGTTCACTTTTGAGCATATAAGCCCTGGAAAATACTTTTTAAGAGTGATTTACGACGAAAATGAAAATGGTTACTGGGATACTGGTAGTTGGCTAGAACGCAGAAGACCCGAAAAAATAAGCTATTTCCCAGATACTTTAGAAACCCGCGCCAATTTTGACGAAGTATATCAATTTTACCTAGACTAATTTAAACTGATCACGATCGTCTAAAAATTTAAGCTGATTTCGTGTATTTTCGAGATGCGTTTTATCAAGCGTAATTTCTTTTGCGAATTCATTTTCAGCATTTTGCTGAGTTAAAATTTCACCCAGGCAATCGTAAATTCCGCTATGGCCGTTATAAACGAAACCATCGCCATCTTCGCCAACACGATTTACGCCAATACAAAAACTCATGTTTTCTATTGCTCTGGCTTTTAATAAAGCATCCCAGGCTGCAACTCGTTTTTGTGGCCAGTTTGCAACATAGATCAGCAAATCGTAATCTTCTGTATTTCTCGCCCAAACAGGAAATCTAAGATCATAACAAATAAGCGGACAAATTTTCCAGCCTTTATAATTTACGATCAAACGCTCTGTTCCGGCAGTATAGGTTTTGTCTTCTTTTGCCAAAGTAAAGGTATGTCGTTTATCATATTTTTGCACGTTTCCATCAGGAAAAACAAAAAATAATCTATTGTAAAATTCACCATTTTCAGTAATAATTACACTTCCGGTGATGGCCGCATCTTTTAGTTTTGCTTGTTCTTTCATCCATAGCAAAGTTTCTCCTTCGGCTTCTTCGGCTAAATTTTCGGCATTCATACTAAAACCTGTGGTGAACATCTCTGGTAAAACAATAAGTTCTACGGAATCACTTAAAGCAGCTATCTTTTTACTGAAAAGACTACGATTCGCAACCGAATCTTCCCATTTAAGATCTGCCTGAATAATCGCTACGTTTAAATTTTGCTTTGTGCTCATATTTTAAAAATAGAATATTTTTTCAAGTTCCTGTCAAATGATTGTTAAATGATTGCAGAAGCGTTCTAGATTAGATAGTTTTAGGTTAAAATCGATTCTCATGTTTTTAGAACACTTAAAAAGTAATCCAACAATTAACAACAAAACCACCCGAAGTATTATCGCAGGTGCCATTGGTGGATTGGCAGGTGGAGCTGTAAAAGGTTTGGTTGAACATTTTTTACCTGTTCGTAAAGCTGAAAATCGAAGTGCGCAACTTAAAATTTTGGATGATCTTTCTACCAAAATCACCGGAACTCCTATAAGTGTTCAAAACGAAGAATTAGCAGAACAATTGGTGAATTTTCCCGTTGGCGCTAGTGTTGGAGCTGCTTATGGCTACGGAAAAAAAGATAAAGATCAATTAAATCTTGCTGAAGGAATTATTATGGGAACCTCAACCTGGGTATCTACACATCAAACTTCGTTGCCTATTCTTGGGCTTAAAGACAAACCAACCGACGTTCCTTTAAAAATGCAAGCAAACGAGTTTATAGCGCATCTTTTATTCGGAATCACTACAGAATTGGTAAGAAATAAGGTAAATCAAGGCTTGAAGAAATAGAGTTCAGTTTACAGTTAAGGGTTTACGGTAGACAGTATTATTAGTGAGAATTTTTAGTTTTAAACCTTCAGGTACTTACTTAATATTGACAATATAAAATTTTTGGTGTAAATTCACATCAAAAACGCACCATGTCTAGACAGAGCATTTCCTTAACTGAGCCTAACGATGAATGGCTCAAAGATCAGGTAGATAGTAAAGAATATTCCAGCAAAAGTGAGATCGTTAACGACCTGATCAGACAGGCCAGAAAACAACAAGCTAAAATTGATTGGATAAGTGCTAAACTTAAAAAGGCAGAACAAAGCGGATTTACATCAGATAGTAAACATGATATTTTAGCACAATCTAAGTCATTATTAGATGGCTAATTATAAGCTTAGCAACACTGCGAAAGAAGATATAATTCGGATTCATCAATATGGCGTTTCAAAATTCGGAATGAAACAAGCCGATTTATATTTTCATCAACTTTTTGAATATTTCGAGATCATCGCCAAAAATCCATACTCATTTGAAGCTGTAGATTATATAAGAAAAGATTACCGCAGATGCGTATGTGGGTCAGACAGTATTTTCTACCGTGTGAATAATGATACGGTTGAAATAATGGCAATCATAGGAAAACAAGATTTGGACAGTATTTTTAGCTAGAACCTATCAGTTTTTAGCCTTCAGCGGTTAGATTTAATAATTACAAAATTGTAATGGAGATGCTGAAACAAGTTCTGCATGACGGACAGGTTTAGCAGAACAAAAATAAACTTATTCAAATTTCAGTATTTCAATCCTGTTTCTTGACTCGTGATTCTTTCGTCTTTACTTATCTATACTCTATTCTCTCTTGTCTAATATCTCAATTCTAAAAGCGCAGCGGTCTAATATCTAACTAGGTTTCCAGACTTTTCATCATTTTTCGAATACGGTCTTCTAGCTTTTCTGATGATAATTTTTCACGTAGTCGATCGGTAATGATCGGAAAAGAAAAAGGTGTTGGTTTTTCACAGTTTTTCCATACGACTTTTTGATGCTCTATTCGCTCTAAAGCTTGTCGTAATCTTCCTTCTTCTAATTGATGTTCAAAGGTTTCTCGAAAAGATTGCAGATAGAGTAAATTATCTTCTTCGTAATCTCTAAAGACACTAAATAACAACTGCGAACTGGATTGTAAATGTTTACTTTTTACAAGTTTGTTAGGATAACCCGTAAAAACGAGTCCGGCGATTACGGCAATATCTCTAAATTTTCGGCGAGCCATTTCTGTTGCATTCAGACTTTTATAGAGATCGTCCATTAAAAATTCCACAGAAAATAAGTTATTATCTAACACCTGCTGCATATCGATTTCCTGATCACTTAACAGCTCAAACCCGTAATCGTTAAAAGCGATAGAAAATGAAATTGGGGACAACAAACTGATACGATAAGCCAGTAAACTTCCTAATGCTTCGTGTACAAATCTACCCTCAAAAGGATAAAAGATAGCGTGATAACCTTCTCGGGTTTTAAAGGTTTCAATAAGAAATTCGTCACTTTTGGGGATTACAGATTCCTTTTTTTGACGCTCAAAAATACCGGTTAGAGCAGAAAGTTCTTCAGACTTCCCGGTAGCCGAATCATATTCTGAAGCTAGATACATTTCTTCCCGTAAAAATTCACTCATCTGCGCAGAAAAGGTCATTCTTCCGCCCATCCAACTGGGAACTTTGGCGGTTTTTTTCTTCGATTTTTTAACCAAAACCTGCATGTTTTTGATCCTGACCAGTTCTAAATTTCGGCCGGCAAAAGTAAACACATCACCCGGCGTTAATTTAGAAATAAACCATTCTTCCATGGTTCCAATATAGCCGCCTTTCATATATTTTACGCTCAGCATCGCATCACTCACGATTGTCCCAATTTGTAATCGATGTCGCATGGCAACCCCTCGATGATTCACTTTAAATCTCCCATCTTCCTCGATTTCGACCTTTTTATATTCGTCATAAACCTGTAAACTCTGGCTGCCTTTCGTGATAAAATTGAGCACCCAGCGCCAATCATCTTCAGTCATCGCCTGGAAACAAAATGTCGACTTTATTTCAGGATAAATTTCCTTCGGAAAAAACCCGTTTGAAACCGCCAATGTGGTTAAATACTGTACCAAAACATCGAAACTTAGCAAATACGGAATTCGATCTTCCACCGCTTTTTTCTCCACAGCTTTTTGCAAAGCTGAAGCTTCGATCAATTCGATCGCGTGTGTAGGTAAAAAGTAGATCACACTTTCTTTTCCCGGCTGGTGACCGCTACGCCCGGCACGCTGTAAAAACCGGGCAACACCTTTAGGACCGCCAATCTGAATAATGGTTTCTACCGGCGCAAAATCGACTCCCAAATCTAAACTCGAGGTACAAACTACCGCTTTCAGACTTTCGTTTCGAATCGCCTGTTCTACCCACAATCGTGTTTCCTTATTGATACTCCCGTGATGCATGGCAAGTTCGCCTGCAAATTCAGGATATTTTGAAATGATCTTTTGAAACCACAACTCACACTGCGACCTGGTATTGGTAAAAAGTAGCGTAGTTCTTGAGTTTTTAATGATCGGCACCACCTCATCTAACAAGTGCAATCCCATGTGTCCTCGCCACGGAAACTTTTCCATGGTTTCGGGAATAATAGATTTTACTTTTATCTTTTTCTGAAGATTCGCCCTAATCAATTCTGAATTCTGAAGTGCTTCAGATTCCGGCCCCAATAAAACTTCCCTGGCCTGCTGAAGATTTCCTATAGTTGCTGAAATTCCCCAAATTCGAAGCTTTTTTGAAACAGTTTTTAGTCGCGACAAACCAAGTTCTACCTGTACGCCACGCTTGCTCCCTAAAAGCTCGTGCCACTCGTCTACAACAATCGCTTCAAGATTTTTAAAGGTTTTATCGTAATTTTTTGAAGAAAGTAAAAGCTGCAAACTCTCTGGAGTCGTAATTAGCAAATCTGGCATCGATTTTTTCTGAGCTGCTCGCTCCTTTTGCGAAGTATCACCAGTTCTTATTCCCACCGTTAAATTAGTACCCAATCCAGAAGCAAAACGTTCAGCGGCTTGTTCAATTTCAACAGAAAGTGCGCGAAGTGGTGTGATCCAAATCGCTTTTAGTCCTTTTTTAGGCTTGGTTTTATAATCGGGATTATTTTTGATGTAATTCAGCACAATGGGCACCCAAAGCGCGTAGGTTTTACCACTTCCGGTAGGCGCGTTTAGGAGTCCGTTTTTCTTTTGCAGGTAAGCTTTCCAGGTATCCTTCTGAAATTTAAATGGTTTCCAACCCTGATCAGAAAACCAATCTTCAGCAATTTTCAAAAGTTCCTGTCTTGTCATTTTAAATAAAAATATATCCTGAAATTATCGAATTTCGAATCTAATTTTCTACGGAATCAAAGCTTTGAGATCTTCCAGCGTATTGGCTTCTTCAATTTTTTTATCGGTTCGCCAACGAAGAATTCTTGGAAATCTGGTGGCGACGCCACTTTTATGACGTTTCGATTCGGCTATGCCTTCAAAAGCGACTTCAAAAACATGATGAGGTGTCACGCTTCGCACTGGGCCAAAACGCTCTAAGGTATTTTTCTTGATCCAGGCATCTAACTTTCTAAATTCAGCATCGGTTAAACCGCTATACGCTTTAGCAAAAGTCACCAATTCTTCCTTTTTCTCGTCCCACAAGCCAAAAGTATAATCGGTAAACAAATTACTTCGCC
Organism: Zunongwangia atlantica 22II14-10F7; assembly: GCF_002094855.1. GTDB lineage: Bacteria > Bacteroidota > Bacteroidia > Flavobacteriales > Flavobacteriaceae > Zunongwangia > Zunongwangia atlantica. The sequence continues at coordinate 70,611 of NZ_ARYN01000013.1, forward strand.
TACCGTGACCGCGCATCGCATAGGTAAGCACCGCATCGATAGTTAGAGGATCGACTTTCCATTTCCACCAATCGCCCTTTTTACGCCCAACCAAATATGGCGAATCTAAGCGCTTCAGCATTAAACCTTCAGATTTTACTTCTCGAGATCGCTCTCTTTCTTCAGCTGCTTCTTCCCAATTTTTAAACTGGATAGTGTGCGATAAATGCAAGGGTAATTCATCAGATTTTACTTCAGTATATAATTTCTCCAGTATCGCCCTACGCTCTTTAAAAGCCCGTTGCCGAATATCTTCACCTTCCCACTCCAGGACATCATAAGCTTTAAGGATTACCGGTGTTTTTTTCAGTAAATTTTTTGAAACCGTTTTTCGGCCAATACGAGTTTGAAGATCTTTAAAAGTTCCTATTTCTCCTTCTGGAAACGGCAAAATTTCTCCGTCGATCACTGTTCCGTTTGGGATTACGCCCACAAACTTTTCGAACTCAGGATATTTATCGGTTACCAGTTCTTCCCCGCGGCTCCACACGAACAATTCGTCATTTCTTACAATTACCTGCGATCGTATGCCATCCCATTTATGCTCGGCACTCCATTCGCTTACATCGCCCAAATCTTTTGGTTCATCTTCGATTGCATAGGCCAGATAGAACGGATAAGGTTTCGATAAAAAATCCTCTTCATTTTCTTCTAAAATCAGCTTCGTATAAGTAGTTTTTGCGGGATTCCAATCGCCCATCATTTTATACGCTAAAATATCTTCGTCGATATCTGTGGCTTTAGAAAGCGCACGCGTCATTAACTTCTGGCTCACACCAATTCGAAAACTTCCGGTAATAAGTTTGGTAAAAACAAAACGCTCGTAATAATTTAAACTGAGCCAATTATCTTTTAAATATTCTTTCTTCTCTTCCTCAGATTTTGGTTTTAGATCGATGATTTCCTGTAGAAACTGATTTAGGCTTTTTTCTGAAGATGCTGAAGAAGGTGGAATTACCAAGGCAATGGTTTCAGCAAGATCACCAACGATATGATAAGATTCCTCAAACAACCACAACGGAATATTAGCAATTTCTGAAGCCCATAATCGCATTAAAGTCGTATTTACCGGTCTTGGCGGTCGCCTATGCGAAAGTATGGCGATCGTCCAAACCTTATCACGATCTGGCGCATTATTGAAATATTTGGTTAAAGCTTCAACTTTTAGCGTGGTTTTGTTGGTGCTATCCAGCGTTTTTATAAGTTCTGCAAACTGTCTCATTCGTCTTCGGTTTTAGAAGTTTGCTCGGCATTTTCTTCTTCATATTGGGTTTGCTCGGTTCTGGCATCGTAGCCAATTTCCCGAAGATATTTCGAAAAAATATCGGTATACCCGTGAGTACAGATCACTTTCTCTGCACCGGTTTCTTTTATTGAAGAGAGCAATCCCTGCCAGTCACAATGATCTGAAAGTACGAATCCGCGATCGATAGCTCTACGTCTTCTGGCACCACGAAAGGTCATCCATCCACTTGCTGAAGCCGTAACATAAGGCACCATTTTTTTAATCCATGGTGTTCCATGAGCACTCGGCGGTGCCACCACAATATTGCCTTTAATTTCATCCTTTTTTACATCGCGGGTAATCCTGGTAGTTTCTGGCATTTCTAGTTGTGGTCGCAAAACTTCGGTCATATTTTCTATCGCTCCATGCGTATAAATTTTCCCAATAGAAGTATCTAAATACTTCAGCAATCGTTGTGCTTTCCCAAGAGAATATCCAAAGATCACCGAAGTTCTTCCTTCAGCCTGATTTTGTAGCCACCAGTTATTTATTTCAGCAAAAACCTCTTCCTGTGGCTGCCATTTAAAAGCGGGTAAACCAAAGGTACATTCAGTAATAAAAGTGTGACACTTTACCGGTTCGTAAGGCTTTGCCACACCATCATCTTCAGTTTTATAATCACCGGTAAACACCCAAACTTCGCCTTTATATTCTACCCTTATCTGTGCTGATCCAATAATATGTCCCGCAGGATGAAACGAAAATTTCACGTTATTAATGCTAAAAGTCTCGTTCCAATCTTTTCCGCTTACATTAATTTCTCCTAATCGATGTTTTATAATTGGAATATTGCTGTGATGAGTAATATATTTTTTATGCCCCCAACGAGAATGATCGGCGTGTCCATGCGAGATTATCGCTTTATCTACCGGGCGCCAGGGATCCAGATAAACATCTGCCTGGGCGCAATAAATTCCTTTGTCATTAAACGCCAGTAGCGGAGTATTCTTCATCAGGTTTTTACATTTTTTGCAACAATACTGATGAAATTAGGCAAAATAGAAAGGCTAAAAAAGGGATTAAGAAAAGATTAGCGAATGTTCTATAATTGAAATTTCTTAAGAATTAAACAAAAATATCTCATCATTATTTATATTTGCAGCCAAAATCCCTCAATATGTCATTTTCAGATTTATTCGGCTCAGGAGAGCATTTAAGAAATTTAAGTCATTTTGCAGCTATTGTTAATCTTGCTGCGGTAGACGGTGCAATTAATGAAGCAGAAGAAAACTTATTAAGACGCTTTGCCAGAAAGTTGGATATTACAGAAAGTGAGTACAAAAAGGTACTTGAAAACCCTAAAGGATATCCATTAACTCCTTCTCATGATACTGAAAGACGTTTAGAACGACTTCACGATCTTTTTAGAATCATCTTTGCAGATCATATTATTGATGATGAAGAAGCCGAACTGATAAAACGTTACGCTATTGGTCTTGGTTTTTCCAGTCAGGCTTCAGAAGCTATAATTAAAAGATCTGTACAGATTTTTGGTGGACAAATCTCTTTTGAAGATTACCAGTATTTGTTAGAGAAAGAGGATTAATCTCCGTATTCTTTCATGAACGCTTCAGCTTTTTCTACCATTGTTTTGCTTCCGCAGAAAATGGCAGATCGCTCATGCAGTTCTGTAGGCATAATATCCATCACACGCTGGTAGCCATCACTGGCTTTACCACCGGCCTGCTCTACTATAAATGCCATAGGATTACATTCGTAAAGTAAACGAAGTTTCCCTTTGTTGTATTTAGTGCTTTTTGGATAAATATAAATACCACCTTTTATCATATTTCGATGAATATCTGATACCATCGAGCCTATGTATCTTGAAGTGTAAGGACGATCGCCTTCTTCTTCCTGGCAGTATTTAATATATTTTTTCACCCCGTTAGGAAAGTGTGCATAATTCCCTTCGTTGATAGAATAAATATTGCCTGTTTCAGGAAATTTCATGTCTGGATGTGAAAGATACCAGGATCCCAATGCAGGGTTTAAGGTAAAGCCATTCACTCCGTGCCCGGTTGTGTAAACTAGCATTGTTGAAGTTCCGTAGATAATATATCCTGCAGCCACCTGCAAATTACCGGGCTGTAAGAAATCTTCTGAAGTTACCGGAGTTCCTATCGGAGTCACTCTTCTATAGATCGAAAAGATTGTCCCAACCGAAACATTTACATCGATATTAGAACTTCCATCTAATGGATCCATAAGCACCACATATTTATTTTTATGGTCTTTACGGCTTCCGGCAATAGTGATAAATTCATCATTTTCTTCGGAACCTATTCCGCATACGATTTCACGATTAGTAAGGGTTTGGATAAACGTATTATTCGCAAATACGTCTAATTTTTGTTGATCTTCTCCCTGAACATTTTGTTCTCCAGCAGCCCCTGTAATATCTACGAGTCCTGCTTTATTTACCTCGTGATTTACTACTTTTGCTGCTAAGCGAATAGAACGTATTAATCTTGATAATTCTCCCGTCGAATATGGGAAATCCTGTTGGTTATCGATGATAAACTCACCGAGCGTTGGTCTGGTTTTAGTCATTTTGATTCACAGTAGTTTGTTATCAAATTTATTGAAAAATTGCCGTTTTACATCGTTTTCGTAAACGTTTTAACACAAATTAAAATTTCACCTGAAAGGTTTTCAATATGAAAATAGAAGTTAGAAAAGCTGTAAAAGAAGATATGACCGCTGTTTTAAGGCTAATAAATGAATTAGCTAAATTCGAAAATGAACCCGATGCTGTAGAGCTTACTGTAAAAGATTTGGAAAACGATGGTTTTGGAGATCGCCCGTTATTTGAATGTTTTGTTGCTGAAGCCGATGGCAAGATCGAAGGTATGGCATTATTCTATTATCGCTATTCTACCTGGAAAGGAAAAACCGTACACCTTGAAGATTTGGTGGTAAGCGAAGCTTTTCGTGGAAAAGGTCTTGGTGGCGCATTGTATGCTGCAGTGATCAATTATGCTAAAGAACAGGGTTGCAAACGAACCGAATGGGTTGTGTTGGATTGGAACACCAATGCAGTTGAGTTTTACAAAAATAGTGGCGCTACTGTATTTAAAGAATGGCGCACAGTACAGATGGATGAAGCCGCTATGGAAGCTTTTTGTGCAAAAACCCGTTAAGATTAAGCTAAGTCCTTTTAAATCCTGAAAGTTCTAAAAGCATATTCCTATTTTTGTTAAAATCAAAGCAAAAATTATGGAATATCAGATACGCGAAGCTAAACGGGAGGACATGCCAAAAGTTCTTGAATTGATCATGGAACTGGCAAAACATGAAAATGCTGAAAATGAAGTAGAAATTTCTGTAAAAGACCTGGAAACTGAAGGTTTTGACCACGGAAATTTTAAATGTTTTGTTGCCGATGTTGACGGCAAACTTGCCGGGATGGCTTTAGTTTATTTTAGATTTTCTACCTGGAAAGGTCGTACCGTTCATTTAGAAGATCTAATTGTTACTGAAAGTATGCGTGGCACTGGTTTAGGCGGCGCTCTATATAACCAGGTGGTAAAATATGGTTATGAGCATGGCGTAAAACGTGTAGAATGGGTTGTTTCTGAAGGAAATAAAAATGCGATCGAATTTTACGAAAATACAGGTGCCGATATTAAAAAGAACTGGTACACAGTTCACATGAATGAAAGCGTTATTAAAAAGAATATCCAAAAATAACGAATGAAAGTCTTCAAATTTGGGGGAGCATCTGTAAAAGATGCAGCAGGAGTAAAAAATGTTCTAAAAGTGCTGCAAAAGCACCAAAATCCAGATAAACTGATCGTAATTTCAGCGATGGGGAAAACCACCAATGCGCTGGAAGTTATTATCCAGAAATATTTGAGCGAACAATCTCCTGAACCCGAAATTGAACGATTAAGATTGTTTCATGTAGAGATCATGAACGGACTTTTCGAAAATAAGCAGGCTGCGGTTTTCGAAAAAATCAATCAGTTTTTCACCAATCTTAAAAATTTTCTTCAGCATAATAAATCGAAACAATACGACTTTGTTTATGACCAGATTATAGGTTTTGGCGAGTTAATTTCTACCAGCATTGTAAGTGAATATTTATCAAGAAACGGTATTAAAAACACTTGGGTTGACGCTCGTGACCTTATAAAAACCAATAGTACTTATCGTGATGCTAAAGTAGATTGGGAAACGACACAGAAAAATATTATTACTGAAATTAAGCCTAAAAGCATAAGTATCACGCAGGGTTTTATAGCTTCAGATGCTAACAATTTCACCACGAGTTTAGGACGAGAAGGGAGTGATTATACAGCAGGAATTTTTGCATATTGCCTGAATGCTGAAAGTGTAACAATCTGGAAAGATGTACCCGGAGTTCTAAATGCAGATCCTCGAGAATTTACCGAGACGACTTTGCTTAACGAAATCTCTTATGAAGAAGCGATCGAACTGGCCTTTTACGGCGCATCTGTAATTCATCCAAAAACGCTTCAGCCATTACAGCAAAAGGAAATCCCGCTTTTTGTAAAGTCCTTTTTTCATCCAGAAAACGAAGGCACAAAAGTTTGCAAAGGAGATGGATGCGCGGTAGTTCCGCAATTACCTTGCTTTATCGTAAAGAAAAATCAGGCTTTAATATCTTTATCTTCGCTGGATTTTTCGTTTATGGTAGAAGAAAATATTAGTGAAGTTTTTCAGCTTTTTCATCAATACCAGATGAAAGTCGATCTTATACAAAATTCGGCCATTAGTTTTTCGGTTTGTGTGGATAACAAATTCAATCAGCTTGAAAAATTAATTCAACACTTAAAGGCAAAATTTCGCGTTGAATACCAAACAGGTGTTTCATTATATACTATTCGCCATTTTAATGAAGCTGCAATTACTTCCGTAGAAAAAGGAAAAAAGGTGCTGTTAAAACAGCTTACGCATAATACTGTACAGATGGTAACAGATTGCTAAAACCTTAATGCTATTTGTTTGCTATATTTGTTTAAAACCAATTAACCAATGGGATTTGTAACCGCCAAAGAAGTTGCTCGAGTAATGAATCTCGAAAAAATGGGTTTTCTAGGAACCACGGCTGGATGGGTGCTTTTAAGAACTACAAAGCTTTCCCGATTAAATAAAGAATATCAAAAACGAAAGAGCCTTAAAGGGGTTGAGTTTATCGACTCAATTCTTGAAGGTTTCGAAATTCAGTTCGATATTCCAGAAAAGGATCTGAAGCGTATTCCTAAAACCGGCCCTTTTATTACTATTTCTAACCATCCACTTGGCGGTATCGATGGGATGATCTTAATGAAGCTACTGCTGGAACAAAGGGAGGATTATAAAATTATCGCAAACTTTTTATTGCATCGTCTAGATCCTTTACGACCATACATTATGCCGGTAAATCCTTTTGAAACTCATAAGGATGCAAAATCGAGCGTTGGCGGCATTAAAGAAGCGATCGCTCATTTGCGCGAAGGCCACGTATTGGGGATGTTTCCTGCAGGTGAAGTTTCTACTTATAAAGATGAAAAACTAATTGTAGATAAACCCTGGGAACCGGTAGCAATGCGCTTGATCCAAAAGGCAAAAGTTCCTGTTGTTCCTATCTATTTTCACGCAAAGAACAGCACATTTTTCTATCGTTTAGCCTCGATGAGCGATGTCCTTAGAACAGCTAAACTGCCTAGTGAAATGCTTTCGCAAAAACGCCGAAAAATAAAAGTGCGAATTGGTAATCCAATATCTGTAGAAGACCAGGCAGAATTTAAAGACCTGGAATCGTTTACCGGGTACCTGCGCCGTAAAACTTATATGCTGGCCAATGTTTTCGAAAAAAAGAAGCTTTTCGAGAAAATACCGCACACTTTAAAACTTCCCAAATCGCCAAAAAAGATCGCTACAGAAACCAAATCTGAGCTTATGGAAGCTGAGGTTGAAAAGTGTAGACAGCTTGACAAACGCTTACTGGTTTCTAAGAATTACGAGGTGTTTTTAGCTAAAAGAGAAATCATTCCCAATATCGTGCAGGAGCTTGGGCGATTACGTGAAATCACTTTTAGGGAAATTGGTGAAGGCACAAATAATCCGGTAGACCTGGATCCTTTTGACGATCATTATTATCATCTTTTTCTGTGGGATAGCGATGCCAAAAAAGTTGCCGGGGCGTACCGAATGGGAATGGGTGCCGAAATTTTTAAAGACCATGGTATTAATGGTTTTTACCTTCAGGATCTTTTTAGATTTGAGCCAGAATTGTATAAAATGATGAGTGAATCTATCGAAATGGGTAGAGCATTTATCATTAAAGAATATCAGCAAAAACCAATGCCTTTATTTTTGCTATGGAAAGGAATTGTGCATTGTACTCTTCGATTCCCAGAGCATAAATATCTTATTGGTGGCGTAAGCATTAGCAACAAGTTTTCTAATTTCTCTAAATCGCTTATGATCGAGTTTATGCGCTCTAATTATTACGATCCTTACGTAGCGCAATATGTAAGACCGAAGAAAGAATTTAAGGTAAAACTTGAAGATGCCGATAAGGATATCGTTTTTGATAAAAGTGAAGCCGATCTTAATAAGTTTGATAAGATTATTGACGAGATCGAACCAGAAAACCTTCGATTACCTGTATTGATCAAAAAGTATATTAAACAGAATGCAAAAGTAGTTGCCTTTAATGTCGATCCATTATTTAACAATGCGGTAGATGGTTTAATGTACATTAGAATCGCAGATCTTCCTGAAAGCACCGTAAAACCAGTAATGGAAGAATTTCAAAAAGAACTGGAAGAAAAACACTTAAACAACCAGTAATTGCAAGGCTGTTAATTTAGTGTTATACCTAAAAAGAGCTTAGGTAAATGTTATTTCAATTATTATATTCATTTTAAACAGAAAGCAAAAAATGGAAAAGATATTGATTGCCGGCGCAACCGGCCAAACAGGAAAACGAATTATTGAAATACTAAACAGCTCGCAAAACTTCAACCCTGTAGCGATGATTCGAAAAGAAGAGCAAAAGCAAATCTTTGATGATATGGGCGTAGAAAGCGTACTTGCAGATCTTGAAGGAGATGTAAAACCTGCATTTAAAGGAATAGACAAAGTTATATTTGCAGCAGGCTCTGGAGGAAGTACCGGACCAGAAAAAACTACGGCGGTAGACGAAGAAGGAGCCATTAAAATGATCGATGCGGCAAAAGAAAATAACGTAAAAAAGTTTGTAATGCTTAGCGCTATGGGAACAGACAACCCTGAAGATGGCGGAGATCTAGAACACTATTTACGCGCAAAGAAAAAAGCTGATGATCACTTGCGTGAAAGCGGAGTTCCTTTTACCATCGTACAACCAGGAAGTTTAAGTGACGAATTGGGCCGTGCCCGAGTTAAAGTTGCTGAAAAACTAGGCGAATATGGCGAAATTGCACGAGATGATGTTGCCTTTTTAATGGTAATGTCTCTTGCCGATCCACTAACTAAAAACATGAGTTTTGAAGCCTTAGAGGGCGAAACTCCGGTTAAACAGGCGTTAATCGAGTTAAGCGGAATTGGATAAAATAAAGGCTTATTTTTTAAAATATTAAGGATGGTAAAAATACCATCCTTTTTTTATAGGTATTGTTTTACAAATGTTCTACAAAAATCCTTAATCTCGATCCTAATATTTTCAAAAGCATCGTGAATTTGTCGATTATTACCTTTTACTGCAGCAGGATCTTTAAAATGCTGATGGATCATAACGGCTTTAGATGTAGAAAAGTAAGGACAATGCTCCTTAGCATGATCACAAACACTTATTATAAAGTCAAAATCTACATTTTTGTATTCTTCTATTAGATTACTGGTATGCTCTTTAATATTTATGCCATCTTCCTGCATTGTTGCGATTGCACGAGGGTTAACGCCATGTTTTTCTATACCTGCGCTATAGATATTGGCCTTTTTAAATGCAAAATATTTTAAATATCCGTGAGCAATCTGGCTACGGCATGAGTTTCCTGTACAAATCACAAGAATGTTTTTCATAAGCCTACTTTTTACGATAAAGCTTCAGCAATTACAAGACTGAAAAAACGATAAAAAAATCGCGAATATCGCTAAAATACTAAGCTAAGATAGATTTCCTGTTTCCGTAGTGTTAAGCATTTAGGCTATTTTAGAAAAACTTTATCTACAGGTTCCCAAAGTTCTATTTTATTCCCTTCAGCATCTAAAATCCACCCAAATTTCCCATAATCATAACTTTCTGGCTCTCCCACCACGGTAACTCCTTCAGCTTTTAATGTTTCTAAAAGTTCATCTAAATTTTCAACCCTAAAATTCATCATAAATTGCTTTTTAGACGGCTCAAAATAGCTGGTTTCTTTATCCATTGGGCTCCATTGGGTAGAGCAATCTTTCCCTTCTTTATCTTTCCACCAAAATGTACATCCATAATTATCGGTATCTAAACCTAGATGCTTTTTATACCATGATTTTGCTGCATCGGGATCTTCAGACTTAAAAAAGATACCGCCAATTCCTGTTACCCTGTTTTTCATAATTTCTGAATTAATTTTAGTAGCTATTTTGAATTTGGATGAAAACTGATGATCTCTAAGATATTAAATAGTTCTATAACCTGAAGAATTAGTAAAAAATATAAAACAGCAGAAATAAAAAAGCTGCCTGAAAATATCGAATTTCGCAGGCAGCTTTCTTAAAATTTATGTGATTTGGCTTATTCTTCGCCTTTACCAAATTGCTTAATAATTTTATTGGCAATTACCGTGGCTAACTTTTCGTGCGACTCTACCGTCCAACCAGCCACATGCGGACTCAAAATTGTATTGGGCATAAACATAAGTTCACGCATTGCTTCAGGTAAAGGTTCTGCCGCACTTACCGCTACGTTTTTCTTGTTAGCAAATAAACTTTCGAAAGAAGATTTTTCGTATTCTAAAACGTCTAATCCTGCACCTAAAACCTGTCCAGATCTTAAGGCATGTACTAAATCTTCAGTCACAACATTTTTACCACGTGCGGTATTAATAAACCAAAATGGTTTTGCGAAAGATTTTATAAATTCTTCATTTACCATTTTATCTGTCTTTTCTGTCCACGGGGTATGCAAACTCACTACATCACATTTTTTAGTGAATTCTTCCCAATCTACCTGAGTGGCATTACTATCGTCTACATCGTCTTTAATATCGTAACAAAGTACTTCTACATCAAAACCTCTTAGTTTTTTAGCAAAAGCCTTCCCCATATTACCGTAGCCAATAATCCCTACGGTTTTTCCATCAAGCTCGATCCCGCGATTATCTTCACGATTCCAAAGTCCTTCTCTAACTTCTCTATCAGCTTTATTTAATTTATTAAAAAGGGACAGCAACATACCTAAGGTATGCTCTCCTACAGCATTTCTATTACCTTCTGGAGCCGAGAATAATTTAACACCGCGTTCTTTTGCATAATCCACATCTATATTCTCTAAACCGGCACCAACTCTCGCAATAAACTTAAGGTTTGGGGCAGCATCTAGAAAATCTTTATCGATAGTATATCTACTTCTTATTACAATTCCATCATATAAATGCTGATTTTGTAAAGTTTCTTCCCTGCTTTGTGTAAATCCTTCGATATTGTGATGCCCTGCATCTGCCAATAACTCAATCAACTTAGAGTGATTCGTATCGGCGTGTAAAATGATCATTTTAATCTATTTTTATTAATATATAATTCGTGATTTATGGTTTGAACGCACAAATCCTTTACCCAGTTAAGCTTAGAAAACCAGATACCTTTCTGTTCCATATTTATTCTGAAAAAGATATAATCTGAATTTATAGCAAATTTATCCGAAGAAAAAGAGGATAAACCGCCTTCTAAATTTAATTGTTGAAAAGTGAAAAGTGTCATATTCAACCGCTACAATAGCTAACAAATTTAAGCAAAGCTGAGAATATGAAGAAGAAATAAAGGATTTTCTTAGAAGCCTAATATCGCTTTTGCGATTAAAAAATAGGTAAGAATCCCAAAAACATCATTACTGGTTGTAATAAACGGCCCGGTGGCCACAGCAGGATCGATATTATTTTTATCTAAAACTATTGGAATTACTGTACCAATCATGGCCGCTAACAAGATTACAGATATCAACGCCACACAAACACTTAAAGACTCTGTATACGTAGTTTCAAACCAAACACTGCTTATTATAAATACGATAATTGCAATCGAGACTCCGTTTACCAATGCCAGTGAAGTTTCTTTAAGCAGGCGCTTTGCAATGATATTTCCTTTTAAACTTCCGTTAGCTAATCCCTGTACAACAATGGCACTAGATTGCACGCCAACATTCCCTGCAGTTGCCTGAATTAGCGGAACAAAAAGCAGTAATTTAGGGAAAACCGTCATCGTTTCCTGAAAACCACCAATAATCCCAGCTGCTCCCAAACCACCAAACATACCTATTAAAAGCCAAGGTAATCTTGCGCGGGTTTGTTTAAAAATATTATCATCAGCTTCTACACCTTCAGAGATACCAGCCGCCATTTGGTAATCACGCTCGGCTTCCTCTTTAATAAAATCTACAATATCATCGATGGTAACTCTACCTACCAGTCTTCCCATCTCGTCGATAACTGGTATCGCTTCCAAATCGTATTTCTGCATGATTCTGGCCACATCTTCGCCATCGGTATGCACACTTACATAATCTACATTTGGGATATAGATATCTCGAATATTCTCGTTGCTTGCCGCGGTAAGTAAATCTTTTAGAGACAGCCTTCCTTTTAATCTGTTTTTATCGTCTACAACGTAAATAGAGTGCACGCGGGTTACATTTTCTGCTTGTGCACGCATCTCGGTCATACAACCGGTAACACTCCAGTTTTCGTTAACTTTTACCAGCTCTTTTGCCATTAGACCACCGGCAGAATCTTCAGGATAACGTAAAAGTTCTACGATATCTTCAGCATGTTGCTCGTCCTGAATTTCAGAAATTACCTGCTTCTGCAACTCGGGCGAAAGCTCGTTCATAATATCTGCCGCATCATCGGTATCCATTTCTACCAACTCGTCTGCAATTTCTTTAGCAGACAGCGTTTCTAAAATGCGCTCTCTAACCCCTTCTTCAAGCTCCATAAGAGCTTCTGAAGTTTTTTCGCTATCAAGAAGTTTTACTAAGTAAGTTGCTTCGTCTAAACTAAGCTCGGTGATAATTTCAGCAATATCAGCATGGTGAACATCATCTAAGTGCAATAACAATTCTTCATCATTCTTTTGCTCGATGAGGAATTGAATTTTTTCAATTAGTTCGTTGCTAATTTGAAACTGCATAAGGCTCAATTTTTAAGGTCAGTGAAATAAAATCCTGAGTGCTGAGCTGCTCTGGCCGCTTGCCAAAGATAGCATCTTCCCTTAAAGTATCAGGTAAATTAAGACTTTTTAAACTATTTCTTAAGGTTTTGCGCCGTTGCTGAAATGCGGTTTTAACAATTCTGAAAAATAAGGCCTCATTGCAAGGTAAATGATAGTCTTTTTTACGAGTTAATCGTAACACACCACTATCTACTTTTGGAGGCGGATTAAATACTGAAGGCGGTACGGTAAATAGATATTCAGCATCATAAAAAGCCTGAGTTAAAACTGAAAGTATCCCATAGGTTTTACTCCCCTCTTTTTCACAAATTCGCTGTGCCACCTCTTTTTGAAACATCCCTGAAAATTCTGGAATCTGATCTCGCATTTCTAAGGCTTTAAAAACTATTTGCGACGAAATATTATACGGGAAATTACCCGTTACTGCAAAAGGCTTGTCCCCAAAAACCTGAGTGAGATCGTATTTTAAAAAGTCCTGTTCGTGAACTCTGCCATGCAACTTTAAGTAATTGGCATTTAGATATTCTACACTTTCAGTATCAATTTCTACAACATGAACTTCAGTGTCTTTTTCGAGCAAGAATTTGGTTAAAACGCCCATCCCGGGGCCTATTTCCAAAACATAATCATAGCCAGAAAGCGACAAAGTATCACCAATTTTTTTGGCAATATTCTCGTCTTTAAGAAAGTGTTGCCCAAGATGCTTTTTTGCTCTAACCTGGCCACTTTGATCTTCTTGGCGGGATGGCTTATAATTTTTCTTAAATTTCTTCTTGCTCATATTGTTTGTTTTTAGAACAAATTATTGCTGATCCATCACCTGAAGTTCTGTAGAAAACTCTACAATCTTACCTTTAAAAACTGAAGTTTTAGCAATCATTGCTGCATGATCTTCTACATAAAATGTTTTTAGATAGGCCATACTTTCAGCGGTGTATTGTACAGAATAGGTAATCCCGCCCATTGGCTCTTTGCTAAGCACTTTAGTCATTAAAGCATTGGTAAATTTACCAGTATCCAGCATTGCAGGAATATATTCGGCTTTCATCCACTTTAGCCACTCGTCGTGCACTTCTTCCTGAACGTTTGTTGTCACGTTATAAATAACCATTTTCTAAAATTTAATCCTGAATTTGCAAAAGTACGAATCAAAAACCTTGATACAAGCCAATAAGTTGCGAAACCTAAAAGCCATTAATGCTTAATTTCAATATTAGTTAAAATTTAATGCTTTTTATTCCGAAGAAAAGAAACTAAAAAATTTAAAGGAAATAGTATTTGTGCTGCGATGGTAACAGCTGCTGTAAAAAGCATAAGCAACATTAGAGTTTGCTTAAAAGCATAATCGATCTCTAAATTTTCAACATCATCATAAAAAACTAACAATATCAATAATCCAAAAATGCTTATAAAAACATGGTAAGCCGTCATCCAGCTAATCAATTCCCTGTTAAATTTATCCATTAGCCAATATCCTAAACCAAATAATGCAAAAAATATGACAATGAGTCCCGCAAAAAACAAGTGATTAATCACGAAATAAGTAGCATGAATATTTAATACCGCAGAATGTTCTTTATTGAACAAACCATACATAAAGACAAATGGAATAAGCACCCAGAAAAGTTTATAGGATTTTTCGAGAAGTAATTTCATTCTATTTCGTCGCCTCTAAGCGATCTGTATTTTTTTCGAGATTCGATAAAATAAATACTATCCTCGAAATTAAACAATATCTTTTCGTAGTATTGCTGGGCTTTTTCAGGAAGATTTAGCATGTTGCTATACATTTCTGCCAGATTCCAGGCCGCATTATCTGCTAATAAATCCTGCCCAAAATTATCCAATATCGCCAAATAATTTTCTTCAGCTAAAAGATATTGCGCTTGTAACTCGTATAACTGCGCCTGTTTAAAAAGGGCTTCATCTTCAATTTTCTCGCCTTTATGCTCGGTTAATAATTCTGATAACTCTGCTATAGCCTGTTCATTTTTTCCCTGGAAAGCCAATAAATCTGCATGTGCGTATTTTTTTAGCGCAACCTGGGTAGAATCCTCTAAAGTATTATCGTTTATCATTAAACTAAGCTCCATCGCATCGTTTGCGATTAACTGCGAAGTTGATTTTTTTAAAACATCAAGCTGAGTTTGTGCCCATTCGAAATCACCTTTATAATAGCTGGTTTTGGCTACTTTAAATTGCGCATCCTGAGCAATTTTGTCGTTTTTCACCATCTTTTGCACCTGCGTGTAGGTGATAAGCGCTTCATTAAATTTTTCCTGAAGTACTAAAACATCGGCAATTGCCATTTTAATTCGGGCTTTCTCGTATTCATTAATAGCCTTATCTAATAAATTTTTCAGCAAATTTTCAGCTTCGATCACTTTATTAGATTTAAAGGCCAAAAATTGTCCAAAATCGATTTGTAGCGGAATGGTTTCTCCAGCGTTTTTATATTCTGCAATAACACTGCGGAAGTTTTTTTCTATTTCTGGATACTCTGAAGTTGTTGCGGTAGCTACATCCAAACTTAATTTTAGCTGTTTTGCGCGTAATTTTAAATTTGGCGGAGCTTCTTCAATTATAAAATTGGTGACTTCCTTAGCCGCTTCAAGATCTTCTGCTCTTTTTGCTGCGTAAGCCAAATTCATTATTCGGTTTAAATTTGGCACTTCAGCTCTTCTAAAAATTGCTTTTTCCTGAACTAGTGCTTTGCTATATTCTTTTTGCTGAATATACAGCCAGCTTAGCATTTCATTATAAAAAGGATCTGGATTGGTTTGAAGGCGCTTTAAAAGTGTAGTTCTTAATAAAACATTAGCTTCGGCAGAAGCATCTTCAGTAATAAATTCTCCAAATTCACGATTGGCATAAGGAAAATATTTTTCGTCTTTAATTACAAGATCCAGGTAACTTTCAAACATTTGTTGAAGCTCACCCTGTTCTCCATAAAGCCTGGCCAACTTAAGTTCTAAACCGGCATTTGGCATAATTTCGTTGGCTTTTTTATAAGCTGTAGCAGCGTATTCTAATAAATTAATATTCTCGAATTTTAAGCCTACGCTAAATGCCTGTCGTGGTTCGGTTTCTATAACTGCCAGTGCTTTTTGGTAATATTCTTCAGCTTTAGCTTCATTTCTTTGCAAAGCAAAATTATGCCCAATATCAATTAAAAAAGTTGAGTTTTGTGGCGAATCTTCTAATTGCCGCATAAGCATTTCTTCCGCCTTATCAAATCGTTCTAACTGTTGTAAAGAACTAACTACACCATTAAAAGCACGCGGATTATTACTTTGCTGCTCTAATGTTTTTTGATAATAAGACAAAGCTTTTTCGTACTCTCCTTTATCAAAAAAGTTTTGGGCCAGTTGTAAGGATTGTGCGTTTACTTGTAGCGAAAAAAGAAAAACTGATATGAATAAAATAAAAAAGCGCATATTGTAAATATAACAAAATGCGCTTTTCAATAATGATAATTAACTGGTTAATCGATCATATCGAAACCTGTGTAAGGCACAAGCACCTCTGGAATTTTAATTCCGTTTTCTGTCTGGTAATTTTCTAAGATTCCGGCTAAAACTCTAGGTAACGCCAAAGCACTTCCGTTAAGTGTATGTACCAACTCTTTTTTACCTTCCTTATTTTTATAACGTAATTTTAAACGGTTTGCCTGAAAAGTTTCAAAATTTGAAACTGAACTAATTTCTAACCAACGATCCTGTGCGGTTGAAAACACCTCGAAATCGTAAGTTAAGGCAGAAGTAAATCCTAAATCACCACCACATAATCTTAAGATACGATAAGGTAATTTTAGATCTTTTAGCAATCCTTTTACGTGCTCTATCATTCCTTCTAAAGCAGCATAAGAATCTTCTGGCTTTTCAATTCTTACCAATTCTACTTTATCAAACTGGTGTAAACGGTTTAAACCACGTACATGAGCTCCATAAGAACCAGCCTCTCTTCTAAAACAAGGTGTATAACCGGTACAGGCGATAGGAAAATCTTTATCTATTAAAAGATTATCACGATACATATTGGTAATTGGCACCTCTGCAGTTGGGATCATATAAAGATCGTCTGCAGTGATGTGATACATTTGTCCTTCTTTATCTGGCAATTGCCCTGTACCATATCCAGAAGCTTCATTAACCATTAATGGCAATTGATATTCTGAATACCCCGCCTCTACCGCTTTATCTAAAAAGTAAGAAACTAAAGCACGTTGTAACCTTGCTCCTTTACCTTTATAAATAGGGAAACCAGCCCCGGTAACTTTATTTCCCAGCTCAAAATCGATAATATCGTATTTTTTTGCCAGTTCCCAGTGTGGTAAAGAACCTTCAGCTAAGACAGGAATATCACCTTCTTTGTAAACTTCCTCGTTATCATCTTCAGAAGTTCCTGCCGGAACAACTTCGTTAGGAACATTAGGAATTGTATAAAGCAGTTTTTCTAAATCTGCGATTGTATTTGATAAAACCTCAGAATAATTCTTAGAATCCTCTTTTAGTTTTCCGGTTTTCTCTTTTAGAAGATTGGCTTTTTGATGCTCTCCATTTTTAAACATCAATCCAATTTGCTTAGAAAGCTTATTGGATTCGGCCAAAGTATCATCAAGTTTGGACTGAGTGGAGCGACGGGTTTCGTCTAAACTCAATACCTCATCAAAAATAGATTCAGCATCAAAATTTCTCTTCTTCAGCGCTGCGATATAAGCGTCTTTATGCTCTTTGATGTTGTTAACTTGTAACATAAGGCCAATTAATTTTTATTGCCGTTAATAATAATTTGAAGCAGCAAATGTAATAAAAGCAAGGCTAATTATTTGTCTAAATTAGAAGGCAAAATCCAATCGTGATGGGCAAAATAATTCCATTCTTCATTTGCAATATCAACCTCTGGATCGATAAGTCTTTCGTAAGGTCTTCCGTTCACAGAAATCTGTGCATCTACAAACACCTGTATCTCTTTCCCTTCTTTAGCATATTCTTGTTTTAAACGCTGTGCAAACTGCCAAATAACATCGGGTTTAGTACTAATAATTCGGCGTTGTTTTTTAGAAAGATATTTATGCTTTTTTACAATTATAGTATCCTTAGTTCCCTTTTCTACAATTTTAAAGCTGGATCTTCCGCTTTTTGTTCTTAACATCATTCGCCAACTAAGTCTGTGCCCTTCCTCTGTCCACAGTACATTATCTTTAATTAACCAATGCCTTAGCGGTAAAGAAATTTGGATCACAAACCATAAAACAATAGCAAATTTTAGAATCATATTATTTTCAGGAACAATCACCTCATCCCCATCGTAGTGCTCTTTTTTATTCCGAAGTAAATATTTATTGACTTTTTGAGTAGGAAAAAAGAATACACAAAAGGCCAGAGACAGGTATGGAAATATCCCAATATGAAAAACAAAACTATTGAATAAATGAAAAAATATCGCCAAGATAAAGAACGGAACGCGGGTTCGTTTCCAAAGCAACATAGGCACGATAAGTAAATCGAAAATTAATCCAAAATAAGCAATCACCCATTTTATCCATGGTTTTTGAAGAAATTCGCCAACCAGCCAGTAACTTCTTTTCCCTCGCATTAACAACTCGGGCACTGTACCATCTAACCAATCTGGATATAACTTTGCAACCGATGCATAAGTATAAACAATCCATAATTGCAGTACTATAAAAAGCCAAACCCAGCGAGGCATAGAAATCGATCTTATTGCTTTATTTTTCCAGGCGTCGTAAGACAAGGCTGTGTGCGCCGGCAAGCAGGTCATAATAAAGCAAAGTAACATTAAAAGATAGTAATGATTATTGTAGGAAGACTTTTGCATTAAATACACTGATGCCCACATAATAGTGTAGCAAAACATCGAAAATCGATATTTAAAGCCTATCATTACCAGGATACCAAACAAGCCCATTAGCCCATAATAGTAATACATAAGATCACCAGGCAGCGGTTGTAAAAATTCGAATCCTATAAAATTGAATGTAAAATCTGGTTCGACTAAAGTACGTCGAATCCAACCTGTGAAAATTCCGCCAATAGCTTCAAGCGCAATCAATAATCCAAATGCTATTCTAAAGAAAATTAATCCTGAATTATCTACCCGCTTAAAAAGCCATCTATTCCACATAATTATCTTTTATATATTGAGATGAAAATGCTTCATCCTGTTTCATGGCTATTTTAAGGTCATTTACAGAATTAAACTTTTTCTCGTCTCTAATGCGTATTAACAAATCTATTTTTAATCTCTCCCCGTAAAGGTCTTTATCTAACTTAAAAAAATAAGTTTCGATGGTTCGAGAAGTACCACCAACTGTTGGGTTGGTGCCAATACTCATCATCCCAAAATAATTTTTCCCTTCAATATTGGAGCGTACCACGTAAACGCCGTTTTTAGGGATTAACTTATACTCTTCTACAATATTAATATTAGCGGTTGGATAGTTAAATTCTTTTCCTAAACCACGACCTCTAACCACTTCACCTTCTAAAGCAAATGGATATTGTAAATATCTATTGGCTTTTTCTACCTTACCTTCTTCTAAGGCTGTTCTTATTTTGGTGGAACTTACTGCAACTTCTTCTACATCCTGGCGGGTAATCTCTTCTACCTCAAAATCGAATTCTTTTCCAAATTCTTTAAGATCGTCGATATTTGCGGTACGATTTCTTCCAAAACGATGATCGTAACCAATAATCACTTTTTTGGCCTTTAATTTTTCTACCAGCACTTCTTTTACAAACTCTCTGGCGGTAAGTCTTGAAAACTGCATGGTAAAAGGATGAATCACAAGATGATCTATTCCAGATTTCTCTAAAATATCTGTGCGTTCTTCAATTGTATTTATCAGTTTTATACCGCTTTCTTTCTGCAAAACCATTCTTGGATGCGGAAAAAATGTAAGGATTACCGATTCTAATTGATTGGCCTGCGCACTATCTACCAGGCGGTTTATTATTTTTTTATGCCCTGCATGTACCCCGTCAAACGTACCAATAGTTACCACTGTTGGCTTATCACTCTCAAATGCATTTGCTCCTTTATGTATTCTCAAGGCTCTTTATTTTCCGTTAAATGAATTCATTGTATTAGAAACACCTGCTGTCCCAAAAGATTCAATCAACTCGGCCGACTTTTTTAAACGCTCTGGAAGCTCTTTATTTTCCTCATCACTCCATTCTCCCAATACATAATCGATTTGCTGACCTTTAGAAAACTGGTCGCTAATACCGAATCTGAATCGGTTATATTTTGTAGTGTTAAGCTGACTTTGAATATCCTTTAACCCGTTATGCCCACCATCACTTCCTTTAGTTTTAAGGCGTAATGTTCCAAAAGGCAGGTTAAGATCATCTGTCACCACCAATAAGTTTTCTATTGCAACTTTTTCCTTCTGAAGCCAATAGTTCACCGCCTTTCCACTTAGGTTCATATACGTACTGGGTTTCAGTAAAATAAACGTTCTGCCTTTGTATCTAAATTGGGCAATATCGCCAAGCTTTTGAGTTGTAAACACTGCTTCGTGCTTTGCTGCTAATTCATCCAGAACTTTAAATCCAATATTATGGCGTGTATTTTCATATTTTGGACCAATATTTCCCAGGCCCGCGATTAAAAACTTTTTCATGGGATCAATTTCTTCTTCTGTAGCTTTCTTACTTTTTAAAATTCTTCCGAAGAACGACAGCATTATATTGTTTCTTTTGGTAAAGATAAAATTTTCACTGTGCTTTTAATAACAGTGATGCTAAAGTTCTTACAAAAAAATATCCCGTATCGTGTTGATACGGGATATCCTATATTTAAGCAATTTGAAGTTTATTCCTGAGAATCATTAACTTCAGTTGCTGGTACATCTTGTGCATCGTCGTCATCTTCATCGTCGTCATCAAGAGCAACAATGTTACGAGAAGTTCTAACCTGGCAAATTACTGTGTTATCTGGGTGCTGAATTTTGTAATCTTCGCTTTCTACAGCAGTTACATATAATTTCTGACCAATTCTAAGCTTAGTAACATCTGCCTCGATATAATCTGGAAGTGCTCCTGGTAAACCACGTACTTTTAAACGACGTAAGTTATATCTTAACACACCACCATTTTTAACACCACGAGCAACACCTACTGTATGGATTGGAATTTCCATAGTGATTGCTTTGTTGTCGAATATTTCGTAGAAATCAACGTGAAGAATATTATCAGTTACAGGGTGAAACTGAATATCCTGAAGAATTGCATTGTACTTTTCTCCACTCTTCAACTCGATTACCACAGTGTGAACATCTGGTGTGTACACTAAGTGCTGGAATGAAATTTCCTCGGTTGTAAAGTGTAATGGCTCTCCATCACCACCATACAATACACAAGGAACCTGGCCAGCATTACGTAGCGCTTTAGTAGCTTTTTTACCTACGCTTTCTCTTTTAGATCCTTTGATCGTAATTGACTTCATTTCTTATTTATTTTTTAAGGAGTGCAAAATTGCAACATTTTGCTGAAATATTAAAGCCTGATTCTAAATTTTTTAGCAAAAAAAGAATTACATTAAAAATTTAGAACTGATAGAACGGTTGCCATGTACACGTTGCATTACGTCTGCAAAAAGTTCAGCGCAACTTACAACTTTTATCTTATCACATTTTTTTCTAAGCGGAATAGAATCTGTTACGATAAGTTCTGAAAGTTTAGAATTTTCTACACGCTCGTAAGCGCCACCTGAAAGTACCGGATGCGTACAAATTGCTCTTACACTTTTTGCACCACGTTCTATCATAATATCTGCAGCTTTGGTAAGTGTACCGGCAGTATCTACCATATCGTCTACTAATATTACATTTTTACCCGTAACATCACCAATTAACTCCATGTGAGAAATTACATTAGCCTTTTCTCTTTGCTTATAACAAATAACCACATCGCTTTGCAATTCTTTAGAATAAGCATAAGCTCTTTTAGAACCTCCCATATCTGGAGATGCTATGGTTAAATTATCTAAATTAAGGCTTCTTAAATAGGGTAAGAAAACAGTAGATGCAAATAGATGATCTACAGGTTTTTCGAAGAATCCCTGAATCTGATCTGCATGCAAATCCATCGTGATAATACGCGTAGCACCAGCAGTTTCCAGAATACTCGCTATCATTTTTGCAGCAATAGGAACACGAGGTTTATCCTTTCTATCCTGTCTTGCCCAACCAAAATAAGGCATTACTGCAGTAATATGTCTTGCCGATGCACGCTTTGCAGCATCTAGCATTAAAAGCATTTCCATCAGGTTATCTGCTCCAGGATTTGTAGAACCAATGATAAATAATCTGGCCCCGCGAACAGACTCTTCAAAAGAAGGCTGATATTCACCATCACTGTAAGTAGAAGTGATTACATTCCCAAGCTTGATACCGTACGAAGCAGCAATTTTCTCTGCAAGATCCCGGCTTTGGGTACAGCTAAAAATCTTAGCTTCGGTTAAAGGAGTACTCATTGTTGTGTTGTTTAATTATTAATTAATAGTTGCGATGCAAATTTAGAAATTAATTCTTTGTTAAAAACCGCAAATATTAATTCTATTTGAAGCAATATAACAACACAATAAAATTATTAAACAATTTTAGAAATAACAGCCTCGGCTACCGCTTTTTGCTCTTTTATTTCTTTGTTTAGAAGAATCAAATATTGTAAAATAAACACTACAAAATATTGTATTTATCCTACCATCATCAGAGCTATAATTATATGTATTCCCGTTATTGCCGCGCAAACTTAAAATTTGACGATCATTAGAATCTGCCGTGTAATCATATTTTACACCAAGCCCAAGCCAATCGTTTATATCGTATTTTGCGCCAAAATGAATAGCCCAGGAATTAATAATAATTTCTGGCTCTCTAACCTGTGCACTATACTCTTTATTTAAGAAGTGTTGATAAGCAGGCCCTGCAAATATGCTGAAGTTATTAAATAATTCTACTCCAATTAAAGCAGCCGCACTAACTTTATCCAGCTTGTAAGAAGTATCTAATCTACTTAACTCGTAATTAAGAGTTATGCTACTGTATTCTATTTCTGGACGGATAAAAAATGTTGGAGAAAAATTATATTGTCCAAATACACCGCCATGAAATCCAATATCAGAATCTGGCAAAGTTCCTGTATCTGAGAAGTTTAAAGTTTGAAAAAAATTGACTCCTCCCTTAACACCAGCAGTAAATTCCTGTGAAAAAACTTTTGGGGTTAAAAAAAGGGCCAGCAATACCATTAAGGTTAGTCCTTTATATTTCATAAATATTGTATAAATCGGGGGCACAATTTCAGCTGTAAACTTAAACGATATTTTATAAAACTAATTGTAAAATAAACATATTTTAATCTAAAAATCCGTTAAAAAAAAAGCTCTGCGACTGCAGAGCTTTGAATTACAATTACTTAGTACCTTGGGTGGGAATCGAACCCACACTTCCGAAGAAACTGGATTTTGAATCCAGCGCGTCTACCAATTCCGCCACCAAGGCAATTGGACGGCAAAATTAAAAAATTATTTGATATGCAGTATCTTTTTCTTTAAAAATCGAATTCTAACATTATCCTCTCTACTAAACCCAAGATTGGATAATTTTTTAGCTCTTTTTTATAAATCAATTCTTAAATCCTAAAGTTTACTTCCGCAGAAAACATAATACTCAGGATTAACCAAAAAGCTATAAATCTTTTTCATAAAAAAATCCACCCCGGGATAGAGGTGGATTTAAGAAACAAAAGGAATGAACAGGTTCTAAAACCTGTTTCGTTATTTTCTTAAAGAGAACCTCTTTAAGCTAATATAAATTTGGATGTATTTCACCAAACCCGAATCAATCTCAAAAAAACAGAAAAAACCTTAAAAAACTGTTAGCTGCAATTCAATTAAATGTAAAGTTTAGCTTCAATAATTGTTAGCAATATTACCTAAACATGAAGTATTAAAAGCCTTCAAAAAAGAATAGACTTATAAAAAACTAAAGGCAAGCTGCTTATCGCTCTGAACCATCTAAAAACAAAAAACTCCCGACTATTAGCCGGGAGCATCATTTCATAAATGAAATCGAGAAAACGTTCTTAGACTTCACTGCAAAGTAGAAAACAAATAGGTTTTGCAGCTAAGCTTTTAGAACAAACCCCTATAAAGAGGCAATTGAACGAAATACTTCATTAATACTATTTAAGAACTGCTAGTACCATGAATTAATACTCCAAAACTAGCTTATAGGTTTAGATAGCACCATCCCCATGCAAGGGTATATTTTAAAAATCGTATTTGCGCTGCAACGCGTAGCGAAGTAATTCTCCCGGCCCATGCAAACCGAGTTTTCTTATCATGTTTTTACGGTGAGTTTCTACCGTTGTTTTCCCAATAAACAAAGCATCTGCAATTTCCTGATTGGTTTTGCCTTTACCTACAAGTTTTAGAATTTCGATTTGGCGTTTGGTAAGAATTCCTTTTGTTTCCTGAACGGTATCTTCAGCAGTAAGACTTAAATTGGCATCGTAATATAAATTCCCTTCAGAAACCGCCAATATCGCCTTCTCCATTTCGGTAAGCGGAGAGTTCTTTAGCAAATATCCTGTTGCGCCGGCTTGAAGCATAAGATCTACCGCTTCGTCCTGATCGAACATACTAAAAGCAATGATTGCAATTCTGTCGAATTTCGCTTTGATCAATTTTGCGGCTTCGATACCATCCATCACCGGCATTCTAATATCTGCCAATACCACATCTGGAATATTTTTTTCCACCAGTTTTACCAGTTCTTCCCCATTTTTTGCATGACCAATAATCGAAATCGTATCGTGATACTTAAAATAGGCCAAAACTCCATCGGCAACGGCTAAATGATCTTCAGCAATAATTACACGAATCATGTTCTTGGAATATTTAAAATTACCGTAGTACCGCTACCCGACTGGCTATCGATATCTACATTACCGCCAAGATGTTCTACCCGTTTTATGATCGAAGCCAAGCCCATCCCGTCGTTATCTTTTATAATAGAAGGGTCAAATCCTTTACCATTATCTTCTACCATAATATTAATATGATCTTCGAAAGAAGTAAGATGCACTATAATTTCTGAAGCTTGCGCGTGTTTGATCACGTTGGTTATCAATTCCTGTACAATCCTGAAAATCGTTATTTCTACACTATTTTCCAGGCGACCTTCCATATCGTGATCTTCTACCTGTACCACCAGATTATTCCCCACAGAAACTTTAGAGGCAAAATTCTTTATCGATGGCACCAAACCTTCGCTCGTTTTTAAACCGGCATTTCGTTGATGCGCATAATTTCTTACCTGTTGGTAGGTTTCATCTAAAAGTGAATTGGTAGCTTTAAATAATTCGTCCTGCTCGTCACGAAGACGATCGGTTTTAGTTTTTAAGTTATGAAAATGAAGTTTTAACGTGGCCAGTAATCCGCCTAAATTATCGTGAAGATCGTTTGCAATGCGTTGGCGTTCTTTTTCCTGCCCCTCGATCATGGCGTCTAAACCGGCAAGTTCCTGGTCTTTAAGTTGCTTTTCTAACTGGTTTTTCTCTAAAGCCGATTGTTTTATTTCTAACTGCTTTTTGGCCATGCGGTTGCGATACACCAAATAGGTAGCAACAAGCAATAATACCAGTAGAATTACTCCTGAAATTAACCAAAATCGAGATTGCTTTAATTGTAGGTTTTCATTTTCTTTTTTCTGAACCTCGTACTTGGTTTGGATATCGTAGATCGCTTTTTCCTGTTCCTGCAGGTTTAAACTATCCTGGTAAGCCTGGGTTAATTTGTAATATTCTAATGCTTTTGCAGGTTGCTCATCCAGCTCGTAAGTTTTAGCTATTAGATCGTATAGAAATTGTTTTCTAGAGATTCTGTAGTCCTTCTGTAGATTTAAAAGCGAATCTGCTTTTAGATAATTGAAAATAGCTTCATCATAATTGCCTAATTTCTTATTTAAACTACCAAAATTCAGATAATTATTTTTCTGATGATTTATACTTCCAAATTTCTGAAATAAAGGCCGAGAAAGAGTTAAATAATAATAAGCTGAATCTTTACGAGGAGTGAATTCCATATAAATTACCCCAATATTACTCAACATATGGGCTTCTGCTAAACTATCTTTATCTTCCTTTGCTATATATAAGGCTTTTCTAAAATATCCTATTGCGCTATCTGGAACAGCATTTCTGGCAAAATTAGCTGCAATTCTGATGTAAGCTTTTCGCAGGTTTTCTGAATCATTTTGCGACAGATGATAATCCACATACGCATCAATATATTCATTATAATTCAAATGTTCACTCCCAATATTTCTTACAACCTGAAAAAGTTCAAGATTAATAGTTGCTACTTTTTCAAGACTATCCAATTCAGTATATAGCTTTCGCGCTTTAAGCAATAAGGGATAAGCATCTGAATCTTCTTTTTTGAATTTATGGTTGGCAGATTGTAAATAATAAAACCTGGCTTTTTGTGGAATAGATAGCGAATTTGTATCAATTTGCGATAGTATATCTAATGACAACTGATAATTATCTGCTTCTTTAGAAGCTTCAGCTTCATCCAAAAGTTGTTGCTGAGCAAAGCACGAGGCCAGCCCAAAAATTAAAAATCCACAAAAAACCAGTAACTTTTTCATTATCCTAAACCACCAATTACACCTTCTCCTACCGTTTCTTCATCTTCAGGATCGCCAATACCTCCGCCTACTCCTGTGCCTAACTTCCAAACTATTTTAAATTTTAAAAAGCTAAATTGAAAGTCACCCAAATTCAAAGAAATATTTTTAGTCGCTACATCGCTACTAGGTGTAACATTTTTATCTCCTGAAACATAAATTTCAATCTTCAGAATTTCGGGAACTAATGGGCTGTTACCAATTACTTCGCAAGTGGTATACGAAAAATTTTGGGGGAAATGGAAATCTACGGTATAGTTACTACCGTCTTTTTGTAAATTATCCACATAAAATAGTGGATTGCTGTTAGGCTTACTCATTTTAAAATTTAGATTTTAACATAATTTTAAAAATAAGAAATAAATCAACTCAATAAAATAATGCTTCATTTTTATCGAATATTAGCTATTAGAAAGCTTAAACCAATAATTCACTATTAAGTTAAAAGCAAAACCACTATTTATTTAAGTATTCATTAACATAAACTAAATTTAGTAAACATTGCATTTTTAAACATTTGTAAGAAACAACTTTCAATTCTTTCTACATACTACAAAAGCATAAAAAAACCGCCAAAAAATGGCGGTTTAGAAGATAAACTCATTAGGTCAGAAACTCTTAGAAAAAGTAAAGCCTATAAGCTGAAATTGTAAAGTTTTAGGCCTTCTTTATTTTAGGCTTTTTCTTCATTTTATTCAACCAGATAAATGTCCCGGTGATAGGAAGACTGGTTGCAATTAAACAGGCTAAAAAATAGATAAATTTAGAGAAACCACCATAAATGGCTCCTGTATGTAAAGGCTTAATTAAAGAAGTGATTCTTACATTAAGCGGTTTATCATTAAAAATTTCCTTTTTAAGCACTTTCCCGTCGCGATCTACAATTAGATTATCTGCAATTATCGGGGAAAGTTTAGCCGATTCGTATTTTCTTATACTATAAACACCTTTATCTCCAGATGGGAAACTAATCGAGGTTTTTCCCTCGTAATTCAGTTCCTGTGCAGTAATCTTTTCAACTTCAGCAATAGATATTACCTCATCTTCGCCAATTTGAGCTTCACTTTCTACGCGCGGGCCACCACGACCGCCAAAAATCTGCGCACCCATAACTTCACTTCCCAAATCACGATACCATTGGAAAGACCAGCACAAACCGGTAAGCGACATCACCACTAAAAAAATACAGGCATAAAATCCTAAAGTATTATGTAAATCGTGGTTAATACGTTTCCATCTTGCAGAAAATTTAATTTTGAAGCCAGGTTTTAAGGTTTTCCACTTAATATTTTTCTTCGGAAACCAAAGTACGATCCCAGTGATCGAAAGGATTAAAAAGATAATGGTTGAAACTCCAACGATTGGTCGCCCAATTGAAGAATCCAATAACAACCATCTGTGTAATTTAAACATCGAAAAGAAAAAACCATCTAAAGAAGATTCCTGAGTTTTACTAAATTCTGCCGTATAAGGATTCACATAATACGTGCTTCCACGGCGTTGTTCTGGCGATTCTTTAACGCTAAACTCGTAAGCTTCGCCTTCTTCAGCTGGTACGGTAACCGAGCTTACGATCCCTTCACTTTCTAATGCCGATATTAGTTGTTCTACAGATAATTTTTTATCTCCAGCTTCAACCGTAAATTTTTCAGCAAAAAAACCTTTTATCTCTTCTTCAAAAGTAAGTATGGTTCCGCTAAGACAAACCAAAAACAAAATAATTCCGCTGGCCAACCCCAACCATAAGTGAACATCGTTAATAAATGCGCGTAAACCGTACTTTTTCTTTTTCTTCATTTTAAAATATATAAAAATAAGCCTAACAAATCCCTACTATTACTAAGATTAGCCAGTTTTAAAGAACTTTATTTAGACTTATTCAAAATTATTGCTTCAAAAATAATCAGCTTTTTCAATTCCTTATAATTTAATTAGACCAATTTTAAACAATTTTCAAAATAACACTGATTATCAAGTTCTTACGTTTTGTTAAAATTTAAGCGAAATTTATGCAATTAGAGATTTTATATGGTTTATCGTATTAGCTTTTGTGATTTTCTTAAGAAGTCGTACATTCGGCAACCTTAGCCTTTATCCCGTATGTCACAATTTTGGTTATATCTTAAGTTAGGCCTGGAGCATGTTTTAGATTGGAATGCTTACGACCATATTCTTTTTTTAATTGCTCTGGTAGCATCATACACTTTTACCTCCTGGAAAAGAGTGTTATGGCTAGTCACTATTTTTACACTAGGCCACACTGTAGCTCTATTTTTATCTACTTACGAAATTGTGATCGTAGATACGGCATGGGTAGAGTTTTTAATTCCGGTTTCGATCATGATCACTGCGATCTATAATATTTTTACCGCAAGTAATAAAGAAAAAAACAGCAACCCCGCTTTATTATATTTTACAACTGCATTTTTTGGGATTATACACGGGCTTGGTTTTTCTACCTATTTTAAAATGCTAAGCAGCGGATTTTCATCAAAAATATTTCCTCTTTTAGAGTTTGCTTTAGGTATAGAATGCGCACAGGCCATCGTAGTATTATCTGTATTAATATTAGCGCTTATCGTTCAAAATTTCTTTCAGGCCTCTAAGCGTGATTGGATACTGGTTGTATCTGCCATTGTAATAGGAATCATTCTCCCCATACTAAGAGATAATTTTAACGCGATTTAATTAACTTTAACGCCTTAAAATTGGTTTAACCTGTCGCTTACAATAATTTAGCGATTCTTACATTATAAGATTTAGAGATTAAAAAAAATCTCTTTTCAGAAGACATGCAAAAAGAAAAACAACTTAAATACGACAAAGCCTATTTAAGAATAGCCAGAGAATGGAGTAAACTTTCTCATTGTAAAAGAAAACAGGTTGGTGCAGTTATTGTAAAAGATAGAATGATTATTTCTGATGGTTACAATGGTACCCCAAGCGGATTTGAAAATTTTTGTGAAGACGAAGAAGGCTACACCAAATGGTATGTTTTACATGCCGAGGCTAATGCTATTTTAAAAGTTGCCGCTTCTACACAATCCTGCCAGGGTGCAACTTTATACATCACCATGTCGCCATGTAAAGAATGTAGCAAACTTATACACCAGGCAGGGATTACTAGACTGGTATATTGCGTAGACTACAAGGATAATAGTGGTCTCGATTTTCTTAAAAAAGCTGGAGTCGATTTAATACAGATAACGCAATTAGACGATTGAAAAATAAAAAAAACATATATACCCCACTGCTTTTAGGTATTGCCTGCGCTATTGGCGTATTTATGGGCGGTAAGATAAATTATTCATCTTCAGATCAATTATTTTCATCAAACCCTAAAAAAGAAAAATTAAACCGCCTTATCGACTATATCGATTACGAGTATGTTGATGACGTAAATACAGATAGCATCGTAGATGTTACGGTAAATACGATTTTAAAAGGTCTGGATCCTCACTCGGTTTATATCCCAGAGCAGGAATACGACAATGTTTCACAAAACATGAAAGGCGATTTTGTGGGAATTGGAGTAAGTTTTTATTCGGTTGAAGATACCATTATGGTTATCCAGGCATTAGAAGGCGGGCCAAGTGAAAAAATAGGAATTCGTGGTGGTGATCGTATTTTATATGCTAACGATAAGCCGCTATTCGATCTTGGTGTAAGTAGTGATTCTTTAACCACTTTCTTAAAAGGAAAACAGGGCAGCAATGTAGAACTTAAGGTAAAACGCCCGGGACGGGAAGAGCTGCTAAGCTTTAACGTGAAACGTGATCATGTACCCATAAAAAGTGTTGAAGCAGTATATATGCTGAATAAAACTGTTGGTTACATAAAAATTAATCGTTTTGCTGAGTCTACTTACGAAGAGTTTGATGCCGCTATACAAGCCCTAAAATTAATGGGTGCTAAAGAAATTGCATTAGATCTTCGTGATAATCCTGGTGGTTATTTAGCAGAAGCGATTAATATTGCAGATGAATTTCTAAAAGATGAAAAACTAATTCTTTTCACAAAAAACAAAAGTGGCTCGATCGAAGAAACCTTTGCCCAGCGTGAAGGCGATTTCGAAGACGGCCATGTGTATGTTCTTATCAATGAAAATTCGGCTTCAGCAAGCGAAGTTGTTGCCGGCGCATTGCAGGATAATGATGTAGGAACAATCATTGGGAGACGCTCTTATGGAAAAGGATTGGTACAACGAGAAATGGATCTTGGTGATGGTAGTGCAGTACGCTTAACCATCGCAAGATATTATACGCCAACCGGTAGATCTATCCAAAAACCTTACGAGAACGGAAACGACAACTATTTTAGGGATTACGAACGTCGCTATAAGAATGGTGAACTTAAAAGCATTGATAGCATAAAAGTAGACGATTCTTTAAAATATGTTACTCCCGGTGGAAAGATCGTTTATGGTGGCGGCGGAATTATCCCCGATGTGTTTATCCCCAAGGATATCGAAATTGAACGCGAACACATCAGGATTTTACTGAATGGCGGCTTTTTAAGCAGGTTTGTTTTTCAGGAATTGGAACGCGACAGAAAATACTACAATTCACTTTCTAAAAATCAATTTGAAAATGAAGTAGAAGTTACAGATGAAACTGTAGATCGATTAATTGCCTACGGAAAAAGCGAAAAACTAAATATTCGCCTTACCGACTATAAACCGCTTATGAAGCAATATTTAAAGGCAGTAATGGCGCAACAGTTATTTGGCTCTACTTACTTCCAACAATTAAAAAACGAAGGCGACCCGGTGATCGAAAAAGTCCTGGAATTATCTGAAAAGAAGAATAATTTTAAAGATTAATGGCTATAATCGATCTCCTTGGCACCTACTGCATCATCTTACCCTTATTATTTTTTGTAATTGCAGTAAGCTTCAGGTTATTGGATAATAGTGCATTGTTATTTCTGCAAAAGGATATTATGGTAAGCTCTTCTTATGTTTCAAAAAAAACCATTAGGAGACATATCGCTTCAAATCCAGATAAAGTTTTTACAGGTAAATTAAAACGGGCTTTGATTTACCGCAGTTTACACAAGCTCTTTATCATCTTAATGATTAGCGCTATCATTACCGGGGTAAGTTGTATTATTTTAGGATAGTTTGTCGTGAACTTTAGTATGTTCACCACCATTCCAATCGGTAAGAATATCTGTTGCTACAGCAGCACCACTTCCGCAGGCAATAGAAAACTGGCTACGCCAACCTGCCAAAGAACCAGCCACATAAAGATTAGGAACTACAAGATGATCTTCGTTAATTAACTGCACTCTATTTTTAGAAGCTTTTGCTTTTTTATGCGGAATCACATATTCGTCTACTCCGCCAATTCTAAAATTATCTGAATAGCCAATAGCGATCACTACTTTTTTCGCTAAATGAGAATTCTTATTGGTTTTAAGCTCGTAAACTCCGTTTTCATTTTTACTAATATGCTGAAGTTTCTCGCCTTTTAATTGTTCAACTTTAGGATATAAATCTTCCAATTGTTTAGGACCTTGTTTAAGTACATCCATTCCTTTAGTTCCCGGTTGTAACCCAAGTACATTATTAAAAAGTGCAGTTTGCAGATCTGATGTTTTTTGATGCATCACGATCCCCACTTTTTTGTCTTTGGCAAATTCCTTTTCTAAACCAGATCCTATCACTAAAGCACAAGACATTCCTGCGGCGCCTCCTCCAACAATTAAAAGGTCATATTCCATATTATTGATTATGTTTTTTTGCGATCGTTCTGGAAACTAAAAGAATTCCCATTAATACAATTACACAAAGACTTGCTACAATTGCGATTAATGCTGTTCCACTTTCGTCTTCCATTAGATTATTAAAATCTAAAATAGTGATATTAAATCCAATAACAACAATTCCTAAAAAAACGATGGTGTAGATTAAATACTTTGTCATGAAAATAAACTCTGAATGTTTGCGGCAAAAAGTTTAACGGCGATTGCCAGTAAAATAACGCCAAATATCTTTCGGATAACATTTATACCCTGCGATCCCAAAACCCGCTCGATTTTTCCTGAAGATTTTAAGACGATATATACAAAGATAATATTGATTATGATAGCCACAATAATATTTATGGTTTCATATTCTGCCCTAAGCGACAAAAGCGAGGTCATTGTTCCTGCGCCGGCAATTAAAGGAAAGGCCAAAGGTACTATCGAAGCAGATTCTGGCGCATCATCTTTATATAAACTAATCCCCAAAATCATCTCTAAAGCCAGGAAGAATAGAATAAAAGAACCCGCTACTGCAAACGAGTTTACATCGATCCCAATAAGATTTAAAATCTCTTTCCCTAAAAACAAAAAAGCGATCATTAATAAACCGGCTACCAAAGAAGCCTTTTCACTTTGTATATGTCCTACTTTTTTTCGTAAATCCAAAACAATAGGGATGCTCCCAATAATATCAATTACCGCAAATAAAACCATCCCTACGGTAAACACTTCCCTGAAATCGAACAAATTAAACATAGCTCAAAATTTTTTGCAAAAGTAAATTTTCATAGCGATTTTAGTTATTTTCAGCTATAAATATTTCTCAAAAATTAAATCGATAAAAGATCGTATTTAAAGCTAGCATAGAACGATTTTAAATCTAGGGTATCGTGCAAATAATAAGGCGCTTTTCTTTATAAAATCAATCTTAAAATTATCTTTGCCGTATGTTTCAGTTAGGTAAAACCATAGTTTCAGAAGAAATTCTAAAGAAAGAATTTGTTTGTAATCTCTCTGCCTGCAAAGGAGCGTGCTGTGTAGACGGTGATGCTGGTGCTCCTGTAGAAGAGTACGAGAAAGAGATCATGGATAGAATTTATCCAAAAGTAAAACCATTTCTTAGGCAAAAAGGAATCGATGCCATCGAAGAACAGGGACGATATATCACCAACGATTTTGGGGAGATCGAAACTCCACTTATCGATGGTGCAGATTGCGCTTATGTAACTTTCGATGACAAAGGCACTGCGCTTTGCGGTATCGAAGAAGCCTATAACCAGGGCGAGATCGATTGGAAAAAACCGGTTTCCTGCCACCTTTACCCGGTGCGTGTTCAGGATTATTCAGAGTTTTCTGCCGTGAATTATCATCAGTGGCATATTTGCGACGATGCCTGTAGCCTTGGCGAAGAATTGGGCGTACCCATCTATAAATTCACCAAAGAAGCTTTAATTAGAAAATTTGGAGAAGACTGGTATGCCGAATTAGAAAAAGTAGCCGAAAAATTATAATCTGGGCGTTGCCTACGGCCGGGCTTTCGCTACTCGCTTCACAAGATCTATTGATCTTGCAAGAGTTCAAACAAAACGCTCTATCCCTAACGCAAAACTAAAATCATGAACTGGGAACAACTATTATCACTAAAACGATCTGGAGATACCAATAAAAGATTACGTAAAGAACAAGACGAAACCCGTTTAGGTTTCGAAGTAGATTACGATCGTATCATTTTTTCTTCAGCCTTTAGAAGTTTACAGGATAAAACCCAGGTAATCCCGCTTTCTAAAACAGATTTTGTACATACGCGTTTAACCCATAGTTTAGAAGTTTCTGTTGTGGGCCGTTCTTTAGGAAGATTAACCGGAAAAAAGGTTTTAGAAAAGCATCCACATCTTAGCAACATTCACGGTTACCAAATGAACGATTTCGGAGCCATTGTTGCCGCGGCTGCTTTAGCACATGATATAGGAAATCCTCCTTTTGGACATTCCGGAGAAAAAGCAATAGGTGAATATTTCTTAAATGGAAACGGTAAAAGATTCAAATCACAAATTAGCGATAAGGAATATCAGGATCTGGTAAAATTTGAAGGTAACGCAAACGGATTTAAAATTCTTACCGAAGATCGACCTGGTACGCCGGGCGGCTTAAGAATAAGCTACGCAACTTTAGGCGCTTTTATGAAATATCCTAAAGAATCTTTACCTCACAAACCCACAAAAAATATTGCCGATAAGAAATTTGGTTTCTTTCAAAGTGAAAAAGAAACCATGCTTGATGTTGCGCAAGAACTGGGATTATCTAAAACCGGTAAAGATGGAGATATTAGCTTTTCCAGACATCCTCTAGCTTTTCTCGTAGAAGCTGCAGATGATATTTGTTACACTATCATCGATTTTGAAGATGGGATAAATCTTGGTTTAATCGATGAAGATTATGCTTTAGAATATTTAATAAAACTGGTAAAAGATACCATTTCTACACCAAAATATAATTCACTTCAAAGCACCGCAGATCGTTTAAGCTACTTAAGATCATTAGCAATAAACACTTTAATTCGCGAAGCTGCCGAAATATTCTTAGCCAACGAAGAAGCTATTCTTGCAGGAGAATTCCATCAGGCACTTTTTGATAAAAGCAAATACGAAGCGCAGATCAAAGATATAATCAAAATTAGCGTAGAAAAGATCTACCAAAGCGAAGAGGTGATCAATAAAGAAATTGCCGGGTATAAAATGCTCGAAACTTTACTAGATACCTACACCAAAGCATTTTTACCAGAACGTGAAGATTTAGACTCTAATTTTAATGATCTGGTCTTAAAATCTGTTCCAAAATTAAAACACCTGCAAGCTGAAACTTCGGTGTACCAAAAATTAATTCAGGTTTGTTCATATACCGCATCATTAACCGATGGGTTTACGGTTTCTTCTTTCAAAAGATACCAGGGCTCAGGTTTTTAATTTTTCAGAAAAAATAATCTTGGGTTAAGGCCACCAATGATGAATCGATATATCTGCTAACTAAAAATCCTCGTTAAGGGATTTCAGCTTAAAAAACATAAGTAAAACCAATTCCTAAAAGCTGTTTCCATTGTACACGTGCGCCCAAAGTTTCCAGTTCGCCATCATCGTCGATATCTTCCCTATACTTAGTATCATTATCGTATAGCAAATGAGAACCAATATTAGCTTTTATAAAATCGTTTACCTTCATATCAAAAGCCAGTTGCCAGTCGACATCAATATTCCCAAAGTCTTTTAAATAATCTGAATATAAACTAATCTGGGTATTCATATTTACGTTAGGAAACACCTGCTTTTTAAAATCACTGGTAATTAAAAATCCAAACTCAGATCGTACTTTCCTACCCTCTCTAATTAAATTGCCAAGCTCATCATACTCGGCAGGATCTACCCCAAAAGAACCTTCGTTTGCCAAACGCTGATCGAGTACAAAAGTAGATTTCTCGGTTACCGGAGAGATATAGGCGTTAAAATTCTCGTCTGGATGTGAATATTGTGTACCCACACCAATTAAGAGATAACCCGGAGCCATGAATTTAGAAATTGCTGTCTCGGTATTAGGATATCGATATCCATTAGCAAACTGCGTTCTAAAATCGATATTCCCAGAATAATACCAGTTAGAGACCGAATCTGTACGATATCCAAAAGTAGTTTTAAACTGAATTTGATCGTCGGTTTTTCGTACTTCCTGACCTTCCTGAGAGTTTAGGCCATATCTTAAGGACAGGTAATTTTTCCAGCTGGTAAGCTTTTTCTTATAGTTTCTTTCGAATTGCCCGTGGAATAATGCTGAAATGGAATTGTTTCCACCGGCATTCCAGTTTACAAAGGCTACTTCACTTAAATTCACTCCAACTGAATTTTTTTCAGACCAGTATATCACTACAGGCTCAACCTCTGCAGAATCTTGCGGCGACTGTGTGGTGTCTTGCGCCGTTTGATTTTGTGCACACATCGATAAAGAAGAAATACCCAGATAGCATGAAATACAAATTAAACTAATGGTTAATCGCACTTTCATTGGTTATTTAGATTATTCGGATTCGCAAAATTAAAATTTATAATAAATATTTCACCTGGCGGACAATACTTTTAACGTCGATTCTGGCAATTTCTTGTAATTCGTCAATTTTTCCGTGCTCTATAAAAGAATCTGGAACTCCCAAACACTTTATTTTACAAGTGTAATTATGGGCCGCTGCAAATTCTAACACCGCACTTCCAAAACCACCACTTACAATACCATCTTCTAAAGTGATAATACTTTTATATTTACTAAAAACATTATGCAACATAGTTTCATCTAAAGGTTTAGCAAACCTCATATTGTACAATCCCACCTCGTTTTCTATTTCCTCTAAAGCCAGTTTCGCATTTTTTATAATCGATCCTAAAGCTAAGATTGCAAGGTTTTCACCTTCTTTTTCACAAACAGCTTTACCTATTTCTATCGCTTGAAAAGGAACCTGCCAATTATTAGTTATTCCTCTACCTCTTGGATAGCGTATTGCCATTGGATGTGTTAAACCTAATTGAGCAGTGTACAAAAGCTGCCTTAACTCAATTTCGTTTGCCGGTGCCGCAATAATCATATTCGGGATAGCCCTTAAATAAGCCAAATCGAACAATCCATGATGTGTAGCGCCATCTTCACCTACCAAACCAGCCCTATCCAAACAAAAAACAACCGGTAAATCCTGCAAAGCAACATCGTGAATTACCTGGTCGTAAGCTCGCTGTAAAAAAGTAGAATAAATATTACAAAAAACAACTGCGCCCTGCGTAGCCATCCCGGCAGCTAAGGTCACAGCATGCTGTTCGGCAATTCCAACATCAAAAGCTCTTTCAGGAAAAGCTTTCATCATATATTTTAGGGAACTTCCGGTAGGCATTGCGGGAGTAATCCCTATAATCTTTTTATTTTCTTTCGCTAATTCAACCAAAGTAAGTCCAAAAACATCCTGATATTTTAGCGGTAAGCCTTCAGAATTTCGTGGCAATAATTCCCCTGTTTCTGGCTGAAATTTCCCCGGCGCATGATATTTCACCTGGTCTTCTTCAGCTTTCTTTAAACCTTTCCCTTTTTTGGTAATAACATGAAGAAATTTAGGTCCTTTAATTTGCTGTAGTTCTTTTAGAATCGATAATAAAGCTTCTAGATCATGCCCATCTACCGGCCCAAAATAATTAAAATTAAGAGCCTCGATGATATTGCTCTCCTTAGGTTTATATCCAACTTTAGCTTTGGTAAGATATTCTTTTAAAGCACCAACACTAGGATCGATCCCTATTGCATTATCATTTAAGATCACCAGCAAATTAGCATTTGTTACTCCGGCATGATTTAAACCTTCAAAAGCCATCCCGCTTGCAATAGATGCATCACCAATAACAGCGATATGGTGTTTTTCTAAATTTCCGTTTAACCTAGAAGCCAAAGCCATTCCCAGCGCTGCAGAAATAGAAGTTGAAGAATGCCCAACCCCAAAAGTATCATAAACACTTTCTTCTCTTTTTGGGAATCCGCTTATGCCTCCTAACTGCCTGTTCGTATGAAAATTATTTCTACGACCGGTTAATATCTTGTGTCCATACGCCTGATGACCAACATCCCAAACCAATAAATCTTGTGGAGTATCAAAAATAAAATGCAGTGCAATGGTTAATTCTACAACGCCAAGACTCGCACCTAAATGACCTTCTTTTACCGCTACAACCTGAATAATGTAATGGCGCAATTCTTTTGCCAGTAGTTGTAATTCCTGGAAAGACAAGTCCCTTAAATCTTCAGGCTTTTCTATTTTATTTAAAATCTGATACTCCATAATCTTGACAAATTTAGCTTTATCCTGAAACTAATTTGAATAATTAGTACTTCCTTTTTTATCTTGCTGAAAAATTAAAGCGTGCTTACACCATACGATGATACTTATTTTATGAAAAAGGCTTATGAAGAAGCCGAAATTGCTTTTGAAAAAGGCGAGATTCCTGTAGGTGTAGTGGTAGTTATTAAAAATCGAATTATCGCCCGTGGCCACAATCTTACTGAAACTTTAAACGATGTTACCGCTCATGCCGAAATGCAGGCGATTACAGCTGCAGCTGGATTTTTAGGAGGAAAATACTTAAGGAACTGCACGATGTATGTTACTTTAGAACCTTGCCAGATGTGTGCCGGCGCGCTGTATTGGAGTCAGCTTTCTAGATTGGTTTTTGGAGCAAAAGATGAGCATCGCGGTTACCAAAAATTTGGCGTACAACTGCACCCAAAAACAGAAGTTACCAATGGCATTATGGAACAGGAATGCGGCCAACTTCTTAAGCGCTTTTTTATAGAAAAACGCAACCTTAACTAGGCTATTCCCGGGCTTATTGGTTTTTATGAAAATTTTTAGGCTTCCGGAATCAAAAGTGTTATAGATAGTTAAAATTTATTCCCATCTCTGATTTTTTTTGAAATTTCACATCGCCCAAGCGCAATTTCGACTTTTCAAAAAACTAATAGAATATACATGGTGAATAGATTTATACTTCAGCAAACCTCTTTCAGTTTTAATAAAATTTACTTCGCTTTTTGCCTAATCTTAGCAATTAGCAGCACCTATTCTTACGCTCAACAACCTGGCAGAAAAGTGTCTCAAACTTTTTATTTTACAGGAAATACGGGGGTAGACGAATCCAGTTATACTCAGGAGGTACTTTCAGCAATAAATAAAATGTCGCAACAAGATGAGAAAGCGACATTTGTTGCAATTGGTAATATCACAGCAAAAAATGGTTTTCCTCCAAAGAAAAAAGACAGGGAAAAAGCTGAAGAATTGCTTCGTAAAAACCTTATGGAGCCCATGGAAAATTTTAACGGGCGTGTAATTTATACTCCGGGTAAAAACGAATGGAACAAAAACGGCCATGAAAATATCGATGATATGGAGTCTTTTATACAAGACAATAGTAAAGCTGAATTTTGGCCAAACGATGGTTGTGTAAGAGAACTTGAAGATTTAGATACTGAAAATATTGAATTATTAATGGTAGATTCTCAATGGTTTTTAGAAGATTGGGACGATCATTTATACATTAATAATAAGTGCGAATTAAAAACACGCGCCGATTTTTTTACCAAGTTTAAAGATGATCTTAAAGACGAACAAAACAAAACGGTAATTGTAGCAATACATCACCCGGTTTTAAGCAATACAAGACAGGGATTTTTTGAAAAAACAGGCGGATTTAAAAAAGAAGATTACCACAGCCAGCAGCGAGAACAATTAAGAGGGACTTTAGAAACACTGGCGAGTATGTTCCCAGATGTGATTTTTGTTTCTGCAAGTGACGAGAATTTGCAGTATTTAGCAGACGACGGAATTCCTCAAATTATTAGTGGTACTGCCGGAAAAAAAACCAGAAAAGCAAGAGCAGATGAAGATGATGGCCAATTTGCCTCAAGCGATCATGGTTTTGCCAGACTTACTGTTTACGACGATAACAGCTCTGAAGTTGAATTTTATTCAGTTGAAAATGGAACTCCTGAAAAATTATTCAGTAAAATCATCAAAAGACAGCAAACAACGATGGACGAAGTTTCTTATCACGATATAAGTGACTGGTCATCTACCAAAAAAGCCTCTATTTATACTGAAGAAGAAACCTCTAAAACCGGTTTATACAATTTCTTCTGGGGTACCCATTATCGTGATGTTTATAGCAAAGAAATAGAAGCTCCTGTTTTAGATCTTAGCAAACTACCAGGTAATCCCGTTGCGATTTCTGAAGGTGGTGGGCACCAATCAAGATCGGTAAGAATAAAGGATGATAATGATCATGAATTTACATTAAGGGAACTTAGAAAAAGTGCCGTTAGATTTATACAATCTGCCATTAAAAACCATTATGTAGAGGATTATATGCAAAACACCGTGGCAGAAAGAATTGTGCAGGATTTTTATACCACGGCACATCCTTATGCTCCTTTTGCCTTAAATCCTATCTTAGACACGCTTAATATTTATAATGCAGAGCCAGAAATCTACTATCTGCCAAAGCAAAAAAACCTGGATATCTTTAACGAAGATTATGGTGATAAACTTTATATGATGGAAGTTCACGCCGGGGACGAGAATAAAGACAATCCTAAATTTGGAAGTCCAGATGATATTGTATCTACTACAGATCTTTTACTGGATATGCGCGACTCTAAAGAATATCAAATTAACCAGGCTTCCTGGGTTAAAGCGCGTATGGTAGATATGCTTATTGGAGACTGGGATCGTCACTTCGATCAATGGCGTTTTTCTGAATTTGAGCAGGAAGACGATACAAAACTTTATGAGCCGATACGAAGAGATCGCGACCAGGCATTTCCAAGATACGATGGAATAATCATTAAATTACTGCGCCTGGCGATTACCGATTTCAGAAAAATGCAGGATTATGAAAAAGGCGTTAAAAACGTTAAGTGGCTAAATTTTGATGGCTATGCTTTAGACCAGGCATTTATTAAAGATCTTAGCTGGGAAGATTGGAAAAAGCAGGTTGAATTTATCCAAAATCAGCTTACAGATCAGGTAATCGAAGATTCTTTTAAAGTCTTACCAGAAGAAGTTCAGGATCAATCTATAGAAGATATCAAAAAAGCAATGAAAGAACGCCGTGATAATCTTTTAGAACCTGCTCGTGCCTATTACGAGTATTTAAACCGTTTTCAGGTAATTACCGGAACAGAAGAAGATGACAAATTCCTAATCACCAGAAAGCCTGATGGAAAAACTACCATTTCTATAGAATCTGAAGATGAAATTGTTTACGAACACACCTACGATAAAAAATTAACTAAAGAAATCTGGATTTACGGTTTAGATGGTAAGGACGATTTTAAAATTGAAGGTGATGGTGACCATCCAATTAAACTTAAAGTTATAGGTGGAGAAAATAACGACAGCTACGATTTTGAAAATAACCGCAACGCCAAGCTTTACGATTATAAAAACAAGAAGAATACTGTTAAAGGCAGTAGCAGCAAATGGCTGGTAGACGATTATGACATTAATAATTACGATCCAGA
This sequence comes from Zunongwangia atlantica 22II14-10F7, assembly GCF_002094855.1. GTDB lineage: Bacteria > Bacteroidota > Bacteroidia > Flavobacteriales > Flavobacteriaceae > Zunongwangia > Zunongwangia atlantica. The sequence continues at coordinate 111,854 of NZ_ARYN01000013.1, forward strand.
CAAAAGAAAATACAGCACAAATACCGTATTCCCGGCAATTGGCTGGGATCCGGATGCCGGCTTTAAAGTTGGAGTTTCAGACACTTATACAACTTATGGATTAGCCAATAATCCATTCCAAACTCAGCATGAATTTGGCGCTGCATATTTTTCAGCTACTAATGGATTTGAATTCACTTACGCAGGAGAATTTGCTCATATTTTCCATAACTGGAACTTTGGGATCGAAGCTGGATTTACAAGTCCTAATTATGCGATCAACTTTTTTGGCTACGGAAATGAAACCAGTTACGATGACGATGCAGTAGATAGAGATTATAACCGAGTAGGAATTGCACAGTGGAACATAGCTCCTTCGTTAATCTATAGAAATGGAAGCGGAATAAACTTCGCCATTAAACCAATGCTAGAATCTCACGAAGTAGATTATAAAATGAATGAAGCTACAGGCGAATTTTTCAACCCTGAAAATGATGTTTTTGAAAGTCAGGTTTACGCCGGTGGGGAGCTTTCATTTCAGTATAAAAATAAAGGGAACGAGCTGGCATTTCCAAGAAGAGGATTTCAGTTCGATTTAGCTACAGGTTATAAGACAAATATCGACGAATTCAACAACGAATTCGTATATTTGAAACCATCTTTATCTATAGATTATCCGTTACATGAAAGTGGGCTGGCAGTGATTGCAACTAAGATTGGGAGCCAGATGATTTTTGGTGATAACTACGAATTTTATCATGCAGCAACCTTAGGTGGTAATCATAGTTTAAGAGGGTATAGAAACGAAAGATTTAATGGTAAAACATCATTTTACCAGAGTACAGATTTAAGAGTAGGACTTGCTAAATTCAGGACTAATTTTATCCCGGTAAGAATGGGAATTACTTTAGGTTTTGATTATGGTCGCGTTTGGGAAGACAACGACAACTCAGATGTTTGGCACAACGATTTTGGAGGTTCTATTTTTATAAATGGGTTTAATGCACTTTCAGGTAATTTAGGATTATATCATAGCGAAGATGGAAACAGAGTAATGTTCTCGCTAGGATTTAACTTCTAAAATATTAATAAATGAATGTAAATAAACCGGTATTTAGTTATATCGAATTTTACGAATGGACGGTACAGCTGGTAAAAAACAAACAGACTTCCGGAGAAAAACAAACCGAAAATCTTATAAAATTTACCGAACTTAATTTAAGCCGAATGAAAAGGCTAAATAAAACGACAAAACTAATTCCTGAATTAGAGAATTTTGTGACCACACTTAAAAAACCGCAGGTGTGGTATGTAATTACTGAAGCCTGGTGTGGGGATAGTGCCCAAAACCTACCAGTGATTGGTGAAATTGCTGCTGCTGGCAACAAAATTGATTTAAGGGTCATTCTTAGAGATGAAAACCCTGAATTAATTGAGAAATATCATACTAACGGCAGTAAATCGATACCTAAACTAATTGCTTTTTCTGAAGAAGGAGTAGAATTATTTACCTGGGGCCCAAGACCAAAAACTGCACAAGATTTGGTTATGGACTGGAAAGAAAACCCTGCCGGTAGAGATTTTGAAGCTTTCGAAAAAGAATTACACACCTGGTACACCAAAGACAAAACACAAACTACCCAAAAAGAATTTCTGGAGATTTTAACCAATCTTAAATACTAAAAAAAATGAGGGCTGAAATTGTACAATTTCAGCCCTCATTTTTTAAAGCTTTAGAAATTCTAGAAAAAAGAAAAGGCTGCCAACAAGCGTTGATCAGCCCTTTTCTCACTCTCTCTCACTTAAAATCAATTACAAATACTGAGTTCTTCAGAATTTGTTTCCGGGGAATCAGATTTAGGAATGATTGCCCAGAAATACATTTTAATTTCTTTCCTTTTTAGCTTTAAGACAAACAGCTGATTCAAAAGTATAAATTGAATGCCGTTTAAATTGTTAACAGCTTGTTATTTCACTTTATTTTAAGCTTTTAGAGCTACCTTATTTTTGCTCGGTTTTTAGTTCTTCACTATCTCTTGCCATCATCACAAATAGGTAGTCACCACTTTCTTCTTTAAAATTGAATTCTTCGCCAATAAGCTCCCAACCTTCAACATTATATTTTTTTATGAGTTTTATTAATCCATTAAAATCATAATGATTAAAAAGCTTAGATCGTTTTTGTTTGATTTTCTGGTAATCTTCTCCGTTTAAAGAAACATAGGCCATATTATACTTAAAACTATACGGACCATAGACTATGCTTAGATAATCTTTTCGAATAGCTTTATGATTAGAAACTTCAGGTGAAATTGCTAAAGAATCTGTTTCCTGAGCGCTCACCATAATAGAAAACCCGAAAACAATTAAAATCGAAAGTAGTTTGAAAAATTTCATAGGAATACCATTTGAAGTTTTTCAAAAACAAGAATAACTCCAAAGTCTAAAAATCGATAACTTATTTATACAAAAAGGGAAATTTCCCCTTTAGTAGGTGCGCGTAAAATCCTCAGGAATAAAAAGTATAAAATTACCGGTATTCGCTTTTTCTGGAACAAATTCTAAAGCTTCGTCGTCGCTTTGTTCTGCACTAATAACCGCGATCTTTAAATCGGGTTTCATTTCTTTTAGATACCAGTAAATTCCGCCATAACTTTTACTATGATAATCGCCGTTATAATGAAGAAAAATCCCATCTTCAGGAAGGTAATCCAAGATCTTTTCAGCCATTGTCGCGTCTTTGATCGCCTGGGCTTCTACAAATTTCATGGCATCGCCCTGCATACCGTGACCGCTCATCATTTTTAGCATTTCAGCATAACCGGGAGTGATCGTATCTACTTTTATGGGAAGTTTTGCGAAGTAAGATTTAGCTTCTTCAGCATAAGTTTTTAAAGAATCCAGGCCTTTTTTAGACACTGCAGATGCATAACGTCTTGGCACATTGGTTGCCACAAATTGTAGTTTATTGCTTTTTGCGAATTCGATTAGAGGTTTATAATCTGTTTTATAATTATTCCAAAGTCGCATTTCTTCTTCGAAACGGCTCTGCGGAATTTTACCTTGAAGATATTCATCTAAAATCAATTGATTATCGGCTTCAAACATTTCGGCTCCTAAGACCAAATTGGTGTTTTTAGCATATAATTTTTCAGTAAGCTTTTTCTGAAGCCAATGCACAACAGGATGATCATGGAATTCTCCAAAAAGCACCACATCATAATTCGATAAACTATCGCTCATTTTTTGAAATGAAACCGAATTTCCTTCAGAATCATAAATTTCGTAGGCTTTTAATTGTTGCGCATTTACTGTAAAAGCTGCCACTAAAACGAATAAGGTTACAAAAATCCTTTTCATACTAAAAATTTAAAGCTTAAGATAATTAAATTCCATCATTACAAGGCTTAACAAATGCTTTAATCGAGAAAAAATCCCTGCCTTTGTAAGCAGGGATTGCACTAACTAAAATAACACTTCTTATAAAAGATCGTAAACGATCTGAGGAAAACCGCGTTCCCCTTGTTCATTAAGCAACGCAGTAAATTGTAATTTGTAAAAATTACCATCGGTATCTCTTACAATATAATAACGGTCTGAAAGTGCTCCTTCACTACTAGAACGCCATCCACTTGCAATTAGGGCGCGATCGTTATATTCGAATTCATTTTCGTTTACATCTTCTAATGTAAACTCGTCGTACGATGGTGCTCCGGTAGCAACAGGCGCAGCATCTTCGCCTTCGCCAGGCTCTTCAGTAAGTACCATATAAACTCCTACGCCATTCAAAGTATTATGCAACACATAATCTGAATATGTTAAACCCGCATTTATACCGCCCATACTTCCGTAGTAAGAATATACGCTGGTATAATTTAGATCCCAGTTTTCTTTGGCTGGTTCTACATCAACCTCGGTTCCATTTTCTAAACTAAAAGCAGTAAATTCATAAGCTTCGTCTTTAGTGATCACTACTTCTGTATGTGTAACCTCACTTAAGGGAGCGTATTGTAAAACATAATCACTGTCTTCCATAAAAACTTTGATCTTATAGAAACCACGATGATCTCCAGTGGTGTTTATCGATCCTGCTTCTGCTGCATCTTCTGGGATTTCACTACCAAGTGAGATAATGATCACCTCAGCTTCGGCTTCAGTATTTGGAATATCGCCTATGGCAGTTTTATCTAAATCACCTGTACTATCATCGGTAAAAGAAATATTATTTTCTACGTCCCCGTACATAGTGTAACCCAATGGTAAACCAACAAGCAATTCTCCTACTGTTGTTACACTTACATCTACTGGTTGAAAAGTTGCCATGTTCAGAGATTTTAGATTCATTGTAGATTCTAAAGCCGTGCTCTCACTAACCGCATCGATGTCGTAAATCCCCTCTAGTTTTGCCGCTGAAGCTAAAATCGAAGAGTTTAAAACCACACGATTCTCTGAACTTACAAAGCCAAGTTCCCAGCTATCACGACGAACTACAGTTGTTTCTTCTGTACTTAGATCGATATATACCTGGTTAGGTTCTGTAGAGCCGCCAGACTCGATATCTAAAACTGCACTTTCTACAGCGGGGATTTCGATAATTCCTCCTCCGTTATCATCATCGCTACTACAGCTAAAGACAATAAAAGAGAGGCAAAATAATTGAAGTAAAAGATTCTTTTTCATTTGGTGTTGATTAGAATTAAATATTTAGGTTATATAAAAGTTTTAAAAAATAAGACCGGCCGTAACCAAACAACAAAGAAGTTGATGGTGCTTCGTGACCGGATGTTGCGGTAATAGCCGAATTGTTTACGCGAACTACATTAAATAGATTTCTGGCGCCCAGTGTAACTTCAAAACGTTTCTTAAAGAAATATTTGTTGATACTGGCATCCATTAACGAATAATCTTCCTGCGTTCCCTTTACAAATTCGTTAGTATCGTTATCTCTAAAATATTGCTGCAACTCGCCATTGTATTTTAGCAGCAGTGAGAAACGAGTTTCAGCTTTTGGCCAGTAGTAGCGCAAAGCAGCCGTAGCATTTAAGCTGAATAAATAATCATCTGGATTAGACAATTCGGTTTCCAGGCTTTGTGAAATCCCGGTGTAACTTAGGCCAATATTGGTTTGAAAATTTTTATAGCTGAAATTATTTTCAGTAGAAACACCTAAAATTTTATATTCACTGATATTTAGATATTCCATTTGCGAATTATCGCCCACAACCGCCAGATCTATTTTATCCTGAATATCAAAATGGAAGAATTTCAGGTTATTCTGAAGCCGAAATTCGTTGTTTAAAACTGAAGTTTTTTCCGCAGAAATCAGGTACGAAATTCCGTCTTCTGGCTTTAAATCTGGATTACCGCGCACATCATGATTGGCATCTACAAAATAGTAGTATAAATTAGTGAAAGTTGGCGTTTTATAAGCCGATCCTACCACCGCCTGAAGTTTTAGATCCTTCGCCGGCTTGTAATTAGCACTGGTAGACCAGATAAGTTTCCCGTCGTAATTAGAATTGTGGTTATAACGGACTCCCGGATAGATCGACCAGTTATTTTTAGTAAAAGAAAGCTGAGAAAATACATCATAATTCCCCAAATCCTGTTCTGCAATGTTATCTGAATATGCTCCGCTGGCTACGGCATCATAACCTTGCTGATAGGTGATTTCGTAACCCGCTGTAAGATTAAAATTGGCTGATTTTGACAATAAATTTTCGAAAGTCCCTTTAGAAAACCAAAGATCACTTTCTTGATTGGTCATTTTTGAAGTTGTACTTCTCTTTTGTTGTCGCCTAAGATCGTAAACGTAGGTTTCGTAATCTCGAACCTGAGTTTGGTACGAAAGTGATAGATTATAATGCACCTGGTTTAAATTCCCAAAAGCCTGAGCTTCGTGCCTAAACCGGTTACTTACAAATTGCTCATCATTTGCAGTAATATCGTATTCTCCATCCTGGATTCGCGTATTTATAGCGTGATTGTAAATATCCAGAGTTTCATTATAATAGTTGAATTTGTAGAAAAAATTGAAGTCGTTTTTAGCGAATTTTAGCATTCCATTTAAAGTGTGCTGAAGTTTTGGATTCCATTCATAACCTCGCCTACCGTCATTAGCCACACTATTTCCAGACATGCCGAAATAATCTCTTCCGAAGTAATTATTTTTGAATCCGTTAAAATCGTTTCTTGAAAAATTAGCTGACGCATACCAGTGATCTGAAATATTATGCGCAATATTTAAGTTTTGGATATGCCTCCCTTCATCTTCAAAATTATATTCTTCACCAACCGTTTCTTCCTGTACACTTGCCCTGATATTCCATTTAGAAGCACTAGATTTTTTGGTGATAATATTTATAACTCCGGCTACAGCATTATCGCCATAAAGTACGCCCATAGCGCCTTCAGCAATTTCTATCCGTGCAATATCTTCAAGATTAATTTGGGTGAGATCAATATTATTTCCGTAGCCATTATCGCTAACCAGCGGCACGTTATCCACAAGGATTTTCACATAATCTCCAGACAAACCAAACATGCTCACGGTAGAGCGACCATCTGCAGCATTGGGCGTAATGCTAATGTTTAATTGCTGATTTAAAATGTCTGCCAGGTTATTCGCCCCAACCTGATTGATCTGCTGTGCGCTAATCGTATTTACGCTAAATAATTCTTTATTTATACTATTTATAGTCTGTTCATTTCCAAACAAAAGCACTTCGTCCAACTCATTTATATTAACCGAATCCTTTTGTGCATAAAGGCTCCCAAAGATTAAGCTGAAATAAATAAAAGCTGCAATTCTCATTATTTAGATTTAGTTTAAATAAATTTAACCGCAAACTTATATGCAGAAATTGAAACAACCAAAGAAAAACTCATATTATTTTTAACCAATCTAAATAAAAATAAATTTAACATTTGAAATTGGACTTCTTTCAAAATGAATTTTACATTTGCCTTATTTAGATTTAATAAAAATAAAATATGAAGCTATTTAAACTATTCAGTATTCTATGTTTTATCGCCATAATTGGTTGTAAAAACAACGAATCTGAAGCTAACCAACCACAAGAATCTCAGGAAGAAACAGCTAAAGAGCGTATTATTAGTCTTAATGGTACACTAAGCGAAATTATTAGCGAATTAGGCTTTAAAGATCAAATTGTAGCTGTAGATGTTACCAGTATTTACCCAGCCGACTTAAAAGAAAATGCTACAGATCTTGGCCATGTAATGAATTTAAATGTTGAAGCCCTTCTTCAGCAAAAACCAACACAAATTTTCGCGGTTAAGAAAGAACTTTCAGCAGATATTATTGCTCAACTTGATGGCTTAGAAGTACCGGTACATTATTACGAGCCAGAATACTCTGTAGAAGGAGCAAAAAAACTGGCCAATAGTGTTGCGAAAGACCTAAATACTGAAGCTCCAAAAAAGATCACTAAAAACATCGAAAATGAGCTTGATGCTTTAAAGGAATTTAATAGCAAACCAAAAGTAATGTTTGTTTATGCCCGCGGTGCTGGTACTTTGCTTGTTGCCGGAAAAGAAACTCCCGTAGCAAAAATGATCGAACTTGCCGGCGGCGAAAACGCAATAAATACTTACGATGATTACCGCCCACTTACTACAGAAGCTGTTGCACAGGCCAATCCCGATGTGTTGCTATTTTTTGATAGCGGATTACAAAGTGTAAACGGTGTAGAAGGTTTAAAAGATATTCCTGGTCTGGCGAATTCAACCGCTGCTAAAAAAGGACAGGTAATTAGCATGGACGGCTTGTTACTTACAGGATTTGGCCCAAGAATGGGAGAAGCTGCGGCTCAACTTAACACAAAGCTTAGCCAGTATGCAAACTAAGTTTAAATGGTATATGTCCTTAGGCTTTATTCTATTGATTGTCTCTTTTATAGCCTCTAGCCTTTTGGGCGTATACCAGCTAAACTGGAATGACTTTCTGCTTTTATTTAAAAGCATTTTTGATGATACTGTAGCAGTAAATCCTACCGATGCTTATATATTCTTTGATGTACGTATGCCACGAACCATCTTAGCAATAATTATGGGTGCAGGACTTGCTGTTACAGGAACATCTTTGCAGGGTATGTTTAAAAATCCACTTGCTACTCCCGGAATTATAGGAATAACTTCGGGATCTGCACTTTTTGCGGCTGTAGCCATTGTTTTAGGAAGTACGATAAAAAGCTTTCTTCCTGAAATTTTACATTATTCCTTAATTTCTATCGCTGCATTTATTGGTGCACTATTAGTCATGATGCTAGTGTATAGCATTTCTTTTAAAAACGGAAAAACTCATGTAGTGATCATGCTTTTAGCCGGAGTTGCCATTGCTGCCCTGGCCGAAGCAACTACAGGTTTTCTAACCTTTATTTCTAAAGATGACGAACTGCGTGATCTTACGTTTTGGCGATTGGGAAGCCTTGGTGCTGCCAACTGGCCAAAAGTGATTATTCTATTAGTAATTAACCTTGTTAGCCTTAGTTTTTTATTGGGCAATGGTAAAGCTTTAAATGCCATGATGCTTGGCGAAGAAAATGCCAGGCACCTGGGTATAAAAGTGAAAAAATATCATGCAAAAATTATCTGGTTATCCTCTTTAGTTGTAGGAGCTTCAGTAGCGTTTGCAGGAACAATTGCTTTTATAGGACTTATTGTGCCTTACATTCTAAGATTGCTTTTAGGATCTGACTACCGCATCATTTTACCGCTCTCTGCCGTTTTTGGCAGTTTGTTGCTGCTTACTGCAGATATAATTAGCCGAACCACTTTAGCTCCTATCGAAATCCCAATAGGAATTATTACCGCTTTTATGGGCGCTCCGGTTTTTATTTTAATTCTTCTTCAATTTAAAAAAGCTTTATAATGTTAGCCGTTAACCAGTTAAACATCAGCATAAAAACGAGGCGACTTCTTCAGGATATTAACTTTAATATCCAACCGGGAGAACTTTTTGTGATCATTGGTCCAAACGGCGCCGGAAAAAGCACTTTGCTTAAAGCTCTAACTGAAGAAATCAACTATTCAGGAGAAATTAATTTTCAGCAACAATCAATTAAAAAATGGACCACAGCAAAGCTTGCAAAAACAAGGGCTAAATTTAGCCAACATCACCAACAGGATATTCCGCTGCCGGTAAACGAGGTAGTTATGATGGGGCGCTATCCTTATTTTGCCAGCAAACCAAACCTTACCGATCTAAAAGTAGTTTCTGAAAGTTTAAAACTTACAGAGATGAGCGCTTTTAAAGACAAATCTTATAACCAACTCTCTGGCGGGGAAAAACAACGTGTTCACCTTGCCAGAATATTTGCACAGCTAAATAACGAATTTCAGGAAAAACTAATGCTACTGGATGAACCGCTCAACAACCTGGATGTTTATTATCAGCATAAAGTTTTAGAAGCGGTTAAAGGCTTTGCAAAAAAAGGAAATATAGCCGCAATTGTGATGCACGATCTAAATCTTGCTGCACAATTTGCAGATCGTATTCTCTTGCTTAAAGATGGCAAAATGGTAAAATATGGCAATCCTAAACAAGTGCTTACATCTAAAACCATTTGCGATGTTTACGATTTTCCCTGCAAGGTAATGTCTCACCCTCTCGCACAAACACCTATGATCGTGTTTGGTGAGGAAAAATCAACCTCAATAATTCAAAATATTAACCCATGAGTACAACAAGTTTAAAACAACAATGGGAAACTCTTAAAGAAGAGCAACCTCAACTAAGAATACGTAATGCCGCACAGGCGCTAAATGTAAGTGAAGCTGAATTGCTTGCCACAAAAATTGGTAATGGCGTTACCCGATTGGAGAATAACCCTAAAGAAATTTTACAGGAAATCGAATCTTTAGGAAAAGTAATGGCTCTAACCCGAAACGAAAGTTGTGTACACGAAAGAAAAGGAACCTATTTAAACCCATCGATTGGCAAATCACCGGTTGGTCTTTTTGTAGGGGAAGATATCGACCTAAGAATTTTCTTTATGCATTGGGCATTTGCATTTGCTGTTTCTGAAATGGCTCGCGGAAAAGAACGTCTTAGTCTTCAATTTTTTGCTGAAGATGGTATGGCAATTCATAAAATCTATCTTACGCCGCAAAGCAATATTGATGCCTATAAAAATTTAGTTGAAAAATATAAAGCTGAAGAACAATCAGCCGATTTAGAAATTAAGCCTTTTTCTGAAGAAAAAAATTATAAGAGCGATGAAGAAGTTGATCTTGCCGGCTTCCAAAAATCCTGGCGTGAATTGCAGGACACGCATCACTTTTTTGGACTTCTTAAAAAACACAATATTAGTCGTACACAGGCTTTAACATTAGCGCCTAGTGCTTACTACGCCGATAAAATTGAAAAAGATGAGATTGTAAGAATGTTAGAAATTGTTGCCAGCAAACAAGTGCCTATCATGGTATTTGTTGGTAATCGCGGAAATATCCAAATTCATACCGGTGACATTAAAAAAACGCTGTGGCACCAGCAATGGTTCAATATTATGGATCCAGATTTTAATCTTCATCTAAATATGGAAAAAATCGAGAATTGCTGGGTGGTTAGAAAACCAACCGAAGATGGCATTGTAACTTCAATAGAATGTTTTGATGATAATGACGAATTGATCGTACAATTCTTCGGAAAAAGAAAACCAGGAATTCCGGAGATTAAAGAATGGCAGGAGGTTGTAGCACAACTTCAGCAATAAAAATAAAATCGGCAAGTATAAAGCTATAAGAGAAAGTTCTTCAAATCAGCTTGAATAAGATATAAAAAGCTTTTGCGAAGCCATTAAAAATTAAGTTATGCTGGAAATCATATTAATCGTTCTGGCAGTTATTTGTTTTTTGATTATTCTGTTGCTTTACAAAGGCGGCGGAATTAGTTCTAGTAAGTTTTAAAGTCAGGAAAAGGGATTGGAGGTTAAACTCTAATCCCTTTTTGGGTTTTAGATAAAATGTATTTATAAAGAATTCTCCTTTTTAACTTCGAAAACAAAATTTATACAAGTATGCTAATTGAATTTCACTTCATCACCTTTCAAATTGAAGCCAATCTATCTCTACTCCGTCACCGCTTTTAAGTTGCAATATCAAATCCTGAATAGCTGTGACATCATACTTAATCTTTTTGTTAAAAATATCCCATTCCCCGCCATTGTGGATACTCAGTTCCATAATTTCCTGATCGATCTCACCTGCCAATTTTAAGGCTATAGTACCACCAGTTAGAGATCTAGCTCTTATTTTGATATTCTTAGGCGCTTTGGAACCAAAATCAACCCGATTATATCTTATCCAGGCATCAGGTTTATTTAAAACCGCTTTCCATCCGCGAAAAGGATCAAGCCTATCTAGAAAAACAACAGCAACTCCATAATTGCTTTTCGCACTATATCGGTCGATTTGAATTTTAGAGGTACTTACAGTGATACCAACTCCACGTTTGGTAGGAATCACTTTTTTAATATCGCCATTCTCTCGAAAGAACAAACTATCGGCACGAATGGATCGATTTTTATCAAAATCTGGAGAAAGATCATTATCGTGATAAAACAAATACCACTGATTTTTATAATCTACAATGGAATGATGATTCGTCCAGGTTCCCGATTCAGATTCATCCATAATTACACCTTTATGAGTGAAAGGCCCCATTGGATTATCAGAAACAGCGTATTCCAGTCTTTCAATATTATTGGCTACGTGAGGATATGTCATATAATAAATACCTCCACGCTCAAAAACAAATGGCCCCTCGATATGCCCTTTTTTAGGAATTTCATCAAAGGTTTTGATTTTTGAATCCAGCTCAATCATATTATCTTTTAACTTAGCTCCATAAATTTTACTCTGAGACCAATAGAGATAAACCTGGCCATCTTTATCTATAAAAACGTTTGGATCTATACCTTCCACTCCGTTGATAGGATTATTTTCGATCTTGTAAGGACCTTCAGGTTGTTCAGCAATCGCTACACCTATCGAAAAACCACCTTCACCCTCCCCAGCATTTTGCATCCTCGTAGGAAAAAAGAAGTAATATTTATCATCTTTTTTAATTGCATCAGGAGCCCACATACTATAAGCTTTAGAATCTGCCCATGGTACATCTTTTTGATCTAATATTTTACCATGATCTACCCAATCGATAAGATTTTCCGAAGAAAAAACATGGTAATCGGCCATATTGAACCATTCAGTACGACCTTCACCTTTAGGCGGCACAATATCATGAGAAAGATATACGTAAAGTCTCCCATCAAATACTCGAGCCGTAGGATCTGCTGTAAACTGATCCATTATAAGCGGATTCTGCGCAAAGGCATTAAAACAGAAAAAAAGCATAAACAAGTGCAAAGAATGTATCTTCTGCATTTTGAAATATTTTATCTTAATTGGATATTTCCAGCTATAATTTTAAAAGCTATCACGACCTAATGCTCTATTTATCTTTTTAATCTAAATAAAACACATCTTCACAACCAGGCTTTTGGTACATCAAAAGCCTGATATTAAAAGAAAATTTTAATCAAATACATTTTACCGAAACTATGTTATTGCAACCAAGTAACCTTTGTTGGCTTAATCGCCAAAACCTTTATTATATCCTGTTATTTTGTATTAAAAAATCTTGAGCTCTTCAATCTATTCCTCAGCTCCCAGGCCTATTGCAAATCCAGCATATGGTAGTTTTCTATTGTAGCCAGAATCCCATAAACCTGCCGTATTATCAACAGGTTCAGCTAATGAGATCCCGTATTGTTGTTCACTTGGAACATTAGATTTATACGAACTAACTAATCTTTCATATAATGCAGATTGTTGGACATAAGCTTCTTGCGTATTTTCTGAAATGACAATTTTAAGATCTGTAACATAAATAAGTTTTCCTGTTGCAGCTAACTCATCGAACATATTTTCTACTAGATTAAAATCACTTTCCGTATTCAATTCTAGACCAACCGCAACACCGTCGATATCATCATTAGCTTTAAGCAAATTAATAACCGCATCTCGCTCATTGGAATTTATATCCAAATTGGTTTCACTTAAAAACAATTTGGTAGATTCTGGAGCTTTCTCTCTAACTGTACTAAATGCAAAGGGTATGTAGTCCTCTCCAAGAAAATCTGCCCAATAATATGAAGTTTCTTCTTCTGCATCACCACTTACAGCTATACTACCTGTTTCTTCAAAAGGTTCTTTTACTACTGTCCAGGCATCAACTTTGTCACCAAGCTCATCATATACATTCGTTATATACTCTTTAAGAACTCTCTGAACTGCATTTTTCTTAACATCTTCAGACACATCAAGCCTTACTTCACTCTGAGAAATTGCTGGCGAGCCTACTCCAGAAGGAGTATTGCTTGTAAGAGTGAAATAGAATCGATCTATCTGAAATCCGTTTTCACGAATTGAAGCAGCGAAATTATTTTCTCCAGCCGTTAAGTTATAGGTGCCAATATTTGTCCATTTCCACCCACCAGAGCTTAAGGGCCAATAACCATATGTAAATGGGCTTCCATTAACACTAAGAAAAAATGAATCGTCACTTGCCGTAGGGCCTAATCCACGAACCCAACAAGTATAGGTTCCCGCTTTAACAGCATTGATAGTATAATTTATATAGTATGGCTCTGAACCAGGATTATTTGGAGTAAGGTAATTTTCGGCACTATTTGCCAATACGTACATTCCACCAGACGCATCAGCATCGCTATTTATTTGCCATTCTGAACCTAGAATTCCATCCTCTGCTTCAACAAATATTTCTTCAGGATTTTCAACTTTACCATTTAAATTGATCAAGGACAGTCCTTCTATATTCAAAAAATAGGTGACATTAGGGGTATATCCCAATTCTATTTTGAAAGAAAACTCACCACTATCATCGAAATCTGTAGTTTGAAACTGAATTTTATTCCAACCTATTTCCGTAGTAAAAGTAGTGCTGGTGGAGTCTACTTCTGTCCAATCCATTTCTGGTTCATTATTATTCAAACCGTCAAAAATAACTCTTCCCTCACCAACCTGATCGGAAAGTATGTAAAAAGTCAATTCAAATTCTGCACCTTCATCAACTGAGTAAACAGGTGATTGTAAAGATGTATCTTCTCTTGAAACGACTGATGCATCATTCTCTAACTTAACAGATTGCTCTCCCATATATTCCTCTATAGAAATATCACCGTTAACCGTCCAATCAGTAAAGGTTCCATCAGCAATAACACTCTGATCTACAAAATTAGGAAACAAAGGTGTAGAATAAGTGATTGATGCTCCAAATGAGTTTAGATATGAAGCATTTTGATTCAGGTTTGAAACAATGGCGTCACCATATACAGAAAGTTCCTTATTTGTTGCCTCATTAATGTAATTATTTATTACTGAAAAATCATAAGTTCCATCATCAGATAATATTGCACTAGAATTGAGTCCCGCTAAAGGTGTAACTTGTGTAAAGTTTGTTCTTACCAACTTTCCCATATTTTCGTCTGACAAGTCGGCTAAAGATGCATTTGCTCCTATTTTTAGTTCGCCTGCATATGATTTAAGAACATCGTAAGTATTCACCATCTCTTCATTTACTACACCAACAGGTTTTTCAAAAGTTAGTCCCGATTCAAATTCACTATCTAATTCGGCTTCTTCACAGGAAAACATCGTAGCCATTAAGACAAATAAGATTATAAATCTATTAAGTATTTTCATTTTTATATTTTTTAAGCTATGTCCTTATTAGAAGATATTTTTACTCAACAATTACGCTGAAATATTCGGGTGACACGCCCCTATCCCTCGTCACTAGAGTATCCTTAGTTGTATAATTATACCCTAAATCTTGTAAATCTACTGTATAGTCTAAATAGAGTGCATCTCTATCTGTACCACCTATACTATTTTTTTCTCCATCAATAACAAATTCCCCTCTACCCGTTATAGAATAAGAAGAAGAGTTACTCGATATAACACAATTATTATTATCATCAAAAGTCAATATTAATTCAATATTTGCACGAGTAGTTAAATTATCGTCTTCATAGATTGTAATAGGTAAAGTACATTGTCTAAAACCAGTAGTAGAGAGACTCACAACCTCATCATACTCGACATATTCTTCTTCTCTTATATCGGTAATTGTCGTTGTTCCGTCAGAAATTTGATCCTCTCCCCTTCTTAGGTAATTTGCATCCCAAGGATTTACATACTTAATCCCATATAGCACATAATCTTTAGGTGGTGTTACCCAATCTGAGCTAATCATCCTATTTGGTGTATCAACTAAGGCATTTCCACTTAATATACTATCTGCATTCGTTACACCTGTCATTAAAATTGGTATCACATAATGACGGGTAAGAGTAAGCGGATCTTGAAAAAAAGCATCCTCAAACTGCACCTCAACTCCGCCCAGGATACTTCCGTCTTCAATTACAATTTGATTACTTTCTAAAGTGTAGTAATTACCTGGTAATGGAGCGAGATTAGATCCATCTTGAAAACTTAATCCATCACATAAGGATTCATCAACTTCTATATCAATTATACGATCTTCAGTATTTGAATATACTCCCCCCATCGTTGCAGTAATTTTAACCTTATGCTCATTATCGAGAGAATTATCTACTTGAGGATCTCTTCCAAGCTCTAAAGTTCTTAATGGATATTGATTTGCGAAATATACAGTAGTATAATCAAAATCAGGATAACTGATATCTTCACTCTGGCAGGAGAACAAAAGCCCCACTATAGAAAAAGTCAATATTATTATATTTTTCCTCATAATTTTTAATTTTAATCGTTTATTCCCAACCATTATTCTGTAATAGTGCACTATACTTTAAGACTTCGCTAAAAGGTATTGGACCGTAGACCATATAATCTTCATATAACCGCTGTTCTACATCAAATACTTCATTAGTACTCGCATCGTATCCTCTTGCAGGTTCATTTAAATCTTCATCCCATCTACGCAAATCCCAAAATCTGAAGCCCTCAAAAGAAAGCTCAAGTCTTCTTTCGTTACGAATTAAATCTCTCATTTTATTCTTATCAACAGAGCATTCATCCAGGTATGGGTCATCAGTAATTCCAAGAGCACGCTCTCTTATTGCCTTTATAACATCAACCGCAGAATAGGATGCGTTTGAGGAAGCCCCAGTTGGCCCATATGCCTCATTAGCTGCCTCAGCATAATTAAGGAAGATCTCGGTGTATCTTATTCGTGGTGTATAATTAATTTGTCCTTGCCAGGATCCATCGGCATTATTATAATTAACGTCCATTCTCAAACGCTTTTTCATATAATAACCTGTTCGCGTTGAGTTTTCCAATCTATTTATAGCATCATCTGTTCCTGAATTGGTACCAGTATAAATAGGAGTATCATTAACTCCTAAAACACTACCATCATAAACAATGTAATTTGATAAGCGCGGATCTCTATTTATATAAGGTTCAGATGAATCGTACCCACTAGACGGATGTGTTATTGGATAGCCATTACTCATTGGAAATGCTCTCACTAGATTATGGGTAGGATTCATTCTACCATCTCCAAACAATGACGGAGGAAAGTTTGTAGATTCCTGAGATGATCTTGATGTCTCAATATTATTACGCCATAAAATCTCAGTAGGATTATTACCTCCGGATAAGCCGTTTAACTCGCTTGTATTAGAATAATAAGTATCTCCTAGTGATGCCAGGCCAGAAATACCTCCAATATATTCCAAAACATCAGCGGAATAATTAGCTGCTTCATCCCATCCAATATTAGAGCCGTTTCGAAAAGCAGGACTTGCTGCCATCAAAGCGACTTTAGATCGAAAAGCCATAGCAATTTGCCCATTGAGTAATTGGTTAGAGAAATCTCCCATTACCCTATTATAATTACTTGACAGTGTTACAATGTTCGCATATTTATCTGGTATCTGGCCAGGTCCTGCAACGTTATTATATTCAATTGGCAACAGAGAAATAGCCATATCAAGATCACTTAGTATTTGCTCCACACATTCTTGATAACTGGCTCGAGGGATATTAAAATCAGCTCCAGAATCTTGGAACTCAGTTAAGATTGGCACTCCTAACAAGTCTCCATTAACCGAATAACCACCGTGATTCCTTAAGATATAATATAAAAACACTCCTCGTAAACCATAAGCTTCACCTTTCATTCTCATATTAAAAAGCTCTGCCACTTCTGGATCTTCAACCCAATTTACATCATCGCTACGTTCTATAAAAGTGTTTAAAGTCTGAATTGCTCCATATCCATCCACCCACATTCCAACAGGATTGTAAGAAGCAGTCCAGGAACCAGTAGCCATTTGCAAATATGAATTGCCTCTGTCATTTGTTACAGCATCATCCGTGGCATATTCAGTATTTGAATATTCATCGGGCAGATAGCGATATGCAGATGTTAAAACGCCCTGTGCAAATTTTGGATCAGTGTACATAAAGTCTAAATCCTTAAAATTTTCAACTGCCGGATCGAATTGATTCTCACAACTCGATAATGACAAAACAAAAACAAACAAGAGTAAAATATTTCTTCTCATAATCTTTTAAATTTTTAATTAAAAGGCAGCTTTAAGCCCAAGGTTATAAAACCGGTATTGAGGGGCAATACCAACGTTCATTTCCATCATTTCCCTTTCCTTTGATACGGTCAAAAGATACTGCCCACTTACGTATAAACTAAACTCGCTTAGTAAAGATCTATCATTAAATAAGGTGTCAGGAAAATCATAGGTAAGTTGAACCTTCGTTAAATCAAAACGATTATTATCAAACCTCCAGAAAGTTGAATTTCTGAAGTTGTTAGTATTAGAAGTAGTTGTTAACCTTGGGTAAGTTGCTGAATTAGCTGTTTCTGGAGTCCATCGACCTAATACATGTTCTGAATATTTTCGATTACCATAAACCCAAAAATATGGTGAGTTTTTATAACCAATTGCACCAGACTGCCCTTGCCCCATAGCAAATAATGTCCAATCTTTATATTTTAGTGTTAGATTTACTCCGTAGGTAAAAGGCGAACCACTTCTACCTAAATCTACCTGATCCCTAGTATCTACAATTCCATCTCCATTTACATCCCTATACTTTAAATCCCCGGGTAAAACATCCCCAAATGTTTGATTTGCATGACTATCAATATCAGCCTGATCTACAAAGAAGCCTTCAGATATGTAACCAAAAGATGCATCTAAAGGTTTTCCTTCTCTATTTTGATATTCGTCCTGATATACCTCATCTCTAACTACGGCTTCAGAATTATAAATCATTCCCACAACTCCTAACTCGTATTCAAAATTCCCGAGTTTGTTATTGTGAGAAACAGAGAAGTCCACACCAGTTCTCATATCCTCATTAAAGTTGATATATGGCAGATAAGAATAATCCCATCTTCTATAATACGAAGGATAAATAGTATTTGCACCCTGGGTAAGTAACCCATCAGTTGCTTGATTGAAATAGTTTACATTCAATATTAATTTTTCATCTAAAAATGCGCCATCCAACCCTACTCGATATTCTTCTCTCTTCACAAACCCTAAATTAGGATTGGAACCTCTTTCTGAAAGCACTGTCGCGCCCCCCATGGTATTATCTCTCCATCTATACCACCCACTATCATCATAATATCCCTGATACATATAATAATCAGTAATATCAATATCCTGGTTAAGATTCGCATAAGATGCTGTAATCTTTAGATTATTTATAAATGATGAATTTTTTAGAAAATTCTCATCGCTCAGTCTCCAGCCAACTGTAAAGGTGGGAGATAAAGCGATTCTATTTCCTTTTGGTAATTTGGCAGAATGAACAACTGCGCCAGAAAAATCTACATAATACTTATCAGCATAATTATAAGCTGCCTGAATACCTAGGTTCGTATTATTAGTACTGTGGTAATCACTTCCCTCATGACCAGAATCAACAGAATTTCTGGATTGATAACCCCATCCTATCAAGTTTCCTGTTATATTATGAACCTCATTGAATACTCTTTCATAGTTTAACTGAGAATAAAAAGAAGTTGTCTGTTCATATCTAGAATCACCTAAATATTCGTTAGTAGAATTTGTATCATCGCCATAGCTGGTTAGGCTTATTATTCTATCAACTCCATTCATATTTGCCCATGTAGGCTGATAGGTGGCATAATTTTCTCGAAAAGCTTCAGAATAATAATTACTGTAATCGATACTAAAAGTGTTTTTAAAAGAAAGCCCCTTGATGGTATTGCTTAAATCTGCTATAGCACTTACCTTATATTGGAAAACACGGGACTTATATCTAATGTATCCAGCAGCTAACATATCTGCAAAAGCATTTGTCTGTACCGCATTGTTACCTCCTAATAAATACTCTCCATCAATAATATTGTTACTATTATCGATAATGTTTTGTAGCGCCGTATTTTCACTATCTAAAGAGCTTATGGGAATTAAAGGAGTGAACCAGTTGGGACGCATATAAGAACTTTGGCCCCAAAAATCACCGCGTCCAATATAATTATTATCAAACCTAACATAAGCATCTGCATTGGCAGACAACCAGCTTGTTAGTTGCATATCCACATTACCACGTACGCGAAAATTTAGATCACTATTATTTCCCTGTTCCCCATATTTTATAATATCATTATTATAACTCATCCCAAGATTAGTATAATATTGAGTCTTTTCATCTCCGCCAAAAACCTCTACTGTTGCATCAGATCTGTTATAGGTTTCACGCAAAAATTCCGAAGAAAAATAATCAACATCGGGATATCTATAAGGCCTAGTACCTGACGCCGTATTGTAAATAGTTTCATCGCTGTAAATTCGAGCTATACCATCATTATCAGATGCTTCATTATACAACGTCATATATGATGGAGCATCTAAATAGTTAGGGTAACTCTTAGGCACAAAAAAACCTGTATTTGCTCGAGTTTGGATGGTTAATGCTTGTTCTTTCCCTCTTTTAGTGGTAATAAGGATCACACCTTTAGCTGCCCGACTTCCGTACAGCACAACAGCGTTAGCGCCTTTAAGAACAGTAACAGATGCCACTTCAGTAGCATTTAGATTAGAAGCATCTCTGGGAATCCCATCTACTAAAACTAATGGAGATTGCCCCCAAATATTACCTGTATATCCACCTACAAAACTACGAATACCATCGAGAGCATATGTTTGATAATTTTTATCTAAAAGATTATCTATATCAACAGACGAAATCGCTCCTAGTACATCTTTCTTTTCTTGAGTATCAAAAGCAACATTCACTAAATCGCCAGGAGCCTTATTTGCTAAAACTGTAACAATACTATCTTGATTTTCCTGTGCTTTTACTGTGAAAACCCCCATACAAAGCATCACAACAAATACAGAAAGAAAATTTATAAATACTTTATTCATTTTATTTGAAATTAAAGATTGAATGTTCGGTAAAACAAATTACCAGCCTGGATTTTGGTGAAATTCAGGATATAGATTTACATCATCAAGCAAGAGTGGAAACCAATAATTTCTTGATGTTAATTGTCTTTCGAATATGGGAACCATTCTCAAATTTAAAACTCTGGCATCCTTATAATTTTCAGCAAGTCCATCGCCTGTTAACCCATTAGGATCTCTCTCAAATTCAATCGCTGATTTTAATGTATAAGGTGCTTGATCAAGTAATTTCCATCTACGTAAGTCGCAAAACCGATGTCCTTCATAGGAAAGTTCAACAGCGCGTTCTCTTCGTAACTCCCCCATAAAACCAGCTAAAGAAGTAGTGTATTTATTAGCTACAGGGCCTACATTTGCCCTGTCTCTAACTACATTTATAGCTTCTACAGCAGACAAAGAGTAGGAATTAGCTGAGGATTCAATCCCATAACCTACTGCAGTTGCCTCTGCATACATCAAATAAACATCTGCTAATCGCATTAAACTTAACACTACGGTATTATTTGACATTGTTGTACTTTCAGTATTTCTCTCTGCCATTTTAGGCTTAAATTTAGTAAGCATTAATCCTGTTAGATTAGAACGCCCACCATTAACTGTTCTAAATCTGCCACCTGTATATAAACTAGCAAACTCTATATCATCTGGAAGAGATTCAGTTGCGCTTACCCTCTCTCCATCTAGTATTAGATCTTTATAAAGCCTTGGATCTCTATCTTTCCATGGGTAATTTGGATCATACCCAGATTCTGAATCTGCTTGGGTAATATCTCTATCGCCATTGATATTCTCACTTTCAGTAATAGGTAAACCATTAGCCATTCCGTAGTTATTAAAAACATAGTTAGCTGTAGGGCTTATGTAATAACCTCCCTGGCTCAAGTCTTTTGGTATATAATTATTAATTTGATTCCATCTAAATCTACCTGCGGCTTCAACCGTATTTTCCCAAAAAATAGTTTCATTTAAACCTGGAATTCTTCCATTGCTATTTTGCGTATAGAACAGTTCTGTATATTGACTAAAATCTGCCAACTCATATCTTCCAGTAGTCTCAGATAAGGCTAGCGCTTCTCCTAAAGCTTCTGCAGCTTGTCTACAGTAATCCTGATTATAAGAGTCTGTTCCTCCCGAGGATTCATTCATAAGCGGACTCCCTGCGTATAATAAATTCTTTCCTAAATATGCAAGAGCCATGATCTTATTAGCTCGCTGCATATTATTACCCAGGGTTGTTCTTCCTATAGCAGTTTCATCCCAGTCTACAGGTAGCAAGTCTGCTGCTCTCCTAAAATCCTCAGCTATCTTATCTGCCGTTTCTTGATACGTCAATCTTGGAATTCGAATAGGCTCGTTAGCAGGAAGTACTTCATCAATATAGGGCAGACCTCCCCAATATTTAATTAAAGAATAATGAAACCAAGCTCTAAAAAAATAAAGTTGTCCAGCAATTAAATCTCTTTCTTCTGGTGTTGCATCTGTAAGAAGATCTAAATTTGCGATTCCAATATTTGCTTTACGGATTCCATACCAGGAAAACCCCCAAACATTACCTTTATCAAATCTATTTGTAGATGATGGGTTTGTACCCGTTTTAAATGGAGAACTATAGTTGTTCCATGCCCAAAAATTACCCCGATCTACAGCTTGGGCAAATTCATTAGAGGCAGATTGGTCCCAAAAGACCTCTTCCCCAAGGTTAAAAGAATTATGATAAGCATAAGCCGTATAAACAGGAACAGCATTATATAATTCTTCTGTAAAACCCTGAAAATTTCTAAAATTTTCAAAAGGTTCTGTTTCACTAATATCACTATTTGGCGACCTATCTAAATAATCTTCGCAAGAAGAAAGTATTCCTAATAAGCCTGTTAGTACCAGTGTATAAAAAGAATATCTTATATATATTATTTTTGAATTCATTATATCTAATTTTAAAAATTCACATCAAAACCGAAAGTAATACGACGCATCGTTGGATAGGCACCTCCTCTAGAATTTCCACTGAAATTACTTTCTCTATCATCTGGCATTTTCGTCCATAAAAACAAATTATTACCGCTCAAATAAAATTTGCAAGAGTTCATACCGATACTCTCTATCCATCCATCTCTAAATGTATACCCTAATTCAGCAGTTTTTAATCTTAAATACGAGCCATCATAAATATATCTAGTCCCTACAGCCTCATTACCTTTGGGAGCTAGCCATCGTGGTAAAGGCACATCTCCACCATCTTTTATCGTCCAGTAATCACCTTCTACATATGCATTATTATTACTCTCGGAGAAGGTTGGGAAAAATACTTCTCTCGTCACATTAGATACTCCGTAAAATTGCATAGAGAAATTAAATCCTTTCCAATCCACCCCTAGCATTGAACTGAAAGTATTTTGAGGAACTCCGGTATACCCGTAAGGGGCTTGATCATAACTATCTATAATACCATCTCCATTAAAATCGATTATATTATAGTCTCCCGGTAGCTTCACATTATCATTTATTTGGCGAGGTGTACTTCCAAGTACTTCATCCCAACTTGTAAGATATCCAGAGTCTAGATATGAAGTATTTTGTCCAATAGAATAGCCCGCAGATTTCTGATAACCTGGATACAACTGTGGATCATCAGCGAACACTATTTCATTTTCTGCATGAGTCATATTTATGTTCGCCCAAACTGTAAGATCTGAGTTAAGATCTTTGCTAAGATTTAACGCAAACTCATATCCAGAACTCTTAACTTCTCCCAGATTTCCAGTTGGCGCCGAACCTCCAAAGAAGGAAGGAATTGCACGAGATCCACCTCCTATTAATATATCAGTTCTATGATCATTGAAGTAATCAAATGAACCCGAGATCAAACCATCTAACAGGGAGAAATCGACTCCTATATTTTTTTTCTCAACGGTTTCCCATGAAATATCAGGATTACCCATAGATGTATTTCTAAAATAAGTGTAAGGAGATTCATTAGAGGATAATCTTCCCAATATTGAGCTTCCACCGTAATTCCATTGATCTGCATATAACCAACGTCCACCTACAGAATCATCACCTATTCTGCCCCAGGAAGCTCGAATTTTAAATGTATTGATAAAATCTAAAGGCTTCATAAAGCTTTCGTTAGACAACATCCACCCACCCGATACGGATGGAAAAAAAGCAAAACGATTTTTTGGCCCAAACTTCTCAGACCCATTATAAGCTCCGTTAAATTCTAAAAAATACCTATAGTCATAATTGTATGTCCCACGAAAAACCCAATCCTCTCTAAAGTGAGAAAACTCACTTCCGGTAGCGTACTTCTCGCGACTAAACAAACCAAGTAGTGTCACGGAGTGTAAACCAAAATCACCTAGATAATTTAAACGCCCAGAATAATATTGTCTTCTATAGGTTGAACCAAGTGCCACACTACCAGCATTTGTACCCCATAATCTCTGGTCTACAAAATCTAATTGTGTAGAAGCATCTATTGGTAAGTTGTAAATAATTTCCCCAGTATCTGGATTTACCCACATTCTTTGAATGTTCTGAAATGCTCCGTCATTAACACCTCTATCTACTTCTCTAAAAGTATTGTCATAAGAATATAATCCTTCAAGAGTTAATCCATCTGTAATAAAATCAAGACTTTGCTTTAACCTAAAATCTGCAGTAATTTTCGCTTGCGTTTGTTTTTCAAATCCAGCACGGGCAAGATCTCTATAAGAGTTTGGTTGATTAGCATCATGCGGAAAGTAAAAACCATAAGTATTTGTAGAAGTATAATAAGGTAGCATCGCATCTGGCGCAGTTCTATATGCTGCTGCCCATGGACCATTCCCTGAAAAATCCCAGGGTGTTTTCTGAACCCCGTTTGAACCAAATAAATTGGTACTAAAAACGGTTGTTTTTGTTAAATCAAAATCTAAATTACTCCTAACGTTTATTCGGTCAAATCTAAATCCTGGTTGATAACCTTGATCGTTATCAACTATCTTAAACAAGTCACCTTCACTTAAATAATCTACAGCCGCAAAATATCTAACTAGCTCTGTTCCACCCGCAACATTCACACTTGCATTATGTGATAAGGCATAATCTTGGAATAGAACGTCCTCCCAATCTACATTGGGGTATCTTTCTGCCTCCGTTAAATCTGCTGGATAACGATATTTGTCAATTATTCCCAAAGGCCTATAGTCTTCCCAACTTACCGGCGAAACAGACAGCTCCCTTTCGATAGATTGATTTCTAAGCATTAACGCATCATAAGAATCGTATTTAGCAGGTAGCCTGGAAGCGGTCTTCACAATAGTATTTGCTCTAACGTTAATACTCGCCTTACCCTGTTTACCACGTTTAGTGGTTATAAGTATAACCCCATTTGCTCCACGTACTCCATATACCGCAGTAGCAGAAGCATCTTTAAGAACCGAAATACTTTCTACAGAGGATATTGCGACATCATTCATTGATCGCTCAATACCGTCTACAAGTATAAGAGGTCTGCTATTGTTCCATGACGTTTGTCCTCGAATGTAAATATTAGGATCTTCAGATCCAGGTAGACCGGTTGAAGAAGTGGTTACCACTCCTGGTAATTGTCCTGTTAAAGCAGCTCCAATATTAGTTACTCCTCCTGTTCTTTGAAGATTCTCTCCGGTGGTTTGAGAAATAGATCCAACCACACTCGCCTTCTCCTGCCTACCGTAACCAACAATAATAACTTCCCCCAGTGAATCCTGGTCGATTTCTAAAACTACATTGATCTCTGTTTGATTATTTACTTTCCGCTCAACCGTTTTATAACCAATAAAACTATATACCAGTGTTGCACCAACAGGCACCTCGATAGTATACCTGCCATCCATATCGGTTATAGCTCCTCTATTGGCTACCCCTTTTATCATAACATTAACCCCAGGAACTCCTAGATTATCTTCTGAAGACGTCACTGTACCACTTATGGTAATTTCCTGCTCCTGAAATTCTTCCACTTTTAGTTCTGCTCCGTAAAACGGAACCAAAAACAAGAATTCAAACAACAAAATTATGGACAACCATCTTAGATAGTCCGGACATTGTATTTCTGTTTTCATATGATATTTTCTTAGTATTAGTTAAAAGATCCAGAAATTCATGAATTCGATCTTTTTCGAAAACGTTTTCGAATGCTGATTAAAATAAGAAGTATGAATTCCATAGATAAAATTCAAGCTATTAGCTAAACTTCGTTTAAGCGCTTTTGGCCATTTTCGTATTGATTGAGAATCAATCATAATTTCAAGTTTTAATGATTGGTTATTAGTTGACTTTTAAAAATTTCTCGATAAAATGATAAGCTTTGGCTGAAACTGGATCAACAATTGCGATTTGTACAAATACTATCATTTATTTTGGAAAAGTTTCCCAAAGATTAATAGAGTGCGTTTCTTCTATTTTAAATGATATAAATCGACAATTGATTTATTCATATTTTCAAAATTGTGTCACAATTACCCCTTAACATTTATATAAGAAATCAATATTTACTTTTATTAATTATTTCTTAAATAAAATTTTGATTTAACACAATTATAATTTTTGAAGCTTATAAATGTGAATTTTATCTAAAAACTGACTTCAAATATATTTTATATGAAAATTGAATAGCTATTTATTTGTTACAATTACTTTTCTTTATGTTACATGGGAAAAAATAATGGCAAAAAAGAGTTGATTCCACATAATTATCAATCGATTTCGTTGATATATTTACAGAATAAATCCTTCAAAATTGATTATAATTAAATTTATACGGTCAATTATTGAGTTATTATTACCAATTACTACATCCTGTGCAAATCACAACAAGTTAATAGCAACTATCAAATCTGGAATCCATTTGACCCGATTTTAAAAAAAATTCTAACACATGTTTAGGCTGATTTTTTTTCAAAGAGAAAAAAAGATATCCAGTTAGAGAAGAGCTTAAAAAATTTAAAAGCATCAGTAGAAATTTTAGAAATAAACCTAGAATTTCTTCTGATAGTTTTATCTGGTTATTCGAGATGTAGCTAGACATCACTGAAACCTTTGCTCATAAACAGGAAAATCTAATGTTGAAGATCTGGAAGTAAATACAAGCATCTTCAATACATATAAAAGAAAATAGATGATATTAATAAGTCTAAACAATAGAATTATCAATACTTATTTAAGTAGCCTCGCCAGGAATCGAACCTAAGTATATAACTAACTAAAAAACAACAACTTAACCACTATACTTGATTATCTGTTGACGATCTGTGAACTTTTGGAGAAAGATTTGATCTTTCATATATCAAATTTAATCAAAATAAATCAACTTAAATGATAAACACCAAGAGACTTCGCTTCAAAATAAATAGCATCTCTTTCTCAAATACAACTAAAGCTTTACCTTCACTCAGCGTTTGTTATTTTACTAAATTACAATAGTAAAACCTACCACACAATTAAAAAATTGAATAGTAAATTAAAAAAACTGCCCATTGCATTTGGATTTCGAACTTTTTACGCAGTAACCTTACGATTATTTTTTGGTTCAAATATTATTGCTATCTATAATCTCAGCTAAATCAACATTTTCTTCTGCTATTGATTTTTATCGTGTAAATATTAGAATCATACACTTGAAGTACCCTGTTAGGAAAGCTTAGCTGCTAAACTAAGTTCAATTTTTCATTTATCAAGCAGCATTTCTTCGTAGTTTTAAATATTGGTTAATTGGTATTTCATTTTCTATTCTCTGGTGCCGTCTTTTATAGTTATAAAAACTAAAATAGGTGCCCAGTTGCCAGTAAAGATTTATACCAGATTCTTGAGGATTTAAGTAAATACTTTCGTGCTTCACGTTTCTCCAAAGCCGTCCTATAAATACATTATCGATAGCTCGTCCTTTTCCATCCATACTGAGTTTGATTTTTCTTGAGAGGACACTATGGGTAAAGATCTCTGAAGCGAACTGGCCTCCCTGGTAGGTATTGATGATCTCAGGAGTCCCGTAGTTATCAATAGCTTCTTCTAAAATTTCTTTACACGACTTAGCATCCACTGAATTAGATACCGACCAATTAAGAAAATAGCGGCTCTGCAGGTCTATAATCGCTACCAGATACATAAATTCTTTTTGCATGGGAATAAAAGTGATATCGATGGCCTAAACCTAATTGGGGCGATCTACAGTGAGGTTCTCCAATAAATAAGGATACACTTTATGTTCTTTATTTCGCCTGGAGGTATGTTTCCCTAGCATGATAGCTCTAAGTCCCATTACCCTCGATTAAAGTCGCTCTATGGATTTTTTATTATCTTATATCCTTTGTCGAGGATAAGCCAAATATGCATTCGTCTGACTCCTTTAAACGGATAATAGGTATAGTGTTCATCCATCAATCACATCTGTTCTAAATTGAGTTTATTCTCTCTACGCGGTTCGTAATAAAGACCACTCCGATCGATCTGCAATAGCTTACATTGTCGCTGAAGGCTAAGTTTTGAATGATCCTTGCTTATCATTGTTCTACCTTCCTCTAAAGGTTTTATCGCAAGGCGTTTTTTGAGAAATCATTCTCCACTATAAGCTTCCTACTCACCTTAGGAAGCTGGCTTTTCTTCTCCTCTTCATCTGATTTTTTTGGTTTTTCCCCTTTTTGAAAAAACAGTATCGGCCTCCTTTTGGAAAAGCCGTTTCCAGGTACCTATTTGTTGTGGAGTAATCCCAAATTTTTGTGCTAGTTCCTTAACCGTTTGACGCTCTTTCAAACCTTCAAGAACTAATTTTATTTTAAATTTGGAGGTAACTGCCTGCATGGCGGCAGGCAGGTTTTCTTCGTGCTATAGTACAGTAAAATTAAGGTTATTTTTGAAATTAACTTACGGTCCTAATTTTGGGAGGATATTCATCTATTGTTGTATTCGATTAGACTAAAGTAACCTTTGATATTTAAGCCTTCTACGGTAATGGTACTACGCAAAATAGGATTCTGGAACTAACTGCCCATCCGTTCATTTTGGTAAGGCTCCAGCATAGGCGTGATCATAGTCAATCCTCAAGAGAATCAGGTTTTTCCGTTATTGCTAGGGCTTTTTCCAGTGATGCCAGATGCAATACCTTAAACGATTCCTCAGCCATTCTTCTAGCTCTTTAAGCTTTCCCTGAATGGATGCAGATTTGAAATAATTTATCCAGCCTCGGACCAACAAGTTAATTCGTAGGACACGTTCTTCAAAACTCGCGGGTATCATCTTTTTGGTTAGGTATTTAAGCTTTGCTTTAAACTCCTTCCTCTTTAACGATCCAGCCTCCAGTTGTTACTTGCTTTTTCGCCCTTTCTTATAGGTTGCACAAAACAAAACCTTAATACCTCAAGGGCAGAAGGATTCAAAACCCTTCATTCCCTGCAGTAAATTCAAGACTATTAAATTTTATGTTAACGATCTGTGAACTGGTCTTTTTTCGTCACTGTAAATTTATTAATTTTCACTTTAAAATAAAACATTTCTCGTACTAGAAATAAAAAGAACCAACTATCTATCAAATAGTTATAAAAACACCTTAAAATTCTCTTTTCCCAAATTCACTTTCTATAAATCTCGATTCATTTTTATTATTATTAAAGGAATAGGTAAGGTTTAAGCGGATTATATCCACTTCATACACATAATTTGTCGTGGTATAAAATTCTCCCGGCCGGGCGGTGGTTATACTTTGTTCATTTGAATTTAATAGGCCCAGGTCGATATTCTGCCATTGGAAAGAAGCTGTTAATTGGTCATTAAGAAAACTCTTTTGAAAGCTTAAATTAGGAGAATAGAACCTGGAATCTTCACCCTGGGCCGTATTATGATCGGATAAATAATTAAAAGTAAATTGCAAACTGGTTCCCGGAGAAAACCGGTAAGTTGAATTTGCATTTATCGAATATATCCAGCTATCGTTATCGATCCTCTGATTATCAAATGTACCTTCAATAGCGTTATGATATACGTTTGCCCCAATAAAATTTGTCCATTTTTCTACCGGTTTTAATTCAGCTCCAATTTCTAATCCCACGGCTTTTTCCCGGCCTACATTTGAATAAATTCGGTTAAGTATGGTATCGTTATAAACCGTATTCACCCTGTTTACCAGGTTCTCTACATTTCTATAATAAAGGGTTCCAAAAATGGAATTTCCACCTTTAAGAGGTTTTTCAATCCCTAATTCTACAATATCTACAAATTCTGGTAATAAAGTAGGATCTCCCTGTTCTAAAGTTTCAGAATGCTCTCTCTCCGGAAAAGGATTCATCTTAAAGGTAGTGGTTCGTTCTACTCGTTTGCTGTAAGCTGCTTTGACTTTCAAATCGTTTTTAAATGTGTATTGAAGCGAAGCCGAGGGAAAAAGTTTAAAATAATCGTAATAATAAGTAGTATCCAAATCTCCTGTTTTGTCACTTAAATCTAATTCCCTATCGGCTAATTCTGCTCTTAGCCCGGCGGCATATTCCCAGTTATCTCTGGAACCTGTAAGCTGCCCGTAGGCCGAATGAAGCTTTCTTCTTAGGTTGACCTCACTTGAAAATTCGGGAACAAGTTCAAAATCCTCATTTTCATTTTCTCTTCGTTCATATACAAAATCGCCGGTATGATCCAGGTTCCGAAACTGGTAACCAGTTTCCAGTTGCCCAATAGATAGCGGCTTTAGTTTATAGTCTATTTGTGCCCTAATACCGTGTAAAGGATTATCGTTGGTATTATATTCATTCTGAAGTAATTCAGAGGTGTCGGGATAGCCTAAATTTCGATTGGTGGTTGGGCCACCCAACATGGTATATTCATATAAAAAAGAAGAGGATAACTCCGATTTATTATCGAAAGTATGACTGTAATCTATACTTCCCAAAGCAAAATCGCTTCTTCTAATTCTTAAGTTCTCATTAAAATACTGGAAAGTGCTTACCCGCTCTCCCCCTTCGGCTGGCGTAATTTTATGATTATCGTAGTATAAAATATCTGCGGTTCGGTCTTTAGAACGTTTTCCTGCATAAAAACCAAGAGAAAGAGCATTTTTATTATCGGGAAGATAATCTAAGGTAAAGCGTCCTGAAATATTTTCCTCATCAAAACTTCGCTCCCCATCTGAAGGAAACCGGGTTAAGGTATCGTTGATAATAGTAAAAACATCACCTTCTCTTCTTCCGTTGATATCATTATGCAAGTAACTAGTTCCTAAGGATATATTCCACTTTTCCTTACGCACATTATAGGTGATATCGGCACCATAGCGCTGTGGATTTTCTGAATTATCGTATGGCTCGATACTGGGAAGTCCGGCCATAACATTTATTTGGGTAAAAGCTCCTTCAGCAGCTCCTTTTTTAGTAATAATATTTAAGATTCCAGCTTTACCCTCGGGATCATATTTAGCTGAAGGTGCAGTAATAACTTCAACCCGTTCTACGGCATTGGCAGGCAATTGACCTAAAATGCCAGCCGCATCACCCTGGGTTGGGCGCCCGTTTAAAAGCACCTCAAAACCACTGCTTCCTCTTACATTAATTTCGCCTAATCCATTTACACTTATAGAAGGTAAATTGCGAAGTATATCGGTAGCGGTACCTCCTTTACTATTCTGAAACTTAACAGCACTATAAACCTGGCGGTCTACTTTATTCAGTACCGTAGCACTCCCTGCCGTAATCATTACTTCTTCTAAAAACTCATCAGACGGACTTATAAGAACTTCACCAATAGCTATTTCCTGGTTACGGCGGGTAACCTTTATACCTTCTATGGTTTTAGGTTTGTATCCCATAAATGAAGCTTCAAGATAGTAAGTTCCTTTAGGCACACCCTGTAGTTCAAATACTCCTGCCTCATCGGTAACCATTCCTTCTACCAGTTCATTTTCATTATTGAATAAAGTAATGCTGGCATATGGTAATTTCTCGTTACTGGTGCTGTCTATTAAAGTTCCGGTTATTTGACTAAATCCTTTTACACTCACTAGTATAAAAAGCAAAAAGCAAATTTGATTTTTAAACATAAAATATAGATTTTCAGGTATAATTTGAGGTTGCAAATTTATCTTACAGTTCCTGTAGAAAATTGTTTATTTGAAAAAAGAATAGTAATTATCGTTTTTGTTCCGATATTTTAAGGGAGTAAGCCGATTGTGTTGCTTAAAATACTTTATAAAATATGAGGCATCTTTAAAATGAAGCTTATAAGCTATTTCTGAGATATCCAAATTTGAATATAATAAGAGTCTTTTTGCTTCCTTATTTATGTAAATAGCAATTACTTCAGAGGCTGTGAGCGAAAAATGCTTTTTACAAAAAGAGTTTAAGTTCTGAGGACTCATTTGTAATTGTTCCGCATAATAAGCTACTTCATTTCTGGGATTAGTTTGAAGGTGGTTAATAAATTCCATTGCTTGAGCATTAGAATGGCTTAATAAACCAACATCGGCATCTTTTAGGATATTAAATAATAAAGCTTTTAACAAGCTTTCATTTAATTCATTTAATTCTACAGGAGCATTTAGATTGGGTTCCGTTAACATTTCAAATAAATAATTAATATGCTTGCTTCTTTTATGCAAACAAAGGCAATTTATTTTCTGAACTGATTTTAAAAGGAAAACCAATTGTTTATCTTTTACATCATCTAAAAAAGTTTCTTTGAATATTGCCACATAACCTTTGGGATTCTCTTCAAGCTCCCAATAGTGTACTTGATCTTTTTCAATAAAAGAAATACAGGGAGCATCTATTCTATAAGCCTTTGAATCGATATAATGCGTACCCCTGGCATCTTCAAAATAAACAATTTCCAGGTATTTATTATGTTTATGCGGTCTGGTTCGCGTTTTCGAGGTATCAAAAACTGCTATTTTATAATTACTATGATGGCTTATTTTATCGTTTATTCTTATTGAATCGTATCCCCTCATACTATGGAATCTTTCCTATTCCTTAACCATTTCAGGAACGGCTACTGTTCTAAAGCCCAAATGTTCCTGGGAAGAATCAAGAGAATTTGCCATTCTTGCCGATGGTCTAAAACTGGCACAATAGGAAGCGTGGCACAAATAAGAACCACCCTTAATAACTTTTTCTTTCATATAGGGATGGTTATTAGGATTGTAGGATTCACTGGCTCCGGCAGGGTTTTTAGTCACTCCCTCACCGCTTTGTGACTGGTAATAATTGGTGTTATACCAGTCGGAGGTAAACTCCCAAACATTTCCTGCCATATCAAACAATCCATATCCGTTTGGCGGATAGCTTTTTACTGGCGCTTTATTTTCAAAACCATCGGCCTGGGTATTTTCTGTAGGGAATTCTCCTTCCCAGGTATTCGCCCGTTCCGCTAATACTTCTTTATCATTACCCCAGGAGAAAATGGCATCTTCCAGTCCGCCTTTAGCAGCCCATTCCCATTCTGCTTCGGTAGGCAGTCTTCTTCCAGCCCACTCGCAGTAGGCCTGGGCATCTTCATAAGCTATATGTACCACAGGAAAATCATCTTTTCCTTCAAGGTTACTATCGGGGCCTTCGGGATGTTTCCAGCTAGCTCCTATCTTCCATTCCCACCATTGTGAATAATCATAAAGGTTAGGAACACTGCTTTTGGTTTTCTTAAAAATAAGCGAACCAGGTTGTAAAATAGAATCGTGGGGTTTTGGAGTTCCAGCAGGAAGTTGTTTTTTCATTTCCTCCCATTCTATTTCCCTTTCGGCAACCGTTACATAACCGGTAGATTCCACAAATTCCCGAAATTCTGCATTGGTTACCTCTGTTTTATCCATAAAAAAACCATCTACGGCCACCTTATGGTTAGGATTTTCGTGCTTCATAGCCATTTCATCACCCGCTACGGCACCCTGAGAAAATTGCCCTCCGGGAATCCAGACCATCCCTTCCGGAGTTTCGATTTCATCGAGTTTTTCGGTTAAAACCTCAACCTTCTGTGGTTGGGAAGTTTCATCGGTTTTTGAATTTGTACTACTATTGGTCTCTTTATCTTTGCAGCCAAATAAACAAACAAGAGTAAAACCTATTAAATTTTTTTTTGTGTTAATATTCATTATTGATTAGTTTTTTATATACTTACTCTTTAGTATAAATTTTAATGTTTTTATAGAAAGCGGAACGCGTATACATAAGAAGAATCCCTATTCTACCTTGCTCAATTGGTTCAACCTTCTGAATATCCCAGGTAAATGTTGATTGATCGCCCTTACTCTCCATCTTAAAATAGAGTTGTTCCTTATTTTTAATAGCCGTTATGTGATAGGTCTTACCGGTCTCAAACAGACCTTGATCATCATACGAAGGTTCTATAAGGGTCTGCTTAAATGGTTTTTCATCTAGTTTAGGGTATCGTCTCGCCCGAATATAGTGTGTCCCGTCACCACTGTTTCCAAAAGCGGCATAACTGATAAGAAAAACATTCATGTTTTCAAAATATTCCCTCATAGCAGGAACCTCGCGCTTCTTTTTCCATTCTGATATGTCACGTTCGTGCACCCCTTTCCCATGTCCTGTAGCTTGGATATAAAGAATATTGACAAATCGGTTTTCGTGATCTGTTTTGGTATAATCAAATTCTATTTTTACATCGCCAGAAAAGGAGTCCTTAGTCCATAATACGGCATGATGGGCATCATTCCACTCGCTGTTGCCACCGCTGCCTCGCGCTCCCTTACCTGATTTAAAAGAAACGTTTAGAGCCCACGCCAGAAATATATAAAATAGATACCTCAAAAATATTTATTTTTCCTTTAAAAAATATTCACCCCATTTCTCCTTAAGTTCTGCGCAAAGCTGGTTAACGGTATCTTGATATGCTGGTTTTTCGGCCAGATTATTTAACTCCAAAGGATCAGTCTCATGATCAAATAGCATACGGGCATATGCCTTACCATCATCCTTGACTTATTCCGTATAGAACAGATCGCCCTTTATTTAGGTAACCATATCCCTAAATTTGAATACCGCCCAGTCCTTTTGTGGTGTTTCATCATTTATAACGGGAACAAAACTTTTACCATCAACCGTTTTAGGAATATCTAATCCTACCAGTTCTGCTAAACTTGGATAGATATCTATATATTCTGCAATAGCATCTGTTTGCTGACCGCTGGTTCTACCAGGAACTTTTATGACCAGTGGTGCTTTTATACCTGTTTCAAAGGTTACATGCTTGCACCACAATTTATGGTCGCCCAGATTCCAGCCGTGGTCGCCCCAAAGAATAACAATGGTATCATCTTCTAGCTCCAATCGTTTCAATTCATCTAAAACCATACCTATCTGTGCATCAACATAACTCACACAGGCATAATAGCCGTGAATGAGTTTTTTTGCCATCGCTTCGGAAACCTACCCTTTTTGAGGAATACTGTCATATTTACGGAGTTCCCCAAATCTGTGAAAAGCCTCATTGGGTGTAGACTCGGGTTGCTTGTAGCTATTAGGAAGCTCAATATTGCTCCTATCGTAAAAATCTTAGTATTTTTTTGGCATTAAATGGCAGGTGCGGTTTCATAACCCAATTGCCAAAAAAATGGCTCCTTAGCTTCTTTTAATTTTTGTAAGTCCTCTATCCCTTTATTGGCGATTTAACGTAATCTTACAAAAATTTCATTACCCAATATCCAATCATCAAATCATTTTAAAGCAATTTTTTTTATTAAAAACTTTTTTGTTTTCAAAAAAATTATTTTTTCAGTTTGCTAATTTTTTCCCATTCTATCTCTTGTTTAGGTGAAAAATCATTTGACTTCAAATATTCTAGTAAACTATATTTTAGTTGTTTGGCAACTGGCCTGTTTTCAATATTGCTATACAAATCTATACTAGTAAAAAGCAAACTTCCTTCCCCAACTTTAGCTTCAAAAACATTAGCTAAACTTCGATTAGTTACAAAATTATCTATTACCCTGACAATCGGCTCAAGCTCCTTGTCGTTTAAAACTACAGACTTAGATTGAATAGCCAGGTCCCACCAATTCCACTCAGTAAACGAAGAAGTAGGGAAATTATCTAATGCAAAATGATCCTCATCAATCAAAAGCCCCATAGTGCCCGGTTGATCTGGAAAATGTACTGGACTCCAAAATACAGGTACAAACCTTCCTGTAATCCCCTCTATATCTTCTAATTTTGGGTTAAAAAATACCTTTGATCCATTTTTTAATGCCTTTTGAGCTTCTTCAAAAGAAGATGTCATTACCACCCCTGCAGGCTTGTCTACTTCTACATCAGGATACACCCAAATTGGCCAGGAATTTTTATAATTTGTTCCTTCCAATGCTACTGACACATGTAATTTCTGGGCCGTTTTTATTTTCTCTAAAGGGAAATTTATCGTTTTCAAATTTTTATTATTTCCAATATTTAAATTTGCAGAAAAGCTACCTTTCTGAAGCTCATTTCCTTTAGCATCGGAAATACTCCATTCAATTGTTTGGTCTTTAATTTCTTTATAAAAATCAGCTATCTCCAGATTTGCATGAAAATTCTCATGCGATTTATAAACTGCTTTTTCAAAATGTAATAGTGGAACTACCTCTGAGTTGAAGTTTCTAAATTCCTCCCCGGAAATAATACCCTTTGATTCCCAAAAGGCATTAAGTAATCCAACCAATGCTGTCCCTTGTCCAGGAAAATCTTGCAATTGCAATAACTGAAAACCATCAAACTCTTCTGTTTTTAAAGCTCTCTCAATCTCCTCTTTATACAAGATTGCAGCCAGATTTCCAGAGGCATTAGTGAACTCATCCGAAAGGTCTAGCAATCCCTTTTCCTTGAGATCGTTTTTAACAGCAATAAAATTTAAAGGCTCCAGTACGCCTGTATACTTTTCTATCTCAGATAAATCAGGATAAACAGAATATTGTCCAATTTCATGGGAAACTACAGGGATTTCGATATGTTCCATATTAGCTGAATAATCCTGATCAAATCTGGGTGGCTGACTATTAAAAATCCCCTGGCCTCTAATCCATCCTTTATCAGTCCATTGTGTAATAAAAAAATCATCTTCAGGTTCAGGTCTTGTTCCCGATGGCTTTTGAAAAGAAAAGCTTGTAGTCGCATACAAATGTCTATTATCTTTTTCTTTTAAGGCAGCGGTCATTTCATTAAGAACGCTCATATCACCCTCTAGTTCATTCCCCATTGTCATCATGACAAAGGAAGGGTGATTTCCGTAATCCTGAATCATTTTTTTAGCTTCGGAATAAAGGAAGACTGTGGTTTTTTTATCCTCGCCTACTTTCAAACTCCAGTGAGGCAATTCCACCTGCAAGTAAAAGCCGGCCTCATCTGCAGCTTCGAAGGCCGCTTTTGGCGGACACCATGAATGAAATCGTAAATGATTCAAACCGTAATTTTTTGCCTGACCAATTAATGAACTCCACTCCTCCTTTTCCATGGGTGGATAACCTGTTAATGGGAAAATAACACACTCAAGATTGCCTCTCAGGAATATTCTATGATCATTCAATTCCAGAATACCATTTTCTGTCGAAATATTTCTATATCCGAATTTAGCAGAAGTACTTCCTCCAGAACTTGTGACAATAGCTTCATAAACATTGGGAGAAAACTCATCCCAATATTTCAATTCTTCCGGTCGTTCTATAGAGAATTTAACCAAACTATCTTCTGCCAAGTAATCTTCAATTGTTTTTGATAAAATTAAATTCCCATTGCTATCAATAATTTCAAATTGAATTTTTTCTGAATTGCTAGCTACTTGTTCAAATTCCAAATCGATTTTTCCATTTTGCGTATCTGGATATATTTGAAGGTTTTGCGGTTCTGACTTTTCTGAAGCTTTTAATACAATATTTCCAAGTATTCCATTCCACTTGATTTGCGTATGATTGGTATAGCCATGTGCCATTTGCTTATCGGCTTCGTCTGGATATTTATTCCCCAAAACATTAATGTTTGGATATTGATCTGAATTATCGATTCTTACGGAGATAGTATGATTTCCTGGCGTAAGTACACCAGAAAGATCATAAACATGACTACCAACAAGGCTTTCACGAGTTCCAATCGCTTTCCCATCAACATAAACCTTTGACTCCCATAAAACTCTTTCAAATTCAAGTGCTATATTTTTTTTCTTCCAATTTTCTGGTATTTCAATTTCCTTTTGATACCAGGCTTTTCCATAATATTCATGTTTACGGTTTAAACTGGAGAGCACAATGTTATTCAAGGCAGGTTCCAAGGTACTCGTTTTACCAAATTCAGCATCATCCAGAGTACCTGGTAGCGTTATGCTATTAGCATCTTTTAAACCATTAGCCCAATTTTCTTGGTCACCAACTTCCATAGAATCTAGTTTTACACTCCAAGCTCCCGAAAGAGAAATAGTTTCTCCCACCTGCTTCTCACAACCGGTCACGATTATTAGAAAAAAAAGCAAAACTATCTTTATCGAATTAGGCAGTATATTTCGAATTTCCGTATTATTTTGAGACATTTTCATTTAATATTTTAAGGAGTTCATTTTTCATTTTTTCTACAATATCTGGATGAAATTCAGCTATATTTTTGGATTCCGAAGGATCATTTGACAGATCGAATAATTGGGGTTCTTCGAAAAAACCAGGATCTATTTTTTTATTCTGTAACCAACCGGGAATCGATATATCTTCTTTTGGATGGATGTATTTATAGTTTTTCATTCTTAGCCCGTATGCGTAGGCCTCTTCCAGTAAATACTTTCGTCCAATAGTTTTTTTTCCTATCCACGCAGAAAGATGGTCTTCACTGTCTGGGGCATCTTCCGTTTCCAAACTTATATTTAACAAACTTGCGATAGAGGCATAAAGATCTACCTGGGATAAAAGCGCATCACTAGTCCCAGGTTTAATTTGATCATTCCAGTAAACAATAGTTGGAACCCTGGTTCCCGCCTCAAAAACGGAATACTTGGTACCTTTAAACTTTCCGCCTGGCTTATGATCACCTACTAGCTCCTCGGCATAGTCCAAATATCCGTCATCGAGAATGGGACCATTATCGCTAGTAAAAATAATTAAAGTGTTGTCTAAAATTCCTTGCTTTTCTAAAAGCTCTATAACCTTACCTACACTCCAGTCCATTTGAGCGATTACGTCTCCTCGAGGCCCCATATCACTTGACTCTACAAATTGAATATTTGGAGTTCTTGGTTGATGGATATCATGAAATGAATAAAACAAAAAGAATGGATGATCCTTATTCTCATTTATAAATTCTTCCACCTTATCATTTAGCACAAATGGTATTTCCTCGTCTATCCACAAAGCTTCTCTAGCTCCTTTCATAAACCCAATACGGCTAATTCCATTAGTAATCGAGCTTAGATGATAATTATCGGTATGTTGTTTTAATAATTCTGGATGATCCCTGCCAGAAGGATAACCTCCTGGAATAGGTTTTTTATAATCAACTAATAATGAATCTGAGTGATTTAGGTTAAAAACTCTTTGATTTTCCAAGTAAACAGTAGGAACCCTGTCACCAGTAGCAGGAATCAAGAAACTATAATTAAAACCCACCTCTGCAGGCCCGGGTGAAACGCGCTGGTTCCAATTAACTTTACCTTTCCCAAGTCCAAGATGCCACTTTCCAACGATTCCAGTGTAATAGCCTGCCGATTGCAACATATCGGGTAAAGTTTTCATTTCAGTATCTATAATTAAAGGAGCATCACCTTCAAGAATTTCAGCTTTATTCCTAAAGGCGTAACTACCTGTTAAAATAGAGTACCTAGACGGCGTACAGGTTGCAGCCGAAGAATGTGCATCGGTAAAATTGATTCCATCTTTAGCCAATTTATCAATATTAGGAGTTTCTAAGCCTTTAGCCCCATTCACACCAATATCTCCATAGCCTAGATCGTCAATATAAATCAATACGATATTTGGTTTTCTACCCTGATTTACTGACTGTGCGTTTATCTTCTGGAAACCCAGAAAAATAACAACGGCGACAATCAGAACGTTTTGTTTTGACACAGTAAGTTTATTCATTCTTCAGGTTTATTTTTTGACAATAGTTCTTCCAAATCAAGAAAATCTTCCGCTGCCGCTTTTGTTTTGTACCCAACTTCTGAATTGTAAACCTTCTTTATATCCGGAATAAAAGACGAACGGTTTTCGAGGTATAAGGTATAATTGATTGCACTTAAAGCCAGATGTTCATTTTGGCTAAGTATGAATTCTTTAAGAACCCTTTCAGCTTCTTTATCCTCTGTTTGTGCATAAAGGGATGCCGCAAGGTTAATTTGTACCGGAGGATAATCGTCGCCTAGTGCCGCTTTAATTTTTTTTAATTGATTTTGGCTCAGATCTGATTTTATTGCATATAATCCCATAGATGCCCAATATCTCACACAACTATTCTCATCATTTAGATCTTGAAAAAGTTTTTTCTCAACTGCTTTACCCGATTTCCCAACCAGATTGGCCGTTTCCAGAATGTTTTTTAATGGATATTTTTCTTTATTCTTCCTAAATTCATAAGGCGTGGTAGTTTCCGAAATTTCACCCAGTTCATATTCAGGAAGAAAATGAACATCTCGATCATCCATTATCTTTTCTTCTAAACGTTCACGCATCTGCTCCATCATTTCCTGATATTCCGGTTCTTTAGCGAGGTTATTAATTTCCCAGGGGTCAGATTTAAGATCGTAAAGTACTTCTAAAGGCTTTTTTTTAAACATTGACTCCTGAAATTCATTTAATTTCCCAGCCTTATAATCCTTCCTAATTTGCTGTGTGATCTCCCCGATATCGATGTACCTAATGTATTTTACTTCTGGGAAAAATGGCATAAAATTTCGTGAATAAACATATCGGCCATCCGTGATCGTCCTAACCATGTCAGGACCGTTATCGGCCCTATCGGTAGATAAATAAGTGTAATCTGGAGCTGGTTCACGATCTTTTTCCAACAAAGCCCGTCCGTTCATATATTCCGGAACTTCAACACCGGCGAGTTTTAAAATGCTTGGTGCCAGATCTTCAAAATCAATAAGTTCATCGCTTACAAGCCCGCTGGTGCCCCAGGGGGATAAGTGCTTATATTTTTCAGGGAACCATACTATGAATGGCACCCGGTATCCCAAACCTATCCCATTTGTTTTGGCACGCGGCACCCCCTCACCATGATCAGAAAAAATAAATACGATGGTTTCCTCCAATAGGCCATCTTCTTGCAGCCGTTGGAGGAGTTCGCCCATTTTCATATCCGTAAGCTTGATAGAATTATAAACCCGTGCCATCTGTTTCCGCATAGCTTCACTGTCTAGGTAAATTGGCGGCATGGCAAAAGCAGTATCGCCAATTATTTTTTTCTCATGTAAACCTGAAAATTCCTTTTTAGCGGGGATTTTCAATTCAATATCCTGGCTTATTTCCCTATCATCATCTTTATCATTTTTCTTTTCAGGTTCCAAATAGGCGAGAACATTCTTTTCATACCACTCGTAGGACATACTCATCGTTCTGGACTGGTGAGAGTCTGGAATATTAAAAACTGAAAAGAATGGCTGATTCCCTTTGCGATTCCACCATCCAGCTTTTCCGGAACTTTCATCCCAGGTCTCAGCAACAAAAGTGTCCATTCCTGCGATGTTGTAATCTGTTTTATAATTATTGGTAACGTAATACCCTGCTTCTCTCAAATATTTAGGAAAGCCTTTTATAAATTCGGGAATAGGGAAATTGCTCCTGTGATTCCCACTGCCCATTTTATAAGTAGGTACTCCTGTAATAATAGTACTTCTACTAGGGGAACAGACAGTTCCGGTAGAAAAAGCATTCGTAAAGCGCACCCCTCCTGCTGCCATTTTATCCATTACTGGAGTTTCCGCATTCTCATCACCATAACAACCTATAAATTGGGGTGAAGTATCCTCAAATGTAAGCCAGAGTATATTAGGCTTTTCCTGAGCAACCCCAATAGTGGAGTACTCTATAAAAACCATTACTCCAACTATTTTCAAAATTTTAAACAATCTCATTAATACTCTATTATTTGGTGACTTCAACTACATCTTCTTTCCCCTCTATCATAGCCAGATGAATTTTAGCAGGAAGATGATATAAATCCATTTTGAGAACCTCCTTAAAGGCAGAAATAGAAGCCTTTTTATTTTCCAACCCAAATTCCCCCAGACCAATAAGATAATTACAATGAATATTATTTAGAACATTAAGATCTTCTTCCCATATTAATAGGTCCGGTAAAGAAATGGCGAAATAATCCAGTTTCACATCGTCGTTTAAGTGTTGCTTTCCGTAATTTAATAGATTATCAAACCGTTTTTCTGCTTCCTTTTGCCTACCTAATTTTAGCAGGGCGAGCCCTTGGTAAAATATTTTATCAGGTTGCTGATCATTGTAGAAAATAGCTGGACTGGGGTCGCTTAATCCCTCAGCTGCTTTTTCCCAGTTTAGTTTAGCCAGTTCTTCTTCGTGCAAACCATCATAGGCACATCCAAGCCAGTAAAAAATGTCATTTTCCTGGGCTCCAAAGAGTTTGCCTTCACCAAGATTATGAGGATATTCCTGTGCAGCGCTGAGATGTTCTATAGCCGATTGATAATCTCCTTCAGAAATAAAATTCTTTGCTATTTCTACATGCAGGGTGATATGCTGAAAGGGAACTTTTCCTTCACCGCCCTCCCAAGGATGAAATTGTCTTTTCTCAAGAAACTGCAGTGCTTTTTCAAATTCACCTTTATGGTTTAGCAGAGCAATTTGTTCAAGATATAGATCATCCCGGGAATTGGTAAGTTTTTTATTATCTTGAAGTAATTTCAATCTTTCTTCTACCGAAACATTCATCTTTTTATAAAGCTGGTCCAGTTCCATTAAAACTCTCGCATCTTTATTATCAATTTTAATAGCTTTTTCCAGATATTCTCTGGCCAATCCCTTCTGATTGTTTTTATTGTAATACAACAAAGCCAGGTTTCGGAGACAGATAGGATTTACTCCATCATATTTTATAGATGTTTCCCAACACTCCTGTGCATTTTTGTATTGTTTGAAAGCATACCAGAAATTCCCAAGCAAATAGGCAGCTACAGAATCCTTAGGATTAAAATTTCGAGCTGCTTCTAAGACAATAACTTCTTCCAGCCTGTTTGGAAAGCAATAATCTATATTTAGGCTTTGAGCTCTTTTAAACCAATCACTTGCAACTTCATTATTTTTATTTTGTATTGCATACCAACCCATAAAATAGGCTGCCATAGGATAAATATCTCTAGAGTTATTTATATAAACTGAAAGAAGTTGCATAGCTTCAGAATAAAAACCAGCTTGAGCATAATCCAGTGAAAACTCAATATAATTATGTGAATTGTACCGAAGTATATTTTCAAAATACTTAAGATCTTCCTGTTTTTGACTACTCAAATAACACTCAAATAAAATTCCAAAGTTAAACTGGTCGATATTTAAAGAAGCTTCAATAAGCTTTTGTGCTTCTTCTTTCCTCCCCATTTTTCTTAGGATAATAACTTTAAGATGTCGTGCCTTATGGTTATGCCAGTTTCTGATTAACGATTTATCGATAAGTTCAAGAGCTTTTTCGAAATCACCTTTTATACAATCGATCTGGGCAAGATTAAAATATCCTGCATCTTGCCATGCTGCATTCCAACAAGATTTAAAAAAAGCATCATATGCTTCTTTGTTCCGACCGAGGAATTTTAAAGTAACACCCTTATTGAAAAATGGTTCCCCATCATAAGGGTTTGGATTATGTTGGGTCAAAGTTTCAATAGCTTTATTGAAATACCCCAAAGCTTTCTCAAATTGACCCTTGCGCAAAAGCCATAACCCCATCGCATTGTTATTCCGAACATCTTTTGGCTCCCGGGAAAGGGCTTCCAGGTAATAATCTGTAGGAATATAAGTCGCATGGCGGTATTGTTCGAGATGCAAACCTCTTAGATAAAGTTGCTCTACAGTTTCAATATCTTCAGGTTGTTTTGCAGCTTTTGCAGGTTCTGGAATTTCTTCCTGAGCATCACCATTTGGGGACCAGGAAATCATTAGATTTCCGTCTCTATCATATACTTCAGCTAAAAGTTCCTTATAGTGCGTGTTGTCAATTTCAACACACTCTTCAAAAACACTTTCCGGATTTAAGTCCAGTGTCTTTTCAATAAATATTTCTTTCTCAGATTTTAAAACAACCCTGGAGTTCTTATAGGTACCGGTAACATGTATTTTTAAACTAGTTTCTCCATTTTGTTCCTCAAGGTTTAAAAGCACATCTTTATTAGCATTTTTAACTACACCAACGTTGTAATATGGCATAAAATATTGCTTAAAACTTTTTTCTTCGTAAGGCTGTAACCAGGAAAAATCAGGCTGATTATCTGTATAAACCCCACACATTAACTCAATGTAAGGTCCATCTTTTTCGGTTAGGTTCCGATCCCAGGCTCTACCAAAATCTCCATTACCCCAAGTCCATTGTTTTTTACCTGGAGAAACATGGTGATCGGCCACGTGTAGTAATCCTCCTTTAGAATCGTTCTCAAAACCACCCACGAAATCATATTCCGACTTAATAGCCATGTATGATGTAGGAACAGGAATATTCTTATACCGAGAAATATCGGTCCCTGGTGAATAATCTACTTTATAATACTCCCCTTTTGCAATCGGAAATTCTGAAACATCCCTTTTCCCGTGATCAAATACGGCATGGACATCTGGTGGAAAAACCGACTGATAATGGTCGTTTACAGCTACAGCTGGATTAGCCCACCATAAAAATGTTTGTGGGTGTGGGGTACGATTATATAATTGTGCTTTAATTTCAAGATAGGCTTTATCTGGATGTAATGTAAAACCAGCCATACCTTTTGTTCTGAACATTCTTTCTACTTCACTCACCCAAACAGTGATGCTTCCATCTTTATTTTCTTCAATAGTACTATCCACTGGATCGTAAGTACTTGGTCGATGATGTTGTGGCCAGTTAAATTCTATTCCTCCAGAAATCCATGGACCGGTTAAACCTACTAGTGCAGGTTTGATCACATGATTG
The DNA here is from genome assembly GCF_002094855.1 of Zunongwangia atlantica 22II14-10F7. Lineage (GTDB taxonomy): Bacteria > Bacteroidota > Bacteroidia > Flavobacteriales > Flavobacteriaceae > Zunongwangia > Zunongwangia atlantica. The sequence continues at coordinate 156,414 of NZ_ARYN01000013.1, forward strand.
TAGTACACAAAATGACGCTCTCTTATTTTGTCGTAGGCCATCTGAATACGTCCTCCCAGTGCGGGTAGCACCATAATTTTGATATAGCGGTTTTCAATAAAAATGACATCCCACTCCTTATCTATTTTGGTATCGCTTATATGTTCAATCACGGGATTAGGATATACTGCTCCACTACTGGCTTGATACACTCTTTTCTCTAGAAAAACCGGATATTTTTCTGGTTCCCCTACCTCATAGGTTGGAATAACTACCTTTTCTTTCCAAGCTTTTACCTTTTCCATTTTAAAAATCATTTTACTGACCACCTATTAACTGCGGCGACCTGTTTATTAATTATTTATTTTCCGTAAATACTTCTAACATCACTCAGAGCCACTTCATTTTGTGGATTGAATTCTTTAGAGCTTATATATTTTTTTAAACTGTACAGTAATTGTTGAGCCTCTAATCTATTTTCAATATTGGTGTGGAGGTCTACACCTGAAATCAATAGCTTTCCTTTTCCGACTTTTGCTTCAAACAACAAGGCTAGCCTTCTATTTTCAAACCAATCATCTATTATTCTCACAATTGGTTTTAAATCGGAGCTAAATTCATCCAACACTATAGCATTACTATGACTCATAGCATCCCACCATTGCCAGTTAGAATGATATTCCGTTGGAAAATCTTTTAACGCGGGGTGCTCGGGATTACAGAGAATTCCTAATGTATGCGGTTTCTGTCCATTAGTCCAGGACGTATTCCAAAAGATACTGGAAAAACCTACAGCAATATCTCCCCCTTTACCAGAGACCACAGCACCTTTAGAAGGATTAAGCAGAACTTTACCTCCATTTTCGAGGTAATCAATTGTACCTGTGTCCAAGGTTTCAACTACCCGAAAATCGGTTTCAGGTATTTCAGATTTTTCGGCAGGATATACCCAAAGATCCCAATCATTTGTATAATCTCCTACGGCTACACTTAGGTTTAACTTACTAGCTTTATTAATATCCTTAAAAGAAACTGAAATTTCTCCCAGATCAATTCCATTTCCAATTGGAATTGTTTTGCTAGAGAAGGCTCCTTCAGCGAAGGTTTTACCATTCTCAAATTCAAGAGTCCAAGTTGATGTCACATTTTCTAAAATCTCTTCTCCGAAATGGGCAATTTCTACCTTAGCGTATAATGTATCAGTGTTTTTAAATGTCCTTTGCTTTATTCTTACTAAGGGTACCGTTTGACCAGAAAAAGACTTAAATTCATCGGGTGAGACGTAGCCTTTCTCATCCCAAAACGCATCTAGTATCCCAACCAAAGCAGTTCCCTGACCGGGAAAGTCGTGTAAATCCAATAACTGGAAACCTGCAAAATCTTTTGTTCTTAAAGCTGCTTCAATGTCTGCTTTATAGCAGAGGACCTGTAACTTACCGGAAGCTAACATGAGGCTATCGGCCAGATGGCCCATATGGTTATCCTCCAGAGTTTCTTTAAAAATTTCAAAATTTTTAGGTTTTAGAATTCCTGTATATTTAGGTAATTCTTTAAAATTCGGATATACACACCATTGTCCAATCTCATGACTCACTACAGGCATTGATGTTGAATCAATAATCTCCTGATAATCAAAAACGGTTTGCGGAGGTTCCCTATTAATAATACTATTTAAATTTTGATTCCATTGCTGAATCCTTGGTTTTGGTGTGTTCCAATAATCGGCGTTCTTAATATAAGGATAGCCTGCTCCGCTAGTATATACTTTAGTATTGTCCTGGTTTTTAAAGTGCTCTACAAAATTTATAAGATATTCTTTATGCTTTTCTCCACTCGGTTCATTTCCATGAGCCATCATAACAAATGACGGATGATTTCCATAAGCATCCAATATAGCTTGCGCTTCTTTATACAGCCATTTATCAATAGGTTTTCCATCACCAACTACCGTCCACGCAGAAGCTTCTACCTGAAGATAAATACCAGCTTCATCTGCTGCATTAAAAGCCGCTTTCGGAGGACACCATGAATGAAAACGCACGTGGTTTAAACCGTGATCTTTAATGATACTGAAAATCCTTGCCCATTCTTCTTTATTCGTTGGAGGGTATCCGGTTTTAGGGAAAATTGCAGATTCCAGTGTACCCCTTAAAAAAACGGGCCGACCATTAATAACAAAATGTTTGTCATCAGCTTTAAAATCCCGCATACCAAAACGAACTTTCTTGCTATCTTCACCTTTTTTGGAATTCAGCTTTAAATTCATTTCATATAAATTGGGGTTAAATTCATCCCAAAGCTCTACACTATCTCCCATTGGATAGGATATAGATACGGTTTGGGATTTACTTACTGAATATTTATTTTCTATTTCACCAGTATCAACCTCTACTCCTTCGATATTATTAGCTGAAAGTTTAAGTTCTACAACTTGGGAAGAATTAGAAGTATTGATTATTTCTGCAATGACTTCAACCTCCTTTTTGGTAAAATCTGGCTTCACTCTTACCAGATCTATGTATACTTTGGGCTTTGCAACTAGATGTAAATCTCCTATCAGACCGTTCCAGTTGCTTTGGGTATTATCAGAAATACTATGTGCATCCTTTCCTACATTTATATGCTTAATCCTATTGTCTACACGAATACTAATTCGATGCTTCCCTGGTGAAAGCAAATCAGTAAGGTTGTACATATGCGGAGTAGCAAGTAAATTTTCGGCTCCCACCTTCTGACCATCAATCCAAAGTGTAGTTTCCCAGTGGGCACGTTCCAAATCCAAAAACACATTTTTTTCATTCCAGTCTTTTGGAATTTTAACTGTTTTCTGGTACCAGGCAGCACCGTAATATTTTTTCTCAGGACTAAGCCAAGAGGATATTTTTATATTGCCAGGTTGCCGGTATTCTGCATATTTCTCATCTCTATACCAAAGGCTATCGTTCCACATATTAGCCGTCCAATGGGTATGAAGGTCAATATCGTGGCCTTTACCATTTTCAGCCATTGATCCTGGCAGAGATATAGAATCTTCTAATGATTTTTTGAACCATTCCTCATCTTCACCAAGATCCAAAGAATCGATTCTAAAATTCCAGTTTCCAGCTAAATCTATTCTTGTAGATTTATCCTGACAGGATAATAAAACAAAAAGTAGACTTAAAAAGGCGATATGTTTAATTGGTAGTTTCATTCTTTAAAATATTCACTAAAAATCAAATCGGCTAACAGTTGATGCCCCTTTTGGTTTATATGATTATTCTGTGCCATAAAAGCTTTAAGTTGCTTAACCGTCGATAATTCTTTAAACATTTGGTAGCTATCAATTAACCCCACTTCATACTGTTCAGCTAGATCTCGAATCTGTTCTGCGTGCTTAGCTAAATTTGAATCTGGATTAGCAATATCTTCTCTTAAATCTGGTGTAGGGGTTAGAAGAATTACTTTTAGCTTTTTGGAAAGTGCAATTTCAATCATCTTTTTCCAGGCAGCTTTAGCTGTCTCCAGTCCAATGCCACGGTCGTTTAAAGCATAGTCTATAAAGAGCACATCTGGTTTATATCTTAGTACCTCATCTTTGAACCTCCTGGCTCCTTGTTCTGCCTGTTCTCCTCCAATTGATGTAGTTATCACATTAACCACCGAATATGGATAGTAATCATTTATATTTTTTAGTGTTCGAAATGGATATGAATTTATTCGATCGACCACACCTCCAGTTGTATACCCGGTAGGAACCGAATGCCCATGAAAAACAAGGTTGATCGTCTTGTTATTAGGCCATTTCTTTTCAAGGTCCATTTTTAAAGAATCAAGATATGTTTCCCCATTTGCTACTTGCGAATTACAATCCTGCATTCCAACAATCTGAAATAAACCAAAGAAAATAATTATGATATGTACTTTATAAATTTTCATGTCTAAACTTTTACCTCTTTTCCAGATTCTCTCTGACTTATTTCTGCTTCCTTCCCAGTCAATTCAATTTCAATTTCTTCCAAACTCTTCCCTTTAGTTTCCGGTAATTTCTTTTGGATAAAGACGAAGCCTAAAACACAAATTCCACTATATACCCAAAAAGTTCCTGATGCTCCCAAAGCATTATTAAGGATGGGAAAAGTAAAAGTAAGTATGAAGGAGGCTACCCAAAGGGAAAAGGTTGCTATAGACATTGCTGCACCGCGCAGTCGGTTTGGGAAAATTTCTGAAAGCACAACCCACGTGATCGGTGCTAATGACATTGCATAAATTCCTATTGCGATGATTACTAGAAGTAACACAGGCCAGCCAGTGAACTGGAAATAATAAGCCCCGCCTAAAATTGCATAAACTACGGCCAAACCAATAGACCCCAATAACATCAGTTTTCTTCTTCCCCAGCTATCAACTGTTCGCATTGCAATAAAAGTGAAAATAAGATTTACACTTCCTGTGATTACGATATTAAAGAGCATATCACCTACACTATAACCGGCAGCAGTGAAAATTTCTTCCGCATAATTGAAAATAATATTTATCCCACACCACTGCTGAAAAATTGCCAGTACAATTCCAACAATAATAATAGGTTTAACCTTTGGGTTACGGAAATCTGAAAAACTTATTTTCCGTTTATTATTTTGATTTAATGTGAATTGAATATTTTTTAATTCCTTCCTCGCATATTCTAAACCTCCAATTTTCCCTAAAACTTTCTGTGCTCTGTTGTCTTCTTTTATTTTCACCAGGAAACGGGGACTTTTTGGCACAAAAAACATTAGCAAGAAAAAAGCTCCCGCGGGAATAAGTTCTGCCCAAAACATATAGCGCCAGCCTACTTGACCATTCCACGATTGCAGAACACCTGTAGCAGAAAGAGTTTCAGGTATAGACTCTGCAATAAAATAATTAGCAATCTGGGCAGCGAGAATTCCAATAACAATTGTCAATTGATTAATAGCTACAAATTGGCCGCGATATTTTGCTGGTGCTATTTCAGCGATGTACATTGGTGATAATGTAGATGCTAATCCAATCCCCAGTCCTCCAATCAATCTATAAATAATAAAAGGGGTAAAATTATCAACATAACCAGTCCCAAAGGCCGATAAGGAAAACAAACCAGCCGAGAATATCAGTGGGAGCTTACGTCCATACCGATCTGCAACAAACCCTGAAAGTACAGCACCAAAAATACAACCAACCAGTGCACTACTCATGGCCCAGCCCTGTAATGATGGCATAGTATTTATCTCAAAGTAGAGTTCGTAGAATGGTTTGGCACCGCCTATTACTACCCAGTCATAACCAAATAAGAAACCTCCCATTGCAGAAACTAAGGCTAGAAAAAGTAAATAGGTGAAATTGAATTTTGTCTTCTCCATTTGAAATTTATTGGTTTTTGATTGTTCCGGTAATGGTTATTATACTTCTAGGTAGAATTTCGATAGATCTTCCTTTATTTTCTTTTAAAGCTAGATTCTTATGAGTTGAAGTTTCATAGACCTTTTCAAAGGTGACTTCTCTATTATTTACCTGCAATGTTTTGGGATTTTCACTATAATTTATAGCAACTATAACCAATTCATTGGTTATAGAATCCTTATAAGCGGAAACCATAATATCTTCATACTGTTCATTCAAAGATTGATCTAAATTTAGATCAGCTGAAATTCTTTGCATCCCTGGCTTTACAAACCTGGAAAAATTGCCTAGAGCCCACAATAGTTTAGAATCGTGAAATTCTCCATCATATTTCAAGGACTCTCTATTGTACATATCTTCAGGATTTCCTGTATCCAGATAGATCAGACCATCCTTAAAATCTGCAATTGTCAAAGCCGTCCACCATTGCCAGGATTTAGCATTTGCTAAGGTTAAATCAGCATGGATAACACGAGCTACATAAAGTGCAGTACCCATTCCCAAATCCCTTATGCCCCCTCCTCCTATATCGTCATTCTTCTCTAGGATACAGAATTCACTTTGCCAATAGCCAAGATTATTCTTCTTTAATGATTGATTTAAATCCTGTCTAATGCGAATCAAACTATCCACAGGCCAGGTAGTAAAATAACTATGACCGGAAACTGTAAGCTGCAAGCTTTTTAAATTTCCAACATATGTTTCCTTATTCTTTTTGCTTCCAAAGAAATCTTCAATTTGATTACCCCGCTTAGGTCTGTTAAAATCTGAATAGAGATATCTTAGATCAGCAGCTTCAGGGATAATGATTTCCGTTTTCAGATCATTCTTACTAATTTTACTATCTAATAATTCAACCAGCTCTGAGATATTTTCATTAGTTGCAGGTGTTCCTTCCTGAGTAGCTTTTTCCCAGTCCCATTGTGGCTCATTAATTGGACTGAGATAATCGAAACTTATTCCTTCTCTCTTGAAATGATCAAGAAATTCTACCAGAAAGTTCGCGTAATCATCATAAAATTCAGCTTTCAAATTTAAATTACCATCAGTTCTATTGTTCCAGCCTTTATTATTATCTGCCCAAAAAACGGGCGCCGCGATGGAAAAGGCTAGAAACTTTTCTACACCATAATTCTTTGCTTTTTGGAGGAACCATTGCTGTCCTTCTTGTTTAGACCAATCGTAATTTCCATTTTGATCTACAAATGATTCCCCACGTCTCCACTCATTTTGAATACCTGAATTTTCACCTTGTTCTGCGGTCCCCGCACTTATGTAAAATCTCCAAATGGAAAGTCCTATCCCCTTAGGGTTTCCTTGCTCATCATTTTCCTTGCTAAAAAGCAACTCTGCGATTTTTTCTTTTTTTGCTTCCGGCCAATTATTGCCAACAAATTGAGCTCTCCAAGCATCAGAAGCACCAAAGCCTTCTATTTGCTGAAATTCATTATTAAGATCTATTTTCACTTCAATAGTCTGCGCCTTGATAGAAGTGCAAAAAATTATAGTAAAAAAGTAGAATATATTCGCTTTCATTCAACTCAGTGTATTGTATTCGTCATTCAGTTAGTAAATTGATCGTATCTTTTAAATTCCTCTCTAATTAATACTTCCTTTAAAGACCAGTTTAATAATTTGATAGGAACCCTCTTCGTTAATTCTGAACTGAACTTCATTTTCATAATCTATACTGGCAGATGCTGTTTCTACTCTATATGGCGCCGCTTTGGCTGTTTCTGTATAATCATCTGGAACAAACTTTTCAGCCACCTCAATAGACTCTACATTAAACCCCTCAAAAACTAGTTTGATATCTGTTGCATCCCTATCTTTTCCCGGAACATAAACCACTAAAGTTTGATCATCCTGTAACGCTGCTGTGATTTGAAAATTCCCATCACTAGTACTTACAACTTCGCCAGTAAAAGAATTTGATAAATCGGAAAATATTTGTCCAACAGGAAATGTTTTTGAAAAATTCCAATTAAACACTCCTACTCCAGGAATGGAAGAGTTTACTGGCGGCCAAAATGCTGCCGCATCTGTACCGGCCATAGCATAAATTTGAAAAATATCTGGAATTATATTTGCTGCTTCCATATAGAGCCTTCTTTCATTATAATCCCTTGAAGGCATCCATTCAGATAAGTATATATAATTTCTCTCTGGATTAAAATTATCAGCAGATTCTTCTATCCGCTGCTGAAGGTCCACCATATTATGGGTGTCGGTTTGATAACCAACATAAGTATGCAAGGCCACCCCATCAATTTCTTCGTAAGCTTTAGTGAATTGTTCTTTCATCTCGGTGAATTCATTCGGTTTAGTATAATCACCATTGATCAGTAGTTTAAAATTTCGCTCTGGAAATTCTTCACTGATATATTCTGCTATGTTCATTGCAACTGTAGTATACTTAGTCAATTTCTCAGCTCTATTTACACCTCCTGCATATTGCAACCACCATTCATTTCCAATTTCAACAATTCCTATTTCATTCACGCCCGCCATGGTAATAGCGGTTTTGGCTGTTTCTTCAAGTTCAATCAAAGCTTCATTAAATGAAGCTGAATTTAATTCATGATTCATAGCTATAGCGGTAGGTAGAACAATACTATAATTTTCAATATTAGATTTCACCGTATTTATGTCAGCACCCGGCTCCTCAGGTTTATTATCCCAAGTTGGGGTAGTATTGGTTTCCCAATCATAAAATTCTGATTCCCAACCCCCAGGGAATCTCAACAAAGTACCGCCTAAGTTTTTATATTCTTGACTAAAAGCTGTGAATTGGGTACTGGGTATTTGCCTCCAGTCGTTGTTCAGCCCAAAAATCAATGGGTTTATTTCTTTTCTATTAGAAACATTAATTGAAAAAGTATCTCCGGTGAATTCATTCTCTTCTTCTACCTCCTCTTCAGCTTCTTCTTCAGGAATTCCATATTTAGGATCCATAGGATCTGTAGCATCTGGACTACATGAAAAAAAGATCACCAGGATTGTTAAAACACTTATAGTTCTTATTTTTAAATATTTCACAGTTTTTTTTTTAATTAAACTAGTCTTTCAATCTAAATTGATCTTATCTTGATATCATTTACCTAACCCAGAAATAGTTGGGAAGTATAAGTTTATAACCTATTTTTTAAATATCTTCTGTTTACTAGTAACCCGGATTCTGTTCAATCCTACCTTGTGATAATTGAATCTCCTCTGGAGGTATTGGCCATAACATATGAATTGACTCATCAAATAATTCTCCTTTATTCATTGCCTCGCCCATATTGGTGGTTTCAAATGGATCATCATTTTCATTTAAATTATAATCCACAAAACTTCCATTTGGCCCCATAATTAAAGAAATACGTGGTGTGCCATTGATTTTCTGGCGTCTAATATCATATAACCTATGTAATTCAAGAGCTAATTCTAAACGTCTTTCCTTCCAGATAGCGTCCCTTAGTGTGGGACCACTAAGATTCATATTTGTTTCCAACTCAACCCTATCTCTTACTTTTGCTAAAGATTCTAGGGCTTCCTGCTCATTACCGTTAAAATATGCGGCCTCAGCGTGCATTAACAAAACATCTGCATATCTAATATGAATATGACTTAATGGATGTTGGCCTATTTGATACGGCTCTGGTCTATCAACAGTAGGTACATAATATTTTCGGTTAATTCTACCTGATTTATTTCTAGCAGGAGCAGCATCAAATTCGGTTACTTCTGGATCGCCATATACAGGCTCACCGTGTTTTATTATCGTTGATCTTAAACGAATAGAATCTCCTTCTGATAAAAATGCATTTTCTAAATCACTGGTTGGAGTACCCCAACTCCAACCTAAATCTGCACGACTTCCCTGAGTGGTTGAATAAACGCCTCCAATATTAGGAAACTGTTCATTATTAATATAACCTACCTCAAAAATAGACTCAACTCCGTATCTATGGTTAGGCTTCCATACATCTGCAAAATTATCTTCAAGCTTATATTCATTTGATTGAATAACATTTTCGAACATTTGCTCTGCCTCCATCCATTTTTCCTGATATAAATAGGCCTTTCCCAAAAGAGACTGAGCTGCTCCCCTAGTAGCTCTACCAAAATCTTTTTGAGCGTACATGCTTTTTAAAGGAAGTACAGCTATTGCATCATTTAAATCCTGTTCGATCTGAGTATATACTTCTTCAACACTATTTCGCGTATATTCATAAACCTCTGGCTCGAACAACTCATCCCAAGTAGTAACGATAGGCACTCCACCATAATTTTTCACTAATTCAAAATAGAACCAGGCTCTCAAAAATTTAGTTTCCGCCAGTAAGCGCATCTTATGATCTTCATCCATTTCTACTTCAGAAATTTGGTCCAAAGCTAAATTAGCACGGGTGATCCCAATGTAATTGTGCTCCCAAAAAGAATTGATATAGGCTGAGCCCGGAAAAACATTAAAATGCGCAATGCCAGTTATATCAGCTCTGGGCTGTTCGGTATTACCAGACCATTGATTGTCAGAGGCCATGCCATTAATTGTTCTAAAAAAATTAATTTGTGCCCAACCTTCACCATTTACCTTCTGATAAATACCGTTTACAAATCTTTCACTTGCCTCTGCTGATGCAAAAAAATCATCTAATTCCTGTTGTCCCCGTAATGGCTGATCTAAAAAATCATCAGTACAACCATTTAAGACAACACCTAATACGATTAATAATACTATTCTTTTCATTTTTAAAAATTTTATAATGAGAAATTAAGTCCAACTAAAAAAGTTCTAGTAAGTGGATAGTTGGCGTAATCTACTCCATACCCATTGATTACATCTCCTCCTGCACTAACTTCCGGATCAAATCCTGAATAATCTGTAATTGTAAATAAATTTTGAGCGGATAATGAAATTCTCATTTTATTGATGCCTTCTAAAGGAATATTATAACCCAATTGTAAATTTTTAAGTCTTACAAAACTACCGTCCTCCACAAGAAGATCAGACGGCCTTTGATAATTTTGGTTCCTGTCAAGACTACTAAGTCTAGGAAAATCAGCGCCGGGGTTATCAGGCCTCCACACCCTATCTAAAGCGCCGGCTCTAACATTTACTTCGTTTATAGCAGAATAAGCAAATAAGTTGGTATAATTGATAATATCGTTCCCAAACACACCATACCACTGCATAGTCAAATCCCAACTGCCATACGAGAAGTCCACATTTAAACCAGCTGTAAAATCTGGAAAAGGATTCCCAATAATTGTTAAGTCTTGATCATTGAGAGCTCCATCGTTATTTTTATCCACAAACCTTAAATCACCAGGAACAGCATTCGGTTGTAAAAGAGCACCATTCTCGCTAGAATGACTGTTTATTTCTGTTTGATTTTGGAATAAACCACTGGTTTCATAACCGTAGAACAGCCCAGCTATCTCTCCTGGTCTCGATATTTTCAAGTATCTATTTCCTAAGTCTGATCTTCGTTGACCAAATAATTCTTCAATTCCTGGAGCAATTTCTTGCAAACGACTTTCGTTAGCAGATATATTAGTATTTATTGAATAAGTGAATTTATTTTTGGTATCTGAAAATCCAAAAGATAAATCCCATCCTTTAGACTCCATACTCCCTACATTTTGCGCTATGGTACCAGGAATACCAGTATAGTTTGGCGGCTCAACCTGGAACAGAAGATCCTTTGATGTTCGCTGATATCTTTCAATCGAAAATGTCAAACGGTTATCAAAAAGGGCCCCTTCTATTCCAACATTAATATCTTCAACCGTTTCCCATTTAAGATCTACATTACCGAATCTATTTAAGGTATTTGTTACAACTCTTTCCCCTCCAAATGCGTAATTTGAATCTCCTATTCCAAAAAATCTAGATGCAGGATTTATATTTTGATTTCCTAGTTGGCCGTACCCGGCTTTAATTTGAAAGGCGTTGATAAAATCAAAATCAAAGAAAGATTCGTCAGCCAAGGACCAGCCAACAGAAACACTAGGGAAAGTACCCCATTTATTCTCTTCTGGGAAAACTGAAGATGCATCTCTTCTAACGGCTGCGGTTAAAAAATATTTATCCTTGTAATTATACATGAGCCTACCAAGATAAGAGAACATCGTTCTTACACTTTCGTTTCCTCCTACACTCATATTCTCACCGGTGGCGGCATCGATATATCTTAATTCTTCTGATTGGCCCGGAACATCTTCCCGATAAGCTGACACATAATTAAAACGTTGTTCATCTATAATTAAACCAGCTGTAAAGGTTATATCATGTTCTCCAAACTTATTTTTATAGGTAGCCGTATTATTCCAAACCCAGTCTCTGTTATTATTGATCCTTCTAGATACATTATTTATAAGATTTTGTTCATTAGGGTGAATAAAGAATTCAGGATTAAAATCATCACGACGGCTACTATCAAAGTTAAAACCAAATTGACTTTGAAGGTCCAACCATTCAAAAGGGGTATAATTTAACTGCGTATTAGTAAACAATCCAAAATAATTAATTCCCCCAAAAACCCTTGATACACTCGCAACCGGATTTGGAACTCCTATCCCTGAACGACCGAAAATACTAAACTCATTTCTACCTGCTCTTTCCTCAATTGGAATGTATACATCAGTAGTTGGTTCAATCCTTAAAGTATTGTAGAATATATTAGGAGTATCTTCCCAACGTTCATATCTCGGACTTATATCTTGCTTTAGTTTAATCTTATCACTAATTTGAAAGTCCAAATTGAAGCGACCAGTTATTTTTTTTCTATAGCCTTTCTCAAAATGAGATTGCTCTTCAAAATACCCAACACTTGCAAGGTATTTTATATCTTTTCCACCACCAGAAATACCTAAATTATAATTTTGAACCAGAGCAAAATCACTTAATACTTCATCCTGCCAGTTTGTTCCTTCACCAAATTCACTAATTTCTTCTTCCGAAAACTTTATATCCTGTCCTTCATTTATATTTCTTTCATTAATCACTCTTGCATACTCCTGTGAATCCGCTAAATCTATTTTATTTATATTACTCACACCCGATGATACATCTAAAGTAAACAAGGCTTTACCAATTTTCCCACGTTTAGTTGTAATTAAAATTACACCGTTTGAAGCTCGAGAACCATAGATTGCTGCGGCAGAAGCATCTTTTAAAATTTGAAAATCTTTTATATCTCTAGGATTAAGAAAGTTTAGATTTGTACCGGAAGGAAGCATCACGCCATCAACAACAATAAGAGGTGATTTATCGTTATTAAAACTAGTAATACCACGTATTAAGATTTCTGGCGCAGCACCAGGGGCCCCACCTTGAGAAATCACCTGGACACCCGAAGCACGACCCTGTAATCCTTCTGCAGCATTCCCCGTAGTAATTTTTTCTAAATCATCTCCATCTACGGTTGAAATACTACTAGTTACTTCTTTTTTCCTTGCCTCTCCATATCCAATAACAACCACTTCTTCAAGTGCTTCTTGATCACTAGACAGTTGAATATCTATAGTGGTTCGACCATCAACTTTAGCATCTTTAGATACAAATCCTATATAGCTAAAAGAAAGTGTGGAATTAGATGACACTTTTATCTCGTAGTTTCCATCAAAATCGGTAATTACTCCATTGGATGTTCCTTTCTCGATAACATTTACACTAGGCAAAGGCACACCATCTATATCGGTTACTGTTCCACTTACCGTAGTCTCTTGCGCAAGGATGTTCAAACTAAATAACATCGCGAAACAAAAGAAAACAGTTTTAATATTTATTTTCTTATAAGTCTTATTCATCTTAAAAAATTTAATTCGATTAATTCGTTGGAGTTATCATTACAGTATTTAGATGAGTATCAAAAATAAATTGATAGGTACCATCAAGTGATTCTTCCGAAAATGTAAGGGTAGAACCTCCCTGAGGCACAGCCTTATTCTCATCAAATCGCCAGAATGGAGCCCAACCTTCTTTATTTGAATTCATTATCATTCCATTCGCACCTTCACTATCAGGTTCATCAAATATTTCGACAGTTGCATAAAATCTATATAGATTATCCTCATCTTGTATTAGAGCTTTACCTGAGCTAAAATGAAAACACCTGAAGGAATCATCGGCATCCGCATTACAGGTATTTTCCCCATTTACACGCATACCTGTTGCAATGATCTGTACAAAATCAAAAGTTTCGTCTGTAGGTGTATAAGGAGTAATGCTATATGTAAAATCTCTTAAATCTATTTTCAGTTCATAATACCCCTTACTCGGCAATACCAGAGGATCAACCTCTGAACTAGTTCCATTTACCAAACTACCTTCCTCATTAGGGTCTGCTCCAAAGGTATAAGGCTCAAACGATGCTTTCTGAGGAATAAATCTTATTTCGGTATTTGCTTCTGCAGCATAATATCTCCCAGAAAAAACAAATCCTTGCTCCTCTTCTGTTGAACTCCCATTCATTATAGCGGGCACCCCAAAAACATCAGAAGTTAATTGAGTATCAGAAGTTACTTCGGTCATATACATTTTCTCGAACTTCAACTCATCAAATACATTAACGGTGAAACTGGTAGAATTAGAATTCCCAGCCATATCCGTTACTATAGCATTAAATGAGTAAGCACCCGTTGATTCTATATTTAGACTATTTTCATAAGTAAAACTACTACCTGAAATTTCTAGGATATCATTAAAATCATTACTTTCTATTCTAAATTCAGATAGAGATTCATTATCCGTCACTGTAATATTGAATTCTATTTCATCCCCATCACCGAGTAATACAGTTGCACCATCCATTGGTTCTTCTATTGATATTTGAGGTGCTTCCACATCTAGATCAAGAGTTACAGTAAAATCAGTGGTGGTACTTATTCCTCCAATATTTGTGGAAGTTACACTTATAATATGCTCACTATTTTCAGTCGCTCTTTCTGGAACTTTAAAAGTGTAATCTAAATTGTATGAATTAGGTAAGGAATCCTTAATTATAGTTTTATCTAAATCCCAAGGTTCATATTTTATGTTGACCGTTTTAATTCCTGCTGGATCATTAATTGTTGCTTTCAATGATAAATCCATTCCAGGCAAAGAAGATATAGTTGTTTCAGCCATTGTAAATTCCGGTTGAGAATCTACTCTCATATTATTATCATCATCTGTGTCGCAACCAACAGCCAGTATGAGTAAAATAACTCCTAGTAAAATTTTATTTTTCATGATTTCGTATTAAAAGTTAATATTTACGCCAAATCAGCCTTACAGTACTATTTCTATTTTTCCTTAGGGAATTGAGCTTTTATATCTTTTAGATATTGCATAAGATCATCTTCAAGACTTGAAGCAAGTTCTGGTTTTAAAGAGGCTAAATTAGTAGATTCGGAAGGGTCGGCATTTAAATTATAAAGTTCGTTTTCCCCACTCTCATAAAAGTGTATAAGTTTCCAATCTCCACTTCTAATTACTGAAGCAGGTTTTCCTCCCTGAGGACTATAATGAGGATAATGCCAATACAGACTTCGATCAGGCATTTCTTCTGATGAAAGAATTGGTTTAAGGGAAATACCGGAAAATTGTTGATCAGGTTTTTTATCAACACCACTTACATCAACAAGTGTAGGGAAAAAATCATGGCTAATTACAGGATATTCAACCACTCTATTTGAATCTTCGTCTGTTAGTGGTGGATACTTGATTATTAATGGCTCCCTAATTCCTCCTTCGTAAACCCATCCCTTACCTCCGCGCAGAGGTTTATTGGACGTAACACCGTAGCCAGGAGCTGAAAGTCCACCATTATCCGAAAAGAAAATAACCATGGTATTCTCATCCAAACCAAGTTCCTCTAGTTTATTCATTAGCGATCCTACAACTGAATCCATGGCCCATACCATTGAAGCATAAGTAGCATCACTTTGATTTATTCGATGTTTTACTCCTTTATCGTTTTCGTAAACACCATTAGAATCCAATCCAAGCTTTTCTTGTCTATTTTTAAAAATTTCAATAAAATTTTCGGGAGCCTCAATTGGCGTATGCACATTATACATCGAAAAATACATAAAAAAAGGATTATTTGACTGCTTTGTATGTTTTTCAAGTAGAGAAATAGCCTCTCTTTCTAATCTGAACGGCAAATATTCTCCATCAGGTCCATCTTCCAAACGAGGATTATTATAAGGTGAAAAGAAACTACCTGGATTACCTCTACTCCAACCAGCAATATTTACGTCAAACCCCTGATTTTCGGGCCAATATTCTTCTGTCTCGCCTAAATGCCATTTTCCAATGAAGTACGTAGAATAGCCGTTGGCTTTTAATGATTCTGCCATTGTAATTCTATCTAATGCGAGATGATCCGCGATTCTGGGTTGCATTAATTCATCACCACTGCGATCTTCATATTTCTGAGCTCCTATCCAATTAGAGATATTAACCTTTTGATGAGCAGGATCCATTCCGGTTAGTATACTGGCGCGAGTTGGGCTACATACCGGATTAGCAGCATAAGCATTAGTAAATCTAACCCCCTCCTTAGCCAATTTATCTATCTCAGGCGTAAGATAGTAATCGCTACCTTGAACCCCTAAATCTTTCCAGCCAAGGTCGTCAACTAAAATAAAAACAATGTTCGGCTTTTCATTTTGATTTATCTGAGCTTGCATATCGGTTAAAATCAAAAGAAACAAAGTCATTAATATATTACCATTAATAATATGTCTAAAATTTAAAATACCTCGAACTGAATTCATAAACTAAAATTATGTTAATATTGATTTCAAATATAGAGCTTAAGACAATATGGATAAATGGAGATAACAATTGTAATGATGGACTTTCTTGTGATTTTTCCAAATAATCACATCTTAATCAAAAAATATTAAATTTTTGTATTTAGTTTTATTATAAATATTAAAACTAAATTTATTATCGATATATTATTTATCCGAGGGTTTCTTGATAAATATCAAAAACATTATATTCATCCCTCATAACTTAAAGAATTCAAGAATGGATAATCATACGCCTTTAGAGAAAAAAAAAGAGGGGTTCCTAGGACAAAAAATGATAGTCCTTCCTCCTGATGCATTAAGAAAAATTCTTAAAAATGTGTTGATACAAAATTTTCATTTAACAGCGATTGGCCATTACCCCAATGCAGTATTTCATGACAGAAAAAGAACAACTGGTTCCAAAGAATATATATTACTCTATTGCACTGAGGGGGAGGGGGAGGTTTCAATCAATAAAAAATTTTTACCACTTAAGCCTAATCAATTTATTATTGTCCCACCCAATATACCACATCACTATAGAAGTTCAGTGAAAAACCCTTGGACTATTTTTTGGGTTCATTTCACAGGGAAAAGAGCTCAGTTTATATATAATAAATATGCAAATACTGCGTCCCCTGTGAAGTTTATAGCCTACAATGAGGAAATTATTAAAAAATTTTTATCGATCATTGATTTATTGAAATTCTCGTTTGAGGAAAGATACCTCGAAGTTGCTAATATTAACCTTACTCAGTTCATAAGTTTCTTTATCTACCAACAAGAATATAATTCGAAGATATCTGAAAAAAACATGGTAAATAAGTCTATTGAATATATGAAAGAAAATTTACATAAGCCGCTTACTATATACGACTTAGCGGAAAACCATAACCTATCAGTTTCAAGATATTCTGAAATTTTTAAAGAAAATACAGGACATCCACCTATCCATTATTTCATTCAGTTAAAAATACAGAAGTCTTGTCAATATTTATACTTCACAGATAAAAATATAAAAGAAATATGTACATTGGTAGGCTTTAAAGACCCATATTATTTTTCAAGAATGTTTAAGAAAATTATGGACGTTTCACCTTCAAAGTATAAAAGCACCTATAAAAGTTAAGCATTGAGAAATATTAAATTCCAAATGTAAATTATGCCTTATAGCTATTAACCGCTTAGTACCAAAAGTGAGTAACCCTATTAATACGAGTATACAGACGAGCCACAGCACACTTTTCTCAGTACAGCCACAGGCTTTCTAAACAAAGATATAAAATCTGGCGATTTCACATTGGAATCCTTAAATTTTTGATTTACACCCAAACTATTAGCTGTTTTTATTAGCCCGCAAGATAGTTTTGATACAGACTTTCTCCTATGAATATAATTTTGATTTTGAAAAATGAAAAATAAAACATATAAAACGGTTTCTAATTGGTACAGAAAATTTCAAATTAGCAAATCACCTCAAATGAATTTAGTTTGGGGATTCTTTTTGTATACGCTTATTGGATTTATTTTACTGTCTATTCCTTTATTTCACAAAACTGACATATCCTTTTTAGATAATTTGTTTATTTCGACTTCTGCAATTTCAACTACTGGACTTGTAACTATAAGCGTTTTCGATTCCTATAATTTTATCGGTCAGTTTGTTATTATGGTATTAATACAAATTGGCGGAATTGGATATATGACGCTAACGACTTACTATTTGATATTTACAACAAAAAAAATAACTCATTGGCATAGTAAATTAATAGGTACAGAATTTACTTTACCAAATACAATTCAAGTTAAAGATTTCATCAAAAGCGTAATTATTTTTACCCTAATCATGGAAACTATTGGAGCCATACTTTTCTACTTTGCCTTTACAAATTCTGGAATGGAAAATTTAAAAGCAATTTGGTTTTCAATTTTTCATAGTATCTCATCGTTTTGTACAGCAGGTTTTGGATTATTTAATGATGGTTTCGAAGGCTATAAAAACAATTCGTATGTAAATACAATTATTTCTATATTAGCCATTTCTGGTTCTTTAGGTTTTATTGTAATTACAGATTTGTGGTATCGAATTAGGGGCAAATCAAAAGAAATTTCTTTTACAACAAAAATCATTATTTATGGGTTTTTGCTTTTACTTTTTTTAGGTACTTTTCTTATTTACACAACAGAGTCATCATCTATTCTTGGCTCAAATAGTTCACTTATGGCCTCTTTCTTTCAAGCAATGTCAGCTATGACAACAGTTGGGTTTAACACTATACCTATTGGTGCATTATCCTTGCCAATATTGTTGCTTGTAACCTTTCTTATGTATATCGGAGCTTCGCCTTCGGGAACAGCAGGAGGAATGAAAATAACGACATTGACGGCAATGCTATCAATATTGAAAAGCCGATTGTTTGGACAGAAGAAAATCACATTTTTAAACAGACTTATACCTTTTGAGAGAATATATGTTGCCACATCAACATTTATTCTTTACACTAGTTTAATTTTCCTGTTTTCATTTTTACTTTCTTACGTTGAAACCTTTTCTTTTGCCAGCATATTATTTGAAGTAGCATCCGCCCTAGGAACTGTTGGATTAAGCACAGGAATTACCGGAAATCTATCTAACACTGGAAAAACATTAATAATTATCTTAATGTTTATTGGGCGAGTTGGAGTTTTAACTTTTGGGTTTGCCTTGTTGCAACAGAAAAAAAGACTTTCTAAAAAAATTCTTCCAGATGATTTGGCTGTATAAATCAATATTAAGAAAACACCAGGCTTCTCCCAACCAGATTCGTTGTATATTATAGTAAGATTAGCGAAAAAAGTAAATATTTAAATCCGCACCTAATCAATTGAGTCTTCAAAAAGAATTCCACCTTTATACATACCTTTTAGAATAGGATGAATTTTTTTACCCATTTCAGTTAAGCTGTATTCAACGCGTGGAGGAACTTCGGGGAAAACTATGCGATTAATTAAACCATCTGACTCTAATTCTTTTAGTTGTTTAGTCAGCATTCTTTCGCTAATATCCGTTAATAATTTCACCAATTCACTATATCTCTTATCTCCTTGAAAGAGATGCAAGATGATAGTACCTTTTCGTTTTCCTTTAATAACATTTATAAAGGTATCAATAGGACAATAACTTTTTTTCATTTTTTTCTTTCTTCGAAATCCTACAAACACTAAAAACAGAAACAAATGTTCGCTTACCAACATTTTGTAAGTTGTTGATTAGTATAATAAATATATTCATATTTACACAAACTAATAAAATTTAAACTTTTAGTATGAAAAAAAATATAATAAACTTTAAAGCATTTAGAGTTGAAGAAATTAAAGGTGATTTTAAATCATCAATTAAAAAAGTTTCTATAAGCTCAATTGAACCTAATGAAATTATAGTTAAAGTTCATTATAGCTCATTGAACTACAAGGATGCCTTATCCTCCATTGGAAATAAAGGAGTTACCAAAAAATACCCTCATACTCCTGGCATTGATGCAGTTGGAATTATCGTGCAATCGAAAACTGAAAGTTTTAAGGTTGGTGATAAAGTAATAGTCACTGGTTTTGATTTAGGAATGAATACTAACGGAGGTTTTGGCCAATACATAAAAGTGCCAGGTGAATGGGCACTAAGATTACCTATAAATATGACTATGAAAGAATCGGTCGTAATTGGAACAGCAGGTCTAACAGCGGGTATATGTGTTAGCAAGTTAACAAAATTAATTACGCCTAAAGATGGAAAAGTAGTAGTTTCTGGTGCGACTGGAGGAGTTGGATCATTAGCTATTTATATTCTTAATAAGTTAGGTTATACTGTTGTCGCAATAACCGGAAAAGTCTCCGAAACTGAATATCTTAAAAAACTTGGTGCTTCTGAAATATTAATGCGGAATGAGATAGAGAACTATAAAAATAAGCCCCTATTAAAATCTAAATTTGCAGGAGCTATAGATACGTTAGGAGGTGTAATTCTCCAAAATATTATTAAATCTACCTCTCATTACGGAGCCATAACCTGCTGCGGCAATGTCGCATCTCCAAATCTAGAACTTACGGTATTTCCTTTTATTTTAAAAGGAGTCTCTCTTATTGGTATAGATTCGCAAAACTACCCAATTAAGTATAGAATAGAAATATGGAACAAGTTTGCAGAAGAATGGAAAATAGATCATGAATTAATTGCTTACTCGGAAATAAATCTTGATCAACTTCAGGACAAAATTTCTTTACTTTTATCAGGTAAATCAAAAGGTCGAACGATTGTAAATTTGGATAATAAACTTCCCTAGAACTTGTAATGTTTTTTCTATTCTCCTTACGCTTTCATAAAGTTTAAAAATCAACTATTTTTAAGTAACGAAGAAAAGCAGATTTACAGAAGCACAAATAGTAGCAATGCCTCAACAGCACGAATCTGGAATGAAGATTACCGAAAGTTGCCGAGACAAGGGAATTACCACAGCAACCTTTTACAGATGGAAGCGTAAGTATAGCGGTATGGATGCCAAACAGCTCAAGGAGCTTAAATCACTCCAAGACTCAAATCAGCTTCTAAAACAGATGTATGCTGATTTGAGTTACCCACCGCATCCTTAAAGAAATTATCGAAAAAAAGCTTTAAAGCCTTCTGATCGTAGGGAATTGGCCGAGCAAGTAGTTGAGAAATTGAGCATTGTGAGAGCTTGTGGATTGGTTTGTTTAAGTCGCTCCATGTCGTATTATATGACCAAGAGGGATGATTCTGAAGTAATAGACAAGCTCATAGAAATGAGTGAGATAAAACCCATCCGGGCATTTGATTACTATTTCTACAGGTTTCGATCACAAGGCTTTGAATGGAACCAGAAACGAGTCCTGCGGGCATACAGGCTTTTAGGCCTACAATTGAAAAGGAAGAGCAAAAAGCTTCTTCCAGCTCGTGTTAAAACTTCTCTGAATCAACCTCAGGCACCAAGACAGTTATGGAGTGCAGATTTTATGAGTGATGGTCTAATGTCTGGAGGAAAATTTAGAATATTTAACCTTATTGATGATTATAACAGAGAGGCACTATGTACCACTCCAGCAAGATCAATGCCTGCCCTTCGTGCTGTGAAATATAAGGCAGGCAATAGAGATCTACGGCAACCACTTACAAATACGAATGGATAATGAGCCAGAATTTATCTCAATAATATTTATGTCCTACTGCGAAACTTGACCTCCTGCCGATAAACTGTACAATTTAAAATTAGAGGATCTGAGCAAATAAATGTTTAACTTTAAAAATAATATTTGCTTATGAAATGATCAAAGTTTACAGAGTCACAGATTGTCTTTGCCATCAAGCAACCAGAGACTGGCACACGTCTATCGGTGGCATGTCGCAAGATGGGGATCAGTGAGGCAACCTTTTACAATTGGAAGAAAAAAACGGAGGATTAGGAGTATTCGGATTGCGAAGGTTAAAAAATTTGGAAGAGGAAAACCCCAATTAAAGAAGCTTGTGGCGGACTTAAGATTAGATAAGCAGATCCTTCAGGATGTATTGAAAAACCTGCCGGCAGGCAGGAAAGTTCTAAGACCAGCTAATCGGCGGGAGTTGGTCGGTAAAATACGGATGAAATACGATATTTCAATTAATCGCTGTTGTGCTCTGGTGCTGCTTTCTAAAAGTGTTTATTACTATAAAAGTATTGGCTGTGATGATGAATTGGTATGTATGCGTATGAAAGAAATTGCTTCTACCCGGGTTCGGTACGGGTTCTGGAGAATTTATATCCTATTGCGCCGAGAAGGTTTTTAGATAACCACAAGCGGTTGTATAGGCTCTATTGTGAAGAAGGTCTTAACCTAAGATCAAAACGTCCGAAAAGGCATCGCTAAGCTGCCAATAGAAAGCCAGTACCTGGAAATGCTTCTAATCTACACGAATGCTAGAGTATGGACTTTGTTACTGACCAGTTGTACGATAGCACTCGATCAGAGCCTTAACCACAGTGTATAAATATAGTCACAATGTCTTGCATCTATGCAGGAAAATCCTTAAAAGGAAGTTATGTGGTACAAGAGATGGAAAATATTACCTTTAAGATTAATCAGCTGCCAAAAAGAATCAAGGTAGACAATGGGAGTTAGTTTATCAGTAAAGTTTTGGATAAGCGGGCTTATGAAAATAGAATTGGACTTCTCACGTCCCGGAAAACCTAAAGACACCCCTTTTATCGAAATTTTTAATGGATCGTTCGCCGATGAATGTTTAAACGTGAACTGGTTCTTTTCCCTTGACGATGCACAGGAGAAATTTGACCACTGGAAGGAAGATTACAATGGTTTTAGACCAAATAGCTCATTGGGGGATCCCCCAATGAGTTCATTGAAATGAATAAAAATGACTCCGATTTTCTACTTTTGACTGGTTCGTAATTTGGAAGGAGGTCACATTTATTGAGGAAATCTATCTAAAATCCAAACAGGTTAATATATACAGGTAAAATGTTAATATTTGCAATAAAATAAATACTAAAGCTATTTACATTTACATAAATTAAGTATTTACTCTCTACAAGTTAAAAACTTAAAATTTTATGAATTTAGCCATTAATCTTCGAAGTGTAAAATTTTTAAGAATTACTAAATTGATTTTTATTAAAGGCACTTTGATAAGTGTATTCATTGGAATTGTAGATAGAATAATATTAAGTCTAGTTCACGTAACAAAAAATAAGATTCTAATGTCCTGATCTGAAAAAAATCAAATTTGTTTCGTCATTAAAAAATTTAGTATTGTTTTTCAAAAGCATAAAATAATTCTGGTTCAATTATCTTAATATAATATGCATTACCTCCCGAAAAAATCTATTATTATATAAGAATATTCGAATATCCAAATAAACTAACTATGAAACGTCTAAATATAACAATTATACTATTAATTATCGTTTGTATACCCTGTCGAGCGCAGTCAATCCTAGATAAACAGAAAACTCTAAATAAATTTTCGTTTTGGTCAAATGAAGATTGGAAATGGTACAAGCAGAATATTCCTTTTTTAGAAACTCCCGATATCGAAATCGACAAAACTTACTATTATAGATGGGAACTTGTTACAATGCATTTAATATACGGTTCGCCAAAAAGTGGCTATGCTTCGACTGAATTTATTGATCGACCATGGTGGGCTGGAGCCTATGGAACAATTAGTTGTCCTGTAGGACATCAATTATACGATTATAGATGGTTAAAGGACCCGAAATATTTCAAGGATTATTCTAAATTTTGGTATAAAGATCCAGGAGCACAATTACAGAACTATACAAATTGGTTAGGAGACGCAATATGGCAAGGTTATAAGGTTCACCGTGATTTTAGATTTACTACTAATCTTCTAAACGATTTGATAAATGACTATAAAAAATGGGAGAAAAAATATTTTATTGAATCAGAAGGGATGTTCGCTTGGGATGGGATGCATGATGGTATGGAAACAAATATTAATAGCAGACAAACTCCCCAATGGTTTGATGGCGCACCAGGATATCGTCCAACTTTTAATGCTTATATGTGGGCTCACGCTCATGCTATTGTAAATATTGCTAAACTAGTTAACGATCAAAGAACCGCTGATGAATTTGAGGAAAAGGCTAAAATTATAAAAAATAACTTTCAATCTAAAAATTGGGATCAAAAAAGAGAATTTTTCTTTCATAGATTCCAAAATAATGAAGTTACTGCCAATAAAAAAGACACTATAAAAGCTAATACGTTAACTTACGAAGATGGTATATACCAAGGATCTAAACATGGGAGGGAGTTGATAGGCTATGTCCCTTGGTATTTTAATATGATTGATGATACTAAAGAATTTTCAAAATCTTGGAAATTTCTTATGGATTCAAGCTATTTTTATGCCAATTTTGGACCCACGGTTTTGGAACGAAATGATCCATTATTTAAAATTTCTGAGAATTGCTGCGTGTGGAGTGGAAATTCATGGCCTTTCGCAACTTCACAGACATTAAAAGGACTTTCAAATGTACTTAACAACTATAAAAATAATTCTACGGTCACCAAGAAAGATTTTTACAAGCTTTTTAGTATTTATACCATGACACAGCGTAAAAATGGGAAACCCTATATAGCTGAAGCCCTACATCCCGACACTGGTTCTTGGTCTGGACATGACAAAGTTGGACATAGTGAACATTATTACCATTCTTCCTACGTGGATTTGGTTATTTCGGACTTGTTAGGAATCAAGCCTCAAGAGGATGATTTTATCATAATTAAACCATTAATACCTAGCAGCTGGGACTACTTCATTTTAGAAGATTTTCAGTACCATGGGAACAATATGACTTTAATTTGGGATAAAACGGGTAAAAAATACAATAAAGGAAAAGGTTTTCATTTGATTTCCAATGGCAAAAAAATTATTTCAAAAAAAAACATACAAGACCTGAAAGTAAAAATCCCTTTAAAGATAAAAAAAAGCTTGAAAGAACGATCTGTCAATTATGCTGTCAACAATAGCAATGATAAATATCCTTTAGCAATAGCTTCATTTCCTGGAATTGTTCACCCTATAAATAAAATTAACGACGGACAGTTTTGGTATTTAAAACCTACTACAAATCAATGGAGTAACATGTATTCACAAGAAAAACAAGATTGGGCTGGAATTGATTTTGGAACCAATCAAAATATCAACATGATTAAAATTTATTTCGTAGAGGATAACTTCAAAATTCGAGCTCCTTCTCAGTATCAAGTTCAGTTTTGGAGTGATGGTAAATGGAAGAAAATTAAAAATGCTAAATACCAATTTAATTATCCGAGAGCTAGAAAAGCTAATACAATTTGGTTTGATGATATTACAACAAAAAAAATACGAGTTTTATTAATACCTGAAAAAGGATTTAATATAGGAATTAGTGAGTTAGAAACATGGGGAGATGCAAAATTTCCAATTAGGTTCCCAATCAACAAAACTAAAAAGCCACTCAATGTATCTGCTTCCTTCACATCCAAGTTTGATGAGGTGGACTTTATCGCAGATGGCGATATAAATATAAATAAAAGATGGACAGCTTTTGAATCTCCAAATAAATCCGATTGGGTAACAATAGAATATGCTAAGAAAAAGAATTTCAATACAGCCTACATTCATTTTTACAAAGACGAATTAAACATTTCTCCACCCGAAAAGGTAACGATTGAATACTGGAATGGTATTACTTGGGAAAAAGTAACAAATCAAAATTCCATAACCGATACTTTTATAGGAAATGCATTGAATATTATAACTTTTGACAATATTTTTACATCCAAAATTAAGCTGTCCATGACACACCAAACGACAAAATATAGTGGTATATATGAAATTGAATATTTGAAAAAATAAAAAACACCTTGGGAACATTGTATCGATATTTTGCCACCCAAATAATATGGCAAATCAAATGACTTACAGTATGGTTCCCCCTTCATGGATAACTTATACCACACAAATAAAAGATTTTTTCGTCATATTAAAGTGCTGCAATAAATTTGTAGGATTTAATTCCATTTTTGAGACCAATAAATTAATTCAAATTTTACAGCAGCGACATCCCTTTAGGCATTTTAAACATACTGTTGATCATTCAGAGTTCAGGCAAGACTGGTTTGCATTCAAACAGCAATTCATTGAAAAACTGATCACTGAGACGTTCCAAATGCACACTTCTTCCGAAGAGTAAATTTCTTAAGAAAACATTTCATCGAGATCTTTCATTATGGATTGATACTTCCGATGATA
>NZ_ARYN01000014.1 GCF_002094855.1 Zunongwangia atlantica 22II14-10F7
TTCACTATGGCCGGCTCATCCACTATAGATCCCGAAGAAGTTGAAAACGAATTTGAGGAGGGTGTCGATGAAATTCCTGATTTAGATGATGAAGACCCTGAGGTTGCGGAGCCAGATTTTGCAGCTGAGTCAGATGTGCCTGAAGCGACAACTGCTGCTGCTGCAGATTTCTCTTCCGCCGAAACTGTTGATGACTTGAGTTCTGAGAGTTCTGAAATATTAACCTCCTTGGAGTCGGCTGTAGATGATGTTCCCGCAAATGCGTTGAGTATTTCTGCATCTTTAACCGAAGATGATATTGAAGCTATGTTAGATCTTGATCAAGATTTACCAGATGGTGTTGACGCTGATGCAATTGTAGCGTCTCTTCCGGATGACATTATAGCACTTTTGCCACAAATTAATTACGATTTTTCTAGCAGTGCATCTTCGACTGTAATTCCAAATGGAATTAATGTTTTAAATTCTGGTGTTGATTTAGATCCAGTTGCGCAAGCAGTAGATGCACCATGTGAGGATGTTTATAATGATGCTTATGACGATGTAATCGCAGATCTTCAGGCAACAAGAGATGAACAATTAGCGACTGTTTTTGCAAATTTTGAAAGAAGATCGGCTGCAGCAGAAGATAGATTTAATAGCAGGACAGAAACTTTAAATAACAGTGCAGATGAATTTGCCGCTGAAATTGAGGCAATCGCTGAAGAATTCTTACTAGCTGCAGAGGGCTTGGATTTTGCTGAAGAGGAATTAAGATTGATGGCATTCCTAGTTGCCTTGGAAGGAAGAATAGAACTTCAAAGTTGGTATGATGCTGCTTCAACTGTAATTTCTAATGCACGAACAACTGAGGAAACTACCATAGAAGAAAGAAGAGATGATAGAGAATCTACTGTGAATTCCAATTATCAAAATTCCGCAGATCAAGCAAGAGAAATTTTAGTAGCAGGTATTGCGGCTTGTCATAATCAAGGTTCTGGATCTTAGTATTTAGTTTCATTTGATAATTTATTATGTTATTTAAAAACCTGTTGTTTAAGTTTAATTTTAAAACGGCAGGTTTTTTGTTTTTGGTGCTGATGTCCTCAAATGTATTTGCCCAAAATAACTTTTTAGGTAAGCCAGGTTATATGACTATTCCCACAGCCGATTGGAGGGATGGTCATGAGCTTGGCTTTTCCTATGCTTTTATTCCGGGAGAATATTCAGATGATACCTTTAGTCCTGGGGCGCAGGAAGCTGATGTTGATGTATATAGTGTTAGAGTTGCATTGACTAGTTTTATGGAAGTTAATTTTGGTGTTTTCTATCGTTCTGAAATTGCTGATGAAATTGGAGTCGGAGATCGTCAATTAGATTTTAGATTTAGACTTCTTAAGGAAAGTGAGTATTTGCCTACAATTGTTTTGGGTTGGACTCCGCCGGGATCCAGATCTCCTGTTATCTCTCATGATTACTTAGTGGCTACTAAGAATATTAAATCGTCAATTGGTAAATTTCAATTATCATTAGGTTACGGTTCTCCTTATGTCTTGGTTAGGGGAGGAGATGATAATAATTTCTGGAAAAGTTTAAGTTTTGAAGAAAAGGAGAATTTCGGTAACAACCATTATTTAACAGGTGTTTACGGAGGTGTTTCCTATGAGCCTTTGTCTTTTTTAGGCGCAAGTATTGAATATAATACTTCTACTATTAATGCTGGTGTTTATGCTAAGCTTTGGGATGAACATATTATGTTGCAAGCTTATACTTTTGAAGGAAAAGAAATAGCCTTTAATGTTAATCTTCAGTTTTCGCTGAATTTTTTACCTAGATCATTAAGAAGATATGAGAAGAAATAGAACCCTTTTTATTTTATTCTTTTTGATTAGTTCCTTGGCTTTTGCTCAGGAATTGAAAGAAGCACTTTATGATGAGGGTTTCGAAAATGTGATTGTAGATGATAAGAACGACACCATAAAGATATTCTTTGAACTTAGGGAGTTTCGTAGTCCGTATCATAGTATGCGTTTTGCTAATGATATTGCTTCTAATTTTTTAGGTGAGAATCAAACTATAGAGTGGATACCGCTACATCATAATGTCCCTGTTGGAAAATATAGTTCCGATTCTTATAGTTTTAATACTTTGTCTTCTTCAGACTTAGAATTCTATAATCGGAATAATAAACCTTTTAAGAATTACCGTTGGAATATTCGGGTGCGACCTTTTGTTGCTGCACGTTTTGGGTATTATTCTAATCCTTTTGAAACAGTTTTTGACGGAATTATTGATACCCGAGTATATTTAGCCAAAGGTTTAAGTGCGCAAACCGGAATTACTATTCCTATTCAGAATTCTTTAAATAATACTAGTATGTCCCCAAGAATGGCTCCTAGTATTTTGACTTACTTTACGCAAATAAAACCAGGACATTTTGCTAATGTGTCTTTTGGGACTTACCATAACGATAAATATGGCTTAGATGTACAATACCGATATGGTTTACCATCAAAGAATTGGAGTGTTGGTTTTGAGGCTGGTTTAACTGGATTCTATTATCAGGATGGTTTTAATGATATCACATTCTCTAATATGAGTATGATTCATTTTATTGCTGATATCGAATACCATTTACCTATTGAAAATTTGAATGTAAGAGCTAGTGTTGGTCGTTTTATATATGAAGATTTTGGCGGTCGGGTTGATTTAATAAAGCAATTTGGATTAGTTGATGTTGGTCTCTTTGGAACCTATACTCAAAATGGAGCGACAGGAGGATTTCAATTCGCAATTCCTATTTTTCCTGGGAATATATTTAAAACGAAGAAAATACAACTTAGAACTACTGAAGAATTTAGATGGGAATATACCTATAATAACGAAGATCGCGTTGGTTTAAAATATCGTATTGGAGCTGCGCGTTTGGTAGATGTTTTAAGGCAGTATCGAGTTGACTTTATTCAGTCCTTAAAAGAATAGTTCTTCTAAATTTCAATTACACTTACCCCATTTATTAATCTACTTCTGCTATCCATTATTGCTGAGTTTACAAAGAGTGTCTCGCCAATTTGTTTCTTTCCGTAGTCATCATGAACGTGGCCAAAAAGATGAAGTTTTGGTTTAATATCAACGATCTTTTTCAATAGTTCTTCACATCCAATATTTCTGTAAGTTTTACTTTCATCTAGGATGCCGTAAGGCGGAGTGTGGGTTACTAAGATATCAGTATTGGCAGGTATAAGATTCCATTTTTTTCTAATCCCTCTTCCTCTCTCAAGATTAAAAGCCCAATTGCCATTTCCTGGTGTATGTGGACTTCCCCAAATGTGCAAACCTTTAATGGAAATCCCTTCATTTTCTAGATAAATAATGTTACTAGGGATCAGGCTTTTTAAATCTTTTTTGTTTTTCTCGAAGAAAAAATCATGATTTCCAGAAATAAGAATTTTATAAGGATGAGTTTGGTTTGAGAACCATTTCAGGAAATCGAGTGTTTCAAGTCTAGTACCACCTTCAGTGAAATCTCCGCAATGTATTAAAAGATCTCCGGCTGGAAGATTTAGTTCATGATGTCTATTGTGAGTATCGGAAATTGAAATTATTTGCATATACTATTCACCTTCAACTACACCATCTTCCTGTTCTTGCGAAATGTAATCTTTATCTACAGGTAAAAATTTATTGGTGATTTTAGTAAGTGCGAACGCGATAATTACTGCGGTAAATGCAAAGAAAATAAACTTAACCAACAAACTATCGCTCATGGCAAAACTGTAGAACGCTAAGAAAATCTCAGCAACAACAAACAGAATCTTTATAGATAGTTTAAGGATCATTGGTTATTTAGTTGATAATTGCAAATATATATTCTAATTCCGGTTTTTTGGTAACATATTGTCAGGTTTGACGTAAATTTAACGTAGGCTGTCCTCTTCGGTTTAACTTTTTAGTTAAATATTCTTAATCCTTCAAGGAGCTGTTGTTAAAGGTTGTACATTTCAGTGAAAACTTTCCAATCTTGAAAAGAAAACCAAAAATTATAATATCGATTTTCGTTGTTTTAGCCCTGCTTTTTTTTGCCGGACTATTTCTGAATTCCTTCGTCGAGAAAAAGGCGATAAGCTTACTTGAAGAACAGGTGCCTGAACTTAAATTCGATAAACTGAAGGTTCAGGTTTTTAAAAATGCGGCGGAATTAACCAAAATCGACTTAACGCAGGGAGAAGTTAATATTCAATCTGAACGTTTAAAGGTTAGCGGGCTTAATTATTGGAAGTTTCTTACCCAAAAGAATATAGATCTTAATAAGGTTCAGATTAACGATCCTGAAGTGGTGTATCAAACTAAGGCAAAGGATCAAAAAGCTGGAAGAAAGCAAAAAAAGGATAAGCAGAATGGGCCAAAATCGTCTGGATTGGATAAAGAAATAACTGTAGAAGAGATTATTCTTAATCATTCAAAATTTGTGTTGCTCGATAGTGTTTCAGATGAAAAAATTAAGGTTAAAAGCTTCGATTTTCGACTTGAAGGATTAAAAATTGATAGTGTTTCTATTTCAGAAAAAATACCTTTTCAGTTTGATCATTTTAAACTAAATGCAGATTCGGTTTATTTTAAAGTTGATGATCGGCATAAGATGAATGTTGCTGCGATCGAAATTCAGGATAAAAAAAGCAGCTTAAAAGGGCTAAAATTAGAGTCTATTTATTCTAAACAAGAGTTTCAAAGGCATATTCCCGTAGAAAAAGATAGGTATCATTTAGTGGTAGATAGTATTTCGCTGGAAAATCAATATTTTGGATTTCAAAATGATAGTTTAAGGTTTAAAGCCACAAATCTTTTAATTAGCGATGCCGATTTTGAGATTTACAGGGATAAAATGCAGCCAGATGATAACTCGATAAAACCCATGTATAGCCAAATGCTAAGAAAACTTCCGTTTTTATTGAAAATAGATACTTTGCAGGTGAAAAATACTCAGATTGTCTATGAAGAACGTATGAAGGCCAATCGAGAGCCAGGGAAAGTAGTTTTTGGAAAAGTGGCAGGGAAAATATCGAATCTTACCAATTTTAGCGATGCTTCTGAATTTCCTACAACACGAGTGGTGGCTAGTGCTAATTTTATGAAGCAGGCTTCTTTACGCTTAAATTGGGCGTTTAAAGTAAATAATCTTAGCGATTGGTTTGATATATCGGGTAATATGAGTTCACTTTCGGCTGAGAATATGAATGGTTTTTTAAGGCCTGCGATGAATGTGCAGGCAGCAGGTTCTATAACTAATATGGATTTCGATTTTTCAGGAAACAGGAATAAAGCGACTGGCGGTGTGAATATCGCTTATAAAGATTTTAAAATTGAAGTTTTAAAGAAAGATGGCACCGAAAAAAGTGGATTTTTAACCACTATCGCCAATATATTTGTGAAACATAATGGCGAAAGTGGCCGAAATGTGAATGATGGTTTGGAAATAGAACGTGATAAAACCAAATCATTCTGGAACTATTTGTGGTCTTGTATTAAGAAAGGAGCACTAAAGACCTTTGTCTAAATTTTAAATGTGATCACCGGGCGTTTGGCATGATTAACCAGATCTTCACTTATACTTCCGTTAAAGAAATGCGATAGGCCTTTGCGACCGTGTGTGCTGATGCCTATTAAATCTGCTTTAAATTTTTCAGCAAAATTTAAAATTCCTTTTTCTACGCTAATGTCATTATAGATATGTTTTTTTACATTTTTAAGACTCATTTCCTGTAAAAATTCATCTAAATCTGCATAAGCTTGTTTGCTTGTCGTAAAATTATTTGGAGTGTTTACAAAAAGTAGATGTAATTCAGCTTCAAAAAGTTTAGCAAATTCTATGGCTTTTACTAGTGTTTTTTTGTTATCGATTTCAGTATCTGTGGCGAAAACAAACTTTTCGATTTTAAAATCTGGCGACTCTTCTTTGATCACTAAAACAGGAATTTCAGATTGTCTAACTACCTTTTCTGTATTTGATCCTATAAACATTTCCTGAAATCCACTGCTTCCATGAGATCCCATTACAATAAGATCGCACTGGTTGGATTTTGCAAATTCAGTGATACCTTTAAAAGCATAATTAAATTGTACAGCTTCGTTTACCGGAATGCCTTCTAGGTATTCACTTTTTTTAATTGTGCTAAACTGCATATGAGCAAGCTTCATAAAATATAGGGCTTCAGGCACATTTTGACTGTTTCCCTGTACGGGGTCAATTAAGCTAAGTGGTAAGTCCAACATGTGAAGCAGGAAAATTTCAGCATCAAATTTTTTAGCAATTACTGCTGCAGTTTTTAGTGCGTTTTCAGCTTCTTTAGAAAAGTCTGTTGGGACAAGAATCTTTTTCATGGCGGGAAAGATTAAGAATGTTTATTATCTATCTTAAATTTACGAAGATTTTTGCCTAAATGCCTGGTTTTCTTTCTCGGGAATTATTATTATATTTGCAGCGTTGAAACTAAAAAAGTACAGCGAGGGGACATAAAGTCCCCTCTTTTTATAACCAGTATGAAGTTGAAGGAGAACGTAGAAAAGTTGCTACAAGAAGCATTCGAAGAGAATAATTCCTTATTTTTGATTGAACTTATTGTAACACCAGATAACCAAATAAGAGTGGTTATCGATGGCGATAAAGGTGTCTCTGTTGAAGATTGTATTTATGTAAGCCGAAAGGTAGAGCATAATTTAGACAGGGAAGAAGAGGATTTTTCTTTAGAAGTGACATCGGCCGGTGCAACCGAGCCGCTACAAATTCCCAGACAGTATAAAAAAAATATTGGCAGAAAGTTGCAGGTTAAAACTGAAAATGGAAAATTTGAAGGAAATTTAATCGATGCTACAGAATCTGATATTAAACTTCAATGGAAAGCACGTGAACCTAAACCTGTAGGAAAAGGAAAGGTTACGGTAGAGAAAGAGGCTGTATTAGAATATTCAGCAATTGTTGAAGCAAAAGTTATGATAACATTTTAATTGTTTTAGTATGGAAAATCTCGCCTTAATAGATTCATTTTCAGAGTTTAAGGATGATAAGTTGATAGATCGTGTAACTTTAATGGCGATCTTGGAAGATGTTTTTAGAAATGCTTTAAAAAAGAAGTATGGTGAGGATGATAACTTTGATATCATTGTAAACCCTGATAAAGGGGATTTGGAAATTTGGAGAAACCGTGTGGTAGTTGCAGACGGCGAGGTTGAAGATCCAAATCAGGAAATATCACTTACAGAAGCGCGTAAAATTGAACCAGATTTTGAAGTTGGTGAAGATGTTTCTGAAGAAGTAAAATTAATTGATCTTGGACGTAGAGCGATTTTAGCATTAAGGCAAAATCTTATTTCTAAAATCCATGAGCATGATAATACAAATATCTATAAGCAGTTTAAAGATCTTGAAGGAGAGATTTATACTGCAGAAGTTCATCATATAAGACATCGTGCAATTATTCTTTTGGATGATGAAGGAAACGAAATTGTACTGCCAAAAGACAGACAAATTCCTTCAGATTTCTTTAGAAAAGGAGAGAATGTACGCGGTGTTATAGAAAGTGTTGAGTTAAAGGGGAATAAGCCAAGTATAATTTTATCTAGAACAGCACCTGCATTTTTGGAAAAATTATTTGAGCAGGAAATCCCTGAGGTTTTTGATGGTTTAATTACTATTAAAAAAGTTGTTCGTGTACCTGGTGAAAAAGCGAAAGTGGCAGTAGATTCTTATGATGATAGAATTGATCCTGTTGGAGCTTGTGTTGGGATGAAGGGATCTAGAATCCATAGTATTGTACGCGAACTTGGAAATGAAAATATTGATGTGATTAATTATACAAATAACGATCAGTTATTTATCACAAGGGCTTTGAGTCCTGCAAAAATCACATCTATTAAGATAGATGAAGAAAATAAAAGGGCTGAAGTTATGCTTAAGCCTGAAGAGGTTTCTAAAGCGATTGGTCGTGGAGGGCATAATATTAGACTTGCTGGCCAGTTAACAGGTTACGAAATTGATGTGTTTAGAGAAGGAGTAGAGGAAGATGTTGAATTATCTGAATTCTCTGACGAAATCGAAGATTGGGTAATTAAGGAATTTGCAAAAATTGGTTTAGATACTGCAAAAAGTATTTTAGAGCAGGATGTAAATGACCTTGTAAGACGTACCGACCTGGAAGAAGAAACCGTTCGTGAAGTAATGAGAGTTCTTCGTGAAGAATTCGAAGAATAATTTATTGTAGTTAATAAACAAAAGAGGTTAATTTAGAGGGCAATTTATGGCTGAAGCAAAAACAATGCGATTAAACAAAGTATTACGTGAATTCAATATTTCGCTAGATCGGGCTGTAGAGTTTTTAAATTCTAAGGGGCATGATATTGAAGCACGTCCTACTGCTAAAATCTCTCAGGAGACTTATCAGGTTCTTTTTAATGAGTTCCAGACAGATAAAAGCAAAAAAGTAGCTTCTAAAGAAGTTGGTGAAGAAAGGAAGAAAGAGAAAGAAGAGCTACGTTTAGCCCGTGAGCGTGAGCAGGAGGAAAAGAGAAAAGAGCAGGAGAAAAAGGAACAGGAGAAGTTGAAAGAAGAGCAGGAGCGTAAGAAGCAAGAGCAGGAAACGCTTGGTTCTCGTACTAAACTTACTGGCCCTAAAACTGTAGGTAAGATAGATTTGGAAAAATCACAGGTTGAGAAGAAAAAAGAGGAGCCTAAGAAAGAAGAAAAGGTAGAGAAAGCTCAGCAGGAAAAACCAGCCCAAAAGCCAGTTGAGGAAAAGCCTAAGCCAAAAACTGATTTTAGTAAAAATCAGAATACTGCCCCTAAAAAAGATCAACCTAAGCAAGAGCCTAAGAAAGATAAAGATGTTCCTCAGGAAAAAACTGAGACTGCCGCACAGGGAGAGGATTCTAACCGTATAAAAACTAATTATACAAAATTAGATGGTCCTAACTTTACGGGAGAGAAAATCGATCTTTCTAAATTTAAGAAGCCTGCTAAGAAAAAAGACGACAAGAAAACTGCGGCATCTAATGATGATAAAAAAGGAAACCGTAAAAAGCGTCGTAGAAGAATTAGTAAGGATGTAAAAGGCGGCCCTAATCAGGGAGGTGGAAATAACAATAACAACAACCGTAAAGGTCGTAATAATAATAAACAGCGCAGCAGGCCTATCGCCAAAGAAGAGCCTAGCGAAGAAGAAGTACAAAAACAAGTTAGAGAGACTCTTGAAAAACTTCAGGGGAAATCTAATAAAGGTAAAGGTGCAAAATATCGTAGAGATAAGAGGGATCAACACCGTCAACGTTCAGAAGAAGATCTTGCAAAACAAGAATCAGATTCTAAAGTACTTAAGGTAACCGAGTTTGTTACTGTTAGTGAGGTTGCGACAATGATGGATGTGCCGGTAACTAAAGTTATTTCAGCATGTATGTCTCTTGGTATGATGGTGACAATGAACCAGAGATTGGATGCAGAAACTCTTTCTATTGTTGCTGATGAGTTTGGTTATGAAGTGGACTTCGTAACTGCGGATGTGGAAGAAACAGTTGAAACGCAAGAAGATGCTCCTGAGGATTTAGAAGAAAGAGCACCTATTGTAACGGTTATGGGTCACGTAGATCACGGTAAAACATCTTTACTGGATTATATTCGTAAAGAGAATGTTATTGCTGGTGAAAGTGGAGGTATAACACAGCATATTGGTGCTTATGGTGTTGAATTAGATGGAGGGCAAAAAATTGCATTCCTGGATACGCCGGGTCACGAAGCCTTTACGGCAATGCGTGCTCGTGGTGCGCAGGTAACCGATATAGCTATTATCGTTATTGCTGCAGATGATGATGTGATGCCACAAACGAAAGAGGCTATTTCTCACGCGCAGGCAGCTGGAGTGCCAATTATTTTTGCAATCAATAAATCTGATTTGCCTACAGCTAATCCAGAGAAGATTAAAGAGAAGTTAGCTTCTATGAATCTTCTTGTTGAAGATTGGGGAGGTAAAGTGCAGTCTCATGATATTTCTGCTAAAACAGGAATGGGAGTTAAGGAATTACTTGAAAAAGTATTGCTTGAAGCTGAGATTTTAGAGCTTAAAGCGAATCCTAATAAAATAGCTAATGGTACCGTAGTAGAAGCTTTCTTGGATCGTGGTCGTGGTTATGTGGCTACAATTCTTATTCAGGCAGGTACGCTTAAGATAGGAGATTATGTTCTTGCAGGTCGTCATAGTGGTAAAATTAAGGCGATGCATGATGAACGAGGGCACGAGATAAAAGAAGCTGGTCCATCAACTCCGGTTTCTATCTTAGGTCTAGACGGTGCGCCACAGGCAGGTGATAAGTTCAAAGTGATGTTAGATGAGCGCGAGGCTAAGGATATTGCTGCTAAACGTACACAATTACAGCGCGAGCAGAATGTAAGAACGCAGCGTCATATCACCTTGGATGAAATTGGTCGTCGTATTGCGTTAGGAGAATTTAAGGAACTTAACATTATCCTGAAAGGTGATGTTGATGGTTCTGTAGAAGCACTTACTGATAGTTTCCAGAAACTATCTACTGAAGAGATTCAAGTGAATATTATTCATAAAGGAGTTGGTGCCATTACAGAAAGTGATGTGTTGTTAGCTTCTGCTTCAGATGCGATTATCATTGGATTTAATGTTCGTCCTGCAGGAAATGCGAGACAGGTAGCAGATAAAGAAGAAATCGACATTAGAACATATTCGATCATCTATGATGCAATTAATGATCTTAAGGATGCGATGGAAGGAATGCTATCTCCAGAACTTAAAGAAGAGATCACTGGTACTGCTGAAATTAGAGAAACGTTTAAAATCTCTAAAATCGGAACTATTGCTGGATGTATGGTTACTTCAGGTAAAATCTATAGAAATGCCGGTGTCCGCTTAATTCGAGATGGTGTAGTGATTTATACAGGAGAATTGTCATCCCTTAAGCGTTTTAAAGATGATGTAAAAGAGGTAGCTAAGGGATATGACTGCGGTATGCAGGTGAAAAATTACAATGATATCAAAGAAGGTGATGTAATAGAAGCCTTTAGAGAGGTAGAAGTTAAAAAGACTCTTAAATAAAAGAGAGTGTGTTTATAAATAAAAAAAAAGGGCTGCATTTGCGGCCCTTTTTTTATTGTGATGTAATCTCTTGAATTTTTCTATAAGAAGATAAGTAGCGGCTTAAAATGATTATTATCATTTTATTTTAACCTCACTTTAGCAGTTGTAAAATTGTCTAGGTTACTTTCTTTTTGGTTTTGGTATAAAAGCTGAAGGATATGTCTCTTTAATTATTAAAAGTGCTCTGTCGGCTTCTAATCTGTTTCTGAAATTACCTATCCAAACTTTATAATTTGGAGCCTCATATTTAATTCTGGCTGGGTATTCATAAAGCGCTTCGTAGTCTTTTATCTGGTTGCTGGCTTCTCCATTGCTTCCGCTAAATAGCTGAATTACAAATCGATCGCCAATATTGTGTGATTTTTGAAGCTTTGTTTTTGTTTCTGCTAATTCCGCAATCATTTCATCTTGTGAAATGTTAATTTTTGCAGAATCCTCTTGGGCAATTGCTATACTCGAAAAACTTAAAAAAGATCCAAGTATTAAATTTCGAAAGCTTAAAATATTCATAGTTATGATTTTATAGACAAATGTAAAACTAAATAACTGAGATTATATCTATTTTATTATTTAGAACTAATATAAATTACCTATTAACGCTTCTCTAACATAAACAAAATCCAACTTAAGTATTACTTTTGTGCCTGAATTTAATGGTGCGATTCTAAGTTTTTACGTACAGATTTTAATCTTAAAAACCGTACCAAAGTTTAGACGTTAATTCAACTTATAATATGAAAAAGGTGAAATACCGCCACTCAACTTCGCGATTGCTCTTAATTGTAGCGCTTTTTCTATCGTTTACTGTAACGAGTTTTGCTCAGGATTCAACAGATGTCGAGGCTGGGGAGCCAGAAACAGCTGCCGATAAAGCAGATGCTTCAGCTTCTGCCGAGTTAGGAGATCCGGCCGCAGGAAAAGGTTTGTTTAATTCTTTATGTGCAGCTTGTCACAAACCATATTCAGCAAGTATTGGTCCTGCTTTAAATGGTGCGACATTAAGACATGATAAAGAATGGCTTTATGCTTGGATTAAAAACAATGCAGAGTTAAGAGCATCTGGTGATGCAGATGCTGAAGCAATTTATCAGGAATATAATGGTACTGCGATGCCAGCTTTTCCTCAATTGTCTAATGAGGATATCGATAATATCCTGGCTTATGTTGAGCAACCAAAACCAGAGCCAGCTGCTGCTGCAACCGGAGGAGCAGGTGCTGAAGGTGGAGAAGGATCTGCTGGAGGTGTTTCTGTAAATATTATTCTTGGGGTTCTAATATTTGTTTTAGTAATGTTACTTGTTGTTTTGTTTTTAGTGAACAAGACATTAAAGAACTTTGCTGCTGCGAGTGGAGTGACTCTTCCAGAAAAACCATCAAGAAAACCAATTTGGCAGGCGTTTGTAGAAAACCAGTTTTTAGTATTGGTGTTCTCTCTTGTTGTTTTGTTAGGTGTTGGATATTTCGCGTATGGATTTTTAATGCAGGTTGGTGTAGATCAAGGTTATCAACCAATCCAACCTATTCATTATTCGCATAGAATTCATGCTGGTGATAATGGTATAGAGTGTAAATACTGTCACTCTTCAGCTCGTGTATCAAAAACTTCAGGTATTCCATCATTAAATGTTTGTATGAACTGTCATAAAGCAATTTCAGAAGTTGCTCCAGAGACGGCTACTGCAGAGCATTCTAAGGAATTCTATGACGGAGAGATTGCGAAGCTTTATGATGCTGTTGGTTGGGATCCATCTACAAGAACATATTCAGGTGAACAAAAGCCTGTGAAATGGGTTAGAATACATAATCTTCCAGATTTTGTTTACTTTAACCACTCACAACACGTTTCTGTTGCAGGAGTTCAATGTCAACATTGTCATGGTCCTATTCAGGAAATGGAAGTTGTGCATCAGGAAGCCCCACTTACAATGGGATGGTGTATAAACTGTCACAGGGAAACTGGAGTTCAGATGGAAGGGAATGAATATTACGAAAAGATTCATGAAGAGCTTTCTAAAAAGTATGGTGTAGAAAAGCTTACCATTGCTGAAATGGGAGGTCTTGAATGTGCAAAATGCCACTATTAATAACTGCGTTAGCAGATATAAATTAAGAAGTTAATATCTAGATATATATGTCATCAAACAAAAAATACTGGAAAAGTGTTGAAGAACTAAAAGGTAGTTCTGTTGTTGAGACGCTAAAACAAAAAGAATTTGCAGAGGAGATTCCTGTTGATGAGTTTCTTGGAGATGAAGAGTCTTTAAGTAATTCAAAAACTTCTAGAAGGGATTTCTTAAAGTATGTTGGGTTTAGTACTGCTGCTGCTTCACTTGCTGCCTGTGAAGGTCCGGTTGTAAAATCGATTCCTTATGTTGTGCAGCCAGAGAATATTGTTCCTGGTGTAGCAAATTACTATGCTTCTACTATTGCAAATGGTTTCGATTTTCAAAGCGTATTGGTAAAGACTCGTGAAGGGCGACCAATTAAAATTGAGAATAATGACCTTGCTAAAGTAAAAGCTGGTGGTGGTGCTCGT
Organism: Zunongwangia atlantica 22II14-10F7; assembly: GCF_002094855.1. Lineage (GTDB taxonomy): Bacteria > Bacteroidota > Bacteroidia > Flavobacteriales > Flavobacteriaceae > Zunongwangia > Zunongwangia atlantica. Next base: position 13,663 of record NZ_ARYN01000014.1, read on the forward strand.
GTTAATGCTTCAGTTCTTTCTTTATATGATAAGAAAAGAGTGAAGCGCCCTATGATTGATGGGAAAAATGTTTCTTGGGAAGAATTCGATCGTCAGGTTGGTTCAGCTCTTAACGGAGTATCAGGTGATATTGTTCTTTTAACTCAAACTTTTGCTAGCCCAAGTACTACAAAGCTGATTCAGGAATTCAGCGCTAAATACCCAAATGTAAAACATGTGGTGTATGATGCTGTTTCTGAAGATGCTGCTCTTTCAGCTTTTGAATCTAGATATGGAAGAAGAGCATTGCCAAATTATGATTTCAGTGAAGCAGAAGCAATTGTTTCTATAGGAGCTGATTTTCTTGGTGACTGGCAAGGTGGAGGATACGATGTGAGCTATGCTAAAAGTCGTGTTCCTGAAAATGGAAAAATGTCAAGACACGTACAATTTGAATCAAACTTGTCTTTAGCAGGTGCGAAAGCAGATAAACGTGTTCCTGTAAAACCATCGCAGCAAAAAGCAATTTTAGTTGCATTGTATGGTTATATAGTTGGAGGTGATTCTACAAGTGAATTGCCTTCTAATATTGATGAAGCTGTTGTGAAAGCTGCTAGCCAGTTAAGAGAAGCTGGGAATAAGGCGGTTGTAGTTTCTGGAATTCCAGATGCAGATGCGCAATCATTAGTGTTAGCAATTAATGAAGCTTTAGGTAGTACAATAATGGATACTGATAATGCACGTATGACCCGTCAGGGAAATGTTGCTCAGGTTTCAGAACTTGTACAAAGTATGAATTCAGGAAGCGTTGGAGCTCTTATGGTGGTTGGAGTAAATCCAGCTTACAGTTTGCCGAATGCTTCAGAATTTGTTGAAGGATTAAAAAATGTAGAAGTTTCTGTTTCTTTTACAATGAAAGAAGATGAAACTGCAAAACTTTGCAAATATATAGCTGCTACTCCGCACTATCTTGAAAGCTGGGGGGATATTCAGTTTACAGATCAGCAATTCAGTTTAATGCAGCCAACAATTAGACCGTTGTTTGATACGCGTCAATTTCAGGATTGTTTATTAAAATGGTCTGGAAATAGCCAATCCTATAGTGATTATATTAAAGAAACTTGGTCTGGTAATTTATCAGGAGGTTGGAATCAGGCATTGCATGATGGTGTTTTTGATGGAACAAGTCCTGTTGCTGTAGTAGCTTCAGAAGACTTTACTTCTTCAAGTAATGATGCCTCTTCACTAAGAAAATTAAGTTCATCTGCTCAGGAAGGTAGCGAATATGAACTTACTTTATATACTAAAGTTTCGATGGGAGATGGTGAACAAGCTAATAACCCTTGGTTACAAGAGCTTCCAGATCCTATTACAAGAACAACATGGGATAACTATTTAATGATTTCTAAAGCCGATGCTGATAAGTTAGGCTTGGAGAATGAAATTGTTTCTAACGGAGCTTTAAATGGTAGTTATGTAAATGTTACTGTAGGTGAAACAACAGTAAAAAATGTTCCCGTAATTATACAACCTGGGCAGGCTAAAGGTTCTGTAGCATTAGCTTTAGGATATGGTAAGAAAGAGGGAATGCAAAAGGAAATGCAGGTAGGTGTTAATGCTTATCCTTTGTACCAAAACTTTAGTGCATTTCAAAATGTAACTTTAGCAAAGGCTGAAGGTATGCATGAATTTGCTAGTGTACAGATGCAAAGTACTTTGGCTGGTCGTGATGATATTGTTAAAGAAACCACGCTATCAGTTCTTACAACAAAAAGTAAGCATGAATGGAATAGTGTTCCTGAGGTAGATTATAATCATCAGGAAATTCCTGTAAGTGATGAAAAAGCGGATATTTGGAGTGCTTTTGATCGTACAATTGGGCATCATTTTAATTTATCTATAGATTTAAATGCTTGTACTGGTTGTGGAGCCTGTGTTATTTCTTGTCATTCTGAAAACAACGTTCCTGTTGTTGGAAAAGATGAAGTTAGAAAGTTTAGAGATATGCACTGGTTAAGAATTGATAGATACTATTCAGCTGGTGATACATTTGTAGAAGAGCAAGAGAAATTAGTTAATCTAGGTGCTTTTGAAACTTATGATACTATAGAGGATCCATCTTACGATAACCCTCAGGTTGCTTTTCAACCAGTAATGTGTCAGCATTGTAACCATGCACCTTGTGAAACTGTTTGTCCTGTGGCGGCAACTTCACACGGTCGTCAGGGTCAAAACCAAATGATATATAACAGATGTGTAGGTACAAGATATTGTGCTAACAACTGTCCTTATAAAGTAAGAAGATTTAACTGGTTTAATTACGCTCAAAACGAAGAGTTTGATTATCACATGAACAATGATCTAGGTCGTATGGTATTAAATCCAGATGTGGTAGTTCGTTCTCGGGGGGTAATGGAGAAGTGTTCTATGTGTATCCAAATGACGCAAAAAACAATTCTTGATGCTAAGCGTGAAGGAAGACCTGTTAAAGATGGTGAATTCCGTACAGCTTGTTCAGCGGCTTGTGATACTGGTGCAATTGTGTTTGGAGATGTAAATGACAAAGAGTCTAAAGTTTCTAAATTGCAAGGTGATGATAGAACTTATCATTTACTTGAAAGTATAGGTACTAAGCCAAACGTAATGTATCAGGCTAAAATTACCAATACCGCTGAAGCATAATAATTAAGTAATAAGAATCAATTTTAAAGAAATATGTCGTCACATTACGAAGCACCTATAAGAGAACCTCTTGTTACCGGAGAGAAAACTTATCATGATATAAGTGTTGAAGTAGGAGCGCCTGTACTTGGTAGAGCTAATAAAACCTGGTACGTTGTATTTACACTTGCCTTAATTGCATTTTTGTGGGGATTAGGTTGTATTATTTACACCGTTTCAACAGGAATCGGGGTTTGGGGATTGAACAAAACCATTGGTTGGGCATGGGATATTACCAACTTCGTTTGGTGGGTAGGTATTGGTCACGCCGGTACATTAATTTCGGCAGTATTATTGCTGTTCCGCCAGAAGTGGAGAATGGCAGTAAACCGTTCAGCAGAAGCAATGACAATTTTTGCGGTTGTTCAGGCTGGATTGTTCCCAATTATTCACATGGGGCGTCCTTGGTTGGCATATTGGGTACTACCTATTCCAAACCAATTTGGTTCTTTGTGGGTTAACTTTAACTCACCACTGCTATGGGATGTATTTGCAATTTCAACGTATTTATCGGTATCACTTGTTTTCTGGTGGACTGGTTTACTTCCGGATTTTGCAATGCTTCGTGATAGAACTACAAATGAATTTCAGAAGAAAATATACGGTATACTAAGTTTTGGATGGAGTGGACGAGTTAAAGACTGGCAACGTTTTGAAGAAGTGTCTTTAGTTCTTGCTGGTTTAGCAACACCTTTAGTACTTTCTGTACATACAATTGTATCTTTTGACTTTGCTACTTCAGTAGTTCCTGGGTGGCACAGTACAATTTTCCCTCCATATTTTGTTGCTGGAGCAATTTTCTCTGGATTTGCAATGGTGCAAACACTACTTATCATAATGAGGAAAGTTGTGAATCTTCAGGATTATATTACACTTCTTCATATTGAATATATGAATAAAGTAATATTGCTAACTGGAGGTATTGTATCTGTAGCTTATATTACGGAATTCTTTATAGGATGGTATTCTGGTACTAGTTATGAGAATTATACCTACCTATCTTTTGGTGCGGCTACTGGTCCTTATGCATGGGCATTCTGGGCACTTATTATCTGTAACTTTGTAGTGCCATTAACTTTATGGGTTAAGAAGCTAAGAAGAAATATTCTTTGGACATTTATTGTAGCTCTTGTAATTAATATTGGAATGTGGTTTGAACGTTTTGATATTATTGTTATAGATCTTAGTAAAGGTAGAACTCCTTCTTCTTGGGCTATGTTCTCTCCAACTTTCGTTGATATAGGAGTATTTATTGGAACAATTGGTTTCTTCTTTGTTTTGTTCCTGCTTTATGCTAGAACTTTCCCTGTGATTGCTCAGGCGGAAGTAAAGACAATTTTGAAGTCTTCAGGAGAATATTATAAAAATCTTCGTGCAAAACATGGTGATGATGTTCCTCATCACGCTGAAAGCGATCCAACTGCAAAAGAGCCTGCAGCTAATGTTCAACAGAAAGACGCTTTTTTAGGAAGCGATTCTTCTAAATCTACCCATGAGGCTACTGTTAATGCAGATGCCTTAGGTATTACTGAAACACAAAAAGATCAGTTAGATGCAATGTTGGCTAGAATTGGAACATTTAACCCTGAGACCGAGAAGGCCGATAATTTACAAAAGCTGGATGGAGTAGGACCTGTGTTAGAACAACATTTACATCAGGTTGGTATTTATAAGTACGATCAGGTAATTAAATTAACCAAGGAAGATTACGAATTGCTTGATGAAGTTATAGAAAACTTCCCTATCCTTGCTAACCGTGGTGATTGGAATGCACAAGCAACTGAATTAAAAAATAAATAATCAAGATGGCATCAAAGACAATACACGCTATTTATAACGATGATGATCTGCTATTACATGCGGTAAAGCAGGTTCGTGAAGCGCGCTATCATATTGGTGAAATATATACTCCTTTTCCCGTTCACGGGCTAGATAAGGCAGTTGGTGAAGCACCTACAAGATTAGCTATAGCTTCGTTTTTATACGGTATAACAGGTTTATCTGTTGCTGTTTTGATGATGAACTTTATGATGGTTCAGGATTGGCCTCAAGATATTGGGGGAAAGCCTAGTTTTTCCTTTATAACAAATATGCCATCATTTGTTCCGATTATGTTTGAGTTAACAGTATTTTTTGCAGCTCACTTAATGGTAATCACTTTTTATATGAGAAGTAGATTAGCTCCATTTAAAAAAGCAGAAAATCCAGATCCAAGAACTACAGATGATATGTTCTTAATGGAGATAGACGCAACTAATCATAATGTAGAAGACCTATCTAAATTTTTATATGATACGGGAGCTGCAGAAATTAAATTAATTGACAATAAATAGACCAGATGAGAAGTTTATTTCATAAATCTTTAATCTTTGTTATAATCGCGGGCTTCTTTAGTTCTTGCTCCGGAGATAAGGATCGTAATTATCAATATTTTCCAGATATGTACCGTCCGGTACCTTACGAACCTTATGGGGCTTACGATATTTTTGCTAACCAGCAGGAAGCTAAATTGCCAGTAGATGGTACTATTCCTAGAGGGTGGATGCCATACGAATACGAGGATACTCCTGAGGCAAGAGAAGCAGCAAAGGCTAATCTTAAGAATCCAATTCCTTATACAGAAGAAAACCTAACAAAAGGTAAAGCGTTATATACTGTTTATTGTGCGGTATGTCATGGAGATAAAGGTGATGGTCAAGGGACTTTAGTAGAAAGAGAAAAAATTCTTGGTGTGCCTTCTTATGACGATCCAGGTCGTAGTATAACTGAAGGGAGTGTTTATCATACAATGTATTATGGTCTTAATAATATGGGATCTTATGCGGTGCAAACAAGTATCGAAGAACGTTGGCAAATAGATCATTATGTAATGAGTTTAAAAGATAAATTAGAGGGCAACCCTGAGAGATCTTTTCAAACAAATACAATCACTCAGGAGAATTCAGATAATCTAAATCCTGCAGAACCTGCAGAAGATTTTAGTGAAGAAGATACACAATCTGAAGAATAATTAAATAGGAATATAGCTTTTAGATCTAGTAATATGTATACGCTTTCTAGTAAATTAAAATTAACTGCAATTATTCTAGTAATTGTTGGTGCCATAGGCTTGGTTTATGGATTCATTTCTACACCATCTAACGAAGAAGAGTTGAAGGAATTATTGGCGGCAGATGCCCATGGAGAACATGGTGGAGAAGAACATCATGAGGCTTCGGCAACAACAGAACAACATGGAGAAACTGCAGATGTAGCCCATGATGAATCTGTTGAGCAGCATGGGGAAACTGCCCATGGAGAAGGAGAGCATGGTGATTCTCATATGGAGCATGTATTGCACCAATTTCAAACAAAACCATGGTCGGCGCTTTTCGTTTCAGCTTTCTTTTTCTTTATGATTGCATTGGGCGCCTTGGTATTTTATGCAATTCAATATGTGGCTCAGGCAGGTTGGTCTCCGGTTTTATTTAGAGTTATAGAAGGTGTTACCAATTACCTTTTACCAGGATCTATTATTGTTGTGCTTATTGTGATTTTTGCAGGTACTCATTTTTACCCTTGGCAAAATCATGAGCTTGTGGAAGAAGATGTTATTCTTCAGGGAAAATCGGGATACCTTAATTTTCCATTTTTCGTAATTAGAGCTATCATTTACTTAATTGGATGGAACGTTTATCGTTTTATAGCTACTAGAAATTCTATTGCTCAGGCTACTGCTTCTAATCTAACTCCGTATAAAAAGAATTTTAAAGCCTCAGTATTCTTTCTGTTATTCTTTGTGATAACTGAAACTACAATGGCTTGGGACTGGTTTATGAGTATGACTCCGCACTGGTATAGTACATTATTTGCTTGGTATGTTTTTGCAAGTGTTTTTGTGTCTGCTATTACAGTGATTGCTTTAGTTACAATGTTTCTTAAGAAAGCTGGCCATTTAGAATTTGTAAATGATAGTCATTTACATGACTTGGCTAAGTTTATGTTCGCTTTCAGTGTATTCTGGACGTATCTTTGGTTTGGTCAATTCTTATTGATTTGGTATGCGAATATCCCAGAAGAAGTAACTTATTTTATCATTAGAATTGAAGAATATAATTTGTTGTTCTTCGGAATGATAGCCTTAAACTTTATATTCCCTATTTTAATGTTAATTAATAGTGATTATAAACGTATTCCTTGGTTTGTGATTATGGCGGGTGTTGTAATTCTTGTAGGTCATTATATCGATATTTTCTTATTGGTTATGCCTTCTACTGTAGGTCCTTACTGGTCTTTCGGTATCACAGAAATTGCAGGAATACTATTCTTCCTAGGTCTGTTCATATTTTTTGTGGGCACCGGGCTTGGGAAAGAATCCTTATACCCAAAAGGTAATCCTTTCCTTAAGGAGAGTGAAAATTACCATTACTAATTAAAAGATTGATTGTTTAAAGAAGACTTTATAAAATGACCGTATTTTTAGTAATCATAGTATTAGCACTTCTTGCTGTAACAGGATGGCAGATTTCAAAAATATTTGAATTGTCAAAATCTCCTGATGCAGATACCTCTCAGGTAGCTAACAACAAGGATAATGAGAACCAGGGTAAATTAATGATGGGGTTTGCCGTTTTCCTATATCTTTTAATGTTTTACTGTTTTTGGACTTTTACAAATGTAACGCTACCAGATGCAGCCTCAGAGCATGGAGGGAAATATGACAATCTAATGTTGATCTCAATGTTATTGATCATGTTTGTGCAAATCGTTACTCAGGCTTTACTTCACTATTTTGCTTATAAATATCGTGGTGAGGCTGGTAAAAAAGCTTTGTTTTATGCCGATAATGATAAACTTGAATTTATCTGGACTATTATTCCTGTAATTACCTTAGCAGGATTAATTATCTATGGTCTTTTCACGTGGACAGATATTATGAGCGTTAATGAAGATGAAGATCCCTTAGTTGTAGAATTATATGCACAGCAGTTTAGTTGGACAGCTAGATATGCTGGTGAGGATAATACTTTAGGTGAAGCTAATGTTAGATTTATTGAAGGTACTAATACACTTGGAGTTGATAAAGAAGATTCTTATGCTCAGGATGATAAAGTGGTAAGAGAGCTTCACTTACCGGTTAATAGGCCAGTTTTATTTAAGTTAAGATCTCAGGATGTATTGCACTCAGCTTATTTTCCTCACTTTAGAGCGCAAATGAATGTTGTTCCTGGTATGATTACTCAATTTGGTTTTACTCCAACAGTAACTACGGAGGAAATGAGAAATAATGGTGATATTGTTGATAAAGTTGAACGTATTAATGATATTAGAAGAGAAAATGGAGATGATTCTTACGAGTTCGATTATTTCCTTTTATGTAATAAAATTTGTGGACAAGCTCACTATAACATGCAAATGAAAGTAATAGTAGAGTCTGAAGCAGATTACGAAGCATGGTTGGCTGAACAGGCAACTTTTGGAGAATCAATGTCTGAGGAATAAAATAACATTTAAGAATTAAAAGTATTATTTAAGAAGATATGTCAGCAGTAGTAAACGCACCAGCTCACGATCACCACGAAGATCACGGACATCATCATAAGCAAACCTTTATATCGAAGTATATTTTTAGCTTCGATCATAAAATGGTAGCTAAACAGTTTCTTATTACAGGTTTGTTAATGGGAATTGTTGGTATTGGAATGTCAATTTTATTTAGAATTCAATTAGCATGGCCAGAACAGTCTTTTGCTATTTTTGAAGCTTTACTTGGTAAATGGGCACCAGATGGTGTGATGACACCAAATATTTATTTAGCATTAGTGACTATTCACGGTACCATAATGGTTTTCTTTGTGCTTACTGCTGGTTTAAGTGGTACATTTAGTAACTTACTTATTCCGTTACAGATTGGTGCTCGTGATATGGCATCTGGTTTTATGAACATGCTGTCTTACTGGTTGTTCTTTTTAGCTTGTGTGATTATGCTTTGTTCTTTATTTGTAGAAGCTGGTCCTGCATCTTCAGGTTGGACTATATATCCTCCTTTAAGTGCCTTGCCTCAAGCTATTGGTGGTTCAGGAATGGGGATGACGCTTTGGTTGGTTTCTATGGCATTATTTATTGCTTCGCAGTTACTTGGTGGTATTAACTATATTGTTACTGTTATTAACTTAAGAACCAAGGGAATGTCGATGACTAGACTTCCATTAACTATTTGGGCATTCTTTGTAACAGCTATTCTAGGTTTAGTTTCTTTCCCGGTATTATTGTCTGCTGCTTTATTGCTTATTATGGATAGAAGTTTTGGGACTTCTTTCTTCTTAAGTGATATTTTCTTGGATGGTGAAGTATTGAGTCATCATGGTGGTTCGCCAGTACTTTTTGAGCACTTATTCTGGTTCTTAGGTCACCCAGAGGTTTATATTGTAATTCTTCCAGCACTTGGTATTACTTCAGAGGTTGTTGCTACAAACTCTCGTAAACCTATTTTTGGATATCGTGCAATGATTGCATCTATTTTGGCTATCGGATTCCTTTCAACAATTGTATGGGGTCACCACATGTTCGTATCTGGTATGAACCCATTCTTAGGATCTGTATTTACATTTACAACATTATTGATTGCTATTCCTTCTGCGGTAAAAGCCTTCAACTATATAACAACTTTATGGAAGGGTAACCTTCAAATGAATCCTGGTATGCTTTTCTCTATTGGATTAGTGTCAACATTTATTACTGGTGGTTTAACCGGTATTATTCTTGGGGATTCTACATTAGATATTAACGTTCATGATACATATTTCGTTGTGGCTCACTTCCACTTGGTGATGGGTATCTCAGCATTGTATGGTCTTTTTGCTGGTGTTTATCATTGGTATCCTAAAATGTTTGGGCGTATGATGAATAAAAATCTTGGTTATATCCATTTCTGGGTAACGGCTGTTGGAGCATACGGAGTTTTCTTCCCAATGCATTTCTTAGGTATGGCTGGTCTTCCAAGGCGTTATTACACCAATACTGCATTTCCTTACTTTGATGATCTTGCAGATATCAATGTTATTGTAACTGTTTGTGCCATTATTACAGCACTAGTACAGTTGGTGTTTATCTATAACTTCTTTGCTTCTATGTTCTATGGTAAGAAAGCAACGATGAACCCTTGGAAATCGAATACGCTAGAGTGGACAACTCCTGTAGAGCACATTCATGGTAACTGGCCAGGTGAACTTCCTGTAGTATACCGTTGGGCTTACGATTACAGTAAAACCAATAGTGATGGTGAATATGTAATTACAGGGCAGGATTATGTTCCTCAGAATATTCCAATGCAGGAAAATGAAGAAGATTTGCATCACTAGAAAAAATCTATCTTAAAAATACACAAAAGCCTTTTCTTTATTGAAGAGGCTTTTTTATTTTATCTTTGTTTTGCCTATACTTAGATTGAAATTAATTTATCTGCTATGAATGAAAACCTGGATGCCACTGGCGAAAATTTTTCTTCGGAAGAATTTGATATTGAAAGAGCTTTAAGACCGCTAAGTTTTGATGACTTTGCCGGACAGGAACAGGTTTTAGATAATCTTAAAGTGTTTGTCGCAGCTGCAAACCTAAGAAGCGATGCTCTAGATCATACGCTTTTACATGGTCCTCCTGGATTGGGAAAAACTACATTGGCGCACATTTTGGCAAATGAACTAGGGGTTGGCTTAAAAGTTACTTCAGGGCCTGTTTTGGATAAACCGGGAGATCTTGCAGGTCTTTTGACCAATCTTGACGAACGTGATATTCTTTTTATTGATGAGATCCATCGATTAAGCCCAATTGTAGAGGAATATTTATATTCCGCGATGGAAGATTATCGTATCGATATAATGATCGAATCTGGGCCTAATGCTCGTACAGTTCAATTAAATTTGAGTCCGTTTACTCTTATTGGAGCTACGACACGCTCAGGTTTGCTTACAGCGCCTATGAGAGCACGTTTTGGTATTTCAAGTAGGCTGCAATATTATTCAACCGAATTACTTTCTGATATTGTACAACGTAGTGCACAAATTTTAAATGTGCCTATTAGTATGGAAGCTGCAATAGAAATTGCTGGCCGTAGCCGTGGTACGCCTCGTATTGCGAATGCGCTTTTACGAAGAGTGCGTGATTTTGCTCAGATTAAAGGTGATGGAAAAATTGATATTAATATTGCTAAATATGGGCTTAAGGCTTTAAATGTTGATGCCCATGGTTTAGATGAAATGGATAATAGAATTCTGGAAACCATCATTGAGAAATTTAAAGGTGGCCCGGTAGGAATTACCACTTTGGCAACAGCTGTAAGTGAAAGTGCAGAAACAATTGAAGAGGTTTATGAACCTTTTTTAATTCAGCAGGGATTTATTTATCGTACGCCAAGAGGAAGAGAAGTGACTGAAGCTGCTTATAAACACCTTGGGAAATCCCGTGGTGCAACTCAGGGCGGTTTGTTTTAAATTCCGAAGAAACTGCAAAGAAATTCTGTATAATTTTTGATGATTTTGATTTATGAAGAAAGAAATTCCACAGGTTTCAACCTTAACTTTTTTAAAAAATGCTGCTCAGATTGTAAAAAATCCGCTGCCATTTCATCGTGAGAATTTTGCAAAGCATGGTGATATTTTTAGGTTAAATATAGGGCCTAAAAAATCGGTGATCTTTTGTAGAGATGCCGAATTTGCCCAGTATGTACTTCAGAAAAATCAGAAGAATTATTTCAAATCTGAAATTCAGACCAAGGATCTGGTAAAATATGTAGGTAATGGTCTGCTTACTTCAAATGGTGAGCATTGGCAAAAGCAGCGAAAGCTTATTCAGCCTGCTTTTCATAAAAAACATATCGCAAATTTACTCGATACAGTTTTAGAAGCTATTCGAGTGGAGTATTTAAAGATTCGCCCGGAAAAAACAATAGATGTTTATCCTGTTTTTAACGATTTGGCTTTTCAAACGGTGGTAAAATCTTTGTTTAGCAGTGCGGCAAGCCAGGAAGAAATTAATAGGCTGCAATTTGTAACCGAAGCTAATCAAAAAATGCTGGTTAAAGAATTGCGACAGCCGTATAAACATTTGTGGTTTAATATCAGCGGAAAGCTAAAATATCATCTTAAGCTTAGCGAAGAATCAAGGCAAATTTTAAAGAATATCGTCTATAAGCGAAAGCAAAATCCTAAACGCTATGATGATTTGCTGGATATGTTGTTGGATGCGCGTTACGAGGATGGGCAGGCAATGAGTGAAGAACAGTTGATTGACGAAATTCTAATTCTATTTGTCGCCGGGCACGAGACCACTTCTAATTCTTTAAGTTTTACCACACAGTTATTAGCCCAAAATCCACAAATTCAGGATAAAATTTTTGCTGAAGTAAAAGCGGCTTCAGACAATACAAATTCGTTAATGGATTTTCTTCAGCAATGTTCATATACACAAAATGTAATTTTGGAGAGTATGCGATTGTATCCGCCGGCATATTTTATGGATCGGGTAAATTTGGAAGAAGATGAATTTAACGGGATGAAATTCGATAAAAACTCTAACCTTTTATTTTCATTTTATGAGATTCATCGAAGTGAAAAACATTGGGAGAAACCCTTAGATTTTAATCCAGATCGTTTTACTTCAAATAAAAATCCAGAAGCTTATTTCCCATTTGGCGCAGGTCCAAGAAAATGTATAGGAAGTAATTTTGCGATGTACGAGATGATTTTGGCTGTTTCAGAACTTATTTTAAATTATAAGATCTTACCGGTAAAAGAGAAGATAGAAATTTTGCCGCTTATTACCCTGAAACCTAAAAATGCTTTTGTAGAATTTCAGAAAAGAGCTTAATGGCGATAGAAAACAAGGCAAAAAACACCAATCTTATCAAAGAAGAGGCGAAACGCCTTGGTTTTATGTCCTGCGGAATGAGTAAAGCAGAGTTTCTAGAAGAAGAAGCACCAAGATTGGAAGAATGGCTTAATAAAAATCGAAATGGACAAATGTATTACATGGAAAATCATTTCGATAGGCGCTTAGATCCTACAAAACTGGTAGAGGGCTCTAAAAGTGTGATTTCTTTATTGCTGAATTATTATCCTAACGAATTTCAAAACCCAGAATCTTACAAGATAAGTAAATATGCCTACGGAAAAGATTATCACTTTGTGATTAAAGACAAACTGAAATCTTTGCTTCAATTTATACAAAATGAGATTGGAGAAGTAGATGGGCGAGCTTTTGTAGATTCTGCACCGGTTTTGGATAAAGCCTGGGCCGCAAAAAGTGGTTTGGGTTGGATTGGTAAAAATTCGAACCTTTTATCTAAAAAAGCAGGTTCTTTTTTCTTTATTGCAGAATTGATCGTAGATTTAGAATTAGAGTATGATACGCCGGTTACAGATCATTGCGGTACTTGCACCGCCTGTATCGATGCCTGCCCCACAAATGCGATTGTAGAGCCTTATAAGGTAGACGGTAGTAAGTGTATTTCGTATTTTACAATAGAACTTAAGGATCAATTACCTAATAGTTTTAAAAATACTTTTGATGACTGGATGTTTGGTTGCGATGTTTGTCAGGATGTTTGTCCCTGGAATCGATTTTCTAAATCCCATAGTGAACCATTATTCGATCCGCATCCAGATTTGCTGAAATTCGATAAAAAAGATTGGGAAGAAATCACCAAAGAAACCTTTAACGAAATCTTTCGAAAATCGGCCGTAAAAAGAACCAAATTTGAAGGCTTAAAGCGCAATATCGAGTTTTTAGATACTCAAAATTGATTTGTAATTCCTAAGTCTTAATCCCCGCAGTAAGTATTTAGATAGATATCCCAGTTTTTTAAAAGTTGGGAGATTAAAAATTGAATAAAGAACCTAGAGACGAATCCACGAGGAATGATTAATGAAGACTTTTTTCAAATTCGAGCCAGGTCTAGGGTGAATTAAACCCTTAATACGGATTAAAAACTGGCTAAAATCTTATCATTATTTTAAAATATTTAGGTAGTAAATGTAATCTACCTTACTAACTTTGTATTAGCTAAAACCAAAAGTTATGAGCAACAACTCTAGAAAAAGGCGCGAGGCCTTAGTGTATCATGCTAAGCCGAAGCCTGGAAAAATTCAGATCGTACCAACCAAAAAGTACTCTTCGCAACGTGATCTTTCGTTGGCGTATTCACCTGGTGTGGCAGAGCCATGCCTTGAGATAGAAAAAGATAAAGAAAATGCTTATAAATACACTACCAAAGGAAATTTGGTAGCGGTAATTAGTAATGGTACGGCGGTTTTAGGACTGGGCGATATTGGGCCAGAAGCTTCTAAACCTGTGATGGAAGGTAAAGGTTTGCTTTTTAAGATCTTTGCAGATATCGATGTTTTTGATATCGAAGTAGATACGAAAAATGTAGATGCTTTTATCGAAACTGTAAAAAATATTGCTCCAACTTTTGGTGGAATCAACCTTGAAGATATTAAAGCTCCTGAAGCTTTCGAAATCGAAAGGAGATTAAAAGAAGAGCTTAATATTCCTGTAATGCACGACGATCAGCATGGTACAGCAATTATTTCTGCAGCTGCTTTGCTAAATGCTACAGAACTGGCGAAAAAGAAAATGAGTAAGGTGAAGATCGTGGTGAGTGGTGCTGGTGCAGCGGCGGTTTCCTGTACAAAACTTTATAAGGCTTTTGGCGCAAAGGCTGAAAATATTGTGATGTTGGATAGTAAAGGCGTGATTAGAAAAGATCGTCCAAATCTATCTGAGGAAAAATTAGAGTTCGCTACAGATCGAGATCTAAATACATTGGATGATGCAATGAAAGATGCCGATGTTTTTATTGGTCTTTCTATCGCAGATATCGTTTCTCCAGAAATGCTTAAAAGCATGGCGAAACGTCCTATCGTTTTTGCAATGGCAAATCCTAATCCAGAGATCGATTATCAACTAGCTATGGATACTCGTAAAGATGTAATCATGGCAACGGGACGTAGTGATCATCCTAACCAGGTGAATAACGTACTTGGTTTTCCATTTATCTTTCGTGGGGCTTTAGATGTTAGAGCAACAAAGATCAATGAGGAAATGAAAATGGCCGCTGTTAAAGCTTTAGCTGAACTTGCTAAAGAACCAGTGCCAGAACAAGTGAATATTGCTTATGGGGAAACTCGACTTAATTTTGGTTCAGATTATATCATTCCGAAGCCATTCGATCCAAGACTTATTGCTAAAGTGCCGCCGGCGGTAGCAAAGGCAGCAATGGAAAGTGGTGTTGCAAGAACTGAAATTACAGATTGGCAGAAATACGAAGATGAGTTGTTAGAACGAATGGGAAGTGACAATAAGATCACCCGTTTGTTAATGCAACGTGCGAAGAATAATCCTAAACGTGTGATTTTTGCTGAAGCAGATCATCTGGATGTGCTTAAAGCTGCACAGATTGTTTTTGATGAAGGTATTGCAATTCCTATTCTTCTAGGTAGAAGAGAAGTAATTAAGGAATTAATGAACGAGATCGATTTTGATGCAGATGTAGAAATTATCGATCCAAAATCTGATGAAGAAAAAGATAAACTTCAGAAGTATGCTGAGGCTTATTTTGATTCTAGAAATAGAAAAGGAGTAACGCTTTATGATGCGCAGCGATTAATGCGTGAGCGTAATTATTTTGCTGCAATGATGGTAAACGAGGGTGATGCAGATGCCTTACTTTCGGGGTATTCCAGAGCTTATCCAACGGTGGTGAAGCCAATGCTTCAGTTAATTGGTATGGCCAAAGGAATTTCCAGAGTAGCCGCTACCAATGTAATGAATACCAGTAGAGGGCCAATATTTATAAGTGATACTTCAATAAATATCGATCCTTCAGCAAAAGATCTTGCTAAGATTGCGCAATTAACTGCGGGCGTTGTAAAATTATTTGGTTTAGAGCCGGTAATGGCAATGCTGTCTTATGCAAACTTTGGATCTTCTAATCATCCTGAAGCCAGAAAAGTTAAAGATGCCGTTTCGTATTTACATCGTTATCATCCAGATTTATTGGTAGACGGTGAACTTCAGTCAGATTTCGCATTAAACAAAGAAATGCTTCAGAATAAATTTCCGTTTTCAAAATTGGCGGGTAAAAAGGTAAACACTTTGATCTATCCAAATTTAGATTCAGCAAACAGTGCTTATAAACTTATAAAAGAGCTTAATGAAGCCGATTCTATTGGGCCGATCATGATGGGAATGAACAAACCGGTACATATTCTTCAGCTTGGTGCAAGTGTAGAAGAAATGGTAAATATGGCTGCAGTTGCTGTAGTAGATGCTCAGGAAAAAGAAAAAGCCGCAAAAGCTAAAAAGTAACCTGTATTTTTTCAGGATAGAATTCAGGTATTTCTATCAAAAAGTAAATTTAACATACGCATTGATTAAGGGGGAAGACATACGTTTTCCCCCTTATTTTATTTTAGTACATTTGGGCTTTAACTTTCGGTTAACGTATGATTCATCACTTAAAGGGCAAACTGGTAGAGAAGAATCCTACCAATGTTGTAGTAGATTGTAATGGCGTTGGTTATTTTGTCCATATTTCGCTTAATACCTTTTCAAACTTAAAAGACGAAGAGAATATCTTTTTATTCACTCATTTACAGGTGAAAGAAGATTCTCATACGCTTTTTGGATTTAAAGAAAAATCAGAAAGAGAAATCTTTAGGCTGCTTATTTCCGTAAGTGGTATAGGGGCAAGTACGGCAAGAACCATGCTTTCTTCTTTAGAACCTGCGCAAATTAGAGATGCGATTGCATCTGGAGACGTTGCAACTATACAAAGTATAAAGGGAATAGGAGCAAAAACAGCGCAAAGGGTTATTTTAGACCTAAAAGATAAGATTGTTAAAATCTTTGGTATAGACGAGGTTTTTGTAGAACAAAACAATACTAATAAAGAAGAAGCGTTATCTGCTTTAGAGACTCTGGGGTATGCTCGTAAGCAATCAGAAAAGGTGCTTAATAAGCTTATCAAAGAAAATGAAGATCCTACGGTAGAGACTCTAATTAAATTGGCGCTAAAAAACTTGTAGTTACATTGAGAAACAATTACCTGAGATTGTTAACATCGGTGCGTTTTCCTTCATCACTAGTGCTGTTGCTGTTAATTTCTTTTAATTTATCTGCACAGGAAGAAGAGGAAGAAGAAACCCAGCAGGATACTACCCAAACTTCTACGTTTGGAAGTATTGCTATGCCCGATCCCGGGTCGATACAATCTAAGTACGAATATGATCCTGTATTAGATCTCTATTTTTATAAAAAAACGCTGGGAGAAACCAATATTGGCCTTCCGTTGGTGCTTTCTCCTAAGGAATATGAAGAGCTGGTAATTAAAGAAGAAATGAAGCGCTACTTTAGGTTAAAGAACGAGGCGCTTACAGGAAGATCTGATGATGCAGATGCTTTGCAGCGTGATTTATTGCCAGATTATTATGTAGATTCAGATTTTTTTCAAAGTATTTTTGGAGGTACAAATATTGATATTTTTCCGCAAGGTTCTGTAGCTATGGATCTTGGGATTTTGTATACTAAACAAGATAACCCGGCATACTCACCAAGAAACAGATCTAATTTCACTTTCGATTTCGATCAGCGAATTCAATTGTCACTACTCGGTCAGGTAGGAACAAGATTAGGGATTACGGCTAATTATGATACCGAATCGACCTTTGATTTTCAGAATCAATTAAAACTGGAATATACACCAAGCGAAGATGATATTATTCAGAAAATCGAAGTAGGTAATGTAAATATGCCGCTTAATAATACATTGATTCAGGGTGCGCAAAGTTTATTTGGATTTAAAACTCAGCTTCAGTTTGGTAAAACAAGAATTACCGGAGTTTTTTCAGAACAAAATTCAGAACGTAGAACAGTAAATGTTGAAGGTGGCGCAGCTGTTGAAGAATATGAAAAATTTGCCCTGGATTACGACCAGGATCGTCACTTCTTCTTAGCTCATTATTTTAGAGATAACTATAACGAATTTATTGCCGATTATCCATTTGTAAGAAGTGGAATCCAGATTAAAAGAATCCAGGTTTGGATTACCAATAGAACAAATAACGTACAGAATCTTACCGATACTAGAAATATTGTGGCTATCCAGGATATAGGGGAAAGTCCGGTTGATGGAAATATAGGTTTAGATAATGTGCCGCCCGGATTTTTTAATCAGGCTCCTGGTGCTTTTCCAGATAATGGTAACAACGATTTCAATCCTGTAGGTATAAATGGCAATGCACCATCGATATTAACTTCAGCTATTAGAGATATTTCTACCGTAGAAAGTGGGTTTGGAAATGTTCAGGTTTCAGAAGGTATAGATTACGTAAAGCTTGAAAATGCAAGGCAGCTTAGCCCAAACGAATATAGGCTGAATCAAGATCTTGGTTATATTACATTAAACCAAAGACTAAGTAATGACGAAGTCTTGGCGGTTGCGTTTCAATACACGGTTAATGGGCAGGTGTATCAGGTTGGTGAATTTGCAAATGATGGAGTGAATGCTACCGGAGACGAATCTCAGCAACAAGAAGGTCAAACCGATGCAAGGGTAAGTCAGAATTTAGTGGTAAAAATGCTTAAAAGTACGGTCACTAATGTAAACGAGCCGGTTTGGGATTTAATGATGAAGAATATTTATAGTTTGGGGGCTTATGACCTGGATCCTAATGATTTTAGATTGAATCTTCTGTATACAGATCCTCAACCTTTAAATTATATAAGAGCAGCAGAAAATTCTACAGTGCCTTTACCAGAAGATGTTCAGGAAACTCCGCTTTTGCGTGTTTTCAACCTTGATAATTTAAATACTAATAACGATCCTATTAATGGTGGGGATGGTTTCTTTGATTTTGTGCCAGGGTTTACTATCGATGTGCAAAATGGGCTTGTGATTTTTACTTCTGTAGAACCTTTTGGAGAATATTTATTCGATAAATTAGATAATACACCAAACAATAATCAGGAGATCTACTCAGAGCCTTCAACCTGGAATGATAACCAGGAAAAATATGTATTTAGATCACTTTATCGAACCACAAAAACTCAGGCAGAGCAGGAAGATGCCGATAAGAATAAATTTCAGTTAAAAGGACGCTATAAATCATCGAATTTCGAGGGAATACCTATTGGTTTTAATGTGCCACAGGGATCGGTTACGGTTACTGCCGGAGGAAGAACGCTTCAGGAAGGTGTAGATTATGTGGTAAATTATGATTTAGGCCGAGTGCAGATTTTGGATGAGGCGCTTTTGGCTTCAGAAACGCCAATTCAGGTAAATACAGAGAGTAATGCGTTGTTTGGGCAGCAGTCTAAGCGTTTTACAGGGATAAATGTAGAGCACCAGTTTAATGAAGACTTTATTGTTGCGGGTACATTCTTAAATCTTAGGGAGCGACCACTTACACAAAAGGCCAATTACAGCTACGAGCCAATTAACAATACTATCTTAGGATTCAATTTTAATTATACAAAAGAGGTTCCTTTTTTAACAAGATTGGTTAATAAATTACCCAATATCGATACAGATGTAAAATCGAATCTTTCGGTAAGAGGTGAATTTGCCTATTTAATTCCGGGTGCTCCAGCTGTAAATGATTTTGATGGAAAAGCAACTTCTTATATCGACGATTTTGAAGCTGCACAAACTTCTATAGATATTAGCACTCCGTTAAGTTGGGAACTTTCCAGTGTGCCTATTGGTTTTGGTGGAGAATTAGCCAATGGAGATCTAAGTGTTGGTGATCGCAGGGCTAAGCTGGCCTGGTATACTATCGATCCTGTTTTTTATAGTAATAGTCGCCCAGATGGTATTACAGATTCAGATCTTAGTAGTTATGCAACACGACGTGTAACTGTAGATGAAATTTTCCCGAATACCGATGTGATTCAGGGGCAGGCGCAGGTAATTTACACCATGGATGTTGCTTATTATCCTGAAGAGCGTGGACCATATAATTATAATTCGGCCGCGGCAGGAGGTAATACCTTGCCGAATCCTGCCAATAATTTTGGCGGAATGATGCGCGGAATAAATACTACCAATTTTGAACAATCTAACGTTGAGTATATTCAATTTTGGGTAATGGATCCATTTATTTATCAGGATGATCCAGATAATATAAATAACGACGGAAAAATCGTCTTCAACTTAGGAAATATTAGCGAAGATGTGCTTAAAGATGGTAGAAAGCAATATGAAAACGGTTTACCTGAAGATGGCTCAGATCTAAATACTACCGAGACTGCTTTTGGGAAAGTGCCATCAGATCAATCTCTTGTTTATGCTTTTAGTTCAGAAGGTGAGGCTAGACTTAATCAGGATGTTGGATATGACGGTTTAGGTGATGTAGAGGAAGCACAAAAGTTTCCTCAATTTGGAAATCTACCAGATCCATCAGCAGATAATTATGAGTATTTTTTAAATGTAGATGGTGGGATTAGAGAACGCTATAGAAATTACAATGGTGTAGATGGAAACTCGCCAGATAATTCCGGCGATAACAATCGCGGTAACACTACACTTCCTACTACAGAAGATGTGAATCGTGACAATACCATGAACACTATTAATAGTTATTTTCAATATGAAGTTCCATTTTTTGAAGGGATGAACAGTGAGAATAACGAGTATGTTTCAGATACTAAAGAGTTAAATGTTACGCTTAGAAATGGGCAAACCCAGCGAGTTCGTTGGGTACAGTTTAAAGTGCCAATTTTTGAACCTACAGATGCTATTGGCGGAATTGCAGATTATCGATCTATCCGTTTTATGAGGATGTTTCTTACTGAATTTCAAAATCCAACTTTGTTGAGGTTTGGAACTATGGAATTGGTAAGGGGAGATTATCGCCGTTATAATGGTGATTTAAATGAAGAGGGTAATTTGCCAGTTAGTTCTGATGCACTTTTTGAGGTTACAGCGGTAAATATTGAAGAAAACGAAAATCGAGAGCCAATTCCTTATGTACTACCACCGGGAGTAATAAGAGAAGAATTGTATCAAAATAACACCAATATCAGGCAAAATGAGCAATCGTTAGCTATGCGTGTTTGTGGTTTAGAACCACAGGATGCTCGCGCAGTTTATAAGAACTTTCAGGTGGATATGCGCCAGTATAAAAATCTTGAAATGTTTCTTCATGCCGAAGGTTTCCAGGGGCAAACAGATCCTGATGATGGTGATATGGTTGCTTTTGTAAGAATAGGAACAGATTTTACAGATAACTTCTACCAAATTGAAATTCCGCTTTCAATAACGGCGGCAGGTAGTGTGAGTCCAACAGATATCTGGCCAGAACTTAACCGTTTAAATTTACCTTTAGAATTACTTCAGCAGGTAAAAACAGCGGTTTTAGGAGATCCTTCTTATAATACAACGCGCTTAAATTTCTTTGATGAAAATTTAGAACCACGAAACCCTGAAGATGAGTACGAGCCGGGAAGATTAAGACTAGGAGTTAAAGGAAATCCGAGTTTTGGAAACATAAGGCTTATTATGCTTGGGGTGAAAAATGGTACACCACGTGCCGGTTTGCAGGATGTTTGTGGAGAAGTTTGGTTTAATGAACTTCGTTTATCAGATCTTGATAATGAAGGTGGTTGGGCCGGAGTTTTAAATATTGATACGAATTTGGCCGATTTTGCTACCTTTTCTGCAACCGGTAGAAAAAGTACTGTTGGTTTTGGAACTTTGGATCAGGGGCCAAATCAGCGTAGCAGGGAAGATGCAGAGCAGTATGATTTTGTGACTAATATTAATATGGGGCAGTTGCTACCTGAAAAATGGGGAATTAAAGTTCCTGTAAATTATAGTCGGGGCGAAGAGGTGATTACTCCAAAATACGATCAGGAATTCTTAGATATTGAGTTAGACACTCGTTTGGCTTCAATTACCGATCCACAGGAAAGGGATCGTGTTAAAAAACAGTCCCAAACTTATACAAAACGAGAAAGCATAAACCTTATTGGTCTGCGAAAAGAACGAACAGGCGAATCTAAACCACAACCTTACGATGTAGAGAACTTTGCGTTTTCAGGTTCTTATAATCAGGTAGATTATCGCGATTTCGAGATCGAAGAATCTTTAGATCAAAATGTGAGAACAGGTGCTACTTACGAATTTAATTTTGCGCCTAAAAAGGTAGAGCCATTCAAGAATATTGCAGCTTTAGATAGTAGTCAGTATTTTTCACTAATTAAAGATTTCAATCTTAATTTATTGCCATCTAATATTAATGCTAGCGCTAACTATTTTAGGCAGTATACACAGCAACAATTTAGATCTTTAGAACTGAGTGATGATGATATTGGAATACCTACTTTGTATCAAAGAAATTTCTTATTCGATTGGGAATATGGGATTAATTATAATCTAACCAATGCTTTAAACTTTAGTTTTAACGCCTCTAATAATCGTATTATTAGAAACTATATCGACGAGGATGGTAATGCTAATGATGAAATTGGTGTTTTTGATGATTATTTTAATGTTGGAGAGCCAAATTACCATTATCAAAGCATTCAGGTGAATTATGAGTTGCCACTGAATAAATTACCAGTTTTTGAATTTTTAAAGACTTCGTATTCGTATACAGGAGATTTTCAGTGGCAACGAGGATCAAGAATTTATCAAAATCTTGAAGGTGTGCCTGATATTGGAAACTCTGTTCAGAATTCAAGCACCCATCAGTTAACTGCGAATATGGATTTACAAAAGCTTTACAATTATGTGGGGCTTAGAAAAAAAGAAAGCAAGAGAGGAACATCTATTGCAGAACGTAGTATGGGAGTTCCAACTTTGGAACCTTCAGGAGAACAAACTCAGGAAAAACCAGCGCGAAGAAGAAGTTCAGCTTCAGGAAATAAAGCTTTAAATACGGTTATCGATGTAGTGACAGCTGTAAAAAGGCTTCAGGTAAATTATAGAAATACACAGGGAACATTCTTACCAGGATATACGCGTAGTATTGGTTTTATGGGAACATTAAAACCTTCAGCAGGATTTACTTTTGGTATGCAGGATGAAATTAGGTACGAAGCAGCAAGACGAGGTTGGTTAACTTTGTATCAAAATTTTAATCAGCAATTCACTACTACCGAAAATGAAGAACTAAGTGTGCAGGGGTCTGTAGATTTGCTTCCAGATCTTACCATCGATATCACAGGGCGAAAACTTTATTCTGAAACTTTTTCTGAAAACTTTCAGGTAGACGCTCAAAGTCTGCAATATCAATCTTTAACTCCGTATACTTTTGGGAACTTTAATATTTCTACGATTTTAATTAAAACTGCATTTAATCAAAGTGACGAGCAATCTTCAGCAACTTTTCAGCAGTTTAGAGCCAATAGAATTGAAGTAGCCAGAAGATTGGCGGCAGAGCGTGGTTTAGATCCTAATAATGTAGATGAAAGTGGATATCCTGTTGGTTTGGGAAGATCTAATCAGGCTGTTCTATTGCCGGCGTTTTTAGCTGCATATACAGGAACTTCTGTAGATAATGTGAAACTTGGAGCCTTTAGAGATGTTCCGCTGCCAAACTGGAATATAAAGTATACTGGTTTGATGAGATTGGAGTTTTTTAAACGTAATTTTAGAAGGATTTCTCTTTCCCATGGTTATCAGTCTAATTACACAATTAATCAGTTTCAAACTAATTTAGATTATGATGCTGAAAATCCTTTTGAAACCAATCAGGCCGGAGATTATAAAAATCCAACATTATTTTCGAATATCGTATTGTCTGAATTATTTACACCATTGCTTCAGGTAGATTTAGAAACTACAAATAATATTCAGCTTTTAGGAAGATTAGAGAAAGACAGGCAGCTATCCCTTAGTTTCGATAATAATATACTAACAGAAATTAGTGGTAATCAATACACTTTGGGAATGGGATATCGATTAAAAGATATGAAAATTGTAACAGCTTTAGGTGGTCGTCGTAGAGTGTTAAGTAGTGATCTTAATTTTAAGGCCGATGTTTCCTATCGTAGAAATAAAACTATTGTTAGATATTTAGATTTGTCAAATAATCAGGTAATAGCAGGGCAGGATATCTGGTCTATAAATTTTGTGACAGATTATGCGATCACTAAAAACCTTACTGCATTGTTTTATTATGAGCATACCTTCTCTGAATATGCTGTTTCTACAGCATTTCCGCAAACAACGATTAGGTCTGGTATCACTTTAAGATATAATTTTGGAAATTAATGCCGCCCTATTTGAACAATTACCCGAAAAAATTAACTTTGTCGCTATATAAAACATAACTATGAATATTCCAGAGGATTTAAAGTACACCAGAGACCACGAGTGGGTTAAAATTGATGGCGACATCGCAACTGTAGGAATTACAGATTTTGCACAGGGTGAATTAGGAGATATTGTTTACGTAGAGGTAGAATCTGTAGACGAGTCTCTAAACCGTGAAGATGTTTTTGGTACGGTAGAAGCTGTTAAAACAGTTTCAGACCTTTATTTGCCATTAACAGGAGAGATTATTGAATTTAACGATAGTCTTGAAGACGAGCCTGAAAAAGTAAATAATGCACCATACACTGATGGGTGGATGATTAAAATTAAATTTGCTGAAATCGCTGAGCTGGAAGATCTTCTTACCGCACAGGAATATAAAGAAATCATCGGTGGTTAAACTTGCCTTTTCTCTGGCAGGTCTATATACGGCTACGCTAACTTTTTTCTCACTGTATAAAATTACACCTGAAATTACGGTGGGTGATTTTAGTCTAGGAGATAAAGTTTTGCATACTTCGGCTTATTTTGTTTTATTTTTAGTCTGGAAAATCTCATTCTTTCTTAAAGCTGAAAATAATTTATCGTATAAGTCTACAATTTTAAAAATAAGTGTTGCTTGCACCGGTTTTGGTATGCTAATTGAGGTCTTACAAGGAACGCTTACCAGTTATAGACAGCCAGATTGGTTGGATGTAATTGCGAATTCAACCGGTGTTTTAACAGCATCGATACTTTTTTTAATCTTTAAGAGGACACTCGAAAAGGTTAAATATTAATATTTATTTAATTTTTTGGAAAAAATATTTATTTTAGCAAACCTTATTAATCATTAACCATTATGGAACCTAAGAAAAATCCGAAAGCAGATTTATCGAAAAGAAGCGTGTTGTTTCTTCAATTAGGTCTTATATTGGTTCTTTTTGTTACTTGGCAGGCTATTGAATGGAAGACTTATGAGAAGTCTGAAATTGATACCGGGATGGTGCAGATGGATCAATTAGACGACGAAGAAATTCCAATTACAGAAATGCAAAACACTCCACCGCCACCTCCACCGCCACCACCGGCGCCAGAGATTATCGAAGTTGTGGAGGATGAGGAAGAAGTAGAAGAAGATGAAATCGAATCTACTGAAACTAGCCTTGAAGATATCGTAGAGGTAGAGGAAGTTGTTGAAGCGCCTGTTGAAGAAGAGGTAGCAGACGTTCCTTTCGCGGTTATCGAGGATGTGCCAATTTTCCCTGGATGTGAAAATCTTAAAGATAACGACGAGCGTAAAGCTTGTATGAGTGAAAAGGTAATGAAATTTGTGCAAAAGGAATTTGATACAGATTTAGGATCTGAACTTGGATTATCAGGTATTACTCGTGTAATTGTTCAGTTTAAGATTGATAAACAAGGGAAAATTACAGAGGTAAGAGCACGTGCTCCACACCCTAGATTAGAGCAGGAAGCTGCTAGAGTGGTAAACAAATTACCTAAAATGCAACCAGGTAAGCAAAGAGGTAAGCCGGTAGGGGTTGTATACTCATTACCAATTACATTCCAAATTCAAGACTAAGGAAATTACAATTATACTTTTTAGAAATCCCGGCTTATGCCGGGATTTCTTATTTTAGGATATATTTAAAAAGTGTATCTTTCGTGCCGAATATCTATTACTCTTGTATGAAGTATTTTCTACTTCCCTTCGTTTTATTAGCTACTTTTTTTGTTCAGGCGCAGAATGCTGAAGTGTATCCTATGTTTCCTGAATGTGAACCTGTAAGTTATGACGATTCTGAAATTTGTTTTAAAAATACCCTTGTTAATTTTATTGTAGATCATTTTGATATACCTTCTAATGTGATAACCAATGATTATACAGGAGAAATTGCAGTGGTTTTTGAAGTAACTAAAAATGGGGCTTTTAAATTGATGTATGTTAATGCCGCTTATGATGAATTGAAAGCTGAGGTAGCCAGAGTTTTTGATTTACTTCCAGTAATAGAACCAGCAAAATATAATGCAGAGCCAACATATATGCAGTTTAGACTGCCTATTAAAATTCCATTAGAAAGAAATCAAATTCAGGATTTAAAAGATAAATCACAAGATAATTCTGTTGCTCCAATAGTGAGTTCTAAAGAAAGTTTAGAAAATAATGAATTAGTTGTCGCGTCTAATGAATACGATTCTATTCGGTCTAAATTATTTACAAATCCTCGTTATGAAAGTAGTATAAATATTCCTTTGTCTCACGAATATTATTCCCGTTTCGATGCTGCTTTAAATAAAATAGGAACTAATAATCACACGGCTTCAAAACCACTTCTTTTTAAAGATGTGTCAAAGTATTACGATCTAAAATCTGATGCTGAAAGACTTCATCAAAATCGCAAAACATTACTTGGTAGAAAAATTTGGAACGAACATACTATTAGATTTCAGAATGAAGATTATTGGTTTACTTTCGATTTTGCTTTGGATCTTCAGTTGGGTAAAGATTTTGGAGATAGCAATGCAGATTTCACCTATAATAATACCAGAGCTGCAATATTTCAAGGAGGATTAGGTGAAAACCTTAATTTTTACACGGTGGTTTATGAAAACCAGGGAAGATTTGCAGGTTATTTTAATGATTGGGCTGAATTAATTAGGCCAGATGGTGGTGATCCTGCTATAATCCCGGGACGTGGTATTGCTAAACCTTTTGGGAGTGATGCTTATGATTATCCTGTAGCTGAAGGTTACTTGTCGTATAGCCCTAGTAAGTACTTTAACATTCAGTTTGGGCATGGGAAGAATTTTATCGGGGATGGATATCGATCGTTGTTAGTAAGTGATGTCACTTCTCCCTATCCATATTTTAAATTAAACACCACTTTTTGGAAGTTGAAATATACCAATACCTGGATGTCTATGCGAGATGTTAGGCCAGAGGTAACCGGGGATGGAAGCTTCAGGACTAAATATATGGCTAATCACTATTTAAGTTTAAATGTGAGCAAACGACTTAATATTGGTCTTTTTGAATCTGTAGTTTGGGAAAATGACAATAATCGTGGTTTTGATATCAATTATTTAAACCCAGTTATTTTTTACAGGGCAATAGAATTTTCTACCGGTGCCAGGGGCGGTAATGCCTTAATAGGATTAAGCGGGAAATATAAAGTTAGTAACCAATTAAATGCTTATACCCAGATTATTATAGATGAGTTTTCTACCAGTGACGTTTTTGGAGGAGAACAAAGTTGGAAAAATAAATTAGGTTATCAATTAGGTTTAAAGTACTTCAATGCATTTAAAGTACCTAATCTTTTTCTTCAGTTAGAATATAATCAGGTGCGTCCTTATACCTATTCTCATAATACCGAAGTGCTTAATTATGGGCATAATAATCAATCCCTTGCTCACTTATGGGGAGCTAATTTTAGAGAAATCATTGCTATTGCCAGATATAAAAAGGATAGATGGTATGGTATGGGCAAATTAATTTATGGGAAAAGAGGATTCGATTACGATAACGACCCTTATTCTTATGGAGGTGATATTTACCGTAATTACGAAGATCGCCCTTTTGATAGTAATGTAGAAATTGGTCAGGGAAATACGGGAATTTCTTTCTTTGGTCAGGTAGAGGCCGGATATATTATAAATCCTGAAACCAACTTAAAACTCTACGGAAGTTTTATTTATCGTAATATGAATACGGAAGTAAATACGGCTAGTCACTTTGATACTTCTACCTCCTGGCTAAATTTTGGTATTCGTACAGATATTTTTAATTGGTATTACGATTATTAAGATAAAAGCAAGCTTTTAAAATTAACAATTGTACGGCCTTGTCAAAACCTAATTAAGGAGTATCTTTGCGCCAATTGTAAAAAATAATTTTTGAGTAGCGCACGCGTACATAGTTCTTCCCCTTCGTTATTATCAGATTTTAAGGAAATAACCAAAATGCGTTTGGCCATTAGTGTGGTGTTTTCTTCAGTTGCGGGTTATTTTTTAGGTGCAGAAACGGTAGATTTTGTGGTCGTGCTGCTATTAGCCATTGGGGGTTACTTTATGGTGGGAGCTTCTAATGCCTATAATCAAATCATAGAGAGAGATCTTGATGCTTTGATGGATAGAACAAAAAATCGTCCAGTTCCATCTGGTAGAATGTCTGTTACAACTGCTTTTATTATCGCAAGTGTTTTTACAGTTTTAGGTTTAGTGGTGCTTTATATTATTAACCCTAAAACAGCGATGTTTGGTGCTATTAGTATATTTCTTTACGTAAGTATTTATACACCCTTAAAAACAAAAACACCACTTTCTGTATTCGTAGGTGCCTTCCCGGGAGCTATCCCGTTTATGCTTGGTTGGGTGGCGGCATCAGGAGAATTTAGTATAGAGCCGGGTACTTTATTTATGATTCAGTTTTTCTGGCAATTTCCTCATTTTTGGGCAATTGGATGGTGGTTGTATGACGATTACAAAAAAGGAGGCTTCTTTATGTTGCCTACCGGGAAACGAGATAAAGGTACGGCAATCCAGGTAGTTTTATATGCTGTGTGGACTATATTGGTATCTTTAATTCCTGTTTTTGGAGTAACAGGAAGATTATATCTAACTCCGGTTTCAGGAGTGATTATATTATTGTTGGGCTTAGGAATGCTTTATTATGCAGTTAGGCTTTTTAAATTAAAAACTGCAGATGCTGCCAAAAAATTAATGTTGGCGAGTGTATCATATATTACCTTATTACAAATAGTTTACGTATTGGATAAATTTATTAGAGAATGGATTTAACAAAAGGGAGCGAACAGGAAAGAAGAGATCGTGCCAAAAAAATGATGTTGTGGTTTGCTATTATTAGCATGGGGATGATGTTTGCAGGTCTTACCAGTGCCTATGTAGTAAGTAAAACAAGACCAGACTGGCTTACAGAATTTGAATTGCCGCAATCTTTTATGTGGAGTACTATTGTAATTATTATTAGTAGTATTACCATGTTTTTTGCAAAAAAGAATATTATATTAGGAAACAGAAAAAACGGTACGGCTTTTTTACTGGGAACTTTAATTCTGGCAACACTTTTTGTAGTGTTTCAGTTTCAGGGCTTTGCAGATATTGTTGAGGCTGGTTATTATTTTACCGGAAGTGAAAGTACAATCACCACAAGCTTTATTTATGTGTTGGTTTTAGCACACTTAGCCCACCTGGCGGCGGGTTTAATAGTACTTTTGGTGTTAATTTATAATCATTTTAAACAACGGTACTACAAGGGGCAAACACTTGGATTAGAGCTTGGTGCAACATTTTGGCACTTCCTTGATGTACTGTGGGTTTACCTGTTTTTCTTTTTATATTTCTTTAGATAATAAAAAAGCGTATTTTTGCGCTGCACTTAAAATTAAATGACTTCTTCTATGGACGCTACTGTTGTTAGAACAGGCACCGAAGGTAAAACTTGGGGCGGTGGTAACCAGCCACTTGGAGCCAGCTATGGTAAGTTGATGATGTGGTTTTTCATCCTTTCCGATGCACTTACATTTACAGGATTCTTATCTGCATATGGATTCTCAAGATTCAAGTTTATGGATTCTTGGCCAATTGCCGATGAAGTTTTTAATCACTTTCCTTTCTTACATGGGGTAGATGCACCAATGTATTATGTTGCATTGATGACATTTATTCTTATTTTCTCTTCTGTAACTATGGTTTTGGCTGTAGATGCAGGTCACCAAATGAAACAGGGAAAAGTAACCACCTATATGTTCTTAACTATTATAGGGGGGCTAATTTTCTTAGGTTCTCAGGCTTGGGAGTGGAGTAACTTTATTTCTGGTGAATATGGTGCTTTGAAAACAAAAGGAGGTAAAATTCTTCAATTTGTGGATGGAGAAGGTCATCGAGTAGCTTTAGAAGATATAGCTGTTATGCACGAAAGCGAACGTGCTACACACGAAAGTAATAAAGGTCTTTGGTTTGAAAGTGAATCTACTGTTTCAGAGTTCACTTTAGAAAGTATCAAAGAAGGTTTTGCTGCTAATGACGATCTTTATATTAGAACTTTAGATTTTAATGAAGAAGGAGAGAAAACAGTTCTTTCTAGAGCAGAATCACAAAATTGGTTAGATAATAATGCTGTTGGAGTTGTAGAAGGAGCTAATTTAACCGAGAATGAATATGGGCCACCATTATTCGCAGATTTCTTTTTCTTTATTACAGGTTTCCACGGTTTTCACGTAGCTTCTGGAGTAGTGATTAATATCATTATTTTCTTCAACGTTATTTTAGGAACTTACGAGAGAAGAGGAAGCTATGAGATGGTAGAGAAGGTTGGTTTATACTGGCACTTTGTAGATTTAGTTTGGGTATTTGTATTCACTTTCTTTTACCTTGTTTAATTTTTTGAATCTAAGAAATTATGGCACACGATAGTACAGCACATCAGCACGAATCAAGTACAAAAAGAATCTGGCAGGTTTTCGGGATTCTTTCAGTAGTAACCATTGTAGAAGTGATATTAGGGATTTTTAGACCTCCTTTTTTAACTGAAACTTCTATAGTGGGTATGCACTTGCTAAACTGGATATTTATTATCCTTACACTATATAAAGCATATTATATCGCCTGGGCTTTTATGCACATGGAACACGAAACCAAAGGTCTTCGTAGAGCCGTTGTATGGTCTGGAGTATTTTTGGCAATCTATTTAATCTTTATCTTACTTACAGAGGGAGATTATATTTACGAGGTTTATAAAAACGGGTATATCGCCTGGGATTTTTAAGTCTTACAAAAGTTAAAAGATTAAGAAAAGGCGGTTTTGTTAAACCGTCTTTTTATTTTTGTACTCCTTTTCTGAATAGGTGTTATGAAGAAATTTTTTGTACTCACAGTACTTTTTGCATTGCCAATTGTTGCTTATCTTTTTTTTGCATCAGGTAAAAATAATTTTGCCAGACTACCAATATTAACTGAGGATGTTACTGAAATATCCAGCCTTTCCAGTTACGACCAAGAACCTGTTTATCTTCAGGATCATATTAGTGTTATTGCTTTCTTCGGTGAAAATCTTGAAAATCTTAAAGGGAACACCTTCAATCTTGATAAAAAAATCCTGGAAAAATATTACGGATTCGATGATTTTCAATTTGTAATAATACTTCCTGAAACCGCCAGAGAAAACGCTGCTGATTTCGCAAAGGAGTTTGAAGGAATTACCAATGCTCACGAATGGAAATTTGTATTTGGATCGCCAAATGAGATTCAAAATGTATTTAAAAGTTTAAATAGTCCTTATCAATTATCAGATGAAAGTTATACTCCGTATGTTTTTATTGTTGATAAATCAAGAAATCTTAGAGGGAGAGATGACGATGATGAAGGAAGTTTGTTTGGTTATGATTCGCGCGATATAGCAGAACTTACCAATAAAATGAATGATGATGTTAAGGTGATTTTGGCTGAATATAGGTTGGCTTTAAAGAAAAATAACGCTGGCAGAAAAAATAATTAAACAGAATTTAGAATTTCAATAGTAATGAAAAAGAAGTATTCATATGCAGGTTTAGCTGTTA
Source organism: Zunongwangia atlantica 22II14-10F7 (assembly GCF_002094855.1). Taxonomy (GTDB): domain Bacteria; phylum Bacteroidota; class Bacteroidia; order Flavobacteriales; family Flavobacteriaceae; genus Zunongwangia; species Zunongwangia atlantica. The sequence continues at coordinate 45,217 of NZ_ARYN01000014.1, forward strand.
TCATTATAATTTTTGGGATTATAGTGATGCCTAAGATTGTAGATCGAATGAATAATGGAGAAGTTGTGGAAGGTGATCGTCTTAATAAAGAAGGTTCTAAAAGACCTGCAAAAGAATCTCCAGAAGTTGGTTACTTAGAATTAAACGGTAAAAAAAGAAAAGCGCCAGAGTTTGAATTTATAGATCAGCACGGCGATACCATTACTAATAAGGATTATTTGGGTAAAGTTTATGTTGTAGAATTCTTTTTTACTACATGCCCAACAATTTGTCCTATAATGAGCGAGAATCTTGTGGAGGTTCAGGACGAATTAAAAGAATTTCAGGATGATTTTGGCGTGGCTTCTTTTTCTATAGATCCAGAGCATGATACACCTGAGGTGCTTGCAGAATATGCAGATCACTACGGAATAACCAATCCCAACTGGCACTTATTAACTGGAGAAAAAGATAAGATTTATGAGCTTGCTAATGCAGGTTTTCAAACTTATGCTGGCGAAGATCCAGATGTTCAGGGAGGTTTTGTGCATTCAGGAATGTTTGCTTTAATTGATAAGGATGGATATATTCGCTCAAGAAAAGATAAATTTGGTAATCCTTTGATTTATTATAGAGGATTTGTGAAGAGAAATAAATCGGTTTTAGATGGTGAAGAAGAGCCTCAAATCGATATGTTAATTGAGGATATTAAGACGTTGTTGTGAAAAAAACATTAACAAAATTAGATAAAATCGCCATTCCGGTGATTATTGCACTATCGATACTGGTGCCGATTGTGGTATTAATTTTAATGAATTTGCCAGAGCGATATAATCTTTTGGGTGCCAAATCTGGTACATTTCCATTATTTCATGCGGTACTTAATGGTTCTACAGCCGTACTGCTTTTAATGGGGTATTTCTTTATGAAAATAAAGGAATATAAATTACACAGAAATGTAATGATTACAGCTTTTGCCTTATCTGCTGTTTTCTTAGTGAGTTATGTTATTTCTAAAATAAGTAATGCCCCGGTTCATTATGAAGGCGAAGGATTGCTTAGGTATATGTATTTTTTCATTTTAATTTCACACATAGCGCTATCAGCGATCATTATTCCGTTAGTTTTATTTACAATGTACCGTGGTTTAACAGGAGAATATGTAAAGCATGCTAAAATAGCAAGATGGACGTTCCCTATCTGGTTATATGTGGCGATAACAGGTGTTTTGGTGTACATTTTTATGTATCCATATTATTAAAATTGAATGAAAATGAAGAAGATTTTTAATACAAAGACGATATTCGTTGTTTTGGTGTTACTTTTTTTACCAATGTTTGCAGAGGCGCAATGTGCCATGTGTAGAGCTGTGTTAGAAAGTGAATCTTCTCAAAATGCTGCGGAAGGAATTAATGATGGGATACTTTATTTAATGGTTTTTCCTTATCTACTTGTAGGTGGTCTTGGATATTATATTTACCGTTCTTACCGAAAGAAAAAATACGAAGCTTAAATAGCTATATTTAAGAAATTTTTAAATTTTCTGTAACAATTTTGACATTTTATAGTCTTATGGATATAAGCAGATTACCTGCTTTTAACCATCAGTCAAAATGTTATGATCACAATTAAAGATTTACACAAATCTTACAAAACCGGGAATAATTCTCTTCATGTCTTAAAAGGAATAAACTTTAATGTTGCTGAAGGTGAACTTGTCTCTATAATGGGGTCTTCAGGATCAGGGAAATCTACACTTCTTAATATTTTAGGAATGTTAGATGAAGCTGATACTGGTTCTTACACGCTTGATGGTGTAGCAATTAAAAATCTAAATGAAAAGATTGCTGCGCGCTACCGTAACAAATTCCTAGGTTTTATATTTCAGTCATTCAATCTTATTAATTATAAAAGTGCGCTCGATAATGTTGCTTTGCCTCTTTATTATCAGGGGATGAAGCGCAGTGAGCGTATGGATAGAGCTGAAGCTTATTTAGAAAAAGTTGGCCTTGCACAATGGATGGATCATTTGCCAAATCAACTTTCTGGAGGCCAAAAGCAACGTGTAGCTATTGCTCGCGCTTTAGCATCAGATCCAAAAGTACTACTTGCCGATGAGCCAACTGGAGCTTTAGATACAAAAACTTCTTACGAGGTTATGGATCTAATCCAACAAATTAATGATGAAGGAAGAACCATTCTTATCGTTACCCACGAGCCAGATATTGCGCAAATGACCAAACGAATCGTAAACCTGAAAGACGGTTTAATTATCGACGATACTAAAGTTAATCAGGTAAGAGCTTTACAAAATGTTTGATCTTGAACGTTGGCAGGAAATTTTTGAAACTATCAGCAAAAATAAACTGCGTACATTTTTAACGGGGCTTTCAGTGGCCTCCGGTATTTTTATCCTGGTTATCCTACTTGGTATTGGCGAGGGAATGAAGAATGGGATAGAAAGAGAGTTTCAGGGTGATGCTGCAAATGCCATTTTTGTGTATCCTGGAGTAACAACTAAAGAATATAAAGGCTTAAACCCTGGTCGTAGAATTCAGTTGAAAAACGACGATTTTGAGTATACTTCCGCAGAAAATAAATCGGAATTAGAATTTAAATCTGCAGTATTTAGAATTTTTGGTGGCATGGTCACTTTTGAAAATGAATCTGGTTCTTATAGGGTAGAAGGTGTCTATCCAGATTATCAATTCTTAGAAAATAGTAGTATGGTTTCTGGCCGATTTCTAAATAATAGAGACGTTGAAGAATCTACTAAAATTGTAGTGCTTGGAAATCGCGTTAAGATGGATTTGTTTAAAGATTCTAATGATGTGCTTGGTAAATATGTAGAGATTTCGGGAATAAAATTTAAAGTGGTTGGTGTTTATACAGATCCGGGAGGAGAGCGTGAAGAAAGTCGTGTTTTTGTGCCAATTACCACAGCTCAAAAAGTTTTTAGTGGTGGGAACGATATTAATTCGCTTAGTTATACGCTTAAAGCCAAAGAGACATACGAGGAAGCACTAGCAGCTTCTAATAACTTTACCAGTAAACTTGAAACTTATCTAAAAGGTAAACATACCATAGCACCAAGTGATAATAGCGCCATTTATATTAATAATATGCTTGAAAATACCAAGCGATTCTACGATCTTATAGGGATGATAAAAATGTTCTTTTGGGGAGTTGGGATTTGTACGATCATCGCTGGTGTTGTAGGGGTAAGTAATATTATGCTGATTATTGTAAAAGAGCGTACCCGGGAAATTGGCGTTAGAAAAGCATTGGGTGCACAACCACTTTCCATAATTGGGATGGTGCTGCACGAATCGATATTCGTGACTTCTTTTGCAGGTTTAACAGGATTGATAATGGGATTAGTGCTTTTGGATTTTGTTGGTCCAATGATTCAAACCGATTTTATTTATAATCCTACGGTGAATTTTAATGTCGCTCTATCTACTGTAGTTATTTTAATAGTTGCCGGTGCGGTGGCTGGATTTTTCCCTGCATATCGGGCAGCAAGAATTAAACCAATTATAGCATTAAGAGACGAGTAAAAACAATAAATCATGTTTAGTAGAGATCGCTGGGACGAAATTATAGAAGCCCTAACCGCAAATTGGTTTAGAACACTGCTTACTGCTTTTGGGGTTTTATGGGGTGTTTTTATCCTGGTTATTCTATTAGCTGCAGGAAAAGGACTTGAAAACGGAGTTAAGCAAGGCTTTAGTGGAATGGCTACTAATTCTATGTTTATGTGGTCGCAGACCATTTCTAAATCTTATAAAGGTTTGCCAAAGGGAAGAAATTATAATTTCAAATTAGGAGATGTAGAAGCCATAAAAGAAACTGTTCCCGGCCTGGAAATTGTTTCGCCAAGAAATCAACTTGGTGGTTTTGGCGGAGCTAATAATGTGGTTAGAGGTTTAAATAGTGGTGCTTATAATGTGTATGGAGATTATCCTGAAATTATACGGCAACAACCTATGGATATTACTTCTGGTAGGTTTATCAACTATTCAGATATCGAGCAAAAGCGAAAAGTAGCTATTATCGGGGAAGGTGTAAAAGCTGGATTGTATGAGATAGATGAAGAGGTTTTGGGAACTTATATCAAGATTAATGGTGTTAATTTTATGGTTGTGGGAACCTATAAGAAAAAAGGAAGTGGCGGAAATGTAGAAGAACAGCAAAAAGAAATATTTGTGCCTTTTACTGCATACTCACAAGCTTTTAATATGGGAGATGTAGTAGGATGGATGGCGATCACTGCAAACGATGATCATTCTATAACCGAGCTTAAAAATAGCGTTTTTGATGTTATAAAAACCAGGCATAGCATTCATCCAGAAGATGATCGTGCAGTTGGAAATTTTGATCTTTACGAAGAATATAGCCGAATTAACGGTTTGTTTATAGCGCTACGCTTAGTGGCCTATTTTGTTGGTACGCTGGTATTGCTTTCAGGAATTATTGGAATTAGTAATATTATGCTCATTGTAGTGAAAGAAAGAACAAATGAAATAGGTGTTCGTCGTGCTTTAGGAGCAAGCCCCTGGAGCATACGTGGTCAAATTTTATTAGAATCGATCTTTTTAACTATTGTTTCCGGGATGGCAGGAATTATTCTTTCAACGCTTGTAATCTATGTGATCAATACATTATTAGATGGAATGGATACTTCAGAAATGATGTTTCTAAATCCAACAGTAAATATCGGGGTGGTATTAATTGCCTTAGCTATCCTTGTAATTTCAGGATTACTGGCAGGATTAATTCCGGCGCAAAATGCAATAAAAATTAAACCTGTAGACGCTTTAAGAACAGAATAACAATTTTAGAACATAGAATAAACACAATCGAAAAATGAAAAGAACAGTTACCATCGTTATTTTAGCCGTAATCTTTATTGGCTTTTTGGGTTCGCTGTATTATTACTTTCAAAAAGGACAGCAAGATCCTGTGGTTTATCAAGCCGAACAGCCTTCTGTACAAACCATTACTAAAAATACAGTAGCCACCGGAAATATCGTTCCGCTAGAAGAGATCTTAATTAAACCTAATATTAGCGGAATTATAGATGAAATTTATGTTGAAGCGGGAGAATCTGTAGAAGCAGGTGATCTAATCGCAAGGATTCGAGTGATCCCAAATGTTACTTCTTTGCAAAGTGCGAAAGATGCTGTGGCTACGGCTAAGATCAATTTAGATAATCAAAAAAAAATATTCGATCGCCAAAAATCATTATTCGATAAAGGTGTGATTTCGGCTAACGATTATGATAATGCTGAAGTTGCCTATCAAAGAGCTGAGCAAAATTATAAATCTGCACAGCAAAATTTTGAGATCGTTAAAACCGGTACAACAAGCGGTATTGGTAGTGCGGCGAACACATTAATAAGAAGTACTGTAACCGGGATGGTGTTAGACGTTCCTGTGAAAACCGGAAACCAGGTGATCGAATCCAATAACTTTAACGACGGAACTACGCTAGCTACTCTTGCCGATGTAGATAAGATGATTTTTGAAGGAAAAGTAGACGAAAGTGAGGTTGGTAAAATTAAAGAGGGTTTACCGCTTGAAGTAACTGTTGGTGCCATCGAGAATAAAACATTTGATGCGGTTCTAGATTATATCGCACCAAAAGGTGTTGAAGAAAACGGAGCGATTCAGTTTGAAATAAAGGGGACTTTAGATAAAGCAGAAGCTACTTTTATAAGAGCGGGACTTAGTGCAAATGCTTCGATCATTTTGGCAAAGGCTGAAGATGTGTTGTCAATCAAAGAAGCTTTAGTGCAATTTGACAGCGATACGCAGCAGCCTTTCGTAGAAATAGAGACTGCAGATCAACAATTTGAGCGTAGAGATGTAGAGTTGGGGGTGAGCGATGGGATTCATGTAGAAATCAAAAAAGGCATCGCTAAAGACGATAAAATTAAGGTGTGGAATCAGCTAAAACCAGCTCAAAATTATGCTGCAAATTAATTTTTTACAGTTTTTGTAACAACTCAACTTTTTGTTAGACATATCCATTACAATATACATTATGAAGAAATTTAGCTTTTTTACCATTTTACTTTTAGTTGGGTTCATCGCCAACGCACAGGAGAAAAAATGGACTTTGCAGGAATGTGTGGAGTATGCCTTAGAGCATAACATCTCTGTTAAACAATCTGAACTTGATGTAGAGGCAGCCGAGATTGATAAGAAAGATGCAATTGGTAATCTTTTACCGGGAATAAATGGTAATGCCAGCAATTCCTGGAACACTGGTTTAACTCAAAATGTTACTACCGGTGTACTTCAAAATCAAACTACAAGAAACTTCTCTGCGGGAGTTACTGCCAGTGTAACTTTATTTGACGGATTAAGAAATTACAAGCAACTACAACAAGCAAAAATGTCTAAGCTTGCAGCGCAGTACTCTTTAGATAAGATGGAAGACGACATTACGCTTGCTGTGGCAAATTCTTATTTACAAGTGCTTTTTGCGAAACAGGAGCTAGAAGTTTTAAAATCGCAAAACGATGTAACCATAGAGCAAATGGACCGCACGCAACAATTAGTGGATGCAGGTTCATTGCCAAAAGGTGATCTTTTAGAGATTCAGGCTACCAATGCAGATGAAAGACAACGAATAATTATTGCGCAAAATAATATCAGGATTTCACTTATCAGTTTAGCACAAACTTTATTGATTAAGGATTACGAAAACTTCGATATTGTAGAAGACGATTATGATATATTCGGAACAGAGATTTTAGATAATTCAGTTTACGATATTATTGAAAGAGCCAAAGAAGAGCGTTCAGAAATTAGAATTGCTGAAGCTAACAAAGAAATCGCAGAGCAAAATGTAAGTATTGCTCGTGGTGCTTATATGCCAACTTTAGGTGCGTTTGTAAACTATAACACAAGGGAAACAGGTGCTAACAGGATCGATTATATCAATCCTCCCGGAACTACAATTACAGAAATTGGTTATGTGCAATCTACAGGAGAAACAGTAGTAACCGAATCCTCTAATCCTGCAGTACCTATTTCGTTACCACCAAGACCTTTTATCGATCAATTATGGTTAAATGATGGTATTTCTTATGGGTTTCAGTTAAGCGTTCCTGTATTTAATGGTTTTGCTACCAGAAATCAGGTAAAAAGAAGTAAGGTAAATGCGCGTAGAGCAGAATATCAACTAGAGCAGGCAGAATTAGATTTAGAAGCAAATGTGTATCAGGCTTATGTAGATGCTACAGGTGCTTTTGAAGCTTACGAAGCAGCCTTGGTTGCGGCAGAATCGCAGGAGAAAGCTTACGAGTATGCAACAGAGCGTTTTGATGTTGGTTTAACCAATGCTTTCGATTTTAGTCAGTCTAAATTACGTTACGAAAATGCTGAAAGAGAGGTAGTACGTACTAAGTATGATTATATCTTTAAATTAAAAGTACTGGAACTTTATTTTGGTGTTCCGGTTGCTAACTTGAGATTTTAAAAATAGCATTAGCTGTTTTAAATAAATAAAGCCGAAATAATAATTCGGTGTATAGAAATGATTGCGTTTTAAAAATTTTATAAATGAAAAAGAAAACTCTTTTTATCATTCTTGGAGTAGTACTTGTTTTAATAGTGCTTTTAGTAGTAGGTAAGAAATCTGGAATGTTTGGTAAAAGCGGTAATTTTAAGCAGGTTGAAATTGCTGAAATTAAGCCGTTGGATATTGTAGAAACCGTTTCTGCAACTGGTAAAATTCAGCCAGAGGTAGAAGTAAAGTTATCTTCTGAAGTTTCAGGAGAGATTATCGAACTTCCTATTGCTGAAGGGCAAACAGTAGAGAAAGGTGATCTTTTAGTGAAAATCAACCCAGATATCTATCAATCTAATTTGCAACGTTCACAAGCAAGTATGGAGAATGCTCGTGCTAATTATGCGCAATCTCAGGCAAGTTTAAAGCAGGCAAAAGCAGATTACGAGCGTAATAAAACACTTTTTGAAAAAGGAGTAATTTCTAAAGCAGAGTGGGACGGAATCGTTTCTAGCTACGAAGTTGCAGAAGCAAACAAAGAATCTGCTTATTACAGCATGCAAAGTGCAGCGGCAACGGTAACCGAATCTCAGGATAACTTAGGTAGAACCAATATCTATGCACCAATGAGCGGAACTATTTCTAAACTAGACGCTGAATTAGGGGAGCGTGTTGTAGGTACGCAACAAATGGCAGGTACAGAGATTTTACGTGTAGCCAATCTTTCTAATATGGAAGTTGAGGTAGATGTAAATGAAAATGATATTGTAAAAGTTGAAGTTGGAGATTCTACAATCGTTGAGGTAGATGCTTATCTAAGAAAAGAATTTAAAGGCGTAGTAACCGAAATTTCTAACTCTGCCGATAGTGAATTAACTACAGATCAGGTAACAAACTTCAAGGTGAAAGTTAGAATCTTAGAAGATTCTTATAAAGATCTTTTAGAAGGAAAACCAGAGAATTATTCTCCGTTTAGACCAGGAATGACGGCTACTGTAGATATTATCACAAACAAAAGAAGCAAAGTTATTGGTGTACCAATTAGTGCTATCGTGGTAAAAGCAGATACATCCTCAGTAGCCATGGGAGCTATGGCACCTGCTAATGTAGAAACAGATCCTTCTAAACTTTTTGAATGTGTCTTTGTTAAGAACGGGGAAGAAGCTAAATTGCGTGTTGTAAAAACCGGTATTCAGGATGATACTAATATCCAGATCACAGAAGGTCTAGAGGAAGGAGAAACTGTAATTACCGGGCCTTATAATGTAGTAACTAAAACTCTAAAATCTGGAGATAAGGTTGAGGTTGCAGGAAGCGTCAACAGCGAAGGATAGAGTTTAAAATTAGATAATTTTGGCTGTAATTCTTTGTTTGGAAACAGCAACCACCAATTGCTCGGTTGCTTTATGTGAAGATGCTAATGTAATTGCATTAAAAGAAGATAATAGCAAAGGCTATTCTCATGCAGAGAAGCTTCATGTTTTTATCGATGAGATTTTAAAAGAAAATGATCTTAAGATCAATAATCTTGATGCGGTTGCAATAAGCAAAGGCCCTGGGTCTTATACAGGATTAAGAATTGGAGTTTCTGCAGTAAAAGGATTGTGTTTTGCTCAGGATATTCCGCTTATTTCAGTGCCAACATTAAGTGCTTTGGCAAAACAGATAGATCCAAAGGAAGGAGAGCAAATTATCCCAATGCTCGATGCCCGAAGAATGGAAGTATATTCTGCGGTATTCGATTCAGCATTTAATCAAATAAGAGATACAAAAGCTGAGGTGCTTTCAGAAGAAAGTTTTCAGGAAGAATTAGCAAAAGGGAAGGTTTATTTTATAGGAAATGGCGTAGCAAAATTCAGAGAAATCTGTGAGCATCCAAATGCCGAGTTTATAGAAGATCGATTACCTTCAGCGAAAGAAATGTGTAGCATAGCTTATGATAAATACAAAATAAGCGACATAGAGGATGTCGCTTATTTTGAACCTTATTATTTAAAGGATTTTGTAGCAGGCTAATCGCCTGCTTTTTTATTGGCAACGCCAAAGGGTGTAATGCTCCAAGGCTTATCCAAGCTAGTTTATTCAGTTTTATCTGAGCTGTCTTTTTTAGATTCTTTTAAAACTGTACCGCTCATTTTAGTTTGATCGTAAAGATAAACATCACGTTGTGGGTAAGGAATCGTCATTCCAGCTTCTTCCAATCTTATTTTTCCTTCTTCTAGCATATACCAGTGGATATCCCAGAATACAGGATTTTTAGCAAAATATCTTACATAAAAGTTAACCGAGTTATCACCTAGTTCTCCTACAAGTACCTGTGGTGCTGGCTCTGCTTCAATGCCTTCCTGCTCTTTTACAAGATTCATAAGAACTTCTTTTGCTTTCTTGATATCATCGTCATAAGAAATTCCAAAGGTCATATTCTCACGACGCACACCGTTTACAGTATAGTTTACAATATTGTCGTTCGCTAAGCTTCCGTTAGGAATTACTGCTTCCTGGTTACCAAACGTATCAAGTTTAGTATAAAATAAACTCACACTTTTCACACTACCAGAAACACCTTGTGCCTCAATCCAATCGCCAATTTTAAATGGTTTTAAAACTATAATTAAAACACCACCGGCAAAATTGGCAAGTGATCCTTGTAAAGCTAAACCTATCGCTAAACCAGCAGCACCAAGAATCGCTACTATAGATGTGGTTTCTATACCCACCTGATCTATGGCAACAATAATGACCAATATTTTTAAGGCCCAACTTACCAGTGTGGTTAAAAATCCTTTTAAGGCAACGTCATAATCCTTTTTATCAAGTGCCTTTTGCATTAATTTTACCACGCGTTTAGCAATCCAAAATCCTACAATTAGGATTAAAATTGCAGCAATTAAGTCCGGTAAAAAGTCAATAAGTTTTTTAGCATATTCCTGTGCTAATTCAGAAAAGTCATTTAATTTATCCATAGTAACAAGTAGTTTTACTACAAAGAGAACATTTTTTTGGGCTAAATGCGAGTAATTCTCGTTTAAGTTTTGTTAAACAAGGCTGATATTATTTAAAACAGGCGTTAATTTTTCTTCAGGAAGTTGGCATTTTCCCTGCTCGCATAAATAAAAGAGCGTTTTCTTTTCTACATAACGATCTTTAAGAATTGCTAATTCGCTTTTGTTTTTACTACCTGAAATTATAAGATTTGGAAGATATTTTTTCTGAATTTCTATCTGCTCAATTTCTGCATTTTCTCCCAAAATCGCCAATTCATAAAATGGATTGCTGAAGTTTATATATAAATGAAGCCAATTGGAATAACCCATAGGATAAGATTCGATTTTTCCCGCAATCGCCTGAAGCATTTTTTCTGAAGTTTCTAAATATTCAGCATTTCCGGTTAAACTTCCCAATCTAAATAAATTATTTGCCATTGCTGAATTTGATGCAGGGATCACATTATCGGTAAATTCTACAGGATTGCTAATTAAAGCATCGTCGTTTTTAGAGGTGAAATTGAAGAGATGGTTTTCCTGGTTGTAAAAATTTTCAAAACAATATTGGCTAAGATTGTTTGAAAAATCGATCCATTTTTTATCGAAAGTGACCTCGTATAGTTTTAACAATGCTTCGATGGTAAACGCATAATCTTCAAGATAGCCATTAATTTTACTTTTTCCGTTTTTGTAAGAATGGAAAAGACTATGATCTGATTTTAGCTGATTTTCGATAATAAATTCAGCATTTTTCAGCGCGGTTACAAGGTAATCCGAATTTCCTGTAGCTGAATAAGCTTCAGTAAAACCAGTAATTGTAAGTGCATTCCAGGAAGTAAGTGTTTTATCGTCTAAACCTGGTTTTTTTCGTGGTTTTTTAGCTTCAGAAAGAACTTTAGTCCATTTTTCTTTTTTCTGCTGAAGTTGTTCTATCGATAATTGATGATTTTCAGCAAAAATATTGTCCTTTTCAGTTTTGTAGAGAATATAATTTCCGTTCTCCCAGTAGCCTTTTTCATTGATATTAAAATAAGCCGAAAAAATATCGAATTCTGACTCTAACAATTCCTGAAGTTCCTGTTTTTTCCAGGTATAAAAAGCACCTTCTTCTTTGATTCCTTTTTCATTTTCAGAATCGGCATCCAAAGCCGAATAAAATGCTCCGGTAGCATCGGTAAGATAAGATTCGATAAAATTGGTGGTCTTTTTTATAATTTCTTTATACCAGGGATCCTGAGTTAGTTTATAGGCTTTGCTGTATACACTTAGTAATTGGGCATTATCGTAAAGCATTTTTTCGAAATGCGGAACATGCCAGCGATCATCTACAGAATATCTTGAAAATCCGCCATCGATATGATCAAAAGTGCCGCCAAAAGATATTTTATCTAAGCTATGAAGTACATATTCCTGCAATTCTTCATCTTTAAATTGATAAGCATAACGTAGCAGGAATTCTAAATTAGTTGGCATCATAAACTTTGGCGCATTTTTGGTGCCGCCTAGTTTTGTGTCTAGGTAAGGTTTCCAGATGTCAACAAATTCGGTTAACCTCTGTTGTGAAAATTCATGCTTAATATTACTAATATCAATTAGATTTAGTTGCTGTAAACCTTCTTCCAGTTTATTAGCGTAATTGGTAAGTTGGGAGGGCTCTTTTTTATAGATCTGCTGAATTTGTAATAGTGCACTTTTCCATTGTTCTTTTCTAAAATAAGTGCCACCCCAAACCGGCCTCCCGTCGGGTAGTGCTACGATATTCATGGGCCAGCCGCCGCTACCGGTCATAATTTGCACAGCCTGCATATACACTTGGTCGATATCTGGGCGCTCTTCGCGATCTACTTTTATCGAAATATAATGCGCATTCATAATGTCGGCAACTTCAGTATCTTCAAAACTTTCGTGTTCCATCACGTGGCACCAGTGGCATGCAGAATATCCAACACTAATAATAATGAGTTTGTTAGCCTTTTTTGCTTCATCCAAAACATTGCTGTTCCAGCCTTTCCAATCTACCGGGTTATGGGCGTGCTGTAAAAGATAAGGACTACTTTCGTGAATAAGATCGTTGGTGTATTTGGGAGTTTTCATAACCTGTGTTTAATAGAACTTAGCCAAATTTAAAAGTTTTACAACAATGATATGTAGATAAGTTTATCTACTTAAAGACAATCCAAACTTAAGATTAGTATATTTGTTGCTCAAAATCAGCATGAAGACTGTGATTTTAGACGCAAAATAACTTAAAGTTTTCATAACCTTGGACCGCTTTTAAATTCAAAAAAAAGAAAGACTTTTGCTGGTTGAAAATATTGGATTTATGGAAGATGTTTATATTGTAATGCTTGTAGCCCTTTTGGCTCTTGCGATTACAGATTTGGTGGTAGGAGTAAGTAATGATGCCATCAACTTTTTGAATTCGGCTATCGGGTCTAAGGCGGTTTCTATGCGAACCATCTTAATTGTAGCCAGTATTGGTGTGGCTATTGGAGCGATTTTTTCCAGTGGTTTGATGGAGGTAGCTCGTAAAGGGATATTTCTTCCGCAGCAATTTTACTTCGAGGAGATTATGATCATATTTATGGCAGTAATGATCACCGATGTGTTACTGCTAGATTTCTTTAACTCCATAGGTCTGCCTACTTCTACAACTGTTTCTATTGTTTTTGAACTTCTTGGAGCAGCAGTAAGTATCGCAGTAATAAAAATTTACAAAGAAGGGAATGATCTTGGCCAATTGGCCAGCTATATTAATACCAGTAAGGCAACAGAGATTATTATAGGTATTTTAATGGCGGTGGTTATAGCCTTTATTGTTGGTTTGTTGGTACAGTATATTTCGCGATTAATTTTTTCTTTTCAGTTCGAGAAGAAGATGAAATATGTTGGGGCGATCTTTGGAGGTCTGTCATTAACTGCAATTCTTTACTTTATACTTATTAAAGGTCTTAAAAGTGTTCCTTATCTTTCTGAAGATACCTTAACTTTTATAAACGAGAATACCATTTTAATCATGCTAATTGGTTTCGTGATATTCTCGATCATCAGTCAGTTACTTATGAGTATTTTTAAACTGAATATTCTAAGAGTAATTATTGTAATAGGAACTTTTGCCCTGGCATTAGCTTTTGCCGGTAACGACCTTGTGAACTTTATTGGGGTTCCTATTGCGGCATGGCAATCTTATAATTTATGGGAGGCAGCTTATCAGTCTTCTGGTACTTTACCATCTGAATTATTAATGAGCGGCTTAAGCGGAAGTGTACCTACGCCAGAATTTTTATTGATAATTGCCGGTGGTGTTATGGTAGTAACACTTTGGTTTAGTAGTAAAGCAAAATCTGTTGTAGAAACAGGTGTAAACCTGGCAAGACAGGGAGATGGCGTAGAGCGTTTCGAGCCAAACTGGTTGTCTAGAAGTATCGTTCGTTATTCTGTGATTTTTAGTGGAGCTGTTTCTACCGTTGTACCTAAAGCTGTTAAAAATAAGATCGATAAAAAGTTCGAAAAGCCAGAAAATAATTCTCGTACTAAACGACTAGATGCTCCTGCCTTTGATATGGTTAGAGCTTCTGTAAATCTTGTAGTGGCAAGTATTTTAATTTCTATTGGTACAAACTTAAAACTTCCTTTATCTACTACTTATGTAACTTTTATGGTTGCAATGGGTTCGTCTTTGGCAGATAGGGCTTGGGATCGTGAAAGTGCCGTATATCGTGTAGCCGGAGTATTGAATGTAATTGGAGGATGGTTTGTAACTGCATTGGTTGCTTTTACGGCAGCAGCTCTTTTTGCGTGTATTATTTATTACGGCGGAACTATTGCTTTAGTGATGCTTATTATTTTGGCGATTGTTTTAGTGGTAAGAAGCGGAATTATACACAGCAGAAAATCTAAAGAAGAGAAGAAAAATAAGCGTTATAACCGTACAGATATTATTACCATTAATGAGATTACTACAGAAACTTCAGAAAATATTTCTAGTGTAATTCACGGTATAAATAGGATGTACACCAAAACGGTAGATAATCTAGGTTATCATGATTTAGGCAAGCTAAAGAAGAATAATAAGGCCATTAGTAAGCTGGAAGAAGAAGTAGATGAACTAAAAGGAAATATATTCTATTTTATTAAGTCTTTGGATGACGATTCTGTAGAAGCCAGTAAATTTTATATTTTGATTCTGGATTATCTTCAGGATATGACGCAGTCTATTGCTTTTATTACTCGTAATAGCTACAATCACGTACATAACAACCATAAGAATTTGAAGTTTAACCAGATTCGTGATCTTAAAAAAGTAGATGAAAGAATGCAGGTGCTTTTTGATGATATAGAGCATGCTTTTAATAATCACGAGTTCGCTAAAATCGATCAAATCTTAAAAGATAAACAGGATTTACTGGATTATGTTTCAGATTTAATTCAGAAACAGATAAACCGAATTAGAACTTCAGAGACGAGTCCGCGTAATACAAAATTGTATTTTGGATTGTTGTTAGAAACAAGAGATCTTATTACCTCTACAATGAGTTTACTTCAGTTGTTTCAGGAGTTTTATCGTGAGGCAAAAAGTACGTTCTAAAACGTCTAAAATTAGATATAAAAAATAAAAAAGCCGCTTCATTTGAAGCGGCTTTTTTATTTTTTATATTCAGCAATAATTATCCATTAACTGCTTCTACGTAATCTACTCTTCCTTTTAGCATATCTCTAAGCATGGTTTCGATTCCGCTTTTTAATGTCATTGTAGACGATGGGCAACCGCTACAAGCACCTTGTAAGATTACTTTCACAGTTCTGCTTTCCTCGTCATAAGAGTCAAATAAAATATTACCGCCATCACTGGCCACAGCTGGTTTAATGTATTCTTCTAAAATAGCAACTACCTGTTGTGAAGTGTCATCTAACTCATCAAGATTAAGCTGAGGTTTAGGGGCACTTTTAGAAGTTTCAGCCTCATTTTCCTGCCCGGCAGTTCCGGTTACAGCATCATTATTTAAAACTGAATTTCCTTCCTGTAAAAAAGTGCGAATAAATTCACGAAGCTCCATGGTGATTTCTTCCCATTGCGCCATGTCGTATTTATTTACACTCACGTAATTTTCGTCGATAAAAACTTCTTTTACAAAAGGGAAATGAAATAACTTTTGAGCTAACGGAGAATCTTTAGCATCGTCTATATTTTTAAACTCGGCTGCATGAAGAACAAGTTTCCTGTTAGAAACAAACTTCATTACTTTAGGGTTAGGAGTACTTTCAGCATAAACAGTAACAGGAATGTTTTTTTGTTGCTCATCTGTTTTAATTACAACTCCGCCTTTATTTAAGTAATTCTCGATTTGCTCTGCAACTTCATTTTCTACTTCTGGCCATTCTACGATATCATATTTTTCGATAGCGATAAAATTCTGAGAAATGTAAACTGTTTTTACAAACGGAAGATAAAAAAGTTGTTGTGCAATCGGCGATTTTGCTGCCTCGTCGATGTTTTTAAACTCAAAATTCTCGTGTTTGGTTAAGAATTTATTAGCTTCAAATTTAACAATTCCGGGTTGTGTAGTGTGTTGTATATTAATGGTGTAATTTTCCATTTCTTAAAATTTTCGGCAAAAATACTAAAGAAAAGTCAGCTTATGTATATATTTACCCGACTTATATTAACCAGTATTTATAGATTGATAAAATTATACTTTGATTTTATGTGCCTTGAACGTCTTAAGCGAATCCTAATATTGTTTATTTTTAGCCTCTTTTTTTTATCTACCGCTAAAAGAGCAGAAGCACAAGAGGTTATCCCAACATATTCAGATTACTTAATGGATAATTTATATTTGCTTTATCCATCAATGGCAGGTGCATCAAACTATAACCAGATTCGACTTACGGCCAGGCAGCAGTGGTTTGACGTAGACGACGCACCTAACTTACAAACTTTAAGTGTTAATGGTAGATTAGGTGATAAAATAGGTTTGGGATCAATATTTTTTAGAGACGAAAATGGCTATTTCTCTAAATTAGGTGCTTATGCTACATTTGCCTATCACCTTATGTTTTCTAGAGATAATGTTAATCTTAATCAATTATCTTTTGGGATTAGCGGTGGTATTATTCAGCATCGTTTAGATCAATCTGAATTTACCGTTTATGATCCTATTATAGGTAACAATGATATTGCGACCGATTTTTTCGCAAATATGGATGTGGGAATGTCTTATTATTATATGGATTTTTATGCCCATGTTGCGGTGAAAAATATAATTTCTGTTGAAAGGGATTTGTTTTATTCAGATGCGGTGCCAAGTAATCAAAGAAAATATTTAGCCTCTGCTGGGTATGTTTTTGATTTTTATCGAAATGATTGGGGGTTAGAACCATCGTTTTTATTTCAATTAAGAGAGCTAAATTCTCAGGCAACTATCGATGCTAATATAAAGGCCTATAAAGATTTTGATATTGGGCAGGGATGGATTGGTTTATCGTATAGACAGGCTTTTGATGGGGCAGAGTATACCAGAACTGGAGACGAAATACAGCGTCAAAACCTGAGATATATCACACCATTCTTAGGTTTAGAGTTTAAGCAATTTATTATAGGTTATACTTTTAGTTACCAGATGAACACCATGGTGTTAAGTAATAATGGTTTTCATCAGCTTACTTTGGGTTATAATTTTGGTGAAAGCAGGCAACGTTACGATTGCCATTGCCCGGCAATTAATTAGAAGTTTAATTGCTTAACCTGAAATTCGTTATTTTTGGGATTAATTATTTTGTTGAGCACTGAGGGATTGTAATTGGTATAAAAAATACATGATCCTTTTTGTCGAAAATCGATATTTAATAAGCCCTTTTTTTCTAAGATTGTTTTAGTTTGCCTGGCTACAGCTTCTCCAGAATCGATTATGCTTAAATCTGGACTAAATTTTTCTTTTAACTTCGGAATTAAATAAGGGTAGTGGCTACAGCCTAAAACAAGATAATCTATTGGGTTTTCTTTTAGTGGTAAAAGAAGTTTGTCTAATAAGACGTCCATTTCTTCAGAATAGATTTTACCATCTTCAATAAGTTCTACCAGGCCGTTTCCTTCAACTTCAATAACTTTTAATCCTTGGGTGTACAATTCTGAAGTTTTTGTGAATAAACCGCTGCTAAGTGTTCCTTTGGTGGCAAGAATACCAATTGTTTTGGTTTTCGACTTTAAAGCTGCAGGTTTTATGGCAGGTTCTATGCCAATAAAAGGAACATCAAATTCGCTTCTTAGCTCATCGATAGCATTCGTGGTAGCAGTGTTGCAGGCAACCACTATTATTTTAGCTCCTAATTCTAAAAGTTTAATCGTGTTTTTTCGGCTAAGTTCAATAATTTCTTGTTTACTTCTTATGCCGTAAGGAGCGTTAATACTATCGGCTAAATAGGTAGTATTTTCAAATGGTAGAAGTTCGTGGATTTCTCGCCAGATAGATGTACCACCAATACCAGAATCGAATATGCCAATAGTATCTTTTATCATAGGTATCAAAAATAAAAACTGCGCAGATATCTGCGCAGTTTTTGTGAAAATTTATATATCGAAATCTAATGATTAGATTCCTAATTTAGTTTTTACATCTGGCATTAAATCATATCCATCTGCCATGATTACACCAGCACCAGTAGTAGAATCTAAAACATAATCAAATCCTTTAGCTCTTGCTACATCTTGGATAGCGTTACGTGCTTTTTCTAAAATAGGTCTTACAAGATCCTGTTGTTTTTTCTGAAGATCCTGAGAAGCTTTTTGGCTACGCTCACGGATTCTTTGCTCAGCACTCTGTAATTCCATAGAACGTTTTTGGTTTTCTTCTTCAGTTACAGTTTCTGCTTCTGCTTCGTAACGTTGTAGGGTCTTTTGAGCTTCATTCATCATATCCTTGATTTCTGCATCATAAGTATTTCTCAACTTATCAAGCTGAGTCATAGCATCCTTATAAGCAGGCATAGACTCTATAAGCTCCTGAGTTGCGATATGCGCAACTTTAGAATCCTGAGCATTTACAAATGCAGTAGCTCCCAGGGTTAATGCTAAGGCTATAAAAAATGTTCTTAATTGTTTCATTTTAATTATTATTAAGTGTTAAAGTAATTATTTGTTAATTGATTGTATCCTTGCTCTTTTGCGCGGCTTCTCTAGCTGCATTTATGCTATCTGTCCTTGCCTGGCGCTCTTTTAATATTTCTTCTCTTCTTGCTTGAAAAGCTGCTTTTTTAGCTTCTCTTACAGAATCTCTTTCCCTTCTTCTTTGTTCAATATAAAGTTCTCTTTCGGTTTTAGCATTTTCAGACGCCTGTGCTCTTGCCTGTACAACCGAGTCTTGCTCTACTGTTCTATTTTCAGCTTGCTCTAATTCTACACGGTCGCGGCGGGTTTCAATCTGCTCACGATTAGCGGCTCTGGTAATGATTCTTAAAACCTGATCACTCATGTCATAATTGGACTTGGCATAAATCATACCAATTTCTGAAGTCCGGTCAAAAATAAAATCAAAATTTCTTCTGTCAGCAATCTCCTGAACTGCGGTAAATACTTGATCCTGTATAGGTTTTATTAATTGTTTTTTCTGAAGAATAAAATCTCCGCCAGGGCCAAATCTTTTTTGTTGATACTCGGTTAATTGATCTTGTAAATATTGAATGTCTTCTTCTCTTTCTTCTAAAAGTTCTTTAGTTAATAAAGTTCTTTCATTTTCAAGTTGGGTCTTAATTTCAGAAATTTCACGTCTTTTTGCGTCAATTTCGTTTTTCCATTCCTGTACTCGATTGTCTAATTGAGTGGAAGCTTCTTTGTATTCAGGGATGTTTTCTAAAATATAATCCATATCGATATAACCAATATTAAGACCACGCTGTGCAAATGTTGCCAGTGGTAAAAGTATTGCTATAAGGATTAGACTTAATTTTTTCATACGCCCGAATATAGAAAATATCATGCCATTTTAAAATTGTTGTCCTATGATAAAATGTGTTTCCCATCCATTTGCTTCAGACATCCCAGGAATAGGATCAAATCCATAACCAAAATCTATTCCTAATAATCCAAATGCAGGCATAAAGATTCTAAGACCAGCACCCGCAGAACGGTTTAATTGGAATGGGTTAAAATCTCTAAAGTTATCGTAAGACGCACCACCTTCTAAGAAAGTTAATGCGTAAATCGAAGCCGATGGTTTAAGAGTAATAGGGAAACGAAGCTCTAAAGAGTACTTGTTATATATCGTAGCACCATCTTCTTCTGAAGCCTGACTTAAAGACGTTCTATCTAACGGAATTAAAGATTGGTTAGGGTAACCTCTTAATCGAATAGTTTCACGTCCATCAAGGCTATAAGAACCTAGACCGTCACCTCCAAGATAAAAACGCTCGAAAGGAGGAACACCACGATCATGGTTGTAAGCACCTAAGAAACCATATTCAACATTTGTTCTTAATACAAGGTTCTTGTTCTCACCAAAGTTAGCAAGAGTGGTGTACCAGTCTCCCTGGAATTTTACTTTATAAAATTCTAACCACTTATATTTTTCCTGGTCTATTTTAGACTGGTCTCCAACAGCATTAGCAGGAGTTACTCTATTTCCGCTATTATCGATAAGATTTCCATTATCATCTTCTAACTGGAATTCTCTTTGGTTTTCTAGATCATTATAATCTACACCGTTCCATAAAGAGTAAGGAGGTGTAAACTTAGCAGTGATGCTAAATATAGATCCGCCAACAGGGAAGATAGGGTTATATCTTGTGTTATCTCTTGTGATACCAAGTGTGTATGTTAGGTTGTTAGAGAAACCGTCACCATAGGTAAATAATCCTGTGTTATAGTTATTAAGGTCGTAACGTTGGAAACCAATGGAATGCGAGATCTGTAGGTAAGGGTCTGGCTCGGTAAGACGTTTACCAAATCCAACACTTACCCCAAGAATATCGAAACTACGGCTTCTATCTGCTTCTCTTTCGTAATAATTATATAAGAATTGTCTTGTGTAAGAGAACGACGTAGAAAGCTGTACCGGCTTTTTACCACCTAGCCATGGTTCTACAAAAGATAGACTATAAGTTTGGTAAAAAGTACTGGCTTGTGCTCTTAGAGATAGTCTTTGCCCATCTCCCATTGGCACCGGTTTATATGCCTCCTTGTCAAATATACCTGCGATAGAGAAATTGTTGAACGAAAGTCCCAGTGTACCAATAAAGCCACCACCACCGTAACCACCTTGTAGTTCGATTTGGCTGGCACCAGCTTCAACCACATTGTATTCTAAAGATAAAGTTCCTGTTTGTGGATCTGGATCAATAAATTCTGGACTAAGCTGCTCTGCATCAAAGAAACCTAAAGAACCTAATTCTCGTACAGTAGAAACTACATCCTGCTGGTTGTATTTTTGTCCTGGTTTAGTTAGCAGGTTTCTATAAATTACGTGATCTTTTGTTTTGTTATTTCCTACAACTCTAATTTCATCAAAATAGGCTTCTTTACCTTCAGTAATACGAAGTTCGAAATCAATGGTGTCGTTATAAACATTTGTTTCTACCAGGTTAAAGCTAGAGAAAAGGTATCCGTTGTTTCTATAGATAGTAGAAATATTAGTTGCGTTAGGATCTTCAGCATCTTCAATTCTTTCGTTCATTAGAACGCCGTTGTAAGTGTCACCTTTTTTAATTCCTAAAGCACGATGTAAAAACTCATCGGTATAAACGGTGTTTCCAACAAACTCGATATTTCCGATGTAGTATTTATCGCCCTCTTCTACATTAATATTTAAAGCGATATTATTCTCATCTATTTTTACAAGACTATCTGAAATGATTCGAGCATCTCTAAATCCATTTTCTTTAAGCTTATTTACAAGACTTTGTTTATCGGTTTGATAATCTTCACGATTAAATTTAGAGCGCTTCCAAAAACGATAAATTCGCTTTTCTTTGGTATTTTTCATGGCTCTTTTAAGCTTGGCGTCAGATAATTGATCGTTACCAATAATATCGATATCCTTAATTTTTACTTTATCTCCGGTATCAATATTAACAACCATATTTACCAGGTTGTTGTTTGTAGTGTCTTTAACTTCAATAGTATTAATGGCTACTTTTGCATTAAAATAACCATCTTTTTTATATTTATTTTCGATGTAGTTTTTGGTGTTAGTGATAAGGTTTTCAGTAACGTTTACACCGGTTTTAAGCTTATTTTCATCAATAAGTTCTTCTTTATCTCTTTTCTTTTTAATTCCCTGAATACGAACTTCAGAAAGTTTTGGAATATCTGTGATAACCAGTTCTAAATCTGCAACGCCGTCTTTTACGTTTGTAATGTAAAATTCGATATCGCTAAACATATCAAGATCCCAAAGTTTTTTAATAACGTTACTTAAACGCTGCCCTGGGATGTAAAGCTCGTCTCCTGTTTTAAGACGGGTAAATGAAATTACGGTACTTTCGTTATATCGGGTAGAACCAGTAACTTTAATTTCGCCTAAAGTGTATTTTTTACCATTTCCTATAGGAAGATCCTGCGCATTGGCAGAGATACTAAGAGTAAAACAAATTATTAAGAATGCTAATATCCTTCTCGTCATAAATGCACTAACTAAGTTGTTCACTTGTTTTTCCAAATCTTCTTTCTCTGTTTTGATAATTGTAAATGGCTTCATAAAGATTTTCTTTTCTAAAGTCTGGCCATAAAATATTTGTAAAATACAACTCGGCATAAGCCATTTGCCAAAGCAAAAAGTTGCTAATTCTTTGTTCTCCGCTTGTTCTAACCATCAAGTCGACATCTGGTACATCTTTGGTGTATAAACTTTCAGATATCAAAGAATCATTAATTTCATCTGGTTGTAACGTTCCATCCTTTATTTTATTGGCTAAAGCTTTAAAAGCAGAGGTTATTTCTTCTCTGGATCCATAGCTTAATGCCAAAATCAAGGTCATTTTAGCATTATCTTTTGTTTTATCGATAACATCTAAAAGCTCTCTTTTTGCTTTTTTTGGCAGGTTTTCAATATTACCTATTGCGGTGAGTTTGATGTTATTGTCCTGAAGCGTTTTAATCTCTTTTTTAAGGGAAGAAACTAAAATCTTCATTAATGCATCAACCTCTAGTTTGGGGCGATTCCAATTTTCAGTGGAAAAAGCGTACAGGGTTAAAAATTTTATTCCAATCTCGGCACTACCTTCAACAATATCTCTAACAGATTTTACACCTTCATTATGGCCAACGGCTCTTAAAAAGCCCTGCTTTTTTGCCCAACGACCATTACCGTCCATTATAACGGCAATATGCGAAGGTAATTTTGTTAAGTTGAGATTATCTTTAAAATTCATTTTCTAAAAGCTCGCGTAACATGGCTTTCTGCCAAATGTTACGGTGAATGTTATTCCGGTAAATACATACCAGTCGTTAGTGTTTTGATTACCAAAGGTAATTATAGGATCTTGAGAATCCAGTAATTCTTCGGGATTACTTCCGTCTAAATTATCGGTAAATGTGTATCTGGCTCCAATTTCTATAGCGCCCACCAAATGTTGGCTAAGCGTTGTTTTGTAACCAACTACCATCGGAATAGCAAATTCCCAGTTTGTACCTTCATTAACTAAAGGGCCGCCTCGTGAACCATCCAAAATCACATGGTCTGCACTAAAATAAGTGACGCCGGTGTAAAGATAAGGAGCACTTTGCGGAGTTCCTTTGTGAAGATCGAAATCCCAAAAGTTAAATTCTAAACCCAGGGAGGCTTCTGTGATCGTGTTACTAAAGGAATAACCTCTTTGTTGCCTACGCGTATCGTTACTCTCTGCATCGTCTGCTTCAATATTTCCCATTATTAAAGAAAACCTAAAAGAATGGCGAGGGCTGCGGTTCCATTTTAAAATTCCACCTGCAGCAAGACCACTGGGGTTAATGTAGAATGTATTTCCTACATCCCCAATATAATTTGCGCCACCTAAAAAGGCACCGACCTCATATGTTTGAGATTGCAAATTAATCGAAGTGACCAACATTAAAACAAAAGCTATTAGATACCGCATAGGTTCTTAAAAGTTTGCAAATATAACAATTATGTTTGCTCTGCAATAATTTGAGCTCATTAGTATTACATTAACAGTTTTTGCAAAAAAATATTGTCTAGTTACGTTTATCTTCTCCCCATAGTAGCTTTTTTCGTAAAGTTTGAAGAAAGCTGTTGTCGTTTAGCTCTACCAGGTTAATGGTATAGGGTGCTTTTTGGACGATGATTTCAGTGTCGTTCTGCAAACTGGCCAGGCGAGAATCCATCGATAAAAGGTGAGAATCTTCCCTACCGCTAACTTTTAGGGTGATTTTTGTGTCGTCTTTTATTATTAAAGGTCTGGCATTTAAATTATGTGGTGCAATTGGTGTAATTACAATTGAATCTGCATCTGGAGTAATTACCGGGCCGCCACAGCTTAGTGAATAGCCTGTAGATCCTGTAGGTGTGGCGATAATTAAACCATCTGCCCAATAAGATGTAAGATATTGGTCGTTTAGCCAGGTGTCTACCGTAATCATCGATGTGGTATTTTTTCGGCTTACTGCTATTTCGTTAAGTGCAACATTGTCGAAAATTTCATCGTCGAATTTTGGATTGGTTTCAATCTTTAAAACAGTTCTTCTGGAAATATGGAAGTCTTTTTTTAAAATGGTATGAATGGTTTCTCCTATTTGTTCTTTTTGAATGGTAGATAAAAAACCAAGTCTTCCGGTATTTATTCCAACAATAGGAATGTCGAGATTCTTAATATAATTTATCGATTTTAGGATCGTGCCATCACCACCTATGGTAAAAAAAAGATCGTAGGTGTTATCCAGAATATCAAAAGTTTCGTAATCGCTATATTCGCCGGTAACACTTTTATTCTTATTTATAAGATCTAAAAAGTTACGCTCTATAACTACATCAACTTTTTCCTGCTGAAGAAGTTCTAGAAGCTGATTAATATAAGTGCCGGCGTTTTCGTGATAAAACTGGCCGTAAATGCCTATTTTCATCTATATTAAAATTAACTCTTTAATTAAGACAGGTTGCTTCAGGCTTAATTATTATATAGAGTGTAGAATTAAAATTACGTTCTAAATAGAAAGTCTTAAAAAGACATTCTTTTAAATATTAAGGTATTTGTCTAAATACTTAGATCGATCACGAAGGTTTTTATTAAAAGCATCTTCCTGATGTTGTGAAATAATGTTGTAGCCGTACCTTCTTAAAGATTGTATTACTTCATTAATACCGGTAGGATTTATTTTTATGGTGATTTGAGCAAGATCATTTTCGATCTTCGATACAAATAAACCAAGTAAGTGTACGTTGCTGGATTCTACAATCTGGCTAATTTCACTTAACGAGTAATCTTTAAAGCCTTTTTCAACAACAATAATATTTCCTGCTTCATTTAAAAATGGAGTTTCGTTAAAAATTCCCATAATTTCATTTAGCTCTACATAGCCTAAATATTCATTTTCGCTATCTAGCACTGGTAAAATATTAGAATTGTTTTGTGCGAAAGATTCTAAAATGTCCAGCCAGTAATCTGTATCCCTAACAAAAAAACCTTCAAGGGCATACTGGTAATCTTCAATCGATTTTTCAGCATCAAAACATCGAATATCATTTTCAGAAATGCATCCCATATAAATACCATTGTTCTCTACCGGTAAGTGAGAATAGGTAAGTTGGTTAAAATCATTCTGTAAATCACCAATCTTGTCTGAAAAATGACGAATAGCAACATCATTTAAAATGTATTCTTCCATATTCATAATCCACGCGTCGTTTAACGCAAATTAATTAAAATAATATTCATTAAGCCATCCTCAACTTTGTATTTTTGTTAAAACAGAAAGTTTTAGGATAAGCTTTAGAAGTTGTCGTAAAGATCTACTTTAATATTGCAGAAATTCCTAAGAATTTATATCAATTTTGAAACCAAAGTTTTACAGGTAAATCAAATAATATGACCAAATTAAGCGTAAATATTAATAAAATCGCCACGCTAAGAAATGCAAGAGGAGGTAACATCCCGAATGTTGTAAAATGTGCTTTAGATATCGAGAAATTTGGTGCTGAAGGTATTACGGTTCACCCCCGTCCAGACGAAAGACACATAAGATATCAGGATGCAAGAGATTTAAAACCTGTATTGACGACCGAATTTAATATTGAAGGAAATCCAGTAGCAAAATTTATTAATCTTGTCTTAGAAGTAAAACCTGCGCAGGTAACTTTGGTGCCAGATGCGGTAGATGCTATTACCAGTAATGCAGGTTGGGATACTATTAAAAATAAAGAATTTTTAGTTGAAGTAATTTCTGAATTTAAAAAACATGGCATCAGAACATCGATTTTCGTAGATCCAGACGAAAAAATGATCGAAGGTGCTGCAGCAACCGGTACAGATCGTATCGAATTATATACAGAAAGTTTTGCAGAACAATTTGCTGCCGGAGATAAAGAAAATGCAGTAAAACCTTATGCGGAATGCGCTAAGCTTGCCCATAAATTAGGTTTGGGAATCAACGCTGGGCACGATCTGTCTTTAGATAATATCGAATTCTTTAAAAATGAGGTGCCATTTGTAGACGAAGTTTCTATAGGGCATGCTTTAATCGCTGAAGCACTCTATCTTGGCCTGGAAGAAACAATCGCCAGATATTTACAAAAATTACAGTAAGCCGAAATTGGTCATTTTTGGACTATTATTTTTTAAAAAAATTGCAATGAAGTTACATACCAATATTATAGGAGAAGGAAAACCTTTTATCATTTTACACGGATTTTTAGGAATGGGAGATAACTGGAAGACCTTAGGGAAGATGTTTTCTGAAAAAGGATACGAAGTTCATCTTGTAGATCAAAGAAATCATGGTAAAAGTCCGCATAGCGATGATTTTACTTATGAAGTATTGGTAGAAGACTTAAAAGAGTATATCGAAACGCATAATTTAGATGAAATTGTGCTAATGGGGCATTCTATGGGCGGTAAAACGGCCATGCTTTTTGCAACTACATATCCAGATTTACTTAAAAAGTTAATAATCGTAGATATTGCACCTAAATATTATAAACCACACCATCAGGATATTTTGGCAGGGTTAAGTTTGTTAGAAGAGTCTAATGTTTCTTCAAGACAGGAGGCTGCTAAAATTATTTCTGAATATGTTCCAGATAAACCAACTCAGCTTTTTCTTCTTAAAAATCTAGATCGTGAAGGTAAAGACAAGTATGTTTTAAAAGTAAACCTTAAAATATTCAAAGAGAAAATCGACAATATTGGGGCAGCTTTAGATGACGACAAAACCTATGATGGAGAGACATTATTTATAAAAGGAGAAAAATCTAACTACATAAAACTTCCTGAAGATGAGAAACTACTTCAAACTCATTTTCCAGGTGCTGAAATCGAAGTGATTAGCAATGCGGGGCATTGGGTTCATGCAGAAAATCAAAAAGATTTTTACGATGCTGTAATTCGATTTCTTTAAAAATCGACGTTAAATATTATGCATACATAATATTTTTACCTATTTTGTTGCGGTATTTGTATTTTATGTCTATTTCAAGGCATTTTTTACATACTGAAACAAACTTAATTCTACTTAAATTATGAAGAAACTTTTATTCCTAACCCTTTTTGGGTTGGCGGCTGCAATGACTTATGCCGGGGGATACAGAGTAGGGCTTCAGGGACAGCGAAGACTGGCCATGGGGCATACTGGTGTGGCTGTAGTTGATAATGCAGAGTTGGCTTTTTTTAACCCTGCTGGGTTAGTGTATTTAGAAGATCGCATAAATGTATCTTTTGGTGCAAGTGCGGTATTCTCAGACGTGGTGTGGCAAAATGAAGAATTTGGGCAAATGGCAAGAACAGATAGTCCCGTTGGAACGCCTTTTTATGCCTATGTTTCTTATAAAGCTTCAGATTGGTTAACCTTAGGGCTTGCGGCTTATACGCCTTACGGTAGTTCTGTAGAGTGGCCAACAGATTGGTCTGGTTCTCATCTTGTGAATAATATAGATCTTCAGGCGATTTATATTCAGGCTTTGGCTTCTGTAAAAATTTCAGATAAACTTAGTGTAGGTGGTGGTCCTATTTATGTAAATGGAGCCGTAAACTTCAACAGAAATTTAAACAGAACTCTTAGCGATATCGATGGAAATAGGGCAAATGTAACTGTAGATGCATCAGGAGTGCATGCATGGGGATGGTCTTTAGGAGCAATGTTTAATCCTACCGATAAACTTAGGATAGGAGCAAACTATCGTTCAGAAATTATTGTGGAAGCAGAAGAAGGGCATGCCGATTTTAGCAATGTTCCAGATTCTCCACTTACTCCATTTAATGATACTCGTTTTGATGCGTCATTGCCTTTGCCAGCAGAACTTTCTATAGGTGCTTCTTATGAGATTTCAGATAAGTGGTTAGTTGCTTTTGATTATAATCGTGCTTTTTGGGATGTATATCAATCTTTAGATATCGATTTTCAGGATCCGGCAGTTCCAGATTCAGAAAATCCAAGAAATTACAAAGACGCTAATACATATAGATTTGGTGCGCAGTATATCGCCAACGAAATGTTTACGCTTCGTGCCGGGTATTATTTTGACGAATCTCCTGTGCAATCTGGTTATTTTGCTCCAGAAACACCACGAAACGATGCGCATGGTTTTACCGCAGGGCTTTCAGTAAATATTACTGAAAAATTATCCATAGATGCTTCTTTCCTTTATAATAGATTTAAAGAAGTAAACGAGTCTTATGATTATTATATGGAGAATGGGCAAAATGTACCATTTGAAGGAACTTACAAAACAGTGGCGTTTGTGCCAGGTCTTGGTGTGACATTCAAAATTTAAACTTACAGGAAATGATGAAAAACTATAGATTTTTAGCAGTGGGCTTATTGGCTTTGGGAATAGTTTCTTGTGAGCCAGATTTAGATAACCCTATAGATGAAACGGGAGATGTGTATGAAAATGGTGAAGCCGATTTTACGCATTATGTAGCCTTAGGAAATTCGTTAACAGCAGGATATGCAGATAACGCATTATACATTACGGGGCAAACAAATTCGTATCCTAATATTTTAGCAGGGCAGTTTGCTCTAACTCAGGAAACAGATGAGTTTACTATTCCTTATATGAATGATAATGCAGGCGGACTTTTAGCTGGCGGGCAACCACTGCCGGGTTTTAATAACCGTTTGGTGTTGGCTTCAGATGGGGCAGGAAATAATAGTCCGTCGATTTATACCGGGATGTCAGCAACTACAGATATTACGAATATTTTAGAAGGACCTTTTAGCAATATGGGAGTTCCAGGTGCTAAATCTTATCATTTAGTAGCAGAAGGTTATGGTAATTTAGCAGGAGTTCAGGCAGGGATGGCTAATCCATATTTTGTGAGATTCGCATCTTCGCCACAAACTAGTGTGATGGCCGATGCTTTAGCGCAAGATCCTACATTTTTCTCTTTATGGATTGGGAATAACGATGTTTTAGGTTATGCGACTTCTGGCGGTGTTGGGGTAAACCAGGCAGGAAATCTAAATCCTGCTACTTATGGTTCTAACGATATTACAGATCCACAGGTTTTTGCTCAGGTATATTCACAAATGGTGCAGGCCTTAACAGCTAATGGGGCAGGCGGAGTTTTAATTAATATTCCAGATGTAACTTCAATAGCATTTTTCAATACAGTGCCTAATAATGCATTGGTGTTAGATGCGCAAACCGCTGGGAATCTAACCGCATATTTTAGTGCTGTTTCTCAGGTTTTTGCCGGTGGATTAATGGCGCAGGGAGTTCCGCAGGAACAAGCTGTAGCCTTGGCTTCTCAATACGCTATAACATTTAACGAAGGTCCAAATAGATTTATAATCGATGTGCCGGTAACTCAGGCTAACCCGCTTGGATTTAGACAGATGACAGAAGATGAATTAATTCAACTTCAGGTAGATCAATCGGCTTTAGCTAGTGGTTATGGATCTGTTAATTTAACTGCTGAAGTTCAGCAGGTTTTAGGCTTACTTATGGCTGGAGAAACACCTACTCAGGAACAGGCTAACATCTTATTTGGAGGCGTGAATGGTTTAGATGATGCAGATGTTTTAGATAGCACAGAGATTTCAGAAATTCAAACAGCTACGGCTTCTTTCAATCAAACTATATCTGCTGTAGCTAACGCGAATGGATTAGCTATGGTAGATGCAAATGCATTATTAAATAGCGTTGCAGATGGAGGTTTATCTTTTGATGGAGGAACTGTTACTGCAACTTATGCAACAGGTGGTGCTTTTTCTTTAGATGGGGTGCACTTAACACCAAGAGGTTATGCGATCGTGGCTAACGAGATTATCGACCAGATTAACGCAACTTATGGTGCTACTGTTCCAAAAGTGAATGTAGGACAATACGGTACAATTACGTTGAGTAATGAGGTGCAGTAATGATAAACTTATATTAAAATAGGGAAAGTCGGCAATTAGCCGACTTTTTTTTTCGCAATTTTGAAGTATCAATCAAACCTTTAAAGAGATGAGACTTTTATTAAAACTCCTTTTATCTGCACTAGTAGTGGTAGGTCTAGCTAAGTTTTTGCCAGGTGTAGCGGTAGATGGGTATTTTTCAGCATTTATTGTGGCCATAGTTTTAGCAATCCTTAATCTTATCGTTAAGCCAATATTGGTGATCTTAACTTTGCCGGTAACGATTATAACTCTGGGCTTATTTTTACTAATCATAAATGCTATAATTATCTTTTTAGCAGATGGCTTTGTGAGTGGTTTTAGTGTAGATGGCTGGTTTATGGCGATAATATTTAGTTTACTTTTTTCGCTATTTCAGTCAATATTATATTCTCTTCTAGATAAGGATTAGAAGCTTACTGAAATTCAATAATTTGAAACTTTGCAGGCTAGTGAAAAAAGCTTAATTTTGCACACCAATTTTTTATAATAAGTCAAGATGAATATTACCAGAGAGAATATTGATGAATTGAATGCGGTAGTAAAAGTAGATATCGCAAAAGACGACTATGCTCCTAAAGTAGAGAAAATCCTTAAGGATTACCGTAAAAATGCCAATGTTCCTGGCTTTAGAAAAGGTCACGTTCCTATGGGAATGGTGAAAAAACAATACGGGCAGGCTGTATTGGTAGATGAGGTAAATAAATTACTACAGGAAAACCTTAATAAATATCTTACTGAAGAAAAATTAGACGTTCTAGGAAATCCTATTCCTAAAGAGCAGGAAAATTTTGACTGGAATGAAGATAACTACACTTTTGAATTTGAAGTTGGTCTTGCTCCAGAATTTGAAGTAAGTCTTGATTTAGAAAAGCCTGTAACAAAATATAATATCGTTGCTGATGATACGATGATCGATAGACAAATCGAAAACATCCAAAAGCAATACGGTAAATTAGTTTCTAAAGATGAAGTTGAAGAAGGAGATATCGTAGCCGGAACTTTCAAGAATGAAGAAGAAGGTATCGAGAACGAAACTTCAATCGAGCTAGAGAAGATTAAAGGAAAAAGAAACCTTAATAAATTTGTAGGATCTAAAGTTGGTGATACCATTACTTTGAAGACAAAAAGTCTTTTTGAAGATGATCACGATTTAATCCAACATTTAAAAGTAGAGCATGATAAAGCTCACGATCTTGATATCGAAGTAGAATTTACTATTTCAGAAATCAACAAAAGAGAACTTGCAGATTTAGATCAGGAATTATTTGATAAACTTTTTGGTGAAGGTAAAGTGAAAACAGTAACTGAGCTTAAAGAGAAAATCAAAGAAGATGCTGAAAAACAATTTGTTCAGCAAAGCGATCAACAGTTAATGAATGATGTGACTGAAGCATTAATCGAAAAAACTGAATTTGATCTTCCTAAAGAATTTCTTCAGAAATGGATTAGAACTGTAGGTGAAAAACCATTAACTGAAGAAGAAGCAGTTGAAGAATACGAAAACAGCGAAAAAGGACTTCGTTATCAGTTAATCGAAGGAAAAATTGTTAAGGATAACGACATTCAGGTAGATTTCGAAACCCTTAAAAACTTCGCTAAAGATAAAATTAAAGAACAAATGGCTCAGTTTGGTCAGATGGATCCTTCAGATAAAGAATTAGACGATATCGCAGCAAGAATCTTATCTAACCAAGACGAAGTAAAGCGTCTTTCAGAGCAATTAGTGAACGAAAAATTGTTAAATTTCTATAAAGAGAATATGAAATTTGACGAAAAGGAAGTTACTTACGATGAGTTTGTAAAAGAAATTTATGAGTAAAAAAACTGCTGGTAATTCAGCAGAATAATTTTGCTTTTGGCTAAGGCCTCCAAATAAACAAATCTCGATTATCGAGTAAGCCTTTTTTATAATTTATACCTATCTTTAAGGCGTTAACCATAACGGTATAACGCCTTTTTTGGCTCTATAGATTACTTGTGTAATTAAAAAGAAAAATTGATGGACTACGGAAAAGAATTCGAAAAGTACGCAACTAAACACCACGGGATAAACAGCAATTATTATAACAAAATAGTAAGCAGTATGGCACCTGTTGGGATGACTCCTAACATTATTGAAGAGCGCCAGATGAATGCTGTAGCTATGGATGTATTCTCTAGATTAATGATGGACAGGATTATCTTTATGGGTACTGCCATTAACGATCAGGTAGCTAATATTATCCAGGCGCAATTGTTGTTTTTAGAAAGTACAGATTCTTCAAAAGATATTCAAATTTATATAAACTCTCCTGGAGGTAGTGTTTATGCTGGTTTAGGTATTTATGATACCATGCAGTTTATTAAGCCAGATGTAGCTACAATTTGTACAGGTATGGCGGCTTCTATGGGAGCAGTGTTACTTTGTGCAGGAGAGAAAGGAAAAAGAAGCGGTTTGCCACATTCAAGAGTGATGATTCACCAACCACTTGGTGGAGCACAGGGGCAGGCAAGTGATATCGAAATCACAGCTAGAGAAATCCTTACTTTAAAAGAAGAATTGTACAATATCATTTCTAAACATTCTGGGCAATCTTACGAAAAAGTTTACGAAGACAGTGATCGTGATTACTGGATGAAAGCTGATAGAGCTAAAGAATACGGAATGATAGACGAGATTCTTACCAGAGAAAAGTAAGAATCAAGATTAGACAGAATTAGAAGAGAATTTCAGGATTTATTATCTTGAAATTGAACAGGAAATATAATAAGATGGCGAAAGAAGAATTAGAATGCTCCTTCTGCGGAAGAAAAAAGCCTGAAACCAATCTTTTGATTGCAGGTTTAGATGCACACATTTGTGATCGATGTATCGAGCAGGCTCATGGAATTGTTCTTGAAGAATCCAGGCAGGGAGAGGCAAACGAATTATCTTCAGAATTGATGCTGAGTAAGCCTAAATCGATCAAGGCATTCTTAGATGAATATATAATTGGGCAGGAAGCTACAAAAAAAGTAATGTCTGTTGCTGTTTATAACCACTACAAACGTTTATTGCAGCCAGATAGCGATGATGATATCGAGATCCAGAAAAGTAATATCGTTATGGTTGGTGAAACTGGTACCGGTAAAACTTTAATGGCAAAAACCATTGCAAAAATGCTTAATGTGCCTTTAGCAATCGTAGATGCAACGGTATTAACTGAAGCTGGTTATGTGGGTGAAGATGTAGAAGGAATTCTTACACGTTTACTTCAGGCGGCAGATTATAATGTAGAGAAAGCTCAACGCGGGATTGTATTTATCGACGAGATTGATAAGATCGCTCGTAAAAGTGATAATCCTTCAATTACCAGAGATGTTTCTGGAGAAGGTGTTCAGCAGGCATTATTAAAACTTCTTGAAGGAACTACAGTTAATGTTCCGCCAAAAGGAGGAAGAAAGCATCCCGATCAAAAATTTATCGAAGTAGATACTGAAAATATTCTGTTTATCGCCGGTGGAGCTTTTGATGGTATCGAGAAAAATATCAGCAAGCGTTTAAATATGCAGGCGGTAGGATTTAGTGCGTCTAAAAGTGATGATAATATTGAAAGAACAAATCTTTTAAAATATATCATTCCTAAGGATTTAAAGGATTTTGGACTTATTCCTGAAATTATTGGTCGTTTACCGGCTTTAACTTATATGAATCCGCTAGATCAGGAAACACTTCGTTCTATTTTAACCGAGCCTAAAAATGCGATCATCAAGCAGTATACAAAACTGTTTGAAATGGATGAAATCGAATTTACAGCTACAGATGAAGCTTTAGATTTTATCGTAGAAAAAGCGGTAGAGTACAAGCTTGGTGCGCGTGGGTTGCGTTCGCTTTGTGAGGCGATCTTAACCGATGCGATGTTCGATCTTCCTGAAAGTGATGTGACTGAATTTACACTTACTCGCGAATATGCCGAGGAAAAATTAAATAAATCTACTATGAATGCGCTAAAAGCAGCTTCATAGAACAGATAATAATTGTTTTAAAGTTAAAAGGCCTCGCAAGTATTTGTGGGGCTTTTTTTATTGCTGAAATTGGTTAATTCCTAACAATGTTTTTTTCTTTCTTAAAATATGAGAAATTTCATTTTTCAATTTTTGAAAGCTTTAGCATAGCGCTATAATCTTCTGTTAATCATTTGAAGTCGGTTTTATTAATTGGTAATTTCAAAGAGATAGATCACTCTATTACCAACTAATAAATCTCAAAGCATGGCAGAGGATAAAGCAGCAACAGCTGAAGTTGAAAATCAGGAATGGCTGGATTCCCTTAAATGGGTTTTGCAAAATGAGTCGAAAGAACGAGTAGAAGAAATACTAAAATTACTACGAGCAGAAGCTCAAAGACATGGCGTAAAATCAAACTTACCTTTAACTACACCGTATATTAATACCATAAGTCCCGAGGATGAAGAAAAATATCCAGGGGACATCGAAATCGAAGAAAAAATCTTGGCCTACATCCGTTGGAATGCAATGGCAATGGTTGTGCGGGCAAACAATAACAGTAAAGGAATTGGCGGGCATATTTCAACCTATTCTTCTATTGCACATTTATGGGAAGTTGGTTTTAATCACTTCTTTAAAATGGATCGAAGTGCAGGTTCAGATTTGGTATATTTTCAGGGACATGCTTCACCAGGAGTTTATTCCAGGGCTTTTTTAGAAGGAAGACTTACAGAAGAGCATTTAGAAAACTTCCGTAGAGAAGTAAAATCAGATAAAGGCTTAACCTCATATCCGCATCCGCATTTAATGCCAGAATTCTGGAATTTCCCAACTGTTTCTATGGGCTTGGGGCCAATAAGTGCAATCTACCAGGCGCGTTTTAATAAATACCTCGAAAAACGCGGAATCATAGAAAAAGACGATCAACAGATCTGGGCGTATTTAGGAGACGGAGAAATGGACGAGCCAGAAGCGCGTGGTGCTATTAGTGTGGCAGCGCGAGATCAATTAGATAATTTGACTTTTGTGGTCGATTGTAATTTGCAACGATTAGATGGTCCTGTTCGAGGTAGCGGAAAGATCATTCAGGAATTAGAGGGATTGTTTCAGGGAGCAGGTTGGAATGTGATCAAGCTGATCTGGGGAAAGGACTGGGACCCGATTTTCGAAAAAGATACTGAAGGAAAACTGGTAAGCTTACTTAACGAATTACCTGATGGGCAACTTCAAAAATACGCTTTTTCTGAAGGAGATTTTATTCGTGAAGATCTCTTCGGAAAAGATAAAAACCTGGCTGAAATCATCAAAAACCTATCTGATGACGAGTTAAAACGCCTGAAGCGAGGAGGGCACGATCATCAAAAGATTTACAACGCTTACAAACAGGCAACCGAGCATAAAGGCCAGCCTACAATTATCCTGGCACAAACCATAAAAGGTTACGGGCAGGGTAAAGCCGGTGAAGCCAGTAATGTTTCCCATAAAAAGAAAAGTTTTAAAGAGGAGGAATTGAAAGCTTTTAGAGACTTTTTTAGTTTGCCGGTTTCAGATAAAGAATTAAAAGATATTCCGTTTTTAAAACCCAAAAAGGACAGCGAAGAACTTAAATATCTGCACGAAAGGAGAGAAAAATTAGGTGGTTTTCTTCCGCAGCGAAAAGATAAAAGTGAGGTAATTAAAGAACCCGACAAAAAAGTGTTTAAAAGCTTTTTAGAAGGTTCCGGAGACGACGAAGCCGCTACCACAATGGTGATGATCCAAACTTTAAGTCGGTTGTTCAAGGATGAAGAATTAGGGAAATATATTGTTCCTATTATTCCCGATGAAAGCCGAACCTTTGGAATGGAATCTTTATTTAGACAGGTTGGAATTTATGCTCCGGGCGGACAGTTGTATGAACCGGTAGATAAAGAAAGTCTGTTGTTCTATAAAGAATCTGAAGATGGCGCAATCATGGAAGAAGGAATAACTGAATCTGGTTGTATGGCCGAGTTTATTGCGGCGGGTACTGCTTATTTGAATCAGGGAAAACCAATGATCCCGTTTTACTTTTTCTATTCGATGTTTGGTTTTCAGCGTACCGGAGATCTAATTTGGGCAGCGGCCGATGCCGGAGCTAAAGGATTTCTTGTAGGTGGGATTTCAGGAAGAACAAGTCTGCCGGGAGAAGGTTTACAGCACCAGGATGGGAATAGTCATTTATATGCCTTAGCATTTCCAACGCTAAAGGCTTACGATCCTGCATTTGCTTACGAGCTTGCGACGATCGTAAAAGCCGGGATCAAAGAAATGTACATCGATAAAGAGCATTATTTCTATTATATCACATTAGGAAATGCTACTTACAAAATGCCTAAAATGCCAAAAGATAGCGAAGAAGGTATTTTAAAAGGAATGTATAAATTCCAAAAAACCAGAAAACGCAAAACCGATAAAAAAGCGCATCTTTTTGGTAGCGGTTCTATAATGGCAGAGGTGCTGGAAGCAGCTGAAATCTTAGAAAAGGAATACGATGTTGCGGTTGATATTTGGAGTGTTACCAGTTATAAATCACTATACGATGACGCGATAGATACAGAGCGTAACAATCGCTTAAAAACTCAGCTAAATAAAGATAAAAATTATATTCAGGAATGTCTTGAGGATGAAAAAGGAGTTTTTGTAGCTGCTTCAGATTATGTAAAAGCATTGCCAGAATCGATCGCAAAATGGTTTCCTGCAAATCTTGCTGCTTTGGGAACCGATGGTTTTGGCCGTAGTGATGCGAGACCAGAACTACGCGATTTTTTTGAAGTAAACGCAGCTCATATTGTTTTTGCTACGCTTTACGAATTGGCAAATGATGGAAAAATTAAAGCGAAGCAGCTTAAAGAAGCGGCAAAAAAGTTTGATATCGACGCCAAGAAACCAAATCCAAGAACATCCTAACCAATAAAAGAAAAAAAAATGGCTAAAGAAATTAAAGTTCCACAAATAGGAGACGGAGTAGAATCTGCAACAGTTTCTGAAATATTAGTTGCTGAAGGCGATAAGATTGAAAAAGATCAGGGTGTTATTGCTGTAGAAAGTGATAAAGCTTCAGTAGAAGTGCCAAGTTCGGCTGCCGGAACCATCAAAGAAATAAAGATAAGTGAAGGTGATGAGGTTGAAGTTGGGCAGGTGATCATCTTGTTAGAAGCTGCCGATGATGACGAAGATGAAGCTGATGATAAGGGGGGATCCTCAGATGAGCAGGAAGAAGAAAAAACTTCCGAAGAAAATGAAGATACAGAAGAAGATGATGAGGATGAAGCTGAAGAAAAAGATTCAGATAAGAAAAAGAAAAAAGTAAAAGAAAAAAAAGCTAACGATAGGGAAGAGGATTCTGAAGAAGACGGTGAGGATGAAAAAAAATCATCCAAAAAAGACGAATCTGAAGAATCTGATGAAAAATCTTCTGAAGAAAGCGAGGATGAAACCTCTAAAAAATCTTCAGGCAAATCTACCGAATCCGGAATTCAGGCTTCGCCGGGCACACGTCGTTTAGCTCGTGAACTAGGTGTAGATCTTAGCGAACTGGCAGAAGAAATTTCTGGAAGAATTTCAGAAAAAGATGTCAAAGAATTTTCTAAAAAAGGAAGTCAAAAATCTACAAAATCGGCATCTGTTTCTTTACCAGATTTTGAAAAATGGGGAAGTGTAGAACGCAAGCCACTAAATAATATCCGAAAAGCTACAGCGAAAAATGTGACGGCTTCCTGGCAATCTGTGCCGCATGTTTTTCAGTTCGATGAAGCCGATATTACAGATATTCAGCAATATTTAGAAGCAAATCAGGATAAAGCTGAAAAAGCCGGTGGAAAATTAACAATTACAACATTACTGACGAAAATCGTAGCAAGTGCACTGGTTAGATTTCCAAAGTTCAACGCCAGCGTAGATATGGAAAACGAAGAAATGATCCTGAAAAATTATGTGAATATCGGGATTGCAGTAGCTACAGAAAAAGGTCTTTTAGTGCCGGTGATTAAAGATGCCGATAAGAAAAGCATTATAGAAATTGCTGTAGAATTAAGCAATATTGCTGAAAAAGCCAGGGATGGTAAATTAAGTAAAGAAGATATGGGAGGTGCTAATTTCTCTATTTCTAATCTTGGTGGAATTGGCGGAACTAATTTTACGCCTATCGTTCCCGCACCACAATCGGCTATTTTAGGAATTTCACGTTCGGCTAAAAAACCGGTATATATTGACGACGAATTTAAACCAAGAGAAATTTTACCGCTTAGCTTATCCTACGATCATCGTTTAATCGACGGTGCAGATGGCGCAGCATTTATAAATTGGATCACGCAGGCACTACAAGATCCTTACAAAGCCTTGCTTGGGGCATAAAACTAGAGATTATGGCAAATAGCAAGAAAGAGAAAAAAGAACTGGTGGTGATCGGCGCAGGCCCGGGCGGTTATGCCGCAGCATTTAGAGCAGCAGATCTGGGAATCAAAACCATTTTAATTGATCCAGAAGCCAACCCCGGTGGCGTATGTTTATATCGCGGCTGCATTCCTTCTAAAGCCTTGTTGCATGTAGCGAAAGTGAAAAAAGAGGCTACAGAATTATCGAATTTCGGGTTAAGTTTTGAAGAACCTGAAATCGATGTTAAGAAAATAGCAAAGTGGAAAGATGGTGTGGTGAAAAAGCTTACCGGCGGTTTAGGTCAGCTTAGTAAAGCCAGGAAAGTTGAGTTTATTCAGGGGAAAGCTTTTTTTAAAAATGAAAAAACGCTGGAGATTGAAGAAAACTCAGGTGAGTCGTACGAGCTTGAATTCGAAAATGCAATTATCGCTACAGGATCTACACCAACCGAACTGCCAAATATCGAAGTAGATCATAAGCTCATCTGGAATTCTAAAGATGCACTCGATCTTAAAGAAATTCCTAAGAAATTATTAGTCATCGGTGGCGGTTATATCGGCTTAGAATTGGGGAGTGTTTATGCTAATTTAGGAAGTGAAGTTTCTATTGCTGAAATGACTTCTGGTTTTTTACCGGGTGCCGATCGTGATCTGGTAAAAGTTTTTGAAAAAGAACAGTCATTCAAAAATCTGTATTTTGATACCAAAGTCGAAAAAGTAGATCCTAAAAAGAAGAAGGTTGAAGTGGTGTTGAAGTCGGGCGATAAAGAGCAAAAAAAGAAATTTGATAAAGTGCTGGTAGCGATTGGGCGAAAACCCAATGCAAAAGCCAGTAAACCACAAAATGCGGGAGTAGAAATTGGCGAAGACGGTTTTATAAAAGTCTTTAGCAATCGTAAAACTTCAGCAAATAATATTTATGCAATCGGTGATATCACGGGGCAACCTATGTTAGCGCACAAAGCCTCACACGAAGGTCGTGTTGCTGCGGAAGTTATAAAAGGAGAGAAAGGCTCGACCTATGATGCAAAGGTGATTCCTGCGATCGTTTTTACAGATCCTGAAATTGCCTGGTGCGGGATAACAGAAGAACAGCTTAAATCATCGAATATTGATGCTAAAGTGGTTAAATTTCCATGGTCGGCTTCGGGAAGAGCAAAAGCTTTAGGAACCGATAACGGACTTACAAAACTGATCGTCGATAAAGAATCTGAAATTATTCTGGGAGGTGGCGTTGCCGGTAAAAATGCCGGGAGTCTAATTCCTGAAATTGCATTAGCCATAGAAATGGGCACTACCGCAAGAGATTTGTCGCTTACCGTTCATCCACACCCAACGCTTTCTGAAACAATTATGGAAAGTGCTGAATTGTTCTACGGAAGCCCTACACATATTGTTGATAACTAATTTTAGCTGAAAGTCCCTGTATTTGTAGAGGCTTTGGAAATGTAAGTGATGTAAAGCGAGATTTTAACTTTCTCGCTTTATTTATTTTTATAATTTTGGAATAAATCCATTAAATAGGATTAAATCCAAAATTGTATGATTTCGAAGTCTATTTTACATCTCGATCTGGATTCATTTTTTGTTTCAGTAGAACGAAAACATCATTCAGAATTAAATAATAAACCGGTGATCGTTGGCGGGATGGGCGATCGTGGCGTGGTAGCTTCGTGTAGTTATGAAACCAGAAAGTTTGGTGTGCGATCTGGGATGCCAATGAAAATTGCGAGAAGACTTTGTCCGCAGGCAACTTATATAAAAGGTAATGCCGGGATTTACACCAAAGAATCGCATCTGGTAACCGAGATTATTAAAAATCAGGTACCTTTATTTGAGAAAGCGAGTGTAGACGAATTCTATGCAGATCTTACTGGGATGGATCGGTTTTTTGGGATCGAGCGTTTTGCCAAAGAGCTTCGGGAAGGTATTATTAAAGAAAGCGGTTTGCCAATTTCGGTGGGTTTATCACAAAACAAAGTAGTTTCTAAAATTGCGACAGGAGAGGTAAAACCCGATGCGATGAGTGTGATTAGGCTTGGTGAAGAAAAGCAATTTTTGGCGCCGTTAGATGTAAATAAGATTCCTATGATTGGCAATAAAACTTTTCAGTTGCTTATGGGCTTGGGTGTTTATAAAGTGAAAACGCTTCAGGAAATGCCCATTGAAGTTTTAGAAGGAGTTTTAGGTAAAAACGGCCGAACGATCTGGAAACGCGCTAACGGGATAGATAACTCACCTATTATTCCGTTTCATGATCGAAAATCGATTTCTAACGAGCGTACTTTTCATCGTGATACCACAGATATTACGCGCCTGCATGCCACTTTGGTAGCGATGACCGAGAGTTTGGCGTTTCAGTTACGTCGAGGCAATAAACTGGCTTCGAATATTAGCGTGAAACTTCGGTATTCAGATTTTCAAACCAGTACACTTCAGGCCAAAATTCCGTATACCAGCGCCGATCATATTTTAATTCCGAAGGCAGAAGAGCTTTTTAAAAAACTATATAATCGTCGGGTTTTGATTCGGCTCGTTGGCGTAAAACTAAGCGGACTCGTAGGCGGGCATTACCAGATCAATCTATTCGATGATAGTGAAAAGATGCTGAGTTTGTATAATTCTTTAGACCGAATTAAAAATAAATACGGCGAACGTAGTGTGGTTAGAGCGGTAAGCATGGGAGCCAGGACGATTGGACGAATGCGAAATCCTTTTGATGGTGAACCGCCGATTGTGCTTGCGCATCGAAATCAATAATCACGTCTTAAAATATCAAATCTCAATATAGAGGAAAGGGAAATTATGTATTTAAACGCTCATTCTTATTTTTCGTTGAGGTATGGCACTTTTTCTGAAAATGACCTGCTGAAATTAGCAGCATCGAACAACTCAAAGTTTGTAGCGCTTACCGATATTAATAATACTTCGGCTTGTCTAAATTTTTTAAAACAGGCTAAAGATTATCCTTTAAAACCTCTTGTAGGGATCGATTTTCGTAATGGTATAGATCAGCAATATGTGGTGATCGCTAAAGATCGTGACGGATTTAGACAGATGAACGAGCATCTTTCTAAACATCTTCATGCTAAAAAGAATTTTGATGAAAAAGCACCAATATTAGCAAATTGCTATGTGATTTATCCTTTTAAAAAAGTACTGAAAATTAACAAAACTGAATTTAATGAAAATGAGTTCATCGGAGTTTCGGTACGTGATCTCAATAAGTTAAAATTTTCAGGATATAGAAAACTTACTTCAAAATTAGTGGTTTTACAGTCGGTTTCTTTCCGGAGTAAAAAAGATTTTAACGCGCATCGATTATTGCGCGCTATCGATAATAATACATTGCTGAGTAAACTTCCGGCGGAAGAACAGGCAGATCCTGAAGATAAAATGCTTTCCGAAGAAAAATTAATCGATGCTTTTAATGAGTTTCCTGAAATTTTACCGAATACTGAAGCACTAGCTGAAAACTGTAATGTTGAATTTACCTTCAGTAAAAAACAGAACAATAATTTATCGAAAATCGATGGAGAGAAAGCCGATGAGTTTAGACTTAGAAAATTATGTTTCGAAAATATCGAAAAGCGATATCCTGAAGCGACAGAAAAAGTTTATGCGCGGCTGTATAAAGAACTTACCGCAATTATAAAACTGGGTTTTGTTTCTTACTTTTTAATTAATTACGAGATTGTAAAGTATGCCCGCAAAAAAAAATATCCGGTAATTGGGCGGGGGAGTGGCGCAAACTCTATCGTAGCCTATATTATTGGGATTACCAATGTAGATCCCATAGAACTGGATCTTTATTTTGAGCGTTTTATTAACGAAAATCGAAGCTCGCCACCAGATTTTGATATTGATTTTTCCTGGAAAGACCGTGAGGATGTTACCCGTTTTATTTTTGAGAGTTTTGATAATGTAGCCTTGATGGGAACTTATGTGACTTTTAAAAGGCGAGCGGTGATTAGGGAGCTGGGAAAGGTTTTTGGACTTCCCAAAGCCGAGATCGATAAACTTTCTTCAGGAAGATTTCATATTTCCGGTTTAGATA
Organism: Zunongwangia atlantica 22II14-10F7; assembly: GCF_002094855.1. Taxonomy (GTDB): domain Bacteria; phylum Bacteroidota; class Bacteroidia; order Flavobacteriales; family Flavobacteriaceae; genus Zunongwangia; species Zunongwangia atlantica. The sequence continues at coordinate 87,641 of NZ_ARYN01000014.1, forward strand.
AAATGGAACTTTTAGTGCTGAATTATGGAAATTTGATAGCTGGTTTTCCTAATTATTTAAGTGTGCATTCTGGTGGAATTTTAATTCTGAATGACGATATTTTTAACTATGGAGCGACTTTTTTACCGCCTAAAAATTTCCAGACGATCCAGATCGATATGAATATTGCTGAAGAAGTTGGAATTCATAAATTCGATATCCTGGCGCAGCGCGGCCTGTCTAAAATCACCGATACTTTAGAGCTAATTCAGCAAAATCAGCCTGAAGCTTTTGTTGAAGATATTGATGATATTCCAAAATTTAAAAGTGATCCCAAGATTAACGATTTGCTTAAGATTGGGGATTGTATGGGTGTTTTTTATGTGGAATCTCCTGCTATGCGTGGTTTGTTAACTAAGCTGCAAACCGATAACTATATGAATCTTGTGGCGGCAAGCTCGATCATACGCCCGGGAATTTCTAGCGGCGGTATGAAGGAGGAATACATTAAAAGACATCGTGATCCTAAACGGCTAAAATTGGGGCATCCTGTGATGTTGAAAATTATGAAAGATACCTACGGAATTATGGTCTATCAGGAAGATGTGATGAAGGTAGCGCACCATTTTGCCGGGCTTAGCTTTGATGATGCTGATGTTTTGAGGCGTGGGATGAGTGGTAAGAAAACTTCAAAAGGGCAAATGGAGAAAATTGAAGCGCAATTCCGCAGTAATTGTAAAGAAAGGGGCTATACGCAGCAGATTACCGATGAAGTTTGGGAGCAGATTTCATCATTTGCCGGTTATGCTTTTCCGAAAGGTCATTCGGCTTCTTATGCCGTAGAAAGTTACCAGAGTTTATATTTAAAAAAATACTTTCCGTTAGAATTTATGGTGGCGGTGCTAAATAATGGTGGCGGATTTTATTCGGTTGAAACCTATGTTCAGGAAATAAAAAATTGTGGTGGCAATGTCCTGGCGCCTTGTATTAATAATAGTGATCATCCCAATACGATCTTTGGTAAAGATATTTACCTGGGTTTTGGATATATCAAGGAATTGGAAACAAAAACGGTGCAGCAAATTCTGGAAAACCGACAGTTTTTCGGCGTTTATAAGGGTCTGGACGATTTTATCGATCGAGTAGAAATTTCGATAGAGCAACTTCGAATCTTATTAAAAATAGGAGCTTTTCGATTTACAGGAAAGGATAAGCAACAGCTGCTTTGGGAAGCTTATTTTAGGAAGATAAAATCAAAAAAGAAAAACAATCAGCCAGGGCTTTTTAAGATAGAGCATAAGGAATATACTTTGCCTAAATTTCAATATTCTAGTTTGATAGATGCGTACGACCAAATGGAACTTTTAGGCTTTCCTTTGTGTAGTTATTTTGATTTGTTGCAGGAGCCAGTATATAACTCGGTATATGTAAAGCAGTTTAAAGATTTTGTTGGGCAGAAAATAAGTATTTACGGGAAATTAATTTGTACTAAAAAAACAACAACCTCTATGGGGAAGGAAATGTGTTTTGCTACATTTTATGATGTAAACTATGATATTTTCGATACTGTACAGTTTCCAGATCAAGTGGTTAAGTATCCGCTGTATAACAATGGGGTTTACCTATGTGTAGGAAAGGTAAAAAACGAGTTTGATTATATTTCTATAGAGGCTGAGAGTATAGAATTTCAAAAAATACAGGTAGATCCAAGATTAGTTTCTTCGCAGTTTAGTGCTTAAATCTTTATTGGTGTCGCCAAAGGGTATAATACCTCGAGGTAGTTTGCTTTCGGTAAACTGTAGGTGCTAAAACGTTTGTAAATATCTGAAAATGTTAAAATCAAACCATTCGTCGATTTTTTTTGTTTATAGGCGAAAATTTATATTTTATTTGCCGCAACCAATACAACCTTAACCTTTTACGAATCTAATCTTATAATAAACTATTCCCTAACTAATAGTTGTTATGAAGTTGATAAAATATGTGTTCCTGCTAATTTTTGCAGGGGGTTACGGGCAGGCTATTACCGTTGATGATGCAGGAGTTCCAAAAGAGGAGTTGGTTGCCGGTCTATTAGATAACTCTTGTGTACAGATTACTAATATATCACAGTCTGATAAAGAGGCTGTTGCATATTTTAGTAATAATTCTGGTGATTTTCCTATTTCTGAAGGGGTGCTTATTCGCTCTGGAAAAGCTAAACTTACAGAGGGAACCTATTCTGGAAGAGATTTAAGTACAGAGATTAACACCAACGGAGATCCAGATCTTCAGGCAATTAATAATACATCTGGGCAAAGTACTCAGATATCAGATGTTGCTTTCCTTGAATTCGAATTTATACCACTTTCTGAAAACTTTAGTTTCGACTTTATTTTTGCAAGTAACGAATATGGCCAATGGCAATGTGCTAGTAGTGATGTTTTCGCTTTTATTTTAACCGAGGTAGAGACGGGAGAAGCACGTAACATAGCTGTTTTGCCAGGAACTGAAGAGCCTGTTTCGGTAAGAACAATTAAAGATCGAAGTTTTAATGAGAATTGTGAGAGTGATCATCCAGAGCTTTTTGAAAGTTATCAGGTAGATGCGGCAAACTCGGTTATGAATATGCGGGGGTATACTAAATTGCTTACGGCTTCAGCAACAATAAAAGCAGGTAAAAGGTATAGAATTAAATTGGTAATAGGTGATAGCCATGATTCTAATTACGATAGTGCGATATTTATTGCTGGTGGTAGTTTTAGAACAGATTTAGATTTGGGAGCAGATCGTATGCTTTGCGAAGGTACTTTTACTCGGTTAAATACTGGTTTGGAAGAACCAATTTATCAACATAAATGGTTTAAAGATGGTGTTGAAATTCTAAATGAAACCAATCATTATTTAGATGTAAATCAACCAGGCGACTATTCAGTAAAAGTAACTAAAAGTGATTCTGCTTGCGATATAAGTGATCAAATTAGAGTAGAAAATCTTACCTATAATGAACTTCCAGATCTAATAGTTTGTGATAATGGAGCTGCAGAGCAGGTTTTTGATCTAACCAATAATGCTTACGAAAGATTAGGTTTAAGTTCAGAGCAATATGATTTAGTTTATTTTAAAGGAGGAACGGGGGCTTCTAATCAAATAAATCCTGCAAATCTTGCCTCTTTTACAAGTAAACCTGGTGAGACCATTTATGTAAAATTAAAAAGCAAGGAAACTGGAGAATTTTGCAATGCAGTCGCATCTTTTAATTTAGAGGTAAATGAATCTATTCAGCTTGAGGTTCCAGATGAGATCGTTGCATGTAAGCCGCAGGGGAGTAATTTGGTTAATCTTTCAGAAATTAGCGATATTGTAAATAGTCAGTTATTTCAGGATTCTTACGTTTTCGAATTATATCGAACTGCCGGCAATGCAGATCAGGGTGTTAATCCTATAGAAGATATTTCTAATTTTCAGTTCTCAGGGGATGCTTCAGCCTTTCAGGTTTTTGGTAAGGTTCAGGATACTTTAGTGAGTGGTTGCTATAATATTTTTACGCTTAACGTAAGTTTAAATGATCTGCCACCTGTTACCAAGTTACAGGATGTGGTAACTTGTGATACTTATGTTTTGCCAGCAATAATCCATGGAAATTACTTTACTCGTCCAGAAGGAGAGGGGAGAATGCTTCAGGCTGGAGAGCTAATTGAAAACTCTGGAACATATTATATTTATAATACGGCTGCTTCAGGGTGTTCTAATCAATCTAGTTTTAAAGTAGAATTAATTAAGGATTATACACTTAACTCATATTATTGTGAGCAATTTGTGGTTCCTGTTCCGCCTGCCGGAGCTTTTTATACAGCTCCTGGAGGTCCTAATGGGGATGGACAGGAAGTTGCTGCGGGAACTGTATTTACTTCAGATTTTAATATTTATTACTACGGGGAAATGGAGGATGGTTCTTTGTGTAAGGAAGAACAATTTGATGTAGCAATCTATCCTTTGCCTGAAATTGATATGCCAGAAGATGTAGTGGTTTGTAATGGTTTTATCCTTCCTCAGCTTGCTAGCGGAGAATACTATACGAACCCAAATGGTGGTGGGCAGCGATTAAATCCAGGAGTGCGAATAACATCTTCTATGACATTGTTCGTTTATAATGATGATGGTAGATGTAATAATGAAGCTGAATTTAAGATAAAGATTATTCCAAATTTTGAGGATGTTGTGGCTTGCGGAAGTTATACTTTGCCTGAACTGGAAATTGGTAATTATCTAACTGAAGAAGGAAAAGTGCTTCAGCCAGGTGCTATAATTACTGAAAGTGCTGAGATTTTCTATACTGCTGAAACTACAGATGGTTCAGATTGTGCAAATGAGATACGATTTTTTATAAATGTAACACCAATTCCTGAAGTAAGTAGATTAGAAGACGTTGTGGTATGTGTAGAAGATGGCTTTGTGCTTCCGGAAATCGAAAATGGAGAATATTTTACAGAAGCTGAAAGACAGGGAGAGCAATTATTGCCAGGTGCAAGAATTGTAGAAAGTCAAAAAATCTTTATCAATAATAGCGAAAATCAGTGCTATAACGAAACAAGTTTTAATGTAGAGGTAAGAGATCTTGCTCCTGTAGAAAATTTTGTAGATGTATATTCATGTTTTGGATACGAATTGCCAGAGCTTCAGTTTGGTAAATATTATACTCAGCCAAATGCACAGGGAGAAGAGTTGGCAGCGGGAACATATATCGAAAAGACAGGTCGAATTTATATTTATAATGAATGGGAAGATTTAGGTGGTTGTGCCAACGAGAAGTTTTTCACTATTTATATTGAAGGAGTTAGGGTAGATCGTCCAGAAGCAGTTAATGTGTGTGATGAATATATACTGCCTCGGCTTAATGAGGGTGAATATTTTACAGAATCTGGAGGGAAAGGTCAAAAAGTTGAGCCTGGTACAAGTATTAGAAGTAATACACAGTTGTTTATTTATAAGAAAGCTGGAGTTCGATTTACATGTGAAGATGAATATGTCTTTGATATTAAAGTTTCAAAAACACCTAATGTTTCAGAGATTCCAGATATCGAGGTTTGTGGTAGTTATCATGTACCTAATATTATGTCTCCTAGTGGGATCATGCCGGTAGATTATCAGATGTTTTATACTACAGATCTTGAAGATGATCGCGCAATTTTAAGTCCGGATAATGTAATAACAGAACCCGGAACATATACGATGTATTTAAAAGCGCAATCTTTAACCAATAATTCGTGTTATAAATATAGTGCTTTTAATGTTACGGTATACCCATTGCAGGAGCTTGAAATTGAAGAAGAAGCCCTGTGTGTAAATACAGCGAATGGTGAAGTTGAAACTGGAGCATATTTTTATACTGGGCTAGATCCAAGGACTTTTGCTGTAGAATGGTATTATCAGGGCAGTTTGGTACATACCGGGGTAGAGTTCGAAGCGATGTTGCCGGGAGAATATGTGGTAAAAACAACAAAGTTAGATCGTTCTATCGAAACTGGTTGTAGTTATAAAGAGACATCTGTGTTTGTAAAAGAATCTGCTAAACCTGAAGTTTCGGTAACTGTAACAGAACCTTTTCAGGATATCGCTGTGGTGAATATCGATGTGGTAGAAGGAAGGGGAGATTATTTATATAGTCTTGATGGAAGTGAGTTTCAAACAGAAAATGAATTTTATGATGTGGCTTCAGGAACTCATATTGTAGAAGTGAAAGGAGTACTTGGGTATTGTGGGGTTACCATAGAAATTGTTGAGGTGCTTAAACACCCTAAATTTTTTACGCCTAATAGCGATGGTTATAATGATACCTGGAATATTACTGAGCTGGAATCTCATCCAGAAGCTGAAATTCATATCTACGATCGCTATGGTGCTTATATTACAAAAATAAAGCCTGCTGAAGGTGGTTGGGATGGTTCTAAAGGTGGGGCTTCAATGCCTTCAAACGATTATTGGTTTGAAGTAGATTTTGAACAGGAAGGAATTGCTAAAACCTATCGATCTCATTTTTCTCTGAAACGATAAAAATTAACTGTACCTATGATTTAAAGTTGATTTTGTTTAAAAGAAAAGCCCGCTAAAATTAGCGGGCTTTTTTAAAGGTGGTGCCTCCAGGAATCGAACCAGGGACACAAGGATTTTCAGTCCTTTGCTCTACCAACTGAGCTAAGGCACCAGTTGCTTTTTGAAAGCGGTTGCAAATATAAATTCAATTTTAGGAACTCACAAGGCTTTTTTGAAAAAAATGCTTTTGTACCTTAGCATTTTTTAAAATCGAGCTATGAATCTTGTTGTTGATTTAGGGAATACATTTGCGAAAATCGCTGTTTTTCAAAATTATAGGCTTTTGGAAGTGTTTAAAGTTTTGAAGTCAGAAAAAAATAAAAAAATTGAAAAAATTTTTCATGAATACACAGAAATTGAGTTTGCGATACTTTCAAGTGTTTTAAAAGATGATAATTCAATAAAAAAAATACTTCAAAAACATACAATCTTATATTATTTAGATCATAGCACAAAGCTGCCTTTCAAGAATAAATATAGTTCACCTCAAACTTTGGGGAAAGATCGAATCGCCCTTGCGGCTGCGGCAGTTCACGCCTATCCAAATACAAATTGCCTGGTAATCGATGCGGGAACTTGTATTACTTACGATGTAGTAAACGATAAGAATGAGTATCTGGGGGGCGGAATTTCTCCCGGTTTACAAATGAGATTTAATGCAGTACATAAGTTTACTGAAAAATTACCGTTAATAAAAACAGATAGTAACCATCTAAAATTGATAGGAGACACTACAGAAGAAAGTTTGAAAAGTGGTATTTATTTTGGTTTTGCTGCTGAAATTGATGGGATGATTAGCAGCTATAAAGCAGAATTTGAAGATTTAACAGTTATTTTGACGGGCGGCGATCTTCTATTTTTGTCAAAGCGACTAAAAAATAGCATATTTGCGAACTCAAATTTTCTTTTAGAAGGTTTAAACTACATTTTAGAATATAACAAAATTCAATGATTAGACGATTTATAGTAATCGTAGCCTTATTTTCTGCATTTTGGGCCAAGGCTCAGGAAAATACTTCTTCCCCGTATTCGTATTACGGAGTTGGGATTACCAATTTTAAAGGAACTGTGGAAAACAGGGCGATGGGAGGTCTTAGTACATTTTCGGATAGTATTCACATGAATCTTACTAATCCTGCTGGATTTGGTAAGCTTGCCAGAACAACCTATACCGCTGCTGCTAGTGTAGAATCTACGCAGCAGGAAACTTCAGAGGCTAGTGATAGAACCAGCAATGTTTCTCTAGATTATTTAGGATTAGGGGTGCCTGTTGGGCGCTTTGGCTTTGGTGCAGGTTTAATTCCGTATTCTTCAGTAGGATATCGTATAATTGATGTTGAAGAGGATGGAGCCAGTAGATTGCAAGGTCGTGGAGGAATGAATAAAGTTTTTCTTTCTGCTGCTTATGCAATAAGTAGAGATCTAAGTATTGGTGTGAATGCAGATTATAATTTTGGAAATATTCAGCATAGAAGAACGGTTTTAAGAGATGGAATCCAGTATGGTACCAGAGATATAGATCGATCTGATATATCAGGATTTAATTTCAATTTTGGTTTAGACTATCAAACAAAACTGAAAAATGGATTAAAATTACACGCTTCTGCGGTGTATACTCCTGAAGCTGATATCACAACTGAAAGCTATCGTGAACTTTCAAATGTGCTTTTTACAGCAAATGGGGAAGATGTTTATAATGTAAGAAATTTTGATATAGAATCTCAGGATATTACATTGCCATCAAAAACTACATTTGGCTTGGGGCTTGGTAGACCAAATAAATGGTTTGTTGGTGCAGAATATTCTGCATTTGGAAGTATCCCAGAAATTTCAGTTTTTAGTACTCCTGTTAATGATGCGGAATATAATGATGGAAGCGCATATCGATTAGGAGGTTATATTGTGCCAGAGTATAGTTCACTTACAAGTTACTTTAAACGCGTCGTTTATCGCTTTGGAGGGCGTTTTGAGGAAACAGGTTTGCAGCTTAATGGAGAATCGATAGATGAGTTTGGCATATCTTTTGGATTTGGATTACCGATTGGAGGAGATTTCTCTAATCTTAATTTGGGTCTGGAGTATGGACAGCGCGGTACAACAAGCTCAGGTTTAATACAGGAGAATTTTTTTAAATTATCAATTGGTTTATCTTTGAATGACCAATGGTTTGTAAAGAGAAAGTTTAATTAACCATAATAAACAACAAGATGAAAGCGAGATTTATAGTTTTATTATCGGCGGTAATGCTAGGTTCTGGGGCATTTGCTCAGGATTGTCAGACTACTGCAGCTTTGGCTTACGATGATGCTAAGGCGAAGAATTATGATGCGGCATACGAGCCGTTAATGAAAGTGAAAGATGAATGCCCAGATTACAGTTTGGCTACTTTCCAGTATTTGGCAATGGCACTTAACTACAAAATTGGTAAGGCCACTGGTGATGAAAAAACAAAATATATCAATGAATTAATTGATGTATACAAAGGAAGATTAGAACACTATCCTGAGAAAACTAAAAAAGGTGATATCTACGGAGATATCGCATTATTAAAGTTTACTCATAAAATTGGATCTACAGAAGATAGATTTAATGCTTTCGATAAAGCATATACTGAAGATAAAGAAAACTTTACCAGTCCAAAAGGTTTATATGCTTATTTTGATTTAATGGTAAATATGCAAGATGCCGGTGAGCGTGAGCTACAGGATGTTTTTGATATCTACGATAGAGTAATGGCGAAAATTGAAGAAGAGGAAATCAATGAAGCAGATCGTCTTCAGCCATTAATTGAAAAGCAAGATGCTGGTGAAGATTTAACTTCTAAAGAGCAAAGAGCAGCACAAATTGCTGAGCAAAGATTAACTAATTTTAATGCAGTTAAGAATGCCTTAAATGCAAAATTAGGTGCTCGTGCAGATTGTGATAACTTAGTGCCACTTTACGAGAAAGATTTTGAAGCTAAAAAAGAAGACGTTTCTTGGTTAAGAAATGCGAATGCTCGTCTTTCAGCTAAAGATTGTGAGGATCCATTGTTCTTCAAGATTTCTGAAGCACTTCACCAATTAGAGCCTTCTGCTGCTTCTGCCTATTCATTAGGGCAGTTAGCTGAAGCTGATGGTGATAGAGCGAAAGCTTTAGAGTATTATAACGAAGCTGCAGATTTAGAAGATGATGCTGCAAATAAAGCTAAGATTTACTATAGAATTGCTCAGAACTATAAGTCTTCTGGAAGTTTTTCTCAAGCTAGAAACTTCTACAAGAAAGCAATTCAGGCTAAGCCTTCTTATGGTAGAGCTTATTTAAATATCGCAGATATGTATGCAGATAGTGCTAACAACTGTGGTGAAACAAGTTTCGAAAAAAGAGCGGTTTACTGGTTAGCTGCAGAGTATGTAGCAAAAGCTGGTAGAGTAGATCCTTCACTTTCAAACCATGCGAATGCAACAGTTGCGGCTTACAATGGTCGTGCCCCACAAAAAGCTGATGTATTCCAGGAAGGGAAAAAATCTGGAGATGCTATTCAGATTGGTTGTTGGATTGGGGAAACTGTACGTATCCCGTAATTAGAATATGAAAATCACATATCGTGAAATAATAAAAGGCATTGTCACGCTTATTGGCGTGACAATGCTTTTTTCATGTGAGGGTAATTTAAATGAAGTAAGAGCACTTCAAAATCCTGCAGATGCTCCAGCAGGAACAGCTAATGGTATTCTTATGAAGTATACCGACTCTGGGCGGGTAGTTGCTACGCTAAAGAGCCCAAAAATGTTTGATTTCGAGAATAAAGATTTTCCGTATAGAGAATTTCCAGAGGGTGTTTATATCGAGTTCTTTGGTAAGGATAATGAAAAAAGTACTGTAACTGCAGATTATGGTATTGTTTATAGTGGTACAGGTCTAGTAGACCTTCGTGGTAACGTGGTTATTTTTACTGCAGATAGTACGCTTTTGGAAGGTGAACAGCTTTATTGGGATCAAAATCAAAGTTGGGTGTTTACCGATCGTGAAAATCAAATTAAATTTCCCGATGGCTCTTTTAATGAAGGAATGGGTTTTGATTCCAATCAAAATTTCGATAAATTCAACTTTAGAACCAATAGTGGGATTCAAAACATAGACGAGTCAGAAAAATGACAAAATATTTTAGGTATTTCGAGTATGCGTATTTAATAATTGGAGGTTTCTTTATTTTCGAAACTTTTGCCATTTGGGATACCGAGCGCAGTAGAGCGTACATTTTTATATTTCTTGCTGCAATGGCAATATTCATGTTTTTCTTCAAAAGAAATTTCCGTAGAAAGCTAGAAAAAAGACAAAAAGATAAATAATGAGTGCAGAAGTCATCATCATTATTTTTTCATTATTACTTTCCGCATTTTTTTCGGGTATGGAGATCGCTTACGTATCTTCAAACAAAATTTATATTGAAATAGAGAAACTTCAGAATGATTTTTTAGCTAAAGTTTTAAAACGACTTACTAAAAAACCTTCTAAGTTTATTGCAGCCATGCTTGTAGGTAATAATATTGCCCTTGTTGTTTATGGTTTTTATATGGGCGATTTAATTATGGCCTGGTTAGGCGAAATTCAGCCTTTAAACAATGCAATTTTAAATTATCTGGTAACAGATTTAAGTCTGTTTACCCAAACTGTATTATCTACACTGCTTATTTTAGTAACTGCTGAATTTCTTCCGAAGGTATTCTTTCAGATTTATGCGAATACGATGCTGAAGTTTTTTGCGGTACCAGCTTATCTTTTTTATCTGTTGTTCAGCTTTATTTCATCATTTGTAATATGGATTTCAGATATGATCCTGAAACGTTTTTTTAAAACCGATGGTGATGAAGTCCAACTTGCGTTCAGTAAAATAGAGCTAGGGAATTTTATTAGCGAACAAATGGAAACAGTAGAGGAAGAGGATGAAGTAGATTCTGAAATCCAGATTTTTCAAAATGCACTGCAGTTTTCAGATATCAAAGCACGTGAAGTTATGATTCCGCGTACCGAGATTATTGCGGTAAATCAAGATGAAGCACCAGGTGATTTGGTGAAAACCTTTACCGAAACTGGTCTTTCAAAAATTTTAATCTATAACGATACCATAGACGATATTATAGGTTATGTGCATTCATTTGAATTATTTAAAAAACCTGCATCTATTAAGTCTATCTTGCTACCTGTGATTTTTGTTCCAGAAACCATGTGGGTAAAAGATGTGCTTAATGTTTTAATTAAAAAACGTAAAAGTATAGCAGTTGTTATCGATGAATACGGTGGTACCAGTGGGATGATGACGATTGAGGATATCGTTGAAGAATTATTTGGAGAGATAGAAGATGAACATGATTCGCCAATCCTGGTAGACGAAAAAATTAGTGACGAGCATTTTAAATTCTCGGCAAGAGTAGAAGTAGATTATATTAACGAAACCTATCGTTTAAATATCCCTACGGGCGAAAATTATGAAACTTTAGGTGGGTTTATCGTAAATCATACAGAGGAAATTCCTCAGCAAAACGAGGTGGTTCGAATCGATGAATTCGAATTTACGATCCTCGACGTTTCTAATACAAAAATCGATCTTGTAGAGCTTAAAATCAAGCCTGAAGATTAAAGCGTTAAAAAGTTAAGATTTTGCTAATTATAAGTTTTATAATTAGCCTAAAAACACTATTTTCGCCCACTATATTTTGATAAATTATATCTAAAAATGGCAGTATTAAATAAAATCAGACAACGTTCTGTTTTCTTAATTTTAATTATTGCATTGGCATTATTTGCATTTGTTCTGGCCGATGTGATTAGAAGTGGTGGCTTTAGCGGTAAAGATAACTCTATTGCTACTGTAAATGGAGAGGAAATTAGCCGGGAAGAATTTGCCCGTCAGGTAGAGGCTTTTCAGCAAAATATGCGGGGAAGTATCACTACTACCCAAGCTGTAAATCGTGTTTGGGAACAGCAATTAAACCAAATTATTGTTGAAGAGCAGGTAGAAGCACTAGGGATTAGAGCAGAGCAGGCGCAGGTAAGACAAATGATGAGAGCTCAAATGTCTCAAAATCCTCAATTCACCAACGAAGCTGGAATGTTCGATGAGAATCGAGTAAAAGAATATGTGGCTAGTTTAAAACAAACTTCACCACAAATGTATCAGCAATGGTTAAGCTACGAAGAAGGTCTTTCAGAATCTGCTGCACAAAATATTTATGCGAATATGATTCGTACAGGTGTAGGTGCAACTTTAACTGAAGGAAAACAGGCATACCATTTGCAAAACAACACTATGGATCTTCGTTATGTTCAGGTTCCTTTTTCTTCAATTTCAGATGATGAAGTTGAAGTTTCTAAGGCTGAAATTAAAGAATATGTAGATAGCCATAAAGCAAAGTTCGAAACTGAAGCCGCTCGTAATATTCAATATGTTATTTTTAGTGAAGAGCCATCTCCAGAAGATAAAGAAGAAGCTAAAGCATCTTTAACTGGTTTGTTAGAAGATAGAGTTGAATATAACTCTGTTTCTAAAACTAATGATACCATAGCTGGATTTAAAACAACTTCAGACGATCAGGAATTTGTTAATTCTAATTCAGATTTAACTCAGCCAGTAACTTTCAAATTCAAAAATCAGCTTCCAAAAGAATTTGCTGATGACTTGTTCAATCTTGAAGAAGGAGAAGTTTATGGTCCTTATGAAGAAAATGGATACTGGAAGTTAAGCAAGTTGGTAGAGACTAAGCAAATCCCAGATTCGATAAAAGCAAGCCATATTTTATTAGGATATCAAGGCGCTCAGGCTGGTGGAAGCCGTACTGAAGCTGCTGCAAAACAATTAGCAGATAGTTTAGCTGGAGTTGTAAAGGCAAATAAATCTAAGATTGGAGAATTAGCAACTGAATTTTCAGATGATCCTTCGGCTGCACAAAACTCTGGTGATCTTGGTTATTTTAGGCCTGGTATGATGGTGCCAACTTTCGACGATTTTGTTCTAAATAATAATGAAGGAACTGTAGGTGTTGTAAAAACAGATTTTGGTTACCACGTTATTTATATTGAAGAGCAAACAGATAGAGAGAAAGCTGTAAAGATTGCTACTGTAGCAAGAGAAGTAGAAGCTACTGAAGGTACAAGAAATAAGCTTTTTAATGATGTAACTAAATTCGAGATCGCTGCAAGTGAGGGTGACTTTACTGAAGAAGCTAAAACTGCAGATTATAGAATTCGTACTGTTCGTGACGTAAAAGCTTTAGACGAAAATATCCCAGGAGTAGGACAGCAGCGTCGTGTAGTACAATGGGCTTTTGAAGAAGAAGCTAAAGTAGGCGATGTTAAACGTTTCGAAATTCCAACAGGATACATCGTAGCTCAAATTACCGCTAAAAAGAAAAAAGGATTAATGAGTCCAGAAGATGCTTCTTCTGAAGTTATTCCAATTCTTACAAAGCAGAAGAAAGCTGAAATGATCAAAGAAAAGATTTCTGGAACTACTGTAGATCAGGTTGCAGAAAATCAAAATAAAATTGTTCAAACTGCAAATGCTGTAAACTTAAGTTCTCCAACACTTGCAGGTGCAGGTAGTGAGCCAGAAGTTGTAGGTGCTGTTTATGCTTTAGAGGTTGGTGAAACAAGTAAGCCAATCGTAGGGGATAAAGGTGTTTATGTTGTAGAATTGGTAAGTAAGAGTGAAGCTCCAGAGCTAGATTCTTATAAGCCATTCGCACAACAGGAAACTAGTAGTCGTCGCCAAATGGCGAACGCTAGAGCTTTTGAAGCTTTAAAAGCTAAAGCTGAGATTGAAGATAATAGAGCTAAATTCTATTAGGATTTATATTCAAATAATAAAAAAAAGCCACTCGATCGAGTGGCTTTTTTTATTTCTGCAAATCTCCAGTAGTCGATTTTATATAATTTTCGATACTTTTTTTAGAAGTAAAATTTATAAGATCATTTTTGAATATGGGATCACCACTTCAAAGCCTTTAGTCTTAAAATATACCGTGGGATCATTTTTACTCGTGGCCATTACAAAATCGCCGCCCCATGCACCAAGACTTTTAATACTTCCTTCAAAATCTGCGAAAACTCTAGTTTTAACCTTAGGCAGCTGTACTGCTTTAGCAATTAAATTCTCATGAATATTTAAAAGTAACTCAAATTCAGCCAGATTTTCGCATTTAATGAGTTGCTGAGTGATATTCGATACTTTTTCAATTAAAACTTCACGATGTGCGTCTTCCTGCTTTCTATAGTGCGCTATGCCTTCTCTGCTGTTTTGTTTCTGGTTTAGATATACAAAGTATATGTTATCTGAAAATACCGGGTTAAAAGGCGATTTTAGCGAAATTTGGGTATCTTTTTTTCGCTCGTATGTAATTGCACCGTCTGCTTTGGCACAGGCAATGTCATAACCACTTCCTCCAAAAGTTTTATTCAGTAAAACATAAGGATCTATAGACAGCCATTGGGAAATATTATTAATTAAGGTTGACGAGGTTCCCAATCCCCATTCGCGCTTAAATTCTAATTCGGTTTCAATAATGTAACCTTTTTCGAAAAGATTTAAACCAGATAGTTCTTCTGCTTCTGTTAAAATCTGAATGCAACGTTGGGATATTTCAGTGGTTTTTTCTGAAATGTTTTCTTCTGAAGTTGATTTTATTCCGAAGGAATCTTTCCTAAACTCATCCTGAAACCAAATCTCACCGTTTTCATCTTTACTGATCCATTTTATTAATCCCGAAGAATTTTCTTCAACATTTAAAAACTGACCTTTTTTCGTAGGAAGGCATAAAGCTTGTGCGCCATCTAAAACTGCATATTCTGCAGTGATTAAAAGTTTTCCGTGGCTATAAAATCTCATCCTCTAAGTTTTTCAAGTTGCACAGCAACATCGCTATGAGAAACCACATTGGTTTTATAATATTCGATTAGTTTTTCTTTTTCTTCCAAAGTGGCGTTATGCTGATTAAGAATATTCATTAAATGCATTTTCATGTGGCCTTTTTGGATGCCGGTAGTGATTAGCGATTTTACAGCTGCAAAGTTCTGAGCCAATCCTGCTACGGCAACTATTTCCATCAATTTTCTGGCATTAGGTTTTCCAAGCATTTCCATAGCAAGTTTTACTAGTGGATGAAGACTGGTTAAACCGCCAACAGTTCCTAAAGCCAAAGGAACTTCAATCCAAAATTTAAAGATTCCGTCTTCAACTTTTGCATGGGTTAGACTGGAGTACTGGCCATCTTTGGCGGCATAGGCATGAACGCCAGCTTCAATGGCTCTAAAATCGTTTCCGGTAGCTAGTACAACCGCATCGATACCATTCATAATACCTTTATTGTGGGTAACGGCACGGTAAGGTTCTGTTTCAGCAATTTTTACTGCTCTTAAAAATTTTTCAGCAAAATGTTCTCCGGTAAAATTCGCATCATCAGATAATTCATCTAGCGAGCAGGAAACTTCAGCACGCACAATACATTCAGGAACATAATTAGAAAGAATACTCATCACAATTTCGATATTGCGCTCTTCATCATTAAAATCTTCCCAGATGGCGGCTTCTTTTTCAAGAATTTCAGCAAATTTTTCAAGGCAACTATTAATAAAATTAGCGCCCATGCTGTCTACAGTTTCAAAATTACAGTGCAGCTGATAATAATTTTCAACTTCTGTGGTGCGCTCTCTTAGTTCGATGCTTTTAATTCCGCCACCGCGTTGCTCCATATTTTTAGTGATAGGTGCAGCAGCTTCTCTAAGTTTAGGCTCTAATTCGTTAAAAAACAGCTCTAATTTTTCTTCGCTTCCCTGGTAAATAAAATGTACTTGCCCAACTTTTATGGTGTCTATCACTTCAGTTTTAAATCCGCCTCGGCTTCCCCAAAACTTAGCGGCTTTGCTGGCCGCAGCAATAACCGAACTTTCTTCGATTGCCATAGGAATTGCAAAAAGCTCGTTGTTAATTAAAAAGTTAGGAGCAATTCCAAAAGGTAAATAATAATTAGAGATCGTATTTTCGGTAAACTCGTCGTGAAGTTGTTGTAAATTTTCCTCTTTATTCCAATACTGTTTTAAAACTTCTTCAGCTTTAGGATCGGCATTCAGATAGGTTTTAGTTAACCAGTTAATCTTTTCTTCTTTCGTTAGCTTCGAAAAGCCAGAAATTGGTTCCTTCATGAAATTTTGTAATAGTTTCAATGCAAAGATACAATTGTTATTTAGTTGCTCGTAAGACATAAATTTAATCCCGTGTTAGGGGATGTTGAAAATCTCTTTAACAAAATGTTAGTATTTAACACGAGTTGCGCCCGCTTTGTCATCAAAATTTAGTAAACTTGGCCTGCAATAAAATTTTTAAAGAATTTAATGAGGTTCTCAAAAATCTTAGTTCTGCTTATGACGATGGCAGCTTCTGTTGCGACTTCCCAGGAAAAGAGTATCACGCTTGAAGAAATATGGAGCGGAAAATTTAGTCAGCAACATTTACAATCCCTACAATCTCTAAAAAATGGTGTAGAATACGTGGTGCTAAATCACGATTCAGATTCTGGAAACTCCAGTATAGATGTTTATAGTTATAAAACTGGGGAGCAAACCCGCACGCTGGTAGACACCAAAAATCTTGAAGATCTAAAAAGCTTTCAGAGTTTTAGTTTAAGTGAGGATGAATCTAAGATCTTACTAGCTACAGATCCACAGCCAATTTACCGCAGATCTTCTAAGGCGATATTCTATATTTTCGATGTAAACTCTAAAAAACTTACAAAATTTAGCGATAAGAAAGTACAGGAGCCAACATTTTCTCCAGATAATTCGAAGCTTGCTTATGTTTTTGAGAACAATATTTACATCTACAATGTTGCTGAAAAAACTGAGAAACAGATCACCAAAGACGGTAAAATTAATAGTATCATCAACGGAATTACCGATTGGGTTTACGAAGAAGAGCTTGGTTTTGTGAGAGCATTTGAATGGAATGCCAAAGGTGATAAAATTGCCTTCTTAAGATTAGACGAAACTGAAGTACCAGAGTTTTCTATGGATATCTTTGGTAGTGATCTTTATCCTAGCGAGCAGGTTTTTAAATATCCAAAAGCGGGTGAAGCAAATTCTAAGGTATCGCTTCATATGTACGATGTAAAAACCGAAGAAACAGAGGAAATCGATCTTGGTGATTATTCAGATTTTTATATTCCAAGAATTAAATGGACCAATAAAGATTACATCTTAAGTGCGCAGGTGTTAAACAGGCATCAAAATCAATTAGATCTTCTTTTTGTGAATGCTGAAGATAATACTGCAGAAGTTATTCTTACTGAAAAAGTCGAAGCTTACGTTGATGTGACAGATAATCTAACCTTTTTAGAAGATAATAGCTTTATCTGGACCAGCGAACGTGATGGTTTTAACCATATTTATTTATATGCTGAAAGTGGAAAACTGAAGCATCAGGTAACCACCGGAAATTGGGAAGTGACCAACTACTATGGTTACGACAAGAAAAACGATCGCTTATTTTATCAAAGCACAGAAAACGGAAGTGTAAACCGTGATGTTTATTCGATAAAAACGAACGGGAAAAGTAAAAAAAGACTCACCGAAAAAACCGGGATGAATAATGCCGATTTTAGTGCTGATTTTACATATTTTATTAATGCATTTACCAGTACTGAAACTCCAATGCAGTACACGCTTCATTCAGCGAAAAGTGGAAAATTAGTTCGTGAGATAAAAGATAATAGCGAGTTGCTGGATATTGAAAAACCTTATCATTTTTCACCAAAAGAATTATCTACACTCGAGGTGAATGGGAACGAATTAAACATGTGGACGATCAAACCTTCAGATTTTGATGAATCTAAGGAATATCCGTTATTAATGTTCCAATATTCAGGGCCTGGCTCACAGTCGGTTTCTAATTCTTACTTCAATACTAACGAATATTGGTATCAATTATTAGCAAATAAAGGCTATATTATCGCCTGTGTAGACGGTAGAGGGACTGGTTTTAAAGGAGCCGATTTCAAAAAAGTAACTCAAAATGAGTTAGGGAAATACGAATTGGAAGATCAGATCGCTGCCGCTAAAAAATTAGGAGAGCTGGATTATATTGATGAAAGCCGAATTGGTATTTGGGGATGGAGCTTTGGTGGATTTATGGCGTCTAATGCAATCTTGAAAGGTAATGATACTTTTACTATGGCAATTGCTGTAGCGCCGGTAACAAGCTGGAGGTTTTATGATACGATCTATACCGAACGTTTTATGACTACACCGCAGGAAAATGCTTCTGGTTACGATGAGAATTCGCCCATAAATCATGTAGAAAAATTAAAAGGAGACTTTTTAATTGTACATGGTGGTGGCGATGATAATGTGCATCTTCAAAATACCATGCGAATGGTTGAAGCACTTATCCAGGCAAATAAACAATTCGATTGGGCCATTTATCCTGATAAAAATCACGGAATTTTTGGCGGAAATACCAGGCTGCACATGTATACTAAAATGACAAACTTTATAACAGAACATCTATAAAACTCAATCAACAAACTTAAAATTATGGCAAATACTGCACCTCCAGCTAATCAAAAAGAACTATTTGGGCACCCGGTAGGATTGTATATTCTATTTTTCACCGAATTATGGGAACGTTTTTCGTATTACGGAATGCGTGCACTTTTTGTACTTTATCTAGTCGCTGAGACAAACTCTGATAATCCTGGTTTTGGATGGACCAACGCTGAAGCATTAAGTTTATACAGTTGGTATACCATGCTTGTTTACGTAGTTTCTATTCCCGGGGGATGGATTGCAGATAAGTTTTTAGGTCAAAAGAAAACTGTATTAATCGGTGGTATTTTACTATGTATTGGTCATGGTATTTTAGCTTTTGAATCTGAAACTTCTTTCTATATCGGTTGTTTGTTTATCATTCTTGGTGTAGGTGGCTTAAAGCCAAACATCTCTTCTATGGTGGGTGGTTTGTATAAGCAAGGTGACGAGCGTAGAGATCTTGGGTTTTATATTTTCTACATGGGGATTAATATTGGTGGGTTTTTAGCACCAATTGCCTGTGGATTTTTAGCTGAATATTACGGATGGCACTGGGGCTTTGGTCTTGCAGCTATAGGAATGTTACTGGGACAGATCGTTTACATGATGGGACAAAAACACCTAACTCATGTTGGGAATTTAATTTCCAGAAAGAACGAAGCAGATCGTGCAATTTTAGATAAGCCATTAACATCTATAGAAAAAGACAGAGTAAAAGTGCTATTACTTTCTTTCTTGTTAATTATCCTTTTCTGGGCGGCTTTCGAACAAGCGGGTGGATTAATGAACCTTTATGCTGCAGAGAAAGTAGATAGAACGCTTTTAGGTTTCGAGATTCCGGCTTCAGTATTCCAATCGGTGAACTCATTCTTTATCATTACGCTGGCAACTTTGGTAGGTAGCTTCTGGTTTAAATGGAAACAAAAAGGGAAAGAATCTTCTTCGATCTTTAAAATGGCGATTGGGTTGATCATTATGGCCTTAGGATTTGGATTTATGAGTGCTGCTTCTGTACAGTATCAGGAAACTGGATCTTCAGGAATGTATTGGCTAATCGCAGCTTATTTATTCCATACCATTGGTGAACTTTGTGCTTCGCCGGTATCACTTTCATTCATTACGAAATTGGCACCGCTAAAATACGCTTCAGTAATTATGGGGATGTATTGGGCTGCAACCGGTCTAGGAAATAAAGTTGCAGGTCTTATCGGGCAGTTTGCTCAGGATCTTGGGGAGTTTGAAGTTTTTACAGGTATCGCGGTGATTTGGACGCTAATAGGGATTATAGTAATTATGTTACTTAAACCTCTTAAACGTCTTACTCACGGAGCTGAGGATGCTAAAATGGAAGAAGGAATTCCTATGGAAACCACAGTAGAATAAATTACACAAAATATATTATAAAAAACGTTCTGTAAAAGGAACGTTTTTTGTTATTATAGAAGAAAATTTTTAGAAGATGAAAAGACTATTTTTTATAGCATTGGTACTTATTGGCTTTACAATGCAGGCGCAGGAAACTGAAAGCAAGATCAAATGGATGACGATGAATGAAGCTTTGGCAGCACAAAAAGAAGCGCCAAAGAATATTATTATGGATGCCTATACAGACTGGTGCGGGCCTTGTAAAATGTTAGATAAAAATACGTTTGGACATCCTAAAGTAGCTGAATTTATAAATGAAAACTATTATCCGGTAAAATTTAATGCTGAAGGTGAAGAAGAGATCAATTACAAAAATGAAGTTTTTGCCAATCCGCAATATAATCCAGATTTAAAAGGAAGAAGAAACAGTCCGCATGAATTTGCTCGTGCGCTACAAATTTCTGCTTATCCAAGTATCGTGTTTTTTGATGAAAAAGGGGATTTAATAGCGCCATTAAAGGGATACAGGACTCCGGCGCAGATTGAAATTTTCCTTAAAATCTTCGCAAAAGACGAATATAAAAATTTAACTACTGAAAAAGCCTGGAACGAATACAATGAAAACTTCGAACCTACGTTTACTAAGTAAGTGTTAGTTGTATCATAAACAATAGTTTGTGGTTAGTAGTTAAAAGCTCCCTTTTTACCTGTCTGGTAGAAAGGGACTTTTTTATTTAGGCAGGTTTGTTCCCAAAGTTCGATAAGGCTTGGGTAGTTGCTGGCATCGGCGATAATTAAGTCTGGCTTTAAAACTTCAATAACTCGGTTTAAATTCACTTTTGGAGAATTAGAAAGTAGTAGGATATCTGGATTAAATTCAGGGAAATTAAGAAGCGCTGTGCTATCAATCACCATAATTCGTTTTTGCTTCAGCTCGTAAAAATTTTCGAGTTCCTTAAATTCGATATTCGATATTTTTTCAGCTATTTTAAAATCATCGATATAACTCCAGCCGCTATCTTTTTGTGAGTTTCCGTAGAGATGTAATTGTTGGGCATTCTTTTCAGCAATGATACTGCTTCCAGATTTATTCAGAATAAAAATTTCTTCGGAAGAATGCTGATATTGGTCAAAAAACAGACTAATTTGAAATAGAATAATACTTACTAAAGTCAGCAATACCTGCTTTTTCTTTTTCTGCTGAAGTAAAAAGAAAAAACTAATTATTATTCCGAATAAAAATAAGACTGAAAAATGACTAATATGAATGTCGTTAATAATAAAACGCTCATGGCTGGCTACCCAGGCGATAAAATGGTTTAGATTTTCAATCAAAATCGAATAAAAGTGTACCAGAATTTCAGGAAGAAGGTCGAAAATACCCAGAATAAGGATCAATATTCCGGAAATTAATAAAATCCCAAGTCCCGGAAGGATCACGATATTGGTAAGTAAAAATAATCCCGGAAATTGATGAAAATAGAATAAACTTAAGGGTAAAACACCAATTTGAGCACAAATACTTACCGTTATAATTTGATAAAAAAATCGTACAATCTTATATTTTGGATGCCATAGTTTGCTGAATTTAGGCTGAAATAATGCAATGCTGAAAACCGCCGCAAAACTTAGTTGAAATCCCACCTGAAACACATAAAACGGATTGATAAGAATGAGCACGAAAAACGCCGAAAATAGGGTATTGAGAAGGTTGACCTTCCGATTAATTTGAAGTCCAAAAGCTACAAAACTAAACATGAATGAGGCACGAACTACAGATGCCGATAAGCCGGTAAGCAAAGCAAAACTCCAAATTCCGATTAGTGTTAGAGTGAATTTTAATATTTTTGATTGCTGAAGTGGTTTTAGAATAAAATTAATAAACAACAGCACAATCCCAACGTGCAGTCCTGAAACGGCCAAAATATGAATCGCACCTGCAGCCGCATAATTTTGATATAATTCATTAGAAATGGCGGTTCTTTCTCCTAAAATTAATGCCTGAATTACTGCAAGTTCATCTTCTTTGAATCCTGAATTTTGTAAAGTTTTAAGTAGAGAAAAGCGAAGCTTAGTTAGAAAGGAAGGATTCAAATTTTGATCGATCAGAATTTGATCTTCAGAAAGCTGAATTTGATGAAAAATACCCTGAAATTTCATGTATTCCTGGTAATTGAATTGATGCGGATTTAGTGGAGGATTAATTTCGCTGACTTTTGCCGGAACGATTATTTCCTGCCCAACTTTCAAACGAGATGTTAGCGGTAAACCAATCAGAATTTTCCCAAAAACTGGTTGAGATTTCATCGAATCTTGGCCTTGGATAACTTGTTCTGCTTCAGCAATAAAACGTTTCTGGAAGTTTGGTTTTAATTCTTCAGTTAATTTTAGTTTTAAAAGATCTTCTTCAGAATTAATGAATTTCGAAAAATAATACGGCTTATTTTCAGGGAATTTAAGTTGGTAAGAAATACTTCCGAAGAAAAATAAAACCAGAAAACAGCAAATCCCAAAGTAGAGGAGTTGGTAGAGTTGAGATTTGGCCTTAAAAAAGAAAAACAGAAAGAAAGCGATACTAATTCCGGTAGGAATTATCAGGATTTTTAAAGAAATTTCAAAAAAATGTGCACTTAAGATTCCGCATAAAAATGCAATCGAAAATTGTAGAATTTTAATATTGATGTAGCCCATCTTTCTGATAATTAGAAAGTAGGGTCACTTTAAAAGTAATGAAAATCTGGTTTTTAATGGACTTTTTTTTAAACTTTAAATCACTCGTCTTGCCATTACAAAAGCATTATTCCAATAATTTTCTGAAAGTTTACTAATAACTACGCCAAGCGAAGTGGTAGAGTGAATAAAAAGAATATCTCCCTGTGAGATATCGACGACGAGCCCAACGTGATTAATTACTTTGCGGTTTTTATTAGTTTCAAAGAACAAAAGATCGCCAACCGTAACATCCTTTAAGTAAAGGCGCTCACCTTGCAAAGACATATCGCGAGAACTTCTTGGTAATTGGATGTCGTTTTCCTGAAACGATACGTACACGAGACCAGAGCAATCCATGCCTTTTTTGGTTGTACCGCCATATTTATATTTGGTGCCCTCAAAACCAATCGCATAATTTACAATATTGTAAACACGCTCGTCTTTTGGTTGGATAACTTCTTTGGTTTGGGTGATCTCAGGATCGTAATGTTGTACCTTCTTTTTAGGTGTAGTTTCTGTTTTTGTGGTAACAACTTTTGGTTTTGAAGCTCCGCAAGAACTTAAAAATATAGCGGCTAAAATCATAATGCCTAATCTTAGGCTCTGCTTCATTATCGTACTGCTATGTTTATTTTTCATCTTGGTTAAGGTCGATATTGTAGGATTTGGGTTTGGTTGTTTATTTTATTGAGTTATAAATGAGGGTGGCGGTTTCTAAACTAGCACCAGTACCGCCCAGTTTTTGTTCTAATTCGTAATAATCTTTAAAAATTCGCTCTCTGTTTTTCTCTTGCAGGATTTTTTTCAATTCGGTTTTAAGCGATTCAGAATTAAATTCAGACTGAATTAATTCTTTCACCACTTCACGATCCATAATTAAATTTACCAGCGAGATATAGTCTAAATTAATAATTCTTTTGGCAATATGGTAAGAAATATAGCTGCCTTTATAGCAAACAACTTCTGGGACTTTAAATAGGGCTGTCTCTAAAGTCGCCGTTCCTGAAGTTACCAGTGCTGCGTGGGCGCAACTTAAAATATCATAAGTTTTATTCATCACCAGATTGATATTGGTCTTTTTTAGGTAAGGTTTATAAAATTCAATTTCCTGGCTTGGAGCTCCGGCAATAACAAATTGATAATCCTTAAAATCCTGGGTGATGCTTAGCATAACTTCCAACATTTTAGATATTTCCTGTTTTCGGCTTCCGGGAAGTAAAGCTATTATTGGGCGATCGTCGAGGTTATTTTCAGCCTTAAATTTCTCTACATCGGTATTTTTTCTGTTTGAAATTGCATCGATTAATGGATGTCCAACAAAGTTTACCGGATAATGATGTTTCTTTTCGTAAAAATCTTTTTCGAATGGTAGGATCACATACATATGATCTACATCGCGTTTTATGGCTTTAATACGATTTTCTTTCCAGGCCCAGATTTGGGGTGAAATATAAAAATGAGTCTCGTATCCTTCTTCTTTTGCCCATTTGGCAATGCGTAGGTTAAAGCCAGGATAATCGATAAATATTAGGGCATCTGGTTTATAGGCAGTAATGTCTTTTTTGCAAACTGAAATATTTCCCAGGATTATACGAAGATTCATTAGCACTTCAGCAAAACCCATAAAAGCAAGGTCACGATAATGTTTTACAATAGTGCCACCTTGTGCTTGCATAAGATCGCCACCCCAAAACCGAAATTGGGCATTAGGATCTACTTTTTTTAGAGACTTCATAAGATTAGAAGCATGTAGATCTCCCGAGGCTTCTCCTGCAATGATATAATATTTCAAGTGCTTAAAATTTTATTCTGAATAATTAAAAATTTCGAATCTTAACAACTGCAATTGCAATGGCTACAACAAGGCAGGCGAGTAAAACGCCGCGGGCATGATAAATTTGTTTCTTCCGCATAAAAACAAAAAACGGGAAGAAATTAAGCACTGCTCCAATGGCTACCAATTTTCCGAAGTAATCGTTGTTGATTGAATCTCTTAGACTCATTTCAAAACTATAATCAGAGAAAAAAGTAGTAAATAAAAAAACGCCTCCAATGGTTGTAGATAAGCCTATTAAAAAACCTATTGCGATATTGCCTTTACTCATCCAGTTTCCAGTCGTTTAACTCGTTTATAAAATGATGTGCAGTAAGGTCGAATTGTACTGGTACTAAAGAAACAAAGCCATTTTCTAAAGCCCACTCATCGGTATCCTTGCCTTCATCGTTATTTACAAACCTTCCGCTTAACCAATAGTAATCTCTACCTTGCGGATTAGTTCTCTTATCAAATTCCTCTTCCCAGTGTGCATTGGCCTGGCGACAAACTTTGATGCCTTTAATTTCTTTCGCAGGTAATTTTGGAAAGTTCACGTTTAGGACAACCCCTTTTGGGAGTCCGTTTTTAAGTACATTTTTAGTGATCGCTTTCACGTATTTTTTACAAGGCTCAAAATCGGCATTTAGCGAATAGTCTAAAAGCGAAAAACCAATAGCTGGAATCCCTTCTACACCAGCTTCAACAGCAGCACTCATGGTTCCTGAGTAAATCACGTTTATCGAGGAGTTAGAGCCGTGGTTAATACCGCTTACACAAAGATCTGGTTTGCGATGTAAAATTTCCTGTGTGGCGATCTTTACACAATCGGCCGGAGTACCAGAGCAGCTATATTCTTTATGATTATAATTTTCTTTTAGTGTAACCGAATCACAAAATAAAGTATCACTTATCGTAATGGCGTGTCCCATCCCACTTTGTGGGCTATCGGGAGCTACAACAACTACATCGCCAATCTCTTTCATTACCTGTAATAAGGCTCTAATTCCTGGTGCGGTGATACCATCATCGTTAGTTACCAGGATTAGCGGTTTTTCTTTACTCATAGCTTAAATTTTCTAGATGCTAAATTAGTAATTTCCTATGGAAACCGTATTTTAGTAGTTTAACAAATTATTAGCCGCCGTTCTTATGAATGGCACAGTTTTTAATGTATTTTGTACAGAATTTAATGACGAAATCTATGCGATATATGAAAAGGAATTTAAAAATCCTGGTGTTGGCTGTTTTGATGGCAGCAACTTCATGCAGCTTCACCACAAAAAAGTTTGACGACCCTAACAAAGACAAGCTTTTAATAGACCTCATAACCTATGTTCTTAGTCAGGGACATTATGATGCTAAAGAAATAAATGATGATTTTTCTGTAAAAGTTTATGATCATTATATAGAAAGTTTAGACCCTTCAAAACGTTTCTTTTATAAAGAAGATATCGAAGAATTTGAAGAATATAAGATGTTAATTGATGACGAAATCAACAACAAACAACTTAATTTCTTCGATTTAACATATTTTAAGCTTAACCAGCGTAACGAAGAAGCAAAACAATTATATACTGAAATCTTAGCGCAGCCCTTTGATTTTTCTAAAGAAGAAGATTTTATAGCTGATGGAGACGAGTTAGATTATGTAACTTCTAAAGCTGAATTAAAGGAGCGTTGGAGAAAGCAACTTAAATTTTCTACGCTTATTACTTTTTACGATCTAAAACAGGACGAAAAGAATAAGAAAGAAAATGACTCAGATTACACCATGAAATCTGATGAAGAATTAGAGAAAAAAGCACGTGAAACTACCCAAAGCAGTTTAACTGAATATTTTGATCTAACCGATGATCTTGAAAGAAAAGATTATTTTTCTGTTTTCATAAATTCAGTAGTAGAAGAGTTTGATCCTCACACCTATTATTTTGCACCGCAGGATAAAGATCGTTTCGATATCCAGATGTCTGGGAAAATAGAGGGGATTGGAGCGAGACTTCAAAAGAAAAACGATGATATTACCATTATGGAGGTAATTTCTGGAGGTCCGGCCTGGAAAAGTGATGAATTAGATGCTGGTGACGTTATTCTAAAAGTAAAGCAGGAGGATGAAAATGAGCCTGTAAATATTGCTGGAATGCGTTTAGATGATGCGGTAGATTTAATAAAAGGCCCAAAAGATTCTAAAGTTACACTTACCGTTCGTAAAAAATTACTTGGTAATATCGAGCAAATTACGCTTACGCGAGATATCGTAGAATTAGAAGAGACCTATGCAAAAACAGCAATGGTAGATAAAGAAGGTAAAAATTATGGTATAATTAATCTTCCTAAATTTTACTTTGATATGGAAGATTATAATAGCCGTAATGCAGCTTCAGATATGCGTAAAGATATCGTAGAGCTTAAGAAGCAAGGTATGGATGGTCTTGTTGTAGACCTTAGAAATAATGGAGGAGGTTCTTTAAAAACAGTGGTAGATATTGCTGGTTTATTTATAGAAAAAGGACCTATCGTACAGGTGAAATCTAACGGAGAGCGCAAAGAAGTGCTTAATGATGAAGATTCTGAAATTGTATGGGATGGCCCGTTGGTAATCTTAGTTAATGAACTTTCAGCTTCTGCATCAGAAATTTTAGCTGCTGCAATGCAGGATTATAAAAGAGCAGTTATTATTGGAAGTAAGCAAACTTATGGTAAGGGAACCGTTCAGAATGTAATCGATCTTAATCGTTGGTTAAGAAATAATGATTACGGAGATATGGGAGCTTTGAAAATTACAACTCAGAAATTCTATAGAGTTAATGGAGGTTCAACTCAGTTAGAAGGAGTGAAAAGTGATGTTGTGGTTCCAGATCGTTACAGCTATGTAGATATAGGAGAAAAAGATCAGGATAATCCACTACCATGGGATAAAATCGATCCTGCAGATTATAATATTTGGGATGGATATATAGGTTACAAAGAAGCTATTGAAAATAGTAAAAAACGTATGCAGCAAAGTGAGCAGATTAAGCTTATCGAGCAAAATGCAAAATGGATAAAGGATCAAAGTGAAGACAATACATATTCTTTGAATTATGATGTTTATGCTGCAGATGCAGAAAAAAATAAAGAAGTAGCTAAACAGTACGACGCATTAAAAGATTATAAAACAGATCTTTCTTTTACCTCTTTACCTTACGAAGAAGAGCTATTTAAAGCAGATTCTACATTACAGGAAAAAAGAGAAAGATGGCATAAAGATTTAAGTCGTGATGTTTATGTTGAAGAAGCTATTAATGTGCTTTCTGATATCAAAAGGAATAACATGAAGCATAAAGTAGCAGATTCAGATAAATTTAAAGACTAACACATCTGAAGCGATATTATAATAAAACGCCCAAAGTTTTTTTAACTTTGGGCGTTTTTAATTTTATAGGTTATGAAACGAAAAATTGTTTATCCTTTTTTGATTTTAATCGTTGCAGCCGCTCTTTTGATAGCCGAGCGCTGTACCATGTAAATTTTAATATTGCTTAAGAAATGCTGTGCCCTTGCCATTTTCAGCATAGGTTTTTATGATCTTGTTTCTTGCAGTAAGAAAGTCTTTAAGGTACCTTTTCAGGAATAAGAAGTCGGCCAATTTTCCTAAAAAACTTAGTGGAGCTTCGTAAACTAGAATATCTATTACCAGTGTTTTTTCTTCGGAAATTACTTTGAAATGATGCTCGAGTCTAAAGGATTTAAATATTCCTTTTTGCATTTGGTCGACAAATAAAAATGGAGGCTGAAATTCGATAATTTTGGATGTGAATTTCTGTCTTAATCCAAGATGTGTAGCCTGCCAGGTAACTTGTTCACCTAATTCAATTAAACCTTTAGTTTTGCCAGCAATTGCTTTTTCTTTGGTGTTTTCCGTAGAAATAAGATGAAGTTCTATACTTCTGGAAAGATCGAAGACTAGCTCGATTTTAGCATTAATTTCAGTAGTGATTTTTATTTTCGGCATTAGAAGGAGAGTCGGTCAGAATCCAATCTTATAAAGATAAATAATAAGATCGTAAATCCCCATAATCCCGAGCCTCCATAGCTAAAAAACGGCAACGGAATTCCTACCGTTGGGAAAATACCAATCACCATCCCAATATTCACCATAAAGTGAAGAAAGATAATACCCACAACACTGTAACCATAAATTCTATTGAACTGTGATTTTTGCCGTTCTGCAAGAAAAATTAACCTGAGCAATAGGCAAACAAATAAAAATACTACAAGACCGCTGCCTACAAAGCCCCATTCTTCTCCAACAGTGCTAAAAATATAATCGGTGTGCTGCTCTGGTACAAAATGACCTTTGGTTTGAGTGCCCTCTGTCCAACCTTTACCTGTCCATCCACCACTGCCGATAGCAATTTCACTTTGGTTAGTGTTATAACCAATTCCGCGGCTATCTACTTCTTTGCCAAGAACAATATTAAAACGGTCGCGGTGGCGCTGTTCAAAAACATTATTGAAAATATAGTTTACCGAGAAGGATAAGCCTATGCAAGCCACAACAATAAAAAGTAACAAAGGGATTCCCGGGCGTTTCTTTTTCTTTATTAGAAAACTTAATGCTGCTAAAGTGACTACTGCAATACTTACCCAGGCCGGGCCAATTAATAAGGTACCAACAAAAATTAGAACGCCGGTTAAAGCCAAGACCAGGTACAGCGCAGAAATCCCTTCTCTGTAAAGGGGGAAAAAGAATGCAGCATAAACCATAGCGCTTCCTGGATCTGGTTGAGGTACGATTAATAATGCGGGCAAAGCGATTATAATAAAGGCTTTAAACTGATGCGAGATAAGCTTAATATTAGTTTGTATATCGCTTACATATTTTGCGAGCGCGAGAGCTGTTGCTATTTTTGCAAATTCTGAAGGCTGTAATCTAAAAGATCCAATGGCATACCAGGATGTAGCACCAGAAATGGTTTTACCAAAAACAAAAAGCCCTGCAAGCAGGAAGAGAGCGGTAAGGTAAATGACACTTGAAAACCGCTGGTAAAATTTTACTTCGATGGCAAGGATTACAACGATTAGAAAAATACTAAGGCCAATCCATAAGGCTTGTTTTCCGTAAACTTCGTTAAGATCGAAATAGCTTCCAGAAGGATCAGAGCCAAGTGAGGCTGAATAAATATTAGCCCAACCAAAACATACCAGTAAAAAATAAATTAAAATCGTTAGCCAATCATAGCCAGCCGTTTTTCTTGCCATCATTGATTAAGAAAGGTTCTCCACTATAGGGTTTTTCGTATTCGTCTTCTAAACTGTTCTTAGGATCCATTACAAAGTCTTCAAGATCCTTACGTGTAATTTTTCCTTTTAGGTATTTTTCGATCATTAGAGTGGCAATTTTCCCACCGTAACGGCCTCCCCAATATCCATTTTCAACAAAAACTGCGATAGCTATTTTAGGGTCGTCTACAGGTGCAAAAGCAACAAAAATTGAATGATCTGTTAGTTGCATTCTTCTACCATCAACTTTTACAAAGTTTTCTGCGGTTCCAGTTTTCCCGGCAATTTCAATTCCTTCTACCTGCATAGAGCTTGCTGTACCATTTTTATACACCTGATGCATTCCTTCTATCACCGGTTCGAAATTTTTAGTATCGATTGTGGTGTGATGTTTTTTAGTAAAGCGTTCGTCTTTTATAGGTTTGCCATCAATCTCTTTTATCATATGCGGAGTATAATACCAGCCTTTATTGGCGATAGTAGCCGTCATATTTGCAAGTTGTATTGGAGTTAGAAGAACTTCTCCCTGGCCAATGGCATTAGATAATGTGGCTGTAGCATACCATCTATAAGTTGGGTAATCGTAAATTTGATTATAGTATTCTGAAGTTGGTATTTTTCCTGGTCTACCCGTGCTTAGATCATTTCCTAAATAATCGCCAAGACCAAAACTTCTTACATGTTTGTTCCAGGCGTCCATTCCTTCTTGCGGAGTAGGATATTTTTCGATGATCTTACGATAAACCTGAGCAAAATAAGAGTTGCAGGATTGTGCGATTCCCTGATTCATATTTACAGGGCTAGAATGTGCGTGGCATCCCATTTTACGTCCACGACCATAGCTATAACCATGATGGCAAGAGAAAGTATCGTCGGTATCAACAACGCCTTCTTGCAGCGCGATCAATGCATTCATTGTTTTGAATGGAGATCCCGGTGGATATTGCGCTAAAATACTACGATCGTAAAGCGGCCTTGCGGTCGAATCCAACCACATTTTACTGAAATTAGATGATCTTTTTCTTCCTACTAAATCGGCAGGATCGTAGGTTGGTGCAGTAACCATAGATAGAATTTCACCAGAAGAAGGTTCGATAGCGATTATTCCTCCGCGTTTGTTGGTCATGAGATACTCACCATAAGCCTGTAAATCTGAATCTACCGAAATAGTAACGTCTTTACCACGTTCTGGTAAAGTATCATAAATTCCGTCCTTATAAGGGCCAATATCACGATTCAGTTTATCTTTCTGAATATATTTTACACCTTTTACACCACGTAAAGTATCTTCGTAAACGCTCTCAACACCTTTTCTTCCTATTAAATCTCCACTGTTATAGTAAGGATTCTTTTTAACCGTTGCAGGAGCAACTTCAGCAATAAAACCTAAAACATTAGCGCTATGATCTACATGATAATCTCTTAAAGATCGTTTTTGAATATAAAAACCTTCGTAATTACGCATTTTCTCCTGTAAGAAAGCATATTCACTTTTGGTAAGTTGGGGCACAATTACTGAAGGTAAAAATGGAGAATAGATCTTAGCTTTATCTAATCTACGTTCTAATTCTTTACGTTCTAAGCTTACAATTTCACAAAGTTCTGTAGTGTCGAATGGCTTAAGATTACGCGGAATTACCATAACGTCATAAGACGGTTGGTTAGAAACCATAAGTTCACCATCACGATCGTAAATATAACCGCGTTGTGGATAATCGTAGATTACTTTTACCGCATTGTCATTAGATCGAACGGCAAAACTGTCGTCTACCACCTGAAGGTAAAACAGCCTGCCCAGAAAAACGAATCCGGTGGTAAGTATGATTACATATAATAATATTCTCCTCATCGATATTTTTTGCTGAAAAGTGCGATACTCAGTAAAATTACAAGTACAGTAAATATACCTGAAAATAACGTCTTCTTAAGTACTAGTATTATATGACTAAAGCTAAACATTTCCAAAGAAAATAATACTAAATGATGTATCGCTACCATAAGTACCACATAGCTTATCCTGGCTCCAAGCGGAGTGGCCGATAAACGAAGTGTTTGATGGTCGTAACTTATACCAAAAGAAAACCGAAGTAAATTAGGCCTTACAAAAGCAGCAACTAAACAGGCAGCAGCATGTATGCCACCACTATCTTCAAAAATATCTACAGATAATCCTAGTAAGAAAGCAAGGAATAAAAATAAACTTTGGTTTGTATTAAAAGGATATAAAAGTAAAAAGAGAATATAAAGGTATGGATTTACATACCCTATAAAATTAATGTTGTTAAGTACAAGAACCTGAATTAAAATTAGGCCCACAAAACGTAGAATATTAGATATTAGGCTGCTATTCATTTTCGTCTCCTTCTTCTAAAGAAAGAATTTCTTCCTTGTTCTTATTCTCAATTACATAAACATAACCAATATTGGTCATATCGTTGAATAGCTTTACGTTTATCGTAAAATAACTCTCTGTATTATCTAATTTGAAATCCTGAATGGTGCCAATTTGTATGCCTTTTGGGAAAATCAAACTTTTCCCGCCAGTAATAATAGTGTCACCTTTTGCAACAGGAGCTTGTTTAGGAACATCTGTAAGTTGCATTAAATTAGGATCTTTACCATCCCATATCAAACTACCAAAATGATTAGATTTTTTAAGCTGAGCGTTAATTTTAGATTGGGAGTTTAAAATAGAAATAACACGGGAGTAATTTCTATTTGTTCTATCAATTATTCCAATAATACCTTTACTGGTTACCACACCATTCTCTGCAGCGATACTATCTTTTTCACCTTTATCCAGGGTGATGTAGTTGTCTCTTTTAGAGAAATTATTATTAATCACATCTGCACTTCTAAATATATAATCTGAAGCAAATGTGGTGTCGGTATAATTCGGGATGGTATCTTCTCCGCTTAATTGCCTTATGATGTTTCGAAGATTTTTATTCTCTTCTACCAAACGCTGGTTATATTCATCTAAATAAAAGTAATCCTGGATGTTATTATTCCAGGAATATATGCCGCCGGTTACCCAATTGGCAGAACTTATAAATTTACTTTTATGAAATGAATGGGTTTGGATCGTAAGGAAAATAGAAAACGCCAGCAATGCCAAGAACAAAATATTATTCTTGTTCCGAATCAGAAAATTGAATATCTGCTGCATAAGCTACTGCTTCTCCTACTTGATCAATATTCCTTTATATCTATTTAGCGTTTTTAAAGTAATACCAGTTCCTCTTACCACCGCTCTTAAAGGATCTTCAGCAATATAAACCGGTAGATCTGTTTTGGTAGATAAACGCTTATCTAAACCTCTTAACATCGATCCACCACCGGCAAGATAAATACCAGTATTGTAAATATCTGCTGCTAATTCTGGCGGAGTTTGAGATAAGGTTTCCATAACCGCATCTTCAATCCTAAGAATAGATTTGTCCAGTGCTTTGGCAATTTCTCGATAAGAAATATTTACCTGTTTTGGTTTTCCTGTTAAAAGAT
The DNA here is from genome assembly GCF_002094855.1 of Zunongwangia atlantica 22II14-10F7. Taxonomy (GTDB): domain Bacteria; phylum Bacteroidota; class Bacteroidia; order Flavobacteriales; family Flavobacteriaceae; genus Zunongwangia; species Zunongwangia atlantica. The sequence goes on from NZ_ARYN01000014.1 coordinate 120,906, forward strand.
CACGCCCCTGTACGCTCATTTCTTCTGGCGGAACTTCTAAATCTTCAGTAGCGGCACCAATTTGGATTTTAATTTTTTCCGCAGTACGTTCACCCACATAAAGGTTATGCTGTGTACGCATATAATATACGATATCGTTGGTAAAAACATCCCCGGCAATTTTGATAGATTTGTCACAAACAATTCCGCCAAGTGCGATCACCGCGATCTCTGTAGTACCACCACCTATATCTACGATCATGTTCCCTTTTGGCTGCATGATGTCTACACCAATACCAATAGCAGCAGCCATAGGTTCATGAATAAGGTAAACTTCTTTACCATTAACACGCTCGGCACTTTCTTTAACCGCACGCATTTCAACTTCTGTAATTCCAGATGGGATACAAATAACCATTCTTAGAGCCGGCGTAAACATTTTACGTTTAAGTGCGGGAATCTCTTTAATGAACATGGTAAGCATCTTCTCACTGGCATCAAAATCTGCAATTACACCGTCTTTTAACGGCCTAATAGTTTTGATATTCTCATGTGTTTTTCCCTGCATCATTGCCGCTTCTTTTCCAACAGCCGTAATTTTTCCAGAGGTACGATCACGGGCTACTATTGAAGGGCTATCCACCACCACCTTATCATTATGTATGATAAGAGTGTTGGCAGTTCCTAAATCTATCGCTATTTCTTCAATGAGAAAATCAAAAAATCCCATAGGTTATTTTATGTATTGGTAAAAGTATTCTATTAGTGTTTAAAATGGCGGGTTCCTGTCATCACCATTGCAATATCATTTTCATTACAATAATCGATACTTAATTGATCTTTTATAGAACCACCTGGTTGGATTACTGCTGTAATCCCTGCATTTCCGGCAATTTCTACGCAATCTGGGAATGGGAAAAAGGCATCACTTGCCATTACCGCTCCTTTAAGATCGAAATTAAAAGAACCTGCTTTTTCAATACTTTGTCTTAGAGCATCTACACGTGAGGTTTGTCCCGTTCCGCTAGAACAAAGTTGTTTGTTTTTTGCCAGAACAATAGTATTAGATTTTGTGTGCTTACAAATTTTTGAAGCAAACAAAAGATCTTCGATTTCCCGTTCTGTAGGTTTATTATTTGTTGCGTAGGATAAATCGTCTAAAACATCTGTTTTATTGTCTTTATCCTGAACTAAAACTCCGTTTAAACAGGTGCGAACCTGATTTTCTGGAAGTTCTGTTTCTTTTTGAATTAAAATAATTCTGTTTTTCTTTCCTTTTAAAATTTCTAAAGCCTCTTCAGAAAAAGAAGGAGCGATAACTACTTCACAAAATAAAGAATGAATTTCTTCAGCAGTAGCCTTATCAATTTCAGTATTAGCAATTAAAATTCCGCCGAAAGCAGAAACTGGATCACCAGCCAAAGCATCTACATAAGCTTGCTTTATTGTATCACGTTGAGCAAGACCACAAGCATTGTTATGTTTTAAGATTGCAAATGTTGGTGCTTCTCCTTTAAACTCGTTCATAAGAACTACTGCGGCATCAACATCTAAAAGGTTGTTGTAAGATAGTTCTTTTCCGTGGAGCTTATCAAACATTGCATCAAAATCTCCAAAAAATGTTCCTTTTTGATGTGGATTTTCACCATATCGTAAAGATTTTCCTTCCTGAATACTTTGCTTAAAAGCAGGAATTTCTTCTGAAGTATTAAAATAGTTAAAAATAGCAGTATCGTAATGCGAAGAGATATTGAATGATTTTGCCGCGAAATTTTTACGTTGCGCTAAGCTGGTTTCACCATTTCCTTCGTTTAAAATATCCAAGAAATCTGCATAATCGTTTACAGAAGATACACAAAGTACATCTTTAAAGTTCTTAGCAGCTGCACGAATAAGTGAAATACCACCTATATCTATTTTCTCGATAATATCCTGTTCAGAAGCTCCAGAAGCTACTGTTTTTTCGAAAGGATAAAGATCTACAATTACGATGTCTATTTGTGGAATCTCGTATTGAGCAATTTCTTTAACGTCACTCTCGTTATCCTGGCGGTTTAATATTCCTCCAAAAACTTTTGGGTGTAATGTTTTTACACGTCCGCCTAAAATAGAAGGGTAAGAAGTAACGTCTTCTACAGGAACAACATCGATTCCTAGATCTTTAATAAATTTCTCTGTTCCTCCGGTAGAATAAATTGTAATTCCCAGATCGTTAAGCTTTTCAACGATGGGAGCCAAACCATCTTTACTAAAAACTGAAATTAATGCAGATTTGGCTTGTTTTAAATTGCTCATTATGTTGTGTTTGTTAAAGAGGCAAAAGTAAGTATTTAAGGCAAAAACTTAAAAGTGTTTTTGCTTATTTATAAATAAATTTTGTAACGAATATTTAAGCTGTGCGTCATATAAATAATTCTGTTTAAAAAAGCAGCCGTTTTATTATGCTTATATTTCTAAGAGTACTTGGTGAGAGCTTTAATTTTGCGATTAATGCATTAAAAAATAACCTGTTGCGTACATTCCTTTCGTTGCTAGGAGTAACTATTGGAATTTTCTCTATTATAGGTGTACTTGCTGCTGTAGATTCATTAAAGAACGAAATTTCTGGATCTTTAAGCAGTTTGGATAATAGTACAACGATCGTGATGCGTTTTAACTTTGGCCCTACAGATATTCCGCGTTGGAAATGGCAACAATTTCCAGATGTTACTTACGACGAATATCAGTTCTTAAAACGAAATCTTCCAGATGCCAAAGCAGTCACTTTTACTCAAAACGTGCCTGCTGAAACTATAAAATATCAGGATGCCAGTAGCCTTGGAGTGACAGTTCAGGCTGTGGGAAGTGAGTATTACGATATTGAAGCGATTAATATTGAAGAAGGTCGATTTTTTAACGAATCTGAGGCTGCCAGCGGTTCACCTGTTATCGTAATGGGGAGCGAGATCGCAGAAAATCTCTTCGGAAGCATAGATCCAATGGGGAAACAGGTGAGAATGTACGGTAGAAAATTCACCGTAATAGGTTTGCTTAAAAAAGAAGGTTCATCGATGTTTGGACCTAGTAAAGACAGTCAGGTTTTTGTGCCCGTAAATGTTACCAGAAGAATTTATGGAGAAAATAATAGAAGCATTTTTCCTCAAATAATGATAAAACCAGAAGCAGATGTCGACAATGCAGAATTCCTTGCGGTTTTAGAACAACGCCTAAGAACTTTCCGCGGAATAAAACCCGGCGAGGTAAGTACCTTTTTTGTTAATCAGTTAAAAGGTTTTACAGAAATGATTGATAATATAACAGGAACACTAAACGTCATTGGGTTGGTTATTAGTGGATTTTCCTTGTTAGTTGGTGGTTTTGGGATTGCCAACATCATGTTTGTAAGTGTAAAAGAGCGAACAAATCTTATCGGAATTCAAAAATCACTGGGAGCGAAAAATAAATTTATTCTTTTCCAATTTCTTTTCGAAGCAATAATTCTGGCCATTATTGGTGGAGCTGCAGGTTTGTTTTTAGTGTGGATAGCCACACTTATTGCTTCTAATTTTACAGGAGATTTCGATTTTGTTCTTTCTTTCGGAAATATTATGTTGGGAACAACAGTTTCAGCATTAATTGGATTAATTTCCGGGATAATCCCGGCGATTTCAGCATCCAGATTAGATCCTGTTGAAGCTATTAGAACCGGAATGTAACATTTAGACCGCTACGCTTTGAGAGAATAGATTTTAGAGTTTAGACAAGAGAATTTTGCACTCTGAAAATATAAAAACCTCATAATCTCGATAAATATCAGGATTATGAGGTTTTAATTTTTTAAATCTATTTTACTCGATAATCGAGATTAAATGCGCCGAGGCTTGCCTCTATACAAGACGATTTTCAACAAAATGCTTCACGGGCTTGCCCTGAGGTAGTTTACTGCGCCAACTGCGACTGCAATTTTCTTACTGTAAACTGTCTACTAAATTACTGCTCCAGTATCTCGGCTACCTTTTCGTTTACAAATTCTAAGAACAATTCGTCTTCTTTAGAAAATGGATCTGGCGTATGAGAGTCGATATCAATCTGACCAATATTTTCACCATTTACGAATAATGGCACTACGATTTCAGCTTTCACGTGAATGCTACATGCGATATAGTTGTTCTGTGCTTTTACATCTGGCACCACAAAATTCTCGTTAGAAACAGCAACCTGCCCGCAAATTCCTTTTCCGAAGGGAATAATTTCATGATCGGTTGGTTCACCGGCAAAAGAGCGAAGTTTTAATTCCTCTTTATCACCATTTTTAAAATAAAATCCAACCCAGTTATAATAAGGAATGTTTTCCATCAATAACTCACAAACCTGCGTTAATCGATGATCTACAGATAATTCTTTGGTATTTAGAATGTCTTCAACCTGTGGTCTTAATTTGTCAAATGGCATAATTTCTAATTTTTAAGCAAAAGTATTTAAAATCTAAGTGCTGTTACAGCCATTTGTCTAAATTTGTTGAAACTCATTACAATTGCTTCAGCTTTTTAAAAAATATAGCGTTGTTATTCGGTTTATAGCCGTTTTCCTGGGAAGTTACTTTCTGCTTTCTGTGCTATATAATTCCTATTTAATTTATTCTGAAGCTCAAACTGAATTTTACCCCGATTTTTTCACCAATATCGTTAGCAGGCAAAGTGCTGCGATCATGGAATTTATGGGATACTCGATAAAACTTGAAGCTCACGAAACCGAAAGTGCCATAAAGGTTTTTATTGAAGATGCTTTTTTAGTCCGCGTGGTAGAAGGCTGTAATAGCATAAGTGTGATCATACTTTTTGTATCTTTTATTCTGTCTTTCTTTGCGAAAAAAAGAACCACGATTTTATATATTTTGGGCGGGAGTGTACTTATTTATGCTATGAATTTAATTCGAATCGCATTGCTTACCATTGGTGTCTATGAGTATCTAGAATACACTAATTTAATGCACGAAATTATTTTTCCGCTAATTATCTACGGTACCGTTATCATTTTATGGATTTCCTGGGTGCGGGTATATGCAAATTTAGAAAAGAATGAAGACCAGGTATAGAATCATTTTAATCGGGATCTTAGTGATCGTACTGGCGGCCATTCGGTTTTACGAAGGCAGTATTTTCTACGATCCGTTAATGCGTTTTTTTAAATCTTCAGATTACCTGCGCGATAAGATTCCAGAGTTTAAGCCTGGATTATTAATTCTGAATACATTTTTTAGATATACACTAAACAGTCTCATCTCCGTAGGGATCATCGCGATAGCGTTCGTAGATCGCAATATTGTAAAGTTTTCAGCCGTTTTATTCCTCTTGCTTTTTGGGATTGCCGGGAGCGTGTTTAGCTATTTAGTTTTTACTATTGAAAATGAACATTTTCTCGCTCTGTTTTATGTTCGTCGTTTTTTAATTCATCCGGTATTCATTTTGGTGCTTTTACCGGCCTTTTATTATTACCGAATGCACAATCGAAGAATTAAGAATTCAAATTGAAAGAATTTTCCTGAATTTTGAAATTCCAAGATTTGGTTTTCTATTATTTTTGCTGAATAAGTTGCTATTTGTCTTGTTCTAAGCTAGTTTGCTATTTTTTTGTTGTAAATTATTGATTATCGACTACTTTTGTAATAAATGAAAGAGGTTTTTGCTAAAATATTCGCTTCCACTTTAGCCGTTTTAGTGCTTTTTTCTACCTTATCTTTTACGGTAGATCAGCATTTCTGCGGAAATTTTCTTGTGGATAGTGCCGTTTTTACAAAAGCAAAGACCTGCGGAATGGAAATGAATTCAGCAACTTCAACTGAAGCTTCCGTAACAAAAGAACCTTGCTGTACCAATAAGAAAGTAGAAGTTAAAGGTCAGGACGAACTGAAGCAAAACTTCAATAATCTCGATTTTCAGCAGCAATTATTTATCACTGGTTTTGTCTATTCTTACCTTCAGGTTTTCGAGGTTTCAGAGCCAGATTTTATTCCTTTTAAAGATTATTCCCCGCCAAAACTGGTCTGCGATATTCAGTTGCAGGATCAGGTGTTCCTTATTTGATCTAAACATATTTCAATGTCGAAGCTTTATTGAGTTTCGATGATTTTGCTATGCCTTTTTTTAGGTTAGGCTCAAAGCTGAAATTATGTGTTTTTAAGATCAAATATTTCTTTTTATGCTGAATAAAAGCATTAAATTTTTAATAGAAAATAAACTGGTTGCCGTAATCCTACTTGTGGTTTTAGTAGGTTGGGGAGTCGTAAATGCGCCTTTTAATTGGGATGCAGGGTGGTTGCCACGTGATCCGGTGGCGGTAGATGCGATTCCCGATATTGGCGAAAATCAGCAAATCGTTTTTACAAAGTGGGAAGGTCGTTCGCCGCAAGATATCGAAGACCAAATCACTTATCCGCTTACCACTTCTTTGCTGGGAATCCCAGGGGTAAAAACCATTCGGAGTTCTTCGATGTTTGGTTTCTCGAGTATCTATATCATTTTTGAAGAGGATATTGAATTCTATTGGGGTCGAAGCCGAATCCTGGAAAAATTGAACTCATTACCAGGCGGATTGCTACCCGATGGCGTAAATACTTCTTTAGGGCCAGATGCTACGGCTTTAGGCCAGATTTACTGGTATACTTTAGAAGGTCGCGATAAAGATGGGAATGTAACCGGTGGCTGGGATCTTCAGGAATTGCGAAGCATTCAGGATTTTTACGTGAAATACGCCCTTTCTGGCGCCGGTGGCGTTTCAGAAGTTGCTTCCATTGGTGGTTATGTTCAGGAATATCAAATCGATGTAGATCCTGAAAAAATGCGCCAGTATAACGTCAGTTTGCAAGATGTCGTTAAAGCGGTAAAAGAAAGTAATCGTGAAATTGGAGCGCAAACTTTAGAGATCAATCAGGCCGAATATTTAGTGCGTGGTCTTGGCTACGTAAAATCTATTGAAGATATCGAGAAAGCCGTTGTTTCTTCCAAAGATTTTGCTGCACTAAAAGTTAGCGATGTAGCAAAAGTTTCGTTAGGCCCTGCAGCCAGACGCGGAATTTTGGATAAAGAAGGCGCTGAGGTTGTAGGCGGAGTAGTGGTTGCTCGTGATGGCGCTAACCCAATGGAGGTGATTAATAATGTAAAAGATAAAATTGCTTCTATAATTGGTGGTTTACCTTCTAAAGAACTATCCGATGGCACCACTTCACAACTTACGATTGTGCCTTTTTATGATCGATCTGAACTAATTCATGAAACTCTAGGGACTTTAAACGAAGCACTGAGTTTAGAGATTTTGATCACCGTTTTTGTAATTGTGATCATGGTGTTTAATCTTCGAGCTTCTATTCTTATCTCAGGATTGCTTCCGGTTGCGGTGTTGATGGTATTTATCGGGATGAAATTCTTTAATGTCGATGCTAATATTGTGGCACTTTCAGGAATTGCAATTGCCATTGGGACGATGGTCGATGTTGGGGTGATCCTTTCAGAAAATATTATTCGGCATTTAGATGAAAACGAAGCAGATCTGCCAACAAACACGGTGGTTTATAATGCTACGGCTGAAGTTTCTGGAGCCATCATCACGGCAGTATTAACAACGATTATCAGTTTTATTCCGGTGTTTACTATGGTGGGTGCTGAAGGAAAATTATTCCGCCCGCTGGCTTTTACCAAAACCATGGCGCTCACCGCTTCGATCATTGTTGCACTGTTCTTAATTCCGCCATTTGCTGCAAGTATTTTCAGAAAAAGAACACTTCGAAAAAACTTCAATTTAGCCATTCAGGGATTATTGATATTGGTCGGAATTGCAATGATTTTTTACGGATTTTGGATAGGATTAGTTTTGATAGGTTTAGGAGTAGCCGGAATTTTAAAAGCGCAAAAAATCACTTCAGAAAAGCAACATAACTGGCTTGTGGTTGGCATTATTGCGACCGCTATTGTATTTATGCTGGCTGTTTTTTGGAGACCGCTTGGCTTAGATACTTCGATCTTTTGGAATGTGATCATGGTGGCGATCATTTGTTTTGGTTTATTATTCGTTTTCAATCTTTTCAAGAGCAATTATACCCGAATCTTACATTGGGCATTAGCAAATAAGATTTTATTCCTTGTTTTTCCATTAGCGATCATCATTGCTGGATTTGCAATTATGCGAAATACAGGCGAAGAATTTATGCCTTCGCTTAATGAAGGTTCATTTTTGCTGATGCCAACATCGATGCCTCATGCAGGAGTTGCTGAAAATAAGAGAATCTTACAGCAATTGGATATGGCGGTGGCCAGTATTCCTGAAGTCGAAACAGTAGTAGGAAAAGCAGGTAGAACCGAGTCGGCTTTAGATCCTGCGCCGCTCAGTATGTACGAAAATATCATTCAGTATAAATCTGAATATATGCTGAATGAAAACGGGGAACGTCAACGCTACAAGGTTGATGACGATGGTTTTTTTATGCTGAAAAATAATAGGCTGGCTATTGATGGAAGTGCGCGTTTCACTGAAAATGAGATCCCAGATTCGATAAATTCAAGCTATAAAATTAATCGAGAACAATTAATTCCAGATGATGATGGTGAGTATTTTAGAAATTGGCGTCCTGCGATAAGCTCACCAGATGATATTTGGAATGAAATTTCAGCAGCTACAAAATTACCGGGAATTACCTCTGCGCCAAAACTGCAACCTATCGAAACACGATTGGTGATGCTGCAAACCGGGATGCGTGCGCCAATGGGAATAAAAGTAAGCGGACAGGATTTAAAGCAAATTGAAGCTTTTGGAATGAAGCTGGAAGAAATCCTAAAACAAGCTGAAGGCGTTAAAGCTGAAGCTGTTTTCGCCGATCGTATCGTAGGGAAACCTTATTTGCTAATGGATATTAAACGCGATCGATTAGCGAGATATGGAATTTCAGTAAGTGATGTTCAGGAAGTTTTGGAAGTTGCCGTTGGTGGAAAAATGTTGAGTCAGACGGTTGAAGGTCGCGAGCGATATTCGGTTAGAGTTCGTTATCCAAGAGAGCTTCGCGATTCGCCGGAAGACTTGAAAGATATTTATGTTCCGGTAGAAAATGGAAAACCGGTTCCTTTAAATGAGCTGGTTGAAATTCGCTACGAACAAGGGCCGCAGGTAATAAAAAGTGAGGATACTTTTTTAATTAGCTATGTGCTTTTTGATAAAATGGATGGTTTTGCTGAAGTTGATGTGGTTGAAAATGCACAGCGAACTATTCAGCATAAAATAGATTCAGGTGAATTAGAAGTTCCGCAGGGCATTAATTATGAATTTACTGGGAATTACGAAAATCAGCTTCGAGCAGCGAAAACTTTATCGATCGTCGTTCCACTGGCGCTGCTCATCATTTTTATGATTCTTTATTTTCAGTTTAAATCGGTTACTACGTCTTTTATCGTGTTTACGGGGATTGCGGTAGCTTTTGGAGGAGGATTTATTATGATCTGGCTTTATGGGCAGGATTGGTTTTTTAATTTCAGCTTGTTTGGTGAAAATCTTCGAGATCTATTCCAAATGCATACGATCAATTTAAGTGTTGCAGTTTGGGTTGGGTTTATTGCACTTTTTGGGGTTGCGACAGATGATGGTGTGGTAATGGCGACATATCTAACACAAACTTTTGGTAAAAATGAACCCAACACGGTAAAAGCCATTCGAGCTTCTGTGATTGAAGCCGGAGAGAAAAGGATTAGACCCTGTTTAATGACCACAGCAACGACCATTTTAGCATTATTGCCGGTGCTAACAAGTACAGGACGTGGAAGTGATATTATGATCCCAATGGCAATACCAAGTTTCGGCGGAATGCTAATCGCGTTAATTACGCTTTTTGTAGTTCCGGTGTTATTTTGTTGGAAAAAGGAATTGAAGTTGAAAAAGGTAATGAGAAGTTAGATTTGAGACCGCTTCGCTGTTAGAAAATAGAAGATAGACAAGGAAATGACGACAGGTTTGAGATACGTTTTTATGATTGGAATAGGAAACAAAACTTTAAATGAAAAATTAAAACAAGCTAATCGCTGAAAGCTGTCAGCTAATAGCAAAAAAACTGTAAACCGTGAACTGTAAACTATTAAAAAAGAAAACATATAAAATATTACCAATTTGGGTGATGTTATTTTCTTTTGCTACGAATGCTCAGCAACTAGAAAACTACATTCTGGAAGCGCAGGATAATAGTCCGGCGATTGATGCTTTAAGGACGAAATACGATATTTCCAAAGAGCAGATCAATGCAGTAAATACGTTGCCTAATACCGAATTTGCTGCGGGTTATTTTGTGAGTGAACCCGAAACCAGAACCGGGCCACAGCAAGCGAAATTCTCCGTGAAGCAAATGTTTCCGTGGTTTGGGACGATTTCAGCGAGACAGAATTATGCCAGCGCATTAGCCGAAGAAGATAATATTGAAGTCGGTATCGCTTTGCGTAAGCTAAGATTATCGGTTTCTAAGAGCTATTTTCAGTTGTATGAAATTCAGGAGAAAATTAAAGTGATTCAGGAGAATATTGAGTTATTGAAAGTGTATGAGGAATTGGCGCTTAACGGAGTAGAAGTAGGGAAAGCCAGCGCTGTAGATGTGCTTCAGCTGCAAATGCGTCAAAATAAGCTCAGAGATCAGCAGGTAACTCTGGAAAGTCAATTAAATGCCGGGAAAGTAGCTTTTAATCGATTGCTGAATAGAGAAAATAATGCTTCAGTTGAACTTGTAGATACCTTGGAGTTGCCTTCAGAAGAAATAAATATTTCAGAAATAAAAGTTCATCCAGAATTATCCAAATTCGATGAAAGTCTGGAAAGTGTTGATTTTGCTGAAGCTATTAATCAAAAAGAGTCGGCTCCGAAATTTGGTTTAGGTGTAGATTATATCAATGTTGGGACGCGTACCGATATGGCAATTCCAGATAATGGGAAAGATATTGTGATGCCAATGGTATCGCTTTCGGTCCCGATTTTTAATAATAAATATTCTTCGGTTTCTGCACAGAATGAATTGCGAAAAAAGCAAATTTCAGCAAATAAAAATCAATGTTTAAATGAACTGGAAAGCAGTTTGTCGAATGCGATTGAAATGCGGAATTCAGCTCGTAATTCCGTAGAAATTCAACTTCGTAATATTGGGTTGACAAAAGATGCGGAAGATATTTTGATGCGCAGTTACGAAAGTGAAAGTTTAGATTTTAGAGATGTACTGGATATTCAGGAAATGCAATTAGATTATCAGATGAGATTGGCCGAAGCGGTAAGTATTTATTTTCAGCAAACGGCGATGATTCAGTATTTGGTGGAATAGTAGGGAGTAGTTAGAATTGAGTATTTAGCAGGTAGAAAAGAGAATATAGAGAATAGAAAATAGATTTTGATTTTTTTTTAAGCTAATGGCTGAAAGCTGATAGCTAAAAGCTACAAAAACGATTATGAAAAAAACAATTATATACACAGGTTTGGCTTTGATCATTGGCCTTTTTGTTGGCTATTTGGTTTTTAGCGGAAGTGAAAATAAAACCGAAGAGCAGCACGCTGAACACGATGCTGCAGAAGATACGATGTGGACTTGTTCTATGCATCCACAGATCATGCAGCCTGAACCTGGCGATTGCCCGATTTGCGGTATGGAGTTGATCCCGGCAGATCAAAGTGATGCTACTATTGCAGGTTTTACGATGACAGAAAATGCGATGAAACTTGCGAATATTCAAACAAGCATTGTTGGAACTTCTAACGCTGATAAATCAATCAATCTCTCTGGAACTTTAGAAGCTAATGAAAAATTAAATGCGGTGCAATCGTCGTATTTCGCCGGGAGAATCGAACAGCTTTTTATCAATACCACGGGTGAGCAGGTTAAGATTGGTCAAATTCTGGCAACAATTTATTCACCTGAATTGGTTGCGGCGCAGCAGGAACTGTTAACGGCTTTAAAACTAAAAGAATCTCAGCCTAAATTATATCAGGCGGTGCGAAACAAGCTTAAAAATTGGAAGTTGAGTGATTCGCAGATCAATTCGATCGAAGAAAGCGGAAAAGTAAAAGAGAATTTCCCTGTTTTTGCTTCAAATTCAGGCACGGTGACTAAAAAAATGGTTAACGAAGGTGATTATGTAAATCGTGGAGAAGCTTTGTATAAAGTCGCAAATCTTACTAAAGTATGGGCGGTTTTTGATGCTTACGAGCAGCAATTGTCTAATTTAAAAGAAGGTCAAAAACTTCAAATCTTGGTAAATGCTTTTTCAGATGAAAGTTTTAGCGGAACCATAGATTTTATAGATCCTATTTTAGATAATTCGGCCAGAACTACAGAGGTTCGCGTGGTTTTAGATAATCGAGACGGAAAATTAAAACCGGGAATGTTCGTGCAGGCTGAGGTTGAGATGGAAGCTATGGAAGATTCGCAAATAAGTATCCCAAAATCTGCGGTGATGTGGACGGGTGAGCGATCTGTGGTGTATCTAAAAACAGATCCCAATACACCGCAATTTGAAATGAAAGAAGTGAAATTAGGCAGCGAAATAGGCGATTCTTATCAAATTTTAGAAGGTTTGGAAAAAGGCGATGAGGTGGTAACCAACGGAACTTTTACCGTAGATGCTGCTGCGCAATTGCAAGGAAAAAAATCGATGATGAACCGCAATGCGGTTGATAATAAAAATGAATCTATGAAGATGGAAATGAGTTTACCGAAAAGTTTCCAGACGGCACTTCAACCGCTGCTTCAGGATTATTTACAATTGAAAGATGATCTTGTGGCTAGCGATGCGACTTCAGCAATGCAGGCTGCAAAAAAAGCTTCAGCAAAAATCAGCAGTATTGAGACTGCGGAATTGGATAAAATGCTAACATCTCATTTCAAAGTGATTCAGGATAAATTTAAAGCGATAAGTGCTTCAGAAGAAATTGCAGCGCAACGAGAGAATTTTATTGCGCTTTCACAAAATATGATCGCGTTGGTATCGAATTTCGATGAAATTGAAGAGATTTATATTCAGCGTTGCCCAATGGCGAATAACAACAAAGGCGCAACCTGGCTAAGTAGAAATAAGGAAATTAGAAATCCATATTTTGGAGAGCAGATGTTAGGCTGTGGTGAAACGATACAATCCTTACCTAATTAAAAAATAAATAAGTAAACAATTAAATTAAATAGCAAGCAATTATGAAACGTATACACAGAAATCTATTTTTTATCGCTCTTTCAGTAGGGATCGTAAGTTTTACCAGCTGTAAGGAAAACAAAGAAACTTCTACTGAAACTTCACATGAAGAAATGGACATGTCTCACGACGAAGAGATGGGCGAAGAGTCTGCTATGGAAATGAGCGGGGCCGAATTTAATGATGAAAAAGTTGCAGCGAATTACGAAGCGTATCTAGATTTGAAAGACGCTCTAGTAGCTACAGATGCTGAAGCAGCCCAAACAGCAGCTAAAGAATTATCTGAAAACACAGAAGCTGAGATCATGGAAGTGGCAACTAAAATTGCAGAAGCTTCAGATATCGAAGCGCAACGTAAAGCATTTTCAGAATTAACAGCTATGATGGAGCCGGTATTGGAAAATGCGATTGCCTCTGGAGCGATCTACAAGCAATTTTGCCCAATGGCCTTCGAAGGTAAGGGCGATTACTGGTTTGCAAGTTCAGAAGAAATTAATAATCCTTATTTTGGGGATAAAATGTTGCATTGCGGTAGAGTAGAAAAAACTATTCAGTAAAATATTGTAGTCTCTCGCTCTGTTTTTGGAGCGAGAGATCTTTTAAAAACTATTGTTTTGGCAGAGAATATTGTTCATATAAAAAATGTGGTTTGTGGTCGTTGTATCGCAACGGTAGAGGATATTCTGTCTAAACTTGAGATTCCGTATAAAAATGTGAGTCTCGGAGAAGCAATTTTGCTAAAAGATCTTTCTGCGGAAGAAAACGATCTCCTAAAATTAGAATTAGAGAAAGTAGGTTTCGAACTTATTGAAACTAAAAATAAACGCATCGTAAATCATATAAAATCGGTTTTAATAGACGAGGTTTCTAATAGCACCGATCATAAAAAACTTTCTGAGATCTTAAGTGCTCAGCTTCATTACGATTACAGCCACATTACCAACTTATTTACTGCGGAAGAAGGGCAAAGCATTCAGTCATATTTCAATAAATTAAAGATCGAAAAGGCTAAAGAGCTTTTAGAATACGATGAACTTAGTATTGCTGAAATTGCGTATCAGCTTGGGTTTTCGACGGCAGCCTATTTATCTACTTCCTTTAAAAAACAAACCGGAATCACACCTTCAGAATATAAAAAAATGCAAATAAAAGGTCGAAAGGGGCTGGATTCTGTTTAAGCTTTTATAAAACTGAAATAACTTACCATAATTTTAAAAGTACTTCTGCTACTTCTCGTTTAATTTTGATAAAGAACCAAAAAATCAAAAATGATGAGAAGTGAGAAATTAGTAAATGCTTTAGTAGATTGTGTGAATCACTGTAATTATTGTGCAGATGCCTGTCTGGATACAGATGATATCGGGATGATGAAAGATTGTATTCGTACAGATAAAGTTTGTGCAGAAGTTTGTAGTGCACTCGCTAAAGTTGCTGTGATCGAAAGAGCAAATATTACCGATCTTGTAAAATATTGCGCGGCAATTTGCCAGCAATGCGCAGACGAATGTAAAAAACACGATCACAAACATTGCCAGGATTGCGCAACCGCATGTGAAACCTGTGTAGAAGCCTGTAATTCTTACTTGGCTTAAAATTGAATTAAATAATATACCGAAAACCTGAAATTGTAGGTTTTCGGTTTCTTTTCTTATGATGAAGCATAAATACCATGTAAGCGGAATGAGTTGCCAGGGCTGCAAATCTCATGTGACTAAGGCGCTCGAGAATATTCCTGAAGTAGAACAAGTTGAAGTAGATCTTGAAAAAGAAACTGCTCAAATTTCTATGAAACAACATATTAAAATTGAAGAATTTCAGCAGGCTTTAAAAAATGCTGGTGGAAATTATCAAATCTCGATGTCTTCAGAAACAAATTCTTCTGAGGATCATTTGATGACGCATAATTATCATGTAAGTGGAATGTCTTGCAATGGTTGTCGCTCTCACGTAGAAAAAACTTTAAATAAAGTTGATGGTGTCGAGAAAGCTGAAGTGGATCTTGAAAAAGCCGAAGCGAAAATCAGCATGCATCATCATATCGGAATTGAAAAGTTTCAGGATGCCTTGAAAAATACCGGTGGAAATTATCAAATCTCGATGCCCTTAGAAACAAATTCTTCTGAAGATCATTTGATGACGCATCATTATCATGTAAGTGGAATGTCTTGTAATGGTTGCCGCTCTCACGTAGAAAAAACTTTAAATAAAGTTGATGGTGTCGAGAAAGCTGAAGTGGATCTTGAAAAAGCCGAAGCAAAAATCAGCATGCATCGTCATATCGAAATTTCAGCATTTCAGGAAGCTTTAAAGAATGCAGGTGGTGGATATGAAATTCATCCGGCAGATCATAAGCATCTTCATTCAGAAAAAAGCAAAAAGAAAAAGAAGCCTAAAGCTAAAGGAAAGGGTAAGTGGTATTGCCCTATGCATTGCGAAGGGGATAAAATGTATGATGAACCGGGAGATTGTACGGTATGCGGAATGGATTTGGTGCAGGAGCAAAGTTTAAGTGCATCAAGTACCACATACACCTGCCCCATGCATCCAGAGATTGAAGAAGACGAACCTGGGGATTGCCCAATTTGCGGGATGGATCTGGTAGCTAAGGATCCCGAGCCGGATGCGGAAAATTCAACGTATCTAAAATTGCGTAAAAAGTTCTGGCTTTCTGTAGCTTTTACATTGCCAGTTTTCTTAATCGCGATGTCTGATATGCTGAATAGCAATCCGCTTTACCAGATTATGGATTTGCAATATTGGAACTGGGTACAGTTTGGTTTATCGATTCCGGTAGTTTTTTATACGGCCTGGATGTTCTTTGAGCGTGCATGGAAATCCATAGTTAACTGGAATTTGAATATGTTCACGCTAATTGGAATTGGTGCGGGTGTTGCGTGGGTTTTCAGTATTTTAGGTCTGCTTTTCCCGGATCTGTTTCCAGATCAATTTAAGACCGAAGCAGGAACGGTACACGTTTATTTTGAAGCTGCAACGGTGATTTTAACGCTGGTGCTGCTTGGGCAAATGCTAGAAGCCAGGGCGCACGATCGTACGAATTCGGCTATAAAAGAATTATTGAAACTGGCGCCTAATAAAGCTACTCGAATTAAAGATGGAAAAGAAGAAGTAGTTAACATCGATAAGATCGAAGAGGGGGATATTTTAAAGGTAAAACCTGGAGAAAAAATCCCGGTAGACGGAATTATAAAAGAAGGAAAATCGTCGATAGATGAAAGTATGATTACTGGAGAACCTGTTCCTGTAGAGAAATCGGCTGACGATAAAGTAACTTCGGGAACTATAAACGGCAACTCTGCGTTTACCATGATCGCCGAGCAGGTGGGTGATGAAACTTTACTTTCGCAAATTATCCAAATGGTAAACGATGCCAGCAGATCACAAGCGCCAATTCAGCGTTTGGCCGATAAGATTTCAGGATATTTTGTTCCCATCGTTGTACTTATTTCGGTGATCACTTTTGTGATTTGGGCAATTGTTGGTCCGTCGCCATCTTATGTTTATGCTTTTGTAAATGCTATCGCGGTGCTCATTATCGCCTGTCCTTGTGCGCTTGGTTTAGCCACACCAATGTCGGTGATGGTTGGAGTAGGGAAAGGTGCTCAAAATGGTGTACTCATCAAAAATGCGCAGGCTTTAGAGCAGATGAATGAGATTGATACTTTGATCATCGATAAAACCGGAACGATCACTGAAGGAAAACCTTCCGTAGAAAAAATAGTGAGTGTTGGTGAGTATGCTGAAGCTGAAATTGCAGGATTTATTGCTGCTTTAAATACGCATAGCGAACATCCGCTGGCCACTGCAACGATAAAATACGCGAAAGATAAAGAAGTGAAGATCGAGGAAGCTTCAAATTTTGATTCGGTTACCGGGAAAGGTGTGATTGGCGAACTTCAGCAGAAAAAATTAGCACTGGGGAATAAGGCGCTTTTGGATGAAAAAGGAATCAATTCTTCAGAAAAAATCGATCGCGAAATTGAACAATTTCAGCAACAGGGAAAAACCGTTTCTTATTTAAGTGTAGATGCTAAGGTTGAAGGCTTTGTGGTAATCTCAGATCCCGTGAAGAAAACCAGTAAAGAAGCACTTACAAAATTAAAAGAAGACGGCGTTGAGGTAATTATGCTTACCGGTGATAACGAACGTACGGCAAAGGCGGTAGCCGATGAAATGGGAATTGCTTTTAAAGCCGGAATGTTACCACAGGATAAAATGAGTGAGGTTGAAAAACTTCAGCAACAAGGACGAAAAGTAGCTGCAGCGGGAGACGGAATTAACGACGCGCCGGCGTTGGCCAAAGCCGATATTGGGATTGCCATGGGAACCGGAACCGATGTGGCTATCGAAAGTGCAGAGATTACGCTGGTAAAAGGCGATCTAAAAGCAGTGCTAAAAGCACGAAAACTGAGTGATAAAGTAATGGCGAATATCAAACAAAACCTATTTTTTGCTTTGATCTATAATAGTATTGGTGTACCAATTGCCGCCGGTATTCTTTATCCATTCTTCGGAATTTTATTGTCGCCAATGATCGCTGCTTTGGCGATGAGTTTTAGCTCGGTTTCTGTGATTGCTAATGCGCTGAGGTTGCGAGCCGCAAAACTATCTTGAGATTTTATAGAAACGGAATAACCAAAACATCGATTTATGAACGATTTTTTAAGCAAATGGGGAGAAGCTGCTAATACCAGCCTGGGGTTTTTTTGGATGGCATTATGGGCTTTTGCTTTGGGATATGTGATTAGTAGTTGTATTCAGGTTTTTGTGACTGAAAAACGAATGCAAAAAACAATGGGCGAAAAGGAATCTAAGGGAGTGTTATTAGGAACTTTTTTTGGATTTATTAGTAGCTCATGTAGTTTCGCTGCTTTGGCATCTACCAAAAGTTTGTTTAAAAAAGGAGCAAGTTTTGTTTCGAGTATCGCGTTTTTACTCGCTTCGACGAATTTGGTGATCGAGCTTGGAATTATCATTTCGATCTTTTTAGGTTGGCAATTTGTGGTAGGAGAATATTTAGGCGGAATTTTACTGATCTTGATCAGTTGGTTGCTTATTAGATTATTTCATCCTAAGGGCCTTATCAAAAAAGCACGAGAGCGACTTCAGGATGACAACGATGATGATACGGGCGACCAGAAATCCTGGAAGAAAAGAATTAAAACCGAAAAAAGCTGGGCGAAAGTCTCACAGCAATATGGGATGGAGTGGAAAATGGTCTGGAAAGATGTTACGCTTGGTTTTACTATTGCCGGGATCGTAGCAGCTTTTATCCCAGATTCGTTTTTTCAGACGCTGTTTATCAATAGTGGACAGGGAAATACAGATTTCTCATTTTTTACGATTCTGGAGCATATTATTGTTGGGCCGGTGGTTGCTTTTATCACCTTTATTGGTTCGATGGGGAATATTCCGTTGGCTGCCTTATTGTTTGGTAAGGGAGTGAGTTTTGCCGGAGTGATCGCTTTTATTTTTAGCGATCTGGTCGTATTCCCGGTACTTAGAATCAATGCTAAATATTATGGCTGGAAAATGTCGTTTTTCATATTAATGCTGCTTTTTATTTCTTTAGTTGGCGCTTCACTTTTATTACATTATGGATTTTTAAGTTTCGATTTAATTCCGGATCCTTCGAGTGTGCAGGTTCAGGATCAAACATTTTTCAAAATAGATTATACCTTTTTTCTGAATATTGCTTTCTTACTGATTTCAGGATATTTGATCTACTTAGGTTTCTTTAAACGAACCGATGTTATGCAGATGAAAGAAATGGCACCCAAAAGTAAGCTGATGGAAAAAAGCCTGAAGTATATCGCTTTTATCTGTTATGCCTGGTTAGCTGGTGGGATGATCGTAAAATATTTTATTCAGTAATTATAAAAAATAAAAAGAGAAGCTGTTAGGCTTCTCTTTTTTGCAATTGAACAATTATAAAATTGAAATTTATTTGGGGTTTTTGTGTTTATCTCTAAAATCTCTGTGATGATCTTTAAAAGCCATCATTCGATTTCTTTTTTCAGCTCTTTGAGCATTTTTCCAAAGCTGGTATTGTTCTGGGCTTAGTACTTTCTGGATAGATTGCTGAAAGGCAATTTCTTTATCTAAACGAGCATTCATTCTTTCGAAAGCTTCTTCTTTTAGTTTGCTGTCTTCAGCAGCATCTTTCATTTCCTCTCGCATTTTCATTCTGTCTTCAGCACGATCTACATATAATTTCTGAAATTCTTCCTGTTGTTTTTCAGTAAGATCCAAGGCTAAAGTTAATTGCTTCGATTTTAGAATAGCTTTTTCTTCAGCAGTCATATTCATTCCTGCACGTTCCTTCATTGGCTTTCTACGATCTTCTTTTTGCTGAGCAAATGAAGATACTGCTACAAGCATCATCATAATAAAACATAATCTTTTCATATTGAAGAATTTTAAAGTGAATTCTATAATAGGACTGTTAAAAAGGATAAAGGTTTAATGCTATTTTGGATTGCAGTTTTTAATTTAAATAGAAAATACTTTAAAAACGTATAAAATCGATATATAATTTGAAGATAGATAAGTAAAGTTAGAACAATAAAAAACCTGCCTCGTGGGGGAGGCAGGTCTTAAAAAACTAATAAATCAAATATAGTCTATCGCTAGACTAGTCGTTAGGATTAAGGATCTGATCTATTCTTTCTGATGCATCCTGAAGGTGATATCTTGTTAAAGTATCTCCTGAGCGGTACATAGAATTTCTAATTTGTCTTTGTAGTGTTTGTAATTCACCTCTAACGATTGGTCGAATATCACTTTGTGCTACATTAACATTAGTTCTGCTAACCCAACGGCGGTAAGCGCTAGGAATAGCATCCTGGCTCTCTGTCATTAAATAAGCCATGCGGTCGATATACGCTCTTTGAAGGTTTCTGCGGTATCTGTCAGTTTTTTGACCAGAATTTAATTCACTCCAGATTCCTTTACGTAAATCTTCCATCATTTCAAGAAGCGTATAAGCTTCTTTCCCGTTTATTTCTTCGTTTTCTAATAAACGTTGCATTCTTCCGAAGTCTAAAACATTAGAAAGCGTGCTGCTTTGCATACCTCTAATTCTTTCGATATTTCCGTCGAATTCAATTTTATTAAAAATGTTCTGATCAATTAACCAATTTGGAGTTTCAAACAATTGTTCCTGTAAGAATTCCATTGCTCTTTCCTGCTTTTCTTTAGCAACATGAGTATAAACTGCACCTTCTTGATCGTAGGTTTTAGTATTTTCGTAAACACCACCAATATTAGCAGTTACGTGGCCCATGTAACGGTTAAGCTGAGCAAGTACCTGGCCATAAAGATCATCTAGATCTTCGTAATCTTTACCATCTTCAGCAGTCCATTCGATTAAGTTTGGAACAATACGCTTCAGGTTTTTAATACCATATTCACTGGCAAGCATTGCATCGTCACCAAGATCTTCAGTTTGAGAAGAAGGATCGATTACACCTCCACTTTGTTGACTTCCGAAGCGATATAAAGGATCACCTGCATGTTCTAAGATCCACTCATCTAAAACAGGCTTTTCTTCTTTACCTTCTTTTTCTGGGATTGGTTTGTAACCCCACATAATTGCATACTTATCGTAAGTACCAATATTTGGCATTAAAGCTACATCACCATCACCAGGTTGTGCTACGTAGTTAAAACGAGCGTAATCCATAATAGAAGGAGCTGTGCTGTGTTTAGCAGTGAATTCTGGGTCACGTAGATCTTCTACTGCGTAAGCCGGGCTACTACCCATGTTGTGAGGAAGACCTAAAGTGTGACCAACTTCGTGAGAAGAAACGAAACGAATTAAACGTCCCATAATCTCATCTTTAAATTCTACTCCGCGAGCTTCTTCGTTGATAGCCGCAGTTTGTACAAAATACCAGTTACGTAATAATGTCATTACATTGTGGTACCAATTGATATCTGATTCTAGGATCTCTCCTGAACGTGGATCACTTACGTGAGGTCCATTTGCGTTAGGAATTGGAGATGCTAAATAACGTACAACCGAATAACGAACATCTTCTGGGCTCCAGTCTGGATCTTCTTCAGGAGTTGGAGCGTCTTTTGCGATAATAGCGTTTTTGAAACCCGCAGCTTCAAAAGCTACCTGCCAGTCTTCGATACCTTGCTTAATATAAGGCACCCATTTGTCTGGTGTGGCACGGTCGATATAATAAACGATTTGTTTTTTAGGTTCAACTAACTCACCGTTCTTAAACTTTTCCATGTCTTCATCTTTAACCTCTAATCTCCAGCGGTCAAGATATTCTACAGTTTTACTCTTTTGAGCTTCTAAACCATAATCTGTTTGGCTGGTAGTAAACCATCCTACACGCTCGTCGAAGTAACGACGCTCCATTGGTACTTTAGGAAGAAGAATCATAGAGTTACTAAACTCTAAAGAGATTGATCCTGTAGTAGCGTTTGATGGTGGATCACCAGCATTATAGGTTTTTATATGGCGAATTTCGATGTTTTGAGGATAACTTCTAATCGTATCGATAAGCGAACGACTATCGTCTAATCTTGAAACTTTGTATTGTTTACGGTATCTGTCACCAAGTCCTAAAGCCTGAACATCTTTCTTGTAAAGATCTGTAACATCAATAACGTAAGACTTATTGATAGAATCTTTACCTACAGTTTCGATTTCGAAAGAGCTAAGAATTGGCTCGAAGTTAGAGTTGGTTACAGCTTCGTGAATAGGAAGAGAATCTGCAGCATAAATATCGTGAGAAACTACTCTAAGTAATACCTGGTCACCTTTCTTTTCCCAACGATGAACCTGGGTGTTTTGTTTTCCTCCACCAAAACCAATACCAGAAGCAGTTTTTGCGATTCTTGTTACAGTTAACATTTCTCTATTAAAGAGACTGTCTGGAATTTCGTAATAGTACTTGTTTTTTACTTTGTGAACGGTAAAAAGACCTTCGTCTGATTTTGCATCTTTAGTGATGACTTTTGCGTAAGGTTTTAATCCGTCTTTAGATTGTTCTTTTTGTGCAGTAGCAGATTGGCTTTTCTTGTTTTTTTGAAAAACGGCACAAGATGCCATTAAAAAAGAAAGCCCCACAGCACAAATCCTGATCGGTAGTTTGTTTGTCATAAGGTTTAATTAATTTTAGCCGAATTTGGATTTAATTTTTTCAGAAAAAAAGTTCCTGTAGAAATCCAAAATCGATTGTTTGACTTTGAAACTTTAAAAAGGTTTAAAGAGAAGTTAATAAAAATGTAAATTTTAAGAAAAAAGATACAAAAAAAGGTCACATTTTAGTGTGACCTTTCTAATATTTTAACGCTAAATGATTGGTTATGCAACGCTTATTTTCATTTCGTCCCCTTCTTTAAAAACCTCAATCATTTTATGTTTTCTTAGAGATTTTAAAGCTTTATCCCATTTTTTGTTACTTAAACCAGACTTTTCTTTTATAAGATTCATGTCGTGATTTTGGTCATCTTTTAGTAATTGATAAACTGCTTTTTCTTCCTCGGTAAGTTCAACCTGTTTCTTTTCTGGTTTCATTTGAGGGAAGAATAATACTTCCTGGATGGATTGATTATTGGTTAAGAACATAATTAAACGATCCATTCCAATTCCTAATCCAGATGTTGGAGGCATACCATACTCTAAAGCGCGTAAGAAATCCTGGTCTATAAACTGTGTTGCTTCATCATCACCTTTTTCAGATAATCTTAATTGCTCTTCGAAACGCTCGCGTTGGTCTATAGGATCATTAAGTTCAGAATATGCATTAGCGATTTCTTTTCCACAAACCATAAGTTCGAAACGCTCGGTTAGCTCTGGATTCTCTCTGTGCTCCTTACAAAGCGGACTCATTTCTTTTGGATAGTCTGTAATGAATGTTGGTTGAATGTAGTTTCCTTCACATTTATCACCAAAGATTTCATCGATAAGTTTTCCTTTCCCCATGGTTTCATCAACCTCGATGCCCATTCCTTTCGCTGCTTCAAATAATTCAGCTTCAGATTTACCGGTAATATCAAATCCTGTAAATTCGATAATTGCATCGGTCATTGTTACACGCTTGTATGGAGCTTTAAAATCTACGTTGTGTTTTCCGAAGGTAGCTTCAGTAGTTCCATTAACCGCCATGGCGCAATGCTCCAGAAGTTTTTCGGTAAAATCCATCATCCAGTTATAGTCTTTATAAGATACATAGATTTCCATCGCAGTAAACTCTGGATTGTGAGTTCTATCCATACCTTCATTTCTGAAGTTTTTAGAGAATTCATATACTCCGTCGAAACCACCTACAATAAGTCTTTTTAAGTAAAGCTCGTTTGCGATTCTTAGATATAAAGGAATATCTAAAGCATTATGATGCGTGATGAAAGGACGTGCCGCCGCTCCACCTGGGATCGATTGAAGGATTGGTGTTTCAACTTCAAAATAACCAGCCTCGTTAAAGAAATTACGCATCGCACTAAAAAGTTTAGTACGTTTTACAAAAATCTCTTTCACTTTTGGATTTACAGCAAGATCTGCATATCGCTGGCGGTAGCGATGTTCTGGATCTGTAAAACCATCGTATGTATTTCCTTCTTTATCTGTTTTTGGTAAAGGTAAAGGTCTAATAGATTTACTTAATAGGCTAAAATCTTTCACCATAACGGTTTTTTCGCCCACTTGAGTTTTAAATAATTCCCCTTCAATCCCTATAAAATCACCTATATCCAGCAGCTTTTTATAAATATCGTTATATTTCGATTTATCCTCTCCAGTACAAATCTCATCGCGATTAAAGTAAACCTGAATCTTTCCTTTTGAGTCCTGAAGTTCAGCAAAAGATGCTTTACCCTGAATTCTACGAGACATTAATCTACCCGCGATAACAACTTTTTTACCCTCTTCGAAATTTGCCTTGATATCGGCAGATGTGTGATCTAATGGAAATAAATCGGCCGGATATGGGTTAATTCCTTTCTCCCTTAATGTAGCCAGTTTTTCTCTTCTTACAATTTCCTGTTCAGATAGCTGCATGGTGTAATTTTAAAATTTAGTGACTTCCCGTTTTAGGAAGCAGCTGCAAATATAATGACAATCAGAGTACCAACCAATGTTATACTTAAGATTAGATTCTAATCTGGTTTAGAAATTCTATCTTTGTTTTTGGTTTTAGATAATATCGAGATTATGAGTATTTGGCGTGTTATTTTATCGATTATTTTTCCGCCTTTAGCAGTGTTTGATAAAGGTTGTGGTTCTATTTTGATTGTGCTTATTCTTACCTTACTTGGTTGGATTCCGGGTGTAATAGCAGCGCTTATAATTTTGAATAACCCTAATAGATGATGGAAGTGAAGCAAAACAAGAAAATAGAGATTAAGGAATTAGGATTTAAAGATTATAAAGAGACTTGGGATTATCAAGAGCAGCTTTTTAAGGAGATACTTGATATAAAAGTAAAAAACAGGAGAGAAAATACACAAATAGAGACACCTAATTATTTACTCTCTGTAGAGCATCCCCATGTATATACTTTAGGTAAAAGTGGTGATGTTTCTAACCTTTTAATTAACGAAAATCAGCTTGAAGAAAAAGGGGCTAAATTCTATAAAATTAATCGTGGGGGAGATATTACTTATCATGGCCCCGGCCAAATGGTGATTTACCCAATTTTAGATCTGGATAATTTTTTTACAGATATACATAAATATCTTAGGCTTTTAGAAGAAACGGTGATTTTAGTTTTAAGGGATTACGGAGTTAAAGCTGAACGTAGCGAGGGTGAAACTGGAGTTTGGCTAGATGTAGGAACTCCTTTTGCTAGAAAGATTTGTGCGATGGGTGTGCGGGCAAGTAGATGGGTTACAATGCATGGTTTAGCTTTAAATGTAAATGCAGATCTAGGTTATTTTGATAATATTGTTCCCTGCGGAATTAAAGAAAAAGCCGTTACTTCTTTGAACGTTGAGTTAGGTGAAAATTACGTTGATATGGAAGAGGTGAAACAGAAGTTTCTGGATTATTTTAATGAGTTATTTGATGCAGAGTTTTAATGTTAATTTCAGATTTATTCAACTATTTTTCCTTTTCAGGTGACAACTCAGGATGGTTCCAACAACTTAATTACTCATTACGCCGATCAGGATAATGGAGGGCGTGATAATGATATAAGTGTTAATGATGAATATTTAGCAATGTTTGATTCTGAAGACGATGTACGTAGTGAGTTTTTCTATGCTAGTGCACAAAGTGAAGATCTATTAACAGCTAAATATACCAACCAGTTTGGTAATGTTATGGTACTTAGGCTGGCAGAGATGTATTTGATTAGAGCTGAAGCAAATTTACGTCTGGGTAGTTCTGTTGTAGCAACGCCTGTAACAGATGTAAACGCAATTAGAGAACGATCTAATGCAAATGCGTTAAGTACAGTAAATTTAGACGGTATTATGTTAGAGAGAGAATTAGAGTTAGCTTTTGAAGGATTCTTAATTTACGATCTAAAGAGAACAATGCAGGATGTAGGAAATATTCCTTACAATGATAGTTCATTGTTATTTCCAATACCACAAAGAGAAATAGATGTTAACTCATTGTTAACTCAGAACCCTGGTTATGGTTCTTAATTAACTTATAATTCGATTTTAGATAAAAAGGAGGTGTATTTTACACCTCCTTTTTTTATTGAAAAATCTTTGTTTTAAGATTTTGATTAAACGTTTTAACATTAGTATTGATGGGAAGTTGTTAAATTCTTTATAATGCTGTTTTTTCTAAAATAACTCGTGTTTCAGTTAAAAAAATGATTTTTTGTTATTTGAATTTATTTTTTAGTGATTATTAACTCTTAAAAAGGTTAAAAAATATAAATAAAATCATTGTATTTTTAAGTTTTACTAACATTTTTTCATGAAAATGAACTTTTCACTTTTGATTATTAAGTTTTTATTATGATTTTTGGGCAGAGCTAATTCAAATTAACATTAATAATGAAAAAAACTTTACATGGATTGCTAACACTATTTATGGTGTTAGTTGTGCAATTAGCTTTTGCACAGGAAAAATTAATTACTGGGACAGTAATAGACGAAGAAGGTCTTCCGCTACCTGGGGTTAATGTAATTGAGAAAGGAACAAGCAACGGAGTTCAAACAGACTTTGATGGAAATTACAGCATTAGAGTAGAAGAAGGATCTGTTATTGTTTTTAGTTATGTGGGCTTCACTAAGCAGGAAAAAACTGTAGGAAGTTCAAATACCATTAATGTCACTCTTGCTGTAGATGCTGCGGCTTTAGATGAAGTTGTGGTTGTTGGTTATGGTACTAGAGATAAAACCGATGTAGTGGGATCTGTTGCACAGGTTTCTGGAGAGGTTTTACAGGATAGGCCAGCGGCTAACATTATGGATGCTATGCAGGGACAGGTAGCAGGCTTGCAAATTTTCACTTCTTCGGGAGAGCCTAATGCAGTACCTTCTATTCGTCTTAGAGGTGTAGGATCTTTAGGGGCAGGATCAACTCCTTTGATCTTATTAGATGGATTTCAGGTTTCTGCTGAAATTTTCACTCGTTTAAACCCTAACGATATTGAAGATATTACTGTTCTTAAAGATGCTTCTGAAACTGCTATTTATGGTTCTAGAGCGGCAAACGGAGTTGTGATTATTACTACTAAAGGAGGTCGTAAAGAACAAGAGCCTTCTATTAATGTTGGTGTTCAGCATGGATTTTCAGAAATAGCTAATAAAGATTATTTTGAGAGCTTAATGAATACTGAGCAGTTTAGCAATTTTAGAGTTGCAACTGGCCAGATCTCTCGTGAAAATATGGATGCTATTTTGGCTGAAAATAACGCAGATACTCAGTGGTATAAATACTATTACAAAGATGATGCACCTACAACACAAATTAATGTTAGTGCATCAGGTGGTAGTGAAAAAACTCGTTATTTTATTTCGGGTGGTTATTTTGAGCAGGAAGGTCTTGCTTATAGATCAGATTTTAATAGATATAACTTAAGAAGTAACTTAACTACAGAAATTAACGACTGGTTAAGTGCAGGTTTAAATATTGGGTTCGCTTACAGTACAGATCAGGAAAACCCTTATGGGTCAAATAGTACAAACAGAGGTTTAGGATTATTAGCACAGCCATATTACTCTCCTATCAATCCTGAAACAGGAAATAGATACGAAGGAGTTATTCCTGGTTGGAATAGATATGACCCGGTGTATTTAGCAGAAAAGAATCCTTTTGATAGAAATCGTTTCCAAATTAACCCTTCAGGTTATATAGAATTAAATCCTATTAAAGGACTTACTCTAAGATCTGCTGTTGGTTTAAATGCTTTTGATGAAAGAACTACTTTAAGAAGATTGCCATCATATTTAGGTTCTTTAAATAACGGAAGTAGCGAAGAGAGATTTAGAAGAGATAAGCAAATTACTGTTTCTAATACTGCATCATATAGTTTTAGTGTTGCAGATGTTCATAATGTTACTGTATTTGCAGGTCATGAGTATCAGGATTATGATTTCGAAGACTTTAGAGGATTATCAACTGGGCAAACAGATGATCGTTTAATTATGCTTGGTCAGGGACCAAACAACAGAGATGTTGTTCAATCAATGTCAGAGTGGAGTTTAGAGTCTTATTTTGGACGTTTTGAGTATAATTTTGATAAAAAGTACTACGCAAACTTTACCTTAAGACAAGATGGTTCTTCTCGTTTTGGTAGAGATAATAGAGAGGCAACTTTCTGGGCTGTTGGAGCTAGATGGACTGCTAAAAAAGAAGCTTTCCTTGCTGATGTAGAATGGTTAGATGATTTAGTGATTAGAGCTAACGTTGGTACTTCTGGGAACTCTGATATCGGAAACTATAATAGTTATGCATTAGTTGGTACAAACCAATATCAAGGTCAAACTGGTTGGTATTTAGCTTCACCAGGAAACCCAGCTTTACAATGGGAAAGTCAGCGATCTGCTTCTGTAGGTGTTGAAGTTAGTTTAATAGATAGAGTTCGTTTAGGAGTAGAGTACTACGATAGATTAACTGAAGATATGTTAATTGATGTACCTTATCCTTTTACAAGTGGTTTCTCTGAGGTAACTGAAAATACTGGTTCATTAAAAAATTATGGTTTTGATGTTAGTTTAGAAGTGGATGTGCTTAGAGGAAATGACTTTAAAGTAACTCCTTATGTTGCATTTAACTACAATCAAAATAAGGTTACTGAGTTATTCCAGGGTAGAGATTACTGGATTATTCCAAACACTGGAGTATCTTGGGTAGTTGGAGAGCCTGTATCTTATTTTTATCCTGTTTTTGCAGGTGTGAATCCAGAAAATGGAGATGCACAATGGTACCTTCCTAATGAAAATCCAGATGAGATTGTTTACAATAGAGAAGATCCTAATGCTGTAACTAATCAATTTAATACAGCTGCTTTACAACAAAATACAGGTATCGATAGATATCCACCACTAAATGGAGGTTTTGGTTTGAATGCAGATTATAAAGGTTTCTACTTCCAAACGCATTTTGCATTTAGTGTAGGTAAAAACTTAATTAATAACGATAGATATTTCTTTGAGAACCCAAATCAGTTCCCAGGATTTAACCAAACAACAAGAGTATTAGATTACTGGCAAGAGCCTGGGGATCAAACTTTATTCCCAAGAGCAGATGTTCAGTTTACTCAATTTGATTCAAGGTTAATTGAAGATGCTTCATTTTTACGTATGAAGACATTAACTATCGGTTACAACTTACCTTCATCTCTTTTAGATAATACTGGGTTTATGAAAGGAGCTAAAGTTTACTTAACTGGAAGAAACTTGCTTACGTGGACAGATTATTTAGGTCCAGATCCAGAGGTAGATTCAAATATTGGTTTAGGAACTAACCCTAATACGAAGCAGTTTACATTCGGGATAGATCTTCAATTCTAAAAATTAATTAAAAGATGAATACATTGAATATAAAGAAAATATTTATAGGGTTGTTTCTGTCGATTATTTTTGTTGGCTGTGATGACCTGGAAAGATTTCCCTATGATGCTATAGAGCAGTCGCAATCTTTTCAAACAATTAATGACGCTGCGACCTGGAATAATGGTTTATACGCTAACTTAAGAGGAGTTGTATACGGAGAATTTATGTTTCCTACAGATGTACAGGCAGATCAATTGAATGCTACCTTAGATTACGGAAACAGAAATGGTAACCCACACAGATGGGAAGGTTTTCTTGCAGATGATTATACGTTAAGAAATTTATGGTCTGCATACTATAGTTTAATAAGTGATGTTAATGTTGCATTAGAAGGTTTACCTACAATTGCAACAAATTCTCCAGAGGAAGCTGCAGAACTAGAAAGATACATTGCAGAAGCACATTTAGCTAGAGCATTTTATTATCATAATTTAGTGGTGCGTTATGCTTCAGATTACGATGCTTCGTCTGCATCTTCAGATTTAGGAGTTCCATTAATGTTAGAATTCAATATAGCTGAAAGACCGGCACGTAGTACTGTTGCTGAAGTTTATGCTCAGATTCTTTCTGATATTGAAGCTGCAAGACCAGCTTTGTCACAAGTTGATGGAGAGCAAGGAGCACAAAGATTTAATGCTGATGTTTTATTAGCACTTGAAGCTCGTGTAAGATTATATATGGAAGATTGGGCTGGAGCAAA
Source organism: Zunongwangia atlantica 22II14-10F7 (assembly GCF_002094855.1). Taxonomy (GTDB): domain Bacteria; phylum Bacteroidota; class Bacteroidia; order Flavobacteriales; family Flavobacteriaceae; genus Zunongwangia; species Zunongwangia atlantica. Next base: position 150,753 of record NZ_ARYN01000014.1, read on the forward strand.
AGCTGCTGCAGATCAATTAATCAACTCTGGTAACTATCCTCTAATCGATAATGAGGGAGATTTTAGTGACATGTGGGTTAATGATTACGATCAAGAAGTAATTATGCAGTTATTTGTAGAAGCTCCAAATGAAATGGCTAATACAAACAGTATTTACCTTGGTTACAATGGAGCTACAGATCGTTTTACGCCAGATTTTTTACCATCTCAGTGGGTAATCGATATGTATGAAGATGATGATATTCGTAAGGATGTTTACTTTACCACAGATACAATTGTAATTAGTGGTTTAGAATATACAGATCTTTATATGGTAAATAAGTATCCTGGTAATCCTGCTCTTTTCACAGGAGCTAATACTAATTACCAGCATGCACCAAAAGTATTTAGAGTGGCAGAGATGTATCTGATTTCAGCTGAAGCAGCTCTTAATACTTCAGCATCAGATGCTTTAGCTCCGTTAAATGCTTTACGTCAAGCAAGAGGTCTTGCAGCGGTTAATGTAGGTGGAGACGCCTTAGTTAATGCTGTTCGTGAAGAAAGAGCTAGAGAATTAGCTTTTGAAGGATTTAGACTTGATGATTTAAGAAGATGGGATTTAGGTTTCACTCGAAGAGATCCTCAAGACGAAAGTGCTTTAGTGCCTGGAGATAATTATTATACAAAATCTGTAGAGGCTACTAATCCAAAGTTTATTTGGGGTATACCTACTAATGATGTTATTGTGAATTCTAACATGGTACAAAACCCAGGTTGGTAAGAAGATAATTTCTTTACATATAAAAAGCCACTCCATATTTTGAGTGGCTTTTTTATTGGAATAGTTTAAAACCTTTATGATGCTGATATTCGATAAAATCAGGGTCTTTTTTTAAAAATCTATTTCAAGTTGTTCCGGTAGTAGTTTAAAGCTTTTACGGTGATATTTTGTGATTCCATACTTTCTTATAGCATCTCTATGCTCTTTTGTAGGGTATCCTTTGTTCTTTTTCCAGTTATACATAGGGAATTCTTCATGAATTTTGGCCATATATTCGTCTCTGTACGTTTTTGCGAGTATCGAAGCTGCTGCAATACTCAAAAATTTATCATCTCCTTTAATTATACATTCAAAAGGTATGTTTTTGAAAGGTTTAAACCTATTTCCATCAACAATTATATGTTCTGGAACTGGGTTTAGCTTTTCGATAGATTGATGCATAGCTAAAATTGATGAATTTAAGATATTAATTTCATCAATTGTTTCCATATATACATGCGTCACTCCGTATGAAGTGCATTCAGATTCTAAAATTTCTCTTAAAATATCTCGATTCTTAGCTGTGATTTTTTTGGAATCTCTTAAAGTTTTGTTTTTGAATGTTTTAGGTAGAATAACTGCAGCAGCGGTAACAGGCCCGGCTATACAACCCCTTCCTGCTTCATCTGTACCGCATTCTATGCAATCCTTTAGTTGATTTCTTAACATAGTATTAAAGTTAAGTTAAAGTTAAAATATCAAACGTTTTCCTGGGAAACCTGTTAAGAACTATTCAACGATTTTCATTGCTTCATAGTGAATAATACAGAATTTTGGTGTTTGATGTACAAATTAAATAATAATGAAAACAAAATTAAATGGAATTCTAACACTTTTTATGGTGTTAGTTGTGCAATTATCCTTCGCACAAGAAAAAACTGTTACGGGAACAGTGAAGGATGAAGATGGCATGCCTTTACCAGGTGTTAATGTTATCGAGCAAGGCACCAATAATGGTGTACAAACAGATTTTGACGGGATTTATAAGATCGATGTTGAAGAAGGAGCTGTGTTAAGTTTTAGCTATGTTGGTTTTGGTACTAAAACTGCCCAAGTTGGTAGTACTTCTGAAATCAATATAACTATGATTGTAGATGCTGCTGCTTTAGATGAAGTTGTGGTAACTGGTTACGGTTCTACCTCAAAAAGAAATGTAACTACTGCTATATCCCAAGTAGATGCAGATGATGCTCAAAAAATATCTGTAGCGAACATTTCTGCTGCTTTACAGGGGAATTCTACTGGGGTGCAGGTAACCCAATCTTCTGGAGCTCCAGGTGGTGAGGTTCGTTTAAGAGTTAGAGGAGCTACATCTGTTAATGGATCTAACAGTCCGCTTTACATTGTAGATGGTGTTCAAATCGAATCTGGTTCAACAATATCAGATTCTTATGGAGGTCAGCAAAATAGTGCGCTTTCAAGTATCAGTTCTTCAGATATTGAATCTATCGAAGTTTTAAAGGATGCCGCAGCTGCGGCAATTTATGGTTCTAGAGCTTCAAATGGTGTTGTAATTATTACCACTAAAAGAGGAAAATCAGGTAAGCCAAAAGTTTCTATTAATTCTTACGTAGGTATTCAAAATCCTATCGAGAAATATGAAACAATGAACTATGGCCAGTGGTTAAACTTTAGTGACGATTATTACGAAGCTTCGCAAGGGTCTGGATATACTTCAGCAAGCCGTTCAGGAAATAGTGAGTTATTAGGAGCGAGTGATGCAGAGCTTCAACAATTTTATAACTCGGTTACTGGAGTTGGAGATAACTACATGGATGCTATTTATAGAGATGATGCTGTAGTTAGAAATATTACTGGAAGTATTTCAGGAGGAACAGATGGAACTCAATATTATTTATCTGGTTCATCTTACGATCAAGAAGGTGTAATTTTAGGTCAGGATTATCACCGTGATAATTTCACTATGAACCTTAATCAGGATATTACTGATAAATTTAGATTTACTGGAGGAGCAACTATTAGTAGTGAAGAGCAAATCGTTTCTAACGGGGATAATAATATCTACGGAGTTTTATCTACTGCTATTCTAGAATCTCCTGGTAATAATATTTATAATGAAGACGGAACTTATAATAGTTCTACCTGGCAGTTCTCTAACCCGGTTCAAAATGCATTGTTAGATCAGGGGAATTTAGAGACATTTAGATTACTTGCCAATGCTGAATTTACATATGATTTTACAGATTGGTTAAGTTTTAGCTCTAAATACGGTCTTGATAATATGAATCTAGACGAAAAGCAATACAATCCTTCAACTTCTGCACAGGGAGCTGGAACTAATGGTTATGCTTACGAGCGTATGGCTAGAATTAGAAGATTTACTACTACTCAGGCTTTAAATTTTGACGTTGATATTAACGATGATATTTCTTTTACAGGTTTATTGGCGGGAGAATATAATGGTAGAAAATATAATTTTGTAAGTGCTGAAAGATCAAATTTTGCATCACCAGAATTACAAGAAGTATCTCAGGGAGCTACTGTTTTAGGAGCTGATGGAAGTTATAACGAATCAAAACTTTACTCTTTAATAAGTAGGGCTTCTTTCAATTTGTATGGTAAATATATCATTACAGGTAGTTTAAGAGCAGATGGTTCTTCTAAATTTGGAGAGAATGAAAAATGGGGTTACTTCCCATCTATCTCTGGAGGATATATTTTATCTGAAGAAGATTGGTTTGATAGCGAAGCTTTCAACTTTGTAAAGTTAAGAGCTTCTTACGGTGTTACCGGTAACGATACAGGTATTGGGGCTTATGATGCTCTTGCAGGAGTAAGTTCAACTCCATATGCTGGTTCTGCAGGAACAGCAATCACAGAAATTGGTAACCCAGATGTTAAGTGGGAGGTTACCAGTCAGTTTGATATAGGTTTCTCTTTAGGCTTATTTAATAATGTAATTTCTGTAGAATACGATTATTTCGATAAGAAAACAGATGACCTTCTTTTAAACATACCTTTGGCCTATTCTTCTGGGTTTAGTTCCTTCTATGGGAATGTAGGGGAAATGTCTAACCGTGGGCATGAAGTTTCTTTAGATGTTCAGGTTTTTGATCGTGAAGATTTTAGCTGGAAATCTAGTTTAGGTTTTAGTACTCTAGATAACAAAGTTACTTCTCTTGATGGTAATTCTCCATTTACAAGAGGATTTGCAAGTAGAGTTCAGGAAGGTGAAGAATTAGGAGCTTTTTATGTTTTAGAATCTGATGGTTTATATCAAGAAGGAGACGAAATTCCAGCTGCACTTGCTGCTGATGGCGTAGGAGCAGGGGATGTAAAATACATCGATCAAAACGGCGATGGAATTATTAATGATTCAGATTATATTATAGGAGGATCACCTTGGGCAGATTTTACTGCTTCTTGGACAAACAATATTCAGTACAAAAATTTCGATCTTTATTTCTTATGGGCATGGTCTGAAGGTAATGATGTATTTAATTCTACGCTTCAGTATACAGGATCTGCAGCAAACCCAGTTTATGGTAAGTTTACCAATCAATTAAATTACTGGACTCCAGAGAATACAAATACAAATACTCCTAGGCCAAATTACTCAACTTCAGCTTATAATAATTATGATTCCACTCGATTAGTAGAGGATGGCTCATTTATTAAGTTAAGAAACGTAACCTTAGGATATACACTTCCAAAGGATCTATTAGGATTTGGTAGTATTAGATTCTATGCTTCTGCAGATAACTTATTAATGTTTACAGATTATTCTGGTATTGATCCAGAGGTTAACTATTCAGGAGACTCTGCAGTAACAAGTGGTACAGATTTCTTAACTCAGGGAGGAAATAAGGTTTATAAGTTTGGAGTTAACATCAACTTCTAAAAAAATAAGAATGAGAAATTATCTATATATATATGTATTGTTAACAACCTTGATTTTTACAGGTTGTGACGACGAACTTCAGGTTTCAGATCCTACTACGATAGGAACAGATCAGTTTATTACAGATTTGGCCACTGCCCAACAGGCAATGGACGGAGTTTATGATGCTATGCAGAGTGTTTATGTTCAGGGCGCATATCCAATTATGTCACTTGGTTTGTATGCTGATGAATTTTCACATAGTGGTTCTTACACTTTGTTTGATGAAATGGTTTTAAATAATGTGCCTGCAACAAACTTAGCAGTTACTTATTTTTGGTCTTATCGATATATTGTAATCTTTAGAGCAAATTCAGTTATAAATGCTACACAAGCACTTGCCGATGTAGATGAAGCGGCTAGAAATTCTATTATTGCAGAAGCAAAAGGAATTAGAGCTTTAATGTATTTTGATTTAGTTAGAATGTTTGGTGGTGTTCCACTTCCTAGTGAAGATGATTTAGTTTCTAATAATGGAGCTGCATCAGCAAATGTTGCTAGATCAACAGAAGCAGAAGTTTACCAGTATATTTTAAATGATATTAGTGATGCACAAGGAGAAATTTTAGAAAATGATGTTTATCATTTCTCTGATGATGCTTTAAATGTTTTATTAGCTGAAGTTCAAATGACTCTTGGAAATTATGAAGAGGCTACAGCTGCTTTAGAAAATATAATTGGTAGCTATTCTTTGGTAGAATCTTATGATGCTGTTTTTACATCAAGTTCCAATACCGAGGAAATCTTTAGAATTAGATATTCCACAGATGATTCTAATAATTTAGCTTTCTATTTTTACCCATCTGCTTTAGGAGGTAGAAGGGAGGTTGCACCTGAAGCAAGTTTTCTAGAAGCTTTTGAAGATGGAGATCAGAGAATAAATCTTGTGACTAATAGTGATGACTTTTCTTCTTCGTATATAAGTAAGTACTCAAATGTTTCTACGGGGACAGATCAACCTTATGTTTACAGATATGCAGAAGTTGAGTTGCTTTATGCTGAATTATTAGCGAGATCTGGTGATTTTGATGGAGCTTCAGATTATTTAAACAATGTTCGCAATAGAGCAGGTTTAGGAGATTTAAGCTTAACGTCAGAGAATTATATTGATCTAATATCACAAGAAAGAAGAATTGAACTTTTTGCTGAAGGTAAAAGATGGTATGATACGGTAAGATTAGATATTTTAGATGAAGTTGTTGCAAATAAAAGCTCATCTTCTCTAAATGAAAATCGTATTTTATGGCCTATTCCTCAGGATGAAATTAATGCCAATCAGGCACTTTCTCAGGAGGATCAGAATCCAGGGTACTAAAAAAGTTTTCTAGCATAAATTAAAAAAAACCGGCTATCAGCCGGTTTTTTCATTTCTACGAATTTAGTGGGTTTTGCTCCTAGAAACATAGCTGTGAAATATTTGGACATTATTTTAAATATGATTTAGTTAATCGAAATCGTTTTATGTGATTAAATAGTTAAAAAATACATGGTGTTTGGAGTTGTTAGGTGTGTAATGTTACTTTTTATTTTTAATCAAATAAATAATATTTGATTAAAAATGTAATCAATAACTATGTGCTAAAACGTTTTTATTGAAAATAATGTAATTTTTTTATAAATTTTAGAACTCAATTATTTTGTTTATTAAGTTTTTATTATGATTTTTGGCTCAGGCTAATTCAAATTAACGAAATAATGAAAAAAACATTACATGGAATGCTAACACTATTTATGGTGTTAGTTGTGCAATTAGTTTTTGCACAAGAAAAAAATGTTTCTGGTACCGTTGTTGACGAAGGAGGTCTTCCTCTACCAGGAGTAAATGTTATTGAAAAAGGTACGAACAATGGTGTTCAAACTAATTTCGATGGAGAGTACAATATTAGTGTGACAGAAGGTTCCACTATTGTATTTAGTTACGTTGGGTATTCAAAGCAGGAGTTTGTTGTTGGTAACTCAAATACTATCGATGTGACTTTAGAAGTAGATGCAGCTGCTTTAGGTGAAGTCGTTGTGCTTGGTTATAGTACAAAAGGGGTTGAAGAAGTTACTGGTGCTTCTGTTCAGGTAGCTGGAGAGGAGTTAGCATCTAATCCTACAGTGACCGTAGATCAAGCTTTACAAGGTAAAGTTCCTGGTCTACAAATTTCTCAATCTTCTGGTACTCCTGGTTCTGTCCAGGATATCAGAATTCGTGGTGTGAGTTCTATTGGAGCAGGTAACGATCCGTTGTATGTTATTGATGGTGTTCCTGTTATAAATTCAAATGCAACAGGAAGCACTGCAAGGAGTTCTTTGAGTCCTATTGCGTCATTAAATAGTCAGGATATTGAGACGATTACAGTCTTAAAGGATGCATCAGCTACTGCCCAGTATGGAGCTAGAGGTTCAAATGGGGTAATTGTAATTACAACAAAAAAAGGGAAGTCAGGAGAAGCTCAATTCACTTTTAATTCTAGGGTTGGGTTCCAAAATGATGCTTACAATAAAAGAACAGTTTTAACCGGTCCACAAAGGTATGAGTTGTTAGGAGAAGCTCTTTTAAATTCATATGGGCCAAATGGTTCTGTGCAGGATTATGGTGTAACTACCCCAGCTGAGGCAATAGGTTTAATTCCATCTGTTGATGCAAACTATGATGGGACGTCTGTTTATAACTGGTCAGATTTAATCAAAAATGAAGATGCGCTAACTCAAGATTATAATTTTTCAGCTACTGGAGGGGATGAAAAAGGTTCTTTCTATGCTTCTTTAGGTTATAATAAAACTGAGGCAACGGTAATTGGTTCAACTTTCGAAAGATTGAACGGAGTAATGAACTTTTCTAGAAAACTAAGAGATAATATTAATTTCTCTACAAACATGAATGTATCTAGAATTACTCAAAACCCGATATTAGAACAGGGATCTTACTTTTCAAATCCGTTTATAACAAGGTTTTTAATGAATCCATTTAATAATCCATATAATGAGGATGGTTCACAAAATATCGACCTTGCTTTTGGTTCTTTGCACAATACTTTATATGTATTAGATAATAATATAACAAGAAATGAATTGATAAGAGGTATATCTAATTCAACTCTAGATTGGGAGTTGTTTGATGGATTTACTTTCTCGAATAAGCTTGCTTTAGATTATCAAATTGCTAATTATAGAGATTATCAAAACAGGTATGAGGGTGATTCAGCTCCTGTAAATGGTGCTTCTACTGCTAGTGATAATAAAAATTATAACTGGGTATACCAAGGATCTTTCAATTATGGCTTCACACTGGGTGATGTGCACAACTTTGATTTCACTACCTTATTTGAATATCAAAAGAATCAGGGGTACTATATGTATGCTTATGGTGAGAATTTTCCAGCAGATGGTTTGACATATATTACTTCTGCTAGTGCGAATTACGATGCAAGTTCTTCTTTCTCAGACTGGTATAATGTTTCGTATTTAGGGATTGTGAATTATAACTATGATGGTCGTTATGTAATTGATGGTTCTATTAGACGTGAAGGATCTTCAAGATTTGCTCCAGAACAACGTTTTGGGACATTTGGTGCGGTAGGTGCTGCCTGGAATATCCATAGAGAAAACTTTATGAAAGGCTCTGTTTTTAATTCATTGCGATTAAGAACTTCATATGGTATCACCGGTAATAATGCTATTGGAATTAATAACTATCAGGCATTATTATCTTATGGAGCTACATACGGAGGAAACGGAGGAGCAACTCCTTCTCAATTCGGTAACGCAGATCTAACTTGGGAAAAAGCGGAAAATTTTGATGTAGGTTTAATTTTCGGGTTATTCAATAATAGATTGTCTGGTTCAGTAACGTACTTTAATAGAAGAAACTATGATCTTCTACAAGGTGTGCCGCTTTCCTTAACAACAGCTTTTAGTAATCAGAGTCAGAACTTAGGAGAGATGACAAACTCTGGTATAGAAGCAGAATTATCTTTCGATGTAATTAGTACAGAGGATTTTAATTGGAATATTTACGGTAATTATGCTTCAGTAGATAATGAAGTTACTAAGTTAGCATTAGGTGCTGATGGAGAACCAATTGATCCTAATGGAGGTAGCTCATATAAGAGCACAGAAGTTGGAAGACCAGTTGGTGGTTGGTATATGAGAACTTGGGCAGGTGTAGATCCTGAAACCGGAGAGCCAACTTGGTATGAAAACGGAGTTGATGGTGAAACCACATCTAATTATAATACTGCAGAGGCGGTTTATCAGGGAGCTAGTGCTTTGCCAACCTATTCAGGGGGCTTAGGGACAAGAGTTTCATTTAAAGGATTTTTTGCTGAAGCAGATCTTTATTTTGCTGGAGGACATAAAATTTATGAGCAGTATGCACAGTTTTATTTAAGAACAAATTCTTTCTCTCTAGGTTCTTACAATGGTGCTACTGAATTATTAGATAGGTGGCAACAACCGGGAGATATTACAGATGTTCCAAAAGTTGACTATGGGGTTAATAATAATTTTCATGCAACTTCTTCTAGACATTTATTCGATGGTGATTACGTAAGGTTGAAAAATGTTGCGTTTGGTTATAATTTACCTTCTTCATGGGCTAATTCAATAGGAATTGATGGTTTAATGCTTACGTTGAGAGGTACCAATGTTGCTACTTGGTTAAAAGATGATGGATTGCTATTAGATCCTGAGGTAAGAGCGGATGGTTATACAAGATTAACAACTCCGCCTGTAGAATCTTATACTTTAGGTGTTAACGTTAAATTTTAGAAAATGAAAAAGAATTTTAAAATATTATTATTAGCTGCACTAAGTCTTGGTATGTTTTCCTCTTGTTCAGATGAAGATCTTGATCCAACTTTAGCGCAGGATAAAAGTATAGAGACCAGTATTAATACAACCAATGATCTTCAGGCTATTTTGGTTGGAGCTTATGATAGGCTTTCAAGTACTTCCGCTTATGGGCGTGATTATATAATTTTGGGTGAAGTATTTTCTGCTAATGCGGGTTCTAATGGGAACTCTAACAGATTTGTAACTGAATCACAAATGTCTTTGACTGAAAATTCAGGAATTTCAAATTCTTTATGGTCTCAATTTTATAGCGTAATTGGCTCAGCAAATATTATTATAAATGCAGAAGGGATTGAAGGTGATCAGGCTACCATTGATCATATAGTAGGTCAAGCATACGCTATTAGAGCTTTAGCTCATTTTGATCTATTACAATATTTTGGGCAGCATAATGTCAATGGAGGCGGAGAATCAGCTTTAGGAGTACCTTATGTAACAACTTTTAGAGATAATGATGCTTTATTTCCAAGTAGAAATACTGTTGGAGAAGTAAAAAGTATGGCTTATGCAGATATAGATATGGCTGCAAGTTTAATGAGTGCAGATTTAAATGATGGGTCGAAGGAGTATATTACTACATTTGCGGTAGACGCTATTAATGCTAGAATGGCAAATTATTTTGGTGACTGGCAAAGATCTTTGACTGCTTCACAATCAGTTGTGAGTTCTGGAGCTTTTTCAGTAGCTTCTAGTGATAATTTTTTAAGTACTTTTTCTGCAGATGGCGGTAGTAATGTTATTTTTGAAATAGCTTTTACAGATATTGATAATCCAGGAATCAATGGTTTGACAAATATCTACCAACAAGGTTCTTATGGAGATGTGATTGTTGCTCCTAATCTGGCTGCTGTTTATGATGATGGTGATGTGAGAGGTGTTACAGAATACGTGCCTACAGATCGTGCTCCTGCTCAAACTGTAATAGGTTTGGATGCTGATGGCACTTACCGTAATATTGGTAAATATCCTTCTTTTCCTGCTTTTAGTGACAATGTTCCTGTGATTAGATACGAAGAAGTTGTACTGTTATATGCGGAAGCATTACTCGAAACAGGTGATTCTGCATCAGCATTATCTCAATTAAATACCATTCCTTCTAACAGAGGGGCAAGTACATATAATGTAGCTACAAAAGATAATATATTGTTAGAAAGAAGAAAGGAATTGGCTTTTGAAGGATTTCGTTTCCATGATATAGCAAGAACTGGTATGGACATTAGTGCGCCAGATCCTTTAGTAATAACACATGGTGTTGTTCCTTATGGAGATTTCAGATTTGCATTACCAATTCCTGCTGCTGAGACTGGGGCAAATGCTAATGTTGTTCAAAACACTGGTTATTAAGATTTGATTTAATATTTTATAAAACCACCCAATTTGGGTGGTTTTTTTGTTTTATACCAATTCTGTTCTGCTTACGTTATTTTTATACTTTTGTTTCATATTTAGAACAATGAAGAAAATAATTTTCCTTTTATCGTTTTTATCTTTTCATTTCGGTTTTGGGCAAGAACAAAACATGTCTGGTAGACCAAAGTCTGAGAAGTCAAAAGATACTGTCAAGGAGCCAACCATAGATCTTTTTAAAATAATTTCAGTAGATAATGATACTACGCAGGTAGATACTTCTCTAACAATTCAAAAAGATTATAAATTTAATTATTTAAGGAGAGATCTTTTTGGGCTTTTGCCATTTGCTAATACTGGCCAAACGTATAATAGGCTTACCGAGTTTAGAGATTTTAAAAGTGTAATTCCAAAGTTTGGAGCTCGAGCAAGGCATTATAATTTCATGGAATCATCAGATGTTTATTATTATCATGTTCCTACTCCATTAACCGAATTATATTTTAAAACAGTTCCCGAGCAAGGTCAGCAATTGGATGCTTTCTTTACTGTGAATACTTCAGAACGTTTAAATTTCAGTGTAGCTTACAAAGGTGTTAGGGCTCTCGGTAGATATAGGCATATACTTACAAGCAGCGGTAATTTCAGGACTACACTAAATTATCAAACAAAAAATAAAAGATACAGGGCTAAAGCACATTTCATAAGTCAGGATTTACTTAATGAAGAAAATGGAGGTTTAACAGATGATGCTGTGGGTTCCTATATAAGTAAAGTGCCAGAATTTGATGATCGCTCTGTTTTAGATGTGAATTTCGAAAATGCAGAGAGTACATTATATGGTAAAGGATTTTTTCTAGATCACGAATATTACCTTATAGGGGCACAGGATACAATTCAGAATAAATTATTCTTTAGTCATCGATTAGATTATTCTTACAAGAAATTTCAATACCTGCAGTCGGCTGCTGCAAATAATATTTTAGGTGAATCTTTTCAAAGTACAAATCTAAATGACGAGACAAGGTTCAGAAATCTTGATAATACCTTTGCGGTAAACTTTGATAATGATGTATTAGGTAAGCTTACTGGTAGAGCCGGGTATTCTTTCTTCGATTACTGGTATGATTCTGTTTTTGTAGGAGAAGATGGGGTGGCTGAAGATCGATTAGAGGGTAGGTTGGTTAATGTAGGAGGGAGCTACGATAATTATATAGGCGGTTTCAATTTGCATGGCGATGTGTCTTTTAATTTTGGAGATGATTTTTCTGGAAATCATATTTTGGCATCTGCAGGATATCAACTAGATCAAAATAATTATTTAAACTTCGGATTAAAGCAGAGTAGTAGAGCTCCTAATTTAAATTTCTTGCTGTATCAAAGTAATTATGTGAATTACAATTGGCAAAATAATTTTGATAATGAGAATGCGCAAAGCTTATTTTTTGAACTCTCCGCTAAGATGATTGCCAAATTTAGTGGTGAAATTACCCAAATTCAGAATTATACCTATTTTTCATTAGATTATAACGCTGCGGTTAAGCCTTTCCAATTTGGTGGTGATGTGCGATATTATAAGGTGAAGGCAGAAAGGGAGTTTAGCTTTGGGAAGTTTGCTTTAGATAATACTGTTCTGTATCAAAATGTTTCAGATGGAGCTGATGTTCTTAATTTACCAGAATTGGTGACCAGAAATACCTTTTATTATAAAGACTTTTGGTTTGATAAAGCCTTGTATCTACAAACAGGACTAAGTTTACGATATTTTTCTTCTTATCAAATGGATGCTTACGATCCTGTTCTGGCAGAATTTTATGTTCAGAATGAAACTGAATTTGGTAATTATCCTGTGGTTGACTTCTTTTTTAACGGAAAAGTAGATCAGGCAAGAATATTTTTTAAGCTTGAAAATTTAAATTTTCTGATTGACGGGAATAATAACTTTTCTGCGCCAAGATATCCGCACAATGATTTTATGGTTCGATTTGGCCTAGTTTGGAACTTTTTTCTATAAAATTTCCTGTATCATCTCTGAATTATTCTGAATGCTTTTCTTTTTTAGGAATGTTAATCTAATGTTAAGCGTGTTTTGCTTATTGAAATGCTGAGAATCGATGAAAATTGATGTGATTTTCGTAAAAATGAAACAATTTTTTAAAAGGCTTGGTAGTCCAAAAAAGCTGCTTATATTTGCAC
>NZ_ARYN01000015.1 GCF_002094855.1 Zunongwangia atlantica 22II14-10F7
TATACTATGACCGTTTTTTGCAGGAGTAGAAGAACTACCTGTGACTCCGGTTTTAGTGGAAGAAAATATAGATGTAATTTCTGGAGGAGACGTAACATTTGAAATAGAAAATCCAGATGCCAACTTAACGTATAACTGGTATGCTGAAGGGGATGCAGCTACTATAATTCATACGGGGGAGACGTATGAAATTACAAATGTGACCGCTTCAGCAGGTTATACAGTGAGAGCAATTTCTGATGCCGGTTGCGAAAGTGAGGCTGCTATTGCAACTATAAATCTATTGCCAGATTCATTAGCTCCAACGGTAGTTCCTTCAGAAGCTACCATTACTGAAGGTGAAACGGTGACTTTTACAGCTAGCAGTGAAAATCCAGACCCTGTTGTGTATGCCTGGTTTGATGAAGATGGCGTGGAAGTTTTTGTGGGAGAAAACTTCACTACACCATCAGATTTAAGCCCTGGAACTTATACTTATGATGTAATTTCCAGGAATCCAGATACGGGACAGGAGTCTGAACCTACGCAGGTCACTGTAATAGTTTTAGAGCAATTGTTGCCTCCAACGGTAGTTCCTTCAGAAGCTACAACTACTGAAGGTGAAACTGTGACTTTTAAAGCAAGCAGTGAAAATCCAGATCCTGTAGTGTATGCCTGGTTTGATAAAGATGGTGTTGAAGTTTTTGTGGGAGAAAACTTTACGACACCATCAAATTTAAGCCCTGGAACCTATACTTATGATGTAATTTCCAGAAATCCAGATACGGGACAGGAGTCTGAACCAACGCAAGTTGTAGTAATTGTAGAACCAATAGGAGATTTAAATGATTGTACTGCGGCTAACGCTCAGAATAATGGGATAGATGGATTGCTTTGTGTATCATGCGGAGTAACAAATGCCGGTAATGCCGTAGATAATGATCCAGATAATTTTAGCCGTTTAAGTGTATCGGTTGGCGTAGCTGCTTCGGTTTATCAGGAATTAATTTTTCCACAGGCGGGTATTTCAGGAGATAATATTCGATTAGATTTAGGAATACCTAGTGGCCTTGCTGATGTAGGTGTTTTAAGCGGTATTCAGTTGACATTGTTCAATGGTGCAACTCAGGTTAATCAGTTTACTTTAGACGCTTCTTTAGTTTCAGTAAATGTACTTGGAGGAGATCGATTTACAGCAGATTTTGAAGCTAACGGAACCTATGATCGAGTTGAGGTTAGAAATTTAGGTCTTGTAACTGCGCTTACCAGCCTAGATATATATGGAGCTTACATTTTGGTGCCAGAGGTACAGGTTGATAATGATACTGTAGAAATTTGTAGTGGAGAAACAGTTGATTTCAATATAGCAACTGAGGCAGGTTTATCTTATGCCTGGTACGACTCAGAAACAGGAGGTAGTCTATTAGCAACTGGAGGTAATTATTCAACTTCAGAAATAAATACCAGTCAGACTTTCTATTTAGAAATAAGTAGGAATTCTTGTCCAATTCAGGATAGAATTCCGTATGAAGTCGAGGTCTTACCAACCGCTACGGAAGATGATATAGTTGTAAATGACTTAAGCATTTGTGCTGGTGGAAGTGTGGAACTACAAGCAAGCAGTTCAATCACAAATCCAATATTTACATTTTACTCAGATGCAGAATTAATTTCAGAAATCACCAATCTTACCGTAACACCCACAGTAACTACAACGTATTATGTAACTGTAAGTGGAGATAAAGTGTGTGAAAACCTTCCAAGTGATGCTGCAATGATCACGGTGGCCGTTAGCGATCCGGGTACACCAACTACAGATATGGCTATGCAGAGTTTTTGTGCTCCGGCTACAGTTGCCGATCTAATGACCAATGAAGGAAATGTAGTTTGGTATGCCGATGAAACTGGTGCAGATATTTTAGATGAATCTACAACGCTTCAGGATGGAATGACTTATTATGCTGGTTTTGATCCTGCCAGTGGTTGTGCTAGTTCAGAGTTATTAGCAGTAACTGTTGAAATTTTACCTACTGCTACAGAATCTGATATTATAACTACAGATTTAGAAATTTGCTTAGGAGAGAGTTTTGAGTTAAGCGCAAGTAGTGCGATAGCGAATCCTGTGTTTAGATATTATACTAATGCTAGTCTTACTTCAGAGATTACAAATCTTACGCTTATTCCAACATTTAACGCAACCTATTATGTAACAGTAAGTGGGGACGGACTTTGTGAAAATTTACCCGGAGATGCTGCGACGATTACGGTTACAATTAGTAATCCTGGTACGCCAACTACAGATATGCCAATGCAAAGTTTCTGTACTTCTGCTACGGTAGCGGATTTAATGACCAATGAAGAGAATGTAGTTTGGTATGCTGATGAAGATGGAACAACACTACTTGCACAAGACGAAGCTTTAGTTGATGGAATGAACTATTACGCCGGTTTTGATCCTACTCTAGGATGTCCTAGCAATCAATTGTTAGCGGTACAAGTGGAGATCTTGCCAACCGCTACAGAAGATGATATTATTGTAAATGATTTAAATATTTGTACAGGTGGAAGTGTTGATTTAGAGGCAAGCAGTTCAATTACAAATCCAATATTTACATTTTATTCAGATGCAGAATTAACTTCAGAAATCACTAATATTAACGTATCACCAACGGTAACTACCACCTATTATGTAAGTGTAAGTGGAGATGGAGTTTGTGAAAATCTTCCTGGCGACGCCGCAATGATTACAGTAATTGTTAGTGATCCGGGTACACCAACCACCGATATGCCAACACAAAGTTACTGTGCTCCAGCCACAGTAGCCGATTTGATGACCAATGAAGGAAACGTAGTTTGGTATGCTGATGAAGATGGAACAACACTACTTGCAGAAGACCAAGCTTTAGTTGACGGAACAACCTATTATGCCGGATTCGATCCAGCCAGTGGATGTGCTAGTTCAGCATTGTTAGCTGTTGAAGTTGAAATTCTACCAACCGCTACGGAATCTGATCTGGTAGCAATGGATTATGATATCTGTATGGGTGGTAGTGTGGAACTGGAATCAACAACTTCGGTAGCCAATGCAACGATAAGGTATTACGCCGATGCAGATCTAATGACTGAGATCACCGATCTAACAGTAATGCCAACGACAACTACAAGCTATTATGTAACGGTAAGTGGTGATGGACTTTGTGAAAACTTACCAGGTGATGCGGCGATGATTACGGTAAATGTAAGCGATCCCGGTACACCAACTACGGATATGCTAACACAAAGTTTCTGCGGAGATGCTACCATAGCTGATCTGATAACCAATGAAGGCAATGTGGTGTGGTATGCCGATGAAGAAGGAACAACGATCCTGTCCGATACTGAAATATTAGTAAACGGAACTTACTATGCCGGTTTTGACCCAGCAAGCGGTTGTGCAAGCAGTGAACTATTAGCGGTAACAGTAGAGATTCTACCAACAGCTACGGAATCAGATCTGGTAACAATAGATTACGATATCTGCGTGGGTGGAAGTGTGGCACTGGAGGCAACGACTTCAGTAGCCAATGCAACGATTAGATATTACGCTGATGCTGAACTGACCACGGAAATCACCGATCTAACAGTAATGCCAACGGCAACTACAAGCTATTATGCAACGGTAAGTGGTAATGGTATTTGTGAAAACCTTCCTGGTGATGCCGCAATGATCACGGTAAGTGTCAGTGATCCGGGGACACCAACCACCGATATGCCAACACAAAGTTTCTGTGCTGAAGCTACTGTAGCCGATCTAATGACCAATGAAGGAAACGTAGTATGGTATGCTGATGAAACTGGTGGAGACATTTTAGATGAATCTACTTCCCTTCAGGATGGAATGATTTACTATGCAGCTTTCGATCCAGCCAGTGGATGTTCTGGTTCAGAACGTTTAGCAGTTACAGTAGATTTTTTACCTACGGCTACCGCTAATGATATAGCAGTGAACGATAGCTTTATTTGTAGTGGCGGTAATGTTATACTTACGGCAACTAGCTCGATTAGCAATCCTGTATTTAGGTATTATACTGATGCAGCTCTAACTTCAGAAATTACCGATCTAACAGTTATGCCAACAAGCACTACTGCTTATTACGTAACGGTAAGTGGAGATGAAATTTGTGAAAACTTACCGGGTGAAGCGGCTACACTTCAGGTAATTGTAAGTGATCCCGGTACGCCAACAACAGCATTACCTAATCAATCTTTTTGCGCCGGGGCAACGGTGGCTGATATTCAGGTAAATGAAAGTAATGTTGTTTGGTATGCTTCTGCAGATGCAACAAACCCAATTGCTCAAAATACGCAATTAGAAAACGGTATGACCTATTATGCCGGTTTTGATCCCGCTAGTGGTTGTTCAAGTTCACAGCGATTAGCAGTTACAATTAGCTTACTAGCAGATACGGTTGCGAGTATAGACGGACTCACAGATGATATCTGTTTAATGGATGAAGTGACTTATACTACAGAATCTGGTAAAGAAGATTACTTATGGGATATCGAAGGAGGTGAAATTACAGCCGGTGGTGGATTATCTGATAATTCAGTTACTGTAAGATGGACAAGCCTTTTAAATACTTCAGTAAGTGTTTCTTATATGGATAACGGAAGTTGTTCAGCAGAACTTATGGAAATAATCGATATCATAGTGGTAAACTGTTCAGATCTAGCGATGAGCGTTTCTGTAGATAACTTCTCACCGATGATTGGAGAAGATGTGACTTTCACCATTAGGGTTGATAATCTCGGTAATGTAGACTTTAATGATATCATGATTCGAAGTATGTTGCCAGAGGGTTACAGAGTAAAATCGATAACTTCAGTAAAGGGTCAGTTCAGTATGGTAAATAGAAATTGGAAGATATCGATGCTACAGGCACATGCCTTTGCTGAAGCCAGAATTATTGCGGAGGTCACAGATGAGGATGATTATATGAAAGTGGTAGAACTTATGTCTAGCGTTCCGGTAGATCCTAATGCAAGTAATAACAGGGCACAAATTACGGTTAATCCGCTTTGTCTAGTGGTTTATAATGAATTTACTCCAAATAATGATGGTTCTAATGATGTATTCAGGATCGATTGTATAGAGAATTATCCTAATAACAAACTAGAAGTATACAATCGCTATGGAGATCTGGTATATGAAACCAGGGGATACCAAAACGATTGGGACGGAACGGCAAATCGAGGGCCGGTACTTACCAACAAACCCTTACCAGTAGGTACGTATTATTACATATTGCAGGTAGATGGAAGAGGAGAAGTAGAAAATTTAAACATGCAGGGATGGTTATATATAATGAGATAATGTATAGATAAAATTAAATCTTAACTGAGAAAAAATTAAAATTATGAATACAGCTTATATATATAGAAATTTAAAAGCCTGCTTAGTTCTTCTAATCTTAATAATAACTAAAGTGGCAAACGCGCAGCAAGATCCGCATTATACACAATATATGTACAATACAATGTCTATAAATCCTGCCTATGCAGGAAGTACAGGAAGCTTGCAGGCATTGCTGCTTTATCGTAGTCAATGGGTTGGGGTAGATGGAGCTCCAGAAACTCAGAATTTTAGTGTGCATAGTCCGCTTCGTAATGAAAAAATGGGGCTGGGATTAAATATTGTAAATGATGAGCTTGGTCCATCCAGTGAAGTTTTTGCAGATGTAAATTTTTCATATACCATTCAGACCGGGTATTACACAAAGCTCGCCCTAGGAGTTAAGGGTGGTGCCCGGCTTTTGAATGTAGATTGGAGCAAAGGTCGTTTTTACGATCCAGAAGATGTGCTTTTAAACACCAATATCGATAGTAGGATTATGCCATCTGTTGGTGCCGGCGCTTATTGGTATTCAGACCGTTGGTATATTGGTGCATCCGTTCCAAATTTTTTAAGATCAGATTATTATGATGATATTGAAGAGTCTGTACTTTCAGATCGCTTGCACTACTTCATAATGGGGGGCTATGTATTTGATATCAACCGAAATCTGAAATTGAAGCCTGCCTTTTTAGTAAAAGCGGTTAGCGGTGCACCAGTTTCAGTAGATGTTTCGGCCAATGTTTTATTACAGGAATTCCTGAATTTAGGAGTAGCCTATCGATGGGAAGATTCGGTAAGCTTTTTAGCAGGCTTTCAAATCTCAAGAAGCTTATTTGTCGGATATTCTTTTGATTACACCACAACAGATTTTAATAAATATAATGATGGTACCCACGAGATTTTATTGCGCTTTGATCTCCTAAAAGGAAATAATAAAATTAAATCCCCTCGATTTTTCTAATTCACTTTTGTTATGAAAAACTACATTTTACTATTGTTTTTTTTGAGTTTGGGAGTTACGCTACAGGCGCAACGTTTAAAGCATGCCGATCAATTATTTGAGGAAATGAATTATATAGAGGCCGCAAAAGTCTATGATGATTATCTGGCCAAAACCGATGAAAGAGAAATTGAAACCTTGAAAAAAGCCGGGGATGCTCACTATTTAATTAGTGAGATCCCAGAGGCTTTAAAATGGTATACGGAATTGTATAGCATTCAGGGAGAAGCGATGGAAGATGATTATATGTTTAAATATATCCAAAGTTTACGCGGAGTTCAGGATTATAAGAAAGCAGATGAACTTGCTGAAGTTTACTTAAAACGAAAGAATAATCCCATGCTTATAGCTCGTTTTATGGAACAGAAAAAGGAGTTATGGGGAATGCAGGAAGGAAACTCTGGTTACCTACTTTATAATTTGTCCACAAATAGCGAGAATTCAGATTTTGGGCCGGCATTTTATGGCGACCAGTTAGTGTATTCTTCCAGTAAAAAGAATAATGAAACTGGCAATAAAATTTATGTATGGAACCAACAACCTTTTCTTGACCTGTACATTGCAGATCGCACTAAGAATAATGGTGAGCTTATAAATGAAAAATTATTTATGGAAGGTCTGGCTTCCCGTTATCATGATGCCACCATTGCATTTTCCAGAGATTTAGATACCATTTATTACACCACTAATATGAGCAAAAACAACAAGCTGTTTAGTAATGCAGATGGTGTAAATAATTTCCATGTAATGCGCGGACTTATAAAAGAAGGTGAGATTAGCGATGTAGAAGACCTAATTTTTAATAGTAAAGACTATTCGGTTGGACATCCGGCACTTAGCGGAGATGGAAAACACTTGTTTTTTGTCTCCGATATGCCGGGTGGATTTGGTGATACCGATATTTATGTAGTTCAGCTCAACACCGACGGAAGTATGACGCAGCCTAAAAACCTTGGGCCAGAAATTAATACTGAAGGTCGAGAAATGTTCCCATATTACCAGGATGATGTTTTGTATTTTTCTTCAGATGGACATTATGGTTTAGGCGGATTGGATATTTTTCAGGCTAAAAATTTAGGTGATTTTCGTTTTAGCGTTCCGCAGAATTTAGCAAAACCAATTAATAGCAGTAAAGATGATTTTTCTTATATCATTGCTGAAAATCAGGAAGACGGTTATATATCCTCTAACCGAAGTATGGGCAAAGGCGATGATGATATTTATTATTTTACACGTTGCTGTTATCAATTAGTGGCGGGAAAAGTATTGGATTCACTTACCAAAAAACCTTTAGAAAATGCGGCTATAATTATCAAAGATCAATTTGATGCAAAAATAAAAACAGTAACCACAGATAGCCAGGGAATGTATGTAGCGCAGGTTCCCTGTAATGATGAGTTTTTATTTACTGCGGAAAAAAATAACTACTCAAAAGCTGCAAAATCGATTACCACAGAAAATGTTCATCGTGATACCATAAGTGGGGTTAACTTTTTACTGTCTGCTTACCAGGATCTGGTAGAGACCGATGGTGATGAGGAGAAAATAAAGATCGATCCTATATTTTTTGAATTTAACCAATACGATATACGGCCAAAAGCGGCAAAACAGCTGGATCATATAGTGTATGTGATGCAAAGTTTTCCTGAAATGAAGATCAAGATCGAATCGCATACCGATTCCCGAGGTAGTGATACTTATAATTTAATTTTGTCTCAAAATCGTGCAAAATCGACTAAAGAGTATCTAATCTCGCAAAGAATTGCTGAAAACCGAATTGTAAGCATCAAAGGCTACGGGGAAATTGAAATCCTAAACCGCTGCAAAAACAAGGTCGAATGTTCTGATGAAGAACACGAAGAAAACCGCCGCTCAGATTTTATTGTGGTGGAGAGGTAGGAGTGACTAATATCTATGTACAATTGTTTGAAATTTGAAGTATTATTTCTGAATGAATATTTTTTAAAAGGGAAACGGTCAAGATTCTAATTTTCAAAAAAAAATAATGGACTAACAGTTCAGCAAATTTAATTTCATCTTTTTTTCATTTGCCGTAAAATACCCGATATCAGGTATTTTTTGAAGCTTTAGATCTTAAGAAAACATATCAAAAATGATCAATACTGATACTTGGAGTATAAATTTTAAAAATTGATTTTGTTCTAGGATTTTGTGTGAATTAGTTTTAGATTTATGAAAATCAATTTGTTAGTGGGGATTTCCCAATATTACACCTAAAAAGTTTTAAAGTAATTCATTCAATCATCTAATTTCGATCATCATGAAGACAAAAATCCTTTTCATTTTCATCGCTTTTTCCTTTTTCAATCTTAATGCGCAACAATCAGATCTTAGTGCTAATAAGATTATGATAAAAGTTTATAAAAATTACCAGGAAAATCAACCTGAAGAAACACACATGGCCAAAACTTATTCGGCGGAATTGATAAGGTTGAATAACGATCCTGTAGTCTTAAATGAAAGTATTGGTTATTCGATCTATTTGGGGCAAAAAAGAAATACTGCAGTGTACTCAGATTATAAATTTGTGCCTAAAAATTCAAGAATTTCAACACCTAAGGCTGAATTCGAAAAGTGGATCGAGAAAGAAACAAATATCAGTATTATAGGATTATCTACCGGAATTCACCAATATCGTGTGTTTCAGGAATTAGGCCCTATTTCAAAGAAAAAACACAATGTATTTAAATACAATATCGAGAAGATCACTAAAGAAAATGAAGCGATCGTTCATTTTTTAAATGATCATTTTGAAGGAGAGTTAACTGTAGATCTAAACGATTATTCTATCAAAAATGCGAGTTATACGACTAAAAAATTATATAGTATGACACTAAACCGTTATGTTGAAGGTGATGTGGAACTATATTTTGAAAATTCTTCGCGATTATCCAAAATATCATCGAAGTATAAATATAAGGAAATGGATTATGAGAATAATCTGATGGTTTTGGAGCAAAAATTGGAAGATTTCGAGATCTCTTCAAATGAGTACTGGGCATTTAATTTGTACAGTCAAAATCCCTTTGTGATCTATAATGAAACCGAATGGAAAAAATATAAAAACATACTATCGAAATTCGATAATTTAGATGCTAATTTTTATGCTTCAGCTAGAGCAGAATTAAAAAATAGTCTCTGTGAAAATTCGGGTAAGTGGTTAACTTCAGAATCTAATCAGTTAAAACTTGCTTATCATAAAATAAGGTCTTTAGAGCTACAATTCGATTAGTTTTATGCCTAAAATACGATTTTGCTATTCCTTTCAGTGTAAAAAATTATACCGCAGAGTTTTGCAATTTCAATTTTCTTCGATGGTTCTTCAGAATTAAAAAAGTAGCGTAAAAAATCACCAAAACTAGCGGAATACCAACACCTAAATATCGCAAAGACATATCAAAAGTGTTTGTAATTTCTCCGGAAGAAGAGATCGCAAAACTTACGATGGAAGTGATAATATAAAGGAGTCCGCCAATTAATCCTCCGGCAATCCCGGCATTACTGGGGAAATAGATCATATTCTGAGTAAAATAGTTGGTAAAAATAAAACCAGAAATAATATGCATTAAAAAGGCAAATCCTATTAAAAGATATAATTGGTCTAATTGAACAGCAGCGATTACAAATAGAATTAACAAAACGATTTGTACAAAAGCCGATATTCGTAATTTTTGAGGGAAATTTTTTTTCGAAAAAGTTTTACTTAAAATTCCGCCAATCATCCAGGAAATTCCCAGGATAAGTGTACAATATCCTGTGGTCACGGCATTAAAACCAAAGTGATGTTCTACCACAAATGGGCCGGCGATATTAAATACCATTACGGTAGAGTAGGCAAGTCCTAAGATTAAAATTCCAAAAACAAAGGCTTTATTTTTCAACATGATGGCGTAAAGCATGGAAGTTTTCTTCAGGTTGAATTTCTTCACATTTCTTATTGTTTCGCCACTTAACAATAATTCAGCAAAAAATAGAATTCCGGCATAAATAGCGAGGAAGTAAAAATTAGCCTGCCAATTAAATAAACTTTCCAGATATCCGCCAAGAAAAGGTGCGATTATTGGTCCGCAAGACCACACAATGGTGAAAAAGCTTAAAAAATGCTTTCGTTTTTCTTCATCATAAACATCTACAAAATAAGCACGTTTTGCCACCACGATAAAGGAAGTCCCCAATCCCTGTACAATTCGCCAAAAACAGATTAGCCAAACCTGCTCTGTCCAGGTAATAGCAAGACTACTTATAACTAAAGCCACTAAAGAAAATAAAACGGGTTTGTAACGCCCAAGACTATCTAAAATGCTCCCAACAAATAGCTGTGCAAAACCATAACTTAAAAAGAAACAAGTTAAGGTAAGCTGAATACTTTTTTCTGAAACCGAAAGATTTTGGGCCATAGAAGGGAAGGAAGGCAAATAAATATCGGTCATAAATCCTGAAAGTGGAATCGTAAAGAAAGTGACGATGGTAGCAATTTGTTTCCGTTTTTCAGAGGCTTCTCTTAAATGCATTGTTTGTGGGGATTAAGAATGCGGCAAATATCAGATTAATTTTCGGGAGGTAAGTCGGAATATTTTAGTGTGACTTTCAGTATTTGAAAAAAGTTATTTATAAGTGAGTTGTAAATAGAAACTTTTCATTTTTTTTAATTATCACATTTATAATGGATTAGGTGTGATTCTGTCTATTTTGATGACGAAATTGTTGTAAAACGAGTCTTTAAAAAGGAGTTTTCATATCAATAATATAAAAAGAAGTATTCAATTTATTATCTAAAGGCTTATGAATCTAAATAATTAAAAAATTTAGGATATAAATATTTAATTATATGTAATATTAATATTTCATTATGTTAAAATTAACTTTTTGTTTGATAACACGGAATTATTGTATTTATTTAGCTAAATCGATTAACTAAAATAATTTAGTTGAATTTATGTTAATTTAAAAACTAACTAAGCATGGAAAAACAATTACTCTTACAAAAAGGGTGGAAGGCAAGTTTTAACAAAATTGTTGGTTTTGGGAAATCCAGTTTTGGGCAAATTCCAAAATCTAAGTTGTTGCTTGTTTTTTTAATGATTTTAAGTGTCCAAGATTTTTATGGGCAGGAATCTGTTACCATTACCGGTACGGTAACAGATAATAATTCACTGCCTTTACCTGCGGTTTCTGTTATGGAAAAGGGAACCCAAAATGGAACACAAACAGATTTTGATGGTAAGTATACCATTACAGTAAATTCAGGAGCAACCTTAATATTTACTTATGTAGGTATGAATCCTTTAGAAATGAGTGTCGACGGTAAAACTGTTATCGATGTGGCTATGGAAAATGA
This sequence comes from Zunongwangia atlantica 22II14-10F7, assembly GCF_002094855.1. Classification (GTDB taxonomy): domain Bacteria; phylum Bacteroidota; class Bacteroidia; order Flavobacteriales; family Flavobacteriaceae; genus Zunongwangia; species Zunongwangia atlantica. The sequence continues at coordinate 11,713 of NZ_ARYN01000015.1, forward strand.
TCCACAGGCACTAGATGAAGTTGTACTTGTAGGTTATGGTAAACAAAAGAAGATTAGTGTAGTAGGTGCACAATCTACTATCGAGCCAGCCGAACTACAACAACCTGTTGCTAATATTTCTAGTATGCTGGCGGGTAGAGTTGCTGGTCTAACCGGAGTGCAACGATCAGGTTTACCTGGTTATGATGGGGCCGATATCTGGATTAGAGGTATAAGTAATATAAGTGGAGGAAACTCACCTTTAATATTAGTAGATGGGGTACAACGTTCTCTAGATAATTTGGATCCTAGGGATATTAAATCTTTTACTGTTTTGAAAGATGCTTCGGCAACAGCAGTTTATGGAATTAGAGGTGCTAATGGTGTTATTTTGATTGAAACCAAAAGAGGACAGATTGGAAAACCTGAAATTTCGGTAGATTATAATGAGGGTATAACACAGTTTACACAAATGCCAGATTTAGCAGACGGTGTTCTTTATATGAATTTAGCTAATGAAGCTTTAACTACCAGAGGACAGGTTGCAAGATATTCTCAGGAAACTATAGAGAGAACTGCTAATAATTACGATCCTTTATTATATCCAAATGTAGATTGGTTTGATGAGGTTTTTGATGACTTTGGTAGAAATAGAAGAGTTTCTGCCAATGTTAGTGGAGGAGCAGAACAGGCTAGATATTATGTTTCCTTAGGATACTACGATGAAACAGGCTTATTTGTAACCGATGGTCTAGAAAATTATGATTCAGATACGAAATTTAAAAGATACAATTTCACATCAAACCTTACTGTAGATATCACACCTATTACAGAAATGCATTTAGGGATACAAGGTTATGTCTCTGAAGGTAATTATCCATCTGAAGGAGTTGGAAATATATTTTCTCAGGCAATGTTAGTTCCTCCAGTAGAATATCCTGTATTATATCCAGGAGGATTTATACCGGGTATTAGCTCGAATGGAGATTTACGTAACCCATACGCAGATGTAGCGATGAGAGGTTACAGAAATGAAAACAAGAATCAATTATATTCAAACTTAAGATTAACTCAAAAGTTAGATTTTCTAACTGATGGTTTGTCGCTTACTGGTATGTTTTCGTTCGATACTTACAATCAGCACAATATTACCAGAAGTAAAAGGGAAAGTACTTATTTCGTTAATCAGGATTACCCATATACCGAGGATGGAGAAATTATCATTAATGAAACATATACAGGATCTAATTATTTAAATTACGGTAGAGCAAATTCTGGTAATAGAAGATTTTACCTGGAAACCAGTTTAAATTATGATAGATCATTTGGAGATCATCAGGTAAGCGGACTGTTATTATTTAATAGAACCGACTATGTAGATGCTGCTGCTAATGATTTTACAGCTTCTATTCCATATAGAAATCAGGGACTTGCAGGAAGAGCTACATATTCTTATGATAATAGATACTTCGCCGAAGTAAATGCAGGTTATAACGGATCTGAAAACTTTAGTCCAGATGATCGATATGGTTTCTTCCCTTCATGGGCATTAGGATGGGTTGTTTCTAACGAAGATTTTTTCGAGCCATTGACTAAAACGATTAACTATTTGAAATTTAGATATTCTGATGGTTTAGTAGGTTCAGCTTCAGGAGCAGGCCGTTTTGCATATCTAAGTAGAGTTGAAGATGGTCAATCTGGATATAATTTTGGTGAGAACGTTTACGGTATCGGAGGGATTGCTGAAAATTACCAAGGTGTAGATGTGACATGGGCTGAATCCAGAAAGCAAGATTTAGGTATAGAACTTAATGCTTTCAATAATAGCTTTAGATTAATCTTCGATTTATTTAAAGAGCGTACGGAAGGATCTTTTCTTCAAAGATCAGATGTACCTAACTATATAGGTTTGGTTAGTGATCCTTATGGGAATTTAGGAATTACCGAAAATAAAGGTTTTGACGGTACTTTAGAGTACAATAAAACTATAAATGATTTTAGTATTAATCTTCGCGGGGTGTTTTCATATAACGAAAATGAGATTATCGAAAACGGAGTTCCAGAACAGCCTTATGAATGGTTAGATAGAAGAGGTGCAGGTTTACTTGCTAGATGGGGTTACGTAGCTGAAAGGCTGTACACTTTAGAAGATGATACAGATGGAGATGGTTTAATTACTCCGGCTGATGGTAATGGTATACCAGAACAGTTTGGGCAAATTATGCCTGGAGATATTAAATATACAGATCTAAATGGAGATGGTCGTATAGATGCTTACGATCAAAAACAAATAGGTAATGGTGATGTACCTTATTTTACTTATGGACTTGGTATAAGCACACAATACAAGAACTTCGATTTGAGTGTATTCTTTCAAGGTCAACACGCTGCAGATATTTTACTTAGTGGTATAGGAATCCAGCCATTTATTGGTGACGGTGGTCGCGGAAACCTTTATACTATTGCTGAAGATAGATGGACGGTAGAAAATAATGATGCTTATGCTACATACCCACGTTTATCTTATGGTTCTTCAGGTATCGGACAAACAAATAATACTCAGGCTAGTACCTGGTGGTTAAGGGATGTTAACTTCTTAAGATTAAAGACGGCTGAAATAGGCTATACTCTGCCACAAAATGTATCAGAAAGATTGGATCTTGATAATGTGAGGTTTTATATGAGAGCCACAAACTTATTTACAATAAGTGATTTTGATCTTTGGGATCCAGAACTTCTAACAAGTAATGGAGGGCAGTATCCTAACATTTCTGTAGGTTCTGTAGGTGTTACTTTCAGATTTTAGAATTAGGGAGATGAAAAATAACACATTGATGATTAGTCAAAATGATTTGAAAAAAATATGATAATGAAAAAAATATTAATCTTAATCGTAAGTATACTTTTAGTATCCTGTAATGATGATTATCTAGATCAGGTTCCTGATGATCGTCTTACATTTGATGAGACCTTTTCCAGAAGAAATACGGTAAGGCAATATCTTGCAAATATTTACTCTCGTATTCCAGATGAACATTCACAACGTTATGTAGGTGCGGGAGCAGGCCCATGGACGGCAGCTTCAGATGAAGCCGATTATACATGGTCTGGAAACTGGGCAAATAGCCTGAATATTGGAGATTGGAATCCTACTTCTCAAAATGTGAGCAATATTTGGTCAAGTTTTTATCGAGGAATTAGAGCTGCATCTACTTTTATTCAAAATGTAGAAAGCTGCCAGGATTGTACAGATAGTGATATTTTACAGTATAGAGCAGAAGCAAGAGCTTTAAGAGCTTTTTTCTATTATAATCTTATTCGTAGCTGGGGACCAGTAATTCTTCTTGGGGAAGATCCAATTCCGGCAGATGCAGATCTAAGTGAATTAAATAGAAATACTATGCAAGAATGTGTAGAGTATATTGTTTCTGAACTTGATATAGCTGCTAATAATCTTTCTGATTTTCCTTACGATGGGCAAAATGCAGGGAAAATGAGTAGACCATATTCTCTAGCTTTAAAAGAGAAAGTTTTATTGCTGAATGCGAGTCCTTTATTTAATGGTAATACAGCATACTCAGATATGGTTGATGCTGAAGGTACACCATTAGTGAGCCAGAGTGCAGATGCTTCGAAATGGCAAAGGGCAGCAGATGCTGCAAAAGACTTTATAGATGAGTTTGTTCCCGGTACCTTTAGTTTATATCGTGAGAATGATGCAAATGGAACGTATAGTCCTTATTTGTCTACCAGAAATGTAATGATTACAGACTGGAATGAAGAAATAATTTTCGCAAGACCTAGAGGTTCTAGTTACTTCTTCTACGATGTAACTCCTTTTCACGCCCAGTATCCACAAGAGGTAAAAGGAGGTGGAGCTTTAAGTGCTACTCAGGAAATGGTAGACGCATATTTTATGGCCAACGGCCTTTCAATAGACGATCCTAATTCAGGCTATCAAGAAGATGGGTTTTCAGATTTTCAATCTCCTTACGATATTCAGCAAAGAACAACTTATAATCAGTGGGTAAATAGAGAGCCTAGGTTTTATGTAGGGATTACCTATAATAATAGCTTATGGTTAAACCGAAATTTTGGAAATGTAGTAACAGAAACTTGGTATAATGGAAATTCAGGTAGAGCCGTAGGAGGAAACGATTATAGTAGTACGGGGTATGTAGTAAGAAAAAATGCAACTACAGATATATGGTGGAATACAGCTTATGCAGTTCCTATGCTAAGATTGGCTGAAATTTATCTGGATTATGCAGAAGCTTTAAATGAAGCAGATCCAGGAAACCCTGATATTCTTACTTATTTAAATGAGATAAGAAATAGAGCTGGTATACCAGAGTATGGGCCGGGAGGTATTGATGTTCCAGGAACACAAGCTGAAATGAGAGAAGCTATTCATAAAGAAAGAAGAGTAGAACTTGCTTTTGAGAATGTTAGATATTTTGATGTTAGACGATGGAAAGAAGCAGAAGATTCTTTTAACGGAGCTACACATGGTTTAGATATAAATTCCCCTCAGTTAGATAATTTCTATACAGAAGTAATTTTTGAAAATCGTGTATTCACAGAAAGACATTATTTGTGGCCAATACCACAAGATGAAATCAATGCAAATCCGGCATTAATCCAAAATACCGGATGGTAAATTTTGAGTTTGAATTGAGTTAGTTTGTTCACACAGGCTCTTTCCCACGTGGTGCAGCGTGGGAAGAGTCTTAACTTTCAAATAAACTACTCGTAAAACATGTAAAGATGAAAATATTAAGATTAGTCATACTACTTTTAGTGGTAAGCCTTCAGGTAAATGCTCAGGAAGTTGAAGAATATTCAAAAGGAAAGCTGAGCATAACTTTTAAAAATTTTGATGCTACTTTAAAGGAGGGAACTGAAGATAAATTTGTTTCAACTGTCTTTAAGGTTTACCCTAAACTTTTAAAAGATTTTAATCCAGATGCCCAAAAGCATATCACCATTAATATAGATACCTCTTACACTGGTGTTGCCTATGCTTTTAATGGAGAAATCACTGTAAGTAGCAGGTGGTTAAAACAAAAACCTACAGATATAGATCTAATAACTCACGAGGTTATGCATCTTATTCAATCTTACCCACATGGTGGTGGGCCTGTTTGGCTTTCAGAAGGTGTAGCAGATTATGTTCGATTTAAATATGGTGTGGATAACACAGGAGCTGGATGGTCTTTAACAGATTTTAATGAAAATCAAAGTTATACCAATAGTTACCGTATAACTGCGAGATTTTTAGTTTGGTTAAGTGAAAATTACGACGATGCTATAGTGTATAAACTGGATCAACAAATGAGATCTAAAACCTACTCAGAGGGTTCTTGGGAAAAGCTTACAGGTAAAGGAATAGATTCTTTATGGGATCAATATTCAAAAAATCCAGAGATTTAATATGATAAAATTTCCATTCTATAATCTTTTTTCTGGTTTAGCGCTGTTTTTCTTTATGAATTCATGTTCCTCAAGTGAAGATGAAGTAACTCTTGAAGATGATAGAGAGGAAGTTGAAGAGCCAACTGAAGAAGAGCCTGATGATGAATATGCGGCACCAGCCATGTGGCAGGAGCACTGGTTTGATCATACAGAGTTAGTGCAACTGGTTTACGAAAATGAGGATCTTGCTTTGTATTATGATAGTGATGTAGACCGTTCAATTATCTGGCCTAACACTACATTTTCAGATGTTTGGGAGTATGTGAAAACCGTTTATGGTTCTTATGGTGAAGATGAAAAATTATATGCCATATTGCATACCGATAAATACTCTGGTGGGCATCCATCAACATTTATGGATGAAAGTCACGATTTTAGAAATGTTGTAGACTGTGGCCCATACACATGGCAGGACGAAGATCCAGATTTGGGTTTAAGTATGATGATTCATGAAGTAGGACACATTGTTGAAGGCGCTACTAATGGTATTCAATACAATCCGGCATGGGATATTTGGGGAGACAGTAAGTGGGCAGAGATTTTTGTATACGATGTTTATAAAGGAATTGGTAAAGATGATTTTGCGCAGCATGCCTATGATGATTTTATGAATACTGTAGATGACTATCCTCGTCCGGGCACAATGTGGTTTAGAAATTGGTTTTATCCTATCTATTCAAATTATGGAGAAGCTGCGCTTTTGAATAATTTTTATGATTTGTTAGCAGATTATTTCCCAACGAACTCTGCCAAAAACAGGTTTTCTCGAAGAATGAATATGGGAGAGTTTATCCATTTTTGGAGTGGTGCTGCAAATCATGACCTTAAGGAGCAGGCTACGATTGCTTTTGGATGGAGTTCAATTTACGAAGAACAACTTACCAAAGCTCGTGAAGATTTTCCTGAATTAGATTATGAATATTCAGAAACTCCAGAGGTGGATCAGCCTGTTAATTTTGCTTTAGAAGGTAACTTAAGTGTAAGTGCTGAAAATGCAAATGGAGCAGAAGCACAGGAAGGTTCTTCTAAACTTACAGATGGGTTACTAAGTACTAAATTTTTTCTAAGACCATATTCTAGCGATTTCGAGGCGATTTTATCTTTTGAAGACGAAATTACTATTAATGCCTATTCCATTTCATCTGCTAATGATTTTGCAGAAAGAGATCCCAAGAGCTGGGAATTATTAGGCTCTTTAGATGGAGAAAATTGGGAGAGCATTGATGTTCAAACAGAGGTAACCTTTGAAGAACGTTTTCAGAATAAAATTTTTGAGTTCGACCAGGATATCAATTATTCTTACTTCAAATTAAGGATTATGGAGAATGCAGGTAGTACAGATCTGCAGGTAGGTGAATGGAGCCTGCTATACATTAATGACCAAAATGATAATTAACTTTTAATAATAGAGTTATGAAAAAAAATACTTTTAAAATACTTCTTGGTTCACTACTTTTTGTAGGGATTACTTCTTGTGAATCAGATGATAGTAGTATCGTGGATGGAATGCCAGATGCTATTGTAAATACAGATGGAGCAGATGCTCCTGCCAGAGGCTTAAACGAAAGCTGGTTTGGTCACGAAGAGGCCTTAAACCGCCAATATTATGAAACCAATGTAGCGGTTTATTATGATGATTATGTAGATCGTGAAATTGAATGGCCATTTTTATTTACCCAGAGTATTTGGGATAATACAATAAGCACATATACTACAGTAGGGAATAATATTTTATACGCAGTCTATCACACAGGAGCTACAAATCAGGCTGAATATTTAACCAATTTTGATTCTGAAGTAAGTGGCGGTGTAATAGATGTTCCACTTGATGATGCTGAAATGGGAGAAGAAATCACAACTCAGATTATTTCTCAAATAGGTAAGCTTGTAGAATACTCGGCAAAAGGGGTAGAAGGCTCTCCAGCTGAAGATTTATGGATGGACGAATTTAATAAGATCTTTGTGTATGACACCTATCTAAATCTCGATATGGAAGCTGAAGCAACAACGGTAAGAGATCGCTATGCAGCTACCCAGTTAAATGGTGTTTATTGGTTTAGAGATTGGTTTTTACCACTTTATGAAACCTACGGTGGTACTTCTTTCCTAAACAATTTTTATAATATTACTTCGCAAAACTATCCAAAAGATGGCGATAGTTATGCCAGAACAATGAATTTAGGAGAGTTAGTTCATTTTATGAGTGGTGCTGCCGGCGAAGATCTTCAACCAATGGCTGAAGTAGCTTTTAACTGGACAGATGATATTGAGAGCGAATTATTACAAGCTCGTGTGGCATTTCCAGATTTAGCTTATCCTTTTGAAGCTGTTTCGCAACTTCGTGATGTAACTGAAGGTGCAAGTATTACAGTAAGTAAAGAAAATGGTGGAGGAGCAGGAGCAAATGAAGGTTCTCCAAAATTGATTGATAACGATCCTAATTCTAAATACCTTACAGGTAATGTACAAAACATTATAGGAACTAGTGATTTTTGGTTACAACAGGAATTAGTAGCTCCAGAAGCAGTAAATAAATATACACTTACCTCAGGTAATGATGCTCCTTCTAGAGATCCTAGTGCATGGCAACTTTTAGGATCTAATGATGGTTCTAGCTGGACCGTTTTAGACGAGAGAGCTGATGTAACTTTCTCTGATAGAAATCAAACTAGAGAATTTGATTTCGACAATTCAACTGAATATTTGTATTATAGGTTGAATATTACAGATTATAATGGTGATTATAACTTCCAGTTAAGTGAGTGGAGATTATTGGTTTTAGAAACACTTACTGCACCAGAACCTGTAGATTATACGATAGGGGCGACTATTTCTGTAAGTAAAGATCATACAAACGGAGCAGATTCTAACGAAGGATCTTCAAAACTTATAGATAACGACACTTCTACAAAAATGTTTCTTGGAGGATATACCAATGATTTCTGGATGCAGCAGGATTTGTCTTCAGAAGAAATCGTAACAATGTATACGCTAACTTCCGGAAATGATGCACCAGATAGAGATCCTCAAGACTGGACGCTTTCTGGATCTAATGATGGAGAGAACTGGGACGAATTAGATAGCCGTACAGGTGAATTATTTGATGGTAGAAATCAAACTAAAGAATTCTCATTTTCTAATGAAACAGCTTATCGATATTATAGGTTAGCAATCACAGCTAACGCTGGTAGTGGTGATTTCCAAATGAGTGAATGGCGACTTATTGGTATGGAATAGGTCAATTTTAATAACTTCTTTTTTAGACCCCGGGAGCGATTCCGGGGTTTTTTATTACAGGATGGCAAATACCGCTAGACTTTTCACGCTAGTAAGTTTTTAAAGTTTGAAAATGCATTCTGCTAAAATCTACGTGCGTTTGCCTAGAAGATTTTACATACGGCTCTCCCATAATTATTTTGCATACTACAAACAGTGGTAGGTCAAAAAGCCTAAATTTTTATAAAATACATCTATGACAACGATTCTGCCAGCTTGGAGGCGAAGGAAAGTTGAATATGGTAGCTAACCTGTTAATTACAATTTCTATTTTGCAAATCGATAGCAAAAACTTAGTAGATCATATCCCACTTTCTTTAGCGGAATGAGAAAAGAAATATTAGAAAGATCTTCGAGATTGAAGAATCAGGTGATAAACCAATTTTATATAGAGCAATAGAATATCGATTTCTATAAATATTCTAGTCTAAGGAATTTTTAGTGACCCAGGTTTTCCAGCCAATAATCGCCATTTGTACTTTGCTGGCCTTGGTTAAATCTAATTGCTTTTTAGAATAGCTTGGCAAGACTTTCTTGTTAAGCCTGGCTAAAGTTTTAAACAACTTCTTTTTCATTTTGGTCAGTTTATTTCAAATATATTAAAATATTGACTTTCAATAAAAAAGAAGCCGTTTTTATAAATTACTTACCAGGTGTTTGATTGGTAATCTTAAAGGCATCATTTTCAGTATCCATAATCATATAAATAGTTTCTACATGATCACTGCTGTTCGAAGCGCTGTAGGTAACATTCCATGAAGATGAACCAGATTGTCTGGATTTCATTTTAATATTATCGATTAGCCCTTCATCATTTCTGTGTAGTTTTTTAATATCTACATCAACATCGTATGCTTTTTTAATTTTCTTGATCATACCATTAATAGCGGCATCAGTTTCATATGGATTAATAGTATAAACAAAAACTTTAGAAGTCGTTTGTATTGGTATATCACCTTTATAGTCGTTGGTGTAAATTTCCACTACACCATTTTCAGTATGTTGACCTTTGTATTTAGTAGCTGCGCTTTTGTCTTTTAACACATACAATGCTTTAATATCTGCAGGAACTATTTTTTCAAACTCTTTAATTGAAATCACTTCACCGTTTAGCACATAAAGTGGTTGCCCTTGCTGGTTAGAAATGTTTCTAATTCTTACAGCCGTTTTAAGTGTATCTAATGATTTTTGGTTTTCGACTTTACTAGAATTTCTAACCTTAGTCGTGTAAATTTTCACACCATATTTAGAAGCTTGGGCACCATATAGGGCAGTCGCTTCGGCTCCTTTTAAATAAGTAGTATTTTCAATGTCCTTTTTTTCTAGATGATTCAGAAATGTTCTGTCTTTTTGAATAATTCCGTCTAAAATAAAAAGAGTGTCATTCGATTTTATTGGTGACGAGAAATTTACTATTCTAGTCAAATTTCTTTTTTGGCTAGGTTTTGTTTTTTCTTCGGAAGGAGCATCTGCTTTATGCGTAGTTTTTACTGAACTAGCCTCTTTTTTTAAAGTTAAGATTTCCGGTTTTTTGGCTGAAGTGATCGTTAAAAATTGAAGTTCAACTGCTTCTTCCTTTCTATCTAGATTTTTATAAAATTTCTGAAGATCATCTATAAGTTCTGTTTTAGATAATAATACAGCACCATCTTTAGCATGTTTGCCATACTGCTGTTTTGCAGTTGTCGGTTTCATAATTTGTACCGCCTCAAAAGTGATCGCTTTTCCTTCAATTTCAGATTTTGTATAACTTTTATCATCTAGAATATAAAGTGGTTTTTCGCCTAGAACATCAAAAGCTTTAGATCGAATTGGTAATTTTTGATTATCATTTTTAGCTGCTTCTGTATCTTCTTCAAAACTCACATTACCTAATATACTTTTGTTCTTTACGGTGTCAATTTCCTGATTTAAATTTAGTTTTGGCGAAGAATCTAAGACGATACTTTCTTTCTTTAAATTAAAACTGTACAAAAACAGGCATAAAAATGGAATTACTAAAAGTGTTTTCCACGGTGTGTTTTTCTTTTTCGATTTGTTAAGCATGATGATTCTTTTTTTAATAAATGATTGATAAAATTGATTAGACATGGCTGGCTGTAAACCAACAGTGGCCATCACTAAAGCTTTTTGATATTCTTTTTTACTCGGGATATTGGCTACAGCATCCTGATCTGCTAAGAACTCCAGGTTTTGTATCACTACTTTTTTATAAAGCCAGATAAACGGGTTAAACCAAAAAACTACACAAAGCAGCGAAGTAAAAATAACATCTAAAGAATGCCATTGCTTTGCATGTATTTGCTCGTGCTTCAGGATTAATTTTAGATCTTTTTCGTTGTGTTTTTCAGGATTAAAAACAATGTGTTTAAAAAATGAAAATGGCTTAATGTTTTTAGAAGTTCTAACCAGTTTTAAAGTTTTAAACCGCTTTTGTTTTCCAGAGTTTATAATTCTTTGAAGGCTATATAGTTGAAATAAAAACTTAAATGCCATTATAGCTATCCCTAATAAATACACATAAAAACCAATTTGCCACCAATCTATAGGTTCTTCTATGGGCAAATTTTCCTGCGGAGCAAATTCAGTAAAAGCGATATAAGGGGCATTGCTGCCTTGGGCTTCTATGTATTCTTTTTGTGTAAAGTAAATAAATGGCAAGACCAGGGAGCTTACAAGACCAACTAATAAAAACTTACGGTTTTGCATAAAACTAGTCTCCTGTTTTAGCAAAAGGAAGTAAGCGAAATAAAATAATCCGATTAATGCAGAGGATTTTAAAAGATAAATAAGTACGTCTTGCATAATAATATGTAATTTAATTCTTGGTCCTTATGAAAGCAGCATTAGTGTCTTTAGAGATTTCAATTCTATGTGCTGGATTCATTTTCAGGATTAATTTTTGATCTTTAAAGCTTATGTAGTTAGAAAATGATGTTGATTTAGTCTGATTTTCCATTGATAAACTTTGTACAAAATCAGTATCGCCAGGAAACTTTCTGCTTATAGTAAATTCATTTAATTGTCCGTTTAGATATGAAACGTCCGAGATCTTTAAAGTGACAGAATCCTTATAAAAATGATTAAACATAGAAACCTTGCTTTGCAGTTCTTCTTCACTGGTATCCCGATTAAAATAAAATGAAAATTCTGCATTTTCATCTATAGTCTCCACTTCATCCACATTACAACTGTAAAAGATAAAACTTAAACATGGGATTAAAAAGCTTAGTTTTAATAAATGTAATTTGCTGGAAGCTTTTTTATTAAGCATGATAATTCGTTTTTTGATTGATGATTGATTAAATGATGTAATGGGTAATTGCTGATTTGCTAAACCTTGTGATAAAAGCTGATATTGGTAAAATTTGAATTCATTTTTTTGATTGGTCGCTCTGGCTTTCTTCATTACCGCTCGATCTGTAATAAATTCTAGGTTATCGATAATTCGAGTTTTTAACAGATAAATTAGCGGATTAAACCATAAAAAACATTGCATTAGATGAATAAAAAGTACATCCAGGCTATGAAATTGTTGCGCATGGATCAACTCGTGCCTTAAAACATAGTTTTTAATGCTTTTTACTGAAATTTTATCTAGAAAAATGTAGTTGAAAAACGAGAATGAACCATGATTATCAGGACTTTGCTTTATTTTAACGCCTTTTATTACTGAAATATTTTCTGTAGCAATTATTAGTTTTTTCAGTTGAAATAATCGAAGTATAAACCGGCCAAAAAAGCTAAAACTAATGAGTAGATAAATCGAAAAAATAATTGCTTCAAAATTTATCGAATTTCGACTACTAATATTCGTTGAATTTTTACTGAATTCTTCAAAAGTACCTTTAGTAGCTTCCAGAAAAGCCGTTGGCTTAATTTCTACGAAAATAGTATACTTAAAAAGTGGTAAAACAAGACTAAAAACAATTCCGAAGATGAAATAAAACCTCGAAAATTTAAAGAATTTGGAATTTTTTAGAAATAACTCGTAACCGGCAAAAAATACTGCCAGTATCAAGAAATTTTCGATAATGTAATTCCAAAATTCCACGTTTTAATCTTCTTTTTTATTCTCGATAATCTCTAAAATTTCTCTAAGCTCTTTAGCGCTAATTTTTTCTTCTTTTGCAAAAAAGGAAACCACACTTTTATAACTATTATCAAAGAAACGTTTGGTTGCAATATTCATAAACTGTTTGCGATAAGCTTCTTTGGTGATTACCGGGTAATATTGGTGCGTTTTCCCATAGGCGATATGCGCAACATATTCTTTTTCCTCTAAATTTCTAACAATGGTAGAAACGGTGTTGTAGTGTAATTTTTGTTCTTTAATATGCGGAATGATCTCTTTTACGAAAGCTTTCTCCAGCTTCCAGATAATTCGCATAATTTCTTCTTCCTTGTTTGTTAATTTTTCCATGCTAAAATGCTCTCAAATTAATATTTGATAAATATAACGAAAAAAATAGTTATTAAACTAGAATCGTAGTAAATATTTTATAAACCATAATTTAGTGGTAGTGTATTTGCAATTCTGGATTGTCCCATAAAACCAGAAATACTATAAGATCTGGTAGGGCTAACGTTCCCAAACTCATCGATATAAAAAGGATATTCGTAAATAATAGCCGATTGTTGATCTTCGTAAAGAATGCTTAGTTGTTTGGCAAGCATTATCACTTTTGTAAATTTTCCTTCTGGTGCAATTTCAAAATATTTGTAGGGTGCTACCTCAAATCGTTCGTGAAAAATTCTAAAATTATGCTCGGTAAGTTTTTTGTTTGCAAGTGCACGCATAAACTGAAGTAAAGATCCGCTAAAGGCTTCTTTACGATGTTTTATAAAACGTCGTTTTACTTTTTCATTTAGTTCTCTAAAGAAGCTTGTGCCTTCATAAAATGTGAAATCTACCAATTGTAGTCCAGAACTGCCACCACTGTATTTAACCGTAAAATCCATCAGCTCATATTCGATAATATAGCCTAGATATTTATTTTCGATAATAATTGGCTCGTTGGCAAATGCAATAAGTTCAGCATTCGATGGGCTGTATTTTAATTTTATAGCATCTTCATTTAAGATCTTTGATTTGGTAGCCGCTTCAGTTTTTCCTAAAAATTCTCTTCTAAAAACTCGCAGTTTATGTTCTCTTGTCCATGGATCGGTTTCTAAAACAACAGTTTCTAATTGATCGATACTTTCTTCTAAAAATACGATTGGAAAATTGTCGTCTTTAAAAACCGAAATATTAGCAACAGTTCTGGTGGTGTAGCCAATCGACCTAAAAATAAGCGGAGAGATATTGGAAGCGGTATTCTGAATTTTAAAAAAACCTTCTTTATTACTGGTGGTTCCCAAGCTGGTACCGTCAAAATAAATAGATACACCCTGAAGCGCACTAGAGTCTTTCGCGCTTAAAACTCTACCGGTATAAACTTGTTGCGCACTTAGCGGTACAGAAAATAAAAATAGAATAAAGAAGATATTTTTCATGCTTACAATATAACGATAATTTTAGTCAGTAAACTATTTTTGTAGTTTTTAAATCTATTTTTTATAAATCTAATAGCTCTAAATATTAAGTTATATTCGCATAAAAATTGATAAATGGATATAGTTTACATACTTATTGGGCTGACTTTATTAGTGGTAGGAGGAGAGTTTTTAGTAAGATCTTCTGTTGCGTTATCTTTCAAGATGAATATTTCCCGTATGGTAATTGGGCTTACAGTGGTTTCTTTTGCGACTTCTGCACCCGAGTTGCTGGTAAGTTTGCAGGCTGCTTTAGATGGATTTTCAGATATTTCTTTAGGAAATATAATAGGCTCCAATATTGCCAATATTGGTTTGGTGTTAGGAGTTACGGCAATGATCTCACCAATAGCTATAGATCGTGATTTTTATAAATTTAACTGGCCGGTAATGATGGCGTTTTCTTTTGCGCTGTTTTTCTTTTTACTGAATGGGGAAGATATCGATCGTCTTGAAGGTGGAACTTTGGTTTTAGGTATTATTCTATATTTATTGTTTCTAATTTTACGTAGCCGAAAAGTAAAAGAAGAGGTTGTAGAAGAAGTAGACGAAAGCTTAAAAGGGACTTCCTGGTTTAAAATTATTATTTGGCTAATTATTGGTGGTGCCGCTTTATATGGAGGATCTGAATTATTAGTTGATGGATCTGTTTCTTTAGCCAGAGATTTAGGAGTAAGTGAACGTGTAATCTCTGTAACGATGATTGCTATTGGAACTAGTATTCCAGAACTTGCAGCTTCTGTAATTGCAGCATTAAAAAAGGAAAAAGCCCTTTCTTTTGGGAATTTAATAGGTTCTAATATTTTTAATATTGCTTCAGTACTAGGAATTACTTCATTAATTCAGCCTATTGTAATGCAATCTCAGGAAGTGTTAAGTAACGATATCTACTGGATGATTGCTTTTGCTTTTATATTGGTTCCGTTAGCTTTTCTTCCGAAGAAATTTTTATTCAGCAGAATAAAAGGCGCAGTGATCTTAGCGGGTTATGCTGTATTTCTTTATATCACGATTTTTAGGTAAATATTATTAGAGAAAAGACTATAGAATATAGAGAAGATAAAAATGGATGTAAGAAATTATCTATTGCCATTTATCTTAATTCCTCATATAGGTTTATTCGCCTAAGTTTGGCAGAAAATTAAAAGAATCCTTCCTATTGAAGGGCTGCAAGCTTGGCTATGTGTTCTTGGTTTAATTAGAAAAACCATATTCTTAATTGCTACACTTCAGAAAAAACTGCCTGAAAAAAGACTAATTTCAGTATATATAAATTGAATCCAATAAAAAAGGCGTCTCCAAAAGGAAACGCCTAATCTAAGATTAATTATAATCTAGCCTAAAGCTTATTCTGCATGTTTAACCGTCTTAATAATACGGCTTGCAATTTTGTAAGGATCACCATTAGAAGCTGGTCTTCTATCTTCTAACCATCCTTTCCATCCGCGCTCTACAGTTGCGATTGGAATACGGATTGATGCACCACGGTCTGAAACTCCGTAGCTAAAGTCGTGGATAGAAGCAGTTTCGTGCTTACCAGTTAATCTTAAGTGGTTATCTGCACCGTAAACATCGATGTGTTCTTTCACTACTGGACGGAAAGCTTCACAAATTTTCTCGTAAGTTTCACGGTTTCCTGCATTTCTTAAAGTAGAGTTAGAGAAGTTAGCGTGCATACCACTACCATTCCAGTCTAAATCTCCAAGAGGTTTTGGATGAAGGTCTACAGATACTCCGTATTGCTCACCAATTCTTTCTAGTAAATATCTAGCAACCCAAATTTCGTCTCCAGCTGCAGCTGCACCTTTAGCGAAAATCTGGTATTCCCATTGTCCGGCAGCAACTTCACCGTTGATACCTTCTACATTTAATCCTGCTTCAAGACAAGCATCTAAATGCTCTTCAACGATAGCTCTTCCGTAAGCGTTAGTAGCTCCTACAGAACAGTAATATGGTCCTTGTGGTCTTGGGTATCCATTTACTGGGAATCCTAGAGGCTTTCCAGTTTCGTTATCGATTAGGAAATATTCTTGCTCAAATCCAAACCAGAAATCATCGTCCTCATCGTCTATTGTAGCTCTACCATTAGTTTCGTGTGGAGTGCTATCTGCATTAAGTACCTCGCACATAACAAGGTAACCATTCTTACGTTGTGGATCTGGACAAATAAATACTGGCTTTAGTAGGCAGTCAGAAGAATTTCCTTCAGCTTGACCTGTTGAAGATCCATCGAAAGACCATACTTCACAGTCTTCAAGTTTTCCGGAAAAATCGGTAATTATTTTTGTTTTACCACGTAACTTCTGAGTCGGCTTGCTACCATCAAGCCAGATATACTCCAGTTTTGATTTGCTCATAATCTAATTCGGTTTTATAAAAAATTGAACGTCTAACGTTAACAAAAATATAATATTTTGAATACAATGTATATGTTTTAGGGGGTGATTTCTGAAGAATTTCTTTTTTATGAAATTTTACCCCTAAAAATTAAGGGGTTTAGATTATTTGATGATTTTGGAGGTCTTCTAATGATAAATATTTAAATTTGATAACAAAATTTTATTAATCATAACAGCTTAACATGTCAACACTTAGATTTAAGGCAATAGAAGAAACCTTTAACCGAAGATCTTTAAATATAGAAGAGCCGGGAAGACGTTCTGCTATCTTTGGAAGTAATGTCTTTAACGAGTCGGTAATGAAGCAATACCTAACCAAAGAAGCATACAATAATGTGATGGATGCGGTAAAAACCGGCGCAAAAATTAATCGTACCGTAGCCGATCATATTTCTGCAGGAATGAAAGAATGGGCTATTAATAAAGGAGTAACTCATTATACACACTGGTTTCAGCCTTTAACCGGGGCAACGGCCGAAAAACATGATGCTTTTTTTGAAACTATTGGGGAGGGTCTTGCTATAGAAAAATTTGGAGGCGGTTCTTTGGTACAACAAGAACCAGATGCGTCTAGTTTTCCTAATGGTGGAATTAGAAATACTTTTGAAGCTCGTGGTTATACAGCATGGGATCCTACATCACCAGCATTTATCTGGGGAACTACATTATGTATTCCTACTGTTTTTGTTTCGTACACCGGTGAGGCTTTAGACTATAAAACTCCGCTTCTTCGTGCGTTACAGGCGGTAGATCAGGCAGCGACAGACGTTGCAAAATATTTTGATAAAAATGTAACTAAAGTAAACGCTACTCTAGGTTGGGAACAAGAGTACTTTTTAATAGATTCTGCTTTAGCTGCAACTCGTCCAGATATTCAGTTAGCGGGGCGTACACTTTTAGGACACTCTCCTGCAAAAGGACAACAGTTGGATGATCACTATTTTGGATCGATACCTTCTCGAGTTTTAGCCTATATGAGGGATTTAGAAATCGAATGTATGCGATTGGGGATTCCTGTAAAAACGAGACACAATGAAGTTGCTCCAAATCAATTTGAACTTGCACCAATTTTCGAGGAAGCCAATCTTGCTGTAGATCACAACTCCTTAATTATGGATGTGATGAATAAAGTTGCAGAGCGTCACCATTTTGTAGTACTAATGCACGAAAAACCATTTGCCGGAATTAATGGTAGTGGTAAACACAATAACTGGTCTTTAGGAACAGATACGGGAGTAAACCTTTTGTCTCCTGGAAAAACTCCTATGAAAAACCTTCAATTCTTAACTTTCTTTATCAACACGATAAAAGCGGTTTATGAAAATGAAGAGTTATTAAGAGCATCGATAGCAAGTGCATCTAACGATCACCGTCTAGGAGCAAATGAAGCACCACCGGCAATTATTTCAGTATTTATTGGTAGCCAGTTAACTTCTGTTTTAGATGAACTTGAAAAAGTAACTTCAGGAAAATTATCTCCGCAGGAAAAAACAGATCTTAAATTAAATGTTGTTGGTAAGATTCCTGAAATCTTGTTGGATAATACAGATCGTAACAGAACTTCTCCTTTTGCATTTACCGGAAATAAATTTGAATTTAGAGCTGTAGGATCTACTGCAAACTGTGCAAATCCAATGACCGTTCTTAATGCGATAATGGCGAAACAGCTAAAAGAATTTAAAGCTGAAGTAGACAAGCTTATTAAGGACAAGAAAATGAAGAAAGACGATGCGATCTTCAATGTTCTTAGAGAATATATTAAGCAGAGTAAAAAGATTAGATTTGAAGGTGATGGTTATGGTGAAGCCTGGGAGAAAGAAGCTGCAAAAAGAGGCTTAAGCAATAATAAAACCACTCCTGAAGCACTTAAAGTACAGGTTTCTAAAAAAGCGATTAAGCTTTATGGAGATTTAGGAGTAATGAATAAGGTTGAAATTGAAGCGCGCCACGAAATCGAACTTGAAGAATATACGATGAGAGTTCAGATTGAAGGTCGTGTTTTAGGTGATATTGCAAGAAATCATGTAATCCCAACAGCTATTCGTTATCAAAATATTCTTATTAAGAATGTTACTGGATTAAAGAGTATCTACGGCGATAATTACGAAAAACATGCAAAAGAACAATTAGAGCTAATAGAAAGTGTTTCTACTCATATTGCTGTTATTAATAGCAAAGTAAATGCGATGATTGAAGCTCGTAAAGTAGCCAATAAATTAGAAGATATCCAGAAGAAAGCAGAGTCTTATTGTAATGAAGTAAAACCTCATTTTGATGAGATTAGATATCACTGCGATAAATTGGAATTACTGGTAGATAATGAGCTTTGGCCATTAACCAAGTACCGTGAATTATTGTTCACTAGATAATTTCTTTCAAAATTAAAGATTTTAGCCCTGTAACTTGCAGGGCTTTTTCTTTTTAGAAACTTCTTAAAGAATTTAAAACTGTTTATCTTTGACGCCTAAACCATATTCATGAGTCAGGACGTAAGTAAAAGGTATAGTCAGCGTGGTGTTTCAGCTGGTAAAGAAGATGTGCATAATGCCATTAAGAATGTAGATAAAGGGCTTTTTCCTAAAGCATTTTGTAAAATTATCCCAGATTATTTAACCGGAGATGAGGATTATTGCGTGATCATGCATGCCGATGGCGCGGGAACTAAATCTTCTTTAGCCTATATGTACTGGAAAGAAACTGGCGATCTTTCTGTTTGGAAAGGTATTGCCCAGGATGCTTTGATCATGAATATTGACGATCTACTTTGTGTAGGTGCTACCAATAAAATCTTATTGTCTTCAACCATTGGTCGTAATAAAAGTTTAGTTCCGGGAGAGGTAATTTCAGCAATTATTAATGGAACTGAAGAACTTATTGCAGATCTTAAAGAATTTGGCGTAGAAATTCATTCTACCGGTGGTGAAACGGCAGATGTTGGTGACCTGGTAAGAACGATCATTGTAGATTCTACGGTAACAGCAAGGATGAAACGTAGCGAGGTAATTGATAATAGTAATATCGAACCTGGCGATGTGATCGTTGGTTTAGCTTCTTTTGGGCAGGCTACATACGAGAAAGAATATAACGGAGGCATGGGAAGTAATGGTTTAACTTCTGCTCGCCATGATGTTTTTGCAAAGGTCTTAGCTGAAAAATATCCTGAAAGTTTTGATGCTTCGATTCCTAATGATCTTGTATATTCTGGAGGAAAAAATTTAACAGATGAAGTTGAAGATTCTCCGCTAGATGCCGGTAAACTGGTATTGTCGCCAACAAGAACTTATGCGCCTGTAATTCAGAAGATATTATCTAAATTCAGTAATAAAGAGATTCACGGGATGGTGCATTGCAGTGGAGGAGCACAAACCAAAATTCTTCATTTTATAGATAATCTTCATATTGTAAAAGACAATCTTTTTGAAGTTCCGCCGCTATTTAAGTTAATTCAGCAGGAAAGTAAAACAGATTGGAAAGAGATGTACCAGGTGTTTAATATGGGGCATCGAATGGAAATCTACGTAAAACCAGAGCTTGCAGACGAAATTATCGAAATTTCAAAGTCGTTTAATATCGATGCTAAGGTGGTGGGAAGAGTAGAAGCTTCAGATAAAAAATCCTTAACGATAAAGAGTGAATTTGGCGAATATTATTATTCGTAGATTTTACATTTAATTTAATAAAAGGGCTATAAGGTTAACTAAAATTGTTTTAGTGTTAATTTTGTAGCTTTTTTTATTTAAATATCTCATTATGTTTGTGAAAATATGATTGTTTGTTAGATGAGTGAACGAAGAAAATTAATTGTTTTTTCCATTGTGTTTTGGGTTGCCGTAAACTTTGCAAGTTTATCGATGTTTAGTGACGAGGTAAGTAGATGGGTTCGGTTTATTGGTACCGCTTTCTTTTTTATTACCGCAACTTTACATAAGCCCTTTTCCTGGAAATTATTTTTTATACTTCTATTGTTCTCGATCTGCGATTTCTCCCTTATTTATTTTGAAAATCCCATTTTTAACGCCCTAACATTTATTAGTAGAGGAGCTGCATTTGTAATTGTAGGAAGTATAGGAGCAAAAAAAATAAAGCAGCTGAAGATTAATAGTTTAGAGTTGTTTATAGGTGCGGTTTTGGTAGCGATAAATCTTGTTTTACTTTTTGAGCTGGAAAGTATGATCTCTTTAAAACACGCTGAAGAATTATATAGTCCCGGTTTTTACGCTTTTGCTTTTATTGCCATACTTACCACTATTATTGCCGTATCTTACAGTAATCGTTATAGTAATCTTAAGAGTATCTTTTATATGTGCGCCGTGCTTTGGATGATCTTTTCAGATATGACCTATTTTATTGGATATTATCTTGATTTTCCTGAATTTTACTACGCAGATCATGCATTTAATATTCTGGGATCTGGTTTCTTAATGCTTTATGCAGCAACCACAAATAAAAAAGAAAATTATATCGATATTGATGTAAAGATCTAACCCGGTAAATATCCCATCTGTACAAGTTCTTTTGCTGAATGCACCAGTGTTGTTTGTTTATGCTGAAATAAATAAATATCGTCTGAAACATCTAATATCGCCTCGTAGCGATGATCTGTAATTATAATCGCTTTTTGTTGTTTTTGCTGCTGAATTATTTCTGAAAATTTTTCGATCATTAAAGGAGAAAGCTGTGCAAAAGGTTCGTCTAATAGAACGATATCCGCATTTCTTTTTAAGACCAGGTAGATTTCGATAATTCGTTGCTGCCCGCCAGATAAATCCCGAATTTTCTGATGTTTTACTGAATTCATTTCAGAAAATATACTGCTAAAATCACCAAAATCGATATTATATAGTTTAAAAGCCTTTTCTACTAAAATAGTGGGCGAAAGCAAAGGAAACTGCGGAAGCATGGCAACTCTTCCGGTTTTGTAAAAGCGCTTCAGGACAGGTTTTTTGTCTATGCGAAGTAGTTTGTATTTCGGTTTTAAAGTTCCGAAGAGAATTTTTAAAAGGCTACTCTTTCCGCTACCGTTTCTACCTAATAATCCGGTTACTTTCCCGGTTTCGGCCTTTACATAAGCCGCTTTAAGAATAGGTTTATCATCAAAATACAACTCGACATTATCAATTTCAAAGATCATATTAGAAAGTTTATGGCGGCACAAAGGCTAAGAAGAAAAATATCGGCCAAAATGGCTAAACTGAATAATTGCAATCGGCTAAAGCCAAGATTGTAATAAAATACGAGCTCTTTTTTTGCAGTGGTGAATCGGTATAAAAGATAAATGATAAAAGCGATGAATAATTTATCGATTACAATTACAAAAAGCGGACTATCAATGGAAAATATCAGCAGATTAACTAAAAGTGAAGGAACCAAAAATTTGCGGTAAAATTGAAAAAGCACAGCAGAAGTGTTAGGCATATTTTGATATTTTGATCGATGTTTTAAATTAAAAGCGTTAAAATGCTTATTTTATTATGATTAGCACTAAAATAAAGAAAACGAACAGGTAAAGTTTAGAGAAGATAAAAATTCAGTCAAATTATTGTAAATTTGCTACCTAAATTCTTAAGAATTGTATGTTAGAGAAGCTTAATATCGTTAAACAACGTTTTGATGAAGTGAATGATCTTATTATCCAGCCGGATATTATTGCCGATCAGAAACGTTACGTTGAACTTAATAAAGAATATAAAGATCTTAGAGCGCTTATGGACGAGCGTGAAAGATATATTGAACTTACCGATAATCTTAAAGAAGCTGAAGAAATAATTTCTGACGGAAGTGATCCTGAAATGACCGAGATGGCAAAACTTCAGCAGGAAGAAGCTAAGGAAGAATTACCAGCTCTTGAAGAAAAGATACGAATGATGTTGGTGCCTAAAGATCCTGAAGATGCTAAGAATGTCGTGATGGAAATTCGTGCAGGTACTGGTGGTGACGAAGCGAGCATTTTTGCTGGTGATCTTTACAGAATGTACACCAAATATGTAGAAAGTAAGGGTTGGAGTCACAATATTGTAGATTTTAGTGAAGGAACCAGTGGCGGATTTAAAGAGATGATTTTCGAAGTTTCTGGAGAAGATGTTTATGGTACCATGAAGTTTGAAGCTGGTGTTCACCGTGTACAACGTGTGCCGCAAACCGAAACTCAGGGTCGTGTACATACCTCTGCAGCTACAGTTATGGTATTACCAGAAGCTGAAGAATTTGATGTAGAGATCGATCCAAAAGATGTGCGTATCGATTATTTTTGTTCATCGGGGCCTGGTGGGCAGTCGGTTAACACAACCTATTCTGCAGTGCGTTTAACTCACGAACCTACAGGTTTGGTAGCACAATGTCAGGATCAAAAATCGCAGCACAAAAACAGGGAAAAAGCCTTTAGGGTTTTACGTTCTCGTTTATATGAAATGGAGCTTGCCAAGAAAATGGAAGCCGATGCTGCAAAGCGTAATTCGATGGTTTCGAGTGGTGATCGTAGTGCAAAAATTAGAACCTACAACTATCCACAAGGGCGTGTAACAGATCACAGAATTAACCTAACACTTTACGATCTATCCAACATCGTGAATGGAGATATTCAAAAAATTATTGATGAGCTAAGATTGGTAGAAAATACCGAAAAGCTTAAAGAGAATTCAGATATATTTTAATATTCGGCATTTTAAAACATAATTTTAAACGCCATCTAAAAACTAAATATGACCACCCAGGAGTTAGTAGAGCAGATTAGAAAAAAGCAATCGTTTTTATGCATAGGTTTAGATGTAGACCTCAAAAAAATTCCAACTTATCTACTTTCTGAGGAAGATCCAATATTTAGTTTTAATAAAGCAATTATAGACGCCACGCATCAATTTTGCGTGGCCTATAAACCTAATACGGCTTTTTATGAAGCCTGTGGTTTAAAAGGCTGGGAAGCTTTACAAAAAACCATCGATTATCTTCACGATAACTATCCAGAAATTTACACTATCGCAGATGCCAAACGTGGTGATATTGGTAATACCTCTAAAATGTATGCAAAGACCTTTCTAAAAGATATGGGCTTCGATTCGGTTACCGTAGCGCCTTATATGGGGAAAGATTCTGTTGAGCCGTTTTTAGAATTTGAAGATAAACATACCATTTTACTGGCTTTAACTTCTAACGAAGGTGCTTTCGATTTTCAGACTTTAAAATCTGATGAGACTGAGATCTACAAAAAGGTTTTGGAAACTTCTAAAAGCTGGGAGAATTCAGAAAACCTAATGTATGTGGTTGGTGCAACTAAAGCTGAATATCTTGCTGAAGTACGTAAGATCGTTCCAGAAAGTTTCCTGCTTGTGCCCGGTGTTGGAGCACAAGGCGGTAAATTAGAAGATGTTTGTAAATACGGAATGACCAAAGATGTTGGTCTTTTGGTAAATAGCAGTCGTAAAATTATTTATGCTTCTACCAATAATAATTTTGCTGAAGTTGCCGCTGCAAAAGCTGAAATCCTACAGCAGCAAATGGCTGAAGAATTAGAGAAATTTAAATTTGAGCATTCGAATGAATTATAAGAGTACTGTCACCCTGAACTTGATTCAGGGTCTCATATTCAAAATTTTTTCTTGAATTTTATTAGATTCCGGATCAAGTCCGGAATGACAAAAATCTCATTGATTACAAATAACGGATAATCATCAATTCGAATAATGTTTATGACGATTTTCGATCATTTAGGCCGAAAATTATTTCTTAGCGATACTCCAAAGCGCATCGTTTCTTTAGTTCCAAGCCAGACGGAGCTTTTAGTCGATCTTGGATTAAAAAATAGTATTGTAGGTATCACAAAATTTTGTGTGCATCCAGAGCATCTTCGAAAAGAGAAAAACGTTGTTGGCGGGACAAAAACTGTTCATTTAGATAAAATTGAAGCTTTAGCACCAGATATTATTTTGTGCAATAAGGAAGAGAACACTAAAGAAATTGTAGCCGAATTAGATAAAATCGCCCCGGTGCATGTTTCAGAGGTTTCGAATATTTCAGATTCGCTTCAGCTTATAAAAGATTATGGTGAACTTTTTATGGTTCAGAAGAAGGCTTTAAAATTAGTCGATAGAATAAATAAGAAATTAGCGGCTTTTTCCGAAGAAATTCAGCATAAAAAATGGAAAAGCTGTTTGTATCTTATCTGGAAAGATCCTTATATGGCTGCGGGAAATGATACCTTTATCAACGAGCTTCTTAAACTAAATAAGTTTGAAAATAAAATTGCCGGAAATAGATATCCGGCAATTAATAGGGAACAATTGATTGAATATTCACCAGATGTGATTTTGCTATCTAGTGAGCCCTATCCGTTTAAACAAGAACATATTGAAGAAATTAAGAAATTAGGTCTTAATGCAATTCTTGTGGATGGGGAATATTTTAGTTGGTACGGTTCAAGATTAGAAAAAGCGGTTAGTTACTTTAAAACACTGCATTAAAATTCGTTATTCTGTAGCCCAATTTTCTACTTCGGGATAATGCATACGTCGTAGCTCACGCAAGATTTTTTTCGCTTTTTCATTAATCCTGTCACTACGTTCTTTGTCTACAAGTGCCAGCTTATAAGCCTTGTGCATTAGATAGGTATACTTCTCGCACATACACTCTTCCTTACTTTTTTTTCTGAAAATCTTAAACATACTCCAATCTTTCTTCATCTAATAATACAAAGATACAATCGAGTGTTTTTAAGAATTACTAAGCAGCAGTTAAGGTTAATTTAAAGTTTAAAGATAAACTTGATATTTTGTTAAAATATTTTTGACTTTTTAATCCTGAAGCGAAAAAACTCGTTTTAGCAAGGTGGTTGTTCTTGCAGAAATATCATTTCTTATTTCTTTTTCTTCCACAGCAATCATCGTATAAACGCCATCTAAAGCTTCAGAAGTTACATAATCTGAAAGATCTGGATTTACATTATTAGTTAGCGGAATGCTATTATAACGTTCGATGATATTACTCCAAATCTGGTTGGCGCCAACTTTATCTAAAGAGTTTGTAATTACGGGACTAAATTTATCATAAAGCTGAGATTTGGTTTTTCCAACCAAATATTGTGTCGCGGCATCATCTTGTCCCAGTAAAATTGTTCGAGCGTCATTAAAAGTAATTTCTCTAACAGCATTAACAAAAATTGGTGTTGCTTCTTTAACGGCATCTTCTGCAGCACGGTTTAATACTCGCAATCCCTGGTCGGCTAAATTGCCCAATCCAATATCCCGTAAAGTCTTATCTACCTTCTGTAATTCTGATGGTAACGTAATTTTTACTAATTCATTCTTAAAAAAACCATCCTCCTGAGTGAGTTTTGTAACCTGTTTATCGATTCCAAAATCTAAAGCCTGGCGTAATCCAGTGGCAATTTCAGTATTGGTTATACCGTAACCACCTTGAGGTAACTGGCTGGCAATATCCTGCAATTCAGCACAAGAGCTAAGGGATAAAATAACAAATAGGCAAAGTAATTTTTTCATGGAGCTTTTTTTCAAATATAAGATAAGTATAGTATTTCTAGTATTATAAAAATTTATGAATAAATTAAAATTATCGATTTTTATTATTGAGGTATCCTATTTACCTTTAAAAAAATTGAAACTAAAACTAGAATTATGTCTAACGAGAAAAAATTAACCACTGCTTCCGGAAGACCTTTTGTAGAAAAGGAAGATTCGTTAAGCGTTGGTAGAAGAGGACCATTATTACTTGAAGATTATGTGCTTCATGAAACAATGGCTCATTTTAATAGAGAAAGAATTCCAGAGCGTGTGGTACATGCTAAAGGTTCTGGTGCCTTTGGAACCTTTACTGTGACAAATGATATTACTAAATATACAAGAGCAAAAATATTTTCTGAAGTTGGTAAAAAAACCGATATGCTGGCGAGATTCTCTACGGTAGGTGGAGAAAAAGGTTCAGCCGATTCAGATCGTGATCCACGTGGTTTTGCGCTTAAATTTTATACTGAAGATGGAAACTGGGATCTGGTAGGAAATAATACGCCGGTATTCTTTATAAAAGATCCTAAGAAGTTTGGTGATTTTATTCATACTCAAAAACGCCACCCGTTTACGAATATGAAATCGCAAACTATGCGTTGGGATTACTGGTCGTTAAATCCGGAGTCTTTACACCAGGTGCTTATCTTAATGAGTGATCGTGGTACGCCTTATGGTTTTCGCCATATGAATGGTTATGGATCGCACACTTTTTCTTTGATCAATGATAAAGACGAGCGTTTTTATGTAAAATTTCATTTTAAAACCGATCAGGGAATTAAGAATTTCACCGATGAAGAATCAGTTAAGATGGCAGGTGAAAATCCAGATTTTGCTCAGCAAGATTTATTAGAACATATTGAAAATGGGGAATTCCCAAGCTGGACATTAAAAATCCAGGTAATGCCAGAGGAGGAAGCTAAAAATTATAAATGGAATCCTTTCGACCTTACCAAAGTATGGCCTCATGACGATTATCCTTTGATCGAAGTAGGGAAAATGGAATTGAATAAAAATGCCGATAATTATTTTGCTCAAATCGAGCAATCTGCCTTTGCACCGGCGCACATTGTAGATGGTGTAGGATATTCTCCAGATAAAATGCTGCAGGGACGTTTATTATCGTATCCAGATGCACACCGTTATCGTTTGGGAGCAAACTACGAGCAAATTCCGGTAAACCGCTGTCCTTACATGGTAAATAATTATCAGCGTGACGGATTTATGAGAGTTGATGGAAATGGCGGTAGAAGTGAAAACTACTACCCAAATAGCTTCGACGATATTTCTGTAGATGAAAAATATAAGTTGAAAGCACCAAGAGTTACAGATGCTGAAGCTGATTGGTTTGATCGTAACGCTTCTGAAGCTGGGGACGATGATCATTATACTCAACCGGGTAATTTATACCGAGTAATGAACGAAGAAGCAAAATCGAATCTGGTTTCTAATACCGTAGGATCGATGAGCCAGATCGAGGGAGAGAAAAAAGATGAAATAATCATGCGCCAGCTTTGCCACTGGTTTAGAGCAGATCCTGAACTTGGAGCAAGAATCGCAAGCGGATTAGGGGTTGAAATTAATACGGAAGAATTCGCTCGATAATTATCGAATCTTGAAAATATGATTGAATCACTCAATCGAGGATTCAGAATAAAAATAAAAAGCGCCCA
Source organism: Zunongwangia atlantica 22II14-10F7 (assembly GCF_002094855.1). GTDB lineage: Bacteria > Bacteroidota > Bacteroidia > Flavobacteriales > Flavobacteriaceae > Zunongwangia > Zunongwangia atlantica. Next base: position 39,559 of record NZ_ARYN01000015.1, read on the forward strand.
GAGTGGGCGCTTTTTTTATGTAAAGATGATCGTCTTGTTATTAAAGACCATCGTTTTTCTTTGAATATGAAGTTTTATTCCGCGGCTAAAGACGATCTTTTCCAGATCTCGGCCTTTTAGAATTAGATCTTTGATAGAGTGCGAATGAGAAATTCTTGTAATATCCTGTTCTATAATTGGGCCGGCATCAAGTTCGGCGGTAACATAATGGCAGGTAGCGCCAATAATTTTTACTCCGCGTTTATAAGCCGAATGATAGGGTTTTGCCCCGGCAAACGCCGGTAAAAATGAATGATGAATATTAATAATATTGTTAGGATATTCGCTTATCATTTTATCTGAAATGATTTGCATATAGCGCGCTAATACAATAAAATCAACTTCAAATTCTTGCAAAAGCTCTAATTGCTTTACTTCGGCTTCAACTTTAGTGTCTTTGGTAACGGGAACATGATAAAACGGAATCTCAAAAGCTTTAGCAATAGGTTCAAGGTCTTTATGATTGCTAAGAATAAACGGAATTTCAACGCCTAATTCCCCAGCTTTATATCTTCCCAAAATATCATATAAACAGTGATCGTACTTAGAGACGAAAACGGCCATTTTTAAGACACGTTCTTCAGAAAAAAGTTTCCAGTTCATATTGTAGGTTTTAGCGATCTCTTTTTCAAAATCTGCTCTAACTTTTACAATATCAAATTCCGAAGAAAATTCATTTTCTAAACGCATAAAGAAAATACCATTTTCAGTATCCACATACTGGTCGATATAAACGATATTTCCATTTCTCTCGTGGAAAAAATTAGTAACCGTTGCTATAATTCCGCTTTTATCTTTACAATTGATCAGTAAAGTAACCTTCGCCATGTTTTTCAGTATTAAAGCTTCAAAAATCAAAGCCTGATAAAGAATAAAATTAGTTTAATCACTTTAACTGAACCAATGAGAATTCAGATTTATGCTTTTTTCAGAATAATCAAAAATTATTTACAATTTTCGTAAATTGCCACTCATAATTTCACTCTTTATTGAAAATGGAACAACAGACTCCGTATTTACCTAAACATAAAATAAGAATTGTAACCGCAGCTTCCCTTTTTGATGGGCACGATGCTGCCATAAATATAATGCGTCGTATTATCCAGGCGACCGGGGTAGAGGTGATTCATCTTGGTCACGATCGTAGTGTAGAAGAGGTAGTGAACTGCGCGATACAGGAAGATGCTCACGCTATTGCAATGACCAGTTATCAGGGCGGGCATACCGAGTATTTTAAATATATGCACGATTTGCTTCAGGAAAAAAATGCCGGGCAAATTAAGATTTTTGGCGGTGGAGGCGGAGTAATTCTTCCTGAAGAAATTAAAGAACTGCAGGAATACGGGATTACCCGAATTTACGCGCCCGATGATGGAAGAGAGTTAGGATTGCAGGGAATGATCAATGATCTGGTAAAAACGGTAGATGAGGAAGTGCCTTCGTTGCCAGAAAATACCAATGTTGAAGAAGACCTAAAATTGAAGAAAATAAATACGGTTTCTCGTTTAATTTCTCTTGCTGAAAATAAGCATGATGAATTTAAAACCCATTTTGATGCCGTTCCAGAAACGGAAAAGAATATTCCTGTTTTAGGAATTACAGGAACAGGTGGTGCCGGTAAATCGAGTTTGGTAGATGAACTGGTTCGACGATTTTTAAGTGATTTCCCAGATAAACAAATTGGGATCGTTTCTGTAGATCCTTCTAAAAAGAAAACCGGTGGCGCTTTGCTTGGTGATCGTATTCGAATGAATGCGATAAATCATCCTCGAGTATATATGCGTTCACTGGCTACGCGACAAAGCAATTTAGCTTTATCAAAATATGTACAGGAAGCTGTTGAGGTTTTGAAAAAAGCTGAATACGATCTTATTGTTTTAGAAACTTCTGGAATTGGTCAATCTGATACCGAAATTATGGATCATTCAGATGTGTCTTTATATGTAATGACTCCAGAATTTGGTGCGGCAACTCAGTTAGAGAAGATCGATATGTTAGATTTTGCAGATCTTGTTGCGATCAATAAATTCGATAAGCGTGGTGCACAAGATGCTTTACGCGATGTGAAAAAGCAGTACCAGCGAAATCACCAATTATGGCATGAGGATGCTGAAAAGCTTCCAGTTTTTGGAACGATTGCTTCCCAATTTAATGATCCCGGTATGAATACCTTGTATCGCAAGATCATGGATAAGATCGATGAGAAAACAGCTTCTAAATTAGAATCTACTTTTGAAGTGACTCGAGAAATGAGCGAGAAGATCTTTGTGATTCCGCCAAAACGAACTCGTTATCTTTCTGAAATTGCAGATAATAATCGCTCTTATAATGAAACAGCAATAAAGCAGGCCGATATTGCACAAAAACTCTTCGGTATTTATAAAACCATATTGAGTGTTGCGAATATTTCCGAAGAAAAATATAGTGCGCATCTAGATAAAAACGGACTCGTACAGGAAGAATTTTTAGACGATGAGCAAACTGAAAATCACGAATTTTTAGGATTGCTTTTTAAAGAATTCGATCGTGTGAAAATGGATCTAGATCCTTATAACTGGGAAATTATACTGGGTTGGCAGGAGAAAGTGAATAAATATACCGAGCCTATTTACTCGTTTAAAGTTCGTGATAAAGAAATTAAGATCGAAACGCATACCGAATCACTTTCACATACGCAGATCCCAAAAGTTGCTCTGCCAAAATATTCGGCCTGGGGTGATATTTTAAAATGGAGTCTTCAGGAAAATGTGCCGGGAGAATTTCCGTACACTTCAGGATTGTATCCGTTTAAAAGACAGGGTGAAGATCCAACCCGAATGTTTGCAGGTGAAGGTGGGCCAGAGCGAACCAATAGAAGATTTCATTATGTAAGTTTAGGTTTGCCGGCCAAGCGTTTATCTACGGCATTCGATTCGGTGACCCTTTATGGGAACGATCCAGATCATCGTCCCGATATTTATGGTAAAATTGGTAATGCGGGAGTTTCAATTTGCTGTTTAGATGATGCTAAGAAGTTGTATTCTGGTTTCGATTTGGCGCATCCGTATACTTCAGTGAGTATGACGATTAATGGGCCAGCGCCTATGCTGCTTGGATTTTTTATGAATGCTGCGATCGATCAGCAATGTGAGAAATATATTAAAGAGCATGCTTTAGAAGATAAAGTTGAAGCAAAATTAAAAGAGCTTTACGACGATAATAATATCGAGCGACCAAGCTATAAAGGAGAACTTCCTGAAGGGAACGATGGTTTAGGTTTAATGCTGTTAGGTTTAACCGGAGACCAGATTCTTCCGCAGGAAACCTATCAGGAAATTAAGATCAATACCCTGGCATCGGTTCGTGGAACAGTACAAGCCGATATTTTAAAAGAAGACCAAGCGCAAAATACCTGTATTTTCTCTACGGAATACGCCTTGCGTTTAATGGGTGATGTTCAGGAATATTTTATCAAAGAGAAAGTTAGGAACTTTTATTCGGTTTCAATTTCAGGATATCATATTGCTGAAGCCGGGGCGAATCCAATCACGCAGTTAGCATTTACCTTAGCGAATGGTTTCACATACGTGGAATATTACTTAAGCCGCGGAATGGATATCAATAAATTTGGACCTAATTTATCGTTTTTCTTCAGTAATGGTGTAGATCCAGAATATGCAGTGATTGGCCGTGTTGCGAGAAAGATTTGGTCTAAAGCTTTAAAAAATAAGTACGAAGCGAATCCAAGAGCGCAAATGCTAAAGTATCATATCCAGACTTCTGGGCGTTCGTTGCATGCTCAGGAAATCGATTTTAATGATATAAGAACGACGCTTCAGGCATTATATGCGATCTACGATAATTGTAATTCATTACACACCAATGCTTATGATGAAGCCATAACAACACCGACCGAAGCTTCTGTAAGACGGGCCATGGCGATTCAGCTTATTATCAATAAAGAGCTTGGTTTAGCGAAAAATGAAAATCCAATTCAGGGATCATTTATTATTGAAGAGTTAACAGATCTGGTCGAGGAAGCTGTTTATGCCGAATTTGATAGAATTACCGAAAGAGGCGGAGTGCTTGGTGCAATGGAAACAATGTATCAACGTGGACAAATTCAGGAAGAAAGTCTGTATTACGAAACCCTGAAGCATAATGGTGATTATCCAATTATCGGGGTAAATACGTTCTTAAGTTCTACAGGATCGCCAACAGTCACTCCTGGTGAAGTAATTAGAGCCACAGAGGATGAAAAGCAGAACCAGATCAAAACTTTAGAAACGCTGCATACCGCGAAAGAAACCAAAGCTGAAGAAGCTTTAGAAGCCATAAAAAAAGCAGCAGTACAAAACGAAAATATTTTTGAAGTTTTAATGGAAGCTACAAAGGTGTGTAGTCTTGGCCAAATAACCAATGCGATGTTCGAAGTTGGTGGGCAATATCGAAGAAATATGTAAACAAAATTATAGTAAGGCAGCTTGATAAAAATAGCATGCAAATTCCTTGAATATCAGTCAGAAAATCGCCAATTTTTAGCTCTTAAAAAAAGGCGATTTTTTTGTTTGTAAATTGATGATTCCACTCTAAATTTGTCGGCTTTTTAAAATAGCATTTTCAGTTAAAATTAAAATAGAAATCTGGCAGTGATGGAAAGTGTTTGGTTATTTGCAATAGCAGTATTTACCGGTTTCTTTGCGATTAATAGTCCGTTTGGTAATATTCCGGTATTTATCAGTTTAACAAAACAGGCTGATCGTAAAACCCGAAAAAATATATCAAAAAAAGCAACATTTACGGCTTTTGTAATTGTATCTGGCTTTGTGATTTTGGGTAAGTATATTTTTGATCTTTTTGGATTAACAATTCCTGCCTTTAAAATTACCGGGGGGATCCTTATTTTCTTTGTAGGTTTTGAGATGATTAGAGCTCAGGAATCCAGCATTGATAACCAGAGTGAAATTAACTTTAATGAAGGTATTTCTACTTCTCCATTAGCGATACCAATCCTTGCCGGGCCAGGTTCGATTGTTACCGCAATGAACTATACAACCAATGCAGATTATATTCAGCTACTGGTAATTTTGGTAATGTTTGGTTTAATAATGTGGTTGAATCACCTTGCATTTATCTCTAGCGATTATCTTGTAAGATTTATTGGGCAAAACAAAATTGTAGTAATCGAAAAGATTATGGGATTAATCATCGCCATTATTGGTACAAATATGTTAATCCAGGGAATAAAATTAGCTTTTTTTACTGAAGATTTTCAGCTTTAATTCTTTTGGTTGTGGTGCAACCAATCTGTAATTAAATGTTCAAAGTGATGAATTTCTCTGCGAAGTAAATCTAAAAACTCGGTTTCTTTGATTCCGGTTATTTCAATATTGCGGCAATTAGATTTAATTCTTCTTGCCGCTTTTCGTATTTTTTCGATACGTTTAAGCTGAATTTCTTTAGATCGCGCAGTGACTACTCCGGCTATTCCCGGTGCAAGCTGTAGCGATTCAGTTACCAGTCTACCAGCATAATTATGGGCAGGAATACTGGAGATTTCCATTTCAAGAACATTTCTATTGTCAGAAAAATAAGAAGAAACAGCACTCGAAATCTTAAAGATTTCTAAGGCTTTCTTGTAAACTGGCAATTGATAAGCTTTCATAAACTGGGAATTTCTTTTATAAAATTACCTAGAAATCGCTCAGGTTACATTTAATAATTAAGGTGTAAATGTAATTTTGGTTTAATATTTAAATATATTTACGCTAATTACTTTAAATATGAATATAGATAAATTGAACTGGGCAATCTTAGAATCACTCCAGGAAAACGCCCGACTTTCTTTTTCTGAAATAGGAAGAAAAGTAGGTCTTACTTCTCCTGCCGTGGCAGAACGTGTAAAGAAAATGGAAGATGCCGGGATTATAAAAGGCTATAAAACCGAAGTGTCCTATCAAAAAACAGGTCATCACCTAAAAGCGATTATCACCTTACGGGCCTTTATGGGACGTTTAAAACCCTTCTTAGAAAAGGTAACCGAATTTAAAGAAGTGATTAACTGTTATCGAATTACCGGAAACGAAAATATTATCATGGAAGTAATTTTTCAGGATCAGGGACATTTAGAGGTTTTTATCGATAAGCTAATCACTTATGGCGAAACAAAGACACATATTATTTTATCGAATGTTATCGAGCATGCCCCGGTACGGAATCGAAAAATTACTTAATTCCGCTAACCAGATACATTAATGAACCACCTGCGGCGTGATATTGCTCACGTTGTACGGCACCCATAATATGATCTGAACGGGTATCATATTTTTCCTGATATTCGAAATAAAAAGGCATGTATTCTTCTCCGGCAGCATTAAAGTAGTCGATATCTTTTCGGGTTTCAGATTTCCAGGCGCTTCCCTGCATCCATTGCTTTAAAGTAGCTATTTGTTCTTTATTATCGTACGGTGGATACATCGCAATAGCTTTGTCTGAAAGTCGAACCATTATGTCTTTTAAATCCTCAGATGCAAACCAGCCTGGTAATAAATCCCCTAAAGAATTATCGCCCTCACCAAGTTTCTTTTTTCCTTTTTCGATAATTAAACGATATTTTATATGATCTAGAGTTTCCTCGATACTATCGTTTTGCGAAATCGAGTTTTTGGTAAGTGTTTGCACGATATTGTTAGGTTCTACACAAAGTAAAAGTCCGTTTGGTTTAAGCACTCTAGTCATTTCTTTAAGTGCTTTTTTCGGATTTTTAAGATGAATTAAAACCGTTTGGCAGGTAACAAAATCGAAACTTTCATCTTCAAAAGGAATATTTTCTGCATCACCTTTTTTTAAATTGAAGTCGATTTTCGATAATTTGAAGTGACTTTCTAATTCAGCATTACTTTCAAACCAACTTTCGTCATTATCGATTGCTGTTATTTTTGAGTTTTCAGCCAGGTAAGGAGCCAGGGTCTTTGTCCAGTGCCCCTGCCCGCATCCTACATCCAACATGTTTGAATATTGATTTAATTCCAGTCTTTTAGCAGTAAGGTCTAGAAAGCCTTTATTCCACCAAAAGTCCCGATACGATCCAAAATAGTTGTGAGAATGTCCTTTTTGCAATGCTAATAATTTAGTTTGCCAAATATACTTCAGTCCTAAGGTTCTACCAAGTGTAAATTTTTTCTGAAAAAGAATAGGCTAAAGTGTTGAAAATTAACAGATATTAAAATATTGCGTGCCCTTAGTTAAATTTAGGTAAATTGGAATTTTTTTAATAAAATATTCAGTGTTCTGGACGTATCTTTGAATAAACAAAAAAAGATTATGAAGAAGTATACAGTGTTATTTTTAGTTTTGGCAGTAGCAACCGGTTTAGTAGGTTTTACAGGACTAAGATTTACTGGTATTGAAGTGATACGTGTTTTATGCTTGATTACTGCCGATCTTTTTGTAATTTCATTAATGGCAAAGATTTTCTTTCCAAATAGAAAATTAAAATTGCAAAGAGTAAAAAAGGAATAAAATTTGCATTTGCAAAAGGTTTAAGCTTTCACTTAAGTGAAAGCTTTTTTTATGCTTTCAATTTAAAAACAAAGTATATTTACTGGATTATCTGGATTAAATCTGGTTTAGTCTCTATAGCTTTCAAAAAATGGATGCTTCAGGGATAAAAAAACAATAACACCTATGTATAAACTAACACTATCCTGTTTTTTTGTTTTTCTTTTTTCTTCAGTAGGTTTTGCTCAAGAAATAAGATTGCAAAAAGGAAATGTAACCGATAACATAAAAATTAGCGATTCTACAGATGCTACTTATGCGGTTTATCTTCCGCAGTCTTACGACATGGAGAGACCTTCTCCTGTAATTTTTATTTTAGATCCTAATGGGCAGGCTAGGGAAGCGGTACAATTGTTTAGGCAGGTTGCTGAAGACCAAAATTATGTGATCGCTGCAAGTAATCAAAAAATAGTTGGAGATTCTATAGAGCAGGATATTATGGAATCTGTTAAATTTATGAATGGTTTTTTTCGCACCATAAAAGTAGATCCCAATTTGCTGTATATCGCCGGGATAAATAAAGGAGCCGAAATAGCTTCAGCAATTCCACTTATTAACGAAAGAGTTAGTGGAATTCTGGCAATAAATAAAGCTTGGATTAACAGAAAATTCATTGAAAATAGAGAAAAGCCTTATATTCTTTCACTAGTATCGGGAACTAGAGATTATTCAAGATTCGGAATGATTGATGTTCTGGACATTTTAAATGGAGAAGATTATCCTACCGAAATCAATTATTTTGAGGGAGGGCCCGAGTCCTGGCCAGATACTTTTACGATTAGCAATGCAGTGGGTAAATTTACTTTAGAGGCTATGAATAATGGTGAAAGACAAAAAAATGATACTGTTGTTAATACTATTTATCAAAATGAAATTAAAGCTATAGAGAGTTTGGTAAGACAAGGCTCGTATTACACAGCCTTTACTCAGGTAAAAAAAGCAGAAGAGAAATTTGACGATTTTGAGCGTTTTGATGACCAATTAAAAGATTTGAGAAAAGAGATTAGAAAAACTCGTGAATTTAAGCAACAAAGGAGAAAGTGGTTTGATATAAAGGAAGAGGAGACTTTTCAAAAAGAGGATTATGATCACTTTTTAGAGGTAGATATTTTTACTAATAATTTTGAAAATATTGGTTGGTGGGCAGAGCAGTTGGATAATCTAAAGGAAGGAAAAGAGAATAAAAACTTAATAGAAAGAAATCGTGCATATCGCCTTGAAGGTTACTTAATTGATCTAGTGAGTATAAACTATAAAACAACCATTGCATCTAAAGCGTCTATCGATTCAAAGATTTTTATTTCAATCTTAAAAACAATTGTAGATAAAAACGATCCCGATGCATACCTAAGCATTGTAAAATTAGCTGGCCATGATGGAGATGCTGAAACCGCTATGCTCTACCTAGAAGATCTTTTAAAAACAGGTTATAAAGATTTTAATAAACTGTACGAAATAGAAGGAATCCTGGATTTACAGATGAGTACAGAATTTAATTTGCTAATTGAAGAATATGGAGGTGAAGCAAAATACATTATTTTTGATTCTGAAAGAGAAACCGAGGAAGCGGAAGCTACTAAGGTAAATTAATGGCAGATTAAAAATCACCTATGAAAACATACATTTTTAGTTTTATATTTTTAGTATTTTCTTATTTCAGTTTTGGGCAAAATACTGCGGAAAGTCAACTTGAGAATGCAAAGAAATTTCAGGAACATCTAAACGAAGAATATAAAGATCCGGAAGAATCTCCATTATCTGAACAGGAAAGACTGGCCTTTACGGCACATAATTTTTTCGAGATTGATACCGCTTTTATCGTAGATGCTGAATTTGTAAGAACACCTTACGAAACTACATTTAGAATGCAAACATCTTCAGACAGGCAGCCAATATATGTGAAATATGCTGATCTTTATTTTACGCTGAAAGGCAAAAAAATGAAATTGGCCGTTTACCAAAGTCAGTCTTTAAAAAATGATCCTGAATATTACGATTATCTGTTTTTACCTTTTACAGATCTTACCAATGGAAAAAGTACTTATGGAGGAGGAAGATATATAGATTTAAGGATTCCTGAGGAAGATGTAAAAAATATAACTTTAGATTTTAATCAGGCCTATAATCCATATTGTGCTTATAGCGGAGGATATTCCTGTCCTGTTCCTCCTGCTGAAAATAACCTTAATTTGGCCATAACAGCAGGAGTAAAAGCTTATACTAATAAGCACTAGACAGGTGCATAATAAGAATTTGAGAATATAAGGAGATAGGTTTATTATGCATTTAATTAAAAAATTGGTTAGCTAGTTGTCGATTTTTGATTGTTAGAATGAATAAATCGCTGCAACTAAAAATGATGATAAATTATCCTGCATCATAAGATCTGAATCTACAAAAGGCGCTTCACCATCTACGCTATCTAATCTTAATTCAGGTTTAAGCATAAAGTTTCCATAAGTATAGCTACCTGTTAAAGTGAAAGCAGTGGTATTGGTGTCTGCACCATATACTAGCCCACCATCTGATAACTCATTAAAGTATTCAGCTCTTAATCCAATAGCAAAGCTATCTGAAGTGTTTAATTGAGGATATATAGCAGCGCCAGCAAATCCAGTACCATCTGTAGTTTGGTATGTACCATTAAATCCTAAATAGAAGGTATCGCTAAGATCCCATCCTGTTGTTAGATCAACCTGAAATAAAGCATCATCAGATAGCGACTGCTCTCCGTAAATTAAATTCAGATAAGCACTACCAGCATCATTAGAATATCCTAATTGCCCACCAAAGGTATATTTACCAATAGGATTAAATTCGGTATAATCTGTCGGGTTCATAACAGCTAACATGGCACTCCAGTTTTCATCTATGGTAAAATCTGCCTTTAAACCTGTATGAGAAAATGGTCCATAGGAAAACATATAAGAAGTAGAGTAGTTAAAGTTAGCAGCCGGAGAAATAACCTCGTAACCAAGGAAAGTATTAAAATTACCAAAGGTTAATCTTACATTATCGCTAAGGTTATAGTAAACGTACAATTGGTTTACAATCGCAGCAGAACCAGTTGATAAGAATACGGCATCTTCGCCGCGAGGACCAAAAACAAGATCGGCCACAAAACCTACTTTATCACCTTCGTATCCCATAATTACATTGGCCATACCTATGGCGAATCCCGGGTCGTTGGCAAAAGAAGTTCTTGGTGCCGCAGCATCATAAATTGGATCTCCGTTTGTATCGTATTCCGTTTTATTTAATCCATTAAAATTGGTTCTGAAATAAGCATCTACAGTTCCTGAGATACTAAAAGGACTTTCACTTTCTTCTTGTGCCTGAAGGTCTATATTTAATAAGGCTATTATAGAAAATACTAGAAAAAGTCGGATATTTGCAAAAGTGAATTTTAACATGTTTACATGATTTAATTTGTTCGACAAAAAATGAGTTAATAGTAAGCAGTAAGAAAAATTCATAATATTAGGAGCACTCCGCCAAGTGCTCCTTTTTTATTTTTCAGACTGTAATAGTAAACGTGTGTGTTTGTTATGTTTTGATTTTGGAGAGCTATTATTTATCTCTTCCAAATTCAGGATAAGAATCGATACCGTGTTCGTGAATATCTAATCCTTCTAATTCTTCTTTTTCGGTAACTCTTAATCCCATCACAGCTTTAAGAATAGAAAGTAGGATAAATGTTGTGATCATTGCCCATCCGCCAATGGAAACCACACCAATAGCCTGTACTCCCAGCTGTCCAAATCCGCCTCCGTATAGAAGTCCGCCATCAGTAGCAAAAACTCCTACAAGTAAAGTACCAACGGCACCAACAACACCGTGTACAGAGATAGCTCCAACAGGGTCGTCGATTTTAAGTACTTTATCTACAAATTCAATAGAGAAGACAACTACGATACCAGAAACAATACCAATAATAAATGCACCCATAGGATCTACTGCAGCACATCCTGCGGTAATACCAACAAGACCAGCCAAAGCACCGTTAAGGGTCATTGAAATATCAGCTTTTCCGTATCTAATCCAGGTAAGGAACAATGCAACTACAGCACCCGCTGCCGCAGCAAGGTTTGTTGTAATTACAATACCGGCAACATTATTAGCACTATCACCAGATATTGCTAATTCAGATCCCGGGTTAAATCCAAACCATCCTAACCAAAGGATAAATACCCCAAGTGCGCCATAAAGCATGTTGTGACCAGGAAGAGCGTTCGATTTTCCATCGGTATATTTACCAATACGAGGACCTACTAATGCGGCAGCAACTAATGCAGCCCATCCACCAACAGAGTGAACAACAGTAGAACCTGCAAAATCGATAAATCCTAAGCTGGTTAACCAACCATCTCCCTGCCATACCCAGTGACCTGAGATTGGATAAATAACAGTTGTCATTAATAAAGAGAAGATTAAATAGGTAGAGAATTTTGTTCTTTCAGCTACCGCTCCAGACACAATAGTTGCAGCAGTTGCACAAAATACGGTTTGGAAGAATAAGTTATGCATGTCGTCACGAACATCATAAAATAAGCTTGGTGTTCCTATAAAACTACCAATAGAATCTCCATACATAATAGTATACCCAATAGCCCAAAAAGCTAAAGAACCTACAGAAAGGTCCATGAGGTTTTTCATGATAATATTTGAGGTGTTTTTAGCCCGTGTAAAACCGACTTCAACTAGTGTAAATCCTGCTTGCATAAAGAACACCAGTATCCCACAAACTACAATCCACATTAAATCTAATACAGCATCTGTTTCCATAATAATTTCGTTATTTCAATGTTAGTTAATTATTTTAGGGAGTCTGTCCCTTTTTCTTTAGTACGTATACGGTAAGCTTCGTCGATTGTAGAAACGAATATTTTACCATCGCCAACAGAACCTGTGTAGGCAGATTCTAAGAGGGCACTTACAGTTTTGTCCAGGAATTCATCTGAAACGATAATAGACAACTTACGCCTTTGAATATCTGTGGTGCTGTAAGACACCCCGCGATAAACATGGCCTTGTTTTTCGTTCCCGACACCTGTAACATCCCAGTACGTAAAAAAGACAACCTCAGAGCTGTGCAAGGCTTTTTTTACTTCGTCAAATTTTGACTTTCTGATAATAGCTTCAATTTTCTTCATAAGAATTTCAGGTTTAGTGATTTAAAAGTATTAAAAATTCTTAAATAAAGTTAAAAAAGTAGGGGTTAAGCCTAAAGAAATGTGAATATAGGAAAATTACCCCCTTCTTGTTATGGGGTAAATAATTAAAAAGTGAAATTTGAACTTTTCAGTAGAAACTTTTTAAATGCTAATTAGGCTATTTTAGAAACATATAGCCCTATGGCCGCAGCGATAATTCCTAAAACCAAACTTCCGAAGGCATAAATGGCAAAATTGTAGTAATCGCCAGATTTCAAAAGTACTTGATTTTCAAAAGAAAAGGTGGTGGGTGAAGTGAATCCTTCACAAAAACCAGTTGCCAACTTAAGATTAGTGGAACTGTTAATAGTATTGTTTTTTATGGTTAAGCAAAGTTAAGCTACTATAAAACTTCCTAGAGTAATTGCGGTAAATGTGCACCAAGGCAAATGCTTCCCTTACTATTTAATGCTTTGTTAATTAAGTAAGGGCAAGTACTACCTAAACCTCCACCAAGAAATACTAAAATATTACTTTTAAAGATTCAATTTTAATTTACGGGAATGTAGATATTGGTTATCCAGTTTGCAGGATTAGGTGTTTCTTCAGGTTTATTTAAGTAAACTTCAAAAGGTTTTGTTGTTTCATTAACTTCAAGTCCGTTTTCTTCAATATATTCATAAGCTTTATTCCAGGCTTCTTCAAGATTTTTGTAGTTTCCTTTTAAAACAGCTTTAAGCACTTTTTGGTTTGGCATATTTCCATTTAAAACATTGGCATCCATAGGGGTAATAACTTCACTTGGTGTAAAGTAACCTGCAGAGAAAATTGCAGTTCCGCCAGATTGATCCCAATCATTATATAGCACAAAAGGATTGCCTATTCTTTCAATATTTTGAGCTTCCATAAAATTAGCTACCTCTGTGATCATAGGCTGCATTTTTTCTGTAACCTGGCTAATTTTACTTGCTGTAGTGGTGTACATAAAATAACCGCCACCGTGATTTACAACTCCATCTACACTAATACTGTATTCGTTCATTTTATTAGTGATAACGTCCTGCATCTTCCTAAGTCCTTTTTCAAATTTAGGGCGCATAATTTCTTGAAGTGATTCTTCAGATAAAAGAAAGGAAAGTTTTTCTTTAAAACTTTGTTTTCCTTCCATACCCCAGGTCACTTTTGTCTGGTTGTTTTCTAAAGCTTCAAACGTCCAGTACATTTTACTACTTGCGTTCGTGAAGGTGTGTGGAAGAGTGATTTTTTGTATGACTTGGGAAAAAGGTTGTGTTTCTAAAGTAGTGATTTTAGTGTCTCCAATTTCACTGCTTTCCCAGTAATAAACAGCTCCTTCTCCTTGTAAAGTATCCCCGTAGCTTATAATTAAGTCATCTGAATCCTGGTTCCAAGGATCCCAATATTCCCAATTTTGAAGATTATTAACTTCTTTAAATACGATTTCCTGAGGCGCATTAAAAACTTTAGATTCTTCAAATTTATAATCACCATCTTTGGTTGCTACATAAATAGAACCACCAATAAGTACAATAAGAATTAAAAAAAGTAAATATTTAAAAATCTTCATGGGCTTACGTAATCACTATTATCGCTAAGATAATAAAATAGAAAAAGCTTTTATTTTAAATATACCTTAATTACAAATAATAAAAGAATAAAGGCGATAAAACCTACTAAAACATAAATACTGTTCTTATAATATTTGCGATGTAGGTTTAAATCCTTTCTATACATAAAAATCATTACGATGATAAAGGCCACTAAAAAAAGTCCTGCAAATACCCACTGTCCTGTGCTAAACATTTTGTCTATTTTTATGCAAATTTAAACGAATAAGCGAAGAAAGTAATGAAAAAAAGAATCGATGCGGTTACGCAATTTCATAATGCATTTGGATTAGGAGTTAGTGAGCAGCCACTGGCAAGTTTAGGGGATGCAAAAAATAAACTGCGGTTTGAATTAATGAAAGAAGAAAACGAGGAATATCTTGAAGCAGCCCAAAATAATGACCTTGTGGAAGTTGCTGATGCTTTGGGAGATATGCTTTATATTTTATGCGGAACAATTATAGAACATGGAATGCAGCATAAAATTGAAGAGGTTTTCGACGAAATTCAGCGTAGTAATATGAGTAAATTGGGAGCCGATGGAAAGCCAATTTATAGAGAAGATGGTAAAGTATTAAAAGGCCCTAATTACTTTAAACCTAATATTAGAGAAATTTTAGATAAATAATTTATCGATATTCTAAGATATGCGGAGGCTCGTAGCGATAATTTTCTAATGTAAATTGGTTATCTGTATTTACATTAAAATCTAATACGTTGCGACCTCTTCCCGGCATATTAGGAAAGATAGCAAAGGATAATCTAATATTATCAAAAACAAAGTAATCGTTACTAATTATTAATCCGAAACCAAATTTAGTATAAAGATCATTGCTGAAAAATGGCTTTGGCGCTTCCCCAATAAATCCAAGATCAAAATTAATAAACGGACTCATCCTAAAACCCAGCCAACTAAATGGAACATAAGATTGTGTTTGAAAATTGAATACAAATTTCCTGGTTCCAAAGACTTCGTGCGTATCAAAGCCATAAATTCCATCTTCATCATTTAAGGTTATTCGGTCTCTAATAAAATCCTTCCTATTAATTCCAACTACGATATTAGATTTTACAAATTGTCTAAAAAACCAACTTCCAAGCCTAAAAATCGGTGAAAAATAGGTGTTTTCTAATCTAAAAAGTGATTGCCTTGCTTCATTTTTTAAAAAGTAACTTCCGTAGCCAAGATTAGTGGCCAGGTAACCAAAATTTTTAATATAATCTGTATACGTTAAATCGATCCCCAGATAAAAATAATTTTGATTACCAGAATTTCGTTGAATTCCGGAGTTTATAATGTAGCTATGTCCTAGTGCAATATCTTCAATGTCTCCATTTCTAAAAATATAGCGGTCTCTGGTATAATTAATATTTCTAACCCCTACAGAACCCAACAAAACGTTAGTGTTGGAAAAATATGCTACAGAATCTATGTTTTCACCCGGGCGGTCTAAATAATCTCTTTTCGTATATCTACCGGCAATAATAAGGTTGGTAGGTAGTTTTTTTTCAGAATTTTTATTGGCAATGGGTATGGCATAACCACCCCAAACATTAAAATCCCTGTATTTTAAAGGTTCATAAAGTAAAGTATCTAAGTCTTCGTGATAAATATGCTCGTCATAAAGTGTTTCTCTAATACTTATCTGGCCTGCCCAGCGAGCGTATGGAGAATAAAACTCTCTATCGATACTTGCAAAATTCTCGTAAGTATCAGCAACATCTAAATCTCTTAAGAATTCGGCATTAATATAGGTATTGAATAAATTTTGTGCGCGATAACCAATCGTGTAACCAGTTCCTATTTCATCCTGATAGCCTTGTTTGTAAGCTAATGTGGTGCGATGCCCTAACCCAAAACTGTTATATTCCCGTAATCTTAATTCGCCTTTACGGCTGGATACACTACCATCTGCAGAAATACTCCAACTATCCAATACATAAACATATAAGTCTACAGCATTGGGATCACCTTCAACATCGGTTGGTCGTATTAAAGTTCTTCTTATATAATTTTGTGCCCTAAGTACACGCTCAGATTCTAAAACTTCTAAGGAGTCCATTTTAGAATTTTCTTTAACCAGTAAAAAGCCCTTAACAGTAAATTCTTTAGTGCGGGCATGTAAAACATTTCCTATTTTCTGAATTTTTTGCGTAGGTTTTACAGTGGTATCCTTTTCGCTATATCCAAAAGGATCTAAAGAAGTGATGTGAATTTTACGGATAGTTTTTCCCTGATATTTAGAGAAATCTCGTTGTAATTGATCTTCTATCTTTTTAGTGGCAGTTTTAGCGTCTGCCGGGTTTACAGGATCGAACATTAAATCGTACAGCATTCTTGTGAACTTGCTGTTTTTTGTTTTTTCCTGAAGTTGTTTGTAGAAATCACGATCCTTTTCCATTTGTAAAGAATCTCTAACAGGAAATCGCTGTAAGCTGTCGTTTTGAGCAGATACTGAAAAACAGAAAAATAATAATATAATGATACTGTATCTCAACTCAGTTTCTTTTACTCGATATTGTACGTTTTGGATGCTTATTTTTTTCCGAAGCTCCTCTAAAAAGAAATAAACATTTTAAGATTCTTACCTTTTAGCTATTGTTTTGGATATTTTGCCTGAGGTAAACAAACTTATGTAATTTTTTTCTACAGAAATATTTAGCCTTTGTTAAAAGAAGAACGATTTATAAAACAAAAAATGCGCTGATCTTCAGCGCATTTTTATATAATTATAAAGAGGTTTTTATTTAACCTCGTGTCTCCAGCCAAATTTATCTTCTGCCTGGTTATATTGAATTTTTAATAATCGATCTTTAAAAGATTTTGAGTATGAATCTTCGATTGTTGGCAATTCGTATTTCTCACCTTTATAACCAAATCCAAGAATTGGGGTAACAACTGTAGCTGTACCAGATCCAAAAATTTCTTTAAGTTCACCAGCCTTTACAGCTTCGATAATTTCAGAAACTGTAATTCTTCTAATTTCAACATCGATGTTGGCGTCTTCTGCAAGATCTATAATACTTTTTCTGGTAATACCATCAAGAATTCTATCACTTGTTGGGGCAGTAACCAATTTGTCTCCAATTCTAAAGAAAACGTTCATAGTACCCGCTTCCTCAAGGTATTCGTGTGTATTGGCATCTGTCCAGATAATTTGTTGATATCCTTCGTTTTTAGCGATATCTGTAGGGAAAAATTGTGCCCCATAATTTCCGGCAGCTTTAGCATATCCCACACCACCATCTGCAGCACGACTATAATCTTCAGATATTTTAACTCTAACTTCTCCGCTATAGTAAGATTGCGCAGGAGAACATAAGATCATAAATTTATATTCTGTAGAAGGAGATGCAGAGACACCAGCTTCAGTAGCAATTACAAAAGGACGAATATACATAGAGTTTCCAAAACCTTTTTGGATCCACTCACTATCTAATTTTAGTAATTCCTCTAGACCATTAAAAAAGTGACCTTTAGGAAATTCAGGAATAGCAAGACGTTTGCTAGACTTATTAATACGTTCAAAGTTTTGTTCTGGTCTAAAAAGCCATACTTTATCATCATCGTCTTTATAAGCTTTCATTCCTTCGAAAACTGCCTGCCCATAATGAAATACTTTTGCAGATGGGTACATTTCTAAAGGTCCGTAAGGAACAATTTCAGGAGTTTGCCAGGAACCATCCTTGTAATCACAAACCATCATGTGGTCTGTATAGACTTTCCCAAAGGTAAGATTGCTAAAATCTACACTAGATAATTTAGAAGAAGATGCTTTTGTGATTTTTACTTTCGTCGCGATGTTTTCCATTTTGTGTTATTTAAGAGCTTCAAATTTACCGAAATAAAAGTAAATTTAAAATCTAAAGTTTTGGTATTTTTGAGCATATTCAAGCAACAACCAATATAAATTAAAGATGAAAAAAATTATGTACGCTGCCTTACTTTGCGCTGCAATGGTAAGCTGTAAAAATTCCGAAGAAACAAAAGAAGAAGAAACAGTAATTACTGAAGAAACCGAAACTGCTAATAAAGATTTAGCTTATGCCTCTTTCGGAGAAGAAATTACTGCGGCAGGTGCTTTAGATGCGGCAACTATTGCTGAACGTTACGAAAGCCTAAAGCCTGGCGATACGATTTCTACCAGTTTCGTGTCTACGGTAAATTCGGTTTGTAAAATGAAGGGATGCTGGATGAATTTAGAAATTCCTGGCGACGAAGATGTAAGTGTGAAATTTAAAGATTATGGATTTTTTGTGCCTAAAGACATCGAAGGAAAAGAAGTAGTGGTTGAAGGGAAGGCTTTTCTTAAAGAAGTATCTGTAGAAGATCAAAAACATTTTGCTGAGGATGCAGGGAAATCTGAAGAAGAAATTGCCGCAATTACAGAACCTAAACAGGAATTGGCGTTTTTGGCCAATGGTGTACTTTTAAAACAATAATATTTGGAACGAAAAATCATTAAAACCGGTGACGGTTCGGCGACCATTCATTTGCCAGAGTGGGATGAACAATACCATTCTAAGCATGGTGCTTTACAGGAAGCAATGCATGTCTTTATAAAAATGGGGTTGGATTTTACAATTGCTGAATTTGATAAATCTAAACTTTCTATCCTGGAAATAGGATTTGGAACCGGTTTAAATGCTTTACTTACCGCTTTCTACGGAAGTACTATTAAAATTGAGTATACCGGTGTTGAAGCTTATCCTGTAAAACCTGAAGAATTAGTGTTTTTGGATTATGCTTCAGTTTTACCCGATTTTGATACTGCAGCTAATGTTTTTAATAAAATGCATCAGGTAGATTGGGAAAAATCTTCGGCTATAACTTCTAATTTCAGTTTAAAAAAGCAGGAGAAAACATTTCAGGAAATTCAGGACCAAGATACTTTCGATCTTATATACTTTGATGCCTTTGGTGCACGGGTTCAGCCAGAATTATGGACAGAAGAGATCTTTCTAAAAATGTATAATTCGTTAAAATTAAATGGCGTTTTAGTGACCTATGCAGCAAAAGGAAGTGTAAGAAGAGCGATGCAGGCGGTAGGATTTAGCGTAGAAAGATTACCTGGCCCGCCGGGAAAAAGAGAAATGTTAAGAGCCGTTAAAAAATAGGTTCTATAGCTGTTAAACCTCGCTAAAAAAATTACCTAAAAGCGACATTAGCACTATCTTCAAAAGAAAAAAATGCGGGTACTAATTACTGGAGCGACCGGACTTATTGGGTCAAAAATTTCAGCATTATGCCACGAAAAGGGCATAGATGTAAATTATCTTACTACGAGCAAAGATAAAATTCAGCATAAAGATCATTATCGCGGGTTTTTATGGGATCCGCAAAATAAGGAAATCGATACGCGGGCGATAGAAAATGTAGATGCGATTATTAATCTTGTTGGGGCAAGCATTGCACAACGCTGGACGAGTGAGAATAAAAGAAAAATTATAGATAGCCGGGTAGAAAGTACCAATTTGCTATTTGATACGTTATCCAAAAACGAACACCAGGTAAAGCATATTGTTTCGGCCAGCGCCATTGGTGTTTATCCCAGTTCTTTACAAAAGCTTTATTTTGAAGAAGAAGAACAGGTGGACGATTCTTTTGTAGGAAAAGTTGTGGTGAAATGGGAAAGTGCCGTAAACAATTTTAAAGATTTAGGGCTAAAAGTTTCGAAAATCAGGATAGGATTAGTGATGGCTGAAAATGGTGGTATGCTAGAAAAATTGAAAGAGCCGGTAAATTTTAATATTGGTGCACCTTTAGGAAATGGTCAACAATGGCAAAGTTGGATTCATATTAAAGATCTTACACAAATTTTCCTTTTTATTTTAGAAAAACAACTTGCAGGGACTTTTAATGGTGTTGCACCAAATCCTGTAACCAATAAAGAAATGACTAAAGAGGTTGCCAAACAACTGGATAAACCGCTATGGTTACCTAACGTTCCTAAATTTGTGCTTAAAGCTGCTTTTGGTGAAATGTCGACACTTTTATTGTCCAGCCAGTTAGTAAGCAGTAAAAAAATAGAAGAGCAAGGGTATCATTTTGAGTATGTTCATTTACAACCTACTTTAGAGGATTTGTTGTAATTCAACGAAAAAAATCTGTAAATAAAAAAGCCGGCAATTTTGCCGGCTTTTTTGTATTCATTAAAAAGAAATTAAGCTTTTTTAGTTGCTTTAATATCTAATTTTAAAGTGATATCATCGTAGATAAAGTTATCTCCTAAACTATCAAACACAGATTTAGAACCATAGTTTACATTCCAGTCTGTACGATCGATAGTAAATTCTTCACTAGAAATTTCGTATCCATCTTCAGTTTGGTTTATAGAAACTGGGAAAGAGATATTTTTAGTTTCTTCTTTAATAGTAAGATTTCCTTCTAACATAGTTTCACCTTCAGTTTCAGAAATTCCTGTTACTTCAAAAGTAGCTTCTGGAAACTCGTTTACATTAAAGAAATCTCCTTCTTTACCTTCTACAGTTCCCATTAAGTGAGCTTCAAGATTTGCTTTTTGATCACCTTCTAGATCTGTAACTTCGATAGATTTCATATCGATAGTAAAGTTTCCACTTTCAATAACACTGTCATTTGCCATAAAAGTACCTTCAGTAACTTTAATAGTACCACTGTGCTCTCCTGCTGGTTTTTTACCAATCCAGCTAATAGTAGAAGCTGTAGTATCTACAACATACTCCATAGATTCAGCAGTTGCTTCAGCCACTTCTTTAGCATCTTCAGCTTCACTTTCGTGACCGTTATTATTTTTACAACTACCTAATCCTACGATAAGGCTTAACGCCATAAATCCTTTTAAAATGTTTTTTTTCATCTTGTTGAAATTTAGTTTTTTTGCAATTTGGTTGAAGAGCAAAAGTAATATGAAATAAAATTTTTTGTACTAAAAATTTATTAAAAAATATCGGTGACATTTTGACACAACACCAGGCTTGGCAATAAATTTGACTATAAATAAGCATCAAAAAATTGATATATAAAAATGACAAAGAAAGCTAACGATAAAGAACAAAATTCTGTTAAGGATCAGGTAGAAGAGAATATCGATAAAGCAATCGATGAGGTAGAGAACGAGAAAGCTGAAATGCCTGAGAATAAGGAACAAGCAGAAGAGGAGGTTTCTGAAAGTGATAAATTAAAAGAAGACCTTCAAAAAGAGAAAGATAAATTTTTACGTCTTTTTGCTGAATTTGAAAATTTTAAAAAGCGAACTTCTAAAGAGCGCTTAGAGTTATTTAAAACTGCCAACCAGGAAGTTATGCTTGCTATGTTGCCAGTTTTGGATGATTTTGACAGGGCTTTGGTGGAAATTAATAAAACCGAAGATAAAAACCTTTTAAAAGGTGTAGAGCTTATCCATAATAAGTTTAGAGAAACACTTAAAAATAAAGGTTTAGAGCCTGTAGAAGTTGAAAGTGGAGATACTTTTGATGCCGATATTCACGAGGCTATCACACAAATTCCTGCTCCTAATGACGATCTTAAAGGTAAGATTGTTGATGTTATAGAGCGAGGATATAAATTAGGAGAACGTATTATTCGTTATCCAAAGGTTGTTACCGGAAAGTAAAGTAAGGATTACAACTTTTAACAAGAAACTTAAACCATGAAAGAGGATTATTACGACATATTAGGTGTAAGTAAAGGTGCAACGGCAGCTGAAATTAAGAAAGCTTATCGAAAGATGGCGATCAAATATCACCCAGATAAAAATCCGGGTGACACAGAAGCCGAAAATAAATTTAAGAAAGCAGCTGAAGCTTACGAAATATTAGGAAACGAAGAAAAAAGAGCTAAATACGATCGTTTTGGACACCAGGCCTTTGAAGGAGGCGGCTTTGGTGGCGGCGGAGGTATGAATATGGACGACATATTCAGCCAGTTTGGTGATATCTTCGGTGGCGGCTTTGGCGGCGGATTCTCAGGTTTCGGTGGCTTTGGTGGCGGCGGTCAACGTCGTGCAAAAGGAAGTAACCTTAGGATTCGTGTAGCACTTACTTTAGAGGAAATTGCTAACGGTGTAGAAAAGAAAATTAAAGTTAAGCGTAAAGTTCAAGCATCGGGCACAACCTATAAAACCTGTTCTGCCTGTAATGGTACGGGGCAGGTAACTCGTGTTACCAATACGATTTTAGGTAGAATGCAAACAGCTTCTCCTTGTACTACCTGTGGTGGTAGTGGCCAAATGATCGATAAAAAGCCGGCCGATGCAGATGCACAGGGATTAAAAGTACAGGAAGAAACAGTTTCTATAAAAATACCTGCAGGGGTAGAAGATGGAATGCAGTTAAAAGTTTCTGGAAAAGGAAATGAAGCTCCCGGAAACGGAATTCCTGGTGATCTTTTAGTGGCAATTGAAGAAAAAGCACATGAAAGTTTACAAAGAGAAGGAGATAATCTACACTACGATCTTTACATAAGCATTTCTGAAGCTGCCCTAGGTGCATCCAAAGAAATACAAACTGTTAATGGTAAAGTGCGAATTAAAATTGAACCAGGGGTTCAATCTGGAAAAATTTTAAGACTTCGTGGTAAAGGTGTAAGCAGTTTAAATGGATATGGTAAAGGAGATTTACTGGTTCATGTAAATGTTTGGACGCCAAAAACCCTAACTAAGGAGCAAAAAGAGTTTTTCGAGAAAATGGCTAATGACGAGAACTTTCAGCCAAATCCCGAAAAAAGCGATAAATCATTTTTTGAAAAAGTTAAAGATATGTTTTCTTAGAACTTTCATTTTAAGAAAAAATTTATATATTTGATTCTCACTAAGACTTTTAGTGATAATTTTTCTTTTTCATAGCAATTTTTTTCCCATCCTTAATCAATTTAAGGGTGGGTTTTGTTTTTTAACACCCTCGTTAAACCTTTTATAAAGCTGTTTTAAACTCCTTGTAGTCAGAGCTGTTCTTTAGTAATTTTCAGAAAAATTAAAAATGAAAGTTATGAAAAAGAAGAGTTTAATTTTATCTATCGTATTTGGTTTACTAACTACGATCAGCTTTGCGCAGGAGGATAAATATTTTACCGCCGCAGAGAATACTGAAGATTATACCGTATTAGAATTGGCGAAAATGGACGATCAATTTTCTACGTTTGTGAGTTTTCTAGAAGCTTCAGGATTAGATACTTCAGTAGAATACGCTGAAGGCTATACCATCTTTTTACCAACTAACGAAGCTTTTGAAGAAATGAAGGTTGGAGAATTATCTGAGCTTACAGATCCTAATAATAAGATGAAATTAGTTGAATTTGTAAAGTATTATATAGTTCCTGAGAAAGTTTATAAAAATGAATTTAATAGCTCTCAGGTAATTACAGTTTCAGAGAATAAATCGATTAAAATTAATGCTGAAATGAACGGACTTAGTGTAGATATTGGTGGTGCAAATATTATTGCGAGTGATATCGAATCTAAAAACGGAATTATTCATGTAATAGATCAATTAGTAACACCAACAAACTATTTTGCTAGTAGTTACTAAAAGATAAATGAACTTAAATCCCCATTGAGCTTCCTTTTTTAAGGAAGCTTTTTTTATGCTTAAATGCGAAATTGTAAATATTAGGCAGCAATTTTTAAGTCTGTACTAGGATTTGAATATCTTTACACCTCTTAAATTTTATTTATGGAAAATCTTTTGGTTGCAGAGAACATCTATAAACGATTTGGAAGTTATACTGCACTAAATAATGTATCGATCACCATCCCAAAAGGAAGCGTATTTGGTTTATTAGGGCCAAACGGCGCAGGAAAGACAACATTTA
Source organism: Zunongwangia atlantica 22II14-10F7 (assembly GCF_002094855.1). Classification (GTDB taxonomy): domain Bacteria; phylum Bacteroidota; class Bacteroidia; order Flavobacteriales; family Flavobacteriaceae; genus Zunongwangia; species Zunongwangia atlantica. The sequence continues at coordinate 63,705 of NZ_ARYN01000015.1, forward strand.
TTAGGATTATCAATCAAATTACAATGCCAGATGAAGGTAAAGTATATCTTGATGGAAAGCCTTTGCACCCAGAAGATATAAGACATATTGGATATCTACCAGAAGAGCGCGGTTTATATAAATCGATGAAAGTTGGTGAGCAGGCACTATATTTAGCAAGATTAAAAGGTCTTTCTAAAGCTGAAGCTAAGGAACGTTTACAATACTGGTTCGAAAAATTAGAAATTACCGGATGGTGGGATAAAAAAATCCAGGAACTTTCTAAAGGTATGGCTCAGAAAGTACAGTTTGTAATTACGGTATTACATAACCCAAAATTGTTGATTTTTGACGAGCCTTTTAGCGGTTTTGATCCTGTAAATGCTAATATTATAAAACGGGAAATTCTTGAATTGAAAGAAAAAGGTGCTACGATTTTATTTTCTACCCATCGTATGGAAAGCGTAGAAGAGCTTTGTGATTATATGGCGCTTATCAATAAATCCAATAAATTACTGGACGGTAAGGTTTCAGAAATTAAAAAGGAATATAAAAGCAATACTTTTGAAGTTGGTTTAGAAAGCGAAAACGAAGCAGCATTACTGGCAGAACTTCAGGAGAAATTTAAAGTAGGAAAAGCTCAGTTTAAGAGTATTAACGACGATCTTAAAGTAAGTATACAGCTTCAGCCACACGAAAATCCAAACGATCTTATTCAGTATTTATTAAGTAAAGCAAGGATTAATCACTTTGTAGAAGTAATCCCTTCAGTAAACGATATTTTCATTAAAACGGTTACTCATAATGCGTAGTTTAAAACTTATCATTCAACGAGAATATTTAGCACGAGTACGTAATAAGACATTTATTGTAATGACATTTCTTAGTCCGGTGATTCTGGTAGGAATGTTTGCTTTAATTGCCTACTTAAGTATGCTTAATAGTAGCGAACAACACATTATTGGATTGCATGATGAAACAGGTTTGTTTCTGAAAGAATTTCAGGACGATGAGAATCTTCAGTATCTCAATTTTTCAGATAAAAGTTTAGATGAAGCTAAAAAAATTGTGCGTGAAAATGAATATTATGGGCTTATACATATTCCCAGCGCCGATAATAATTATGATCTAACCGGGGAAGTTGAATTTTTTGGCGAAGAGTCTCCTGGTTTGGGAACTGTTCAGAATATCGAAAAAATCATTTCTAATAAATTACAGCGAAATGAATTAATTCAGCGTGGGATAGATGTAGATCAAATCGATTCGGCAAAGACAAGTGTTGATGTAGAAATTCAAAACTTTTCTGGAGAGACCACATCAAAAATGGCCAATTATCTTAGAATGTTTTTTGGTGGAGCGGCCGGGTATTTATTGATGATGTTTATTATTATTTACGGAAATATGGTAATGCGATCTGTAATCGAAGAGAAAACAAATCGAATTATTGAAATTATTGTATCTTCAGTAAAGCCCATTCAGCTAATGCTGGGGAAAGTAATAGGAACTTCTCTGGCAGGGATAACCCAATTTACAGTTTGGGTTATTTTAGGCGGAATTTTATATACAATTGCGGGGTTTTATTTTGGGGTAGATTTAATAAATGCACAACCTGGGCAAATAGAAGTAGAGCAATTAAATGTTCCTGAAGTAAACCAATTAGTAGCAGATGTTCTAAATCTGCCAATATTAAGCTTGATTATTTATTTCCTAATTTACTTTTTAGGCGGTTACTTTTTATACAGCGCTATTTATGCTTCTATTGGTGCTGCGGTAGATAGCGAAACCGATACCCAGCAATTTATGCTGCCGGTTATTATTCCTTTAATGCTCGGGATTTATATAGGATTTTTTGCAGTTATAGAAAATCCTCATGGTACAGTAAGCACCATTTTCTCCATGATTCCTTTAACATCTCCTATAGTTATGTTAATGCGTATCCCATTTGGGGTGCCATGGTGGGAAATTTCCCTTTCTATTCTTATATTGCTGTGTACCAATACGGCAGTGGTATGGCTTGCCGCAAAAATTTACCGTGTTGGTATTTTAATGTATGGTAAGAAAGCTAGTTATAAAGAGATTTATAAGTGGCTTAAATATTAGAATGCAAAACGAAACAGCGAATCAAATTTCAGAAGTAATAGAGCAGGACATTTGGGGAAACATTCAGGAGTTTTTAGACTTCACCCTGCTTAGTCAACCATTTAAACTCACCGTGGGTGTTGTTTTACTGGTGATTTTTGTATTTATTCTAACTTCTGTTATTCTAAGGCTTATTCGCAACTTTATTGTTGGTAAGCTGCTTAATGAAGATAAACTAAAGTTCATAAGCGCGTTTAAGTTTGTAAAATATGTAGTTTATCTTATTGTAATTCTAATAACCTTAAGTTCTAGTGGTGTAGATATTTCGATCTTATTAACTGCTTCAGCCGCTTTATTTGTGGGTGTAGGTTTAGCTTTACAAGAACTTTTTCAGGATATTATTGGCGGTATTTTTATCATTCTGGATAAATCTTTACTGGTTGGTGATATCATTGAAATTGATAGTAAAGTTGCCAGAGTATTCGAAATTAAACTAAGAACTACTCGTGCTCTAACCAGAGACGATAAAGTGATGATTATTCCTAATCATAAATTTATTAGTGATACTGTTTATAATTACACCCAAAATCATCGCACTACAAGAGAGTGTGTAAATGTTGGAGTAGCTTATGGTAGTGATACGCAAAAGGTGAAAGATTTACTTCTGGATTGTGTAGCCAGGCAAAAAGGAGTGCTTAAAAATCCAAAGCCATTCGTTTTGTTCGAGGATTTTGGTGATTCAGCTCTATTATTTGGAGTTTACTTTTATATAGGAGATAGTTTTACCGATCCTAAAATAAAGAGCGAACTGCGCTTTAAAATTGATGATAGTTTTAAACAAAATGGCATAAGTATTCCATTCCCACAAAGAGATATTCATATAATTAACCCCCAAAATCAATCTAAAACCGACTAGTATGAAGGAAGCTTCTAAAAGTATTTTAGTGCCATTGTTTTTTCTTCTTTTTGGAATTTCAGCAAATGCACAGTTAACAGATTTAGCACGGGTAGAATTCACTTATTTCCCCCAATCTGATTCTGATAATTCTTTTAGAAGGTTTAGAAGTTTTTTAAATTTCCCTATAAAGCTTAATAAGAAAGGTTCTTATTTAATTCCCGGAGTTGAATATCGAAATGTTCACTTTAAATTTAATGATGACACTTCGTTTGAAACACTTCACCTAGATAGATTTCAGTCTTTTACGGCAACATTGGGATATCTATTTCATTTAAATGAAGACTGGCGTGTTGGTATCCAAACGGGAGCTAAAGCAGCTTCAAATTTTTCAACGAATGAATTGCTAAAAGATGATATTATCTATGAAGGTGCTGTATATTTTATAAAGATAAAAAGCGGAGAAAATATCCTTAAACCTACCCGAATTATCTTTGGGCTACATTATTCTACCACTACAGGTTTTCCTTTCCCTTTACCTGTTGCGCACTATTACAAAAAGTTTCATCCGCAATGGTCGTATATGGTTGGAGTTCCTAAAACTAACTTAAAATATCATGCTAACGACCGCAATGTTCTTCAGGCTTTTGTAACTTTAGATGGCTTTTATGCCAATGTTCAGGATAATTTTAATGTAACGCCAACGGTTCCAAATAGTACGAATCTTGCAGATAGTATGTCTATGACGGTTGTTTTAGCTGGTTTAGGATACGAGTATAGTTTTACTGAACATTTAGGGCTTTATGTTTATGCCGGTCATACAATTATGAATGATATTCGCCTGCGTGATGTAGATAGAAATGATGTGTACACAATTAATTCTGTAAACACATTTTATGCGCGTGGCGGACTTAAATTTAGTGTGTTTTAATGTCGAAAATATTATTAATAGAAGATGAAGCTGCCATTAGACGGGTGCTTGTTAAGATTCTAAACGAAGAAAATAAAGATTATAATGTTACTGAAGCCGAAGACGGTCTTGCAGGGATGGAATTGATCAAAAAAGAAGATTTCGATCTTGTGCTTTGTGATATTAAAATGCCCAAAATGGATGGCGTTGAGGTTTTAGAAGCAACCAATAAAATTAAACCAGAGATTCCTTTTGTCATGATTTCTGGACATGGCGATTTAGATACTGCCGTGCAAACCATGAGAATGGGCGCTTTTGATTATATTTCTAAACCACCAGATTTAAATCGATTGCTGAATGCGGTTCGTAATGCTTTAGACCGAAAAGAGCTGGTACAGGAAAATGCCCGACTAAAAAAGAAAGTGGGTAAAAACTTCCAAATGATTGGGGAATCGCCAGAGATTAACCGAATTAAAGAAATAATTGAAAAAGTAGCACCTACAGATGCCCGAGTGCTGGTGACGGGAGGAAATGGAACAGGTAAAGAACTTGTAGCACACTGGATTCATCAAAAAAGTGAGCGTTCTAAAGGTCCAATGATAGAGGTGAATTGTGCAGCAATCCCTTCAGAATTAATAGAAAGTGAACTTTTTGGTCACGTTAAGGGAGCCTTTACTTCAGCAAACAAAGATAGAGCGGGGAAGTTTGAAGCAGCGAATGGCGGAACTATTTTCCTTGATGAAATAGGGGATATGAGTCTTTCTGCACAGGCTAAAGTTCTAAGAGCCTTACAGGAAAATAAAATTTCGCGTGTAGGTAGCGATAAAGATATCAAAGTAGATGTTCGCGTTGTTGCTGCAACGAATAAAGATCTAAAACAGGAGATCGAGGATAAGAAATTTAGAGAAGATTTATACCACAGATTAGCTGTGATTTTAATAGAAGTGCCTTCACTTAACGATCGTAGAGACGATATTCCTCTTTTAGTCGAGTATTTTTCTGAAAAAATAGCTAGTGAGCAGGGCACTAATAAGAAAAGTTTTACTGCTGAAGCGCTTAATCAACTTAAAGAATATAATTGGACCGGTAATATTAGAGAATTGCGCAATGTTGTAGAGCGTTTACTAATTTTGGGAGGAAAAGAAATTACCGAAGAAGATGTAAGTCTTTTTGCGAGTAAGGTGTGAAAAATCATGTAAAAATAACGAATATTGAAAAAGCCGAATTTCAAGATTCGGCTTTTTTTATTGGTACTGCCAAAGGGTATAATACACCAAGGTAGTTTACTCTGTATATTTATTGATAACCAACCATCGATTACCAGCACTTAAAATGGTAAGCACAGTACCGCTTTCAATATTTGTGATGCTGCTATTGGTTGTTACATCAAAAAGGTCATCGCCATTTACAAAAGACAAAGCTTTATCTGAAGTTGTAGACCAGCATACCAAAATAATGGTTCTGCCTCTATTCTCTGAAGCATCTGGCACTTGCACAGCACTTAGATTATTGTTAATTCTTAGAGAACCTAAATGTTCTTCTATTACAAAAGTTCCTGTAGAACTGGTAGAAGAAAAATATGGATAATAAGTTGGTGGTCGCCATCTCATCAATCCATCTTCTGAAAGTGCTAAAACCATATCTTCATTGGCTCTTTCTGAAGGGAAAATGTATTCTGAAGAAGGATTTAACCCAATACCTAACCTACCTGCAAAATATCCTGCAAATACATCTGCTGTGCTATTTCCCTGCGCTGTTCCGTAAATGGCATAAATATTTCCCTGTGCGGTAGAGCTTCCAATTTCAGAATAAAGACCAAAATTATTGCTGTTAGCGCCGTAGGTGCGGCCAACCCGGTTAAAGATTCCGTAGATATCATTAGTTCCGGTGCTTTGAAAGGTTTCATTAAAAATGCCATAATGAATCCCGGCTCCCGTGCCGTTTACATTACTTTTTATTCCGTATTTCACACCATTTGTGGCACTTCGATTTGTAATTTCAGCACCATAAGTTGTTCTTGTGTTCTCTTCTGAATTTTGATTATCGATCTCCAGTCCTTTTTTAATATCATCATCTCTATCTGGGATAATGTCAATTTGTAATTTAGACTCAATATCGTCTGTGCCAATACCTATGTTACCTTCACGATAAATAGAAGACTCAATATCTTCAGGGGAAGTTTCAGTATCTACTTCATAAAAATTTGCCTCAGAAGAGTTTCCTTTAATGGGCAACCACGAAGATTCTTCAGCATTCCAAAAATAAAATCCTTTCGAAAAATCGCTAATATCGGTATCCAGATAAACCATCATTCCGTTTTGTTCATCGTTTGGATCTTCAGACGGAAATTTCGAAATACGCGGAATTAAAATTCCGTCGCTATTAGAAGGATCATCAGGATCTGAACTTTTAATATCTAATGTTGCCTTTGGATTTTCAGTGTTAATTCCTACCTGTGCATAAGAAAACAGGTTTAAAAAAAATATGGGTAAAATAGAAATATACGTTTTCATAAGCATTAGGTTTTAGGTTGCTTAGAAAACTAAGGGTTTCGGGGTAGTGTAATAATTTTTAAAATTAAAACCTAAAACCCTTTAAGTCAATAATTTGAAAGTTAATTATATGGTAATCTATGATAAACTTATGCCAATTCCTTTAATTTATCCTGTAAAATCTTGATCTCATCACGTAATCTTGCTGCCTCCATAAAATCTAATTCTTTAGCTGCAGTCTCCATTGCTTTACGCTTCTCTTTAATTTTTTTATCGATTTGAGGTTTGGTTAGGTAAGCACCTTCTTCTTCCGCAGCCTGCATTGGAGGTTTGTTATCACCTTCAAAAATCTCAAGCTTTTTCTTTACAAGTGTAGAGGTCTCAAGTTTTTTAACCAGAGGTTTTGGCGTGATATTATGCTTTTTATTGTAATTCATCTGCTTGGTTCGGCGGTATTCGGTTTCGTCCATGGTTTTTTGCATACTGTCAGTAATTTTGTCAGCATACAAAATGGCTTTACCTTCCACGTTTCTTGCCGCACGACCAATGGTTTGCGTAAGTGAGCGGTTACTTCTTAAAAATCCTTCTTTATCAGCATCGATTATGGCAACAAGAGAAACCTCTGGCAAGTCGAGTCCCTCTCTTAAAAGGTTTACACCAATTAGCACATCAAACAATCCACGACGCAGATCCTGCATAATCTCTACTCGCTCTAAAGTATCTACATCACTATGAATATACCTACAACGAACATCGATTCTGGTTAAATATTTGGCTAATTCTTCAGCCATTCTTTTAGTTAGGGTAGTTACTAAAGTACGCTCATCTTTTTCAACTCTTATCTGAATTTCCTCAATAAGATCATCGATCTGGTTTTGGCTTGGGCGCACTTCGATCACAGGATCTAAAAGTCCGGTTGGTCGAATTACCTGTTCCACATAAACTCCTTCACTTTGCTGAAGTTCATAATCGGCAGGAGTAGCACTAACATAGATCACCTGATTTTGAAGCATTTCGAATTCCTCGAATTTCAAAGGTCGGTTATCCATCGCTGCCGGAAGCCTAAAGCCATAATCCACCAAAGTTTCTTTTCTGGAGCGGTCACCACCGTACATTGCGTGAACCTGCGGTATCGTTACGTGAGACTCATCTACAACCATTAGAAAATCTTCAGGGAAATAATCTAAAAGGCAGAAAGGCCTAGTTCCCGGGTTACGCCCATCCAGATAACGCGAATAATTCTCGATACCAGAACAGTATCCAAGCTCCCGAATCATCTCTAAGTCGAAATTGGTTCTTTCGTCCAGCCTTTTTGCTTCAAGATGTTTACCGATATCTCTAAAATAATCTACCTGTTTTACAAGATCGTCCTGTATATTTCTAATCGCATTTTGTAAAACATCTGGCGAGGTTACAAACATATTGGCAGGATAGATATTTAAGCGCTCGTATTTTTCGATAATGTCATTTGTAGCAGGATCAAAAGCTTCAATTTCTTCAATTTCATCACCAAAAAAGTGAATTCTGAAGGCGTTATCAGCGTAGCTAGGAAAAACATCTACGGTGTCACCTTTTATTCTGAAGTTTCCGTGAACAAATTCAGCTTCGGTTCTAGAATATAAACTTTGGACTAAACTATGCAGAAATTTAGTTCTTGAAATTTCCATGTCTCTTTCAATAGAAACCACGTTTTTACGGAATTCTACCGGGTTACCAATACCATAAAGACAGGAAACCGAAGCGACAACAATAACATCACGTCTTCCGCTAAGTAGGGAAGACGTGGTGCTTAATCGTAGTTTTTCGATCTCATCATTTATCGAAAGATCTTTTTCTATGTATGTCCCTGAAGATGGAATAAAAGCTTCAGGTTGATAATAATCGTAGTAACTAACAAAATATTCTACCGCATTATTCGGGAAAAATTGCTTGAATTCTGAATATAACTGGGCTGCCAGCGTTTTGTTATGTGCTAAAACCAGTGTTGGTTTCTGCACATCTTCAATCACATTTGCAACCGTAAAGGTTTTACCAGAACCGGTAACTCCCAGTAAGGTTTGAAAGCGGTCGTTCTTTTCGATACCACTAACCAGTTGTTTTATAGCGTTGGGTTGGTCTCCGGTTGGTTTATATTCAGATTCAATCTTAAATTTCATGCGTTCTTTTTCTTAGCCTTACGAAGTTAAGCAATAAATGTGCCTATTCAAATAGGGTAGAAAAATTAATGAAACTAAGCTTTTTATAAATCCCTTTTCTTCAATAATGCATAAGAGAAATACACAAATAATACCGTCCAAACAATTACGATAAGGATCTGATACCAATGTATGGTATAATCTTTCTCAAAAGCCGAACCTAGTTGATTAGCAGCAGTTTGTACAGCGTTAAGTCTGGAAAAAGGTTCTTTTACCAAATTGCTCATGGATTCCAATGGTAAAAACTGAACGATTTTATCTGCAATATCACTTCCTTTAAAAATTCTCCATTTTAGAATGGCATATAAAATGGTTTCAACGATCCACCAGATAAATAAAAATCCAAGTGCAAAAGCCGAACGTTTTACCAAAATCCCCAAGAATAAACAGAAAGCAAAGAAACCTGTAAGTTTTACAAAATAGGCTAGAATATATTCAAGATCAGAAAAGATAATTGAAAACTCATTGTAGTCTGAAAATGAAAGTCCTAAGATCAAAGAAACTACAAAAAGAAAGATTGTAGAAACTATAGAAAATACCATCACAGTGATGAATTTCGATAAAATAAACTCCTTTTTTGATAGTCCGTCGATAAGGTTTTGTTTCAGTGTCCTGTTGCTATATTCGTTCGACATCATTGAGACAATTACAATTGCCAGAAACAATTTTAAAGTAGCCGCAATAAAGCTGTTAAAATGCCAGATGAACGGGAAATTAAAAATTCCCTGATCTGCAAGTCTAAAATTCATGTTTCCAATAGGAAATTCTATTGAAGCAATAAGGGCGATAAACGTGATTAATATGAAGTAAGTAAGAATAAGGATCTTTGAGGATCTACTATATCTAAGTTTTAGGAATTCTATATTTAAAAGTCGTAACATTACGCAGTAGTTTGATTGGTTAGTTGAAGGAATTGTTCTTCCAGGCTTTCTTTACGTTTAATTAAGTAGCTAAGGCTAAGTCCTTTTTCAAAAAGATATTGGTTAATATCTGAAGCACTCATTGGTTCTTCAATAATGGCTGTAACCAAATTTCCTTTAAGACTTACTTTACCAATCGATGGATGCTCATTTAAAAATTGTTGAAGTAATTCGGTATTTTCAGCTTCCAGTTCAAAGAATCCGTGGCTGGCGTTAATGCCATCAACCGGTCCGCTGTATAATTTTACACCTTTCCTAATGATCACCACATGGCTGCATACTTTTTCAACTTCATCTAAAAGATGCGAAGCCAATAAAATGGTAGTTCCGTCTGAAGCAATTTTGCGAATAATCTCACGAATTTGATGAATTCCCTGTGGATCTAGTCCGTTTGTAGGTTCGTCTAAAATTAAAATTTCAGGATCGTTAAGCAGGGCAGATGCGATTGCCAAGCGCTGTTTCATCCCCAAAGAGAAGGTTCTAAATTTACTGTCTTTACGATCCAGTAATCCAACAACCTCCAGTTTTTCTTCAACTTTATGGCTAGGCACTCCTTTAATTTTACAAACAAGTTCAAGGTTTTGTGCCGCTGTCATGTAAGGATAAAAGTTGGGATGCTCGATGATTGCTCCAACTTTTTTTAAAGCTTCGTGTGTAGATTCAGCGCCGTCAAACCACTTAAATTCACCAGAGGTTTTGTTTACCACATTTAGTACCATTCCCAAAGTGGTCGATTTACCACTTCCGTTAGGGCCTAAAATTCCGTACACGTTTCCTTTCTCGATTGTAAAGGACAAATTATTTACCGCCTTTAAAGGGCCGTAAACTTTAGTTAATTGATTAATGCTAAGGATTGTTTCCAAAATAGATGGTTTCTTTTCTTACACGACGACTAATTTACATTTTTGTTACAGTTTTCACATTACTATCTTTATTTTTACTCGATATTCGAGGTTTTTAAGACCTATTTTTTTAAATCTGTAGAAGATTAAATGGCCCTAAATCCTTATAATTTCAATACCTTAAAGATTTTCTGCGGAAGAGTTTAAACAAATTACAAGACTATGGAACCTAAACTGATGTCTAAAAAGAAACCTTCTTTTCCTGTAAACGATCGTTTCAATAAATATCTGGCACGTTATAATAGAAACACAAAAATCCCGGTTTTTTACGAAGATTTATTGAGGTTTTCAGGTTCAGTAGTAGTTTATGATCAGGACGATGAAGATACCTATTGGGTACGCTGTTATTACCCAGAATTTGAACGCGAAGAAATAGATGAAAGCTTAAAAAAGATCTATAATATTTTACATTCTGATGGTAGTGACGATATGCTCGAGTTTCTCGCAGTCGATGCGATCGATTATTGCACCTTCGGAAATTCCAGACCTTTTCGTATAAAAGTTAGGAATATCCTGAATGATGTTTTTACCTATTTTTATGTGAAAAAAGCTGATGCATCCCGAATCTATGGACTCGAATTAGAGCATTTGCTTTCTCCGCATCGTATCACTTTTTTGGTTTATAAGGATACTTTGATTGAAGCTCACATTGCAGGAATTCCGGGGGATGTTTTTATTGAAGAGCATTTACCAAAATTAACCGAATGGGAAAAGGCACAGATCGCAAAGCAATTCGTAAAATTTAACGAGCGCTGTACTGTTCGGCTTTTGGGCGATATGCGTTCTTACAACTATGTGGTAATCCCAACACACGATTTTGATCATGTGCAATATCAAATACGAGCAATAGATTTTGATCAGCAATGTTTTGAAGGCAAATTTAAAGTCTATCGACCTCAATTTTTCAAGGAAAACTATAAAATGGTAAAATTGGTTTCAGAGAGACTTCAGCTTTCGTCGATCGAGCAATATCGAAAAGAAGAACGTTCCCTGTTAGCTAAAAGGATGATCAATACACAGGCAAGATTTAAGCGTTTAATAAAATGTATGAGTAACGATCATGTTTCTACTAAAGAAAACGTAAATCAATTACGAACAGAGCTGTATCATTTCACTAAAGACGTAAAATTTAAGCGAGCCAGTACTATGGGACAAATCTTAAGAACGGCACTAGATTTTGTGCAGCGCAATTACGAAGATGTAAATATGAAACGACTGCTACAGTAAATTTTCTTCCAGAAGAAATTAGTTAGTATTCAAAAAAAATAGAGGAAACCGATAAAACCCAAAAAAATCTGTAGGTTTGTAAATTGTTATAAATTTTAGATAATTCAATCAAAAACATCAATTTACAGTAAACTTTATGATTAAAATTTACAAATCCCTTAAAACATTAAGTCTCATAGTCTTAGCAGGTACGCTAACAAATTGTGCTGATGATGACGAAAATCGTATTCCAAATTTCCCAGAATCTCAAATGTCTTTAATTCATGGAGACAGTCAAAAATCATGGCGACTTGTTGAGGTTGTAGATGATTATTCAGATGAAACAGACGATTTTTTTATTACTGCAGACTGTGTAAGTGACGATGTTTACACGTTTAAAGTAGATAGGGAAGTAGAAATCACTTATGGCGAAGTACTTTGTTTCGATCATTTAAGTGAAGGAAATTTTACCGCAGAACACGAACAATTTTCAGCTAATTTAAAAATGATTGGCGATCCCGGAACTATTTATTTAAGTTTTGGAAGAGGATATGCGAATGAGGATTATGGACTTGTAGGATCTACATTTTCAAATTATCAGTTATCAGAATTATCTGAAAACCGAATGGTTTTTACGCATTCTAATACTGGAATCCTTGGCGATTATCACGAATCTTATACTTTCGAAGCTATCGAGGTTTCAGAATAAACAGTAAACTACCTCGGGGCAAGCTCTCGTGGCATTTGTTGGAAACAAATTTTTAATTTCGAGGGAAGCCTCTGGGATTATAAGCTTTGGCGGTGCCAATAAAAATAAAGGCCGAAATTATCGAATTTCGGCCTTTATTTTTTTCTATTTAAAGTCTAGCTTTTTTCTTCTTTGTTGAAGTAAACCAGGTAATAATACATTTGTTTTTCTTCGTCCCAACCTTTTTCTACAAATTTATCGGCCGAATCTGCATTCACAAAATCCATTTTAATCTGAATATTGGTATCCAGGTTGATCACGTTTTTTAATTTTTTACGTGCATCGGTCACCGCTTTGTTCGCGATAGGGAAAGTAGTTAGATCTTCGATCTTATATTTTGGCGCTTTCTCGGTTTTATAATTCTGAAATTCAGGTACCAAATCTGGATTATCGATAACCGAGTTTAAGAAGTTTGTTTCTTCAAAATCGTCGTTTTTAGCGAAGTAATCCATACTTCGGTTCATAAACATTACTTCTTCTTTCTTGTCTTCCGCAGGTAAAACTACGTCTTTGGCGAAATTCTGGCAGAATTTTAAATACTTTTTGGTGTAGTAATTTTCATCGGCCATTACATCTACACCCAAAAAGTTCTCTAGCCAGTATTTTGTGTCGTATTTGTTAGAATCGATCGATAAGATCTTGTAACCTTCAGCTCTTTGTTTGTTAAAAATCAATGCTCCTTTATCTAATTTCTGAAGATTGATTCCCTGCTGAACGATCATTTCTAAAATGCTTCCTTTTTCCTGAAATTGTAAGAAATCATGCTTTAATTCAGATTTAAAAATCCCGATTGCAGGAAGCTTTTCGTTATCTAGCTGTGCATTTTCAAAATATACCACATACACTTCACCACTTTTAATGTGTGGATGTGCAGATTGCTCAAAAAGAAGCGTGGTTATCTTTTTTGAAGCCTCATGAATATTTTCAGGATTATCAAAAATAGCATTCGCCAGGTTGTAAAGTTCGTTGAACTCTAGATCGGTTTCATGATCAAATTTGTAATAATTCTCTTCTTTTTCTCTAAAAGGCTTTAGAAAATATTCCTTGATCAAAGGTGTAATTTCGTCATTTAGCTGATAAGGTGCTGCAGACAAAAAGATATTTTCGTTACGGCTTTTGTTACCCACACGATGAATCGATAGGGATTCAATTTGCGCATTATATAAGTTGATCATTCGGTTTAAAAATTATAAGTCGGTAAAAATTACAGCTAAAAATATAGAAAATTAGTTCCAGTTTTCATCAAAAGAAAAACTGTCGTAATCGTCTACATCGAAATCGTCGTTAAAATTTTCGTCTGCCGCAGGATCTTCTTCAGCCTTAAATTCTTTATCTGGCGCATTAGACGGAATTTGCCCGTGTACAAACATTAAATTTGGGTAATCGCGTCCTTCTTCCACCTCTGCAATTTGTGCAAGTTCTACCATAAACGTCCACATATTAAAGAAATCGTACACGTAAAGTAGTTTTGTTTGGTCTTCAGAAAGTACGCTATCTAAAGTTGTTTCATTCATCAAACGAATGCTGTCGTCACCGCCACTCATGTCGAATTGATGAATTTCTTCACCTTGCGTCCATTCGTCATCACTTAAATAAAACGAAGCCATCTCGGTTCCGTCAAAACCAAATGCCTGCACAATGGTGTTATGTAAATCCTCGAGCGTATCGGTTTTTAAAATTTCAATATCTCTAAAAACATCTTCTGCCGTGTCTAGAATTACTCTAAATCGATAAACCATAATTGAAAATTTTGAGCTTCAAAGTTAAGAAGTTTTAAGCGGTTTGCTACTCTTAAAACATTCTAATAATAAATAAAACTGAACACCAAATAATACCGAAGCAATTACCAGGTGTAGTGGCTGACTTAAAAATGGGAAGTCCAGATAATACATGGCCATTCCCGTAAAAATCTCGATCACAATTAGAAAAATGATCCAATTGGTTAAGCCAAGATTGTAAAATTTTTGCTTGTTTTTCCACCAGATAAAAAGGTTTGCCAAAAAGACCAAAACCGAAAATGAGCGGTGAATATAAAATGAAATTTCAGGATTGTTAAGCCATAGATCGCGAGTTCCGTATCCGAATATTTTTACCTGTTCGTCTACAAATTGTCTTACCTGTGTTCCTAAAACTACCTGAATCAAACTCAAAATTATTGATACGAGTACAACTGTTTTAAAAGTTTTAGAAACTTTAAAATCATACATTTTTACTGAAGAATCTGCTAGAATATACAATAAGATCGCTACAATTACCAGCGCCATGACCATGTGCAGGGTAATCCTAACAGGCGCTAAAACTGAATATACCACGGTGGCACCAAGCCAGGCCTGAAATACCATTAAAAATACTGAAAGCCACGATAGGATCGTAAGTCGTTTCCTGGTTTTCCATTTTCTGAAAGATAAAATGGCCATGATCAAAACAGCAAAACCGGCTAAAGCGCCCACTAGTCGGTTAACATATTCAGTCCAGGTATGCAGCGGATTAAATATTGCGTAATCGTGTTTGGTGTAGGTTTCCCAGTTGTCGGGATTATAATTTTCTGCGGAAGTAAAATCGCTTTTGGCAACTTTTAAACTTTCGTCTACAATAATTACCTGCCCTTTTTCATAATCTCGATCTGCCTGAAAAAGAAGTTCAGATTCCTGGGTAGGAGGGATGTAATATCCAAAACATTTAGGCCAATCTGGACATCCCATTCCGCTTCCCGTCATTCTTACCACTGCACCTGCGATGATGACCAGGTACACTAAAACCAGTGCAATTTTTACCGAATTTCGATACACAATTTCAATTTTTTATAAGTGAATTATTGGGAATTTCCTGATGTTTTAATCTTGTTTTGATACTTCCTTTAAACCAAGTTTTTTACCTCTGCTAAGCATAAGTTCTTTTGCAGCGGCATGATCATTTGGGATTTCGCCTTCTAAAATTGCTTCTTTAATGGCATCTTTTATAATCCCAACTTCTCTACAAGGCTTAATATTGAAGGTTTCCATAATTTCTTCTCCACTAACCGGCGGTTGAAAATTACGAACATGATCACGTTCTTCAACTTCTTTCATCTTTTGCCTTACGATCTTGAAGTTGTTGTGGTATTTTTTGTAGCGACGCGGATTTTTAGTCGTGATATCGGCCTCGCATAAGGTCATTAGATCATCGATATTTTCACCGGCATCAAAGATCAATCTTCGTACAGCGGAATCTGTAACATCATCATCTACCACCGCGATTGGTCTGGAACTCATTAATACCATTTTTTGGACAAATTTCATCTTGTCGTTTAGTGGCATTCTAAGTCGCTTAAAAAGTTTGTAAACCATTTTAGATCCTACAAACTCGTGGCCATGGAACGTCCAGCCGTTCCTTTTATGGAATTTCTTTGTTGGGGCTTTACCAATATCATGTAATAGCGCCGCCCAGCGTAACCAAAGATTATCGGTGTTTTCGCTAATATTATCAACCACTTCAAGCGTGTGCCAAAAGTTATCTTTATGGCGTTGGCCTTCAATTTCGTCGATTCCTTCCAAAGCGGTAAGTTCAGGAAGGATAAGTTTTAAAAGCTTTGTTTTATGTAACAGTGCAAAACCTTTAGAAGGTCTTTCAGAAAGAAGGATTTTATGCAATTCTTCTGTAATTCGCTCTTTAGAGATAATTTTTATGCGCTTGTGATGCTCTTTTATGGCATCTAAAGATTTCTTCTGAATAATAAAATTAAGCTGCGATGCAAAGCGTATAGCTCTTAACATTCTAAGAGGATCGTCTGAATAGGTGATTCCTGGCTCAAGCGGAGTCCTTATCAATTGCGATTTTAAATCTTCAAGTCCGCCAAAAGGATCCAGTAAATCACCAAAATTAGCTTTGTTATGACTTAGAGCTAATGCGTTAATGGTAAAATCCCGGCGATTCTGATCATCTTCAAGGGTTCCATTTTCTACAACCGGATTTCTACTACCTTCAGAATAACTTTCTTTTCTGGCACCAACAAATTCGATTTCCATATCGAAAGCTCGAAGCATTGCCGTACCGTAGTTTTTAAAAACCTGCACTTTTGGTTTATGCGGAAGTAGCTCAGAAACTTTTAGCGCCAGGTCGATTCCGCTGCCAACGGCAACAACATCGATATCTTTGGCATTACCACGTTGTAAAATAAAATCTCTAACAAAACCACCAATAACATAACTTTCTAACTGAAGTTCTTCGGTTGCCTGAGAAATTACCTTAAAAATTTGATGATCTAAAGCTTCGCTATAATTCTTCACTACATTAATTTTTCGCCACGAATACAGATACCTATAAAACGCTCATTTTAAAGTCTAAAAAAACCTATGAAATTTGGCTAATTTTATAAAACCTTATTCGTGGTTTAGCAATCTATTTACGTATTACTTTAACCGTTCCGTCGTTACTAAGTTTAATAATAGCCGATGGTTTGGAAGATTTTTTAGACTGGTGCAAATTTACTACATAGTCCACACCTTTTAAAATTTCAGGGCTAATTTGGGAAAAAGAATCCGGTGTTGGTTGCCCGCTAATATTCGCAGAAGTAGACACTAAAGGTCGGCGTAATCTTCTGGTTAATTCCTTACAAAAAGGATCTTTAGTAACTCTTATAGCAAGGGTGTTATCTTCAGCAATTACATTTTCAGCCACTCTAATAGGATCGTCGTAAATAATAGACGTTGGTTTTGCAGCGTACTTTAAGATGTCGTAAGCAACTTCTGGAACTTCTTCTACATATTCATTCAGCATTTTAAAATCTGAAACCAAACAGATCATCGATTTGCTTTCTGCTCTTTTCTTAAGCGCAAAAATCTTATCAATGGCATCTGCGTTGGTGGCATCACAGCCAATTCCCCAAACCGTATCGGTAGGATAAAGAATAATTCCGCCTTTTTTAAGAACGGCTAAACAATTTTGAATTTCAGTCTTTTTATCTTCCATAGTTACCTTGCTAACGACCTGCAAAGATACTTCAGAAAATTTACGAAACCAGTTTTAAGTCAAAATTCCTTAAAATCAAGGCATCTTTTTTAAATCTCTTTGATCGATTGCTTTTGTTTAAGTGATTTAGAAAGACTGGCGCCGCCAAGTAAAAGTCTAAACAACGGGAAATATTTAGGTTTTACGATACAGGTTAAACCATACCGAATGCGTAGAAAATTAAGTAAGAATTGATGTGCTAAAAAGCCATAATGTTTACGAGTATGGTAAAGCAAGGAGATCTTTAATTCTCGTTTAATAAGGATATTTACACTCTTTTTAATACTTACACTTTTAAAATGAATGTATTGCGCTTCAGGAAAAATATAGGCGTATTTTTTTCGCTCTTTTAAAAGTCGTAAGCCAAGATCTGATTCTTCGTAGTAGAGAAATAAATTGGTGTCGAAACCTCCAATATTATTAAAATCTTCAGCATTAAAAAACATAAACGATCCCTGAACATAGTTTACTGCAGTAGGCTTATCGAAGAATTTTTTCCGACTGGGATATTTTTTTGGATTTACTTTTTCCAGAAATCCGCGTTTTAAAATTTCCCTGCTAAGTGAAGAAAAGTGATCTATAGTACTTCTAAAATTTTTGTCTTCATCTAGCATTTGTGGCGAGCATACACCGGCATCTGGCGTAGCATCCATAAAATCTTTTAAAACCCAAAGACAATTATTGGTAAGCTGTAACGTATCGTTATTGATAAAAGCATAATAATTGCAATTCGAGACAGCATTAACGCCAATCATATTTCCTGCCCCAAAGCCAAAATTTTGTTTGCTTCTTATAAGCTTTGTGTTCGGAAAGTTTTTTTGCTGAAGCTCACTTTCTAAAAGTAAATAATCCTCTTTTTCTGAAGCATTATCTACCACTATAACTTCTATCGCTTCAGTATTTTGATGGGTTTCAAAAATCGAAGCCACGCAATCTAGTGTAAATTTAGCAGTGTTATAATTTACGATAATACAACTTATAGCGATGCTCATGTTAGAGATTTAGAGATGTTTTTCTTGAAATATGTTCTAGAAACGTTTAAAACTGATAATCCTGATTTATTATTAAAATTAGATTGCAAAACGTGTCTAAAATACCAAAATTTGACTTTTAGCCTAAGAACTCCTAAGTTTTTTATAAGGTCATAATACTATTCATATTTTAATTAGTCTTTAAATTTCTATAATCGTAATTTTGCAATATGAAAATCGTATACGCAGACGCTTTTAAAGACCAGGCTGGAAAAATAGATCAGATTTTAGCTGATTTTTCAGAGAAAGGGAAAACGCTTAGCAGTGGCCGAAATATCATTAAAACCTTCGATCTTAATGGTAGGCAGGTGAATGTGAAATCGTTTAGGATTCCAAACCTGATCAATAAGATCATTTATCGTTTTTTTAGAAAATCGAAAGCTGCGCGAAGTTTTAGTTATGCTGAATATCTTTTATCCAGAGAAGTGGGGACTCCTTTTCCTGTTGCTTATGCTGAAGAGTGTAAGTGGATCACATTTGGCCGCAGTTATTACATTTGTGACCATTTAGAATACGATTTTACCTTTAGAGATATCGAGAAATTTGAAGATGAAGCACAAAAAGAATCGGTTTTAAGGGCTTTTACACGCTTTACTTACGAGCTTCATGAAAAAAATATTGAGTTTTTAGATCACTCTCCAGGAAATACGTTAATACAAATCGATGGCGATCAATTTGAGTTCTTTTTGGTCGATTTAAACCGAATGAATTTTAAGCGGTTGGATTTTAAACAGCGCATGAAAAATTTCGCTCGCCTTACGCCTAATAAGGAAATAATCAAGATTATGGCTAACGAATATGCTATAATTACAGCCTGGAACGAAAATGAAGTTTTTGAAACCATGTGGGGCTACACTCAGGAATTTCAGGAGAAATTTTTGAGGAAAAAAAGGCTAAAGAAAAAGCTTAAATTCTGGAAAAAGTAATTTTCTAATTCGCCATAAAAATATCTCCCGTTTTTATCGAATATCGACTATCGATTAAAAGGTTTTCTATAGCTTTTTAAAGTAAAATAATTCAGTTTTTTTCTTAATTGATAGCGTCTTACCAGGTTTAAAGGTTTGTTGGATAATTCAGATTTATCAGTGTGTAAAACATCAATACAGGTAGAAATTACGCGCTCGCTGCTTTTTCCATCAAAATAAGGATGCGTGTCGTAGATGTAAGATTCGATGTTTTTCAGTAGTTTTTCTGAAGGTGAAAAAGCTGCTCTAATGGCGCTTTCAATTTCTTCAGCATTAGAAATATTGATAAGATGATTGGCAGGTTTATTATTTCTAAAAGTCACTACCGGTTTTTTCTGAAGTATAAACTCGGTAATTGCAGATGTAGTGTCTGAAAACATGATATCTGCCTGGCGAAACAGCGGAATAATATCTGTAGTATCGTAATATTTGAAGTTTTCGTGCTGCATTTTTTTAACGATCTCAATTTTCTCTTTATCCATTTTTGGATGCAGCACAGCCAGAAACTCAAATTCGCCAGTTTTCGATAATCTTTTTATTTCAGCGATCACTTCTTCATTATACAACCAACTGTATTTTGGAGAGAAGGTAGAAGAAAGCAATATTGTAGGTTTTTCACGCTTATTTTCTTCAATCTTAAACAAAGGATCTACTTTAGACCAACCGGTTTCTCTCACTAAAAAATGATTCTTTTTTTGCTGAATTTCCTTAAACGGAATGGTCGTCGATGGACCTTGCGTACAATAAAGATCAAATAAACCACGAATTCTAAAATGACCTTTTTTGTCGCTATGTTTATGGGCTAAAAATCCATGAAAAATCTGCACTTTTAATCCCGGTAGAAAATCGGCAACAACATCTGTAATGCATAGCACGATATCTGGATTGTAATCTATCGCGTCTTCAATTGTTTCGATCAAATCCCCATTTTCAGGGAAATAGGATCTGGGAGGATCCAACTCTGTAAACCATTTTACCTCGTAGTTTCTTTTCCTAATTTCTTCCTGAAGCGGTAAACCAATCGGCAACGCATAAGTATGACTTATATAAATTAAAAAGCGATAGGTCATTTAGTGTTCAATTTTAGGAATTGGTCTAGCGGTTCTTCAATATAAGCTGGTAAAAATTTCTCGTAAAGCTCAAATGCATCTTTGTGCAAATCGTCCTGACTTTTTTCAGCAAATAATTCCGGAGAAAAATCTTTTAAATGAACCGAAACATTCTGCTTTCCGTCTTCATAAATATTCCAGTTCGTTTTGTTTAAAGGCGGAGAAAAAATCGCAAAAGATGGGATATTTAAAGCTTTCGCCATGTTTATAGCGCCACCTTCATTCCCAATGATCGCATCACAAAAACTGGTAAGAGCTAAAAATTCTCTCAGACTTTTTCCGTAGATCTCAAGATGAATTTTCTGCTTGGTTTGCGCATTGCAATAACCAATTAAAGTTGAAATTTGATCTTTTTGGCTTGGGATATAATTAAATAAAATAGCCGTATTTTCTTTGGCTGCGATCTGGTCTAAGAGCCTGGCCAAATAGGGGAGCGGATAGGTTTTCTTTTCTGAACTTCCTAAAGCCCCGATCATATAAATAGAATCTGAAAGATCCACGCCACCTTCAATTAAAATTCTTTTAGCTTTTTCACGTTCAGCATCGCTCAAGAATATTTTTGGTTTTAGCTGAAGCGGAGCATTTTTAATAAGCGGAGTAAGCAATTGCATTCGCTTTTCGATCGCAGCACCTGCATGTGTTTTAGCCTGAATTTTTCGGCTAAAAACATGTGTGTAGAATGGGCGGGTATATTTTTTATCGAATCCAATTTTATATTTCGACCCAGATAAACTGGTAAGAATCGATGTTTGTACCGTAGAATATGCATCGATAATGGCGTAGTATTTTTCAGATCTAATTAGCTTCAGTAATCTATAAAAAGGAAGCTCATTTTTACCGAATATCAGCTTATCGATAAAAGGATTGTTTTCTACAACCGCCTTAGTGTGCGGATAAATTAGGTAATGCAACTGCGCTTTAGGATAAGCATCCCGAAGTGCCTCAAATAAGATTGAGGACGTAAGAACGTCCCCAATCATTTTTTGCTGTATTACCAGAATTTTCATTTATACCGCAACATCATATTCTCTAAGCGCATCGTTTAGAGAAGTTTTTTTGTTGGTACTTTCTTTACGTTTCCCAATAATTAATGCACATGGTACATTAAATTCTCCCGCTGGGAATTTTTTCGTGTAACTTCCAGGAATCACTACAGATCTTGCAGGAACAATTCCTTTCATTTCTACAGGCTCGTCACCAGTTACATCGATAATTTTTGTTGAAGCAGTAAGTACAACATTTGCTCCAAGAACGGCTTCTTTTTCTACACGTACACCTTCTACAACGATGCTACGAGATCCTAAGAATGCGTTATCTTCAATAATTACAGGAGAGGCTTGCAACGGCTCTAAAACACCACCAATACCAACACCACCACTAAGGTGAACGTTTTTACCAATTTGTGCACAACTACCAACAGTTGCCCAGGTATCTACCATAGTACCTTCGTCTACGTAAGCACCAATGTTTACATAACTTGGCATCATAATAACACCGCTAGAAATGTAAGCACCGTGTCTTGCTACAGCGTTTGGTACTACACGAATTCCTTTTTCTTTATAACCTCTCTTTAAAGGCATTTTATCGTGGTACTCGAAGATTCCAGCTTCAAGAGTTTCCATTTTCTGGATAGGGAAGTAAAGCACAACACCTTTCTTAACCCACTCGTTTACCTGCCAACCACCTTCAACTGGCTCGGCAGTTCTTAGTTTACCTTCGTCCAAAAGAGTAACAACTTCTCTAATGGCATCGGTAGTTTCTTTATCTTTTAACAGCTCGCGATTTTCCCAGGCTGCTTCGATTTTCGCTTTTAAGTGATCCATAAATCTAATTTTTAGCAAATATAATAGCTTCATTGTAATTTTTGGGGAGCTATGGATATAAACCTTACCTTTGCATAAATTTTGAAGTATGGCAAGAGTAATGGCATTAGATTATGGAGTAAAGCGAACGGGAATCGCCGTTACCGATGAACTTCAGATGATTGCCAGCGGACTTACCACAGTTGACACTCCATCTCTTTTAAATTTTCTTGAGGATTATTTTAAAAAAGAAAAGGTAGAAACCGTGGTGGTAGGAGAGCCAAAGCAAAAGGATAATTCGGCCAGCCAGAGTGAAGTTTTTATTGCTGAATTTCTTAAAAAATTCACCGAAAAATTTCCTGATATGAAGCTGGTACGTGTCGACGAGCGTTTTACCAGTAAAATGGCTTTTCAAACCATGATTGATAGCGGACTCAAAAAGAAGAAGCGACAAAATAAAGCTTTGGTCGATGAAGTTAGCGCAACCATTATCCTTCAGTCTTATCTTTATTAAACTTTTCAGGATTAAATAAGTCCAATTTAAGATAAGTATTTACTTCAGAATTAAATTAGATAATGTATGATGTTTTATTATTTGAATTCAATTATACTTATTCATGATGCATTAATCATTTTGCAATAGACATTACAATTTAAAAAGAGAATAAAGAACAGTATATGATTTTACCAATAGTTGCCTACGGTGATCCGGTGTTAAAGAAGATGGCAAAACCGATTGATAAGGATTACCCTAAATTAGAGGAATTAATAAGTAATATGTGGGATACCATGTATAATGCCTACGGCGTTGGTCTTGCTGCACCACAGGTTGGGGTTCCTATCAGATTATTTGTGATCGATGCCGCTCCTTTTGCTGAAGATGATGATCTAAGTGCTTCTGAAAAAGAATATTTAAAAGGATTCAAAAAAGTTTTTATCAATGCGAAGATCATAGAAGAAACCGGGGACGAATGGGCTTTTTCTGAAGGTTGTTTAAGTATTCCAGATATTAGGGAAGATATTTTTAGAAAACCAGAGGTAACTATCGAATATCAAGATGAGAACTTTGAGACAAAAAAAGAAACTTTTACCGGTTTAGCGGCACGTGTAGTTCAGCATGAGTACGATCATACAGAAGGAATTCTTTTTACTGAAAAGATCTCCAGCCTAAAGAAACGACTGATTAACGGGCGTTTAAAAAAGATTTCTTCAGGAAAAATTAGAGTAGACTATAAGATGCGTTTTCCAAGCGCAAAAAAAGGTCGTTAATATTTTTGATAATTTAAAGCGGGGTGTGATATTTGCCACCCAAATTCAAACGAGACTATGGCATTAGATAAAATTTTAGCAATATCAGGGAAACCAGGTTTGTATGAGCTTGCTGCACAAACCAGAGGAGGTTTTATTGCAAAATCAATCTTGGATGGAAAAAAAATTGCAGTTAATATGCGTCACAATGTGAGCATTCTTAGCGAAATCGCGATTTATACCTATACAGAAGAAGTGCCTTTGGGGCAGGTTCTAGAAAATATTAAACAAAAAGAAGATGGTGGTGAAGCTATTAGCCACAAAGCTTCTAAAGCACAACTGGAAGATTATTTTGCTGAAATATTACCAGATTACGATGTAGATCGTGTATATACTAGTGATATTAAAAAAATTATCCAGTGGTATAATCTTCTTACCAAAAATGGTTTAAATGATTTCTCTAAATCTGAGGAAGCTGAAACCGAAACTTCAGGAGAAGAAGAATAGATAAAGATTTATTTCAAAACAGAGAAAAACCTGTTTTAGCAGCTTGCTGAAACGGGTTTTTTATTTGTCTGAAAATCAGTTATTTGTCAAATCTAGTAATTGATGATTTGATAAAATTTAACTTATATTATTAATAAATTAACGATTTCTAATCGCATTTTAATCTAAATCCAATAATATTTTAAATCGAAGCCAATAGTTTTGATTTAAAATCAAGTACCAATGAGAACTATATTTTTATTTTGTTTTAGCCTGTTAATTTCTGGTCTAAGTTTTGGCCAGGAACAACCACAAAACGTAAAAGAAGGAGATGTTTTTACGATCAATTCAAGTAGTAATTTAAAATATGAATTCCTAAAACTACCAAAGTTAAATATGTTGGTAAAGCAGGGAGAACGACCAAATTATAAGAAATTAAACGGATTGGAAGTAGAGGTTGTTTCTGTAGAAAAAACTAAAGAAGGAACTTTTGCAGTTCTAAAAAGAACAGACGATGAAGATTTTTTTATTCATCGTAAAACAATAAAGGCCAATTTAGATAAGGCTTTTAGTTACGGGGAGTTAAAGTAGATTAGATTATTTTTTCCAAACTAAAAAGGAGTATAGTTTTTAATTATACTCCTTTTTTATTCTATCTAATTTACGTTTGTTATCACGATCTTTAATGGTTTCTCGTTTATCGTAAAGCTTTTTACCTTTAGCAAGGCTAATTTGCATTTTTGCGAGTCCGCGATCGTTAATAAATAACCGAAGCGGAATAATGGTTAATCCTCCATTTTTAACCTCTTTTTCAAGTTTTCGTAATTCTCTTTTTTGCAATAGGAGTTTACGTTCACTCTTTGGATTATGGTTAAAATGGGTAGCATGTGAATATTCTTCTACATGCATATTAATTACATATAATTCGCCATCCTGAAATTCACAAAAACTCTCTGCAATAGAGGCTTTACCCTGGCGTATCGCTTTAATTTCGGTTCCAGCTAATTTTATTCCTGCCACATATTTGTCCAGAAATTCATATTGAAATTTAGCCTTTCGGTTTTTGATATTTATAGTGTTAGCCTGTTTCATTTCAATTCAAAAAATTTGGAAACTCATTTTTTAGATGTTGTGCTAAATAGTTTCCTTTTATATAATGCCTGTTCTGCGCTTTTTTGACTTACAAAAATAGTAAGCTTCACAAGATTATTAACGCATTTTACAAAAATCGTAACAAACAAAAGTAAGAATTCATTTTTACTCCACTTCAATCAGTGGTCACTAATTCCTCGAGAACCTGAAAGGAATTATTATCTTTGCCGACAATTTTAGCCTATGAAAAAAATTACCCTACTCCTTCTAATTTCAATATTCAGTATTTCCTGTCAGCAAAAAGAGCTTGATGCCAAAGAGATTATCAACAAATCTATCGAAGTCTCTGGTGGAAAGAAATATGATTCTGCAACAATATCTTTTAATTTTAGAAATAAACATTATAAAAGTACCAGGAAAAATGGCCAATATCAACTAGAACGCCATCAGGAAGATTCCTTGGGAAATAAAATCATCGATAAATTATCGAATAACGGCTTTACACGCACAAAGAACAGCGAGAACATTGCTTTGGCAGATTCTACAGCCAGTGCATACTCAAATTCGGTAAATTCAGTACATTATTTTGTGCAATTACCTTACGGTCTAAATGGTGAAGCGGTGAATAAAGATCTTTTAGGGAAAGACAGTATAAAAGGTAAAGAATATTACGAAATTAAAGTTAGTTTTAATCAAGATGGTGGCGGCACCGATTACGAGGATGAATATCTTTACTGGATCAATACCAATACATTCACGGTAGACTATCTGGCGTACAGTTATCACGTAAATGAAGGCGGAATGCGTTTTAGAGAAGCCTTTAATGAACGAATAGTAAACGGAATTCGTTTTGTGGATTATAAAAATTATGCTGAAGACGATCTTTCTACACCTTTAGAAAGTCTTGATGAACTTTATGAAGCCGGCGAATTAGAATTATTTTCTGAAATTATTACTGAAGATGTTGAGGTTAGTTTTTCAGAATAGTTTTTCTCAACGCTGATTCTTAAATTCAATATTAGCTGTTTTTATAAGCAATTATTCGTAAACGCCGATAATCGGCATACCAGCCATCTTCTTTTAAAAGTGCTGGTTTTAGTCGGTTTTGAACTTCATTTTTAATGATTTCAGCGTCATTTTCAGGAATTCCTTCAAAAAAAGTCTTCCCAAACATCGAAATCCAGTCGATTATACCAGTTTCTTTATCAGCTAGTTTGGTAGGCCGATCGTATAATTCGGCTAAACGAACTTCAAAGCCTGCTTCTTCCAAAATATTGGTATATTCAGCAATAGAAGGGAAAAACCATAAGTTGATATTGGCCTGTTTTGGATAGTTTTTTTCTTTCAATACGGCTTTTAGTGTCTGTTCGATTTTCTGAACATTTCCTTTACCCCCAAATTCGATAATTAAGCGACCTTTTTTATTTAAATGCTGAAACATATTCGCCGCTGCTGCTTTATAATTTTTTACCCAATGCAAAGTGGCATTCGAGAAAATAGCATCAAATTTTTCAGCAAAATCAAAACTTTCAGCATTAGCAATTCTAAATTCTAAGTCTGGGAAATTACTTTTGGCGCTTTTAATCATGGCTTCAGAAGCATCCATGCCAATAACTTTTGCTCCGCTTCTCGCAATTTCCTCAGTCAGTTGCCCGGCACCACAGCCCAGGTCTAAGATCAATTCATCTTTCTGCGGCTTTAAAAGTTCGATTAGTGAACTTCCGTAGTGAAAAACAAAATCATGCTTTGTATTATACAATTTCGCATCCCAGCTTGTAGCCATTTTTTTAGGTTTTTGGTTAAATAGAATCGGTACTTAACGAAGCAGTTTCTGCTAGTTCTTCTTTTAAACGATATTTCCAGCGTAAAGTTTCTGTGTATTCCAGTCCAAAATTGGTCTCGGTTTCCAGGTAATATATTTCGGTTTCAAAATCATTAAAAATCTCGTTGTAGATTTCTTCAGCAAACTTTTGCCACTTCATTTGCGAGTCGATTTTGGCTTCGATAAAAGCTTCACGCATTTTACGGGCGTAAAGTTCTAAAAGATCAAATTTAAGCTGATTGTATTC
This sequence comes from Zunongwangia atlantica 22II14-10F7, assembly GCF_002094855.1. Taxonomy (GTDB): domain Bacteria; phylum Bacteroidota; class Bacteroidia; order Flavobacteriales; family Flavobacteriaceae; genus Zunongwangia; species Zunongwangia atlantica. Next base: position 90,819 of record NZ_ARYN01000015.1, read on the forward strand.
TAATTGATGCTTATTTTGATAGTTAGGTTGGATATAACTGCAACTAAAAACGATAATTGGTAAAACTTCAACCCGGCCTTTCGCTCCAATTTTGTAATCTTTATAATCTACATTTAAAGTGGCGCAAAGAAAAGAAGGACGTTCTAGTTTTGGCGCACTTTTAAAATGCTTCCAATCTACAGGATGTTCCCGGCTCCAAATAAGCATGTTCTGAAATGCAAAAACATCTTCTAATCTAAGGATGTTAAACTTTATCTGGTGACAGCTGGAAAATTTACCCGGTAATTTATGTGATGTAATTTTGATGGCGTTACCACCAAGTTTTCGAGCTTCATTTCTTGCATGATCCAAAACATGCTCGTAGCTGCAATCTACCGTAAAACCACCATCTTTTAATTGAAATTCGCCTATAGTCTCATAGGCTATAGAATCTGGGATAGTTTTGTTCTCTTCGATAATTGCTACGGATTCATTTTTTTTAAGCGGAGCAAATTGTTGTGCGGCTTCTCCTTTTAATTTCATTTTAGAAGCGCAGGAGATGGTACTAATAATAAATAGCAGACAAATACATTTTCGCATGGAAACAGGAAACTTAAATTTAAATGTAGCGAATTAATATCAAATCTATGATTATCTAAATGAAGAATTAATACCATATCGTTTTTTGTTAAGAAATCTCAATTAACTAGAATTTCAAAAAGCTTTAACGGGGCTTTATAAGCAAAGCCTGGAGTGCTAACGTACCTTAGAAAAAAATAAAAGCTATGAGTACATTAATTGAAAACGATGTTATTACAACGATCAATCCAGCGACAGGTGAAAAACTTAAGGATTATCCGTTAATGACTAATGAAGAAGCTAGTGAAGCAGTTAAGAAATGTCACGAAGCTTTTGTAGACTGGAAACACAAATCTTTAGAGGAAAGAGGTGCAGTTCTTAAAAAAATTGCTGAAACTCTTAGAGATTATAAATCTGAATTTTCTCAGCTAATGACCAAAGAGATGGGAAAATTAGTGAGTCAGGCAGAAGAAGAAATAGATCTTTGTGCTACAATTTGTGAATATACTGCTGAAAATGGCGCTAAAGAATTACAAAACGAACCAGAACGTGAATTACCAGGTGGTGGTCGCGGAATTATAACGTATTCTCCAATTGGTGTGATCTACGGAATCCAACCATGGAATTTCCCAGCCTACCAGGTAGTACGTTATGCGATCGCAAATCTAATGGCTGGAAACGGAGTGTTGTTAAAACATGCTGAAGGAACCACAGGATCTGGTTTAATGTTGGAGGAAATCTTCGAAAGAGCTGGTTTACCTAAAAACTTATTTAAAGTATTGATCATAGATCACGATCAGTCTAATGATATTATCGATAATGATTTTGTTAGAGGAGTAACTTTTACCGGAAGTCCGAACGGTGGTAGAGCAGTAGCAGAAAAAGCTGCAGGAAACCTTAAAAAGACTGTACTTGAATTAGGATCTAATGATGCGTATTTAGTATTAGATGATGCAGATCTTGACACTACAGTAGAATGGAGTGTGAAAGGTAGGATCTATAATAATGGTGAGACCTGCGTGGCTGCAAAAAGATTTGTAGTAACCGAGAAGAATTATGATGCGTTCTTAGAAGCATTTACAGAAAAAATGAAGAATGTAAAAATGGGAGATCCTACTAAAGAAGACTCTCAAATAGGACCAATGGCACGTAAAGATCTTCGTGAAAAGTTACATGATCAGGTAGAAGAAAGTGTGAAGAACGGAGCGAAAGTGCTTTGTGGAGGAGGAATCCCAGACGGCGATGGGTATTTTTATCCGGCAACTGTATTGGCAAATGTGAATCCAGGACAACCAGCTTACGATGATGAACTTTTTGGCCCTGTAGCCTCTGTAATTAAAGCAAAGGATGACGAAGATGCTATTAGAATTGCAAACGATAGTAGATTTGGTCTTGGTGGCGGAATCTTCTCTAAAGATGAGAAAAAAGCGATCGAGCTAGCCGAAAAGCATTTTGATACAGGAATGGTATTTATTAACTCTTTTGGCGTGGCACAACCAAATATGCCATTTGGAGGAGTTAAAAACTCTGGGTATGGTAGAGAACATGGTGGCTTTGGGATCAAAGAATTTGTAAACACCAAAGCGATCAATATTTTAGAAGGATAATATTGAACAAATAAAAGACGCTGGATTTAGTTTCAGCGCAATTGGTTGGAGAAAAAGCCGTGAATTAGTTTTCACGGCTTTTTGTATTGGCACCGCCAAAGGGAATAGTACTCCCCCAAGCTTACCTCGAGATTACAAATTTGCTTCCATTAATGTGAGCTTGTACCGAGGTGGTTTACTTATAGATTTTATTTAATTGATCGTTAGATTTTCGATCGTATTTTCTCCATTGGGATTTACCTGAACGATAAATAATTTACCGTGTTGTGATTCATCAATATCATTTTTAAAGATTTCTTCTCCAAAAACTGCATTAGCGAAATAAGGTGTGGTATTGGTGTGCCCCACAACCAGGACTTTTTTGCCTTTAGTCGCTTTTTTAAATGCATCGGAATTTAATTTAGTGTGATCGTAAATCTGCACCTTAAGTCCTTTACTTTCTGCGGTAGGTTTCCCGGTTTCTACGGTTCTGATAAAATCTGAACTGTATACCGCATCAAAATCAACTTCAGCAAAAACTCCTTTCCATTTTTGGGCGCGCTCTTTTCCTTCTTCGGTTAAAGCGGGATTACGGTTTCCGGTATCTGTTGTGTCTTTTTCAGCATGCCTAATAAAATAATAGGTGCTTATTTCATCCAATTTCGGCTTTATATTTTCCTCTTTTTTTTGAGGCTGTTGCTGGCAGGAAATGGCAATAAACAGAAAGCTTAAGAACAGATATTTGATGTTTTGCGTCATAATTTTTTTGATTTAGTTTGAATTGAAAAGATAAGCGAAGTCTGATTATTCCTCAAAATCTATCTCCATTAAGATTAGCTGCGTTAATTGTCTTCCGAAGCTATTGAAATTATTATCTGAAATTAACAATAGAGATTGTTTCCCATTTTCCAGTGTGGGGCCAAAGCACATTCCTTCAATATTATCGATAATTTTATCTGTTAGTTGGTCTTTTACAGATTTAAAATCGAAGACTAAACGTTTTCTAGCTGGTGAAAAGCTAGCTTTTTTTAGCGATTCTTTATCCAGAATATTAGTTGCTCTTTTGGTATCTACATCAAAAATCTTAACAGTATTACTATGCGAACCATGTCCTGCTGAAAATGCACGTTCTAGCACTAAAAAATTACCCGGTTTGTATTCTAAAAGTTCGGTTACGCCATTTATTGCAAAATACATCCATGGGATTTTTGAAATTCCGTCTAAACGATAGGCAAATTGATTGGTAGCTTGTTTAGTTTCTTTATCAAAATAAGTAATTCTGGTAAAAGATTTTGTAGAGAATAATTTAGGTTTAGGGCCATCTTTTACTAACGGAAGTTCTGTAGCTACCCAAAATCCTTTGTTATCTACAGCTTCTGCCAAACCTTCAAAAACTCCGTTATGCCTTGGTTTTTGTTCGCCGGTTGCTGTAAAATGCTGCGGAATTTCAAAAGCATCCTTAAAATTACCATTTTCATCTAAAATAAATACTGAAGGATCTTTTTGGTTATTAATGCTTCCTTCACTGCTAATGTAAACCTGCTTTTCTCCAGGGGAAAATCGAATCGCTTCAGGATCTAAAGTATGTTCTTTAAAAAATTCAGCAGATCTTTCGATCATTACCGTTTTTTTGAAGTTTACAGTGTCAATTTTATTTCCTGCCAGATCAATTTCAGCTTCATAGAAACGCGCATCAGATGGGGTGTCGACAATAAGGTAATATTTGCCGTTTTTATAATCGATTCCAGATAATCCGCCAACTTTAGTATCGTCTAAGCTAAGATCTTTATCGATCACATATTCGTCTAGAAACTTAATTTTTATTCTGTCGTCTTCAATTTTTCTGGTGGTTGCACATGAACAAAAAAGCAGCCCCAAAATGGCCAATATTGGTAATTTCTTCATCATAATTTTTTTCAGGATAAAAATAACAAAAGCTTAAGTAAAATATGGCGATTCCTTATGATTAATCGGTATTTGGTTGATGTAAATTTATATTGTTAACCAATAAAATCAAGTGTTATGAATAGTGATCAATTAGAAGGAAAATGGAAACAGGTGAAAGGTGAATTCAAACAGAAGTACGGTGAAATAACAGATGATGATGCAACCTATGCTGAAGGGAAATTTGATGAAATGCTTGGAAGGTTACAGGAAAAAACCGGCAAAACCAAGCAAGAGTTGAAGTACGAGATAGAGCAGTGGTAATTTGATGCTTTATGCCGGTAATAAGAAAGGGACTGTAATTTACAGTCCCTTTTTTAATGCTTATTTTCTTTCTTCGATTATTCAGAAGCCGTTAATTCTTCCTGATTTCTGAATACTAAATTATCGTCAAATTCATCTAATAAGATGATACTATCGGTATGAATATTTCCTGAAAGGATTTCTTTAGAAAGTTTATTCAACACCTCTTTTTGAACCGTTCTTTTTACCGGTCTTGCGCCAAATTGTGGATCGAAACCTCGTTTTGCAAGGAAAGCTAAAGCTTGTTCTGTAGCATCTAAAACAATGTTTTGTTTTGCCAGCATTTTCTTCACACCTTTTAACTGAAGATCTACAATTCGTTTAATATCTTTTTGTGTTAAAGGAGTGAACATTACAATATCGTCGATACGGTTTATAAATTCTGGTCTTACACTTTGTTTTAGTACGCCAAGAACTTCAGTTTTTGCCGCTTCCATTGCGGTTTCAACATCCTGGATCGCTTCAAATTTATCCTGAATAATCTGGCTTCCCATATTCGAAGTCATAATAATGATGGTGTTCTTAAAGTCGGCCAAACGTCCCTTGTTATCTGTTAGGCGTCCTTCATCAAGCACCTGTAACAGGATGTTAAACGTGTCTGGATGCGCTTTTTCGATCTCATCCAAGAGTACAACTGAATATGGTTTACGTCTAACAGCCTCAGTTAACTGTCCGCCTTCGTCGTAACCAACATATCCCGGAGGAGCACCAACTAAACGGCTTACCGAATGACGCTCCTGGTATTCGCTCATATCGATTCTGGTCATTGCCGATTCGTCATCGAATAAATATTCTGCCAGTGCTTTCGCTAATTCAGTTTTACCAACTCCGGTTGTTCCTAGGAATAAGAAGGATCCAATTGGTCTATTCTGATCCTGTAATCCAGCACGACTTCTACGAACGGCATCACTTACGGCAACAATTGCTTCTTCCTGTCCTACAACGCGACGGTGTAATTCGTCTTCTAGTCGAAGTAATTTTTCACGTTCGCTTTGTAACATTTTAGTTACCGGAATTCCCGTCCATTTTGCAACAACTTCAGCAATATCATCGTTAGTAACTTCTTCCTGAATTAAAGATTTACCACTTTCTTTTTGCTGAACTTCTTTCTGAAGTCGCTCTAATTTCTCCTGGGCTTCCTTGATTTTTCCATAACGTAGCTCGGCAACCTTTCCGTAGTCACCTTCACGCTCGGCACGCTCGGCTTCCAATTTATATTCTTCAATTTCAGATTTAGCTCCCTGGATGTTATCTACAACTTCTTTCTCATTTTTCCATTGTGCATGAATTTCATTTCGCTCTTCCTTAAGATTCGCTAAATCTGCATGTAAAGATTTAAGTTTTGCTTCATCCTTTTCGCGTTTAATTGCTTCGATCTCGATTTCCAGCTGCATGATCTTACGATCTAAAACATCTAACTCTTCTGGTTTCGAGTTGATCTCCATTCGAAGTTTAGAAGCAGCTTCATCCATAAGATCGATCGCCTTATCTGGCAAAAATCGATTAGTGATATAACGTTGCGATAGTTCCACCGCTGCGATAATCGCTTCATCCTTAATTCTAACTTTGTGGTGTTGCTCGTATTTTTCTTTAATACCACGAAGTATCGAGATCGCACTTTCTGTGTCTGGTTCTTCAACCATCACTTTTTGGAAACGGCGTTCTAAGGCTTTATCTTTTTCAAAATACTTTTGATATTCATCTAAAGTGGTCGCTCCAATCGCTCTAAGCTCGCCACGGGCAAGTGCAGGTTTTAGAATGTTTGCGGCATCCATTGCGCCCTGGCCACCACCGGCACCAACAAGTGTATGAATCTCATCGATAAAAAGAACAATATTACCATCGCTGCCGGTTACTTCTTTAATAACCGCTTTTAAACGTTCTTCGAATTCTCCTTTAAATTTAGCTCCAGCAATTAGCGCTCCCATATCCAAAGAGAAAATTTGTTTCTTCTTAAGATTTTCAGGAACATCACCAGCTACGATACGATGTGCTAAACCTTCAGCAATCGCAGTTTTACCGGTACCGGGCTCACCAACAAGCATTGGGTTGTTCTTGGTTCTACGCGATAAGATCTGTAAGATTCGGCGTATTTCTTCATCTCTACCGATTACAGGATCCAGTTTTCCGGTTTCTGCTAATTGGTTAAGGTTTTTCGCATACTTATTTAAAGAGTTATACGTTTCTTCAGCACTTTGAGAAGTTACACGATCTCCCTTTCTTAATTCTTCGATAGCTGCTTTAAGACCTTTTTCAGTAGCACCCTGATCTTTGAGGATCTGAGAAATTTTACTGGAAGATTTAAAGATTGCCAGTATTAAATGTTCTACAGAAACATACTCATCGTTCATTTTTTTGGCAATGCTCGATGCTTCGTTCACTGTTTTGCCGGCCTCCCGACTTAACATGATATCGCCACCGCTAACTTTTGGAAAACTCTGAAGTGTGTTATCCAAAATTTGATTAAAGAGGTTAACGTTAATGTTCAGTTTTTTCAGCAAAAAAGGAGTAACATTTTCATCTACGATCGTAATCGCTTTAAATAAATGCTCATTTTCGATTTGCTGATGGCCCATCTCTTGAGCAAGCTGCTGTGCCTGCTGAATGGCCTCTTGTGATTTTATGGTGAAATGATTAAAGTTCATAGTCTTTTTGTTTTTTGAATTCTAAATAGCAAATGCTGTACCTTATGAATAATTAGACAAAATGGCATTATTTTTAAATAATCTTAAGACAAAACGACAGTTTTTGTATTTATACTGAAAATCTTTTAATTTGTGTAATCATCTGGTTTTAAGGTGTATCTTTGCAAAAAATTTAAGTATGGGAATTTTTGATAAAATGTTTGGAGGAGGAGAGAAGGAGTCGAAAAATGAGTCTACATTACAGTGGACTCCCTTAAATGATATATCGCAGTTAGAGATAGCTGAAATGGAATCGCAGCAGCAATTGGTTGGAATATTAAAACATTCTACAAGGTGCGGAATTAGCCGAATGGTGTTAAGACAATTTGAAAATTCTTATGATCTACCTGAAGATGCACCGGTGAAATTATACTTTTTAGACTTGCTAAGCCACCGAGATATCTCGAATGAAATTGCAAATCGATTTAAGGTAATGCACGAGAGTCCGCAGCTTATCTTACTTAAAGAAAAATTGGTAGTACACCATAGTTCCCATCAAGACATTGATAGCGAAAATCTCAAAGAATTTATATAAAATTTGAATATTTTCTTTTTTTAATTTAATTTTAGAAACCTTTGTTAAAGATTATTAATCAATATTTCAAAAAGGTTCATCATTTGTAATTTTGAATCAGGTTTAAAGATTAATCAAGTTATGGATAAAGAGATAGATTTTAAAGAACTGGAAAGAAGATGGGAAGCCATCAAAAAAGGTCAGGAAACCGAAAGACAGAAAAGAGAGTTCCAAGACTACAGCAATGCAAATCTCCCGGAAGATCGAGAGAAAGAAAGTAGCGATAAGAAAGCTGCTGAAGCTACGCTGCGCGAGTCGAGGGAATTTAGAAGCTATAGCCGACAATAAATAAAAAAAGCTGCCATGATTTGGCAGCTTTTTTTATTACCTGTTTTTAAGGTACAGGTTATTTCTTTTTAGGTTCGAATACTGGTAAAATTTTGGTGTTAATTTCACCAAAACCAATTCGTACGCTCTCATTTTCACAGTGACCTCTCATTATAACCGTATCATTATCTTCGATAAAGCTACGCGAACTTCCGTCCCCCAATTTTAATGGTTTTTCACCTTTCCAGGAAAGTTCTAACATACTACCATAAGTATCTGGTGTTGGCCCAGAAATTGTTCCTGAAGCCATCATATCTCCAGAGTTTACAGGGCATCCATTAATAGTATGATGCGCCAATTGCTGACTCATATTCCAATACAAATATTTATAATTTGTCTTCGATAGTAAGTTTTCTTCGCTTCCTTCTGGTTTTAAGTAAACTTCAAGATTTATGTCGAAGCTCTTATTACCACTGTACTGTAAGTAAGACATTAGTTCTTTTTCTGGTTTAGGACCTTCTGTTCTAAAAGGTTCTAAAGCATCCATAGTTACAATCCAGGGAGAGATTGAAGAAGCAAAGTTTTTGGCTAAGAATGGCCCAAGTGGAGCATATTCCCATTTTTGGATATCACGAGCACTCCAGTCGTTAAACATAACCATTCCAAAAATATAGTCTTCAGCTTCGTCTACAGGAATTGGCTCTCCCAATAAGTTAGCATCTGTGGTGATAAAGGCCATTTCCATTTCAAAATCTACCTGTTTTGACGGTCCAAAAACCGGTTCTTTAGCACCTTCTGGCATTGTTTGCCCCTTTGGACGATGAATAGGAATATGACTGGTAACTATAGAAGAACTTCTACCATGATATCCAACCGGAATATGAAGCCAGTTTGGTAGCAGTGCATTCTCTTTATCTCTAAACATACTACCTACATTAGTTGCATGTTCTTTACTAGAATAAAAATCGGTATAATCGCCAACCTGCACCGGCATTTGCATTTCAATCTCATCTAGAGTGAAAAGCACTACATTACGGTGCTCCTGGTTATTTTTTAAGGTTTCGTTCTTCTCGTCAAAAATTTTGGCAATTCGGTTTCTAACTAAACGCCAGGTTTTTTTACCATCTGAAATAAAATCATTTAAAGTATCCTGAAGAAAAATATCATCGGTCAAAGGAATACCCTCAAAGTAACCAAGCTGATGTAAAGCACCAAGATCGATCGCAAAATCACCGATTCTGGTTCCGATAGTAATGATATCATCTCTGGTTAAAAAGACACCAAAAGGGATGTTCTGAATAGGGAAATCAGTATCCTTAGGAATGTCTAACCAGGTTTTTCTTGTAGGATCGTTTGCGGTAATTGACATAGAAAAATAAAAATTTGTTAAAATCTGATTGATTCAAATATATTATTTTCCTGTAATTAACCGAATGTATTTATTACTTTTGATGAATATTTAACGTAAATATTTAAGATGCAACGAGATACAATAATTTTTGATTTAATCGAGAAGGAAAAAGAGCGTCAACTACATGGTTTAGAGCTTATTGCAAGTGAAAACTTTGTGAGTGATCAGGTAATGGAAGCTGCCGGATCTGTACTTACCAACAAGTATGCAGAGGGATATCCCGGTAAACGTTACTATGGTGGGTGTGAAGTTGTAGATGAGGTAGAACAGTTAGCTATAGATCGCTTAAAAGAACTTTTTGGTGCTGAATATGCTAACGTGCAGCCACACTCTGGTTCACAAGCTAACACTGCTGTTTTTCAGGCCTGTTTAAAGCCAGGTGAAAAATTCTTAGGTTTCGATCTTTCTCACGGTGGGCATTTAACACATGGTTCTCCGGTAAACTTTTCAGGTAGATTATATGAGCCTGTCTTTTATGGAGTAGATAAAGAAACCGGACTTATCGATTACGATAAAGTTGCAGAGATTGCAGAAAAAGAAAAACCAAAAATGATTATTGCAGGAGCCTCTGCATATTCTCGTGAAATAGATTATAAAAGATTTAGAGAGATTGCAGATAGCGTTGGTGCTATTTTATTTGCAGATATTGCTCATCCTGCTGGCCTTATCGCTAAAGGTGTTATTGGAGATCCAATCCCACATTGTCATATTGTAACTTCTACAACTCATAAAACACTTCGTGGCCCACGTGGTGGAATTATAATGATGGGAAAAGATTTTGATAATCCTTTTGGAGAAAAATTGAAAAATGGAAGTCTTAAGAAAATGTCTGCTATTTTAAATAGTGCAATTTTCCCAGGAAATCAGGGTGGTCCTTTAGAGCATATTATCGCTGCTAAAGCGGTTGCTTTTGGAGAAGCTTTAACCGATGAGTTTTTGCATTATGCTGTACAGGTGAAGAAAAATGCTAAGGTAATGGCAGAAGCTTTTGTTGAAAAAGACTACCAAATCATTTCTGGCGGAACTGATAATCACTGTATGCTTATCGATCTTAGAAATAAAGGAGTAAGCGGTAAAGAAGCTGAAGAAGCTTTAACCAAAGCAGATATTACGGTTAACAAAAATATGGTGCCATTTGATGATAAATCACCTTTTGTAACTTCTGGAATTAGAATTGGTACTGCTGCCGTAACAACAAGAGGTTTGGTTGAAAAAGATATGCCTAAGATCGTAGAATTGATCGATAAGGTAATTTCTAATATTGATAACGATGCTAAATTAGCTGAAGTAAAATCTGAAGTGAATGCCCTAATGCATGGTCGTCCACTTTTTAAAGCTTAAGCTATTTTTACCAATATTATATAAAAAAAGCTACCAATTTTGGTAGCTTTTTTTGTTCGTTTCTGGATCGATCGATTATAATTTTAATTTTCGGGTTAGGTAAAAACCTAAAAATAAAAATGCTCCTGGGGTAAAAAAGCAACAGGCAACATACACTAGGTCACTATTTAAAATGGTGTAGGTTTCAAAAAGGTTTCCTATAAGAAATCCAAAACCAACCCCCATTAAAATAAGTGATAAATTAAGTAAAATAACTGGCCAAACCGGTGATGCTCTATCTTTTCTAAATTTAAATAGTGATGCATCTTTATCGTGTTCGATAAGAGCCAGGCGTTCTTTATTTCTTGTTTGAAAGAACAGAAAACAAATACCAAAGATGCAGGCAAAAAGGGAAATACATATAATAACAGGTTCCATATTTTAATTTTATTTGATTAATGACTAATTTTTTAAGCGCTTTCAAAAGTTAAGACGATACTTTGTAAAAACAGGTTACAAATAAATTCAAAAAAAAGAATAAAATTAATGTAACCAGGTTTTCTTAATCGTCGTCATATACTAAAATGACCATCAAAAAAGACCAATTACTCATCGATCAAATCCTGGGCGGAGATAAGCAATTATTCTCTGTCCTGGTAGATCGTTATAAAAAATTGGTGTTTACCTTATGTTTACGATTATTGAAAAATAGGGAAGAGGCTGAAGAAGTTGCTCAGGATAGTTTTGTGAAAATCTATAAATCTCTTAATAAATTTAAAGGTGAGGCAAAATTTTCGACCTGGGTGTATCGAGTAACTTATAATAATTGTCTCGATTTTCTGAAGGCGAAAAAACGTAAATTTCAGGAATTAAGTGTAGATGCTTATGATGGTTTTGAGATCGAAGATTTAGATAATGCTATTACTGTTCTTGAAGAAAAGGAGCGAAAATCGGCTATTTTGAGCTGTATTAATAGTCTGAATGAAGATGATGCATTTTTGCTAACTTTACATTATTACGAAGACCAGTCGGTTAAAGAAATTGCTGAAATTATGAATTTATCTGTGGCCAACGTAAAAGTAAAGTTGTACCGAAGCCGTAAACAACTGGCGGTTATTTTAAAAAGAAGGTTGTCGAATGATATGTTGCTGAAGTATGGAAAATAAAGAAAAGAAATTAAACGAATTTACTCAGAAAATTTTCAGTGAAACCAGTCTGGAAACTCCATCTTTCAATTTTACCGATAAGGTAATGGCTAACCTTCCTGAAATTCATTCAGCTAAAACAATAAAAACTACTTCAGTTAAGAAAATAAAATATGAGCCATTAATTTCTAAAAGCGGTTGGATAATGATCGCAGCTTTTGTGGCGATATTGTTAATTTCAGCATATTTTTCTTCCGCAGTAAACGCATCAGAAGTAATGATCGATAAATGGAGTACGCTGAAATCTGTTTTTAATTTCTCTTTTAAAATGCCCAATATTGGTATTATAAATACAGATGTTTTGGCGATTTCTATAGCACTTTTTACCGCTTATTTTTTATTAGAAATTTTTCTGCTGAATAACTGGATAAATAAGAGAAATTTTGTTCAATAATCGAGATTAAATATCTTCTGGGCTTTTTTTGAGTGAGGCTTAAACTGATTTTTCCTGAAATAAAACCTTCATATTTTCATCGATTCTTGCCGGACGTTTAGACTCGTGGCTCATTAAACACCAGGTGGTTTTTGCTTGTGCCAGAACTTTATTGGTGTTTTTGTTTTTAATACTTACGTGTCTTATAGAAGTTACATTGGTAATTTGATCTACATAAGTTTGTAGCAGGATCTCATCGTCTAAAAACGCCTGTTGTTTATAATCGATCTCATGTCGAACTACTACCCAAAAAAAATCTTCTTTTTGAGCTGCTGAAGCGCGATCTTCCCAATGGCCTTTTGCGACATCCTGGATCCATTGCACATATTGTACATTATTTACATGGTTTTGTTCATCAAGATCGCTTGGGGTAACCTTGATTTCCATTTCAAAAATTTGGGGTGTGGTAATCATTTACTTTTCTATAATTTTTACCTCAAATAATTTATCCCAGTGTTTTCCTGTTACAAAAAGTTGCTTGGTATGAGGGTTATAGGCAATACCATTTAAAACATGGTTTACTTCATTAAGCTCATTTTCGTTACCTAATTTACTTCTTAAACCTCTAAAATCGATAAGTCCAACAATGGCTCCGTTTTTAGGATTAATAATCGCCACGCCATCTTTTTGGTAAGTGTTTGCGTAAATAAGGCCATCTACCCATTCTAACTCATTCATTTTAGAATTAATGCTTTTATGAGTAGCGATTTGGATGTAATCTTCTTCGGCTAAAGTTTCAGGATTCAAAAGCCAGATCTTTTCTGTTCCGTCACTTTTATAAATATGTTTACCATCATTACAAAGTCCCCAGCCTTCTTCACTTTGGTTATAACTAAAGGTTCCTTTTTTCTCAAAAGTTTTGCGATCGTAGATATAACCTTCTTTTGCCTGCCAGGTAAGTAAAATGATCTGGTCGTTAAAAATGGTCATTCCTTCTCCAAAAACCGAATCATCTAAATCTATAATCTGTAAAACTTCACCGGTTTTAAGATCTACTTTTCTAAGATCAGATTCGCCATATTCACCTGTGCTTTCATATAAAGTATCGTTTAAAAACTCTAATCCCTGGGTGTAAGCTTCTGGATCGTGAGGATAAGTATTTACAATCTCGTAAGTATAGGCTTTAGGCGGCGTATCATTAAAGATTTTGATCGATTTATGGGTAGTATCTTTTTGGCCTTCGTAATAAACTTCAGCCTTTAAAGTTTGATTTCCTAAAAGTTGATCTTTAAGCTTAATGTCAAAAGACCAGTTTGGTGATTTTGCGGTTACTTTTTCAGTATTCAAATAAACGATAACCGAGTCGATACTGAACTCTTTTTTGTTTTCAATTTGCCCTGAAATGCTTTCGCCAAGCTGAAATTCTTTCTTATTTTCATCAGTTTTAATAGTAAAATGCGATTTTTTTGAGCCAGAATTACTTCCGCAGGAAAAATATAAAAAAGCTAATGTTAAGATTAACAGAGATTTAAATTTCATCATCTTCTAAAGTCCTATTTTGTATGGCTAAATTAACTAATTCTGTTTAAAAAATGCTTGCCAGAAGTGCTAAAGATTGTATATTTGCACCCGGCAAGTCCCACACAACCAGCTCCTGCTGAATCCCCCAGGGCGGGAACGCAGCAAGGGTAGGCGGTCGTAGCGGTGTGATGTGGGTCGCTTGCCTTTTTTTGTATCTGGAAATTAGCAAAATTAATCGCATATTTGCCTTATGAAAACAGATACTCTTTCTCAAAAAGTTGTTTTAATTACCGGTGGTTCTTCAGGAATTGGTAAAGCGATTGGCGACTATTTAAATAAATATAATTTTAAAGTTTACGGTACCAGTAGAAAATCTACAGGAAAATCATCAAATTTTAATCTTATAGATTTAGATGTTACTGCTGAAGATAGTATCTTTAATGCGGTAAAATTAGTTTTAGAAAAAGAAGGACGAATTGATATTTTAATTAATAATGCCGGGGTTGGGATTACCGGTCCTTTAGAGGAAACGCCAACACCTGAAATTCGTAAAGCTTTTGAAACCAATTTTTATGGTCCCATAAATGTTTGTAAAGCAGTTTTGCCAATTATGCGTAAGCAAAACGAAGGTCTTATAATTAATGTGACATCGATAGCAGGATATATGGGGTTGCCTTATCGCGGAATCTACTCAGCTTCTAAAGCAGCATTAGAAATTGCGACTGAAGCTTTTAGGATGGAAGTAAAAGGCTTTAATATAAAAATGACCTGTGTAGCTCCTGGTGATTTTGCAACTAATATCGCTTCTGGCCGTTATCATGCGCCTGTTTTAGACGATTCTCCTTACAAGCAATCTTACGGAGATTCTTTAAAATTAATGAATGAACATGTAGATGCTGGGCAGGATCCAGATATGATGGCGAAGGCGGTATTAAAAATTATCGAAGAAAAAGAGCCAAAAGGGCATTATAAAGTAGGAGAACTTTTGCAAAAGGCAAGTATCGTTTTAAAGAAGATCTTACCAGATAAAGCCTACGAGAAGATGCTTATGAATCATTATAAATTATAATAAGTGTATTTAATGTGTTATTTTTACACTTAAAAGAATTAAGAATAAACTTATAAAACTTGCAATATGAAATTTTTTATTGACACCGCTAACCTTGATCAAATTAAAGAGGCACAAGAATTAGGGGTTTTGGATGGTGTAACTACCAACCCTTCTTTAATGGCTAAAGAAGGAATTACCGGTAAAGAGAATATTATAAACCATTATAAGAAGATCTGTGAAATCGTAACAGGAGATGTTAGTGCAGAAGTTATTTCTACAGATTTTGAAGGAATGATAAAAGAAGGAGAAGAGCTTGCAGCCCTTCACGATCAAATTATCGTAAAGGTACCAATGATCAAAGAAGGTGTAAAAGCTATTAAATACTTCTCTGATAAAGGAATTAAAACCAACTGTACTTTAGTATTTTCTGTAGGGCAGGCATTATTAGCGGCAAAAGCAGGTGCAACGTATGTATCTCCTTTCCTTGGTCGTTTAGATGATATCTCTACTAATGGTCTTAACCTTATCGAAGAAATTAGATTGGTATATGATAATTACGGATTCGAAACTGAAATCTTAGCAGCTTCTATTCGTCACACTATGCACGTAATTGACTGTGCTAAAATTGGTGCAGATGTTATGACTGGCCCTTTATCTTCTATCGAAGGTTTATTAAACCACCCTTTAACGGATATTGGTTTAGAGAAGTTCTTAGCAGATTATAAAAAAGGAAATGAGTAATTTCTTTTCTTACAATAAAATTAAAAAGCTGCCTTTTGGGCAGCTTTTTTTATGTCTTATTTTTTTTAAATTGAATTGTTTGCTGAAAAAAAGTATTCAGAAACTATAGAATCTTAATACTTAATATTAGATGTTTTAAAGGATGATTTTTTCAGAAGTTTAAATTGAAATTTATAAAGCACCTGAAAATAAAATTCAACAAAAAATCGAGAGTAATTAAACCTCGTGAAGTAATTTATACGGAATTTATACGGCTTATTGATTAATAAATTCTACCAGTTCAGATTCAAATTCTGGTGAAGAACTAAGTGCAATATCTCCTCTAACAATAACTGCGTTTTTATCAAGGAAATTTAGTCGGTACAAGTATTTTGTAGCAAAATTGCTCCCAAAATTCCTTCTGGAGAGTTGATATTGGTTGTTTAGGGCGTAATTATTTTCGTTAAGGATTCTTAACCATTTATTTTGTTGACCAATATCCAGGTTAACACCAATAAAATCTAATTCGGGATACTTTTCCTGTAAATTTTTAATAGTTCTAAATTGCCACAAGTATCGTCGTATGTTATTGGCAGACCATAAATAAATAATAGTCTTTTTTTCTACAATATCACCATAGGTAGTTTCATTTCCATCGGTATCTAAAATAGTAAGATCTGCTATAGATTTTCCTGCAAAATAGCCTGTCTGGATTTTAGCCAGCTGATTCATTTCTTCAATTTCAGAATAATCTAAAGAATTAGCGAAAGCTATTACTTTATCTAGATCTTCTTCGTTAGAAGCCATGGTTATTGCTTTACTTAGTAAAAGGTCTAAAAAGCGATTTTTAATTGCTGGTGTTTCAGAAAGAGAGTCGATTAATGTTGCTCTTCGTTTTATATTATTAAAGTTAGAAACATTAAAACAATCTCTTTCTAAGTTTTTTTCTAAACAAAATTCAATAGCCCTTGTACGAAGGTAATCGTCGATGGTGTTGGTGTAAACATAGTAGTTTTGAAGCAACTCGTTATCAAAATCTATAGAGTCTCGATAATCGTTAAAACCGTCTGGAATTAGTTTGGTGAATTCTGGATAGTATTTTTTTATAAGATAAGTATAACGTTCACGAAGATCGTAGAACTCATAATCGATACTTTGGCGAGCAATTTTTTTAAAGGTTTCGCTTAGATCATTTTTAGCCGTATTTTCTTCAAATTCTTGTAATCTTTGATTGTGGATAGAATCGCTAATGTGCTCAAAATCTTCAGGCTTAATTTTATAATAATTCAGCACTAAATCATTATTTGCTCTATTCCGAAGAAAAAGATCCAGTAAAAATGAACTTTCTTTACTTCCGCGGCCACTAAAATTAAGAGACTGATCAAAATCGTAGGTATTTACCCAAACCATAATACTATCACCGGGCTCCAAATACACTACCTGATTTTCTGGATTGTGCTGTATAGTATAAATTCCGGGAGTGATATTCTCTAGATATTCCCCAAACTGATTGTTATTATTTAGGGATAAGGTGTCTATAAGTTCTTGATCTTTAGATAAGATAATATACCTTAAATTTGGATTTACAATTTTACCGCCAAGGTATACTTTAGCATCGTTGGTACTGTTGTCTATACAACCTACTAGCGAAAACAAAGAAGAAATAATACTTAACAGTAAAAATTTTCTCATCCAAATAAATATAATCTCATAACCTAAATAAATCTTTCAACTAATCAGCAAATATAAAATGTGCTTAAAATTTTGAATGTTAACCACGAGTTAAAAGGAATTTTCTAAACGTTAATCTTTTAGAAAGTGTGCAATATATACTACTTTTGCGAAAAATTTAGAATAATTTATGCTTTCAGTTTCAAATCTTTCGGTGCAGTTTGGTAAAAGAGTTCTTTTCGATGAAGTGAACACAACTTTTACTGAAGGGAATTGTTATGGGATTATTGGTGCAAACGGTGCCGGAAAATCTACATTTTTAAAAATTTTATCAGGAAAATCAGATCCTACGTCTGGTCACGTTCATTTAGAGCCTGGCAAACGTATGTCTGTACTGGAGCAAAATCACAATCTTTACGATGATTATCCCGTTTTAGAAACGGTTTTAAGAGGAAATAAACCGCTTTTTGAAATTAAGACTGAAATTGATGCGCTATACGCAGATTATTCTGATGAGAATGCAGATAGAATAGGGGAGTTGCAGGTGCAGTTTGAAGAAATGGACGGATGGAATGCCGATAGTGCTGCTGCTTCATTATTATCTAACCTTGGTATAAAAACAGATCTTCATTACACATTAATGAAAGATTTAGATGGTAAACAAAAAGTACGTGTGTTATTAGCACAGGCACTTTTTGGAAATCCTGATGTGCTTATTATGGATGAGCCTACCAACGATCTGGATTACGAAACGATAAACTGGTTAGAAAATTTCTTGGCAAATTATGATAATACGGTGATCGTTGTATCTCACGACCGTCACTTCCTTGATGCTGTTTGTACGCATATTTCTGATATCGACTTCGGGAAAATTAATCACTTTAGCGGTAACTATTCTTTCTGGTACGAATCTTCTCAATTAGCGGCAAGACAACGAGCGCAACAGAATAAAAAAGCTGAAGAGAAAAAGAAAGAATTACAGGAATTTATTCAGCGTTTTAGTGCAAACGTGGCGAAATCTAAGCAGGCTACATCTCGTAAAAAGATGATCGATAAGTTAAATATCGAAGAAATTAAGCCTTCAAGCCGTCGTTATCCTGCAATTATTTTTGACAGAGATCGTGAGGCTGGAGACCAGATTTTAAATATTGAAAAATTAGAAGCTTCTATAGAAGGAGAAACGCTTTTTAGCGGAATAGATATTAATCTTTCAAAAGGAGATAAAATCGTTGTGTTTTCTAGAGATAGCCGTGCTACTACTGCTTTCTATGAAATTATAAACGGTAAAGAAGAGCCTGTTGCAGGAAAATATACCTGGGGAGTTACTACTTCACAATCATACCTTCCGTTAGATAACTCAGAGTATTTTGATAACGATCTTACTTTGGTAGACTGGCTAAGACAATATGCTAAAACCGAAGAAGAAAGAGAAGAAGTTTATATTAGAGGTTTCTTAGGTAAAATGTTGTTTAGTGGCGAGGAAGCTTTAAAAACCAGTAATGTGTTATCTGGAGGAGAAAAAGTACGTTGTATGCTAAGCCGAATGATGATGATGAGAGCAAACGTATTGATGTTAGATGAGCCAACAAACCACCTGGATCTGGAGTCGATCACTGCCTTTAACAATTCACTTAAGAATTTTAAAGGAACTGTAATGCTTACTACGCACGATCACGAATTTGCGCAAACTGTTGCAAACCGTATTATCGAGCTTACTCCAAAAGGAGTGATAGATCGTTACTTAACTTTCGATGAGTATATGAGTGATCCTAAAATAAAGGAGCAACGCGATAAAATGTATTCTTAATTTATAGAATATTAACTTATGAAAATATGAAAGCCTGAAGTTTTTACTTCAGGCTTTTCTTTGGCTAAACAAACAAATTTTTATTTAAAATGATATAATTTGTTTTCCTTAAAACATTCCGCCACCCTGGGCTTCATCGTTATCTCTTTGTTTTCTTTTTAGTTTTTTTCCATTGTTTCCTCCAAAACGATAGCTAAATCCTACATATACATTTTGGAATTCGCTTTTAAAATATCCGTTCTGCTCGTAAGGAAGTGTGGTACTAAACCTGTATTCCTGGGTTCCAAAAACATCATTAAAGTTTAAGCTAAGCGTTGCTTTTTTATCTAGGAAGGTGTAGCGACCACCAATGTTTGCAAAAAATACATCTTCATTGTTAAACTGAAGTTCTTCACTTGGCCCTCTGTAAAATCCGAATAATTGTAGGGTTAAATCTTCGGTTACGCTAAAACTGTTGTTTACTCTTGCGGTATAAACCGTGTTATCTACTTCAACAAAACTGGTTCCTACAATTCCGCTTTGTGTTTGCTGGTATAATTCTAAACTTCCGTTTGCACTCCACCAATCTGTAAATTTATAGTTCGAAGAAAGTTCGATTCCGTAGGCGTTTGTATCATCAAAGTTTGCGAAAGAGATAATTAAGCTTGCAGGATCTGTAGGATCTTCTTCGATCAACTGGTTAATGTTATCGTTTATATTTCTGAAGAAAACACCACCGGTAAAACTACCGTTTTTAAGTTTTCTGGTATAATTGAATTCAACCGAATTTGTGAATTGTGGTTGTAAATTTGGGTTACCTACTACTGTGATTGTTGGGGTGCTTACCTCTCTTACAGGGCTAACCTGTCCTAAACTTGGTCGATCTATTCTACGGCTATAACTAACCTGGTAGCTGTTTTTCTCGTTAGGCGTATAGTTGAAAAATCCTGAAGGGTAAAGCGTTACATAATCATCGCTAAACACGTTTTCTCCATTTACTTCAGCATCGATATTAAAACTTTCTAATCGGGCTCCTAACTGGTAAGAGAATTTTTCGAAAGTTTGTCCAAACGTACTGTATAAGGAGTAAATATTTCTATCGTAATCGTAATCTGAATTTTGTGCAGCCGGGTTGTTAGTATCGTAATCTTCGGTATTAGTTAAGATTCTGGCTTCAGCTCCAGCTTCAAATTTCGCCTTTTCACCAATAGGAAGCGAATAATCAATATTAGTGATTACATTAGATCGATCTTCTTTTACAATTTCAGAATAAGAATTAAAGCGAGCATCATTGCTGAAATTTGCTGCAAAATCTTCGTCTCCATTAAAATCATTAAAATCGGCTTCAAATAATAATTCATGTCCTTCTTTTGGGAATAAATGCTTATATGCAAAGTTGTAACTAGCATTTACATTGTTTAAATCCAGGTCTAAAAACTGCTCAAAGTTATTTGCAGGATCATTAAGGTAGGTAGCGGTAATTGTTGCACCTAAGCCACCATTAAAAATGTTTTGGTTGGTATAAAAGCTAAAAGTGTTATTATCGTCTAAAAAATAATCTACTCCAATTTTATATAAATACGACTCGTTGTCATTTAACATATCTAAATACTGTGTAGCATCTCTACATACCAGATTAATGTCGTTTATGTTTGCTCTTTTTCCGAAGTTGGTTCCAAGATTTGCATAGAAATTTAATTTCCCCTGACGGTAGTTTAAATCTAAAGAACCGTTAAATCGTGCATTTTCACCGTAGGTTAAACCTGTATTTAAAGTCCCATTAAATCCATTATTTGCATTTTTATGTAAAACGACGTTAATTATCCCGCTCATTCCTTCAGGGTTGTATTTTGCTGAAGGATTAGTGATTAATTCTATCTTTTTTATCGAGCTGGAAGGGATTTGCTTTAATAATTGAGCAGGATCCATATTTGTTGGTTTTCCGTCAATTAAAATACGCACATTAGAGTTTCCGCGTAAAGCAATGTTTCCATCCTGATCTACGTTTACAGAAGGAAGATTGTTCATAATGTCTGAAGCGCTTGCTCCGGCAGTGGTAAGGTCTTTCCCAATATTAATGACTTTCCTGTCGATTCTTTGTTCGATCGTAGAACGTTCGGCAACAACTACAACTTCATCCATTTCAGCTACGTCAGGATCAAGATTTATGGTTCCTAATTCCATAGGTCCGTTACGATCTACTACAATTTCTTTACTGAATTTCTTGTAGCCAATAAATTGGATGTTCAGGGTGTATGTGCCCGATTTTACTTTTTTGATGATGAATGACCCGTCTTCTTCTGATGTTGTTCCGGTGATGATATTGCCTTCAGTATCTTTTAAACTTATGGTAGCATAAGGAATTGGTTCCTGTAAATCTGTATCCATAATAGTTCCTGAAATTCTTGCAAAAGGTTCATTATTTGCGACCGAATTAAAAGTGCTTAGAGCAACGATGATGATTAAAAATAACTGTTTCATTTTTTGATTGATGTTAGTTTTCAATATTGTGTTTTGTTATAAATAATACTTTGTATTGCATATTACCTAAAAGTGTATTTCTGCAATTTTAATGGTTTCTACTATATAGACGACGTCAAAAAATTAATGTTACAGAAATTGGAAATTAATTTTGAAAAAAGTTCGCGCCTTGCAAATAGCGCGAACCTTATCAAGCATTACTATCTTCTAACCATCAAAAAAAAGATAGCAACGACATTTTTAGACTAGTCTTACCATAAAGACTGATAAGTTGTAAACTTGTTACAGTAAATTTTAAAAAGTATTTTTACTCTATAATCGAGATTAAATTTTTTAAGCTTTGTTTCGACATAAAAATAAATTTCAAAAAAGAGATTAAGGGCTTACCTTAAGTTAGTTAACAATATGAAAAAGAAAACATTAGTAATAGGAGCTTCCACCAATCCAGCCAGATATTCTAATATGGCGATCAAAAAATTGATTAGCAAGCAACAACCTGTTGTAGCATTGGGATTAAGAGAAGGAGAGGTTGAAGGGATTCATATAACAAAAGAAAAAGATCTTTTTCAAGATATAGATACCGTAACTTTATACGTTGGTCCAAAAAATCAACCTGAATATTATGAATATCTGGTTGTGCTAAATCCAAAGCGCGTTATTTTTAATCCAGGAACAGAAAATCCAGAACTCTATAAAATATTAGAGCAGAATAATATCGAATATCAGAATGCCTGTACTTTAGTGATGCTTGGTACGAATCAATATTAAGCCTAAAAAGGTAATTGCGCCATTTACGATTAGTAATTCGTAGTTAAATACATAACCACCAAGATATTCTGATGGTATATTACCTATTATGAAAGTTAAAACCACAGATATTAAGGAAACAATCCAAACCAGGTGATCTTTAATTTGCATTTTGGTAAAAATCCCGAAAGCAAAAAGTCCCAATAATGGGCCATAAGTGTAACTGGCGGCTTTTAATAAGAGGTCAATCACGCTGCTGTCCAGTAGATATTTGAAAGCAATAATAACGATTACTAAAAGCACACTTATTAAGATATGTGCACGTTTTCTTATACTGGTTTGTGCGCTGGCTTCTCGTTTTTCAATATTTAAGAAATCTACACAAAAACTGGTGGTTAAACTGGTTAAAGCACTATCGGCGCTAGAATATGCCGCAGCAATTAGGCCGAGTAAAAAGATAATAGCAAGACCAATTCCCATTTCAGCATTTAAAGCGATTTCAGGGAAAAGTAGGTCGGTTTTTTCTTTTCCGTCCAAAACGGGAACACTAATTCCGTTTTGTTCAGCATAAATAAAAAGAAGTGCTCCTAAGAATAGAAATAAGATATTTACCGGAATAAAAACCAGACTGTAAGACATCACATTTTTCTGTGCATCTTTTAGGCTTTTACAGGTTAAATTCTTTTGCATCATATCCTGGTCTAAGCCCGTCATACAAATGGTAATGAACATCCCTCCAAAGAAAGCTTTCCAGAAATAATCTTTTTCAAGAAAATTATCAAAATGAAATGTGCTGGTATAAGGAGCAAGTTCTGGAGCCGAGAAAAAGTCGTTAAATGTCCAGTTTAATTCACTCGATACAAAATAGATCGCAATCCCTACAGAGCCTAACATAAATAATGTTTGAAGTGTATCTGTCCAGACGATTGTTTTAATTCCGCCGCGCGAGGTATAGATCCAAATTAGTAAAATCGATAAGATAACGGTTACTACAAAAGGCACATTCCATGCTTCAAAGACAAAATACTGTAAAACGGTAGCCACTAGAAAAAGTCTGAATGAAGCCCCTAAGACTCTGGATATAAAAAAGAAAAAAGCTCCAGTTTTGTAACTTACATTTCCGAAGCGGTTATTTAAATATTGATAAATTGAAGTAACATTTAGGCTGTAGTAAATGGGTAGTAAAACGAAGGAAATCACCAGATAACCAAATAAATAACCAGCTACTACCTGCATATAGCTAAATTGCGAATCTCTTACCCACCCAGGAACCGATATAAAGGTAACACCAGAGAGCGAGGCGCCAACCATCCCAAAAGCTACGATGTACCAGGGAGATTTACCTTCAGCCTTAAAAAAGGCTTCGTTACTATCTTCTTTTCCTGTGAAATATGATATTAAAAGTAAAACACCAAAGTATAGTGCGATGAGTAGTACAATATGTATAGGTTCCATAAATACGAATTTAACCAAAACATTTGCAAACTTAGCATATTACTAACTATTTGCATCGGTTTAAAAATTGTAAATTTGCGGCTATGGATTTTTCTTCGAAATTATTGGAGCAGGCTGTAGACCAAATGTCACAGTTGCCCGGTATAGGAAAACGTACCGCGCTTAGATTGGTTTTACACCTTTTAAGGCAACCCGAAACGCAAACCGAACAACTAAGCAAAGCACTTTCTAAATTAAGATCAGAAATAAAAAGATGCCGAAATTGTTACAATATTAGCGATACAGAGCTTTGTGATATTTGTGCAAATCCTTCCAGACAGGAAGATCTTATTTGCGTTGTAGAAGATATTCGCGATGTGATGGCGATCGAAAATACAGGGCAATATCGCGGGATGTATCATGTTTTGGGTGGTAAAATAAGTCCTATGGATGGTATTGGTCCCTCGCAACTTACCATTAAACCATTAATCGAAAAGGTAAAAGATGGTAAAATACAGGAAATTATTTTCGCGTTAAGTAGCACGATGGAAGGAGATACAACAAACTTTTATATCTATAAACAATTAGAAGGAACCGGAGTTAAAACATCTACCATCGCCAGGGGAATTAGTGTTGGAGATGAATTGGAATATGCAGATGAGGTGACTTTAGGGCGAAGTATTACCAATCGCGTTCCTTTTGAAAATAGCCTAAAAAGTTAAAATGCTTTAAGCTTCTGCTTTCAGGTTGAAGGATGAAATTGTAATTTTACACCGTAAATTTTTAAGTGTAGACGTAAAAATATTTTCAGTGAATTTATATTTTATTGATTTTTTAATATTTAAAAACCTTTAATTTAAGTAAATTCGCAAACGAAATAACAAAAAATAGCTTTCAAATATAGATATGGCAAAATTTGAACTGAAATTACCTAAAATGGGAGAAAGTGTTGCTGAGGCAACCATAACCAGCTGGTTAAAAGAAGTAGGCGATACCATTGAAGCAGATGAACCGGTACTGGAAATAGCTACAGATAAAGTAGATAGCGAAGTGCCAAGTGAAGTAGATGGTAAGCTTGTAGAAATACTTTTTGAGGCAGATGATGTAGTTGAAGTTGGTCAAACGATTGCTATTATTGAAACCGAAGGTGACGTAGCCCAGGAAGAGGATTTGGATATCGATCTTGAAGAAAATGAAACTGATGAAGATAGCCAAGCAGATGCTGAGGAAGTAGAGCTACATGCAGCTGCAGCTGAAGCCGCAGTAGAAACGGCGAAGGAAACTGTAGGAAGTTCAGATTATTCAGATTCAGATCGTTTTTATTCTCCATTAGTAAAAAACATTGCTAAAGAAGAGAATATTAGCCTGGAAGAGTTGGAAACCGTTAAAGGTACCGGTAAAGATGGTCGTGTTACTAAAGATGATATTTTAGCTTATGTAGAAGATCGTGGAAGCAAGTCAAAACCTTCAACCGCTAACAATACTACTTCAAAATCAGATCATTTAGAACCTGCTTTTAAAAATCAGGAGAATGTAGTGACTTCAGGAGAAGACGAGATTATTGAAATGAGCCGTATGGGGAAAATGATTAGTAAGCACATGATCGATAGTGTGCAAACTTCAGCCCATGTACAGTCTTTTATAGAAGTAGATGTAACCAATATCTGGAATTGGAGAAGCAAGCATAAGGAAGCTTTTCAGAAAAAAGAAGGCGAAAAACTAACATTTACGCCAATATTTATGGAAGCTGTAGCTAAGGCTATCCGTGATTTCCCATTGATCAATATCTCTGTAGATGGAGATAAGGTAATCAAAAAGAAAAACATCAATTTAGGGATGGCGGCAGCGCTTCCAGATGGGAATCTTATTGTTCCGGTAATTAAGAATGCAGATCGATTAAACCTTGTAGGAATGGCCAAGGCGGTAAACGACCTGGCAAATAGAGCAAGACAAAATAAGCTAAAACCAGATGATATTCAGGGTGGAACCTATACGGTAACCAATGTAGGTACATTTGGTAGTATTATGGGAACGCCAATTATCAATCAGCCTCAGGTAGGGATTCTGGCTTTAGGTGCAATTAGAAAAATGCCTGCGGTAATTGAAACTCCAGAAGGTGATTTTATCGGGATTAGATATAAAATGATCTTATCTCACAGTTACGATCATCGTGTTGTAAATGGTGCGCTAGGTGGGCAATTTGTACAACGTGTAGCTCAATACTTAGAAGGCTTCGATAAGAATAGAGAAATATAAAATTAATGTATATAAAGAGAAACCGGGATTGCTTTTTATGGGGCGATTCCGGTTTTCTTTTTATATTGCTGTAAGAAAAATCAAACCTTAAAAGATGGAATTAAAGCTTACAAAGCCTATTTGTTTTTTCGATCTGGAAACCACCGGAACGAACCTTGCCAAAGATAGGATTGTAGAAATAGCGATATTAAAAGTATATCCTAACGGAAACAAAGAAAGTAGAACCTGGTTGGTAAATCCAGAAATGGAGATTCCAAAAGAGGTTATTGCTATTCACGGAATTTCGAACGAGAAAGTGGCGAACGAGCCGACTTTTAAAGAATTATCCAAGCAAATCTACGACATGATAAAAGGTTGTGATCTTGGAGGCTATAATTCCAATCGTTTTGATATACCACTTTTGGCTGAAGAATTACTACGTGCAGATATCGATTTTGATATGAAGAATATGCTTGCTGTAGATGTGCAGACGATTTTCCATAAAAAAGAGCAGCGAACTTTAGCTGCCGCTTTCAAGTTTTACTGCGGAAAAGATCTTATCGATGCGCACAGTGCCGCTGCAGATACTGAAGCGACTTACGAAGTTTTAAAATCTCAGCTAGATAAATACGAGGATTTAGAGAATGATATTAAGTGGTTGTCGCAATATAGTGCTCGCAAGAATTTTGCAGATTTTGCCGGTTTTATAAGCTTCAATAAAAAAGGAGAGGAAGTTTTCTCTTTTGGAAAATATAAAGGAAAGCTTGTAGAAGAGGTTTTAGAAAAGGAACCCGGTTATTTTGGTTGGTTACAGAATGCCGATTTTCCACTATATACCAAGAAAGTATTAACCGCGATAAAATTGCGTAAGCTGAATACAAAACTTTAAAAATGCGGCTTCTGCTTCCTTTTTTTCTGTTTATTTCTGTGAGCGCTCTTGGGCAAAGAGCAGTGGGGCAGGTGGTAGATGCTGAAACTTTAGAGCCGTTACCTTACGTAAATATTGTTTTAGAGGAAGAAAAAATAGGAATTTCTACAGATAAAGAAGGTAGGTATTCTTTTGTAGTAAAAGATATAAGTGAAGATGCCGATGTTAAATTTAGTTATGTAGGTTACGAATCTAAATATGCGCAGTTAAAGGAATTAAAGGGAAAAGTAATTCGATTAAAACCTTCTGTAGATCATTTAGCTGAAGTTCGCTTATATACCATAAAAGAAAAAAAACGACAAAGAATTAACGATTTTCGGCGTAAAGAAATCATTGGGCTTGGTAATTTTAGCGGCGGGCAATATCCGAGTATCGTTGCCAGACATTATGATAAGCCGGAAAAGTTTGATGAAGGTTGTTTTATAAAAGATATTGAAGTCCGTTATTTTTCCGTAGAAAAAACACTTTATGGTAGTGCCAAATTTAGATTGCGAATTATGGCGGTAGATGATGAAGGTAAACCTTCTTACGATTTACTAAGCGATGGTTTAATTATCCAAAAGGAGGCGAACCAGTTTAAAAGTAAAATTGATATGCTTCCTTATAAAATTCTGGTTCCTGAAGATGGATTTTTTGTAGCTGTAGAGCATTTATTTATTGAAGAAAATGGTTATTTTGAAGAAAAAGATTATCGTGTTAACGATACCATTATTTATCGTGATGTGAAATTGCATAAATATGGGCCGGTTTTTAGCGGAGTTTTAGAGGAATATGGAGAAAACTTTAATTCGTATTATAAGGACATTAATGGATGGCGAAAAATGAATTATTTAGATAATTCGAATGAAGTATTTTCTGGAATGCTACCCGTACCGGCATTCAAAATAACCTTAACAGACTAGTTGATAGACTAAAAGAACAGATTAAAAGTATTGCAATGAAGCTTATTTGTATAGGTAGAAATTATACCGATCATATTGCCGAGTTAGAAAATGAAAAGCCAGAAGATCCAGTAGTTTTTCAGAAACCAGATACGGCGATATTATTAAAAAAACAGCCCTTTTTTATTCCAGATTTCTCTAATGATGTGCATTATGAAGTAGAACTTCTGGTTAAAATTACACGAGTAGGAAAACATATTCAGCCCAAATTTGCTCATAAATACTATGACGAAATAGGTTTAGGGATCGATTTTACGGCCAGGGATCTTCAGGCAAAACTAAAATCTAAAGGACTTCCCTGGGAAAAAGCAAAAGGATTTGATGGTGCTGCGGTAATTGGTGAAAAATGGCTGGATAAAAATCAGTTTTCAGATTTAAACAATATTAATTTTAGTTTAAAAAAGAATGACGAAATTGTACAAAATGGCAATAGTTCTTTAATGCTTTGGAAAATTGACGAACTAATTGCTTATCTTTCAACATTCTTTACTTTAAAGATAGGAGATATTATCTTTACCGGTACGCCGGCTGGTGTTGGCCCGGTTGCTCCAGAAGATAATCTAACCGGATTTATCGAAAAGGAAGAAATTTTTTCTATAAATATCAAATAACCCCATGAGTAGCTACGATTTAAAAGATGTAGAAGAAATGGCAGGCGGTGATCAGGAATTTATGCTTGTAGTAGTACAAACTTTTCTTGAAGAGATCCCACCAGATGTTGCCGCGATGAATGAAGCTATAGATAATGGAAACGCAAATCTTGCCTACAGTTTTGCCCATAAAATGAAACCAAATCTAAAGTTATTTGGTTTAGAACTAATGCCTGAAATAACGATTATCGAGCAATGGTCTAAACAAGGGAAAAACCAAGACGATGCTCCAAAAGCTGCAAAAATAATAACAGCTAAGGTAGAGCAGGTTTGTGTAGAATTAAAAGAAGACTTTAATCTGTAATGAACGCAGAGATTATAACAATTGGGGACGAGATTCTTATCGGCCAGATTGTAGATACCAATTCGGCTTACATCGCCAAAGAACTAAATAAAATAGGGGTTAGTGTTCATCAAATAACTTCAGTAGAGGATGAATGGAACCATATTTTAACCACGCTAAGCGAAGCCCAGAAAAGAGCAGATATCGTAATTATTACTGGCGGGCTTGGGCCTACTAAAGATGATATTACCAAAAAATGTCTTTGCGAATTTTTTAATGATACGCTGGTAAAAGACGAAGTGGTTTTGGCGCATGTCGAAGAACTTTTTAAAAAGTATATCGATACTCCAATTTCAGATCTTAATAGAATGCAGGCGTTGGTGCCTTCTAAAGCAGAGGTTTTAAAGAATAGCTTTGGGACTGCTCCCGGGATGTGGTTAAAAAAAGACGATACTGTTTTTATTTCTATGCCGGGCGTGCCTTACGAGATGAAAGCATTAATGCAGGATGAGGTGATTCCAAGAATAAGACAACGCTTTAAAAGACCTTTTATTTTGCATAAAACAGTGCTGACTTTCGGGATGGGGGAAAGTGCTATTGCTGAAAAAATTGAATCCTGGGAAGAAGCTTTACCGGCTCATATACGCTTGGCTTATTTGCCAAATTTGGGTAAAGTACGTTTACGCTTAAGTACAAAAGGTAGTGATCCTGAAAAAATGGAACAGGAAGTGGATGATCAAATTACTTCACTTTGCCAGATTATTGGAGATATAATAAAAGGAGTAGAGGAAGAAGATCCTATAGAAGTTCAGATTGGTAATTTATTAAAAGAAAAAAATGCCAGCCTGGCTACTGCTGAAAGTTTTACAGGAGGAAGGTTAGCTTCTATATTTACCAAATATGCTGGTTCTTCATCTTTCTTTAAAGGAAGCGTGGTTGCGTATGCTACTGAAGCTAAAGTGAATATTCTGGGAGTATCCCAAGATCTTATCGATAAAAATTCTGTAGTAAGTAATGAAGTAGCTTGTGAAATGGCTAGAAAAGTAAAAGCTTTATACCAAACCGATTATGCTATCGCTACAACAGGAAATGCAGGGCCGTCTAAAGGAGATAGCGATGCAGATGTTGGTACCGTTGTTTTAGCAATTGCTACACCAGATGATGTATTTGCCAGAGAATTTAATTTTGGTAATCATCGAGATAAGGTTGTGGGGAAGGCTGTTAATAAATGTATGGAGCTGGTGTTAGATGAGATTTATAGCCATAAATAGGCGGAAATTAGTCAATAATTTCATACTCAATATTAACGAAAATAATATCGTAAATTTTTTTTACAGAATGTGTTGTGAATTAGGTATAAAAATCGTTAATTTGCACCCTGTTTTGAAATAACGAGATAAAGTATAGAGCAATGTCAAGAGTTTGTGAACTTACAGGTAAAAAAGCGATGGTTGGGAACAATGTTTCTCACGCAATGAATAAAACCAAGCGTAAATTTAACGCTAACCTGGTAAAGAAACGTTTTTTTATTCCTGAAGAGGATAAATGGATCACTTTAAAAGTGTCTACCTCTGCGCTTAAAAATATTAACAAGAAAGGAATCTCTGCCGTTATTAAAGAGGCTAGAGCAAAAGGATTTCTTCAAAAATAATCCTTTACTTATAAAAACAAATTAAGATGGCAAAGAAAGGAAACAGAGTACAGGTTATTTTAGAGTGTACCGAGCATAAAGCTTCTGGTCAACCAGGTACATCAAGATACATTACTACGAAGAATAAAAAGAATACACCGGATAGAATGGAGTTAAAGAAATTTAACCCAATCTTGAAAAAAATGACGGTTCATAAAGAGATTAAATAATTTGAGTCATGGCAAAGAAATCAGTTGCAGCATTACAAACAGGATCTAAGAGATTAACCAAAGCTATTAAAATGGTTAAATCTCCTAAAACAGGTGCATATACTTTCGTTGAAGCTATTATGGCTCCTGAAGAAGTTAACGATTATCTTAAAAAGTAATCGAATAAAAAATTTATAATTTTTTTAAAAGGCCGTCCTGATTTGTTATCTGGACGGCTTTTTCTTTTTATGTATATTTACCCCTAATTACAAAGTCCTTTTTTTAGTTAGGACTATTCTCATTAAAACTAACAATCAAAAATGAGTTTATTTAAAAAGATTTTTTCAAAAGAAAAGAAAGAAACTCTCGATAAAGGGCTAGAAAAAAGTAAGACCAGCTTTTTCTCCAAAATGAGTAAAGCTGTAGCCGGAAAATCTAAAGTAGATGATGAGGTTTTAGATGATCTTGAAGATGTTCTGGTAAGTAGTGATGTGGGTGTTGCTACAACAATTAAAATTATAAACCGAATTGAAGATCGAGTAGCTAAAGATAAATATTTAGGTACAGACGAACTTAACCAGATTCTACGCGAAGAAATTGCAGGTTTACTATCTGAAACCAATTCTGGTAATGCAACAGATTTTACTGTTCCAGCTAAAAAGCCTTATGTAATGATGGTGGTTGGGGTAAATGGAGTTGGTAAAACAACGACTATTGGTAAACTTGCCAATCAATTTAAAAGTCGCGGATTAAAAGTAGTTTTAGGGGCAGCCGATACCTTTAGAGCAGCAGCGATAGATCAATTACAGGTTTGGGCAGAACGTACAGATGTACCCATTATCAAACAATCTATGGGAAGTGACCCTGCTTCTGTAGCTTTTGATACTGTGCAAAGCGCTGTAAAAATGGATGCCGATGTAGTACTTATTGATACCGCGGGAAGATTACATAATAAGGTAAATCTTATGAAAGAACTTTCTAAAGTAAAAAGAGTGATGCAAAAAGTAATTCCAGATGCACCACATGAAGTACTTTTAGTTTTAGATGGTTCTACCGGGCAAAATGCTTTTGAACAGGCTAAGCAATTTACCGCCGCTACTGAAGTTACCTCTCTAGCCGTAACCAAGCTGGATGGAACTGCAAAAGGTGGTGTAGTGATTGGTATTAGCGACCAGTTCCAAATTCCGGTAAAATATATAGGTGTAGGAGAACGTGTAGAAGATCTTCAGGTGTTCAATAAATTTGAATTTGTAGATTCTTTTTTCAAATAATCTTTGCTTATTTTATCGATTTTAAGCTAGTATTTTTTACAGGTTTAAGATATTATCATTTCAGTTTTTATAGATTTCTGAAGTTTTTTTGATTGCAACTCATTTTCAGAAATGATTATTTTTCGGAAATATATTAGTGTTTTAAAAACTATTTTATCGGCACTGCCAAAGCTTATAATACTCCGAGGCTTGCCTCGAAATTAAAAATTTGTTTCGAATGAATGCCTTATGGACTTGCACCTAGGTAGTTTACTCCGAAGAAAATATAATTTGAATAAGATTTGTTCATTAGAACATACAAATAAACTAACCAATATTAACCAACTAACCACCCCATATGAAAAAGATCTTATTCTTGTGCGGAATATTGGCCATCATAGGCTGTAAAAAAGATAAAGAAAGTAATAAGGATTCTCAGGAAATTGTAGTTTCAGATTCAACTGGTACTAGCGAATATCAGGGAGATGTAATGCTAGAATTTAAGGTTTTAGATTCTAAATATATCGAGAATGACGTGCTTTGGTCTCCGTTTGAAATCGAACTCTATAAAGTTACAGAAAAGAAATACGATAGTTTAAAATCGTTAATTCTTGAAAAATCTGTGACAGAATTACAAAGTGCGATCGCAAAAGAAGAACTTACCTACGAAGAGCTTACTCTATTTTATTTATATAGAATGCGAAAGTTAGATCGTGAAAATGAACTTTCTTTAAATTCTGTAATAGCGATTAATCCAGATGTGTTAACCGAAGCTCGTTTAAAGGATAGAAATTATAAAAATACCGAGAATAAAAGTCCTATTTATGGGATACCGGTATTGCTAAAAGATAATATTAATACAGCTACGATGCCAACAACGGCCGGAGCTGTAGCGCTGCAAGGAAATACAACACCTAATGCTTTTATCACGAATCAATTAGAAAGTAGCGGAGCAATTATTTTAGGTAAAGCAAATCTTAGTGAATGGGCTTATTTTTTCTGTAAAGGATGTCCTAGTGGATATTCTGCAGTAGGAGGGCAAACTTTAAATCCTTACGGGCGTAGGTTTTTTGATACTGGAGGTTCCAGCTCTGGTAGTGGTGTTGCAGTGGCTGCTAATTTCGCTCCTTTGGCAGTAGGATCTGAAACTTCAGGATCTATACTTTCACCATCCAGTCAGAATAGTTTGGTGGGATTAAAACCAACAATCGGACTTTTAAGTAGAACGGGAATTGTTCCTATTTCAAGCACCTTAGATACTCCGGGGCCAATGACAAAAACCGTTATGGATAATGCTATTTTGTTAAGTGCTATGGCGGGAAGAGATACGAGCGACGCGAAAGTTTTTGCTGATTCTATTAAAGTGACTACAGATTATTATTCGGCTTTAACTGATACCACTAGTTTGCGCGGAGTAAGGTTAGGTGTGATAAAAGAACTTACTGAAGATTCTTTATATAATAGAGCAATTAATGAACTTAAAAAAGTTGGAGCTCAAATCGTCGAATTTGAGGCTGAAGATATTAAATTAGCTAATTTTCTAAGATTATTAAATCTTGATATGAAAAAAGACCTTCCTGCTTATTTAGAACGTTATGGCAAAAGAGTAGATGTAAGATCTGTAGAAGATATAATGGCTTTTAATGTTGAAGATTCAGTGCAACGTGCTCCTTACGGGCAGGGATTGTTTGAAGGAATTGTAAAGGATACCGCTTCAGCAGAAGAATTTCAGGCAATAAAAGATACCCTTAAAATACGCGGAAAACGATTTTTCGATATCCCGATGAAAGAGTATGATCTGGATGGGATTCTTTCGATAAATAATTATCATGCCGGCTTTGCTGCGGTTGCAGAATATCCTGCGATCACTGTACCTATGGGCTATGACGATATTGGGGAACCTAAAGGTTTAACTTTTATTTCTATTCCTTATTCTGAACAAAATTTATTACGCTGGGCTTATGCTTACGAGCAGGAATCGCAGCAACGTAAACCACCAAAAGACTATTCTAAGTAATGGCACAACGATACCTGATTATATTTACCAAACTTATATTTATATACTGTCTGTTTTATGTGATCATGAAAATACTGGCCGTTTTTCAGGGCGCATGGCTTTATGCTAATCTAATTATGGCGTTTCCGGTACTTATATTGGGTCTTTTAGGCGCATATTTTGTTAAGATCAAAAAGTATAATTGGATCTATGTTATCATTTCTGCAATACTTATAAGTATTATCAGGTATTACGAACAAGGCTGGTTATTAGGTTTGCATAATTATTTTGGTGCGAATTAAAATAATATTTTAAAATTATAGAAATATACTTATAACTCAATTTTTGGAGGATGTTTCCTAATTGAATTTCAAAAAAAAATTATATTAAAATGCTTCGAATTTTAACTTTTCTTATCATTTGTACCTTAAGTTTTAATTGCTTTGGTCAAATTCCAACAGAAGCATATCGTGAAGAAATAAAAGCTTTAAAAACGGACGATGAAATTGCTGATTATTGGAAAAAAATCAACGAATTAGATCAGAAGGTTTTAGTTAAGACTGAAGATAGGTTTAAGCATGACTCAATTTCTGTGGATAATATGATTAGAACTTCTTTGCTTTTTCAGATACATGGAAATAAAGGATATGTATTAAGTACTAAAACAAGCAGTACTTTCGTACCAATACTTAATTTAGTGCATAACCATGATGCCAAAATGAATCTTGCTTTTTGGTCTTTGATTGCAAATGAAGAAATAATTAAAAGATTTAAAAAGAGATACCCTGGTTACACATTAGAATCGCTATCTCTTTCTGCTTATGATTATTCTTTAGTTAATCAGGAAAGTAGGTATGCTTATTTATTAGAAAAGTTGGCAGAAATGCCCGCTGAAGATGATTTGGTAAAAAGGCTTGAAAGGTTATTTTTAGAATACAAAATCAGAAAAGATTTAGAGGTTTTGGATGTTATTGGAGAATGGCAAAATCAGGCATTTAAAAGCCAAAAAACAGGTGGAAACTTTCAATTAGTAAAACTGGAAGATCAAAATTTTTATTTCTTGAGGTTTGAAAGCAGAATTCTTCTGGAAAAAATAGAAAAAGATGCTGTAGATAAATTTAAAGTTTCAGGTTATCCTTTCGGTTGGTATTACACTTATAATGATGAAGGAGAATTAATTCTATACGACCAAAATGATGAAATTTTAATAGAATATAGTGCTATTTAAAAACTCGCCTAAAAATTAATAAGATAGAACCCATCTTAACGAAAGTTTCGATGGGTTTTTTATAGCCTTAAAGTTAGCGATTGTTAGTATCTTAGTGGCACTCTAAAAATTTTTCTAAACTAAATTCAATCACTTTATGAAAAAATTTTACTTGCTGATAATGCTATTGCTTGTTAGTGTGGCAGTTTCAGCACAAGAAAATGCAAAATGGCTACGATATCCTTCGATTTCTCCAAATGGTGAGACCATTGTTTTTGGATATATGGGTAACCTTTATCGTGTAAGTAGCGGTGGTGGTGTAGCTATTGCGATAACTACAGGCGATGCTTACGATATGCGTCCTGTTTGGAGTAACGATGGTAAAAGTATTGCTTTTGCCAGTGATCGCTATGGGAATTTTGATGTATATACTATGCCGGCAACTGGCGGTACACCAACAAGATTAACTTTTAATAGTGCCAATGATTACCCATACGATTTTGCACCACAGGATGATAAAATTCTCTACGGAAGTGGTCGTAATGCACCGGCCTCTAGCGTAAGATTTCCTAATCCCGGATTATTTCAAAATTTATATACCATTCCTGTAAAAGGAGGAAGACCAGAATTGCTTACCGCTGCGGGAGCTGAAGAAGCTCATTTTAGTAATGATGGAGAAAATTTGGTATTTCAGGATAGAAAAGGTTACGAGGATGCCTGGAGAAAACATCATACTTCAGCAGTGACCAGGGATATTTGGTTGTATGATGTAGAAAATGATTCTTACAAACAAATTAGTGATTTTGAAGGTGAAGATCGCGAGCCGGTTTTTAGTGCAGATGCTTCAAAAGTGTTTTACCTAAATGAAAAAGACGGTACACAAAATCTTTACGTGAAAAGCCTTGATTCTGGTTCCGAAGAAAAACTGACAAATTTTAAAGATTTTCCGGTTCGTCATTTAAGTATTTCAGATAACGATAAACTTGCTTTTTCCTGGAAAGGCGAAGTGTATACCATGATGCCAGGATCTGAGCCTGAAAAACTAGCAATTAAAGTTTTAGACGATGCTGCTTTCGAGGCTATCAAAAATATGGATATAAACAGTGTAACCGAGTTTGCTGTTAGTCCGAATAACAAAGAGATCGCTTTTGTAAACCGTGGGGAAGTTTTTGTAACCGGTGTAGACGATTCTCGTACCAAAAGGATCACCAATACCTCTACGCAGGAGCGAATGATCAGCTGGTCGCCAAACGGTAAAGAACTTATTTTTTCCGGGGAGCAGGATGGTAGCTGGAATGTATATAAAGCGACATTAAATCGCCCTCAGGAAGAGTATTTCTATGCTTCAACCATTGTTGATATTAAGCCTTTAATTAACACTGAAGCTGAAGAATTTCAGGCAAAAATAGCTCCAGATTCATCCAAAATCGCCTTTGTAGAGGAACGAAATATTCTAAAGGTAATGGATCTAAAATCGGGCAAGAAAACAGTTATTCTTCCTGAAGGTAGAAATCATTCTTACAGCGATGGAGACTGGTCTTTTCAATGGAGTCCAGATAGTCGCTGGTTAATGGTAGACGATCAAAAAGGATATTTCTTCCTTAATAATACCGCCTTGATCAAAGCTGATGGTAGTGGTGAAATTTTTCATCCTGTAAATAGCGGATTTGGAGAATCGAATGCCAAATGGGCAATGGATGGTAAGATGATGACTTTTGCAAGTAGTCGTGAAGGTAGAAAATCTTTAGCATTACAGGGAAGTACAGAACAGGATATTTACGCAGTATTTTTCGACCAAAAAGCTTACGATCGTTACACTTTAAGCGAAGAGGAATTCAAGCTTGTAGAAGAGCGTGAGAAAAAGGAGAAGGAAGAAAAGGAAAAAGCTGAAGAAGACGATAAAAAGTCTAAAAAGAAGAAAGATGATAAAAAAGACGAGCCTTTAAAACTCGATTTTGATAATCTGGATATTCGTAAAGTAAAACTTACGATTAATTCGGCCAGCATTAGTGATTATGTACTAAATAAAGATGCTAGTAAGGTTTTTTACCTGGCTTCTTTCGAGAAAGGATATGATCTATGGGTAACCGAGCCTAGAACAAGAGAAACTAATATCTTAGCTAAAATGGGTGGTTCGCCAAGCGGAATCGAAATTAGCGAAGATGGAAAATCATTATTTTTAAGTAATAATGGCAGGCTGGTAAAAGTGGATGCCGAGAGTGGTAAAGTAGATAATATAGCTATTAACGGAGATATGGTTATAGATGCCGCTGCAGAAAGAGAATATATGTTTAACCACATGTGGAGACAGGTAACCAAGAAATTCTATGATCCAGAAATTCATGGGATCGATTGGCAAATGTACCATGATGAATATGCCAAGTTTTTGCCGCACATCAATAACAACTATGATTTTCAGGAATTGTTAAGTGAACTTTTAGGTGAATTAAATGCTTCGCACACCGGTGGGCGTTATTATGCTTCAGGAGCTAACGGAGATCACACCGCATCTTTAGGATTGCTGTATGACGAATCTTATATGGGTGACGGAATTAAAATTTCCGAAGTTATCTCAGGAGGTCCTTTAGATAATGCCGATAGTAAAATAAAAGCAGGTGATATTATTACCAAAATCAATGGTAAAAACATCGAATCTAATGAAAACTGGAATAAGTATTTAAATAATATTCAGGATAAAAATACACTGCTAACGATCAAAAGCGGTAATTCAACTTTCGAAGAAACTATTAAGCCGGTTTCAGAAGGATCTATTCGTAGTTTAATGTACAAACGTTGGGTAAGAACTATGGAGCGTAAAACCGATAGTCTTAGTGGTGGAAAACTGGGTTACGTACATATCCAGGGAATGAATGACGGAAGTTTTAGAGATGTTTTCGAAAATGCTCTTGGTAAGAATTTAGAAAAAGAAGGTCTTGTGGTAGACACCCGTTTTAATGGCGGTGGTTGGTTACACGACGATCTTAATACTTTTTTAAGCGGAGAAGAATATCTAAAATTCGCGCCTCAGGGAGAAGTGATTAGTGGTGGTGAGCCAATGGCTCGTTGGACGAAACCTAGCATTGTTTTAATGAGTGAAGGAAACTATAGTGATGCTTTTATTTTCCCTTACGTGTACAAGCAAAACGGAATTGGTAAACTGGTAGGAATGCCTGTAGCCGGTACCGGTACAGCAGTTTGGTGGGAAAGACAAATAGATCCTTCGATCATTTTTGGAATTCCTATGGTGGCCACTATTGGAGCAGAAGGCGTACCAACCGAGAATATGGAATTACAACCGGATATCGAAGTAGCTTTACCTTATAACCAATTTTTAAATGGTGAAGATCCACAGCTGCAAACCGCAGTAAAAGAACTTTTAAAAGAAACCGAATAATTCTATTTAACCCTAACCTAATGATTAAATTTTTTAAAAATAACTCGTTACCAGTACTGTTTATGCTGGTAACGGGTTTTTCTTCTTTTGCACAATCTGCTAAAGAAAAGAGTCCGGCAGAATATGTAAACCCATATATGGGTAATATTAGCCATTTACTGGTGCCAACGTATCCAACGATACACATGCCCAATAGTTTGTTGCGTGTATATCCAGAGCGTTCAGATTATAATGGCGATCTACTAAATGGGCTACCATTAATAATTACCAGCCATCGTGGAAGCTCAGCGTTTAATTTGAGTCCGTTTCAGGGAGAACTTTCAGATCTTAAACCAGTAATAAAATTTAGTTATGATTTAGAGGAAATTCATCCTTATAGTTATCATGTTTATCTTGATGAGCAGGAAACAACTGTAGATTATGGTTTATCCTCACAATCGGCTAAGTACATTATTCAGTTTGAAAAAGAAAAAGAAAGTCATCTTATTCTGAATTCAAGAAACGGAATGTTAAGTTGGGATGGCGAGGCTATTTCGGGATATCAGATTATAGGAAATAATACCAAAATTTATATCTATTTAATTCCGAAGCAAAAGCCGGAAAAAGTTCAGGTTTTAGCTGAAAACGCAAAGCTTAGTTTAGGTACTAAAGCTGAAGGTAGAAATGCAAGTATCGTATTAAGTTTCTCTAAGTCGCAATCGCAATTAGAATTGCCATACGGTGTATCTTTTATTAATGAGCAACAAGCTAAATCGAATTACCTGAGAGAAGTTAAAGGTAAAACGCTAGCCAAATTACAAGAAGAAGGGAAGGAAATTTGGGATGAAGCTTTAGGGAAAATGCAGGTTGAAGGCGGTAGTGAAGCCGATAAAAATGTTTTTTATACATCGCTTTATCGCTCTTATGAGCGACCGGTTTGTATTTCAGAAGATGGAAGGTACTACAGCGCTTTTGATGGGCAGGTGCATGATGACAATGGTAGAGCATTTTATACAGACGATTGGATTTGGGATTCGTACAGAGCGCATCACCCACTTCGTGTTTTGCTAGATCCTAAACAGGAAGAAGATATCATCCATTCATTCATTTTAATGGCAGAGCAAATGGATCATAACTGGTTGCCAACTTTCCCAGAAGTTACCGGAGACAGTAGAAGAATGAATTCTAATCACGGCGTGGCAACCATTCTGGATGCTTCAGAAAAAGGACTTAATAATTTTGATCTTGAAAAAGCCTTTCAGGCATCAAAAGCAGCGATTACTGAAAAAACATTAGCACCATGGTCTGGCAAACCTGCGGGAGAGTTAGATGATTTTTACAAAGAGCATGGGTTTATTCCGGGCTTAAGAGAAGGTGAAGAAGAAACGATTCCTGAAGTTAGCGGATTCGAAAAACGACAGCCTGTGGCCGTAACTTTGGGAACTGCTTACGATGAGTGGTGCTTGGCGGTATTGGCCAATAAATTAGATCATAAAACAGATTTTGCGAAATTTAAAAAAGAGGCACTTAATTATCGTAATTTATTCAATACAGAGACTAAATTCTTTCATCCTAAAGACAAGAATGGTGAATTTATTACGCCTTTTGATTATCGATTTTCAGGCGGAATTGGAGCACGAAATACCTATGGAGAAAACAATGGTTGGACGTATCGATGGGATGTACAGCATAACGTAGCCGATTTGATAGATCTAATGGGCGGTAGAGAAGCTTTTGTTGAAAATCTTGATGCTACTTTTGCAGAGCCAATGGGTAGAGGAAAAAGAGAATTTTACACGCAGTTACCAGATCAAACCGGTAATGTAGGGCAGTTTAGTATGGCAAACGAGCCATCATTGCATATCCCGTATTTGTATAGCTATGCCGGTGCACCCTGGAAAACTCAAAAACGAATTAAGAAATTAATCCATACCTGGTTTAGAAACGATTTTATGGGAGTTCCGGGAGATGAAGATGGCGGTGGAATGTCTTCTTTCGTGGTGTTCTCTCAATTAGGATTTTATCCGGTAACGCCTGGATTACCAATTTATGTAATTGGAAGTCCGTTTTTCCAAAAATCTGAAGTCAGCTTAGAAAATGGAAACACTTTTACCATTATTGCAGAGAATTTTGCTGAAGAAAATAAGTATATCCAAAGTGCAACTTTAAATGGTAAAAGCTTAGATAAGCCTTGGTTTACACATAAAGATTTAGAAAATGGCGGAACTTTAGTTTTAAAAATGGGCAAAAAAGCAAATAAAAATTGGGGAAGTAAACCTGAAAATGCACCGCCTTCTTTCAAGTTTTAATTAATCCATGGTTCTTGATTTTTGAGAGAACTTTAAAAGACTTAGCAAAAAATATCTTTTTAAGATTGAAAACACTGCCTCGTGAAAATTTTTTCCGGGGCAGTTTTTTTATAGCCTCCAAAAGTCTATTTTTAGGTTTTGCATTATGATATGAAGCTAACTTACCCCAGCAAAGTCTATTTAAACGGAGAATGGTTAAAGCCTGAAGAGGCGAAAATCTCTGTTTTTGATCGTGGTTTTTTATTCGGTGACGGCATTTACGAAGTCATTCCTTTTTATAGTGGAAAGCTATTTTTGCTGAAAGAACATTTAGACCGATTAAAATATTCTTTAAATGAAGTCGAACTGAAATGCGATATTGGTGATTTTGAAGCACTAATTTTAAAAGCGATCGATCTGGCAGAATTAAACCAGGAAAATGGAGCAATCTATATTCAGGTGAGTAGGGGAATGGCACCAAGAACGCATTATTTTCCTGAAAAATATGATGCTACAGTGCTTATGTATGCCTATAAAACCAATCTTAGAGGTTTTCAGCAGCAATTTAAAAATGTGGTGGTCTCCAACGATCTGCGTTGGCATCGTTGCGATATAAAATCAGTTTCCTTGATGGCCAATATTATCGCAAATACCGAAGCAAAAAAAGGTGGTTTTGCTGAAAATATAATGATTAGAGACGGTTTTTTTACTGAAGGTTCGCATTCTTCGCTATTTTTTGTGAAAAACGATAGGGTTTATACACATCCCAATGGTAAATTCATTTTACCCGGAATTACCAGAAATTTTCTTATTCAACTATGTAAGGACAATGCTATAGAAATTGTCGAAGAAGCGCTTCTTGTTTCAGCATTAGATGAGGTTACTGAAGTTTTTATTACCGGAACTACCACTCAGATCACAGCGATCAAGAATCTACATTTTCCAGATAAAATTTTAAATTTTGGAGGTGAAATTGGAAAAGTGACTAAAAGACTTCAGCAATTATTTTCTGAAGAAGTAAAGAAACAAACGGGAGTGGATTTAAGTTAATAGTTACCAGTTTACGGTTTACGGTTCACAGTTAAAAGTTAGCAGTGCCAGTGAGCACATTGCATATAATTTTAGCTATAAGAGAAAAATTATTATCCAAAAGTTGTCACCCTGAACTTGATTCAGGGTCTCATTTTTACTATTCTTCTAAAACACCTTGCACTTTCAGGATCGATAAGACTTTTTCTACAGGTAGTTTTTTAATCGTATGTCCGTCGTATCCGGTCATATCTTCAGCCATAAACAAACTATTAATAATAGCTTCTTCCGTTGCTTCATTTGCAGCCATAAATAGCGGAGACATCCAGTCGTTAGGAACACTTTCAGTTTTGTAGATTTCTTTTGTTTGATATGGGATTCGAACCTCTTCCGCAGTAGAAAAAGCGATGATATAATCTCCACTTCCGTTAGAGGCAATTCCGCCGGTTTGTGCCAGTCCCATAAAAGCACGTTTAGCTAATCGTTCTAAATTACGATTGGTTAAAGGTGCATCGGTAGCAACAACGATCATACAACTACCATCTACATTATTCTGTAACTCATCTGAAAAGGCGAAATTCTTTAATTTTTCACCCATATTTACGCCGCCAATGTCGAGAACTCCGCCAAAATTACTTTGTACCAAAACGCCTACAGTATAGCCGCCAAGATTTTCAGGTAATTTGCGGGAAGAAGTTCCTATTCCGCCTTTATAACCAAAACAGATCGTTCCTGTGCCGGCACCAACATTTCCTTGTTTAGGTTTATCTGTACTTGCATTTTTTATTGCTGAAATTACATCACTTGTAGAAACATGCTGCCCTCTTATATCATTTAAGTAGCCATCGTTAGTTTCGCCAACGATCGCATTGACTGATCTTACGTTTTCGTTTCCGGGTAGATTTAGAGTGTATTTTATAACGGCATCGATACCCGTAGCAACATTTAAAGTATTGGTAAGAATTATAGGAGTTTCGATATTTCCCAACTCATTTATTTGGGTGGTGCCCGCTAATTTTCCAAAACCGTTACCCACGAAAACTGCCGCCGGTACTTTATCCTGAAAGATATTCCCGCCGTGGGGTAAAATTGCGGTAACACCAGTTCTAATGGAATCGCCTTTGATTCGAGTGGTATGTCCAACTTTTACGCCTTTAACATCAACAATAGTATTAGTGGCGCCAACCGGCATCACTCCGGTTTTAATACCCAATTCTCTGGCGGTTTTTTGAGCATACGTGGATAATTGAACAATAAAAATAAGCAGAAAAAAAAGCCGAAATTTCATAGAATAATGATTGATCTTTTAAAGATACACTATTCTTAAAAATAACTGCCGGGTCTATAAAATATTCGAAAATACTGCTCGTTCTTTAAATCGAAGTCAAAAGAAAACTCAATTTATGTTAGATCGGTTATTTCTGCGAAAGCTAACACATAAAGGAAAAATAGCCTATTGGATTATTCAATTGGTATTAGATGCACTTTTTATAGGCTACCTTTTTATTTTTATGGATTATAATTTGGATCGTTTTGCGGGTGATGGCTACGGAATCGTCATTGGCGGCGTAATCGCTGCGATGCTAATTTCTGGAGTTATCTGCCTGGCATTATGGAAGAAACCTGAAAAAGAACTGCATTCTCAGCAAGATTGATTTTGCTTAAAATTACCTAAAAACTAAATTTTAGTCCAGATCCTTAGTATTTCGTTCATCTTCACTACTTTTGCACTCCTAAACGAAGATTTTACATGAGGACTAAATCGCTAAAAAAGAACAGGATAAATGTAGTAACCCTTGGTTGTAGTAAGAATGTTTACGACAGCGAAGTGTTGATGGGGCAGTTAAAAGCGAATAATAAAGAGGTTGTTCACGAGCAGGAAGGAAATATTGTAGTAATAAATACCTGCGGTTTTATCGATAACGCCAAAGAACAATCTGTAAATACGATCTTAGAGTTTGTAGAGAAAAAGGAGCAGGGCGATGTAGATAAGGTGTTTGTGACCGGTTGTTTAAGTGAGCGTTATAAGCCAGATCTGCAAAAGGAAATTCCAAATGTAGATCAATATTTTGGAACAACAGAACTTCCTGGTTTGTTAAAAGCTTTGGAAGCCGATTATAAACACGAGCTAATTGGTGAGCGTTTAACCACAACTCCAAAAAACTATGCCTATTTAAAGATTGCTGAAGGTTGTGATCGTCCTTGTAGTTTTTGTGCGATTCCTTTAATGCGCGGTGGTCATAAATCGACACCAATCGAGCATTTAGTTACTGAAGCTAAAAAACTGGCAGCAAATGGCGTAAAAGAATTAATTCTTATTGCACAGGATCTTACGTATTATGGTCTTGATCTTTATAAAAAAAGAAATCTGGCTGAATTATTAGAGAATCTTGTAAAAGTTGAAGGCATCGAATGGATTCGTTTGCATTATGCGTTTCCTACAGGATTCCCTATGGATGTTTTAGAGATCATGAAGCGTGAGCCTAAGATCTGTAATTATCTTGATATCCCATTACAGCATATTTCAGATGATTTATTAAAGTCGATGCGTCGTGGTACAACCCATAAAAAAACCACAGATCTTTTATATAAATTCCGCGAAATTGTGCCAGAAATGGCGATCAGAACAACCTTAATCGTTGGTTATCCTGGGGAAACCGAGGAGCATTTTCAGGAATTAAAAGAATGGGTTAAAGAAATGCGTTTTGAGCGTTTAGGTTGTTTTACCTATTCTCACGAAGAAAATACGCATGCTTATAATCTTGAGGACGATGTTCCAGATGATGTAAAACAGCAGCGCGCTAACGAAATTATGGAAATTCAGTCTCAAATTTCTTGGGAATTGAATCAACAAAAAATAGGAGAAACCTT
Organism: Zunongwangia atlantica 22II14-10F7; assembly: GCF_002094855.1. Taxonomy (GTDB): domain Bacteria; phylum Bacteroidota; class Bacteroidia; order Flavobacteriales; family Flavobacteriaceae; genus Zunongwangia; species Zunongwangia atlantica. Next base: position 135,345 of record NZ_ARYN01000015.1, read on the forward strand.
TAAGGTGATAATCGATAGAAAAGAAGGGAATTATTTTATAGGTAGAACCGAATTTGATTCTCCGGATGTAGATAATGAAGTTTTGATCGATGCTACTGAAATCTACCTGAAAACAGGAGAATATTACGATATTAAAATCACAGATGCAGCCGACTTTGATTTGTACGGTACACCTTTAAATGCTGAAGCAAAGCCTACACGAAAAGAATTAAAAATAAAAACGGTGTAGGGTAAAATTTTTTAGGAAATAATAAAGGATTTCGGTATTTTTAGATCGAAATCCTTTTTTTATGCAGAAAATCGAAAAACATAACGGCTTTTTTAGAAGATATTATTACAGTCTATTTGGCTCATTTTATCTGATTATTGCTGTTGCTATGTTTTTTATTGAAGATAGCTCGAGTGTGATGTCGTATGGCTACTTCGCCTTTGGAATTGGCTATTTTGTAGTGCAATATTTCTCTGGTGGTTCTACTGAAGAATATATTAGCTGGGATCATGATAAGATCGTTTTAAAACAATGGACTCAAAAAGAAGTTAGCTTTACTTTAGCTGAAATCGATCATATAAATGTTTCAGATTATAATCTTACGATCAAAAAAGGAGCAGCTGCCGGAACAATGATGGAATTAAAAGGTTTTAAACCTGAAGATATTCAGCAATTACAGGAGGATTTTAATTCAGAAGTTAATTTACAATTCGCCTAAGATGCAAACTACAATCAAGAAACATTCACCATTTTGGGTAAAACATTTACGGCTTATTTCTGGAGTTGCTTTTATAATTTCGGGAATTGCTAATCTAATTGAAATTGAACATCCGGTAGGTATATTTATGTTTACGATGTTTATGTTTGCTGGTTTTATTAATTTACTGGTCTATTTTTATTATCCAAAAGAAGTAATGATCTCTTGGGATGATGAAAAGTTGGAAGTTAAAGGTCAGCAGTTAAAATCTAAATCGTTTTTATTTAAAGATATTGTTGATTTTCGTTTCGAAAAAGATAAACTCATTTTAAAATCTGATGCGCATCGCGGTTCTATTTTAAATATTAAAGGTTTTAAAGAAGACGATCTTCAACTACTACGATCCAGGCTTACTTTAAATTAGTTCTAGTACGTTTCAGAAAAAAACCTATCTATTTTTATACATTCTTATATTTAAGAATACAGCTTTTTTTGATACTTTGGCTACTTGTAACTAAGTCTTATGTCTCAGATAAGTTCATTCGATCATCTAAGTTTTAGAGAGAAGTTAATTAATGCTACCAGAGAATTTTTTTCGATTTCACTGGTGTGGCTGTTACTGCTATTTTTACTCAGTATTTTAGAGCTTTTATATAATACAGTAGTAAATTCTGTACAGGAGAATTTCTTTAATTTATTGATGTACAGTTGCTGGATGGATATTTTGCTTTGGTTAAAATGGGGTGCAATTTGTTATTTTTTCTATATAATTTTTTATGTAATTCATCCAAAATCGGCTAAAGCTATTTTTAAAACTTTTATTTGTATCGCAGCCGTTATACAAACCGCTTTAGTTTTATATTTCACCACATCTTTAAACTTACTTGGGGCAGATCTTTTTAGTTACTCCTTAGAAGATGTACAACAAACTTTAGGAGCTTCTGGGGGATTAAGTTTTGTGGCGATACTTCAGTTTTTGGTGGTAATTACCATCTGTATTTCTATTTTATGGTGGGTGCCAAGATTCATTAAATTGCCGTGGAGTTTAGGGGTGATCTATCCAATTGCTTCAGTAATTATTTTCTTTACGCCAAGTAATTCAGCATGGAGCCAGATAAGTTTACAAAACACTTTTGCCAGTAACCTGGTCACTAATAAATCTGATTATTTCTTTACAAGTTCATATTATTACTTCTTTCCGAAGACTGATTACGATGTAGATATTTACGCCGATAATTATATTGGTATTTATGACAATCTTGATAATTCTATTGCCGATTTTGAATATTTAGATGAAAGTAACTATCCTTTTTATCATGTAGATGCAGATACCGATGTGCTTTCTCCTTATTTTAATCTGAATGAAAAGAAACCGAATGTTGTTATTATTCTGGTTGAAGGATTGGGGCGAGCTTTTACAAATAAAGGTGCATATTTAGGAAACTGGACTCCTTTTTTGGACTCGCTTTCTACGCAAAGTTTGTACTGGAAAAACTTTCTTAGTCAGGGTGGGCGTACTTTCGCCGTTTTGCCTTCTATTTTAGGTTCTTTGCCATTTGCACAAAGTGGATATTTGGGAATGGGAGAGCAAATGCCTAAGCAATTATCGCTTTTAAATCTGCTGAAACATAACGGGTATGAAACTTCGTTTTATTACGGTGGAGATGCGAGTTTCGATAATATGGAGCTGTATTTAAGAAGAAATAAAATAGACGATTTAATCGACAAAGATGAATTTTCTACAAATGAAGGTTTATTGCCAAAAACAAACGGATTTACCTGGGGTTATGATGATGAAGCACTTTATGCTGAATATTTAAAAACAAGACCTTCAGATAGCGCTGCAAAGCCACAATTGGGCGTTTTGCTAACGGTTTCTTCGCATAACCCATTTAAAATTAATCATCAGCAGGAGTTTTATGATCGATTTGAAGAGCGAATGACGCAATTAGAGTTTACCGATGCTAGAAAGCAGGATTATCGCTCGTATCGTGATCAATACGCTAGTATTTTATATACCGATGAAATGCTGAAAAAGTTCTTTGAAAACTTCAAAAAGCGTCCAGATTTCGAGAATACTATCTTTCTAATTACGGGAGATCACCGTATGCCAGAAATTCCTATGGCGACCGTTATCGATCGTTATCATGTTCCGTTAATCATGTATTCGCCAATGCTTAGAAGAACTTCAGAAATGGCTTCGATCTCTTCGCATTACGACGTTGCACCAAGTCTTTTAAGATTGCTGAAATCGAATTATACTTTAGATCTTCCTGATAATACCAGCTGGCTGGGGAAAGGATTAGATACCGTAGCTAATTTTAGAAATATCCATCAAATTCCGTTAATTCAAACCAAGGTGAATATGAAAGATTATGTGGTAGGAAATTATCATCTTAACGGCGATCGTCTTTATGAAATCCTGGAAAATATGGGAACACGACCTGTAAACGATCCAGAGCAGCAACAAAGCATTAGGGATGCTTATAATGGATTTAAGCAGAAGAACGCCATAATTACGAATGGCGGGAAAATAATTCCCGATTCGGTTTATGTGAAATATACGAATTAAGATTCGTTATTTTCAGCACTAATTTTTTTCTCGTAATCTTCTAAGATGGTTTGAAGCATTGGGCGATAAAACTTCCAGAAGAAGCTGGCTCTTTCGGTTTTGTCTCTGTCATTATAGAAAAACCGTTGGAAAAGGCTAATTCCTTTAAAATACGAAGTTCCCATAGTGATTGGATTGTCGCAAAAATCACCAGAGAAATAATAGAATTCGTAATCGCTATCAACATGATAAGTTACGGCAGGGAATGAGGTAGGAATACCATATTTTTTCAATTCCTGGCTTCCTTTTTCAGTAGTAAAAATTTTATAATTTGCAGCGGTTTTATTGATAGCTGAGTTATTTTGAACAATATCGAACCAGAACGGATATTTCATTTCATCGGGTAGCGAAAAGCGTTCTTTTCCGTAGTTATTACTTAAGATCTGAGGAATTTCGCGTTCTAAATGTATGCTGTCTTCAAGAATGGTTACCTGGTCACTTTCGTGTACAAAGGCAACTCCAGATTTTTTAAATGGCCATTTATTACCATGTTGATTTAGGTAATTTCGAATAAGCCATCTTGGTAATTCTTTATTGGTAAGCGTATCCAGATTGTCAAAATAACGCCCGGTCCAACCTGTCCATTTTAGACCGAAAGTCCGTTCGAATTTTCGTCTAATATCGTATGCAGTAGGTGAGCCAAACGTGTTAAATTCGGTAATAATCAGTTTGTTTTTTTCCTTCATTTTCTGAAGAAATTCCATATCATTTTCTTTCAATCCGCCGTAAACAATACCAGATCGCTCGGTTTGATTATTTTGTTCGTACCACTCGTTCGTATAAATTCCGTAGGTATCTGTAAAGTAAACTAAATCTGAATCTTTACTTAACTGTTCTATTTTGTTTGAAGGAAAACGTTCTAATCCACGAAGGTTAAATTCTTCATTTTCCTTAGGAAAGAATCCAAAATAATCTTCGCTTCTTTTATAGAATTTAGTTGAAGTCTTTGTGTATTTCTTGTAATTAAGAACCCAGTCTAAAGAGATATGTTCTTGACCTTCTGTAGTTAAAACGGTTTTATCGATAATAGCGGCAACCATTTTGGTTTTAGGTGTGAAAAACCACGCCAGAAACATAAAAACCGGCATCAATAAAATTAAAATAATGATGATGTGTTTTAAACGCTTTTTCAGCATTTTAAAAACGTTTTAAATATCCTACGCCTATCGTTAATTGATTACCAGTTTCGCCTTGTCTATATTCCTGGTTTTCGAGTCCGGTCTCTATAAATACCACATTAGTGGCCCAAAGGGTTTTACGAAAGCCAATAGAGATATTATCTGATTTTAGACGATATTGATTACCGTTATTGTATAAAATATTGTTGGTTTGATTATCTGGAGAAAGACCCGTACCAATTCTTAAACTAAGATAATCGTCTGCACCACCTAAATAATAACGCGTCATGAAACTATAAGATTGCGAAACTGAACTGTTAGATGGCGTTAAGAAAGTTCTTAGGTTAAACCAGAAGCTTTTGTAGTATTTCCCTACGGAAGCCGTGTAGATCCAGGTTTCATCGTCGAAACCTAATAATCTAAAACCAGCTTCGGCCTCTAGTGCCCAAGGAAGGTTGGCATATAGTGAAAAACCTGCACGATATTCTGGGAAAATTCCAGCATTATCTGAAAATCCTGCGTTTACGTAAGCATAAAATGTTTCAGAAATACTTGGATAGGCATCAACTTCAAATTGGTATGCGTTAGTATTAAATCGATTTGCGTAATTCACTCTAGCCACAACAGATCCTAATTTGGTTTGCCTGCTATAATCGATGCTAGCTAAATGCCAGGGATCATCAAATTGTTCGTCAAAATATACAAAATCGTATGTAGCGCCAATTTGGTTTTTAGCGGCAAGAGTTGTTAAGCGCTGGCTTAAGGAACGAGCTTCAGTATTGTTAGGATTAATTTTTAAAAGTTTGGAATTAGCTTCCTGTGCCAGTTTATACTCTTTAAGATCCCTAAGCACTTTTGCTTTCAGTAACAATAAATTTTCAGACTCTGGGTGCGCTTCTAATCCAGTATTAACAATCTGAAGTGCTTTTGGAGAATCGTCGTTCCAGTATTCTAAACTTCCGTAGGCAAAAGAACCGTCTTCATGTCCGGGATTGTCTTTTAAAACCCTTTCAAATTCTACTCTCGCACTATCGGTTTTTTTACTCCAGGTATATACTCGTCCTAAAAAGATTCGAATTCCTGTATAATCTGGGCTTTGATTTAATGCCCGTTTTGCCAGTTTTATGGCTTTTGGATAATCATCTTCTTCAAAAGCGGCATTTCTAGCCATAGTGAATAATTCATCTGAGCCATATTCCTGGGCGTTCGCCTGAAGGTTTAAGAATAGACAAAAGAAAAATACAGTGAAATATTTAAGGTATAAATGATCTGTTTTACTCATTATAAAAGAATACTGGTGCAAAAGCACGGGATTTGGGTTTTATGAATATAAAAATTAAATACTATTTCACCTACAAAAATATTGGATAAACCAATAAATCAAAGAAAAAAAGGAAAGTGTTTTTATTGGCACCGCCAATGGGTATTATACCCGAGGCTTGTCTCGAAATTTAAAATTTATTTGCAACGAAGACCTTGTGGGCTTGCCTCAAACTCCTTTACTTAATTTCGAAATTAATCTTCGAACTCTATTTGTGCAGTTTTTTCAGAGATTTCACGGATAATCTTATCAAACTCTAATGCAGATTTGTTTATTTCCTCTAAATAGAAATCAGATTTTTCTTCGTAATGCTCGTTCAACATATTAACCAACCCCATCATCCTTACCAAAGGAGCTCTAACCACATGGCTTTGCGTCCAGGCAATTTCACGTAATTTTTTATTCTGGGCTTCCATGGCTTTAACATGTTTAAGCTGCTCTGTAATATCGTTTGCAAGTATTAATCTTGCAGGCTTATCATTAAATTTTATGAAGTTACTGTGAATTTCTACATCAATTTCACTGTTTTCTTTAGTGCGATGTTTATAAATTCCTTTGTAAGTGCGGGTTATGGTTTTTCTTGTTTCATAAACAGTTTTTAGCATCTTAGGAATTTCGTCTACAGAGCGTATATCTGTAATTTTTAGGGATAGAAATTCATTAAAGCTATAGCCATATTTTACTTGAGCGGCTTCATTAACATCTAAAAACTGCAAAGTTTCGATATCGTAAACCCACATAGGCTGCGGACTTAAATGGAATAAACGGCTGTACCGCTGTTTCGATTCTTCCAGGGCACGTATATAATTTCGCCTATCGATGTTGTGCCTTATAGCTTTATAAACCGAAAATGTATCTAAACTGTCTTTTATTAAATAATCTGAAGCCCCTCTTTCTAAACAACGAATGCTAAAAGGCATATTAAGTTGATTGCTAAGAATAACAATAGGGATTGCGGTAGTAAATGAAAGAATATGATCTAACTTGTTTAGCGCTGTTTTGCCCAGATTACCAAGGTCCAAGAAGATGATATGAAATTTTTGCGACTTTATTTCAGTAATCGCATCTATGGTAGAGGCCGTATTTGTAACACTCGTAATTATGATCGAATCATCCAGATATTCCTTAATACAAAAGGCTTCTTCCTCTGGATTAGAGATAAGCAATATCTTGTAGGTTTTGTTTCGAGTCATAATGGTTGCCTCCTATAAACTAATAATGTTTCTTTTTAAAGCATTGATCTTCAGATAAAAAGAATCTGTGTTAAGAAAAAATTAAGGAATGTCAAATATATAATCTTCGGCTGAATAAACCTATCAAAATTTTTAGCCAAAAATTTGTCAAAATTTCATTAGATTTTTCTGACTAATAAACACATCTTATCTTTATCAAAAAAGCTAATGAATATTACAGATATCAACGGAAGGGTAAAGCTAAATAATGGATTGGAAATGCCTTACTTCGGCTTGGGAGTTTATAAATCTAAAGATGGAGATGAAGTAAAAAATGCCATTAATTATGCGCTAAAAGCGGGTTATCGCCATATCGATACTGCAAGTTTTTACAAAAATGAAGAAGGAGTAGGGGAGGCCATTAGGGAAAGTGACATCCCTCGCGAGGAGATCTTTGTAACAAGTAAGGTTTGGAATGATGACCAGGGTTATGAAGGTACATTAAAAGCTATTGATGAGAGTTTGGCTAAATTACAGATGGATTATTTAGACCTTTATTTAATTCACTGGCCGGTGCCCGATACATTAACCGAAACGTGGCGTGCTATGGAAGAAATCTATAAATCTGGCAAAGCAAAAGCTATTGGTTTATGCAATTGTGTAGAACATCAAATGGATGAGATTATCGAAAACGGAACAATAAAACCTATGTTGCTTCAAAATGAATTTCATCCAAAACTGGTTCAACAAAATATGTTGGATTATTGTGCAGAAAGGAATATTCAATACCAAGGTTGGTCTCCATTAATGCGGGGGCAAATTCTGGATAATGAAGTTATAAAAAATATAGCTGAAAAATATCGAAAATCGACTGCGCAGGTGGTGTTACGATGGGACTTACAGAAAGGTGTAATTACCATTCCTAAAAGTGTGCATGAAAACCGAATTAAACAAAATGCAGAGATTTTTGATTTTAAATTGACTGAAGATGAAGTACAGCAAATAGATGCTTTAGATAATAATGAAAGAACAGGAGCACATCCCGATCATTTTATGGAGCATTTTGCTAACAAATAATCGGGATGATTCCTGAAAAGTTTTACAGAAGATAATCTGTACTCATAAAATTAGACGATTTACTATGCAGTAAATTTTCTAAAATTTCGTTGTTGTATGGGTTATCTTTTGAAGCTACAAAAGTTCTTATAGAGAAAGAGCGAAGGGCATCGTGAACACTAAGAGTACCTACGGCAGAGTCTTTTCTTCCTGTAAAAGGGAAAACATCTGGACCACGCTGGCACGAACTATTAAGGTTTACACGGCACACTAAATTTACTAATGTATCGATTAGCGGAGCAAGTTCACAAATATCTTTTCCGAAGAGAGAAACCTGCTGACCATAATTAGAATCTGCAATTTCCTCTAAGATTTCTTCAATTTCTGAAAATGGTTTTACTGGAATTACAGGCCCAAATTGTTCTTCCTGGTAAACATTCATATCCTTAGTTACCGGAAAAAGTACGGCTGGAAAGATGAAATTCTCTGAAATTTCACCACCTTTTTTATTAATGATTTTAGCCCCTTTTTGTTGAGCATCTTCAATTAATCCCTGTATATAAGCAGGTTTTTCTGGCTCAGGCAGTGGAGTAAGGTTTACATTTTCGTCCCATGGATTTCCAAATTTTAAGCTATCTACCTTTTCAGCAAAGCGCTTTAAAAATTCTTCCTGTATAGATTCGTGCACATAAAGAATTTTAAGTGCAGTGCATCGTTGGCCGTTAAACGAAAGTGTTCCAGAAATACATTCGCTAATCGCCAAATCTAAGTCGGCATCTGGTAAAATGATTCCTGGATTTTTTGCTTCAAGCCCAAGTACCAGGCGTAATCTATTTTTATAAGGATGTTGATCCTGTAGAGCAATAGCCGATTTACTGTTACCAATAAGTGCTAATACATCGATTCTACCGCTTTGCATAATTGGAGCAGCAACTTCACGACCTCTACCATAAATCACGTTTACTACACCAGCAGGAAAACTTTCTTTGAATGCTTCAAGAAGCGGAGAGATAAGTAGAACGCCATGTTTTGCGGGTTTAAATATTACGGTATTTCCCATAATAATCGCGGGAATTAATAAAGCGAAAGTTTCATTTAAAGGATAATTATAAGGTCCTAGACATAGCACAATACCTAAAGGTCCTCTTCTAATATGCGCGTAAACTCCGTCTTTTTTAGAGAATTTAGCGCTATCACGATCCAGGTCTTTGTAATCTTCAATAGTGTCTTCAATATACTCAACCGTTCTGTCGAATTCTTTATAAGAATCTGGCATAGATTTACCAATTTCCCACATAAGGTACTTTACAACCGCCTCTCTTTGTAACTTCATTTTACTTACAAAGTTTTCCATACAGGCAATACGCTCTGCAACCTTCATTGTAGGCCAAAGTCCTTTTCCTTTATCAAAAGCATGGCATGCAGATTCTAGCACTTCCAGAGCGGTTTCTTTATCCATGTGTGGTACAGTACCCAATAAAGTTTTTTGATAATCTTCTGAAGATGAAATTGTAGAAAAAACCTCATCCGTTTTGCCGTTCCAATCGATGAGTTTGCCGTCGTTTAAATAGGTTTTTTGATGTAATAGATCGTTGATCTTAAGTTGGTTGGTTGTCATATTTATAAATTCAATTAATAATACTATGAATATACTCAATTTCCGGCCTATAGTAGTGCTGATATTATCAATTTATTGAGTTTTATTTTTATGGAATTATATTTTGAAAATATAGCCGAACCTGTTTATTTTGCCAATTCAAAATCGGGATGTGGCGCAGTCTGGTAGCGTATACGTCTGGGGGGCGTAGGGTCGCAGGTTCAAATCCTGTCATCCCGACTTTTTTAAACACCAAATTTTGGTAAATAAAGGGTAATTATATGGTTTTTATGTGGTTACCCTTTTTTAATGCGTTAAATTCTACCAAACTTCACCAGCTATAATGTGAGTTATTCGTGAGTTTTGGTCTTTTTCGTGAGTTAATCGTGAGCTTATTTTTTGTATCTTGATTAGCCCCCATGACCCTTAGTACATATTGATCGTTTTGGCTTTCAACCCTTAATTATTGTCTCATTTAAAAAACAAAACGATGCGTACCACTCAAACATTTATGATTTCTTTTTTCATCCGCAAGAAAAAAAACAAGCCGGAAGAAGCCCTCCTTTATGCCCGAATATCAGTTAATGGCATTTATATTGAAATGAGCCTAAAACGTAGCTTGGAAGTAAGCCGTTGGAACCAGTCAGCCTGCAAGTTAAATGGCAGCAGTATGGAAAGCCAACAACTCAATAAAAAGATCGACGATACCAAGGCACTTTTATATAAAGCTTATGACAGCCTGCAAAAGGAAGATCAGGTGATTACCGCCAGTGCGGTAAAGTCACGTTATCTGGGCATTGATAAAAAACATTACACCTTAACGCAATTACTGGACTACCACTCTACCAAGATGAAAGGTGTTTTGAAATATGGAACTTTAAAGAATTATACGACTACAGAAACCTATTTAAAGAATTACCTAAAAGAAAAACGTAACATCTCGGACATTTATCTCAAACAGATTGATTACCAATTTACACTTGGTTTTGAGCGATTTCTACGTGACTTACCATCCTTAAGTAACAATGGCGTTATGAAACATATGGAACGCTTTAAAAAGCTTATGCGCCTTGCTGAAGATCTGGATTGGATTGAAAAGAACCCGACTAAACGATTTAAGCTTCGATTTCAGCAAGTCGATATGGTGTATTTATCGAAAGCAGAATTGCAGAAGATCAAGGAAAAGAAGTTCAAACGCTCTACACTGAGCATTAACCGTGATATTTTCGTGTTTTGCTGCTATACCGGATTGCCCTACGGTGATGTATTGGAACTTAAGAAAATGCATATTCAAATCGGAATTGATGGAAAAAAATGGATTTATACAAGGCGAATGAAAACAAACACGTTGCTTAGAATCCCACTTCTGGAAGAAGCTGAACGCATTTTAGAAAAATATAAAGAGCATCCAAGAGTGAATAATAGTGATATTTTACTTCCGGTCTATTCCAATCAAAAAACAAATCAATACTTAAGAGAGATTACCAAAGCTGTCAAGATTAATAAAGCACTTAGTTTTCATGCAGCAAGGCATACTTTTGCCACAACGATAACCCTAGCTAATGGTGTGCCTATAGAAACCGTTTCCAAACTTTTAGGGCATACTAAACTATCCACAACCCAGATTTATGCAAGGGTAATTGATTCAAAAATATCTAATGATATGGATAAGCTGAGGGGGAAATTATAAGCTGTTTTACAGCTTATAAGCGATTTTCAAAAGAACAGTTCTTGGTTGTAGGTAAACACGACTATCGGTGACGATAAATTCTGAAAAGGAATTTTCCCTGCGGAAGTTGGCATCCAGCATATTATTGACTTCAACCTCAAAACTCCAGGCGCTATCTAATTTATTATAGAACAGCGAGGCATTTCCTATCTGAAAACGGTTCACCTGGTCGTTTTCCTGATTTTTGTAATAATTATATTCGTAATCGGCTTTCAGAATAAATCCGTTTAAAAAGTCATATTCTAAGCGGGCAAAAGGTTGAAATTGTACAAATCTATTCTGAAAATTATCAGATCCAA
>NZ_ARYN01000016.1 GCF_002094855.1 Zunongwangia atlantica 22II14-10F7
AATAAATCCAGCGTATGTTTTTGACGTACGTGTGCTTCTTCGTGTTTTAATATTTCCTGCGGAATGCTTTGCGATTTAAAAGCTTCTTTTTCTACAAAAATATACCTGAAATATGAATACGGAATTTGTTGAAATGGCAGTAAAATCTTTGTGCTTAGTGGTTCTTTTACTTTTTCGTATTGCTGAATAAGTTTTTTTAAATGCTGAAGGTTTTTTAAAAATCTTATCAAAAAAACTACAAAACCAATACTATAAATAGTCCATAAGATTTCCGGAAGATGATCTTTCCAGGAAGTTGTTTTAACTTCTTCGACATTAGTGATAGTCTCTGGCAATAAAATACCAGTTTGCTGGATGGCCTGCGCTTCTATCTTATAAGTTATGGTAATTAGCGGAATAATCACAGAGGCTAACAGCGCAAACAATAAGTAAAATCGCTTAAACCCGTGATTTTTTTCGTTTTCTAAGAATAATCTATAAAACGAATATAGAACCAAAAGACAACCGGTAAATTTTAGAATATAAAAAAGCATAGGCTATTACTGATTTTTGATTCTTTCGTCTATAATTTTTCTGAGTTCTTTTAACTCATCTTCAGATAGATCTGTTTCTTCAGTAAAGAAAGAAGCAAACTGCGCAGCCGAATTATTAAAGAAATTTTTTATTAGTCCGTTCATTTGTTTCGAAAAATAATCTGTCTTTTTCACCAAAGGAAAATATTCTCTGGAACGCCCATATTGCACAAAATCTACAAAGTTTTTATCGCGCATTCTTTTTAATAAGGTTGCTACGGTGGTACTTGCCGGTTTTGGCTCTGGATAAGCATCAATTAGATCTTTCATAAAAGCTTTTTTCTGCTTCCATAAAATTTGCATCAATTCTTCTTCGGCGTTTGAAAGTTTCATTTCTCTACAATATTAGAATTACCTCTACAAATGTAGAATTATATTTTAATTCTACAAACATAGAACTCATATTTAACAAAAAACCGCCATAATTTTATGACGGTTTAGACTTGAATGAAATTATGGCTTATTATTTCTTTTTAAAAGACTGTATAAATTCTGGTAACTGCTTAATGTAAGCTTGCTCTTTTAGAAAAGAGCGCACCTCTCTTGCAGGTGTTCCCCAATAAACATTCTGGTTTAAAGTCTTCGTAACACCCGTTTGTGCCATTAGCACCGTTCCTTTTTTGACTACTAGATCACTAACAATACCAACCTGTCCCCAAATGGTAACTTCATCTTCAATAACCACACAACCGGCAATACCAACCTGAGAAGCGATAAGACATTTTTTGCCAATTACCGTATCGTGCCCAATTTGGATAAGGTTATCTAATTTAGCGCCTTCTTTTATTGTTGTATCCCCGCTAACACCACGATCGATAGTACAATTACAACCAATTTCAACGTTATTTTCTATCACCACGCGCCCGCTGGAAAGTAAACGATCAAAACCTTCTGGCCTGTTTTTGTAGTAAAATGCATCGCCACCAATTACGGTTCCCGACTGGATAATTACATCATCTCCAATCACAGTATAATCATTAATGGTTACATTTGCACCAATTATACAGTTTTCACCAATACTTACATGATTTCCAATAAAAGCAGTAGGTTGAACATGACTTCCTTTTCCTATTACTGCGGAATCTGAAATTGATTTTTCGGCTTTTAGAAATGGCTTAAAATATTTTGCAAGCTTATTAAAATCTCTAAAAGGATCGTCTGAAATTAAAAGTGCTTTACCTTCAGGACATTCAACTTCTTTATTAATTAAAATAATTGTTGCTGCAGATTTTAATGCTTTATCATAATATTTTGGATGGTCTACAAATACAACATCTCCCGGTGTAACTACATGAATTTCATTAATCCCTTCAACCGGAAAATTTTTATCTCCTACAAAATCGCAGGAAATAATTGTCGCAATTTGTTCTAATGTATGAGTTTGTGGAAATTTCATTTTAAAAATATCTATGTAAACTACCCCGGGACAAGCCTTGGAGGTATTCGTTGGAAACAAATTTTTAATTTCAAGGCAAGCCTTGGGGTATTATACCCTTTGGCGGTGCCAATAAAAAAAGGAAAGATAAATTTACCTTTCCTTTTTCAATTATTCAATATAAATCTTATTCTTTAATTCGTTCTTTATAGGTACCTTTTTCGGTCTCTATTCGAATTTTATCCCCCTCGTTAATAAAAAGTGGCACATTTACCTCAGCTCCTGTTTCTACTGTTGCAGGCTTTGTAGCATTAGTAGCAGTATTTCCCTTTACACCAGGCTCTGTATGTGTTACTTCTAATACCACACTTGCAGGCATCTCTGTAGAAAGTGGCATATTATCTTCAGTATTAATAATTACGGTAAGTACCTCTCCTTCTTTTAATAATTGTGGCATATCTAATGCACTCTCTAAAAGACGAATTTGGGTGTAATCTTCTACATGCATAAAGTGATAAAACTCACCATCCTGATACAAAAACTGGTATTTATGAGTTTCTACACGAACATCTTCGATTTTATGCCCTGCTGAAAAGGTATTATCGATTACTTTACCTGTAGTAACACTTTTAAGTTTTGTTCTAACAAAAGCAGGACCTTTTCCTGGTTTTACATGAAGAAATTCAATAATCTTAAAAATATCGTGGTTGTATCTTATACAAAGTCCGTTTCTAATATCACTTGTATTTGCCATTTTTAATTATTTAGTTTGAACTGAAGTATCCCTTCATGATACCTCGCTGAGAGTTTTTAATAAATTCTAATATTTCGTCACGCTCTGCTGTTGCCTGCATTTCTGCTTCAATAATCGCAACGGCCTGAGAGTTATTTAAATTTTTCTGATATAAAATTCTGTAGATATCCTGAATCTCCCTGATCTTTTCAGTAGTAAAACCTCTACGTCTTAGACCAATAGAATTAATACCTACATAAGATAATGGCTCACGCCCAGCTTTTACAAATGGCGGTACATCTTTTCTAACCAAAGATCCTCCGGTCACAAAAGCATGCTTACCAATACTACAAAACTGTTGTATGGCTGCCATCCCTGCTAAAACTACATGATCACCAACATTAATATGTCCTGCAAGCGTACTGTTATTTGAAAAAATACAGTTATCCCCTACAATGCAATCGTGGGCGATATGGCAATACGCCATAATCCAGCAATTTTGACCAATAACTGTTTTCATACGATCTGTAGTTCCTCTATTAATGGTTACACACTCTCTAATGGTTGTGTTATCACCAATAATGGTTACTGTATCCTCATCATCAAATTTTTTATCCTGCGGAATAGCAGAAATTACCGCACCGGGAAAAATACTACAATTTTTACCAATACGTGCACCTTCCATAATGGTAACGTTTGAACCTATCCAGGTTCCCTCACCAATCACCACATTATTATGAATCGTTGCAAACGGCTCGATCACTACATTTTTTGCGATTTTCGCTCCTGGATGCACATATGCTAAAGGTTGATTCATTCTTCTTTATTTTGATTTTACAATTTGTGCCATAAGCACCGCTTCTGTCGCCAATTTTCCGTTTGCATAAGCATAGGCCTGCATTTGGCAAATTCCTCTTCGTATTGGCGCCAAAAGTTCTAATTTAAAAATTAAAGTATCTCCTGGTACTACCTGTTGCTTAAACCTTACATTATCGATTTTCATAAAAAACGTAAGATAATTTTCTGGATCTGGTACAGATTTTAAGGCTAAGATCCCGCCGGTTTGGGCCATTGCCTCAACCTGCAATACTCCTGGCATCACTGGTTTTCCTGGAAAGTGTCCTACAAAGAATGGCTCATTCATTGTTACATTCTTTACACCTACCACAGTAGAATCTGTAAGCTCATAAATCTTATCTACTAATAAGAACGGAGAACGATGCGGAAGCGTATCCATAATATCGTTAACATCCATGATTGGTTTGGCACTAAGGTCTATTTTAGGAACTTTATTACGCTTCTCTTCCTTTATAAATTTAGACAGTTTTTTTGCAAACTGAGTATTAACGTAGTGTCCTGGTTTTGTAGCGATTACTTTACCACGAATTCTTGTTCCTACCAAGGCAAGATCTCCTAAAACATCTAACAATTTATGTCTTGCCGCCTCATTAGGATAATGCAAGGTAAGATTATCTAAAATTCCGTTTGGTTTTACAGAAATTTCTTCCCTGTTAAAAGCTACTCTTAACTTTTTTAAAGTCTCTTCACCAATTTCTTTATCTACATAAACAATTGCATTGTTTAGATCACCACCTTTTATAAGTCCGTGTTCTAAAAGTGCTTCAATTTCGTGAAGAAAACTAAAGGTTCGGGAATTTGCAATATTGTCTTTAAATTCTGAAACGTGTTCTATAGAAGCGTTTTGTGTTCCTAAAACTTTTGTTCCAAAATCGACCATTGTGGTCACTTTATAGGTATCTGCAGGCATTACGACGATCTCGCTACCAGATTCTTCATCGCGGTAACAAATCACTTCGTTAATTACATATTCTTCCTTTTCAGCTTCCTGTTCTTTAATTCCTGCTTCTTCTAAGGCCTGAACGAAATACTTTGAAGACCCATCCATAATTGGAGGTTCTGAAGCATTTAATTCAATAATGACATTATCGATTTCTAAACCTACACAAGCTGCAAGAACATGCTCTGAAGTTTGAATTTTAACTCCGTTTTTCTCAAGGTTTGTCCCTCTTTTAGTATCGGTAACATAACTTACATCAGCCTCGATAATTGGCTCTCCTTCAAGATCTACACGTTTAAAAACATAACCAGTATTTTCGGGCGCTGGTTTAAAGGTAAGTTTTACTTGTTTCCCGGTATGAAGCCCTACTCCCTCTAAGGAAACTTCATTCTGAATAGTTTGCTGCTTCAATACTTTTTCAGCCATTCTTATTTACTTTTTTATCCAACTGATGCAATAAATCAACAGTTTTTGGTAAGTTTTTAAAATGAATAAAAGATTTGTTATAATCTGAATATCCTATCGCTGGTGAGCCTTGTAAAACTTCATCGTCTTTTACATTTCGGCCAATACCACTTTGTGCCTGTATCTTTACACGATCACCAATAGTGATATGCCCTACAATTCCAACCTGGCCACCAATAATACAGTTTTTGCCAATTTTTGTAGAACCTGCAACACCAGTTTGCGCTGCAATAACAGTATTTTCACCTATTTCTACATTGTGAGCTATCTGGATATGATTATCTAATTTTACACCTTTTCTAATAATCGTAGAACCTAAAGTAGCTCTATCGATTGTGGTACCAGCACCAACATCTACATTATCTTCTATAATAACATTTCCTATTTGTGGTACTTTAGAATATTCTCCTTTTTCGTTGGGACTAAACCCAAAACCATCTGCCCCAATAATCGCACCGCCATGCAAAGTTACATTCTCCCCTATCACAGTTTCTGAATATACTTTTACTCCCGCAAAAAGTGTTGAATTATCACCTATTACAGTATTATCACCAACATAGGCATAAGGGTAAATCTTTACATTTTTACCAATCTTAACATTTTCTCCCAAATAAGTAAATGCTCCTAGATAAATATCTTCTTCATATTTTGCAGAATCTGAGATATAGCTTGGTTGCTCTATTCCGCTTTTGCGAAGTTTTACCTGATTGTAATATTCTAATAAAGTAGAAAAGGCTTTGTAGGCATCTTTTACTTTAATTAGTGTAGTACTTACAGGTTGATCTGCCTCAAAACTATCATTAACGATAGTGATTGATGCCTGGGTGCTATAGATATATGATGTATATTTAGGATTACTTAAAAATGTAAGTGATCCTTCTTTTCCTTCTTCGATCTTAGCCAATTCTGAAACCTCTGCATCGGGATTTCCTTCTATGGTTCCCTCGAGAATTTCGGCTATTTGTGATGCTTTAAATTTCATTCTGGCAAAAGTAAAAAAAATGCGCTAATGTTTAGACTTGGGGTAACAGATATAATATTTAGTCACTGTTTTAGACAATGCTTTTAAATTTAATTGGTCTGAAACCTTTATAACATCATTTATCTTTCCGTTTTTGTGAAGAATATTGATATTATTTTTTTCTCTTGTATACGCTAAGTTTGAAATCTCTCCTGTAAAAACAAAATAGGATGCCTCTTTATCACTAAGCTTATGTTTTTGTTTTAGCTGATCTAAATGCTTTTCTATTTTAGCTTTTGCAGGTTTCTTTTTCTTGATCTTTACCTTTAAAAGATCACGATTAATCACCATTTTACATAAACTGCTTAAAACATAATCTTCATGATTTGCCCATTCTTTCATAGCCAAAACAATATCGTAATCATCCAGGCAGGAAAATACCTTTAGGGTTTCAGCATTAAAACTTTCTTCGGTTACCTTATTATTTAAAAAATAGCTTAATGCCGTACTTGCCCTAAGTTTGGTTCCTGCAGCAATTAATTCTTTTGCTCTTTTTAAAACCCTTATTAAAAGCTGCTCGGCCACCATACTGGTTTTATGCAAATACACCTGCCAATACATTAACCTTCTAGCTACAAGAAATTTTTCTACAGAATAAATAGCTTTTTCTTCAATAACCAACTCGTTATCCACCACGTTTAACATGGTAATTAAGCGGTCGCTATTTACATTCCCCTCTGTAGTTCCTGTATAAAAACTATCACGCTTTAGATAATCTAACCTATCCATGTCGAGCTGACTGGTAATTAGCTGATGCATGAACTTTCTTGGGTATTTCCCGGTAAAGATCTCGATAGCCAGCGTTAAACTTTGGTTAAAAACAGCATTCAATTCTTTCATAAAAAGAAGTGAAATCGACTCGTGATCTACACCTTCTACAATGCTATGTTCCATCGCATGAGAAAAAGGCCCATGCCCAATATCGTGCAATAAAATAGCGATCTGTAAAGCTTCTTCTTCATCTTCACTTATCTCAACTCCCTTGTAACGAAGCACTCGCACTGCTTTCTGCATTAAATGAACGCAACCAACAGCGTGATGAAATCTTGTATGATGAGCCCCAGGATAAACCAGATACGACAATCCCATTTGTGAAATTCTTCGTAATCTTTGAAAGTACGGGTGCTCTATTATGTTAAAGATACGCTGACTAGGTATGGTAATAAATCCGTAAATTGGATCGTTTAAAATATTGAGTTTGTTTTGTGAAGCCAAGCTTTATTAAATTAATGATACAACAAATGTAAACATTGATTGCCTTTTGAAAATTTTTATCGTCAAAAGAATCAATTTTTATTAAAAATATAAATTTTTAACCGAACATGAATAAGATCAAAATATTATGGGTAGATGATGAAATCGACCTTTTAAAACCACATATTATATTTCTTGAATCTAAAAACTACGAGGTTTCTACCTGCCAAAGCGGAACTGAAGCTATCGAAAAGATAGACGAAGAACGATTTGATATTGTGTTTTTAGATGAAAATATGCCCGGCTTAACAGGTTTAGAGACTCTATCTGAAATTAAAGAAAAGCAGGCTAATATTCCTATAGTAATGATCACTAAAAGTGAAGAGGAATATATTATGGAAGAAGCCATAGGCTCTAAAATTGCCGATTATCTTATAAAACCGGTAAATCCAAACCAAATCCTGCTTTCAATAAAAAAGAACTTAGATCACTCCAGGCTTATTTCTGAAAAGACTACATCTAACTATCAGCAGGAATTTAGAAAAATCGCGATGGATTTGATGAACGTGAATACCTACGAAGATTGGGTAGAAATGTATCAGCGTCTTATCTATTGGGAACTGCAGCTAGAAAATATTGAAGACAGCAGTATGTTTGAGATCCTGGAAACTCAAAAACAGGAAGCAAATACTCAGTTTTGTAAGTTTATTGATAAAAATTACCCTGCATGGTTTGAAGATGGCGAAGATGCTCCTACCATGTCGCATACTTTGTTCAAGAGAAAAATTATTCCTGAAATTAGCAAAGATCAGCCTACATTATTAGTGGTAGTAGATAATTTACGTTACGACCAGTGGAAAGCTTTCGAGCCTATTGTTTCTAATTATTATAAGAAGGAAAAAGAATATCCTTATTGTAGTATTTTACCAACCGCTACGCAATATGCCCGTAACGCCATCTTTTCTGGACTTATGCCGAGTGAAATGGAAAAACTATATCCTCAATACTGGAAAAATGACACTGATGAGGGTGGAAAAAATAATTATGAAGCTGAATTTTTAGCCGAACAATTAAAAAGGTTAGGTAAAGATATTAAGCACGAATATCATAAAATTAGTAACCTAAAAGCCGGAAAAAAACTTGTTGAAAACTTCAAAACTCAGAAGAATAACGATCTTACTGTGGTAGTTTACAACTTTGTAGATATGCTTTCGCATTCTAAAACTGAAATGGAAGTTATTAAAGAACTGGCATCAAATGATAAATCTTATCGTTCCCTTACTGAAAGTTGGTTTAAAAACTCTCCATTATTAGAAATTATTCAGCAGGCACAACAATTGGGCTTCAAACTTATTATCACTACAGATCACGGAACGATCAATGTAAAAAATCCTAGTAAAGTTATTGGTGATAAAAACACCAGCTTAAACCTAAGGTACAAAACTGGTAAAAGTTTAACCTATGATAAGAAAGATGTACTAGCGGCTACGAAACCCAAATCTTTACATCTTCCAACTATTAATATGAGTAGTTCGTTTATATTCGCCAAAAGCGACCTTTTCTTTGCATATCCTAATAATTACAACCACTACGTAAGTTATTATCGTAACACTTATCAGCATGGTGGTGTGTCTTTGGAAGAGATGATAATTCCGTTTAGCGTACTTTCTCCTAAATAGGGAAAATTCCGCAAGAATTTTCTTTCACGATAATTCCTACAAGCCTTTGAAACTAAACCTGATAGTCATATCAGGTTTTTTTTTGGTATATTTGTACATTAAATTTTTTGTTAATCATGGAGTTTGAATACCGTTTATCGAATATCGATGAAGCTATTGAATTCATTTTAAAGAATGCCAAAAGTAAAACTATTCTTTTCTACGGAGAGATGGGTGCAGGCAAAACTACCCTAATTAAGAATCTTGTAAAAAAATTAAATATTGAAGATCGAGTAGCAAGCCCAACTTTTTCGCTTGTAAATGAATACAGATCTGAAAATGAAAATATATTTCACTTTGATTTTTATAGAATTGAAGATGAAACTGAAGCTTACGACATAGGATTTGAAGATTATATAGACCAAGATGGATGGAAATTTATAGAATGGCCTCAAAAAATCCATAATCTAATTCCTTTGGATCATCAAAAATTGGAATTAGAGAAGAAAGATTCGGAAACAAGAATGTTAAAGTTAAGTTAAAGAAATGTGAAAACTAACGTTTTTAGTCTAAAAAAATCAAGATTTTAAGTTAGAAATATCGTAATTTTACTAACAAAAAAAAGCATTTTACAGCTTAAAACTTTTAAATTTTAAACATAACAGTTAAAATAGTACACTTTATTGAAAAAATTACGGAAATAAGTGCATTCTCCCAAGGGAGCGCAAAAGTACAATTAATGTCTTTACTAATAGCAGGTTATCTCGTAGTACGTTTGTATCAGAAAACAAAACGAAATACGATTTAAAAATATTAATAAGAACAAAACAAAACCTACTATTATGAAATTAAAAGCATTATTATTCGGAGCAGCTATTTTTGGAGCATCTTTTTTCGTAACTTCAACATCTGATGACAATGGACAAGACCCAATTAAAAAGCAAGCTGTCGAAAAATCAAAGATCAAAATACCTATTAACGGGTAGTATAATAGCTATTATTGTAGCTTTTTCACCATACATATTTTATTTATACGAAATTTTCCCAAGCGGTCCTGTTTGGGAAAATTCGTTATTTACATACGAGAGTAAATATTATGAAGATGTCGCTACGGCTGCATGGACCTATTTTGGAAAAATCACCCCTCTATTACTATTACTTATCTGGTTTTTCACCTGTAAACATTGGTGGTACCACGCAATTTTAGTACCTACAATCATGTATGGATATCAATTGGTAACAGCAGTTTATCAGGATATATATATGAATATTGATGTTATTGATACTGACCAGCTCATTTACTTAGCACCTTTTTTTATCATTATTATTTCATTTGTATATCTAATTCGAATCAAAATATTCGATAAGATTTATGGTATCGATTTAAGTGAGATCGAAGAAACAAATATTTCGGTTTTTTCTAATATTTCAGATAAAGAGTTAGAAGAAATGGAAGACCTAAAAGAGTCCAATACAACCGAGGAAGATTATTACGCTAAACTTTAGAAAATCCTTTCTTGCCTTTTCAAAAATAATTGTAATTTACCTTTTCTAATCAGCTGAAAAGATAGTTATGACCAAACAGGTTTCTCCTTTTACTAAAGAAGAGCTTATTCCGCAGGAAGAAAAACTTGAAATTTTTAAAAATAAAGGAGAACTTTTTATAGGTATTCCTAAAGAAACCTCATACCAGGAAAAGCGAATTTGCTTAAGTCCAGATGCAGTTGGAGCCATAACTGCACATGGTCACCGGGTAATGATTGAATCTGGTGCCGGGAATTATGCGAATTTCAGCGATAAAGATTATTCAGATGCTGGTGCTGAAGTCACCAAAAATACTCAAAAGGTATTTTCCTGT
Organism: Zunongwangia atlantica 22II14-10F7; assembly: GCF_002094855.1. Classification (GTDB taxonomy): domain Bacteria; phylum Bacteroidota; class Bacteroidia; order Flavobacteriales; family Flavobacteriaceae; genus Zunongwangia; species Zunongwangia atlantica. The sequence goes on from NZ_ARYN01000016.1 coordinate 10,675, forward strand.
CCTACAATTTTAAAGGTTGAGCCGCCATCCATCTCTGAATTGGAGATGATGAACCCACAAACTATATTAATCTCTGCGCTTCAAATTAAAACGCAGAGTAAAGCTTATTTTCAAAAACTGGCTTCTAAAAGAATTACTGCATTAGGATTCGAATTTATAAAAGACGATGATGGCAGTTACCCCATAGTTAGGGCTTTAAGCGAAATTACCGGAACCGCTTCTGTGCTTATTGCTTCTGAAATTATGAGTAATAATGGTGATGGAAACGGACTATTATTTGGGAATATTAGTGGCGTTCCACCGGTAGAAGTTGTTATTCTTGGTGCTGGTACAGTTGGCCAATTTGCTGCAAGATCGGCTATTGGTCTTGGCGCAAATATCAAAGTGTTTGATAGCTCAATCACTAAGCTAAGAAACCTTCAATCTTCATTAGGACGAACTTTTTACACCAGTACAATTCAGCCTAAAAACCTTACAAAAGCCCTTAAACGTTGTGATGTGCTGATTGGTGCGGTGCGTGGGAATAACCGTTCACCGGTTTTAGTGACCGAAGAAATGGTCGCCTCAATGAAACGAGGTGCGGTTGCTATCGATGTAAGTATTGATGTTGGTGGCTGTATTGAAACCAGCGAAATTACGAGCCATGAAAATCCGATATTTACCAAACATGATGTAATTCATTATTGTGTTCCAAATATTCCTTCACGTTACGCGAGATCGAGTTCGTTATCCTTAAGTAATATTTTCACTCCATATTTATTACATATTGGCGAAGAAGGCGGATTAGAAAACACGCTTCGTTTTGATCGCGGATTGCGAAATGGTTTGTATTTTTACCACGGAGTTTTAACCAACAAATCTATTGCAGACTGGTTTGATCTTACTTATCGAGATATTAACCTCTTGATTTTCTGATCTCCAGACTCGATTTTAGCTATTTTCTATGAATATTTTTCAGCGTCTTGGATATTTTTCAGTGGGACTTTTTATGGGAATTATTATTCTCATTTTCTTTTTAAGTGGTAAAAAAACGAGTTGTTCCTATTTTCCGAACGCCCGAACTTTAAAAAGTATTCGAGTTAAAGAGCGCCATTTTGATGCTAATGCGATGAAGTTTTTTACTGAAAATAAGATCGATACCAGCAATATCTCTTCAATTTTAGAAAATGGTGAAGTTCACTTTGGTGAAAGTATTACCGATAGGGATTCCTGTAATGTTTACCTGATTTCAGGAGAAACCACAACAAAACCAATTCAATTTAAAGTTGAAAACTGCGACAGTATCGCTACTATCCAGGAAGTTGATTTTTATTCTGAAAATTAAAGAACCTCGGGGTTTATTCCCTTTAGCGCTGCCAACAAAAAAGCCCGCCAAAATTATATAATTTCAGCAGGCATTATTTTCAAGTTCTTCAGAATTAATTCCGAAGAAAAAAACTTATTCAGAATTTATAGAATCTGGGCAGCGTGATCTTTGGTTTTTACTTTACCGATCACCTCCTCTATTTTACCATCTTCATCGATTACAAAAGTTGTACGGTGAATCCCATCATATTCTTTTCCCATAAACTTTTTAGGTCCCCAAACACCATAAGCGTTTATCACTTCTTTTTCTTCATCGGCTAAAAGCGGAAAAGGAAGTTCATTCTTTGCCTTAAAATTGGTTTGTCTACGCTTAGAATCTGCGCTTACTCCCAAAATTGCGTAACCTTTTTCCTTAAAAACCTCCCAGTTATCTCTAAGATTACAAGCTTCTGCCGTGCATCCAGGCGTGCTTGCTTTTGGATAGAAAAATAAAACCAGTTTCTTTCCTTTAAAATCTGAAAGTTTTACTTCGTTGCCATCCTGATCTTCTACCGTAAAATCTGGCGCTTTATCTCCTGCTTTTAATGTCGTCATAATTCTTATTTTTGCCTAAAATTAAAGCTTTATGGACAAACAGCAAAAAGTGCAATTTGTAATTGATACTTTACAAAATATTTATCCTGAAATTCCTATTCCGTTAGATCATAAAGATCCATACACATTATTAATTGCTGTTTTACTTTCTGCCCAAAGTACCGATGTTAAGGTGAATCAAATTACTCCACTTCTATTTGAAGTTGCCGATACGTCACAAAAAATGGTAAAACTAAGTGTTGAAGAAATTAGAGAAATAATAAAACCTTGCGGATTATCACCAATGAAATCTAAAGGAATACACGGACTTTCTGAAATTCTCCTCGAAAAATATAATGGGCAAGTCCCTGCAGATTTTGAAGCTTTAGAAAGTCTGCCGGCTGTTGGCCATAAAACGGCAAGTGTAGTGATGGCACAGGCGTTTAATGTTCCTGCATTCCCGGTTGATACTCATATTCACCGATTAATGTATCGTTGGAATCTCTCTAACGGAAAAAACGTTGATCAGACTGAAAAAGATGCTAAAAGATTATTCCCAAAGGATCTTTGGAATGATCTTCATTTACAAATCATTTGGTATGGCAGGCAATATTCACCAGCCAGAGGATGGAATCTTGAAAAGGATATTATTACAAAAACAATTGGTCGAAAATCGGTTATCAAAGAATACGAAGCAAAATTGGCTAAAAAGAAAAAGTAATTTTTCGATTCAGTTTCAATTTCTAAAAAACTAAAAAGCTCCGAATTATCGGAGCTTTTTAGTTTATCAATATTGGTTATTTTAAGCCTTTATTTTTTCAGCAACACTTAATGTTCGCTTTACCTGTGCTTTAATGGCTTTTTTGTCTTTTTCGTCTAATTCTTTTCCTGCTACAACACTAAAGCCATATGGATTTCCTCCTGTTTCAAAAATAATAGGATCTGTAAATGCAGGATTTGCAACAATTGCTCCCCAGTGCATCATCGCTTTATAAATAGAGTGTAATGTTCCTTCTTGTCCGGCGTGTGGATTTGCCGCGCTGGTCATTGCACTTACCACCTTGTCTACTAACTTCCCTTCTTGCCAAAGTGGCCCGGTGGTATCCATTAAACTATTAAATTGTGATGGTAAATTACCATAACGTGTTGGTGCAGAAAAGATAATTGCATCTGCCCAATCTAAATCATCGGCTGAAGCAACGGGAATTTCTTTCGTAGCATTATAATGCTTTAACCAATCTTCATTGGTTTTAATAATATCTTCTGGAACGGTCTCTTCTACCCTTAAAAATTTGATCTCCTTAACTCCGAGATCTTTCGCTGCTTCTTCAGCTGCTTTAGATAATTGATAGTTGGTGCCGGTTGAGCTATAATAGATTATAGCAAGTTTTACATTTTCCATAATTCATTTTTTTCTAATTTAAACTTATTAGAAGAGAGCTACAGAAAAACAAATTTTAAAATTTTTATAATTCTGTCTAAAATGAATAATGGCAATAAAAAAGCCTGCTTTTCAGCAGGCTTAAGTTTTTAATTTAGAAGCATCTCAAAGTCTTCCTTTTCACCAGGTAAGACCTTTAAGGCTTTTGAATAATCTAATAGAAACTTTATTGTTTCTTCTTTAGGATTCAAGTTTTTAAGTTTTTCTTCTTTCGAAGTTTTTTCAAAGTAAAGGTTCCCCATTAATTACACTATTATGATTTATATCTTAATAACGCAGGATTAAAGGGAATAGTATAAACTTAATTTGTTAAAACTAAATTATGCTTTTCGATGATCTTTCTTAAATTGATAAGCGCATATCTCATGCGGCCTAAAGCCGTATTTATACTAACTCCTGTTCTATCTGAAATTTCTTTAAAACTCATCTCTTTATAGATTCGCATTGTTAAAACTTCTAATTGATCTTCAGGAAGTTCTCTAATTACCTCACGCAAATCACTTTCGATCTGGTCTTTTATAATTTGCTTTTCAGCATTTAAACCAGAATCACTTAACACTGAAAAAATATTAAAATCTCCACTATTATCGAATTTGGGCATTCTTTTATTTTTTCTGAAATGATCGATTACAAGATTATGGGCTATTCGCATTACCCACGGTAAAAATTTACCTTCTTCGTTATACTTTCCTCGTTTTAATGTATTGATGACTTTGATGAATGTGTCCTGAAAGATGTCTTCAGCAATATCTTTGTCAAATACCTTGGAATAAATGAAACTGTAAATTCTGTGTTGATGACGGCGAATAAGTTCTGAGAGAGCAAGCTCGTTTCCGTTAATGTAATCTTTAACCAAAACGGCATCTGTTACCTTAGTTTTTTCCATACAGTTACTTTTAAAGGGCAAGGCCCTGTCTTAGATTAGGTTATTTAGATATAAAAGTAACAGTATACTATAGGCAATTCTATTTTTGAGTTCGGTTCCAAATATAGTAAACTAAATCTGAGAAATACAAATAAAAGCTTAAAATTTTAACAATACTATAGGATTTTAATGGCTTTTTGCACTGCTTTAGATTGAGTACCTTTGCATACTTATTGCTAGAAAGTGAACATGAACATCGATTTAGAAAAGATAAACCCAAAGGAAAACATTATCATTAAAGGTGCAAAATTGCACAATCTTAAAGATATAAATGTTGTAATACCTCGTAACAAACTGGTAGTAATTACAGGACTTTCTGGGTCTGGTAAATCAAGTTTGGCTTTTGATACACTTTATGCTGAAGGACAGCGTAGATACGTAGAAAGTCTTTCTTCTTATGCTCGCCAGTTTTTGGGCAGATTAAATAAACCCAAAGTAGATTATATTAAAGGAATTGCTCCAGCCATTGCAATCGAGCAAAAGGTTAATTCTACAAACCCAAGATCAACAGTAGGAACTTCTACCGAAATTTATGATTACCTAAAATTACTATATGCAAGAATTGGTAAAACCTTTTCTCCTGTTTCAGGCAGAGAAGTAAAAAAAGATTCGGTTACCGATGTTGTAAATTTTGTAAAGGAATTTCCAGATCGTACCAAATTGCTTCTCCTCGCTCCTATTTATGTTGAAGAAGGTCGAGATCTCGATGAAAAAATTAAGATTCTTGCCCAGCAGGGATATAGCCGAATTAAAGTTGACGATGAAGTTTTACGTATCGATGAAGCAGATCTAACCAAAGCGAAGCCAGAAAACACATCTTTGGTTGTAGATCGTGTGATCACAAAAGATGATGAAGATTTCTTTAATCGCTTAGCCGATGCTATTGAAGCTGCATTTTTTGAAGGAAAAGGAGAACTTTACATAGAAACACTTGCAGATAACAAATTACATCACTTCAGTAATAAATTTGAATTGGATGGGATGAGTTTCCTGGAACCCAATGTGCATTTATTCAGTTTCAATAATCCTTATGGTGCATGCCCAAAATGTGAAGGATACGGTGATGTTATTGGTATAGATGAAGATTTGGTGATTCCTAACACCGGACTTTCAATTTACGACAACGCAATTTATCCATGGCGTGGCGAGAGCATGAGCTGGTATCGCGATCAACTGGTAAATAATTCGCATAAATTCGATTTTCCTATTCATAAACCCTATTTCGAATTAACTCAGGACCAAAAGGATTTAGTTTGGAATGGTAACAAATATTTCGAAGGCTTAAATCAGTTTTTCGAATTTCTGGAAAGTAAAGCTTATAAAATTCAGAATCGAGTAATGCTTTCTCGTTATCGTGGTAAAACAAAATGTTCGGCCTGCCAGGGAAAAAGGCTTCGTAAAGAAGCAGAATACGTTAAAATAAACGGCACAAGTATTACCGAGCTTGTTGTTAAACCTTTGGATAAAGTAAGAGCTTTCTTTGCAGATCTTGAGTTAAACGAACACGACGCACAGATCGCTAAACGATTACTTACTGAAATTAATAACCGACTTAAATTTTTATCTGAAGTTGGTTTAGATTATCTAACGCTTAATAGAAAATCGAATACACTTTCTGGTGGGGAATCGCAACGTATAAACCTTGCCACATCTTTGGGAAGTAGTCTTGTGGGATCGATGTATATTTTAGATGAACCTTCTATTGGTTTGCATCCAAGAGATGGTGAACGTTTAATCGGCGTGCTTAAAAATCTTCGTGATCTGGGTAATACGGTTATCGTGGTAGAACATGATGAGGAGATCATGAAAGAGGCAGATGAAATCATCGATATTGGTCCAGAAGCAGGTACTAACGGCGGCCATGTGGTAGCGACAGGAACTTTAAAAGAGATTTTAAAATCAGATTCGCTTACCTCGCAATATCTAAATGATAGAAAACGTATCGAAGTTCCTAGCAAACGGCGAAAATGGACAAAGGAAATAAACATTCTTGGGGCCAGAGAAAATAACCTTAAGAATATCGATGTGATGTTTCCGCTGGGAATATTTACAGCGATCACAGGAGTTTCAGGTAGTGGTAAAAGTACATTAGTTAAAAAATTACTTTATCCCGCCGTACAAAAACAACTGGGTGGTTATGGCGAGAAAGTGGGCCAATTTAGCGATATAAAAGGAGATTTTAAAAATCTAGGTTCGGTTGAATTTGTAGATCAAAATCCTATTGGTCGTTCTTCCAGATCTAATCCTGTAACCTACATCAAAGCTTATGACGATATCAGAAATTTATTTTCTTCTCAGAAATTATCCAAAATTAGAGGATATAAGCCAAAACATTTTTCTTTTAATGTAGATGGCGGTCGTTGCGAAGTTTGTAAAGGTGAAGGCGAAGTAACCATTGAGATGCAGTTTATGGCAGATGTCCATTTGCAATGTGAAGCTTGTGATGGTAAACGATTCAAGAAAGAGATTCTGGAAGTTAAGTTTAAAGAAAATAATATCGATGACATTCTGAATATGACGATCGACGATGCGATTATATTCTTTGACGAACATAGCGAAGATAAAATTGCAAATAAGCTACAACCTTTACAGGATGTAGGTTTAGGCTATGTGCAGTTAGGACAAAGCTCTTCAACGCTCTCCGGTGGTGAAGCGCAGCGTATAAAACTTGCTTCATTTTTAGTGAAAGGAAACACTAAAGATAAGGCCTTATTCATTTTTGATGAACCTACCACCGGACTTCATTTTCATGATATTCAGAAATTATTAAAATCATTTAATGCATTAATCGACAAAGGCCATAGCGTAATTGTAATCGAACATAACATGGATTTAGTGAAATGTGCAGATTATGTGATCGATTTGGGTGCTGAAGGTGGTGAAAATGGTGGATACCTGGTTACTCAGGGAACACCAGAGCAAGTGGCTAAAAACAAAGATTCTTATACCGCGATTTATTTAAAACCAAAATTGAAATAAAAACTATTTATTTTAAATCATTTAATTTCAATTTATTAACTCGTTTTAGCAAATCTTAGAAAATTACTTACAGGAGCCTCTAAAAGGCTCCTTTTTCTTTTTTGGCATACGCTTTGTTTCTGTAAAGGTGTAGATAGCTACTACTTCAGTATTAATTTAAAAATAAAGCCATGAAAAAATTTTCCCTAATATTTTCGATTTTGTTTCTAAGCTTGGTCAATGTTGCCAAAGCAGACGAAACAACCAGCAGATATGGCTATAATGATTCTTTCATCTTCATCGAAGGTGGCGTTGAATTTTCAGTTTATCCTAATGGGGAATTCGACTTTTATTATAACCCCGCATTTAGAAGATCTAGTGTTGTAAATATATCTGTACCACACGTAAACATAAGTTTTAACTCTGGTTATAACTATGATCCTTATATTCAGTACGATGACTATGGTGCTGTTATTCAGGTAGAAGATGTTCCAATTTATTATGATTATTATGGTAGAATTACCCAGGCAGGTAATATCATAATTAACTACGATAGATATGGCTACGTGGTAAACATAGGTAACTTATTTGTAAATTATGATCCTTACCACAGAATTGCAGGATATAGAGGATATATCAACTCTTATAATAGAAGTTATGTTTATCGCCCATGGCACAGATATTATAGAAGACCAAGAGCTAATTTCAGCATTGTTTTTAATAGACCTTACAGAGCCTATTATCAACCAACACGTGTTACTTATGTAAATCATGTTACCTATTATAACACACATCATAATCAAAAGGCATATAAAAATTTTTATAGACCTGGCCAAAGGGTGAAAAGTTATAATCGCGGACAAAGAGTTGCACAAAAAAGAGATATTAGATCAAATAACACTAGTGCAAGACGTAGCAATGTCGCTACCAGAGGCAGAAGCACTACAAATTCTAATAGTAGAAGAAGCGTAAATAGAGCTACTAGTGGGCGTAAAAGAGATAATGTAGTTATTGGGGCTAGAAACGCAAGAAGTTCTAATTCTAGAGATGGCGTTATAAATACCAGAAATAGCCGTTCTTCTAATAACGCGGTAATATCGAATAGAAAAGCGGTGGAGCGAAGTAGAAATACCAGGGCCACTACAAACAATAATAGAACACAAAGAGCAAAAAGCAGAGTTTCATCTAGCAATAGAAATACAACTTCTGCAAATCAAAGAAAGGCAGCGGTTCAAACTTCTAGAGCACAGAATAATGCCAGAACGCAGAGAACAGTAAAAACTCAGCGTCCTACACAAAGTAAGCAGGTAAAAAGAACTGCTCCAAGCAGAAGTCAAAATAGTGCTGCAAGAAGCTCTAGATCAAACAATAACGCTAAGAAATCTACAAGATCACAAAATTCGGCACGAAATGTGAGAAGTAGAGATTAGAGTTCATAATTTAATTTTTTGGTTGGTTAGTTGGAAAACCCCCAGCGGCGAAAGCCCGGGGGTTTTCTTTTTTAAAATTCTTCAATTTATACTGAAAAAATCTTATCTGAATTTAGCTAAAATCGACTTTAGCATTGCATTTATTTCTTCGGAAAAATTTAAATAGTAAATAGCAGAAATATATAAGATTGAAGTAATTCCGCCCTTTAAAGCAATACTTAAAATCGGATGAAACGGGAACTCCCAAAAATAAAATACAAGTGTAAACAAAAGACTTAAACCAAATAACAGAAAGCTTTGTTTCGCAAAAGGATTCATTTTAAATTTCTTCTGAACCAAGATAAGTTTTGAAGTGTTGTAGATAAAAAAAGCGATAAAAGTAGCCATCGCTGCGCCTTCTATTCCAAATCTTGGAATAAAAAATAAGTTCAGTAAAAAGGCCAAAATCACTAGTAAAACTCCAATAGCCAACACCAATCTATAATAATCTGAATTAAAAAGAATACTATTATTTATCGCTAAAACATTGTCGTAAAGCTTTACCAGAGAAATTAAAAGAACAATTAAAATACTTAACGAATATTCTTCAGGAATTAGTTTGTACAGCGTATGCACGTTGGTAATGATCAGGACAAAAATAAGCGCACTAACAATCGATAAATTGATCGAGCTTTTTTTATATAAGTCTTCAAGTTTTTCGAAATTTCGGGTATTTAAATATTCGGCAGTTATGGGATTAGTGATTTGATGCATCGCTTTTTGCGGCACCGAAATTACAGTAGCAATATAAATTCCTATTCCATAGATCGCCACATTCTCGATAGGCAAATAAGATTCGATCATCACCTTATCTAAATCTAGCAAAGCGGTAGCGACCGATGCTGCGATTAGAATTAGAGCGGTATATTTTAAAACTCTGCTTAAATTAGAAGGAAAGCTAAATTTAAAAGAAGGTCTGTGTAATTTAAAAGCGTATGCGCCCATCACCAATAATCGAAAAAGGAACACCACTCCTACCCCATACATAAAATTATCGGCTTCCAGCACTTCAAAATAAACTAGAAATAGCAAAATTGTAGTACCCAATCGATGCACTACTTCTTTCATAAAATTTCCAAAAACGCTTTTGTAATAGATCTTTGCCCAGGCAAAAAAGATTTCGAAATACGCCGTTGCAATCGCCAACAGATAGATTAACCACACATAAGGTTTTACCAGTTCATTTCCGTCAGAAAAATAATCCAGTAAAAATTCATACGTAAAATGACCAATTACACCAAGAATAAGTGAAATCGCCAAGGGAAGAATCAACGCAAGATTCAGTAATTTATCCTTTTCTTCTCTCGTTTTGTAGCTGGAAAAAAACTTTACGATAGTGCTATGAACGCCAAAGGCCATAAATGGCCACATCAAATTTGCGGCAGAAAGCAGAAAGCTTACCAATCCATAATACTGCTGATCTAGAAAATAGGTATACAAAAAAAGCGTATTCAATGCACCAAGCCCAAACCCTGCATAAGTGGTCATCATATTTTTGACCGACTGGTTAATAATCACGCCCATAAACTAATTTTTGATCAATTCCGCTAGCTTTTTTGTGAGGTTTTTGCGGTGATAATCCTCGATATTTTTGCTATCCGAAATTAGTTTGTTTTCCCGATATTTTTGATAAGAACTCAAAATATATTCTTTTAGCGCCAATTCTTCCTGATACTGAAAACTTTCTCCAGAATTTGTTTCTTCTATAATTTTCGCTACATCCCACTCTGATGGTCCAATAGCTAATATTGGACGTTTTGCGGCTAAATATTCGAATAGTTTCCCGGCGATTATGCCTTTGGTTTCTTCGGAATTTATTTCAATTAACAATAATAATTGAGATGATTTTTGAATAATTAAAGCTTCAGAATGACCTATATAACCTCCTAAAAGCAAATTCTTGTCCAAACCGGCTTCTTTTATACTTTGCACCACTTCATCACTAACCGCTCCGTATAATTTCAATTTAAGCACATTTCTGAAATCTTTATTTTCTGCGGAAATTTCAGCTATAACCTTCCAAAGTGAGTTAGGATTTCTACCTGAAAGCAACGAACCGATATGAGAAATACTGAAGTTTTCATCTAATTTAGATATTACAGAAGGTTCATTAAAATCCGAATCAAAACCATTAGTGATAACTTCAATAGGTTTCGATGTTTTTGAAGCAAATTCTTTTTTCGTGGTAAAACTTGTGGTAATGATCTTATCGGCCGAGTTCAAAACTTCCTTTTCTAATCTTTGATGTTTTTTAGCTGAATTTTTAGTGAGTTTCAGCTCTTTTTGATAACCAATCTGAGTCCATGGATCCCTAAAATCGGCTATCCACTGCAATTGAAGTTCTCTTTTTAGTCCTAAACCAATAAGATGCAAACTATGCGGCGGCCCTGTTGTGATCACAGTATCGATATTGGCAGATTTAAGGTATGATTTTAGAAATTTTACCGATGGTTTTATCCAAAACTTTCTGGCATCCGGAATAAAAAAATTCCCCCGAATATAAAGCATAAGCTTTTGCATAAAACTTTGCTTATCCTTCTGCTTGATAATTCCAGAACTTATGGTTTTTGTATCCTTTTTGGATAAAAAAGAAGCTAATTTATAAGGTTCAAAAATTGATCGCTTAATGATCTCGATATCCTCTGGGACTTCATTTAAAAAAGATTCATCTACCAGCGGATAGTTAGGATCATCAGGAATATAAACCACAGGCTCGATTCCAAAATCCCTAAGATATTTAACGAATTTCAACCAGCGCTGAACACCGGGACCACCAGCCGGCGGCCAGTAATAGGTAATAATCAGCACTTTTTTCATAAACTAGGCTTTTTTGCGATAGGCAAAAACAAATCCGCCCACGATAAGAATCACCAAAACAAGCGTACTTGCTAAAGCAATAGTTCCACCAGTTTGAATTACTTCTGGCTCAAACTTAAAAGTTACCGTATGTTCTCCCTGCGGAATATTCATCGCTCTAAGTACGTAATCTGCCCGAACGTGATCTACTTTTTCACCGTCGATGTAAGCATGCCATCCTGGTTGATAGTACATTTCAGAAAAAACAGCTAATTGCCTGATAGAAGCTTTTGTTTTATAAACCAACTCGTTTGGTTGCTCACTTACCAGTTCGATCGTTCCCACTTCATCATAAACAAAGTCCATTTTTATAACGTCCTTAAAACTATTATCGATAATGGCAGCATCTTTTAGATCTGTTTCTTTAATGGCTAATATTTCAGCATTTGCATCGTCTACCCATTCTACATCTCTAACAAACCACGCATTACCATAAACTCCCGGGTTTTGCTGTGCCTGCACACCTTTTTCAGTAGGGATAATAAAGTACTTCACGTTTAACATGTTTAAAACCTTCATGTTATTTTGTGAAATATAGAAATCGTATAAGTCCTGTAATCTACCTGGCTTAGCACCGTGATAACCACCAATACTATTGTGAAAATAAGAAGCTCGAGAACTTGTTAAAGGATCACCACTAAGATCGAAAACGCGATATCTTGAAGTGTCCTGCATAATTTGCTGATCGGCCGAATTTGGTTGATAAGGCTGCTCCATTTTACGAGCATTCACAAAATCGTCTCCGTTTACATAACGTCTGGCCACCGGAACTAGATCCGCTAAAAATAGGAGCGCAAAACCTCCAATAATAAGTTTTTTAGATATTTTTTCCTGAAGATAAAACCAGATAAGAAAAACACTTAATGCAACAAAAATAAAACTTCGAATAGCGTCACCAACAAGCATCGACTGGCGATCTTCTTTTAGGGCATTCATTAGATCCATCCCTAATTGCTGGCGTAATTGTGCATCTCGAAGACCACTAAAATCAAATAGCACCGAATTGAAGAGGATTAAAATCAAAGCCAATCCTGCAGTTACGATAGAACTCCATTTAAGAGCTTCGATCTTCTCTTCTTTGGTATGTTTATTAGCAAAAAGACACGATAATCCAACGATCGCTAATAACGGAACACAAAGTTCTACAATCACCTGAATAGAAGATACCGCTCTAAACTTGTTGTAAAGTGGTACATAATCGATAAAGAATTCAGTAAAAAACCCAAAATTCTTACCCCAGGAAAGTAAAAGTGTAAGTACAGTTCCGCCAACAACCCACCATTTTAATCGCCCTCTAATTAAGAATAGCGCAAAAACGAATAGAAATATAATGGTGGCACCAATGTATGCCGGGCCGGCAACAATAGGTTGTTGTCCCCAATACGTTGGTGCATTTTGAGTAAAATTCTTTGCCTGAACAGGAGAAGCTCCCATTTTTTGCAATTCAGAATACAATTCAGAATCCTCGCCTACATCTTCAGCACCGCTTCCTCCCATAAAGCCCGGAATAAAAAGATCTAAAGTCTCTGATATTCCGTAGCTATATTCGGTAATATAATCATAGGTTAAACCAACTTCAGGTTTATCGTTACCATCTGGTTTAATGGTTAAACCGGTATCACCACGGGTACTGTGGCTGGTATATTCTTGTGTCGCAATAAGATTAGTTGCATTTGTTCCTATCGCCAGGATAACTGCAACAACCATCACGCCTAAAGCTTTAAAATACTGCGGAAGTTTTTTCCTTTTAAAAGCATCAATTAGATAAACAATTCCAAGAACGATGACCAATAACAAAAGATAATATGTCATCTGAAAATGGTTTGCCTGAATTTCTAAAGCCATCGCAATAGCAAGCAAACTAAAACCGCCAATAAGTTTTTGTCTAAATGTGAGGATAATTCCGCCTAAAACCATTGGCATATAAGCAATAGCATGTGCTTTGGCATTATGACCCACACCAAGTATAATGATAAAATAAGTCGAAAACCCAAAGGCAATCGCACCAAGAAAGGCTAATTTATAATCTATTTTTAAACATAACAGCAGGATATAAAATCCTATAAAATAAAGAAACAGGTAATCTGCCGGCCTTGGTAAAAATCGTAAAACAGAATCTAATTTTTTGATGTAATTATGAGGATAATAAGCTCCTAATTGATAGGTAGGCATTCCACCAAAAGCAGCATCTGTCCAATATGGTTCCTCCCCAGTTTCTGCTCTAAAGTCAGATTGTTCTTTCGCCATCCCGATATACTGAACAATATCACTTTGAAAGATTTCTTTTCCCTTTAAAACCGGATTAAAATAAAAAAGAGCGATAACCACAAATCCCAGTAAAACCAGAATATGAGGAAGAAACTGTTTTAATTTAGCCATTTACAGATTATTTTTTGTTTCCTGAATAAGGAAACGCACATATTTAAGAATCCCGAAATTAATCAATTTCTTCGTAATCGATATACTCACCAACCTCTTTGTTTGATTTTCTACGATTTCGTGGCTTTTTATTTATGCTAACGTTAGCTTCTTTTGTGGTATTTTTATTTTGCGCACCTTGTTGTGCTGCGTTGAATTGCTGATTAAACTGCTGTTCAAACTTCCTACCCATTTTTTTCATTGCATATTTCAGCAACATAGGACCAAAGTATCGAAGTAATATTTTGAAACCGAAGTATACTAATAAAACAATAAGGATCGTTTTTATTACTCCGGAAAAATCTGCCTGAATCATAAAATTCTAATTTCAGCAAAAATAAAAATTAAGGTTCAGAATCGGAATCTATGTATCTTAAATAAACAATAAATTCAATTATATTTGAATAGAAAAACCCATAATCTATGCTTAAATTAAAGGTCTTTGCTTTTGTATTCATTACAGGTACTATTATCGCAAACGCTCAGTTTACTGAAACGATCAATTCTAACCGGCCAGGACAATCTCAGGGAGCTTTTGCAGTTGGAACTGGTGTTTATCAACTTGAAGCAGGTGGGTTTTATGGTAACGATACCCATGAACTTAGGCAAACAGATACCGATCTTTATGGTGCTAATTATATGATTAGAGCAGGACTTCTAACAGATATCCTGGAGTTAAGTATTAAAGGAAGATATCAGGTTGAAGAAACTATGATCTATCAGGGAGGCCAAAATCGAACTTACGAGAGGAAAAACTTCCCATTTAATACCATAGGAGCAAAAGTACTGTTGTACGATCCTAATAAAAATGGCGATAACCGCCGCGAAATAAATATTAGAAGTTGGGACGCTAACCAAAAATTTGACTGGAAAAGACTAATCCCTGCTGTTTCTCTTTATGGTGGAGCTAATGTTACCATACAAGATGAAAATCCTTATCGTTTTGAAGGAGAAAGTAAGTATACGCCACAAGTTACGCTTATCACCCAGCACAATTGGGGACGATTTGTTTGGGTAATGAATTTTACTGCTGAAAAGTTTACTGAAACTTATGATAACTACGAATTTATAGGCACGTTAACCCATGCTTTCAATCCTAAATTTGCAATATTTGGCGAATACCAGGCAATTATTGGTGACTTGTATGCTGATGATATTTTTAGAGCTGGTGGTGCCTATCTTATAACAGATTATTTGCAGGTAGATGTTGCAGGATTAGCTAATGTTAAGGATACACCATCAAGATGGCAGGTACAAGCAGGATTATCTGTTCGATTAAATTTTCATAAGGATACCGAATTTAAAAATCTTTCTAAAGAAGGCGACCAAAGAAGAGCCAGAACAGACCAGCAATATAATTTCTAAAATTCGGTAAAATATAATTGCATAAAAAAGCCGCTAAAAAATTAGCGGCTTTTTTATGCAATATTGATATTTACTACTTAAGCTTTATTAGCCATCGCAGCAGCTACAGAAGCTGATAATCTTTTATATGTTCCGTTCTCTAAACGCTCTCTAATTGAAGAGAAAGCTACTAAAGTTTCTTCTACATCCTCTAAAGTATGAGAAGCCGTAGGGATCATTCTTAATAATATTAATCCTTTTGGAATTACCGGATACACCACGATCGAACAGAAAACTCCATAATTTTCACGAAGATCTTTTACTAGCGCCATTGCTTCAGGAATACTTCCCTTTAAGTAAACCGGAGTTACACAGCTTTGTGTTGTTCCAATATCAAAACCACGATCTTTTAATCCGTTTTGAAGTGCATTCACATTCTCCCATAGCTTATTTTTAAGCTCTGGTCTAGTTCTTAGCATTTCAAGACGTTTAAGTGCGCCCACTACCAATTGCATTTGTAGCGACTTCGCAAACATTTGTGATCTTAAGTTATATTTTAAGTAATCGATAATTTCTTTATCTCCGGCGATAAATGCACCTGTACTTGCCATAGATTTAGCAAAAGTAGCAAAGTACACATCAATATCGTCCTGTACTCCCTGCTCTTCTCCTGCTCCTGCTCCTGTTTTTCCTAAAGTTCCAAAACCATGAGCATCATCTACGAATAAACGGAATTTATATTTTTTCTTAAGCTCTACAATTTCCTTAAGTTTTCCCTGCTCACCACGCATTCCAAAAACACCTTCAGAAATCAAAAGAATTCCTCCTCCGGTTTGCTCAGCAATTTTAGTTGCTCTTTGCAGGTTTTTTTCGATACTTTCCATATCGTTGTGCTTGTAGGTAAAGCGCTGTCCTAAATGAAGACGAACACCATCAATAATACAAGCATGAGCATCTACATCGTATACAATCACATCTTGTTTAGATACTAAAGCATCGATAGTAGATACCATTCCTTGATATCCAAAATTTAAAAGATAAGCGGCCTGCTTGTGTACAAAAGAAGCCAACTCGTCCTGAAGTTTTTCGTGTAGACTTGTATGACCACTCATCATTCTTGCGCCCATTGGATAAGCAGAACCCCACTCGGCTGCAGCCTCGGCATCTACTTTTCTAACCTCTGGGTGATTAGCAAGACCTAAATAGTCGTTCACACTCCACGTGATCACATCTCTCCCTCTAAACTTCATTCTATTAGAAATAGGTCCTTCCAGCTTTGGGAATACGAAGTATCCTTCTGCCTGCTCTGCCCATTTTCCTAAAGGCCCTTTATCTTTGTATATTTTGTCAAACAGATCTCTCATTGAATATTTTTTATACGAACCGCAAAAATACTGAAATTCGGTTCAATTCTACAAAGTATTTTGTATAGCTTTTAAAAAAGAAAGCATCCTTAGCTAAGGATGCTTTAAATTATTATTTATTTAAAAAACAATGCAAAATATTATTTTATAAATTCTATAGCTTTAACCTCAGCTTCATTTTTGGTATCAAAAAAGCCTTGCTCTTCCATCCAATCGTCGCTATAAATCTTACTCATATATCGGCTTCCGTGATCTGGGAACATAATAACAACCTTAGAATTTTCATCAAACTCTCCTTCTTCAGCCAATTGTTTTACTCCCTGAGTTGCTGCACCACTTGTATAACCTACAAACATTCCTTCAGTCTTTGCAAGCTCTCTAGCAGTGTGCGCACTTTCTTCATCAGTAACCTTAACAAAGCGATCTATTGCATCAAAATCTGTAGCTGTAGGAATTAAATTCTTTCCTAAACCTTCTATTCTGTATGGATAGATTTCTTCAGAATCAAATTCTCTGGTTTCGTGGTATTTTTTTAATACTGAACCATAAGCATCGATCCCAATAATATTTACGTCTGGATTTTGTTCTTTTAGATATCTTGCAGTTCCAGAAATTGTTCCTCCGGTACCACTACAAGCAATAAGGTGGGTGATTTTACCTTCTGTCTGGTTCCAAATCTCTGGCCCAGTAGATCTATAATGAGCCTCTGTATTTAAATCGTTGAAATACTGATTAATATATACAGAACCTTTAATCTCTCTATGAAGTCTTTTGGCAACCTCGTAATAAGATCTTGGATCGTCTGCTGCAACGTGAGCCGGGCAAACATAAACCTTAGCCCCCATAGTTCTTAGCATATCGATCTTATCTTTCGATGCTTTAGAACTTACAGCAAGGATACATTCGTAACCTTTTACCTGGCTAACCATTGCGATACTAAATCCTGTGTTTCCAGAAGTTGTTTCGATAATGGTATCTCCAGGTTTTAATATTCCTTTTCTTTCTGCTTCTTCAATAATATATAAAGCAATTCGATCTTTAGAGGAGTGCCCCGGATTAAAAGCTTCTACTTTAGCGTAGAAATCTCCTTTGAAACCTTCAGTGATCTTATTAAGCTGTACTAGCGGTGTCTTTCCTATAAGTTGTAGAACATTATCGTACACCTGCAAATCTTCTTTCATAAATGAAGTTCTTTACGTTTTAAGGTTGGCCTTTTGAAAGCCGGGAAAAATGTTTCAAAACCGTTCAAAGTTAAGGCAAATTTTTTTAATTATTCCTTAATTCCAACTAAATCGAATAAAAATGCATATTCTTCTGCCACTTCTTTTATAGCTTCAAACCTTCCTGAAGCCCCACCATGACCGGTATCCATATTTGTATGTAATAATAAAAGATTATTATCTGTTTTTAATTCACGTAATTTGGCTACCCATTTTGCTGGTTCCCAATACTGTACCTGAGAATCATGTAAACCTGTAGTTACCAACATATTAGGATAATCCTGAGCAACTACATTATCGTATGGCGAATAGGATAACATATACTCATAATAATCTTTTTCATTAGGATTTCCCCACTCATCATATTCACCAGTTGTTAATGGAATGCTATCATCTAACATGGTTGTTACTACATCTACAAAAGGAACTGCAGCAATTACTCCTTTGTAAAGCTGTGGCGCCATATTAATTACCGCTCCCATTAATAAACCTCCTGCAGATCCTCCCATAGCGAATAATTTTTCTTCGGAAGTATAATTTTCTGCAATAAGATGTTTAGAAACGTCTATAAAATCTGTAAACGTATTTCGTTTGGTAAAAAGTTTACCGTCTTCGTACCAGTTTCGCCCCAAATATTCACCGCCTCGAATATGTGCGATCGCGTAAACAAAACCACGATCCAATAAACTTAATCTTACTGTTGAAAAATAAGGATCGATTGTAGAACCATACGATCCATAAGCATACTGAAGTAAAGGATTAGTTCCGTCCTTTTTAATTCCTTTTCTGTATACTAAAGAAACTGGAACTTTTGTTCCATCTTCAGCTGTGGCCCAAATACGTTCTGAAGTATAATTCTCTTTATCAAATTTTCCGCCTAAAACTTCCTGTTCTTTTAACACGGTTTTTTCTTTAGTAACCATATTAAAATCTACTACTGAAGTTGGCGTCGTCATCGAGTTATAGGTATAACGAAGCACCTCTGTATCAAAATCTGGATTTATAGAGGTATATGCCGTATAAGTTTCATTATCGAACGGAATAAAATAATTGTCACTTTCGTCCCAACGAATAATTCTTATTTCATTAAGTCCGTTTTTGCGTTCTCCAATCACCAGAAAATCTTTAAAAATATCGATATCCTCTAAAAGAACATCCTCTCGATGTGCAATCACATCTTCCCAATTTTCCATTTCTGTTGCTGAAGTTGGTGTTTTCATCAACTTAAAATTCTGGGCTTCATCTTTATTGGTAAGAATATAGAAATACTTCCCAAAATGAGAAATACTGTATTCTAATCCGCGTAGCCTTGGCTGAATCACTTTAAATTCACCTTCAGGCTTATCGGCTTCCAACACACGATATTCTGTAGTTAATGTACTATGTGAGCCAATTACGATATATTTTTTAGATTTCGATTTATACACATAAGTATTAAAAGTTTCGTCATCTTCCTGAAAAACCAGCTCATCCTGTGCAGGATCTGTACCTAAAATATGCTTATAGATCTGAAAGCTTCGCAAAGTCTGCTCGTCTTTCTTCGTATAATATAAAGTCTTATTGTCGTTAGCCCAGGTAGAACCACCGGTGGTATTTTCAATTTTTTCCGGATACAATTCCCCGGTTTCCAAATTCTTGATCTGGATAGTATATTTTCTTCGGCTTACCGTATCGGTTCCAAAAGCCACCATTTTATTATCGGGGCTCACATTTAAACCGCCTAAACGATAATATTCGAAACCTTCAGCCATAATGTTTACATTAAACATCACTTCTTCCGGCGCTTCCTGAGTTCCTTTTTTTCTTGAAAATATTGGATAATCTCCACCTTTTTCAAATCTCGTGATATACCAGTAACCATTTAAACGATAAGGAACAGATTGATCGTCTTCTTTGATCCTTGCTTTCATTTCTTCAAACAAACTCGCCTGAAACTCTTTGGTATGCGCAGTTTGTATATCATTATATTCATTCTCAGCATTTAAATAAGCAATTACCTCGGGATCTTCACGATCGTTCATCCAATAATAATTGTCGATTCTTACATCGCCATGAATTTCTAATTCCTTCGGTATTTTTTTTGCCTTTGGTGGCTGCACTTCTTTATTCAAAATCAATTCAATTTTTTAACGTGCGCAAAGGTAAGGCTTCAAATCTAAAATCGTAATTACAGATTCACAATTTCTTAGAACAACTTCAACTTAGATTTTACTAATTTTGCAATTCTAACTAAAAAAGAAACCGACTATGTTTGGAGATATGATGGGTATGATGAATAAGATCAAAGAAGCCCAGGACAATGTAGAAAAAACTAAAGAACGCCTAAAAACGGTGCTTATTGATGAGCAATCTAGTGACGGACTATTAAAAGTGACCGTTTCTGCTGCACGCGAAGTGAAAAGTATCGATATCGCAGATGAGCTTTTAGAGGACAAAGAGCAACTAGAAGATTATTTAGTGCTTACACTTAATAAAGCTATCGCAAAAGCTTCAGATATCAACGAAAGAGAGCTTGGAGCAGCTGCAAAAGACGGAATGCCAGATATTCCTGGTCTTGGTGATATGTTTAAGTAAGATTTTAGAGATTAGATCTGAGAAACTAGATTTTAGATTTGAGCCATTAGATTTTTGATCATTTTTAAAAATCATATAAAAAAACCTGCAATATCGATATTGCAGGTTTTTTGTTTCTATTTTTTATGAATCTATAAACTAATATTCGTTAAAACTGAAAGGAATTTTTGGTGCATCTCTTTAGTATAATCTAAATGCGTTACGATTCTTAACTTTCCTTTTCCTAAGGCACTAATTCTTATATTATTTTCCTGAAGCATTTTATTGAATTTCTCTTCATTTGAAGCATCCTTCAAACTAAAAATAATTATATTGGTTTCAACCGGCTCTACTTCACCAATATAAGATTGCGCATTAAGGGTTTCAGCAATTTCAGCAGCTCTTTTATGATCTTCGGCTAAACGATCTACATGATTGTCTAATGCATAAATTGCGGCTGCAGCCATAAAACCTACCTGCCGCATTCCGCCTCCTAAAACTTTACGAACGCGCATCGCATTTTTCATAACATCTTTGTTGCCGATCAAAACTGATCCCATTGGCGTTCCCAATCCTTTAGAAAGACATACCGAAATCGTATCGAAAAGCTTTCCATAATCTTTTGGTGATTCTCCTTTTGCCACCAGCGCATTAAATAATCTTGCGCCATCTAAATGCAAACCAAGACCATGCGAATTACAAACTTTTCTAATCTTTTTAATCTCTTCGATATCGTAACAAGCGCCGCCGCCTTTGTTGGTCGTGTTTTCTAAGCAAACTAAAGTTGTAAGCGGACTATGATAAAAATCTGGCGGATTTATATTTTCTTCTACCTGCGCAGCAGTGATCATCCCGCGATGTCCATCTACCAGCTTACAACTTACGCCACTATTAAAACTGGCGCCACCACCTTCGTAATTATAAACATGCGCCCATTTATCACAAATTAATTGATCGGCTGGTTGTGTATGCAACTTTATCGCTGCCTGGTTGGCCATACTTCCGGTAGGAAAAAATAAAGCCTCGTCTTTCCCAAAAAGTTTGGCTAATTTTTCTTCTAATGCATTAACCGAAGGATCTTCTTTATAAACATCGTCACCAACCTGGGCATTCATCATCGCCTTTAGCATTCCTTTGGTTGGCTTGGTTACCGTGTCACTTCTTAAATCTATTTCGCTCATAAAATCTATGTGGTTTTTCTATAATCCTGTACACATAAAACTCCCAATTGGGGAACCATCTGGAATTTTAGGTGCATCTGGCATTGGTTCAAATTCGCCCGGTTTATCAAAAAACAGTTCTATTTCTTCTAACATTTGCTCATAAATAGCATCGTCCTGCTCGTCTAACCAGTCTTCTAATTCGGCTAACTGGTAATTAACCTCAGCTTTCACCAATGGCGTACTCTTTTTACTTGCGGCTAAGTTAAATAAATGCTGTAGCACATTATAATTTATAGTGTATTGTGCTGCAAGCAAATAAGAATCTTTAGGCTGATATTGGATAGTTTCAGCGATTAATTTTTCAAGTAGATCCTCTAAGCCTAGTTGCTTTTTATCTAATGATTTTTGCTGAACCAATCTGGCCATACGCTCCGGGTTCAGTAATAATCCTAAGGTCATATCGCTTGCTGTGGCCGGTGCTCCCAAAGCATCGAACGCCACTCCCGTATTACTTTTGAAGGATTCGCGCGATCTCCCGTAACCAAAAGCTCTTGGTGGGAAAAGCGCTAATTTTTCCTGCGGAATAGCTAAGGTTTCTGCTTTTAAAGTTTTGATCAAAGCATCCAAAGCTGATTTTTGACGTTTTGGCGATAAAGTTTCTACCACTTTTTCAGAACCACCTTTCACGGCAAAATTATAATCTAAACCACCAACTAATTTGCTTACCGCTTCAGTTTGATATCGATGGAAGAAGTATAAAGGCACAAAAACATCTTCTAAAACCGAATAAGGTTCGTTAGTTCTAAAATTATCTTCAGAAAAATTTGCTATCGCTTTTTCACGAATTTCAAGAACATCATTTAATTCTGCTGTTACATCTTTTCCATTATCCCATAAATGTGCATTTACATGAGCTCCACTTTGCGCGCGTGCATCACTATCACTTATAAATTGAATTCCCTGATCGTAAGTTTCCTGAATAACAGCATTTAAATAGGCTCTTTCTGAAGCTTCCTTCGGAATATCAGAATATGCATATTTTACGATCAATTTATCCCATTCTCCAATATTGGTGTCGTAAGCATTTGCAGTGGTAATTTCTCCGTTTTCGATGCTAAATTGCGGATGAGGATAATCCATTACTGAAGCTCTATCGCTAACGCTGGCCGCAAAATTATGCGCAAAACCTAAAGTGTGACCAACCTCGTGAGCCGAAAGCTGTCGGATTCTGGCAATCGCCATTTCCATCATTTCCTCATGATTTTCGTCACTTTCAGCAAAAGGTTTATTAAGCAAAGCCTGGGCGATCATAAAATCCTGGCGAATTCTTAAACTTCCTAAACTAACATGCCCTTTAATAATCTCTCCCGTTCTTGGATCGACAACGCTGGCACCATAGCTCCAACCACGTGTAGAACGGTGCACCCATTGGATCACATTATAACGAACATCCAAAGGATCTGCATCTGCTGGTAACATTTTTACCTGGAAAGCATCCTTGTAACCTATACTTTCGTAAGCCTGGTTCCACCAACTTGCTCCTTCTAACAAAGCTGATCGAACAGGTTCTGGCGTACCAGGATCTAAATAATAAATTATTGGCGCTACTGCTTCACTAGCTTCGGCTTCCGGGTTTTTCTTTTCTAATCGGTGACGAACAGCATATCTTTTTAAAATTGGTTCGTAAACCGGTGATGCATAATCGTAATACGAAATTGAATTTACTCCGCTACGAGGATCAAAAAGTCGTTTTTCATAATTATCATCTGGTAATTCTACAAAAGAATAATGCTGAATTACGCTAATGTTAGCTGCATCTGGAACTACACTTCTTACTGTTCCGCTTTGCGGAGAACCTTCAAACGTCAACAAACTTTCAAACTCAACATTCTTAGGAAATGCTTTGGTTCTGTCTAATTGTAAGGCGCTCTTATTTTTACTTATTTTATAACTTCCGTAGTTACCACGTTTTAAACGCTCTGCAACACCATGCGCGTCTTCCATAATAAAAGGCGTAAGATCGATAATAAACTTATCATCTTTTTCCTCTTTAATTTCGAAACCATAGATCACAGATTTTGCAAAAGCTTCTTCGATACTTTGTTTTTCCAGTTCGTTATCGGTAACTGCACGATATCTTTGGTTAGGTTCAACCAATAATAATTTATCACCGGCACGTTGAAATTTTACTACTGAAGCGCCTCCTAACTGGCCACGATCCAAACCTATATCGTTACTCCCTACTCCGCTTCTCAGCGCGTGATTGTAAAGAAATAATTCATCGATTTTATCAACTTCAAGGTAGATTTCATCGGTCTTTTGATTATAATAGAAATCAAAATAACCTTCGTATTTCTTTAGATCTTCTTTTTTCTCCAGGAACTGGCAAAATATATTCTGTGAAAACAGTAAAATAAGTAGTAGTAATTTTTTCATAAGGGTAGTTTAGATGTTGCTCAAATTTATAGAATTTCTGCTACGGAAGCTATTTTAGATAAATTTGAAGCCTATTTCTTTTAAATACGGAGTATAAACCGAGTTGAACTATCAATTTATCAAAAGAAACAGCCTAAAAAGCCAAATTTTTCTACAGAATATTAATCTAAAGACCTTTGTAAAAGAATATTTTGTATCGATACTGGATATTTTTTGGATGTATTTTTTAAACCAAAAGATCGATAAGTTTATTTACAATTGCTCTAACTTCTTGTTTAAGCCTAGGATTGTTTAAATTTGTCTATTCTAATAAAAACAGTGACAACCGACTAAAATTTTTACTGGATTCTGTTTAAAACAATTAACAAATCCTTCAAATTTTAATTACACAAAAAGAAGTATACTGCACTAAATTAAGATATATGATTACTACCGATCAGGTAAAAGATATAACATCCAGAATTGATAGTTTAAAAGTTCATTTAAATATTGAGCAAAAGCTGATTGAGATTCAGAATGAAGAGGAAAAAACCTTCGATCCTAACTTTTGGGATAACCCATCTGAAGCTGAAGTTTTTATGAAAACCCTTAAAGGTAAAAAGAAATGGGTAAATGATTACAAGGCATCTAAAAGCGGATTGGAAGAATTACAGGTATTACTAGAATTCTATAACGAAGGTGAAGCTGAAGAAGAAGACGTTGTAAAACAATACGAAAAAATATTAAGTATTGTTGAAGAACTGGAGTTTAAAAATATGCTTTCTGAAGAAGGAGATGATTTAAGCGCTGTTTTACAAATTACTGCCGGTGCTGGTGGTACAGAAAGCTGCGATTGGGCGCAAATGCTAATGCGTATGTATTTAATGTGGGCAGAAAAGCAAGGCTATAAAATTAAAGAGTTAAACTACCAGGAAGGTGACGTCGCAGGAATAAAAACGGTCACCTTAGAGATTGAAGGTGATTATGCTTTTGGATGGCTTAAAGGCGAAAATGGGGTACATCGATTAGTGCGTATTTCACCATTTGATAGTAATGCCAAAAGACATACTTCTTTTGCTTCAGTTTACGTATATCCATTAGTAGATGATACGATAGAGATAGAAATTAATCCTGCAGATATCGAAATTACCACTGCAAGGTCTAGTGGTGCCGGTGGACAAAATGTAAATAAGGTAGAAACAAAAGTGCAATTAGTTCACCATCCTACCGGGATTCAGATTTCCTGTTCAGAAACACGTTCGCAACATGATAACCGTGAGCGTGCCATGCAAATGCTTAGATCGCAATTGTATGAAATAGAACTGGAAAAACAACGTGAACAACGTGAAGACATTGAAGCCAGTAAGAAAAAAATTGAATGGGGATCGCAAATACGAAATTATGTAATGCATCCTTACAAACTGGTTAAAGATGTAAGAACTGCTGAAGAAACCGGAAACGTGGATAGCGTAATGGACGGGCATATAGACCAGTTTTTAAAAGCCTATTTAATGATGATGGGACAAAAAAATGAAGATTAATATTGTATAAAATTAGATTATATTTTTTCAGATTTTGATAAAACTCAATCTTGAAGTTATCAAAAAATGTTGCTTAAACAGCTTTTCAAAGCTTTAAAGGATAGCATAAAGTTGACTAATAACAAATATCTGAGATTTAAAATCTGGATTATCGAATAAAATTTGTTTATCTTAAAGAAAAAGGAGAAAAAATGATTACGATTTATCATAATACTCGATGTACAAAATCGAGACAAGGATTAGAAATTGTAGAAAACTCGGGCAAAGAATTTCAGGTAAGACAGTATCTAAAAGAACCTTTATCTGAAGAAGAATTAAAAGCTTTATTAACCAAACTGAACATGACGGCTATTCAGTTAGTTAGAAAAAATGAGAAAATATGGAAAGAGAACTTTAAAGATAAAGATCTTAGTGAAAACGAATTGGTACGAATTATGGTAGAAAACCCTAAGTTGATAGAACGACCAATCGTAGAAAATGAAACTGAAGCTGTTGTAGGAAGACCTCCACAGGATATCAATAAAGTAATCTAAAGAGTACTTTCTTACTAAAAACCAAAAACATGAAACTTACACTAAACCAAAGAATATCATTAATAAGTCTGGCAGGAATGCTAGTAACAGGATTTGTGGTCTCACAAATTTATATGAATAGGAAAAGTCGTGAAGAAATAAAAGATATTGCTGAAGAACTGGCACTTTTATGGAGAGATCGATTATTTCTTGACGACGAGCAAACCAGTAAAATGGAAGATCTTATTATCGAATATACACTTAAGAAAAACGAGATTATTAATAGCAGCATGAATCCTATTGCACAGGTTAGAAAGCTTAAAGGCATACAAAAGTCTGAGCATCGAAACCTTGCAAAGTTGCTATCTAAAGATCAATTTGAAAAATATCTTAACATAAATAAAGAAATTCGAAAAAAATCTTAGCAACTAAGGTTCAATGGGTAAAGCTTCAATTTAACAGGTTTTACGGGCTTCTTTAACGCAAGTTTAACCAATAGGCTTTAAACCTTTTCGATTAAGGGCGGTCATAGAAGAAAAAGTTTTAATGACCGCCAAATTTAATTTTAGACAGAGTTTAGCGCTTTTATTTTTTCTAAGCCTAAATATCACTCTATTCGCGCAGAGTGCAGATTATACCGTATCGGGTAAAGTTATTGATAATGATTTAAAAGTTCCGTTAGAATACGCTACGGTAAGTATTATTGATGCCAACAATCCCAGCAAAGTAACAGGAGGAGTTACCGATATAGATGGTAATTTTGCTATTGAAGTTGCTGAAGGGACTTACAATATCAAAGTAGAGTTTATCTCCTACGAAAGCAAAAATTTTAATAATAGAAAAGTAAATTCAGATCTTAATCTTGGTACTATTGCCTTAGGAGTAAGTTCTGCAAGTCTTGATGAAGTTGTTGTAAGAGCAGAAACCACTCAGGTTGATGTAAGATTAGACAAAAAAGTATATAATATTGGTAAAGACCTTACCACTGCCGGTGGAACTGTAAGTGATGCATTAAACAATGTACCTTCGGTTTCTGTAGATGTAGAAGGAGGAATTAGTTTAAGAGGTAACGAAAATGTTAGAATCTTAATTAATGGCAAACCTTCAGCAATGGCCGGTTTTGGTTCTACAGACGTATTAAGCCAGCTTCCTGCAGATGCTATAGAACGTGTAGAAGTAATTACCTCTCCTTCTGCAAGATATGATGCTGAAGGTACTGCGGGTATCTTAAACATCATTTTAAGAAAAGACAAAACCTTAGGATTTAACGGTTCTCTTACGCTTACTGGTGGTGATCCTGCAAATGCTGGTGCTTCAGCAAATATTAACTACCGTACAGAAAAATTCAACCTTTTTAATACTACAGGTTATCGTTATCGCAAAAGCCCAGGTAATGGTTTTAATGATACCGAGTATTTTGAAGACAGAGAAATTCCACTTTTAGAAGATATTTTTTACGATCGCAATATCGAAGATCGTGATATGGATCGTGAGAATAAAGGTTTTAATACCAACTTAGGTTTAGAATATTACATAAACGACCAATCATCTATTACAGGGTCTATTTTTTATAGAAACGGAGACGATGAAGATCTAACAACAAATATTAGTCAGTATTTCCTAGATGGAGCAGAAAGCCTAGGGACTACAAGAAGTGAGTTAGAAACTGAAGATGACGAAAGTTACCAGTTTGCCGTTAACTACATTAATAAGTTTAATGACGAAGGGCATCAGCTTACTGCAGATTTTCAGTACGATATTAATAAAGAAACACAGGCAGCTTATATTTCAGAACTTGTAGATTATAACAATACAGGTGTAGACGATATTAGCATTCCTAGAGAAGAAACAAATACTTTAGAAGATAGAACTGAATATTTACTACAGGCTGATTATGTTCTTCCTCTTGGTGAAAATTCTCAATTTGAAGCTGGATACCGTGGTAACTTCGAAAATACAGTTACAGATTACGAATTACGCCAGGAAAACGATAATGGAGTGCTTGCTATAAACGAAAATCAAACCAATATTTTTGATTATACTGAAAATGTACAGGCGCTATATACTCAGTATGGCTCTAAATTTGGTGATTTTAGCTTCCTTTTAGGTTTACGTTTAGAAAACACTAATCTTAAAGGAAATATCGATTCTCAACTTACTGAAGAAGAGTTACGTGAAGAATTTGGTTTTCAAATCAACACAAACTTCGATAATAACTACTTAGGATTATTCCCAACGGTAAACCTTATTTTCGAACTTGGTGAAGAAGAAAACATTACTTTAGGATACAACCGTAGGATTAACCGCCCACGTGGATGGTTTATCAATCCATTCCCTTCAAGAAACAGTAGAACTAATATCTTTCAGGGGAACCCTAACCTACAACCTGCGTTCTCTAATGCATTCGATATTGGTTATCTAAAGAGATGGAAAAAATTAACTTTCACTTCTTCTGTGTATTTCCAAAGAGAAACAGACGCTTTCCAAAGAGTACAGGATAACATTACTATTTCTGGCCCTAACGATACCGAAGTTGATGTTATTAGAACTTTACCTATTAACCTTGGTACTAACGATCGTTTAGGTGCTGAACTTGGTTTCTTATACAATCCTGCATCATGGTTAAGATTAAACGGTAGCTTTAACTTCTTCCAGTTTAATATTGAAGGAGAATTTGAAGGTACAGATTACAGCCAGGAAAACAACAGCTGGTTTGGTAGATTTAGTTCTAAAGTAAGTTTACCACTAGGGGTAGATTGGCAAACAAATGCGTTCTACATGGGACCTTCAGACGAGATCCAGGGACAAAGAGACGGGATGCTTTCTATCGACCTTGCACTTAGTAAAGATATCTTTAACGATAACGCAACGATCTCGGCTAACGTAAGTGACCTTTTAAACTCTAGAAGAAGACAGGGAACTACAACTACAGATATGTTTACTCAGTATAGCGAATTTCAGTGGAGACAACGCCAAATTAATGTTTCTTTAATTTACAGATTCAACCAACAAAAGAATCAGCAAAGAAGAGAAAATAGAAATATGGAAGATAATGATATGGAAGGAGATTTTTAATCTCCTTCTTTCCTATTTTTAGATAAAATAGGGCATAAAAAAAGGGACTTTTAAAAGTCCCTTTTTTTATGCTTTTTGTTCTTTGGCAGCTTTTCTTTTTGCTTTTTTCTCCTTAAGAAGATCCATTATAGAACCACCTAACCAATAAGGAACGATCACCGCTGTAAGGAAGATCATTAACCAAAATCCCATTGTTAGAATAGTTAAAAACGCCAAAAAACCCAGAAATTGATCGAAATCGAACATCATAATTTTTAGTATTTGGATTACAAAGATAAAATTTATAAAGCGCCCGCCACAATTAAATTGCTAATTTTTGAACAATCCTATTAACAATAAATATTATCGCTCATTTTCAACCAATTTTAAAGCTTTTTTATACCGTAAAAGTTAGTGAAACCTTAAATTTGTGTAACAATCAATATTTAAATTATGGACTTTAGAATAGAGAAAGATACCATGGGGGAAGTTAAAGTTCCTTCAGATAAACTTTGGGGTGCACAAACCGAGCGCTCACGTAATAATTTTAAAATAGGTCCTGCGGCTAGCATGCCTCTAGAAATTGTTTATGGCTTTGCTTACCTTAAAAAAGCTGCTGCGTATACCAACTGCGAATTAGGTGTTCTTGCTGAAGAGAAAAGAGACCTTATTGGTAAAGTTTGTGATGAAATTTTAGAAGGAAAACACGACGATCAATTTCCTTTGGTAATATGGCAAACTGGTAGTGGTACGCAATCTAACATGAACGTTAATGAGGTAATCGCTAATCGCGCTCATCAAATTGCAGGAAAAACTATAGGAGAAGGTGATAAAACCCTTCAGCCAAATGACGATGTAAACAAATCACAATCATCTAATGATACCTTCCCTACCGGAATGCATATCGCTGCTTACAAGAAAGTGATCGAAGTTACACTTCCGGGAGTAAAACAATTAAGGGATACTTTAAAGAAAAAATCTGAAGATTTTAGAGAAGTAGTAAAAATTGGCCGTACTCACTTTATGGACGCTACTCCGCTTACTTTAGGGCAGGAATTTAGTGGTTATGCCACGCAATTAGACTACGGAATTAAAGCACTGGAAAATACATTACCTCACCTTGGAGAATTAGCTTTAGGTGGAACAGCTGTTGGAACCGGACTGAACACTCCTGAAGGCTACGCCGTAAAAGTTGCTGAAAAGATTGCTGAATTTACCGGCTTACCTTTTACCTCTGCTGCCAATAAATTTGAAGCTCTTGCTGCTCACGATGCATTAGTAGAAACTCACTCTGCTTTAAAGCAACTAGCCGTTTCGTTAAATAAAATTGGTAATGACATTAGAATGATTGCCAGTGGTCCTCGTTCAGGAATCGGAGAAATTAATATTCCAGCTAACGAACCTGGTTCTTCTATTATGCCAGGAAAAGTAAATCCTACACAATGCGAAGCCTTAACAATGGTTTGTGCACAGGTAATTGGTAACGATGTTGCTATTAGTGCCGGTGGAATGCAGGGACAGTTTGAGCTTAACGTTTTTAAACCTGTAATGGCTGCTAATTTGTTACAAAGTGCAGAATTAATTGGTGATGCCTGTGTTTCTTTTGATGTA
This sequence comes from Zunongwangia atlantica 22II14-10F7, assembly GCF_002094855.1. Lineage (GTDB taxonomy): Bacteria > Bacteroidota > Bacteroidia > Flavobacteriales > Flavobacteriaceae > Zunongwangia > Zunongwangia atlantica. The sequence goes on from NZ_ARYN01000016.1 coordinate 41,397, forward strand.
AATTGTGCTCAGGGAATCGAGCCAAATCATGCCAGAATTCAGGAGCATTTAAATAATTCATTAATGCTGGTTACTGCTTTAAATACTAAGATTGGATATTATAAAGCTGCCGAGATTGCAAATACCGCACATAAAAACGGTACTACACTAAAAGAAGAGGCCGTTAATCTTGGTTACCTAACCGCCGAAGAATTCGACGAATGGGTACAACCAAAAGATATGGTAGGAAGCTTAAAATAAGTTTTTATAAAAATTAGCTTCAATTTTATACAAAATCAAAAGGCTGTCTAATTTAGACAGCCTTTTTTATATTCAATTCCTAAGAAATAAGGAAAAAATAAGAATGTTTAGATTCGTTCTTCTTTTTTCTCTTTGATCTCTTTCTTAGCTTTTTTCTTGTAGTAAATACTATATCTCCAATAAGAAACAGCTCCTAATATCGCAACTACAAGCAAGGCGTAATAAACAAATGTTGGAGTAATTACTTTATCACCACTGGCATAAGAGTGTAAACCTGTTAGGTAGAAATTCACTCCAAAATACGTCATCATAATCGAAGCATACGCCACAACTGCCATAAAGTTAAAAGTCCATCGACCTCTTAAACCAGGTACCAAACGCATGTGAATTACAAAAGCATAGACCATAATACTAATCAGCGCCCAGGTTTCTTTTGGATCCCAGCCCCAATAACGTCCCCAACTCTCGTTAGCCCATTGTCCACCCAAAAAGTTACCAATAGTAAGCATCACCAATCCTACGGTAAGTGCCATTTCTGTCACTATGGTAATTTCTCGAATGCTTAGTTCAATTCGCTTTTTGCTCTTTTCTGTGGTCATTATCATTAAAAGTAGCGAAACTACTCCCAGGATCATTCCTAAGGTAAACGGCCCGTAACTTCCTACGATAACCGAAACGTGGATCATTAACCAATAAGAATTTAATACAGGAACAAGATTTGCAATTGCAGGATCCATCCAGTTCCAATGTGCAACCATAAGAATCATTGAAGCTACAAAAGCGGTTGAAGCAATCGTTAAATTACTTTTTCTACCAAAAGCCAATCCAAAGAACATGGTTGCCCATCCTACATAGATCATCGATTCGTAAGCATCACTCCACGGTGCATGGCCAGAAATGTACCATCTAAATCCTAATCCAGCTGTATGCAGTGCAAAGAGTATAATAATGGCTGCCGTACAAACATTAATAACCATTCTAATGGCTTTGCGATCCTTTAATATTTGTGCCACTACAAGCACCAACATTACCAAACCTGCAAGCATGTACATCCAGAAAAGGTTTCTAAAAATATCGTATTTATTATACAGAATTTCAGCATTTATTTTGTCTTCAGAAGGCAATACATCAGATCCAAATTTTTGCTGATAGTCTTTTATACTTTGTAGATATTTATTGGCCTGCTCGTAATCATCTGTTTGCCTAGCCAGCTTAAGTGCATTCATGTACAACGGAATGATTTGTTGTGTATACACTGAATCCATTCCTTTTAACAAACCAGAATCCTGAGCTTCTTTATGAGAAATCCATTTGTTATTCTCGTCTCCCGGTACAGGAAAAACTCTTAGAATATTCCCATCCAAAGCCTGCCATAAAAGATTTACACGCTTATCTGCTTCTATAAAATCTTTCTGAAACTGGTTTGGTACCGGTGCTCTATAGGCTTCCTGTAAATAAGGTGAAAGTTTATAACTTCCCTCATCATCCATAAAATCAAGCAGACTCAAATATTTTTTCTCTTCTGGTACCCCGGCAATGTGACGAATACTATCATTGTATTTTTTCACATAAATAAGCGGAATATCGTACCAGTAAAATGGACTTTCAGACATTGATAAAAATACCTGATCTGAATTCAAACCTTTATAATCGTCCTTTTTACTAAGCTTTCTTAATAATTCCGAAGAAAAAGTATTAGCAGGTTTCATTCGTCCACCAGCGTCCTGAATGATCAGTCTTCCAAATTTTGCTGCATGTTCTTTGCTTACGGCATTTGCAAGAATTACAGAATCCAGTTGCTCTTGCGTGGTTTGGATGTGTGAATGATCATCCTGAGTTTCCTGAGCGAAAGCGCCAAAAGTAGTACCGAAAATCGCTAAAATTAGCCCTAAAGTTTTTTGCTTAGCTTTTACTTTATCCAGCATTACTTTTACTTTTCCGAATCGAGAACCTTTAGCAAACATAATCCACATTAAACCAATATATAATAAGAAATAACCAATGTAAGTGATCCAGGTTCCCCAAAAATCATGGTTTACAGAAAGTACAGTTCCGCTTTCATCTGGCATAAAACTAGACTGAAAAAAACGATAGCCCTGCAAATCTAAAACGTGGTTCATAAAAATCTCGTAAGGTCTTGGCTCTTTGCCATCTTCGATAATTTCGATCTTACTTTTAAAAGAAGAATAACTATTCTCGGTTCCGGGATATTTTTCAGCAATAAAATCGTCCAGTTTTAAAGAAAAAGGAAGCTCCATTTCTTTAGAACCATAATTAAGATAAATATCAATCCCTCCTACCGAGATTTTCTCTGGCTCGTTGGCAATTCCTTTTGCGCCCATTAAGGTCACATTTTCTGATTCGCCATTACTGCTAATTTTTAAACTCACCGCGTCTGGCTGATTCTTTTCTTTCTGCGGTGTTGCCATAACATCGTAACTTCCTCTTACTACAGGATCTGGGATTACAAATTGCATATTCCCCATGGTGTAAAGCGATCTTAGCATTAAAGGTTGAATAGAATCTGCTACTAAATTCCCTTGTTTTTGATCTGCCATTCGCATATAATCGGCCTCAAAAGGAGAATCGATTAAATATTCACCATCTTCTGTAAGTTGAATATTAATGGCACCTTCGGTTTCATTATTTAAAGAGAATAAAACATTATGGATGCTACTAACTTCTCCTTCTTTTAAATAGTGCTCGTGACGCGAACCACCACCAGCTTCAACTATTTTTAAATAGTTATCGCCATTAGGGTTTTCAATCAATTTTTCTTCAGCTCCGTAGATAAAATTAGTAAGCTCAAATTTTACCGGCTGGCCGTTATAATCTGTATTCAGGATATATTCATTATCATACTCTGGCCCAAAAAGCACAGGCTCTTGCAAAACTCTACGTCTTGGCTCGCCATTTATTTCACCATCCAGAAAAAAGGTAAAATAAGTCTTTTCTGAAAGGAATTTATTGGTGGTTTCGCCTTCCTGAATTGGCATTACACCTTCGTAACTAATATATCTTGTAACAAAAGCACCAATTAAAATAAGAATAAAGGAAAGGTGCAATAAAAGTGAAGACCACTTTTCTTTTTTGTGTAGATTGTATCGTTTAATATTTCCTAAAAAGTTAATAAGGAAAAATACCATTATGGCTTCGAACCACCAGGTATTATAAATCATTAAACGTGCTGTTTCTATACTGTACCAGTTTTCGATAAATGTTCCTAACGCCATTGCGATTGCAAAAACGACGAACAACACTGCCATTATACGAGTGGAAAATATGACAGAAGCAATTTTTTTCTGCATGAAAAGATAATCTTTGAAATGGCTGCAAATTTAAGGATTTTGTATTAGTTAATAAGTCTTAAATCCAAGCAATATCCCGATTCAAATGTTAATTTTGCCCGAGTTATTTTTTTAATAATTTAGCGAAATGATGAAAGTCGTACTTCTTGGCGCCGGAAACCTTGCTTATCACCTGTTTAGGGTTTTTGAAGCCAGTGTAGGTGTAGAAATCGTTCAGGTTTTTAATCATCGCCAGGAAAAATTAACTGACTTTGCAGATAAAGTTGCTACCACGACATTAATTGCTGAAATAAAAGAAGCCGATTTTTATCTAATATCAGTAAAAGATGATGCTATTGCTGAAGTTTCTTCAAGATTAAGACCGAAAAACGGAATTGTTTTACATACTTCAGGCGCTATAGAAATTAATGTTCTAGCTGAACATCACAATTTTGGTGTTTTTTATCCTTTACAGAGCTTTTCCAGAGAAAAAGAAGTCGATTTTCAGCAAATTCCGATTTGCATTGAGGCAAATTCCGAAGAAAACTTAGAGAAGATTAGACAGCTGGCTTTACAAATTTCAGCTTCAGTTCATAAAATTTCATCTGAACAACGTAGAATATCGCATGTAGCCGCGGTTTTTGCAAATAACTTCAGTAATTTTATGTTCTCAACTGCTTCTGAAATTTGCGAGAAGCATCAAATCCCATTTGATATTTTAAAGCCTTTGATAGCAGAAACTTTTCAGAAGATCGAAAAAGTTTCTCCTAAAGAAGCACAAACTGGCCCTGCCCGAAGAAACGATAAAGAAACGATGGCAGCGCATTTAAAATATTTAGACGAAGACCAACAAAAATTATATAAAACAATATCTGAAGCAATACTAAAAAGCTATGGAAAAGAGTTATAAAGAATATCTAAACGACATCACTACTTTTGTTTTCGACGTAGACGGCGTGTTAACCAATGGATCTGTGCAAGTAACCACGGAAGGGGACTTAATACGAACCATGAGCGTTAAAGATGGTTATGCGCTTAAACAGGCGGTAAAAGCTGGTTATACCGTTTGTATTATTTCCGGAGGAAAAAATGAAGGTGTTCGCACCAGATTAAGAGAACTGGGAATCACCGATATTTATCTTGGTATCGATGATAAAGTAGAACAACTAGACGAGTTTTTTGATATTTACGATATCAAAGCAGAAAATGTACTTTATATGGGAGACGATATTCCAGATATGTATCCCATGAAATTAATTGCTTTACCAACCTGCCCACAAGATGCCGTACCAGAGGTTAAAGAAGTTTCTAAATATATTTCTCACAAAAATGGTGGCGATGGTTGCGCTCGCGATGTAATCGAACAGGTGATGAAAGTACAGGGTAAATGGATAGAACAATAAACCTAAACAACGTTAAAGATATTTTATGCCATATTTAAAACTGGTACGATATGGCAATTTGCTGTTTATAGCTTTGTGCCTTTTGCTTATTCGGTTTGGTTTTTTCAACCAGTTCGATGCCAGTACAGCGCTAAGTAATACCCAATTTATTTTACTGATCATTGCGGTAGTTTGTATCGCAGCATCGGGTTATGTGATTAATAATATTCTGGATTACGAGGCAGATCGTATTAACGCTCCCAAGCGACTGGTAATACGAGAAAAGATAAGTGAAAAATCGGCTTACAATCTGTTTTTTGCACTCAATATTATTGGTGTGGGGATTGGTTTTTATATCGCAAACACTATACAATCGCCGGCATTTTCTGCGATTTTCATCTTTACTTCTGCCCTGCTCTATCTTTATGCCACGTATTTAAAACATATCGCAATTGTAGGTAATTTAGTGATCAGTTTTCTAGTAGGGCTGGTGGTTTTACTGCCTGTTATCTTTGATCTTTATCCAAAAATCACTTCCCAAAACATCCAAAATCAGCGCCTATTATTTGATATTTTAGTCTATTATTCACTTTATGCGATGTTGCTGAATTTTGTACGAGAGATTATAAAAGATCAGGAAGATATTAATGGTGATTACAAAACGCAAAGCAACACCTTACCATTGCTTATTGGGCAAAAAAGAACAAACATGTTCGTTTTTATCTTTTGCGTTTTTTTATTAATTTTTAGCGTCATTTTTTTAGGCGAAGACCTTTACAGTAATACAAAAGCCGTAGTTTATGCACTGGTATTTATTATTGCTCCTCTACTCGCTTTAATCGCCGGAATCTTAAAAGCAGACTCTAAAAAAGATTATTCAAAATTTAGTCTTATTTTAAAATGCATGCTGTTTTTTGGATTGCTTTCTTTAGGATTTCCAGAATATTTAATGTCCTGATTTTTTTATGCTGAATGAAATTTTAAAAAATAAACAGATCATTTTGGCTTCGGGTTCTCCGCGAAGACAAGAGTTTTTTAAAGATCTACACATCCCTTTTATTGCTGATGTTAGACCGGTAAATGAAGTTTACCCAGAACATTTAAAAGGTACAGAAATCACCGATTATCTGGCCAAACTAAAGGCTGAAGCTTTTGATGATCTTAGCAAAGATCAAATCTTAATTACCAGCGACACGATTGTTAGTAACGATGGTGTTGCCATGGGAAAGCCTAAAGATGCAACAGAAGCTAAGCAAATGATCGCATCGCTTTCAGGAAAAACACATAGCGTTGAAACTTCGGTTTGTTTTACGACTTTAAAAAACCAGGAAAAAGTTCAGGAAATTGTTCATTCTTCAACCAAAGTGACCTTTAAAGATCTTACCGAAGAAGAGATCGATTTTTATGTTTCTAATTACAAACCTTTTGATAAAGCTGGTGCTTACGCCATTCAGGAATGGATTGGTTTTATTGGCATTACGCATATCGAAGGGAGTTATTTTAATGTTGTTGGCCTACCAACGCATTTGGTTTACGAAACTCTAACTAAACTGGCTTCTATTTAAAACTTTTACACGATTATCAAATTTTAATAATCTGAAGTTTATCTTGATTGAATTACCTTGGGGCAAGCCCAAGAAGCATTCATTGAAAACAATTTTTTAATTTCTAGGCAGGCTTCAGTGTTTTTATACCTTTTAAAGGTGCCCAATAAAACTTGTTTTGCTTTTAAAAAACTGAAAGTGAATATTAAAGTTGTTTATTTTTAAAAGAAAAAAAAGATGCTTAAAATATCCAAATTCGCCATAATACTCTTCTTGATTTTTATTGGATGTGATAAAATTCCAGATCCGCCACAAGACCGAAAATTATCTTCGGAATTTAAAGAATATTGGTTTGATGGCACTGCTGAAATTACCTCTTACAACCTGGAACAGGCGCGTTATGGCGAAATGCGTGAAGGAACCGCCGTAAAAATCTTTGTAAAAGAAGATTTTCTTCCTGAAGAGCAGGTAAAAGCCAATGAAACTTCAGAAAGAACTTTCCCTATTTTAAAACTGAATAGTACCAAAGAATTTATTACCGGTATTTACCCATATTCGATAATGGAGAGCAGTTTTTTTCCGCTTCATAAAGAAGGCCACGCTACAAAAGTTTCGGCTTCGATCCAGGAATGGTGCGGGCAGCAGTTTATTCAGCTAAACAATCGCACTCATTTCGAAATGAATTCTCATTCTTATTTTGAAGGTGAAGCCGATAAACAATTTAATCTTCCAAAAGCGCATTTAGAAAACGAAATTTGGAATTTAATACGCATCGATCCGGCAGAATTACCAACCGGGGAAATAGATATGATCCCCTCTTTTGAATTTCTAAAACTAAATCATCGGGAAGCAAAAGCTTATAAGGTTTCAGCAAAAAAAGATACAGAGGATTCGCTTTCTACATACACATTAAATTATCCTGATCTAAACCGAACTTTAAAGATATTTTATCAGAAAGATTTTCCATACGAGATCGAAAAGTGGGAAGAAATCATTCCGTCTGGCAGCGGAGAAAATACAAAAATGCTGACTACAAAAGCTATAAAAAATAAGCGCCTAAAGATCGATTATTGGAACAAAAATGGCAAGAATGACCTATCTTTGCGCGAAAAATTGGGCTTGAAAAAATGAAGATTCTGGAACTAACCTACACCTATCAATTATTCTACACAATTCTTACGCTAATTGTGTTACTGGTTATCAATATCATTCTTAAAAAAACAGCCAAACGTATTGGAGACAAAGGCGAAATTCATATTACCAGGATTCGATTAATGTTTCGTTACATTAATATTTTAATTGTGTTTATCGCAATATTTTTACTGGCCATTGTTTGGGGAATGGATCTTGGCGATCTTGCCTTAATTTTCTCTTCGGTATTTGCGGTTATTGGCGTTGCGTTATTTGCAATTTGGTCTATACTTAGCAATATTACTTCAGGAATAATCATGTTCTTTAACTTCCCGTATAAAATTGGTGATAAAATTAGAATTCATGATAAAGACATGCCAATTGAAGCACTGATCGAGGATATTAAAGCTTTTCATCTTCATTTAAGAACAGACGATGGTGAACTTATTACCTATCCTAATAACCTTATTTTACAAAAAGCGGTTTCTTTAGTACAAAAAGATGTTTTTTTGGATGAAGGGAAAAATGCCCTATAAGTTTTAACTTGCCATTTTTATAGAATTCGGTATAAAACACTACCATTCGCACGGTAAAACCTTTATATTTGGTTTTGTATAAAATACGCCATAAAAATGCGCAAAATCCTACCCTTTTTATTTTTATTACTATCATTAAATATAAATGCACAGTCACCCCAAAAACTAAGTGCATCAGAAATTTACGAAAAGATCGAAAAACTGAATTTCTTAGGTTCGGTTTTATATCTGGCAGCACATCCAGACGATGAAAATACTCGACTAATCTCTTATTTTTCGAACCAAAAACATGCAAGAACGGCTTATCTTTCTTTAACAAGAGGTGATGGTGGCCAAAATCTAATTGGCCCGGAAATTAGAGAGCAATTAGGTTTAATTAGAACTCAGGAGCTTCTTGCGGCGCGTCGTATTGATGGCGGACAACAATATTTTAGCCGAGCCAATGATTTTGGATATTCTAAAAATCCAGATGAAACCTTAAAAACATGGAATAAAGACGAAGTTTTAAGCGATGTGGTTTGGGTAATAAGAAATTTTAAACCCGATGTAATTATTAATCGTTTTGACCATCGTACGCCGGGAACCACGCACGGTCACCATACATCTTCGGCGATTTTAAGTGTTGAAGCGTTCGATATTACCAAAGACAAATCTATTTATCCAGATCAACTGGAATATACCAGCACCTGGCAACCAGAGCGAATGTTCTTTAATACTTCCTCGTGGTTTTTTAGCAATCAGCAGGCTTTTAGAGAAGCGACTAAAGACGAAAAATACCTGACGTTTGACACAGGAGTATATTTCCCTTTAAAAGGACTTTCTAATCCTGAAATTGCCTCGCTAAGTCGTAGTCAGCATCAATCACAAGGATTTGGAAGCACCGGTTCTCGTGGTAGTGAAATGGAATATTTAGAGCTTGTTAAAGGTTCTCAACCAGCTTCCAGAGAAGATGTTTTTTCGGGAATAAACACTAGCTGGACACGTGTTGAAGGTGGAGCTAAAATTGGTGAAATTTTGGGTGATGTACAGCAAAATTTCGACTTTACCAATCCTTCTTCAAGTTTACCGCAGCTTTTAGAAGCTTATAGTTTAATTCAAAAATTAGAAGACGAGTACTGGAAAAGCATTAAATCTGAAGAAATAAAATCGATTATCGAGGCTTGCGCAGGTCTTTATCTTGAAGCGGTATCAAATTCAGAATTTGTTTCTCCGGGTGATCATATCCGTCTTAATCTTGAAGCTATAAATCGTAGTAATGCTGAAGTTGAATTAAAATCTATCGCTCTAAATCCGCAAAATCGTATTGAAGAGATCGCTACTGTTCTACGCGATAATGAAGATTGGCAAAAATCTTTTGAATATAAAGTTCCTGATGATGCCTCTTACACTTCGCCATATTGGTTAAACAAAGAAGGTACGGTAGGGATGTATCGTGTAGATAACAGAAAACTTATTGGGAAACCAGAAACTCCGCATACCAGTAGCGTAACATTTAAGATCAGTATTAACGGCACTTATATTCCGTTTGAGAAAGAAATCGTTTATAAATACAATGATAATGTAACAGGCGAGAATTACGAGAACTTTGAAATTATTCCGCCGGTATCTGTTGGGTTTCTTGACGATGTGATTCTTTTCCCTAATCAGGAAAGTAAAAACATCAGGATAAAAGTTACTGCTGAAAAAGATAATACCAAGGGAACACTAAAATTAAATTTACCTTCAGGATGGCAAATATCGCCAAAAGCTGAAGCAGTAGATCTTCCGCAGAAAGGAAGCAGTATTACCTATACTTTTAAAATTACGCCACCTTCAGCGCAAAGTGAAATATGGGTGAATCCTGAATTTGAAACTTCAGAAAAAACATACCAAGATGAAGTTATCACTATCGAATATCCACATATTCCAACACAAACTTTGGTAGTCCCTTCTAAACTGAAATTAGCAAAGATCGATATTCAGAAAAAAGGAGAAAATATTGGATATATTGCCGGTGCAGGTGATGTAGTTCCAGAAAGTTTACGACAAATTGGATATAATGTAAGTGTGCTTAATCCTGCATCGGTAACTGCGGAATCTCTAGCAAAATATGATGCTGTGGTTACCGGAGTTAGAGCTTATAATGTTTTAGAGGAACTGCGCTATAAAAATGACGAATTATTAAAATATGTTGAAAATGGTGGAACGTTGGTTGCTCAATACAATAAAGATCGCGGTATTACGGTAAGCCAAATTGGACCTTTTCCATTCAAATTATCTTACGATCGTGTGACTGAAGAAGATGCTGAAGTTAATTTTGTAGCTCCAGATTCTCCTGTTCTAAATTCGCCCAATAAAATCACCAAAACCGATTTTGAAGGCTGGGTACAAGAACGCGGATTGTACTTTCCGCACACCTGGGACGAGAATTACAGCACTGTTCTATCGATGCACGATAAAAATGAAGCATCTACAGAAGGTAGTCTTCTGGTGGCTAAATATGGTAAAGGACATTATGTGTATACCGGATTAAGTTTCTTTAGACAATTTCCTGCAGGAGTTGCAGGATCGTATCGCCTTTTTGCTAACTTGCTTTCTTTAGGAAAATAATGGAAGAAAAGCCAGAGAAATACGAATGGAAAATGCGTTACACCGCAGTACTTATTGCTAACGCTATCTATATTATTGCCTTTTATTTTATAATGAAATCTTTCGCCTAGCATGCAATTAATTGACTGGATAATTTTAATAGTTACCATAAGTTCGATTGTTTGGTATGGTGTTTACAAATCCCGTGGTAGTAAAAACGTACAGGATTTTATAAAAGGTGGTAACGATGCCCAATGGTGGACAATTGGATTATCGGTAATGGCAACACAAGCCAGTGCTATAACATTCTTATCTACACCGGGACAGGCTTTTAATGACGGAATGGGATTTGTGCAGTTTTATTTTGGGCTGCCTATCGCTATCGTTATTATCTGTATCGTTTTTATTCCTATTTATCACCGTTTAAAAGTTTACACCGCTTACGAGTATTTAGAATCCAGATTCGACCAGAAAACCCGCGTCTTAACCGCTTTACTGTTTTTAATTCAGCGTGGATTGGCGGCAGGACTTACAATTTTTGCACCGGCAATTATCCTTTCTGCAGTTTTAGGTTGGGATCTTACCACGCTTACTTTATTGATAGGTGTACTGGTAATCATTTATACGGTTTCTGGAGGAACAAAAGCTGTTAGTGTAACGCACAAACAACAAATGGCGGTGATCTTAACAGGTATGATCGCTACTTTTTTTATCATTTTATATTACCTGCCAGAAAATATAACTTTTACCAAAGCATTAGAAATTGCCGGAAGCGAGGGCAAAATGAATGTGCTGGATTTTTCCTTCGATTTTAATAATCGCTATACTTTTTGGAGCGGAATTATTGGTGGTACATTTTTATCGCTTTCTTACTTTGGAACAGATCAAAGCCAGGTGCAACGCTATCTTTCAGGAAGAAGCGTAAGGGAAAGTCAGCTTGGGATGATCTTTAATGGATTCCTGAAAGTGCCATTGCAATTCTTCATTTTACTTGTTGGGGTAATGGTTTTTGTTTTCTATCAATTTAATGATACTCCGCTAAACTTCAATCCAGCAGCGACTGAAGCGGTTTTAAATTCAGATTATGCCCAGCAGTACGAAGATCTAATGGTAACTCATCGTGAACTTCAGGAACAAAAGCAAAAACTAACTCTAAATTATGCCGATAAACTCGATAATATTTCTGAAACCGAAAATCAGCAATTTAAAGATCAATTGTCAGCATTAACCAATAAGGAGTTTGAAAATCGAGAAAAAGCAAAGATGTTTATCGATGCCGCAAAAACCAATGCCGAGAGCAATGATAAAGATTATGTGTTTATCCATTTTATACTGAATAATCTACCACGAGGTGCCATTGGTCTTTTACTGGCGGTAATTTTATGTGCTGCAATGTCCTCAACGGCATCAGAACTTAATGCGCTGGCTTCTACGACCACAATGGATATTTACCGTAGAAACTTAAAAGAAGAAAAAAGTGAAGAACATTATTTAAGTGCTTCAAAATGGTTTACCTTAATGTGGGGCGTATTAGCTATAATTTTTGCCAGCGTGGCCGATCTTTTTGATAATTTAATTCAGCTTGTAAATATTATTGGTTCAATTTTCTACGGAAACGTGCTGGGTATATTTTTACTCGCCTTTTTTATCAAATTCGTTAAAAGCAATGCTGTTTTTATTTCAGCAATAATTACCCAAATAATTGTAATCGCAGTTTATTTTTTCGATATTCTACCTTACCTATGGTTAAACGTTCTGGGCTGTCTTTTAGTAATTAGTATTGCATTGCTACTGCAAATGACCAGAATTCAACCTAAAAACGCATAAAATGAGTAAAAAGATAAACTGGGGCATCTTAGGACCGGGAAAGATCGCCAAAAAATTTGCTTTAGGATTAGAGCATGTTGAGAATGCGAATTTGTATGCAGCAGCCAGCCGTTCTTTGGAAAAAGCCAGGGATTTTGCTGAAGAAATGGGTGCCGATAAAGCCTACGGAAATTATACTGAAATGCTTAATGATCCCGAAGTAGATGCAATTTACATTGCGACTCCTCATGTTTTTCATCACGAGCATACGCTGCTTTGCCTGAAGCATAAGAAAGCTGTTTTGTGTGAAAAACCTTTTGCCATGAATAAAGATCAGGTAAAAGAAATGATCGATTTTGCACAAAAACAGGATACATTTTTAATGGAAGCTATGTGGACGCATTTTCTTCCTCATTTTAAATATACTACTGAAATTATCAAATCTGGGAAATACGGTAAAGTTCTTTCGATGGAAGCCGATTTTGGATTCGATGCACCTTTTAATGCTGAAAGCAGGATTTACAACAAATCTTTGGGGGGTGGTAGTTTACTAGATATTGGTATTTATCCCATTTTCGCGGCACTAAGCTTTTTAGGGAAGCCAAAAAAAATTGAAGCTACGGCTAAAATGACCAAAACTGATGTTGATGCGCGATGCCATGCTACTTTTATATATCCAGAAAATGTAAAAGCAGAGCTTTATAGTTCTGTAGATAAGACTACTCAAGTTTCAGCTACCGTAAAATTAGAAAAGGCTGAAATTTATATAAAGCCAAGATTTCACCAGCCAAGCTCGGTCGTGTTCACTACTGAAAATGAAAGTTTCACGAGAGAATTTGGCGTAGAATCGAACGGATATAATTTTGAAGCCGAACATGTAGGCCAAATGTTATTGGAAGGCAGAAAAGAAAGTACAGAAATGACTTTTGCTAAAAGTTTAGAACTCATCGAAATGCTGGATAGCGTTCGGGAAAAAATTGGTTTAGAATATTGATAATATCGACACTATAGTAAACTACCTCGAGGCAAGCCTCGTGGCATTATACCCTTTGGCGGTGCCAATAAAAGAAAAAAGCTGTTCTCCCGAACAGCTTTTTTCTTTTATTGTTTGCTTTAGAGCTTAATTATTTTGCTCCCCATTCTGCTAATGAATCTTTGTTCATTTTTACGTAATCTTTATTGCCGGCTTTTTCAGCAGCGGCTAAAGATTTTTTTGCAGCTGCAATAGCTTCATCTTTTTTACCAAGATCTGCCGCGATCAAAGATTTCTTTCTTAGCATCCAGTAGGCATTTGGATTAGCTTCAGTCGCTTTATTGATCCAATCCCAGGCTTTGTTCAAATCTTTATCGGCATCATGATAATAAGCCGCTGCAGCGTAAAAATCGCCTGCTCCAGGACCGCTCATTACTCTATCGATACTAGCCATCGTTTTAGCATCTGTAGGTACGGAAAATTGAAGATATGCCACCGTATTTTCCCATAAGAAATTTAGGTTTGCGCCATCGTCTGTAAGCTCATCGATAAGGATAGTAAAACTTTGCATTTCCATTGGCATTTCAACAACCTCAGCTTTTGCTTTTAAAGCAACCATACTATCATCCCAGTTTTGAGGATTTCCCCAGTTATTGGTCGATTTATAGAACATAACATCCCAGCTATCTTTATTTGGTATCGTATAAATAGCATATTTTCCCGCTTTTAACGTTTGTCCCTGGATTTCTACATCATCAGAAAAACCAATAACCGTGTTTTCGTTAGCTCCTGTTCTCCAAATTTCACCGAATGGTACTAAGTCCCCAAAGATTGTTCTACCTCGCATAGCAGGACGAGAATAATCTAATGTTACAGTTGTTAATCCTACCACCTGCTCTACTTTTGCAGACGGACTTGGTTGCGGTGCCTGTATTTGTGCAGATACAGATATACCTAAAATTAAAATAAATAATTGTAGTAGTTTTTTCATTATTGCGTAAGATTAAGTTTTGTTAAAGATAGAAATAAAAAATCATAGCTTCTTTGAAAAAATTAATCTACCATGAAAGTCTTATATAATGAAACAGCTTCGCCTTCTTTAGTGAATCCCTGTATTGAGATTTCAAATTTCCCCTTTACATCTGATGTATAAAAATCGAAAGAATTATCAAAGTCTAGTTTTAAATTTGGATCCCAAAGTAACTGCGTTCTATAATCTGGCAACCTACTTTCTTTATTGTAAGTTTGTTTAAAATACGAACGTGTTATGTTCCCTGAGTTGATTTTTATATTCTTCACATAATCTGCTGCCTGGTTTTTCGCAAAATCTAAATCGAAGGTTTCAATAAGAACCACTCCTTTATAAAATCTTCCGCCTAAAAACTTTTTCTCCCTAATTACTTTTATCTTTTCTATCTTATCTGAACTATAGCTATCTACAAATCTACCTACATCCAAAATAGGTATACCATCAACGATTAAAAGCGCTTCTCCCCAAAATTCTTCATATGGCGGATAACCAAAAACATGAATTTGATAACTCTCATTTTCTCTACT
This sequence comes from Zunongwangia atlantica 22II14-10F7, assembly GCF_002094855.1. Taxonomy (GTDB): domain Bacteria; phylum Bacteroidota; class Bacteroidia; order Flavobacteriales; family Flavobacteriaceae; genus Zunongwangia; species Zunongwangia atlantica. The sequence goes on from NZ_ARYN01000016.1 coordinate 56,421, forward strand.
CAACCTTGCGTAAGTTACCACCTCGATGAAAGTTTCTCTAACACTCTTAAATCTTTTATAATCGTCCAGGACAAAAGTTTCTTTTGCATCCCAATCGAAAATATTCTTCCTAATAGGAAGTAAAAGGGTATCTGGCTTTTTTATAAAAAAAGAATTTTCAATTTGATTATGAATGCTTCTTTTTAAAATAGTATTCTCCATTCCCCCTGTTATTCCGAAGTCTGAAAAACTAAGAGCTGTTTTTTCAAAAACTGGGAAACTATCAATTTTAATATTAAAATCTTGATTGCTATCAAGAACCTGTATGAAACCATCATTCCCAGAAAATGCTTCATTAATATTCAGAATGAACTTGCCTGTTTTGTCTGTTGTTGCAAAACTTAAATAAAACTCCTCTCCTGTTTCTTCTCGATCACTTAAAACAGGTATCGATAAAGCTATATTTTTACTTTGAAGATCATTTGTGGTAGATGCTAATTGCCCTTTAAGAATTTTACCTCGAGATTCTGGTGTGTGTTCTAAGGCTGTTAATTTTAAACTTTCTGGAGAACTCAAAAAAATCTGTACATAGTCTTCTAATGAAGTTAATTTTGGACTTGGGATGCTATCTAGTATTCGCACACTAACCGAATAATTACCAGCAGGAAGTCTAGCAATTCCCCTAACTTTTTCCCTTTTGCTGAAGCTATTTTTAGTTAATTCTATTTTAGAACTATTTAGAGAAGGATTCGCTGTAGGATCATCTAAATTTACTGTTAGAGAATCTTTCCAGATATCTTTTTGATTAGAAGTATAAGGATTTATAATGAAGATATCCTGTTCAAAAAACTGCTGTTCTTTATTATTCAGCATAAAACTGGAATATGCAATAAATTTATAATTTCCCGATGCTAGTGTTGTAGGAATGAAGAAATCGCTATACCCAGTATTCTCTGAAAGATATATTGTTTTTTTATAAACACTTTCAGCTTTATCATTCAGTAATTCTACATAGGCGATCTTGCTTAAAGCATCAAAAGATTTATCATTAGCTGAAAGACCGTATAACTTGTAGTGTAAATATTCGCCGGGAAGAAAGAGAGAGCCGTTTAAATGAGTGTAAAATGATTCTTCTGGCAACAAAGCTTCGCCAGCTCCCGTTTGAGCATATAAGCTCGCCCCCATTACTAAACATGTTATAACATTAATTAGCTTCTTCATCTTACTCTATCCAAAAATCTGGTTGTTCGTTTGATCCTAACTCTCTACAATCTACACATTCTATAGGCACTACACGATAAGGACCGTCTCCTTCATCTGGATTACCGTCTTCTGTAGGCGTTGATAGAAACTGTATTTGCCCATTTTCGTAATCACTAACTACTTCTGTAAAAGGTGGTCTAGTGACTTCACAGCCTTCAAAAACCGAAGGTCGCTCTGAAGCATCAAAAAGATCTGTGTAATTAAAGAATATACGTTGTGACGAATGCGATGCTACTTCAAAAAATCCTACCACATTTTCATCTGGCTCATTAACAGAAGCTATATTTCCTTCTATAAATCCTAATTGTCTCTGAGAAAAAATATTCTCTGCTATCGATGATTCTCTTAAGATCCTAAAAAAGCGATAAGCATCTGGAGAAATTGATAATCGATCTACATAAATACTATAGCGTTCAAATAGACGGCGATCATTATTAGGTATAAACTGTATTAAAAATTGATTGGTACTATCATTTTCTAAATATTCGAAATTATTTAGAAGTATTTCCTGTGATCTATTTGAAGCATAACATATACGTTGCTCTTCTTCTACAGGAACGAGATCTAAAAGAGAATTACCAAATTTAAGGCTGGCAACATAAGTAGCCTCGATTTTGTAGGTTTCTTCGAATGTATATTTATAATACCTATTCTCACTACCTGAATTATTGATCGTATAAATTGCTGCTCCCACCTGTTCTTCATTTTCCTGCCGCTGTGCTACAATTTGAATCGGAGCGCTAGTCTCTACCATTTGTCTATCTGTAGATCTATAAGTTCTACCATCATTTGTTTGTACTTCCAGATAATATGATTGATTTGCTTCTGCTCTAAACTGATCTATAGAACTATAATACCCTACGCTATCTTCTTGGAATGTATATATTTCTCCGGTGCTAGAAAAAACATTAACAGAAGCATTAGTCTCGAACATTGGCTCTTCACTATTTAGAGGACCTGCTAACGAAAGTTTCACCTGTTGATGTTTTAACTCGTCTGTAATAACAGATTCTATTACCATTGTTGCCTCAGAAGTTTCTGAAGACAATTCGAATGATTCAACACAACTTGTGAGCAAAGCGCTAGAAAATATGAGTAGAACGCCGAATCTCAGAAAACAATTAATTGTTTTAATATGTAACATATAATTCAGCATTAAAATTTTACATTATAACTAATCGTAGGAACAGGAATGCCAAATATGGCGCTTTGTCTTCCTTCTACCTGCCCATCTTCGGTCACAAAATAAACCGAATAAGGATTATTTCTTCCCAACACATTATAAACCGAAAAGTTCCAAAAATAATGAGCCTTCTTTTTTAGACTGTGGTTCCCTTCCATATTAAAACTTAGATCTAATCTGTAAAAATCTGGAATACGAAATTCATTACGATCGCTATACAAAACATAATCAGCATCATCGTAAGTAAACTTGCCAGTAGGATACGTTATTGGTCTACCGGTTTGATAAATAAAGTTTGCAGAAAAGCTAAAACGTTCTGTAAGCTTATAATTAGCGACCAGGCTAAAATCATGGGGCTTATCATAGTTGGAAGGAAAAAATTCACCATCATTTACTTGTTCATCAGTAAATTCACTATCAAATTTCAAAAAAGATCTTGAATATGTATAACCAATAAATCCATTTAATTTGCCACTCTTCTTTTTTAGTAGAAATTCAACACCATAAGCTTTTCCTTCACCTTGTAATGTTTCAGTTTCTATATATTCATTAAGATTTAGATTTGCTCCGGTTTTAAAGTCTAATACATTATCTGAGGTTTTGTAATATCCTTCTATACTGGTTTCAATACTATTAGCATCAAAGTTTTTAAAGATTCCAAAACTATATTGCTGTGCCTGTTGTGGTTTTAGGTGATATCCCGATAATCTATAAGTATCTGTTGGAGACACCGTAGTATTATTTGATAGTGTGTGAATATATTGATACGTATTGTTATAACTAGCTTTAAAAGATAGACCTTCAGTTAATATATATCGTGCTGAAAATCTAAATTCTGGACCCGAATAATTTGCCACAGACTCCAAATCATCATAAACCTGTGTATCAATAACGGTATCATCATTTTTAGGCATCCCATCTTCATAAATTCGAACCTCACTATCCCCAAGGGCATTAAAGAAAGAATATCTAATTCCTGCACTTAGTAGAAACGCCTCTGACACACTAAAATCATCAGCTAACCAAATTGCAGATTCTAGAGCACGCTCTCTATTGACTTCAAAATTTATAATATTCGAATCTCCTATTGGTTTAATATAGCCGGGCTCTACATTATAGAATTTACTACTAATCCCGTAATTCAATTTATGCTTAGCCGAAATATTAGAATTTAGGTTAAATTTAATTTCAGTTTCATTGATATGATATCCCAGTTCGAATCGATCTTCAAGATCGCTATCATAGTTTATATCGAATCTATAATCACTATTGGCGAGGATCACTTCTCCTCTTGTCTTTTCACTTAAGGCCGTATTATATTTTATACTGAATAATCTATTCTGAAAACCATATAAAGAATCTGAAGTTATACTGAAGGCGTCATCACTAAAATAAGCTGTAGCAGATAATTTGCTATCCGGATTAAATTGATGATTATATTTTACAATCCCATCGTAAAATGAAGCTTCACTATCACTCAAAGACTCCTCATCTAAACTTCTAAGAATCCAGTTAGAATATGTGGCTCTTCCACCTAATATTAAACCAGATTTACCCTTTTCGATAGGTATTTCTACGGTAGCATTACTGGTTACCAATCCAAAGGATGCTTCTCCTCTAAACTCTGAGGTATCACTATCTTTTGTTGTAATATCAAATACCGAAGATAATCTTCCCCCATATTCTGCAGGAATGTTTCCTTTAAATATTGTAACATTACCGGTTGTAAATGGATTGATCGCAGCAAACAGTCCAAAAAAATGAGCCGGATTATACATAACAGCATCATCTAATAACATAAGGTTTTGATCTGCTTTCCCTCCCCGAACATTGAACCCAGCAGATCCTTCTCCTGGTGTCGAAATTCCTGGTAAAAGGGTAGCTACTTTAAGGACATCTCTTTCTCCCAATACTAGCGGAATATTTTTAATATTTTCAACATCGATGGTTTCTTCTCCAGTATTTGCATCATCTATATTGGAATCCATATTAGAAGAAAGCATAACTTCATCTAATTGTTCTAAATTTTCGCTTAGATAAAAACTATAATGCCCATCATTGTACATTACAAACCTTTTAGAAATATTCTCATTTGTTAAAGATCTAATGCTCAAAATGTTTATTCCTGGGCTTAAATTTATATTGTAGAATCCTTCCTTGTCGGTACTAATACCTTTACCATTTTCTGTAACAATCGCGATATCAGAAATCGGCTGATTTGTTTCTTTGTCGTAAACATAACCTGATAGTCTAAAATTTCTTTTGGATTGTCCTATTTCCTCTTTTCCAATAAATATAGTTTCAATCTCTTGATCAAGTTTATCGTTATTTCGAAGAAAGATTGGCGAATTGTTTACCTCTGTTTTTTCGACTGCATTCCCTGTAAAATGAGTTTCTTCAGAATCTAAAGATCTTGAAAATCCCTCTGGAAGCTTATCATAGATAATAGTATTTCTGGTTAGAATGATAGTTTTATCAAGTATATAGTAGTTGGTGGTAGTAGATTTAAAAAGATCCTCTAAAACCTCAACCAAAGATACATTTATGTAATTTTTGGTTACTTTTTCTTCTGGCAGCCAATCTTCTGCAAAGTAAAAGTGCTTATCTGTTAATTTTTCTAGCTTAAGTATAGCCTGAAAGTAATCGTCGTTCTCGAAAGAAACGCTAAAATTTTCAGTCTGAGAAAAACAAATAGTACTAACGCAAAAAGACATTAAAACTAAAAATCTTTTGAGCATAATTTTAAAAGTGAGTCCGATGAGATGATTCGTGCTATAAATATAAATTAAAAAGAGTATTTTAAGTGTTTTTAACTAATTATTTTTAGTAAAAATCCAAAATTATACTGAAAAATTAAATATTAAACGCTTGTCACAAAATAAGTCTAGATTCCTTAAAAAATTTTACACATTCAGAATTACAATTTGTTTAACTATTATTATTTTTCATTAAACATTTCTAGTTGTACTTTTATTTCAATTTAAAATACATAAGAAATGTACCAGATTCATACCTTTCAAAAGCTTCCTATATCCAAAAAACAGGCTTGGGATTTTCTGTCTGATCCAAAAAATCTAAAAACTATTACTCCAGATTATATGGGATTCGACATTACTTCTGGTGGAGATCGCCCTATGTTCGAAGGTCAAATTATTCAGTATATAGTTACTCCAATTGCTGGTATTAAAACTAAATGGGTTACAGAAATTACTCATGTAAAGGATGGAGAATATTTTGTAGACGAACAACGATTTGGCCCTTATGCTCTATGGCATCACAAACATTTTATCAAAGAAATCGAAGGCGGCGTAGAGATGGAAGACATTGTAGATTACAAACTACCTATGGGGAAATTGGGAAGTCTGGCACATCCTTTTATGGTAAAACCTAAACTTGAAGAAATTTTTGAGTATCGTAAAAAGAAACTTATCGAGCTCTTTGGAGAATATAAAGCACCACAGCAAAGTAAAGAAGCTACACTTAAACAAGATATATTAAACTAACTATGGGAAAAAATATTCTACTTATTGGAGGCTCTACCGGAATTGGATTTGAAATTGCTAAGAAACTTCACAAAGATCATCATATCTATATTGCTTCGCGAAAAAAAGCTGATCTTGAAAATCTAGAAGTTACACATTTTGAATTCGATGTTCTTAAAGATAATATTTCTTCTCTTGATCTTCCTGAAAAATTAGACGGACTAGTTTACTGCCCGGGAAGTATAAATCTAAAACCTTTTAAAATGCTAAAACCAAAAGATTTTGAAGAGGAAATGCAACTCAATTTCTTTGGTTTAATTAAAGTTGTAAACGCTTTAATGCCGAAACTAAAATCGGCAAACCAGGCTAGTCTTGTATTTTTTAGCAGTGTTGCGGTGAAAGTTGGTATGCCTTTTCACACCAGTGTTGCGGCCGCGAAAGGAGCTATTGAAGGCTTCGCTAAATCGCTGGCCGCCGAGTATGCGCCAAGTATAAGAGTAAACGTAGTTTCTCCTTCTTTAACCGATACTCCGCTTGCCGAAAAGCTTCTGAATAACGAAAAGAAAAAAGAAAAGATGGATCAACGACATCCACTAAAACGTGTAGGGACCACGGCTGATATTGCAAATATTTCCGCATTCATATTAAGTGAAGAAAGTAGCTGGATTACAGGCCAGGTTCTTGGTGTAGATGGCGGACTTTCAACACTAAACATTCAATAATGAGTAAAGACAAAATAAATATATTTTGGTTTCGTAGAGATTTAAGATTAGACGACAATGTAGGTTTTTTGGCTGCCTTAAAAGAAAAGCATCCGGTTTTACCAATTTTTATATTTGATCCTGAAATTTTAGATAGCTTACCTGAAGATGATGCAAGAGTGACCTTTATTTTTGAAACGCTACAGGATATGAGAAGTGAGCTTCAGGATAATCATAGTTCATCTCTTGCTATGTATCATGGTAAACCTGAAGAAGTCTTCAAAAAACTACTGAAAGATTATAATGTCGGTAAAGTCTTTACTAATCGCGATTACGAGCCTTACGCCAAAGATCGTGATGAAAAAATTCAGAAATTATTAGAAGAAAATGATGCTGATTTTGAGACTTTTAAAGATCAGGTTATTTTTGAAAAAGATGAAATTGTAAAAGGTGATGGTGATCCTTATGTAGTTTACACACCATACATGAAAACCTGGATGCAACATTATAAAGATTTAGATCTAAAAATACATTATACCAGTCAGTACTTAGATAATCTTATCAAGAATACTAGACTTCCAAACTTAAGTTTAAGCGATATAGGCTTTAAAAAATCTTCATTGAAAGTGCCCAATTTCGATACTACGCCAACGCTTATTCAGGAATATGAAGCTACCAGAAATATTCCTTCAAAATCAGGCACCAGCCGATTAGGTCCGCATCTTCGATTTGGTACTGTAAGCGTAAGAAAAATGGTAAAAAAAGCCGATAACGAAAAAAATAAAACCTTCTTGCAGGAACTGGTATGGCGAGAGTTTTTTATGCAGGTTTTATATCACAATCCTTCTACCGTTACCAAAGCCTTTAAAAGTAAATACGACACTATAAAATGGCGCAATAATAAAGATGAATTTGAAAAATGGAAAGCAGGTAAAACAGGCTTTCCATTGGTTGATGCCGGTATGCGTGAACTTAATCAATCTGGTTTTATGCACAATAGGGTAAGAATGTTAGTGGGTAGCTTTTTGTGTAAACATCTACTAATCGATTGGCGTTGGGGCGAAGCTTATTTTGCTGAAAAGCTTCTGGATTACGAAATGTCTTCAAACATTGGGAATTGGCAATGGGTTGCCGGTAGCGGTGTAGATGCCGTACCGTATTTCAGAATTTTTAATCCTACCACACAAATCGATAAATTCGACAAAGACAAAAAATATATAAAAAAGTGGGTTGAAGAATTTGGCACCGATGATTATCCTGAAAAAATGGTAGACCATAAAGAAGCTAGAGAGCGAGCACTTTCAACCTACAAAGATGCAGTTAGCAATAATTAATTGTTAGTTAGTAATTTTCTGTATTGCCAAAGAAAAACGGCCAGTATTAAAAAATACTGGCCGTTTTTATCGAATATTAGCTTCTATTTTTTCAGTTGTAATTTAAGATTCTAAAGAATCGAGGTATTTTTTTGCGCGTTCTAAATCTTCAGGAGTATCAATTCCAATAGTTTGCCTATCGGTTTCTACCATTTTAATGTTTTTACCGTATTCTAAATACCGAATACACTCAATTTTTTCAGCATTTTCTAATTGAAGCATCGGTAAATTATAGAAATCCAAAAGCGCTTGTTTTCTAAAGGCATAAATACCAATATGCTTATAATAAATCACTTTAATTTCTGTATTTCTGGGATAAGGCAATGGAAATCTGGAAAAATAAAGCGCATAATCATTATGATCTGTAATTACTTTTACATTATTAGGGTTTGTAATTTCGTCGCTATCTCCTAGAGCTACTTTTAGTGAAGCCAGATCTATACTTGCGGCATCATCGTCCTGAAAAACATTTAGTAATCGCTCTAAACTTGTTTTATCAATAAACGGCTCGTCGCCCTGCACATTCACAACAATATCTACATCCATATCGTGAACAGCTTCAGCAAGACGGTCGCTTCCGCAGTCGTGTTCTTTTTTACTTCTAATTACTTTTCCACCAAATTTAGTGGCCGCAAGGAAAATTTTATCACTATCGGTCACAATATACACCTGATCGAAAAGTCCCGTATTTTTAGCAGCTTCATAGGTTCTTTGAATTACCGGTTTTCCATTTAAATCCTGCATTAATTTCCCCGGAAATCGAGAAGCTTCATATCTTGCCGGAATCATCGCGACGATCTTAAGTTTTTCTTTCATCAAAAAATATTGATTAATTTTTTCTAAAATAAGCTTTTAAAAAGAGTCTGCCTGTTTAAATTAAGTTAATCCTGTGCAACAAAGAAATCGTCTTTAAATCCTATAAGATATAATTTATCTGTTGCCCTCGTTACTGCAGTATATAACCAGCGAAGATATTCTTTTCCCACACCATTTGGCAAATAAGGCTGCTCTATAAAAACGGTATTCCACTGCCCACCCTGACTTTTATGACAGGTAATCGCATAAGAGAATTTAACCTGTAGCGCATTAAAATATTTATTGTTTTTTACCTTTAAAAATTTCTTGTATTTGGCTGTTTCATCTTCATAATCTTTCATCACTTCCTGGTACAACATATTCGACTCTTCAAAAGTGAGTGAAGGAGTATTACTGGTTAGCGTATCTAACATTACCACCGTTTCAAAAGGGCGCATTTTTGGATAATCTACCATTTGCACAGAAACTTCAGCAAAACGAAACCCGTATAGCTCTCGAATCGCAAAAATTTCTAAAATCTTTACAATATCTCCGTTTGCAATAAATCCAGCTTCTGAAGTTGGTTTCACCCAGAAGTAATTATTCTTAACCACCATTAGATAATCTCCGGCAGAAATTTCTTCTTCCTGAAATAAAATTCGGGATCTAATTTGCTGGTTATATTGATTGGCTCTTTTATTAGACCGAACAATAATACTGGTTTCTTCATTTCCTAAAGTGTGATAAGCATCCTGAATGGCTTCCATAATTTCGTAACCATCTACCAGCCTTACAACATCTGCTTTTGGGCCAAGCTCGAATTTGAAACTTTCAAAAAACTCTTCTCGTATAGCTTCTCTAATTAAAGTTGCATTATGCAAAATATCACTCTCTTCACTTTGCCGCACCACTTCATCTAACTGAATATGCCCAACTTCCTTAAAAAAGCCAGTACGCAATTTATCCTGATCCAAGGCGGGACTCATATCCATTTTTACAGGTGGAAGCTGCGCTGTATCTCCAATAAAAATTAACTGACATTTATGGCCGCTATAAACATATTCCATTAGATCATCTAGCAAAGAACCATTATCGAAGTTCTTGGAGTCTCCAGGATGATCTGCGATCATAGAAGCTTCGTCTACAATAAAAATGGTATTCTTATGCTTGTTGGGCTGCAATACAAATTGAATTCCGCTTGCCCCAGATTTCTTCGGAAAATAGATTTTCTTATGGATCGTAAAAGCTTCCCTTTTAGAATAATTAGCGATTACCTTTGCGGCACGCCCGGTTGGCGCCATTAAAACCCCAGATTTCCTAATTTTCCATAGGTTTTTAACAAAAGAGCTAATAATTGTGGTTTTTCCAGTTCCTGCAAAGCCTTTTAACAAAAAAAGATCGTCGTTAGTACCCTCTACAGCAAATTTGGCTAATTGCTGCAAGGCAATATCCTGTTTTGCACGGGGTTGGAATCCCAAATCGTTAATCAAAATTTTATAGAATGCTGAAACATTCGGTTTTTCCATAGCTGAATCCTTAAAAAACCAAAGATAATCATGGATTTTTAGGCAAGAAACTTTTACGAATAAAAAAAAATTGTAGATTTGTCGTATAACTCTAATAACTTAAATTAATTTCTTAGAAGCATGAGACTTGTAATTCAATTACTATTGTGGGCGGTTATAGCTTTCCTGGCTTGGTTAACTTTTGATGCTGTATACCGACCAATTCAATTTAACAAGGTTAAAGAACAACGTTACCCAAAAGTAATTGAAAACCTTAAAGACATTAGAGCGGCAGAGCTTGCTCATAAGGAGATCATCGGTACTTTTCAAGGTGATTTTGACAAACTTGTACAATTTATCGATACTGCTGAATTTGCTATTACTCAACGTAGAGATACTACAGTATTAGATGAAGAATACAAAAAGAACTATGGTGTAGATGAGTATATCGAGAAAATACTTATCGATACATTAGATTTCGTTTCTGTAAAAGACTCTTTATACAAAGGAAATCGTGATCGTTACACTAGTATGATTAATATTCCTATTAAAGGTGTAGACGCTAAAATTGAACTTGAAGCTGGTTCAATCCAAAAGGGTGATAACAAAATACCTGTATTCGAAGCTAAGGTTGCTAAAAGTGTAATTCTTTACGATCAGGACAAACAAATGATCAGTCAAGAAAACGAAGTACAATCTGTAGAAGAAGTTAACGGTCGTTACATAAGTGTTGGTTCTATGGAAGAAGTAAGCACTTCAGGAAACTGGCCACAAACGTATGGTGACCAATAATCCAGAAAATATATTTTTGAAACTGTCCATTCAGGTTAGCCTGAATGGACTTTCTTTTTGTACCCTAAATACAAAAAGCAATACGATTGTTTACTACCACAAAAAATCTTTTGATAAAGAATTAGATCCAGTAAATCTTCTTCAAAAAATCGAAGAAGAATATAATACCCAGCCACAACTTAAAAACCCAGTTAACGAAGTTAAATTATGCTTCTGTAATAACCTGTTTACATTAGTTCCAAAAAAATGGTTTAAAGAAGAAGCTGCGGCCTCATACTTAAAATTCAACACAAAAATCCTTAAGACAGATTTTGTTGCTGTAGATGAAATTGAGAATAAGGAGATGATGAATATTTATATCCCGTATACCAACATCATCAACTATTTTTTCGAAAAATATGGTGAATTTGAATATTCCCATCATTTATCTGTTCTCTTACATAAATTTTTATCGTTTGAAGATCATAGAGGAATTAAAGTCTATGCTCATAACAGCAATAAACGCTTGGATTTATTTATCATCGAAGAAGGCCAGCTTTTATTATGCAACAGCTTTAATTTTTTTAGCAAAGAAGATTATTTATACTACCTTCTTTTCGCAGCAGAGCAGTTGGATTTAGATCCTAAAAAGTTTAATCTTTATTTGGGTGGCGAAATTCATAAAGAAGATGAAATTTATAAATTGCTTCAGGATTACATTCAGCATATTCATTTTTTATCTTCAGAAACAACTTACGAAATCGAAGAAGGCTGGAACATCAATAAGTCTGAAGAATACATACTTTTAAACACGCTTTAAATGCGAATAATTTCAGGAAGTAATAAAGGCAAAAGAATTATTGCCCCAAAAAAATTACCCGTAAGGCCAACTACAGATATGGCGAAAGAAGGATTGTTTAATATTTTAAATAATCATTACCATTTTAGCGCCCTAAGTATTTTGGATTTATTCTCTGGAACCGGTAATATTTCTTACGAATTTGCATCTCGCGGAACTGAAAAAATTACCGCCGTAGATGGTAATTTTGAATGTGTAAAATTTATAAAAAAGACTGCTGCAGAATTAGATTATCCCATTATAGCCATAAAAAGCGATGTTTTTAAATACCTAGAAAAAGCTCCCATTGTGGCAGATGTAATTTTTGCCGATCCTCCTTATGATTTTTCTACGGAAGACTTCTTAAAAATAGCCGAGCTTGTTTTTGAGAATAACCTGCTTAGTGAAGACGGAATGCTAATTATAGAATCTGGTAAACATACCGATCTTTCTAGTGGCCCAAATTTTGTAGAAAAGCGAGGTTATGGAGGTTCTGTATTTTCATTTTTTTACGAGACCGGTGAAGAAGATTAGATCTACTAAAGCTAATATTCTATATTATTTCCTTACAATTTTGGCTTTTACAACGATGAGTACAAATGCTCAGGAATACGAATTAATTTGGAATGACGAGTTTGATTATCGTGGCAAACCAGATAAAGATAAGTGGACGCACGAAACAGGATTTATTCGGAATCTTGAAGAACAATATTATACCAAGCGTAAAAAAAATGCAATCGTTAAAGACGATGTTCTAAAAATTATCGCCCGAAAAGAAGAATATCGAAATAAGAAATACGATCCAGATATTCAGAACTATCGTTATAATACAGAAAAGGCCTTTTACACTTCATCCAGTTTACATACGCATAGAAAATTCGATTTAAATTTTGGTAAAATTGAGGTGCGCGCTAAACTTCCGCAGGGAAAAGGTGTATGGCCAGCCATTTGGATGTTAGGATCTAACTTTCATGATATTGAATGGCCCTATAGCGGCGAAATCGACATTTTAGAATTTGTTGGAAAAGATCCATATACCATTCATGCTACGGTACATTATCCAAAAGGTAAAGGTTCTACTATAAAAAGCGAAGGCGGGCAATTAAGTTTAGACCCCTCGCCTACTGAAGATTTTCATGTTTACGGAATGAACTGGGATTCAGAAAAAATTGAGTTTTCGTTCGACGATCATGTATACTACAGCTTTAAAATCGATGAAGCAGATACTGAAAATAATCCGTTTAAAAAGCCATTTTTCTTAATTATCAATCTGGCGCTTGGTGGTAAATGGGCGGGAGACATCGATGATGATATTTTTCCGCAGGAATATTTAATCGATTATGTAAGAGTGTATAAAAAAGCAGGTCTGTAAGCCGGATTCTGTTCACCCTGAAATACATCAGGATGCCCTTGTCATTTATCTGAGAACTTTGTTACCAAAGCCCTTTAGCTGCCTACCCTCCAACGACAAACGAGCAATTTGATAATATTGGTTTACATGGCATTGCACCGCATAGAGTTTACCTGGTTTCACTACAGCATTACCTGTACATTCTTTCTGTTGCACTTGTCCTGGCCTCACGACCGGTGGGCGTTACCCACTATGCTGCTCTATGGTGTCCGGACTTTCCTCTAAACCACAAATATGAGCTTAGCGATAGGGCCGACCTGCTTGGCTGCAAATGTATCTAATTTTAATGGAAAGTTTAGAGTAAATATTCACAGTTTATGGATCCAAGTTTACAGTTCTCAGTTGACGGTTTACAGTTGACAGAAAAGATTTTAAGCTTGTAGCGATCAGCAGTCAGCTTAAAAAAACACCCTAAAAACCAACAATCTTAGCTTTAAGTTTAGAAGATAATCTTCAAATCAACGCAGCAACAAATTAATTATTCAGTAATCAGTTTACAGTTGACGGTTTACAGTTGACAGAAAAGATTTTAAGCTTGTAGCTACTAGCAGTCAGCTTAAAAAAACACCCTAAAAACCAACAATCTTAGCTTTAAGTTTAGAAGATAATCCTCAAATAAACGCAGCAACAAATTAATTATTCAGTAATCAGTTTACAGTTGACAGAAAAGATTTTAAGCTTGTAGCAATCAGCAGTCAGCTTTAAAAAAATATCCTGAAAACCAACAATCTTAGCTTTTAGTTTAGAAGATCATCTTCAAATCAACAAATTGACGCATTTTCAAATTATGATTCAGCATAAAGTTGATGATATGTTTATAAATTATATCTCATATTTTCGAAGTTAAGCAGGCTATTTTTATATTTGTCGTTCAAACTTGTTAGATGGAGCACTTTGTAGTTTCGGCACGTAAATATAGGCCACAAACCTTTAAAGATGTAGTTGGGCAGCAGGCCATTACCAATACTTTGGCTAATGCTATTGCTCACAATCATCTTGCGCAGGCGCTTTTATTTACTGGTCCCCGTGGAGTGGGAAAAACTACCTGTGCCCGTATTTTGGCAAAAATGATCAACCAGGACGGTACTCAAAGTCCAGATGAAGATTTTGCTTTCAATATTTTTGAACTCGATGCCGCCTCTAACAACTCGGTTGATGATATACGAAATCTTATCGATCAGGTAAGAATCCCTCCACAAGTTGGAACTTATAAAGTGTATATTATTGACGAGGTTCACATGTTATCAACTTCGGCTTTTAATGCGTTTTTAAAAACCTTAGAAGAGCCACCAAAACATGCGATTTTTATCCTTGCTACAACCGAGAAGCATAAGATTATCCCAACGATTCTCTCACGTTGCCAGATCTTTGATTTTAAAAGGATCACAGTAACAGACGCTAAAGAATATTTAAAATATATAGCCGAGCAAGAAGGCGTTGTTGCTGAAGAAGATGCTTTACAAATTATCGCGCAAAAAGCCGACGGCGCCATGCGTGATGCACTTTCTATTTATGATCGTGTGGTAAGTTTTAGCGGAAATAATCTTACAAGACAAGCTGTTACTGAAAACCTGAATGTTTTAGATTACGATACCTATATGCAGGTAACAGATCTATTATTGGATAATAATATCCCACAATTGCTGGTTTTATTTAATGATATTTTGTCTAATGGATTTGACGGGCATCATTTTATCGCCGGTTTAGCTTCACATTTTAGAGATCTACTGGTTTGTAAAGATCAGAGAACCATTCAGCTATTAGAAGTTGGAGAGCAAACAAAAGCAAAATATTTTGAGCAATCTCAGAAGACATCGCAACAATTTTTGCTTCAGGCAATCGATCTGGCAAACGAATGTGATTTAAAATATAAAAGCAGTCGAAATCAACGGCTTTTAGTTGAACTCTGCTTAATGCAAATTGCCTCTGTCACTTTCGACGGAGAAAAAAAAAACAGCAGTCCTAAAATAGTTCCTGCTTCTCATTTCGAACAACCTGCAAAGTCGATCTCTCAGGAAGAAAAATCGATCATTAGAAATAACGAATATGGGCAAAATGAAACTGCTCCAAAGGAAGCGCAGCAACCTTCAGTAGAAAATCGTACAGAAAATGACAGTTGCGCACCTGAAGCTACACCCGCAAATCAGCAATATTTCAGTAAAGAAGTTCCAAATACTTCCGAAGAAAAAACTGATGATGTAGCGCAATCAAATGAGGTTAAACCTCAGCAAAAAACAGCTCCCAATCCCAATCATACTCCCAGTACTGAAGTAAAACAGGAACGAGTATCTGGATTATCACTGGCCAGTATTAGAAAGAAAAAAGAGTTGGAAGCCCAGGTTAAAGATAAAGCCCCAGAGCGCGAAACGGTAATGACCGAAAAGTTTACCGAAACACAATTACAGGCCGCATGGGACGATTATGTACATAAATTAAAGAAAAGGGGAGAAAAAATCCTTGCCTCGATTTTAGAAACCGATCTTCCTACTTTAAAAAATGATAACGAAATTCATCTAGAATTACCTGCAGAATCCATGAAAATCGACCTAGAAAGAGGTCAACATAAATTAATGGGCTTCTTAAAAACAAGGTTAAAAAACACCACAATTAACCTGGTAATCGATGTAAACGAAAGTACAGCAAAGAAATTTGTATTTACCCCGATAGAAAAATACAATAAGCTGAAAGAGAAAAACCCGCTTTTAGATAAATTACGAACAACTTTTGATTTAGACGTTTAATTATGCTTGGTTTAAAACTTCCTACAGATCCCAGATGGGCAGATATTGCTAATAAGAATATTGAAGAAATATTGATCGATCACGCATGGTGCGAGCAAAAAGCAGCTTCTACGGCAATTTCTTTAATTGTTAATTATCCTGAATATCCAGAGCTTGTTACTGCAATGATAGCTTTATCCAGAGAAGAAATGGGGCATTTTAAGATGGTTCATGATAAAATTTTAGCACGTGATATAGAAATGGGATGGGATCGTAAAGATGAATATGTTGTTCAGCTTCTAAAATTTTTCCCAAAAGGCGGTAGCCGAAAAACTCAGCTTATCCATAGATTATTAATCGCTGGGCTAATAGAAGCGAGAAGTTGCGAGCGTTTTCGATTGCTTAGCGAAAAACTTGAAGATAAAGAACTGGCAGAATTTTATAAAAACTTAATGATAAGTGAAGCTAATCATTATACCATGTTTTTAAAATTTGCCAGAAAATATGGTGACCGTGAAGTAGTCGATAAAAAATGGAATGATCTGTTAGAGTTTGAAGGCAAAATGATTCAGGGATTAGGAACTAAAGAAACCATTCACGGTTAACCTAGGAAATCATAAAAAATAAAAGCTAGCAAAATTGCCAGCTTTTATTTTTTATACATCTACTGTACTATAGATTTACTTTAGTTTGAATGATACAGAGATTTTATAATCCCATCTGCCAAACCAATTTTTGGCACATAAATTTGATTTGCCTTTGCCCATCGCATTGAATTTAAATAAATTCTTGATGCAGGAATAATAACATCTGCACGGTCGTTCTTTAAATCCAATTCTGTTATCCTTTCTTCATAAGTATAGCTATTAAGCAATTCATCATACTTTTTAAGGTAAGCAAGGCTAAGCGGTTTTCCCTCTTTTTTACCACTGGTTTTAAAAATATTGTTGATGTTTCCACCAGATCCTATAAGGCTAATATCGTGATAACCTTTTGTGGTTTCCCGCACCCAGGCTTCCATTTCCCGCCAGGTTTTATTCTCTACCAGATCGTTTAATAATCTTACAGTCCCTACTTTAAAAGATCTTGAAGCTATAGATTTTCCATTGCTGTAAAGCGTATACTCTGTACTACCACCACCAACATCTACATACAAATAATTATGATGATCCTGGATTAGTGCATGCAAATCTGTAGCCGCAATAATTGCCGCTTCATGTGAGCCATCTATAATTTCTATCTCGATTCCCGTTTTATTCTTTATAACATCGGTAACAGCTTCTCCATTTTTAGCTTCTCTCATCGCAGAAGTCGCACAGGCTTTGTATTTCTCTACACCATGAGCTTTCATTAATAAGCTAAAAGCATGCATGGCATCTACCATACGATCCTGATTATTTTCAGAGATATTTTGCTTTAAAAAAACATCTGCTCCTAATCTTATAGGCACCCGTACTAAAGATGTTTTTCTAAAATTGGCTTCCATTCCTTCCTTTTCAGTAATTGTAGATACCAATAACCTTATGGCATTAGACCCGATATCTATTGCTGCATATTTCTTTTGTACTATCACTGCTTATAATTTTCGTTTTTATTTAAATAGTAATCATAAAGTGCTTCTTGAGAACGAACTCTTGGCTTTGCTTTTTTGCGATATGCATTATTTTGTTTTTCTGAAAAAACACGCGCTTTTACATTATCGCTCCAGCTAATTTCAAAACCATCGATTACTTCTTGCTTTATATCTTTATCGTAAATTGGGCAGGCAATTTCTACACGATTATCTAAATTTCTAGACATTAAATCTGCCGAAGAAATATAAACTTTAGGGCTTCCAGCATTCTCAAAAATAAATACCCTTGGATGCTCTAAAAATTTATCGACAACACTAATGGCTTCAATATTTTCACTCATTCCTGGTACTCCCGGGATTAAACAGTTAATTCCTCTTACGATCAATTTTATCTTTACTCCTGCCCTACTGGCCTGATACAACTTATCGATCATAGGATAATCTGAAAGACTATTCAATTTAAGTTTGATTCCGGCTGTTTTCCCTTCTAATTGATTATCGATCTCCTTTTGAATAAGTTTGGTTAAAGCTGTCCTTGTATAATGCGGAGAAACAATTAAATGCCTGTATTTACTTACCTTATAATTGGTTTCAAAGAAATCGAACACCTTATTCACTTCTTTTAAAATCTCCTGATTAGCTGTAAAAAGAGTATAATCTGTATAAATTTTTGAAGTCGACTCATTAAAATTCCCAGTACTTATAAAGCCGTATTTCTTTAATTTACCATTGCTTTCTTCACGCTCGATAACGCAGGTTTTACAATGCACTTTTAATCCCGGCACTCCAAAGATTAAATTTACACCTTCGCGCTGCATTTGTTCAGCATACTTAATATTTGCTGCTTCATCAAAACGTGCTCTTAATTCTATCTGTACCAGAACTTTCTTTCCATTTTTCACTGCATTTATCAAAGAACTGGCGATATGCGAAATTTTTGCCAGACGATAAATTGTAATTTTAATGGTTTTCACCTTTGGATCTAAAGCGGCTTCGCGCAAAAATTTAACTACATAAGAGAAACTTTGGTAAGGCGCATAAAGCATATGATCCTTTTTACCTGTTCCCTGAATTAAACTGGTTTGCAAAGCAAGACCGGGAATTGGTAAAGCTTCTTTAGTATCGTAAAGTAATTCTTTGCTTCCTAATCGTGGAAATCCCATATAATCACGACGGTTATGATAACGACCACCCGGGATAATACTATCGGCATGATCTATTCCCATCTTATTCATTAAATACGTAAGCGTTTCTTTATCGATATTCTTATCGTAAACAAAGCGTACGGGATCACCTTTAATTCGGTCTTTTACACTTTCAGAAATCTTCTCTATAAAACTTTTACTCAGGTCACTGTCAATATCCAATTCGGCATCCCTGGTAATTTTAATCATGTGTGCCGAAATAGTTTCATATTCAAATATATTGAAGATACTGTTTAGATTATACCTAATAAGATCATCCAGAATTATGATATACTGCTTCTCATTATCTGATGGTAGCACCACAAAACGCTCTATACTTCGCGGAATTTCGATTAATACATATTTGCGCTCTTTCTTAGCGCTTTTAACAAGTTTAGAAATCTTACCTACCGGTTTTGGTGGTTTCATCTCCATAGTTACTGCAAGATATGCAGCGCTATCTTTTAAACTTGGTAATTCTTCCAAATCGTTAAGAACGATAGTTACCAGAGCCGGACTTACCTGTGAAAGGAAATAATCTTTTACAAATTTTTGTTGAGATTCAGATACCTCTTTTTCGTTAATCACACAAATACCGTGTTCATCTCGAAGACGTTGCTGAATTTTATCTAAAATCTTTAAACTCTCAGATTGCTGTTTAATTACCACCTTGGTAATATCTTCTAAAAGTTTACTGGCTTTTACACCTCCCAAAGCACTTTTCCCAGCTTTACCAGCAAGATCGATACGCTTAACCGTTGCATACCTCACTTTAAAAAATTCATCTAAATTATTACTGAAAATCCCTAAAAATCGAAGTCTTTCTATTAAGGGTACGGTTTCATCTTCAGCCTCCTGCAACACACGGGTATTAAATTGAAGCCAGCTTAATTCTCTATTTATATATTTATTTTCCTGCATGCTTAACGTAAATTCTTTGGAAAAAGGCTTAATAATGTTTTACCTGAAGTTATCGAATCCCAATAATCTTCTTCAAACTCTATAACACATAAACCCGTTGTTGGAATATTATCAAATTTTTGATCTCCCAAATGATTTACCAAACTGGTAATACCGGGATTATGCGAAAAAATTACAAGTGTTTTTATCGAATCTGGGGCAGATCTAACAATACTTTTAAGCTCTGCACTACTAAAAGTATATAATGATTCTTTTACCTGAAAATCCTTGTCCTGAATCCCTAATTTTTTCTTGAATATTTTTGCTGTTTCATGCGCTCTTACGGCATGGCTACTCCAAAAAGTTGCAGTATCGATATTCTGAAGATAAAAGGCTTTAAAAACGCCCAAAACCGCCTTAGCATCCCTTTTAGCTCTTTTCTTTAAAGGCCTTTCGTGATCTGGAACATTATGTTTCCAGGAAGATTTACCATGTCTTACAAGGATTAATCGCTTCATAATTACGGGGCTAAACGTTTAGAAGTCCATTTAGCATCCTCTTTTTCATAAGCAATACGATCGTGTAATCTATTTTCTCTACCCTGCCAAAATTCCATACTTACAGGCTGTACAATATAACCGCCCCAATGCTCTGGTTTTGGGACTTCCTGGCCTTCATATTTTTGTTCTACTTCAGCTAAATTATTTTCTAAAACTTCTCTGGAAGAAATTTCATCACTTTGCGGGGATGCCCAAGCACCTAACTGACTTCCGCGAGGGCGAGAATGATAATATTTTGTTGCAGTTTTTGTATCTACTTTTTGTACCAAACCTTTTATGATTACCTGCCGCTCTGTAGATGGCCAGAAAAAAGACAAGCAAACAAGAGGGTTTGCATCGATAGCTTTTCCTTTTTCAGAATTAAAATTGGTGTAAAAAATAAAACCATCAGCATTATACGATTTTAAAAGTACCACTCTGGATTTTGGAAAACCATCTAATCCAATTGTAGCCATCGTCATAGCATTTACTTCTCCTGAACCGCCTTCGGCTTCAGTTTCATTGAACCATTGTTCAAATAATTCGAATGGATTATCAGAAATCGTACTTTCTAACAATTCACTTTTTTCATAAGATTGTCTATAATCCTGAAGATTTCTACTCATCGCTTTATAATTTCAAGATACTCTAAAAAAGGATTCATTTTTTATCCAAAATAGCCCCTTAAACAAGTTTATTTTTTACTTGATATGCTGTTGAAGCATTAAGCCTTGCTTGTTTACTGCAATTTACAAGTTTTAAAAATAAGGCCGAAAAAAATTGTCCCTGTTTATGCCGATTTTAGCAAAATTTAATGTGTCTTTTATTTTTCCTGAAATTAAATTTAGCAGATAAAATCGTATTCAATTTTATACAATTTAAGATAAGAAAAGATTTTCTAAGAAGCTGTTTTAATTATAGTTGCTACTGAAGTTTAAGCACACTAAAATTGAAAACTTTTACCATCTTCAGCCAATAAAACATTAGGAAATACCAGCTCTGCTTCCTCCTTAAAAAGTTGGATATTTGGATATCTTGTAGAATAATGACCTAAGATTAGCTGTTTTACGTTTGCTTTTTTAGCAATTGTGGCTGCCTGCATTGCAGTGCTGTGCTTTGTAGGGTCTGTTAATTTAAGTTGCTCTTGTAGAAAAGTAGCTTCGTGATACAGTACATCGATATTCGATAATTGTGGGATAATTTCTGCAGAAAAAGCGGTATCACTGCAAAAAGCATAAGATTTTGGGGTATCACCACTTGTGGTAACTAATTCGTTTTTTATAAGTTTTCCGTCTTCAGAAGTTACATCTTTTCCTTTTTTGAGACTCTTAAAAAGCGCCACATCTATTTTATATTCTCGGGCTTTATCGATTAGCAATTTACGATCACCTTCTTTTTCCCTAAATAAAAATCCATTTGTATACACTCTATGTTGCAAGGGAATTGTTTCTACGGAAAGCTTCTCGTTTTCGTAAATTTTCTCTGGTTTGGTTGAAGTTAACTCGTGAAAATATAGCGGATATGGCGTCCAGGCATTAGATAATCTTAACTGGAGTAAAATCACTTCTTTAATCCCCTTAGGCCCATAAACATGAAGCTCTTTTTCCCTGTTTAAAAGCATAAAAGTAGAAATAAGCCCAATTAATCCATAAAAATGATCGCCATGCAGATGCGATATAAAAATATGCTCTATTTTACCGAATTTGATCTTATTTTTTCGAAGCTGAACCTGTGTACCTTCACCGCAATCTATCAAAAACATTTGATTTTGCATGGTTAATACCTGCGAAGTTGGATTGGTTAAAGAACGTGGTGTAGCTGCATAACAGCCCAAGATATCAAGCTTCATTAAAATCGATTTTAGAAAGAAAAAGCTACTGTTTTAAAACAGGATTAAAATCCCAGCTCTCGTTCCAGTTCTTCCATTTGTATAATATCTTCTGCTTCTCTTAAGGTAGGTACTACAACTAATTCTTCAGGAATCTTATCGATATTAATGGCATCATTTGCGATTACAAATGATTTTTTATTTGCTCTATGAATCGTAGACAATTCTAAAAAACCCAGTAATTCTTCTAACTCTAAAGCTCCGTATTTTAAGATATCTACCACTACATTTTCATTTTCAAACTCTTGATGATTTGTAGTTAACCTAGAAGTAAAATCGGTTACAGATTCTTTATCATCAGTAATTAAAAGGTAGTTCTCTTTCTTTTCAATATTCATTAGCCTCTTTTTGAAATAGGAAGTACTAATTTAAAAAATAAATAGCTATTGCTTAATTTTTGAAGCCAATAAATAAATGGCTGCCATTCTAATTGCTACCCCATTTTGCACCTGGTCTAAAATTATGGCCTGGTCACTATCTGCCACATCACTAGTAATTTCTACACCACGATTAATTGGCCCAGGGTGCATCACAATAATCTCTTTATTTAGACTATTAAGAATCTTCTTATTTAAACCAAATTGTTGTGTGTACTCTCTAGTAGATGGGAAGTAACTAATATCCATTCTTTCATTCTGGACACGTAGCATATTTGCCACATCACACCATTCTAATGCTTTAATAAGATTGGTTTCAACTTCTACGCCCAAAGAATCTATGTATTTTGGAATAAGAGTTTTTGGCCCACAAACTTTCACATTTGCTCCCTGAAGCTTCAGTGCAAAGATGTTAGAAAGTGCTACACGGCTATGCAGAATATCTCCAACAATTACTACATTTTTACCAGCTACTTCGCCTAAACGCTCGCGTATAGAATAAGAGTCTAAAAGCGCTTGTGTTGGATGTTCATGAGCTCCATCACCAGCATTAACAATACTCGCCTTTACGTGTTTAGAAAGAAATATCCCGGCACCAGGATTTGGATGCCGCATTACCACCATGTCTACCTTCATCGATAAGATATTATTTACCGTATCGATTAGAGTTTCCCCTTTTTTTACTGAAGATGATGCTGCTGAAAAGTTTATCGTATCTGCGCTTAGACGCTTTTCGGCAAGTTCAAAGGAAAGACGGGTTCTGGTGCTATTTTCAAAAAATAAATTAGCAATGGTAATGTCACGTAACGAAGGTACTTTTTTAATAGGTCTATTAATAACTTCTTTAAAATGATCGGCGGTATTAAAAATTAAGTCAATATCCGATTTTTGCAGGTACTTAATACCAAGTAAGTGGTTAACACTTAATTCGCTCATTACGCTAATTATTTTGAAATAAGGTAAACAATATCTTCGCCTTCGTTCTCCATCCAGTTCACTTTCACTTTTTCTTCGTTTATGGCATCTACCTGCCTTCCGTTATAATCTGGCTGAATAGGTAAATGTCTACTAAAACGACGATCGATAAAACTTAGTAATTCAATTTCTTTAGGTCTTCCAAAAGATTGAATGGCAGTAAGAGCTGCACGGATGCTTCTACCCGTATATAAAACATCATCTACAAATACCACACGCTTATCCTCTACCACAAAATCGATCTTGGTTTTATTAGCCTCTAAAGGTTTATCACTTCTACGGAAATCGTCTCTATAAAAAGTAATGTCTAACTGGCCAGTTTTAAGATCTTTTATTTGATATTCTTTTTCCAGGATTTCCTGAAGTCTATTTAATAAAAATATACCTCTTGGTTGTATCCCAATAAGAACAGTATTAGAAAAGTCAGAATGATTTTCTACAAGCTGGCAAGCCAGTCGTTGCAAAATTATTTGTACTTCTTTAGCGGTAAGTAGCACTTTTTGACTCATATACTGGGTTGAAATGAAGGTTCGGAAAGCAAAAATAAGGTATTTTTTGATTCTTATAATCAAATAGGATCATAGATTTTATCAAAAAGTGAAATATTAAGTTCGGTTTAAATTTCTTTATTCAAATTTTGGAGGCCAAAAAATGTATAAACAACAATTTTTATGTAAAAATGAATATTTTATTGATTTTCAATTAAATAAAGATTAATTTTAAAAAAAATGCCCTCTACAAATTACTTAACATACAACGCATTTTATTTCATTTATTAAAACAAGAATTCGACCAAAAACCAAACATAGTCCTAACAAAAAAAATCAAAAATGAAATTAATTTACAATGGTGGAAACCGAAAGCTTTCCCGAGTTGTTAAACGTGCCAATGAAATATTATTAAGTAGTTTTTATTTTATTGAAATAGAGAAATACCTTCAACAAAATTACGATGAAGATAAATCTTCTATTTTTCTTAAAGAACTTCGCTCTTTAGATAAAACAGTTGATATTAAAGGGTTTTGGAATCCTGTTGGTAGTAAATCTTTAAAAGCAAAAAACGATTACATTTTAATTAACACGGCACATCTTAGCAAATCGCATAGAACGCTTTTAGCGCAATTGATAGGAGAATATCTTCAAATTCTCGATCAAAAGGAACAGTTATCGCGTATAATTCCTTTAAATGATGGTGTAGACCTTCCAGCAAATTTTGGGTCTATCGCCAAGAATTTTATGTGATGTGATCTTAAGTTTTCTTAAAGAAAAATTAAATTTTATTAAAGTATTAAGGGGAGGGTTCATTTTAATTACTTTCAACAAAAAAATATATGATTGTAGCCCGTAACCTTAAATGGAAGCATGTTTTCTTCTATACCTGGAAACCTATGCTCTATTTTTTATTCCTTTCGCTTGCCGTTTATATTCTACATGTAGAATTTGAGATGCGCAGCTTAAGCATTCCTTTTAATGCCGTGGCAACCTTAAGTACTGCCCTGGCAATTTATTTGGGATTTAAAAACAATAGTGCTTATGATAGATGGTGGGAAGCTCGAAAAATCTGGGGATTACTGGTAAATTACAGTCGAGCCTGGGCTCGCGAAATTCTAAGTCTAAGTTTCCCTGCTGAAAATAGCGAAGCTCCAGAAGTAAAAGCTTGGCAAAAACGGGTGATCTATAGGCACATTGCTTTTGTACATGCATTGCGTGTATTTCTTCGGAAAAAACATGCCTACAATAAAAATAAGTACGAAATTTTTGAAGACTCTAATCAATACGATGATATTCAGGATTTTGTTAGCAAAGAAGAATTCAACTCTTTTTTAGATAAAAATAACCCTCCTAATTATCTTTTAAAATTGCAGAGTGATGAGTTGCAATATGCTTATAAAAGAGGATGGATTTCAGACTATAGATTTGTGAGATTAGATGAAACTTTAACCCAGTTTAATAATCATCAGGGAATGAGCGAGCGTATTAAAAATACGCCAATGCCAAGACCTTATAGTTTTTTCTCGAGGGTATTTGTGTACCTTCATGGTACTTTAGTCCCTTTTGCTTTTATTGAAGATTTGGGATGGATCAATATTCCTCTTTCAATTATTATTAATTTCATTTTCCTTGCTTTAGATACCATTGGTGAAAGAACTGAAGATCCTTTTGAAAACCGGATGGATGATACGCCTCTTACTGCAATTAGTTTAACTATAGAAACTAATCTTAAAGAAATGATGGGCGATAAAAATTTCCCTAAAAAGGCAACAGAAGTTGAAGGAGTTGTATTTTAAGTTATAAAAATCATAAGATCGAAATTGGACAGTTTTTACTGTCCTTTTTTATTTAGTTTTGATCTGAAAGAAAATTTATGATTATGACAGAGAATGATAAAAAATTTATGCGCCGGGCTATAGCGCTTGCTGAAGAAGGAATGAATACCGGTGCTGGCGGTCCCTTTGGTGCGGTTGTGGTAAAAGATGGTGAAATAATTGCCGAAGGATGGAATATCGTAACCTCTAGTAATGATCCTACAGGACATGCCGAGATAACAGCGATTAGAAGAGCCTGTGAAAATTTAAATACTTTTCAATTAGAAGATTGTGTTCTTTATACCAGTTGTGAACCTTGCCCAATGTGCCTGGGAGCAATTTACTGGGCAAGACCTAAAAAGGTTTACTATGCTTTAAATCATAGTGATGCCGCAAAAATTGGTTTCGACGATCAATTTATTTACGAAGAATTAGATAAAGATATTGAAAATAGAAAAGTTCCCTTCGAAAATATTTTAAGAAATGAAGGCCTTCCGGTGTTTGAAAAATGGGATCAAAAAGAAAACCGAATCGATTACTAAGATTCGGTTTTCTTAATGCTATTTTCATATATGTTTCTTTTCCTTCAAATTTCGCCAAACTCTTACGCTACGTCTAATTTCTTCATCTAAACGCTCTCTTTGCAAAGCGGTTTTAGGAATATTGGTAGGTACCAATTCAGGTAAAACTACTTCAACCATTACGGGACCATCAAATCCTATTTCCTCCAAAACGGCGTGATGCTTAACAAAATCTACCTGCCCCCTTCCAATCCCAGATCGATTAGAATCTGATATATGATAGCTAAACAGTAATCCCTGCGACTTTTTTAATGCTTCTACAGGATCTGGTTCTTCAATATGCATATGAAAACTATCCAGTATTAATCCGAAGTTTTTATGCCCAACCGCTTTAATTAATTCTCTAGCTTTTTCAGCAGTATGAATCATAGAAGATTCATATCTATTTACACATTCGTAAGCTATTTTCACCTTTTTTAGCTGGGCATAGGCATCTAAGGTTTTGCAACAATGCACCAGCATTTCCCAACAATCATTGCTATTACCGCAATTAACAGTCCATTTAGGCAGTCCCTGTAAAGTTACCCAGGGCGCTTTTACTTCAACCGCAAAATCTATTATATTTTTATAAAATTCGATAGCAGCTTCAGTATTTGCCTGCTCTGGTTCTGGAGGTTCACAATTAAAAGGATCAATAGCAAAAATCTCTAGATTAAATAGCGCAGCAGCATCTCTTATCTCTTGTGCTTTATAATTTCGCCAGTCGCCGCTAAATTGAACCCCATCCAGCCCAAGAGATTTTACTTTCTCCATTAAGGCATTGATATCTGTTATTCCCAACGTCCAGGAACAAACTCCTAGCTTACTCATTTTAAATAATTTTATTTCTACTAAAGGTAATCGCAAATGCTTAAAATTGCTGTTAGATTCTAGTTAATTCTAACATTTTCTTTAACAGACTTTTAACCCACACTAACTTACTTTTACCAATTTATATCCGCTTTTTACAATCTAAAATCCTCTAAAAAGTTAGACTTTTGATTAAAATTGCTATGAAGGGGATTTATTAGGATTTAAAAATTTAAGTCTTTCCTTCGAATTTGAATTATGTTGTTTATTTATAATCATAACCAACCTATCCAAAACTGGTTAATTAGATTATTTAGTTTTAAAAACCACTTCTTTACAGAGGTGGTTTTTATTTCTACCTCTTAAATACTTGTTAAGAGCGCATCATTACTTCATTTAGAATCATTATTATCCTATTTTTCTGAATAGATTCAACTTTCATGAAACGTTTTAAACAATTTACTTCCTTTATTATTAGTGATTTTACAACTAATGTTTGGACGCATCCCAGGCATAACCATAATCATTACGAACTTATTTTTATCGAAAAAGGAGCTGGAAAGCACAAAATCAATAAAAATGAGATTGCATACGAAAAAGGCGCACTTTTTCTTTTAGGACCAGATGATTCTCACGAATTTGAAATAGAAAAAGAAACTAGATTTATTTATTGCAAATTCACACTAGATTCGTTTAAAGAAGAAAATCAACTTCTGGCAAAAACAAAACTTCCGATCTATAAAACGATTTTGGATAACAGGGAAATTAGGAACTCCAAAATTAACTTAGCCAAAAACGATCGCAATTTACTTTCCAGACAGTTTGCGGTGATTTCAGATTTAAAAAATGCCGGACATAAATATGAGCGTATTCTCTTCTTTCAACTAATTAGTATTCTGGAAGTCTTAGAAAATTACACTTCGATTTCAGCAAAAGAAACAGATTTTCAAAGCTTAAAAAAAGGAATGGAGCCTGTTTTAAATTATATTCACAATAATATTTATTACCCAAAAAATCTTCGATTATCACATTTGGCGAAAGAATTTAACACCACCAAAAACTATTTTGGAAAATTTTTTAAGCGTAACATGAAGGTGCCTTTGCGCGAATATTTGCTACAATATAAACTGCAGCTTATAGAAAATCGTTTGTCTAACGGAAACTATACCAAACGGGAAATTGCAAACGAGTTTGGCTTTACAGACGAAAGTCATCTTTTAAAAACCCTCAAAAAACATCCAAAATCGGCAAAATGCTAAATAATTGGTCTTAAAGATATTTTACTATTTTTACCACAGTATGATCGGCAATTCATAAAAATCGATCTTTCAAAATTTATGCGTTTTTTATTTTTAAGATTAGTTATTTTAAGCCTTCTTTTTTTTTGCTTTCAGCATGAAATTTTAAATGCTCAAGCTTTAGAAAGAGATTCTATAAATAATTCTACTCCCCTTTCTCCGCAAGGTTTCCCGGTGATCGGGAAAGCGAATGAGGAATTATTTTCGATCTATCAAAAGTCGGGCGATCTATCTGCGGCAGAACGTGCGAATATTATTTCTGAAAGAATTCAGCGTATCGATGCCAATACATTTTCTAAAGATTCACTTCAAATTTTAAAAGATCAGGAGCGATTAGAATTGATCTACGGAAGTCAAATTCTGCTCAACATCACTAATCTTGATACAATTGGCACTAAAAAATCAAAGCAGGAATTAGCAAATTTTTATGCTGAAGTGATTTCTGCAAATCTTGATATTGCTGAAAGTAAATACATCCCGAAAAACATATTTTTAAAAATTGGTTTTGTTGCGCTTATCCTTTTGGGACTTTGGCTGGCCTTAAAATTGATCGCATTTCTAAACAAAAGAAGCATCCGTTTTATTGAAAGCAAAAAAGACAAATGGCTAAAAAGCCTTACATATAATAACTACACGTTTATCACTCCAGAGCAGGAACTCAATGTGATTTTATTCATTTTAAAGATCCTAAAGTGGTTTTTGATTCTGCTGGTGGTTTACATTTTCTTCCCGCTCATTTTTAGCGTTTTCGAATTTACTCAAGGATGGTCTAATTACCTTTTCGACCTGATTTTCTCTTCTTTCGGGCAAATTTTCACTGGTATTTGGCACTATTTCCCCAATATTATCAAAATCGCCGCCATCATTATCGTGATGCGCTATTTCGTAAAAGCTGTACGTTATATTTTTGCTGAAATTGAAGCCGAAAAACTTCAAATCTCAGGTTTTCACCCAGATTGGGCT
Source organism: Zunongwangia atlantica 22II14-10F7 (assembly GCF_002094855.1). Taxonomy (GTDB): domain Bacteria; phylum Bacteroidota; class Bacteroidia; order Flavobacteriales; family Flavobacteriaceae; genus Zunongwangia; species Zunongwangia atlantica. Next base: position 85,814 of record NZ_ARYN01000016.1, read on the forward strand.
ATGCCGACATTTACCATTGTTCGGTTTTTGCTTTATGCCTTTATGTTCGTGTTGATTTTCCCGCTTTTACCAGGTTCAGATTCTACGATTTTTAAAGGTGTTTCTGTATTTCTTGGCGTCCTACTTTCGCTGGGATCGTCTTCTGCCATCGCCAATATGGTGGCCGGATTGGTGATCACCTATATGCGACCTTTTAAAATTGGAGACCGAATTAATATCGGGAACACCACCGGAAATGTGATTGAAAAAACGCTTTTGGTTACCCGACTAAAAACCATCAAAAACGAAGAAATTACCATCCCAAATTCGGCAGTTTTAAGCGGAAATACCGTGAATTATTCCACCTTCACTAAAGAAAAAGGCGAAGGTTTAATTATCAATACCACGGTGACTTTAGGTTATGATATCCCGTATAAAACCGTTTATGCTGCTTTGATCGAAGCGGCCTTGCGCACCAATCTTATAGAAAAACAACCAAAACCTTTCGTGTTGCAAACCAGCTTAGACGATTTTTATGTGTCTTATCAACTAAACGCGTACACGAAACACGCCAATAAACAGGCCTTGATCTATTCAGATTTGCATCAAAACATTCAGGATTGTTGCAATGAAATGGATATCGAAATTTTATCGCCGCATTATCGTGCTCAACGTGATGGCAATATGACAACCATACCAAAAGATTATCTACCAAAAGATTACGAAGCGCCGAGTTTCAATATTAAAACTCGAAAATCTGAAGACTAGATAAGTTTCTGCGGAAGAAAAAATTGAATTTTATTGGCACCGCCCAAGGGAATAATACCCCGAGATAGTTTACTCTCAGGGTGAGATCCGTTTCAGGAAAGGAATGACTTCACCTAAACATTGAATTTGATCGTTAAATTTCATTTTGAAGCGGAATGAATAATTTCTACTGAAATTACTTTTCGCTCATTTTTCCGATCATTTTATATAATAATCGGTACAATTCTTTGGCTTCCTCTTCTTCTAACGGAAGTTGTTCTGCCAACATTGCCGGTACATCGCAAGCTTGGTCTTTCAATGATTTTCCTTTTTCAGTAAGTGTAATTACGATATTTCGCTCGTCGGTTTCAGAACGTTTACGCTCTAAAAGCTCGCGTTGTTGTAGTCGTTTTAGAAGCGGCGTGAGCGTGTTAGATTGTAGCTGAAGTTTTTCAGCAATCGTACTTAAATTTACCTCATCCTTTTCCCAAAGTACCATTAAAACCAAATATTGCGGATAAGTAATATCCAACTCTTTCAGCATTGGCTGGTAACGCTGAATAACCAATCGTGAAGCCGTATACAACGGAAAACAAAGTTGATGATCCAGTTTTAAAGCTTCATATTTTTCATTCATTTTTCAGCGATTTTCGAGGTTTTCAGTAGTAATTTTCAATCTTTAAAGTAATAAAAAAAATCCCTTTTCGCCGTAAGCCAAAAGGGATTTTTAAAATTTACATAGCCAAATTAGATCACTTCTAATTCTACATCGATATTTCCGCGAGTTGCATTAGAATAAGGGCAAACCTGGTGCGCCTGTTCTACCAATTCCTGCGCTTTATCCTTCTCTACTCCGGGAATTTCTACAGAAAGTTTGACGGCTAACTGAAAACCGCCAGCATCATTAGGCCCAATTCCTACAGTTGCTTTTACGGTGGTTTCGCCTTCTGGTTTCACTTTGGCTTTCCCTATTACCAAATTCAAAGCGCTATCAAAACAAGCGGCATAACCTGCTGCTAATAATTGCTCTGGATTGGTCGCGCCGCCTTTTCCGCCTAATTCTTTCGGCATTAAAACGTCAAAATCTACAAATCCGTCTTCACTTTTTACGTGTCCGTTTCTACCTCCTGTGGCAGAAACAGTTGTTTGATATTGTGTTTTCATAATTAAATTACTTTAAAATCTTTAACGATTAAATCGTTTACGATACAAATATATAAAAAAGAAGCTTAACGATCGTGTTAAGCTTCTCTGAAAGTTTTCTACGGAAGTTTTACCCGAAAAACCTGATAAGGAAAATCTACTTTCGATTTACCATCATTCCAAACCGGTTGGCGCTGTAATTGTGAGCAGGAAAAATACAAATAGCCATCGCTGCCAATACCCAAAGAATCTGGCCAAAGCAAACGAGAATCCTGAACCAACGTATGTACTTTCCCATCTTCAGGATCAAAATATTTCACCGAATAATCGGTAGAATTGGTTAAATAAACACGTCCTTTTTTATCGGCTATAAGTCCGTGCGTAATCCCAACTTCGCCTAGATCTTCAACTTTTGCTGCGAGACTTTCTTCAGAAAGGGAAGCATCAGCCAAATATTTGGTTTCAATTCTGTATAAATTCAGCTTATTAATCGGTTTAAAATAGAAGTATTTGTTATCTGAAGTTAATGCAATTCCGTTCACATTCGAGCTAAAGGCTTTTCCTTCTTTATTACGCATCTCTTTACCGTGATAGCTTAACACGACATTTGTATTCGCTTTCGTGGCTTCAATATTTTTAAGAACGCTGCGAGTTTTTCCGGTTTTTAGGTCGAGAATACCAACAGCCGCCTGACCGGGATCTGAAAGATAACCTAAACTTTTATCGGTATCGATTCTAATATCGTTTAAACCTGAAATTGTTTTATCTAAATCTTCGAAATGATAGACTTTTTCAACTTTATCAGTTTTTAAATTGATTTTCAGTAATTTGAATTTTCCTTCTTCCGCTTTTCCGCTATCACCAAAAATTGATCCACCAGGTGAAGGCTTCGAGTCCAATACCCAAAGCATATCATTCGCATCAACATACAAATCCTGAACTTTTACAAACCGCTTTTTCTCGCTTCCCGAATGTTTGTTCCATTTCTTGTTAGAATAGGCTTTGGTTTCACCATCGATCACTTCAGTTAAACCGTATTTATAGGGACGATCTTCAGCATAAGGAAAAGAAACAAACAAACGATTTTCAGAAGAAACACTCAAACCAATCGCCATATATTCGCCTAAATTGGCAACAGTTTCTAGTTGATCGCTATGATATTCCTGAGCTATTATAGGCTGAAGAAAAAGCATCATTAAAAATGGAAATATAATCTTATTCATTATTCGATTTTATTAAATACTATAAAAAAATGAAAAAACCTTCCGCCGTTACGACAGGAAGGTTTTTTCATTTCTACTTTTCAATTACTTGCTGGCTTTGTCTAAAAGCTGCAAATCTTCTTGATCTAATTTAAGCTTTGGAGCTTCAAATAAGGTTCCTAAATGGCGCTCGCTGGTCGCACTTGCAATTGGCGCACCAATATGTGTTTGTGCCATTAACCAGGCCAAAGAAACGGTAGCCTGAGTGGTATTGTGCTTTTCTGAAACCTGATCTAAAGCTTTTAAAACACCAAGACCTTTTTCATTCAAATATTTTTTTACACTATCGCCTCGAACGCTTTTACCAAGATCATCTTCAGAGCGATATTTACCGGTTAAAAAACCTGAGGCTAATGACCAATATGGGAAAACCGTTAGATTATATTTATCAGCCAATGGTGCATATTTAGCTTCGTAATCTGCACGCTCCAGTAAATTATAATGCGGTTGTAATGCCTGGTATTTTGGTAAGCCATTTTTTTCTGAAGCGGCGAAAGAAGCTTCCAGACGATCTGGCGAAATATTAGAAGCTGCGATGTATCTTACTTTTCCGGCTTTGATAATTTCATCATAAGCTTCTAAAGTTTCTTCAACTGGAGTTTTTTCATCATCAAAATGCGTGTAATATAAATCGATATGATCGGTCTGTAATCGTTGAAGTGATTTATCTACCGCTTCTAAAATATGCTTTTTACTGGTATCTACGGGATGAACTCCGGTTTCGCCACCTACTTTGGTAGCCAAAACAATATCATTTCGCTTACCAGATTTCTTTAGCCAATTACCAATAATTGTTTCAGATTGGCCGCCTTCACCGCCATCTACCCAGTAAGAATACATATCTGCTGTATCAATAAAATTGAAACCTTTATCGGTAAAAGCATCTAGTATTTCAAAAGATTTCTTTTCATCTAAAGTCCATCCAAAAACATTACCACCAAGATTTATGGGTGCAACGTTTAAATCTGTCTCTCCTATTTTTATCTTTTTCATTGTAATTAAATTTCCTTGTTTTATTTAGGTTCTGGAGCGTTTTCAGCAATTAATCCTTTCGATTTTAGCTCTTTCCAAAATACCTTCGGAATTTTCACATCCATAGATTTTGCATTTGCTGCAGATTGTTCGCCATTACTCGCTCCCGGAATCACACTTGCCACCACATCTGGCGCTGCAGAAAACTGAAGTGCCGCCGTTCTTAGATCGACATTATGTTTATCGGCTACTTTTTGCAATTTTGCACGCTTGTCTTTCATCCCTTCAGGATTAGTTCCGCCGTAATTATAACGCTCTTTTCCGGCTAAAAAACCAGCATTTAAAGCAGCACCGATCACTAAACTTATCCCTTCTTTTTCACAAACCGGGAAGACATTGTTTAGATCGTCTTCGTGAACCAACAACGAATATTGTTTTGCTGAAAGGAAAATATCTGGATCGGCAACTTCGATGGTTTCTAAAATTGGTCTAGTGGTATTTACGCCTAATCCCCAGCCTTTAATTAAACCTTCTTCGCGCATTTTGGTAAGCTCTGGCATCGCTCCATTTTTAGCCTGCTCAAAGTATTTTTCATAATCTCCTTCCTTAAAATCTGGATTATCTGGCGATAGATCGTGAATAAAAACGATGTCGATATAGGCTAAACCTAAACGATGCAGACTTTGTTCTACCGATTTTCTGGTACCTTCAGCCGAATAATCGTATTCGTAATTCATATTCAGTTTCCCTTTCCATAAACCATCAGGCATACTGAAATCTGGATCTGGTGTTAAGACTCTTCCCACTTTGGTAGACAACACAAAATCTTCACGCTCTTTATTGAAAAGGTAACTTCCCATTCTACGTTCGCTAATTCCTAAACCATACCAAGGCGAAGTATCAAAATAACGAACGCCGTTATTCCACGCGGCATCCATTGCTCCACGAATTTCTTCGTCACTATTTACGTGAAAACCATTACCTGCGGCAACACCACCCATCCCAAATTTCCATTCAGGTTTAAATTTATCGCGTAAAAAATTGTCTTTAATTTTTGCTGAAGGAATCGAAACACTGCTCGAATTTGCTGCGTTTATAATTGAAGGAGCCGCAACCATCCCCGCGGTTCCTAAAATAGATTTGTATAAAAAGTCTCTTCTGTTAGCCATTTTTTTAGTTTTTGTTCAGGTTCAAATTTCACAAAAAACAGACTGAACCTTCCTGTAAAAAAAGGCTATTAAGTAGTAAAAAACGGACTTGTCGCGTTAAACTCTAGTTAATTTGAAGCGACCTGCGATTCCGTTTCGGGAGTTTCAAACGGAATTAATTTTTTGTAATGTTCGTAGCGCAAAAAGATTTCTTTTACATATAAATAAGGCTCACGACCACGAACAAAACCATATTTCACTTCCGGGCGATTAAAGAATTCGCGCGAGCTTAATTTCAGTAAATAATCTTCTACATTATCGTCCCAAACATTGGGATCTTCACCAAAGGCTTTGGTAAGTCGTTGCGCATCACGAACGTGACCTAAACCACAATTGTACGCTGCCAGGGTGAATTTTATACGCTGAATACTATCTTCAACATTGCTAAAATTCTCGCGTAATTGCGCTAGATATTGGGTGCCGCCACGAATATTTTCTGATGGATTGGTAATATCGTTTACACCTAAATCTTTTGCGGTTGCCGGCATTATTTGCATTAATCCGCCAGCGCCAGCCCAGGAATTCTCGTTCGGTTGAAAGCGGGATTCTTGGAAGATCTGTGAACTCAGCAATCGCCAATCCCAACCTAGCCGTTCTACATTCTTTTTTATGATTGCATCGTACTGACTAATTTTTCCTTGATTTTTACTGTAAAATTCACTTTTAATTCGGCGACGATAAGATTTTTTATTTTTGAAATACTTGTTGTACACCACATAATAAAAATCTTTTTTCTTGATGTTTTTTAGCCACGAATTGATTTCAGCTAAAAGTTCAGGAGAATTTTTACGCACTGCCCAGGCGATACGTTGCGAGAAACTGATCTCGGTATCAATATCCAGAATCGGATTGTAGGTTTGGTTGATCGCAGCAATGTTATAATCTGAAATGGTATAATCGATCTCACCATCGACCACCATTTTAATGATATCTTCAGTGGTTTTATCCCCAGAAACCAGTTGAATATCGATCTGCCCACCAATCTCGTCTTCCAAATTTTCTAAACGTTCAAAATACGATGAGTTCTTACGCACGTGAACGGTCTTCCCTATCATTTCAATGGGATCGTTTAGCGTTTGCTTTTTGATCTTGTACATTGGCAACTTTCTCCAGTTTTCCGGGCGACGTTGCACTAACACCTGATGTGTTAAATAGTGATATTCGGTAAAATTGACGAGCTTTTTTCGGTCTTCGGTAACCGAAAGTCCAAAGGCAATAAGATCGCCCACACCGGCATTCAGCATATCGAATAAATGATCAATGTCTTTTGCGACTTTAATATCGAGTTCGAGTTCTAAATGATCGGCAAGCTTTTTCACCAATTCATATTCAAAACCCATCGGTTTCCCGCGATATAAAAAGTAACTGGTAGAATTATAAATGGTAATAACGGTAAGTTTCCCGTCTTTTTTAATTTCTGAAAGGTCTTTAGTATATGTAGTCGCTGTAATATCTTCAGAAACCTTAGAGCTGATGTTCTTTTTTTCAGAGCAGGCAATAGAAAAACTCAGTATAAAAAATACAAAGAACAATCGCTTTAAAATTGAATGTGAGAGAAAAGTGAGTAAAAGTCTAATCATTAAATAATTGATTTTCTGTAATATAACCAATTATTTTAACATTATAAAATTACCGCTTTATGAAAAACACCTTCGTCGGATTTCTGATTTATTAATTGTAGATCTTTAAACTTCAGAAATATCAATATTCAACCTCTCCGGTTTAAATTAATATTCTTTAAACATTTCGTGGATGTAGTTTTTGGTAACTTACTTCAAAAGTTGCAGTTATGGAATATAAATTCAGCATCAATAACATCACCTACTCTTTTAAAGATTTAAAGGAATTACTGGCAAAAGCTAGTCCGCATCGATCTGGTGATGTTCTCGCAGGCCTTGCTGCAAAAGACAACAAAGAAAGAGTTGCCGCACAATATGTTTTGAGCGAAGTACCACTAAAAGAATTTTTTGAAAATCCGATTATTCCTTATGCTGAAGATGAAGTTACCCGCTTAATTATGGACGATCATAATACTGAAGCTTTTTATCCAATTTCGGCTTTTAGCGTGGGAGAATTTAGAGATTGGTTGCTGAGCTACAATGCGACTCCGGAAATTTTAAAAGAGATAGCTCCAAGCTTAACTCCTGAAATGGTTGCGGCTGTCTCCAAATTAATGCGAAACCAGGATCTTATTAAAGTTGCGCAGAAATGTGAAGTCATCACAAAATTTAGAAACACACTTGGCTTAAAAGATCGATTTTCGGTTCGATTACAACCCAACAATCCAGTAGACGATCCAAAAGCGATCGCGGCGAGTACGATCGACGGATTGCTTTACGGCTGTGGTGACGCGGTAATAGGCATTAACCCGGCTACCGATAGCCCAAACGCAGTTTCAGAATTACTAAAATTACTGGACAATTTTAGGCAGCAATACGAAATTCCCACGCAAACCTGCATTTTAAGTCATATTACCACAACGATGGAAATTATCGAAAAAGCACCCGTGGATTTAATATTTCAGTCAATTGGTGGTACTCAAAAAGCCAACGAATCTTTCGGGATCAATTTAAATATACTTCAGGAAGCCTACGATGCCGGGCTTCAATTAAACAGAGGCGATATTGGAAATAATATGATGTATTTTGAAACCGGGCAAGGATCTGAACTTTCAGCAAATGCGCATCACGGCATCGACCAGCAAACCTGTGAAGTTCGATGTTATGCTGTGGCCAGAAAATACAATCCGCTTTTAGTAAATACAGTGGTTGGCTTTATTGGACCAGAATATCTTTACGATGGAAAACAGATCACTCGTGCCGCTTTAGAAGATCATTTCTGCGGAAAAATTATGGGACTCCCCATGGGTTGCGATGTTTGTTATACCAATCACGCTGAAGCCGACCAGGATGATATGGATTCTTTGTTAACGCTTTTGGGCGTTGCTGGCTGCAATTATATTATGGGCGTTCCCGGTGCCGATGATGTGATGCTGAATTATCAAAGTACATCTTTTCACGATGCCATGTATCTACGGAAAGTCTTGAATAAAAAACCAGCCCCGGAATTTGAAAAATGGCTTTTAAAAATGGGGATTTTTGATGAAAATGGAAATCGCCAAAATTTACCCGAATCTCATAAATTAATAAGCAATGGATAAACCTGAAATCTATAAAAACGAGATCCAAAAAGATCCCTATACGCAATTACGTGAGCTTTCTAAAGCCCGAATTGCACTTGGAAATACCGGTGGAAGCCAATCTATAAAGGATGTTTTGCAATTTCAGTTAGATCACGCTAAAGCAAGAGATGCGATTTATACCGAATTCAATATTGAAAAAATCAAGTCAGATTTATCGAATTTCGGCTTAGACATTTTTAAATTTAAAAGTAAGGCAAAAGACCGTGAGCATTATTTAAAACGTCCGGATCTGGGGAAACTTTTAGCCGAAAGTGAATTTAAAAATGTTTCAGGATTTGATATCATTTTTAATATTGTAGATGGTTTATCGCCAGAAGCTACTTTACAAAGCGCTAAAATCATTGAAATATTGCTTCCGAAGTTAAAAGAGAAATATTCCGCAGCAATTAGTATTGTTGAAAATGGACGAGTTGCTATTGGAGACGAAATTGCAGAAAAATTGAATGGAAAATTTACAGCTACTTTTATTGGGGAACGCCCCGGCTTGTCCAGCCCAAAAAGTTTAGGTATTTATACCACCTACGATCCAAAAAGTGGAACTACAGACGAAAAAAGAAATTGTATTTCGAATATTCATAGCGATGGAATGAGTACCGCAGCGGCAGCAGAGCTTTTGGAGTTTTTAATTAATGAATCTTTTGCGAAAAAAATTAGTGGTGTATCTTTAAAATCTGATCTAAAAAACCACAAAATCGACAATGCTTAAAGCCGTTCATCATATCGCGATTATTTGTTCAGACTATCCAGCTTCAAAAAGATTTTATACTGAAATTTTAGAATTAGAGATTTTACAGGAAGTTTATCGAGAAGAAAGAGACTCCTACAAATTAGATCTCGCACTAAACGGAAAATACATTATCGAACTTTTTTCTTTCCCAAATCGACCAAAAAGGTCAAGCTTCCCAGAAGCTCAAGGTTTAAGGCATCTGGCATTTCAGGTTGATGACATCGAAAAAGCTATCTCAAAACTTAACAAGAGAGGAGTTGAGACAGAAGATATTCGCATTGATCCTCACACCGGTAAAAAATTTACCTTCTTTAGTGATCCAGACGATCTTCCTTTAGAACTTTATGAGAATTAAATAATTTAAACCACTTATTTACAGATGTTTAAATTATTTTGTTATCTTTAAGATAATTCAACTTATTATATTTTTTCAATCCAAACAATGACACCCAAATCTGCTTGAATTAATCCAATTTATTAATTTAAAAGATCGTCATTATGAAAAAATACTACTTTTTTGCGCTGCTTTGCGTGTGGAGTCTTTCAGCTACACTTGCTAAAGAAATCCCAACTTGTTCGGTAGATTTGATTTTAGATCATGCGAACGAAGTAAAAACGCTAGATCTATCTAATCGCCAATTATCTGAAGTTCCTGAGGAAATTAAGAATTTCAAAAATCTGAAAGAGCTTGATCTCTCTTTTAATAATATTAAAACTTTACCAGATTTTATTGCTGATTTTAAAAATCTGGAGAAGCTTAATCTTAGTGATAACCTTTTAGAAAGTTTACCAGAATCTATGGCTAAACTTCCTAAATTAAAGGAGCTTTCTATTAGTTTTAATCCTTTAAAATCACTTCCTAAAGAATTAAATGCACTGGAAGTTTTAAGAACCGATGCAGCTCTAAAACAAAGTACTGCCCAGTTATTGTTGCAAATTTCAAATTATAAAAATTTGCAAGTTGTTTCTCTAGAGAAAAACAACTTAGAAAATTTTCCTGTAGCTTTTGTAAAACTTGAAAGGCTTATACAGCTTAATCTAAAGCAAAACATTATTAGAGTTTTACCCTCGGAGATGTCAGGCTTTAAAAGTTTAAAAAAATTGAATCTGGAATTCAACAATATTAGCTTGCTGCCAGACGAATTTTATGAGTTGGGACATTTAGAATTACTGAATATTAGCAGAAATCATTTTGAAGAATTCCCGGTAGTGATCACTAAACTATTTAAATTGAAAACCTTAAATGTTAGCCAGAATCCTATTGCAAAGCTTCCCACTTCCATAGAAAAATTGCAGAACTTGGAAGATTTAAATCTTTTTGATCTTGAAATTGTTGCTTTACCTGCTGAATTTAAAAATTTAAAGAAGCTAAAAATTATTGAACTAGGTAGTAATCCCCTAGCGAACACAAAATTACTTTCTGAAATGAAGAATCTTAAGAAAATTGGTTTAGGTGGAATTTATGGTATTGAAAAAAAGAACCAAAAAAATCTATTTGCATCTTTACCTGATTGCCAGATTGTAATGAATTAAAGAAAACTACCTCGGGGCAAGCCCTTGAGGCATTTGTTGGAAACAAATTTTAAATTTCGAGGCAAGCCTCGGGGGGATTATAGCCTTTGGCGTTGCCACTAAAAAAGGGATGCAATGCATCCCTTTTCGCAACTAACCAGTTTTCTAATATCATACCAACCTAACCAAAAATGAATGATATTATAAGATAAATCATGTAATCAATGCTTCATCTCGAGACAATATTAAAATATAAGTTTCAATAAATAAAACTTTTCTTATAAAAAAAATCAAATTATCGACAAATAACACAAAAAAAAGGATAAAATGATTTTTTATGAACGTTTGAAAATGAATAATTTAGAATTATTTAATGTTTATTAAACACTTAAAAAATGAAATTTTATAGGTTTTGCAAACATTATTTTTACTAATTATCATATTTTATCAAAATTAAAGTTTGATTAATTAAAATCTAAATGTAATTTTGATAATCAAATCAGTTTCAATGAAATCGGAATTAGCTGCGATCTTAGACAAAGATTCAAAATCAAACAAAGAAAAAAGTTTACCAAGCATCTCTATCGATTGCGTAGTATTTGGTTTTGACACTTCTTCTTTAAAAGTCTTATTGGTAAAATTAAAAGATAAAGACGAATGGTCACTGCCCGGTGGCTATTTAGGAAAGAATGAAAGCCTGGATGAAAGTGCTAACCGAATTTTAAATGAAAGAACCGGGGCTAAAGAAATTTATTTAAATCAATTTAAGACTTTTGGTAAGCCAAACCGGAATGAAGATTTTTTTGCTGAATTCCCTGATGATCTTTGGCATAAACAACGATTTATTTCTGTTGGATATTATGCACTAATAAACTTTGCTAAGGTAGAGCCAAGGGTAGACGATTTATCTGATGGATGTGAATGGAAAAACGTACATGAGTTGCCTAGCCTAATGATGGATCACGAAGAGATTTTTAATACAGCCTTACTAGAGCTTAGAAAAGGACTTAACTATCGTCCTGTTGGTTTAAACCTATTACCAGAAAAGTTTACAATGCCAGAGTTACAAAGGCTTTATGAAATTATACTTGACAAACCTCTAAACCGTGGAAATTTTTATCGAAAAATGACCAAATACGGTATTCTTAATAAACTAAAAGAAACGCGAAAAGGCGGTGCTCATAAGGCGCCAAATCTTTATACTTTTAGTCTTGAAACGTATAAAGAAGCCTTGGAAAATGGCTTTAAAGAAGCATGGTAATCAACTTTACGGTAAATTCAATTGGTTTTTAAGTGACAGTTTTAAGGTAGAAATCTCGTTATACCTATATATATAAAAAGAGCTTATCAAATTTGATCTCTCATGATCTTATAATATTAAAGAATCCTAGAAGGAATTGAATTAAGTTTTTGAATTATTAAACCACAGGTTAATTGATTAAATTATTCTAAAAAAAAGCACCCCCTAATTATATTTTATGTATTTTTAAGCCCCTATTAATACGTAATGTGCCCTAAATACACAGAAAAATCCCCAAGGAAAGGTAATTCTAGTTACCTGAATGATGAATTATATGAAGCTATTGTTGAGGATAAAGCTTATTTTAAGTTTTTACAGGAATATGCGCTAGATGGATTCTTCATTTTAGATTGCCAAAGTGGTCAATCCTTTTATTGTTCAACTAAACTTCTTGAACTACTTGGCTATACTTCTAAAAATGACAGTGAGCTTCGTTTTGAAGATTGGACTGAATTGATCTTTACAGAAGATCTCTCTCAATTTAAAGAACTTATAATTTCAAAAGATATTTGTGAACAACAGCCTAAAAATTTCACTTTTAGGTTTGTTCACAGCCACAAATATGTTTTATGGCTAGAATGTGAGTTTATAAATTTCAGCACAAAAAATTCAAAACAAAGAATTCTTGCCGGTGTAAAAGATGTTACAAAATTCAAAAAACCAGATCTTAATTTACATGAACAGGTTAAGCGTTACGAACATGTTTTAGAAGGAACGGCGATAGGCGCATGGGAATGGAATGTACAAACCGGGGAAACTATTTTTAACGAGCAATGGGCTAAGATTTTAGGTTATGATCTGGAAGAGTTAAGACCTACTTCTGTTAGTACCTGGTATAAACTTGCAAATCCCGAAGATTCTGATAGATGCCAGCAAATACTTAACGAACATTTTGAAGGAAAGACCAAAGTATATAAAACCGAAGCCAGAATGCGCCACAAAAAAGGACATTGGGTTTGGGTTGCAGATCGTGGAAAAGTAGTTAGCTGGACAGAAGATGGTAAACCTGAATGGATGACGGGATATCATGAAGAAATTACTCAGCAAAAAAAAGAAACAGAACGAAGCCAAAAATTTATTGAGGAAGCACCAACTGCTATCGCCATGTTCGATACAAAGATGCGGTATATAGTAACTTCTAAAAAGTGGAAAGAAGACTATCAGGTTGAAGATTTAAATATTATCAACAAATATCATTACGATCTTTTTCCTGATGTTAAGGAAGAATGGAGAGCTATTCATGCTCGAGGATTGAAAGGAGAATCTGCGCAAAGAGAAGAAGAACAATTTGTAGATCGTTTTGGTAAAAATCGATATATAAAATGGTCTATGCGGCCTTGGTATACCAATGATCAAAAAATTGGTGGAATTATAATCCATACCACAGATATTACCCATATTAAAGAACTTGAAAAGATTAGCGAAAATCGCAAGCAATTTTTAGAAACGGTTTTAGAATCTTTAGAAGTAGGGATTGTTTCCTGTAATGCTGATGGAGAACTTACGCTTTTTAATAGAACAACTAGAGAATGGCATGGTTTACCTGTAACCAACATCGATCCTAATAAATTTCCAGATTATTATGGGCTTTACCACCTAGATGGTAAAACTCAACTTAATACAGATGAGATTCCTTTAATACAGGTACTTAAAACAGGTAAAATTACTAATCCAAATATAAAAATTAGGCCTAAAAATGCCGAAGATCGATTTGTATCGGTTAGCGGATCGCAAATTAAAGACAATAAAGGCGAAGTGATTGGTGCTGTTGTAGCTATGTATGATGTAACGCCTTTTAACCTGGCGCAGGAAAAACTGCAATTAAGCGAAGAAACTTTTAGAGGAAATTTTGAAAATGCAGCCATAGGAATGGCTATTTGTGATCTTAAAACAAAACCCTTAAAAGTTAATAAAAGTCTATGTTCAATTTTAGATTATACACAAGAAGATCTTTTAGATAAATCACTGTTCGATCTGGTAGATCAAAAAGATGAAAAGCGTTTAAAAAAGCTTATTAATGAACTTGTAGAGAAAAAAGAAGATCACTTTCATGTAGAACTTCAATTTAGATCTAAAAAGAATAAAAAGATCTATGTACTAATATTTGCGTCTTTAATTAAAGATTCTAATGGTGAACCATTGTTAATCACTACACAAATTAAAAATATTAGTATCCGGAAGTTAGCGCAGCAACAGCTAAATAAAACCCTGGCACACCAAAAAGCTTTATTGGCAGCCAGTACTAAGGTTAGTTTTATTGCTACAGACAAAAAAGGATATATAACAGATTTTAATCGTGGTGCACAAAATCTTTTAGGATACAGCCCAGAAAATGTAAAAAAGAAATCTGTTTTAATATTCCATGAGACTACCGAGCTAGAACAAAAAATTGTTAGTTTAAATAACGAATTTCAGGTAGAACTTAAAGAATATGATGCTTTAATTTTTGAAGCTAAGAACAGAAAAAGTACTACAAGGGAATGGAGTTATATAGATGCAAATGGAAATAAAATTCCTGTTTTACTAACCATAACTCCTATTATTGAAAACAACCAGTTAATAGGTTACTTACATGCTGCTTTAGAAATAACAGATCTAAAAGAAGCTAGAAATGAAATTATGAGTTTACTGGAAGTTACCAAAGATCAAAACCAGAGGTTAAGAAATTTTGCTCATATCGTTTCTCATAATTTAAGAAGCCATTCAAGTAATTTCTCATCTCTTCTGGATATATTTAATATGGAACATCCAGAATTAAATGAAAATCAAATTATACAACTCTTAGGAACAGCAAGCGAAAATCTTAGGGAAACTATAGAACATCTTAATGAGGTTGTGGTTATAAATACTTCAGTAAAAGAAAACTTAAATGAATGTAATTTAAGAGATTTTGTAGAAAATGCTGTAGAAAACACCAGTGCCCTAGCAATGGATGGTCAAGTTAATGTTGAATATAATATTGATAAAGACATTACTATACAGGGAATCCCAGCTTATTTGGATAGTATTTTACTCAATTTTATAACCAACGGAATTAAATACCGCTCTCTAGAAAGAAATAGTTTTATTAAATTGTATTCTGAAAATGACGATATTACCGGAGAAATTATCCTTAATATTGAAGATAACGGACTAGGAATCGATTTACAGCGACACGGCCATAAGCTTTTTGGAATGTACAATACCTTTCACAGGCATAAAGATTCCAGAGGGATTGGATTGTTTATCACCAAAAATCAAATTGAAGCTATTGGTGCCAGAATAGAGGTAGAAAGTGAGGTAAATCAGGGTACCCTATTTAAAATACTCTTTAAGAATGAAGAAAATTGATCTTGCCTGCATTATAGACGATGATCCTATATTCGTTTTTAGTGCAAAAAAAATAATGGAATTGGCCGATTTCTGTAATGGTTTTATGGTTTTTCATAACGGAAAAGAAGCCTTAAATCACCTAAATGCCATTATTTCTAATGAAGCCGAGCTTCCAGATGTCATTTTACTTGATCTTAATATGCCAGTGATGGATGGTTGGGAGTTTTTGGAAGAATTTATAAAAATTGAAAGTGATAAGCCAATTACCATTTACATTGTGAGCTCTTCTATAGATCCTGGCGACATTAATAAAGCAAAATCATACGACAACGTGAGTAATTATATTGTAAAACCAATTACCATTAAAGCTTTAAAAACTGTGCTTCAAAATCACCAAAATTAGCATTTCATCTAAATTTTTAGATTTATTTAACTTTTTACGCAACCATTTGGTGCTTTTGCTATCTATTATATAGACCGCAAATCATCAATCATGAAATACATCATAGGGCTTGTCTTATTTTTAAGCATATTTTCCTGCAATATCAATAATCCTTCGTATCCAGAGCTACACACACCTAACAATTTTCCGCAGAAATGGGAATTGGTGCAAATGAGTTTCCCTTCAGAAAACAAACAACAGAAAGGCCTAAAAATGGCCTGGCAGGAAAGTTATCTTCTTTTACCCGATAGTACATTTTTAAAAAAGAGAATGACAGCCACAGAAACGATTACTGCTGAAGGAAAATTTTATACTGAAAAACAAAACGATGATCTTTATATTCACTTTGAATTTAATGAGAAATCCAAAACTTTAGATTCGTCGTCTTTTACTGAAAAGGAAAGATTATTATTTTCTACTGAAGAAGACAAAATGACTTTGATTTCTATGCAAAATGGGAAAAAGCAAATTCTGGATTACCAGTTGAAGTAATTTTATAACAAAGAGCTACGAAAAATGACATTATAAAAAAACCTCCTTAAAAAGGAGGTTTTTAGCTTTATAAACTGAAAAGATTATTTCCCTTCCATTTTATCTTTAAGAGCCTGAAGATCTGCATTTACATCACCAATAGTGGTTTTCTCGCTGTTTTGTGCAGCAGCTTTTTTAGCAGCTTGCTTAACGATTTTTTGCTCTTCTTCTCTGTGGATAGCAGCATGAGATGCTACAACACGTTTAAACTCTTTATTGAATTCAATGATTTGGAATTCTGCAGTTTCACCTTTCTTAAGTTTACTTCCGTCTTCTTTTTCAAGGTGTCTTTGTGGTACAAATGCAGTAATATCTTCATTAAAATCGATAGTAGCTCCTTTGTCTACGATTTCAGAAATTGCAGCAGTATGAGTTGTACCTACAGCAAATTCAGTTTCGTATTTATCCCAAGGGTTATCTTCGATTTGTTTGTGACCTAAACTTAGTTTACGTCCTTCAACATCTAATTCTAATACAACTACTTCTAGTTTATCACCAACATTACAGAATTCTGATGGGTGTTTGATTTTCTTAGTCCAAGAAAGATCAGAGATATAGATAAGTCCGTCAATACCTTCTTCTAACTCTACGAATACACCAAAGTTAGTAAAGTTACGAACTACACCTGTATGCTTAGATCCAACAGGATATTTAGAAGTGATATCTGTCCATGGATCTGGAGTTAATTGCTTAATTCCAAGAGACATTTTACGATCGTCACGATCTAAAGTAAGGATTTGAGCTTCAACCTCGTCACCAACATTTACGAAATCCTGAGCAGATCTTAAGTGCGTACTCCAAGACATTTCAGAAACGTGGATTAATCCTTCTACACCTTCAGCAACTTCGATAAATGCACCGTAATCTGCGATTACAACTACTTTACCTTTTACTTTATCACCTACTTTTAACTCTTCATCTAGAGCTTCCCATGGGTGTTTATGTAATTGCTTAAGACCTAACTGGATTCTAGTCTTAGCCTCATCAAAGTCTAAGATTACAACGTTAAGTTTTTGATCTAGTTCTACAATCTCGTTTGGATGGTTGATTCTAGACCAAGAAAGATCAGTAATGTGGATAAGTCCGTCAACTCCTCCAAGATCAACGAATACACCGTAAGAAGTGATGTTCTTAACAGTACCTTCTAATACCTGACCTTTTTCTAACTGACCAATAATTTCTTTCTTCTGCTCTTCGATATCAGCTTCGATAAGTGCTTTATGAGATACAACAACGTTTTTGAATTCGTGGTTGATTTTCACAACTTTGAATTCCATTGTTTTACCTACATAAGCATCGTAATCTCTAATTGGCTTCACATCGATTTGAGAACCTGGTAAGAAAGCTTCAATACCAAATACATCTACGATCATACCACCTTTAGTACGACACTTAACAAAACCGTTAACGATAAGACCTTCATCATGTGCTTTGTTCACACGATCCCATGCCATGATAACACGAGCCTTACGGTGAGAAAGAACTAACTGACCTGTAGCATCTTCTCTAACGTCGATTAAAACTTCTACCTCATCACCAACTTTAAGATCTGGGTTGTAACGAAACTCGTTAAGAGAGATTACACCTTCACTTTTCGCGTTGATGTCGATAATTGCATCACGATCAGTAATATTAATTACTTTTCCTTTTACAACCTCATCATCTAGAGTGTCTACGAAATTTTCTTCTACTAATTTCTCGAATTCTTCTAGCTTATCATCTGCGATTGGGTCGATTCCTTCTTCGTAGTTGTGCCAGTTAAATTCTTTTAGGAATTTTTCAGGGTTAGCTTGTTGCTCAGTTACCTCTGGTTGAGATGCTGTAGCCATCCCAGCTACTTCCTGAACTTCCTGTTCTTTTTGTTCTTCAGCCATAATAATTGCTGATTAAAATTTGTATTCAAAGTTTATCGGAAACATTTAAGCAAAATAAAACTAAGAAGATGTTTTACGTTTTGATTTTCAAGCCCTTCTGCATTTCCGTTCTTTTGCCAAAAAGGAGTGCAAAAATACAACTAATTTTAATATTTTCAAACCTACTAAAAACTTAATTTTCTTCAGCTAAAGATTTCTTGAAAAGAAGGTGAAAAATTAAGATCAAAACGCTGTAAATTAAGCCTAAAGATGCTACTCCTTGCCACTGAAAAAACTCCCAGGCATACGCTCCGGTAGTTGTTCCCAATGCGCCACCAATAAAGTAACCTACCATATAAATGGTATTGATTCTGTTTCTTGCATCTGGATTTCTGGAAAAGATAATATTTTGGTTCGTAATATGTAAAGATTGTAAACCCATATCAACCAAAATCACTCCGATAACAAGTCCTATAATTGAGTAGCCGGAAAACTCAAAAACTACCCAGGCGACGATCATTAATATTGTTGAAATAATGATCAATCTATTTTTATTCATTTTATCGCTCAATTTCCCAATTAAGCTTGCCGCCAATGCACCTGCGATTCCTAAAACACCAAAAGTACCTGCTACCCCACTTCCGTAGTTAAAATTTTCTTCCATTAAAAAAACCAAAGTGGTCCAAAAAGCGCTAAACCCGGCAAATCCTAATGCTCCTCGAAGTGCGGCTAGTCTTACCGAAGATTCAGTTTTAAAGTATCCCCATAAAGATTGCATGAGTTCTTTATAAGTCCCAAAAAAATTAGGTTGTAATTCAGGTAATTTCAGCTTTAATAATCCCCAGAAAATAAGCATAATTCCGGCAGCGATAAAATACATCACCCGCCAACCAAAATATTCTCCCACAAAACCACTTATAAAACGGCTTCCCAATATTCCAATTAGCAAACCACTCATCACGATCCCTATTGCGCTTCCTCTCTTTTCCGGTTTTGCTAATTGCGCGGCCATGGGAACAAAAACCTGTGGTACTACGCAACTGAATCCCACAAAAAAACCCGAGATCACTAAAACTGGTAAGCTAGGCGCTAAAGCCATCACTAAAAGACTGGCGATAATGAAAATAAAATCGATCATTACCATTTTTTTCCGCGGAAATTTATCGCCTAACGGAATAATAAATAATAATCCAAAAGCATAGCCTAATTGGGTAAAAAGCGGAATATTACTTACGGCCGACTCTGATACTCCAAAATCTTTCGCCATTAAATTTAATAAAGGCTGATTGTAATAATTGTTGGCAACCACCAATCCTGCACCAGCCGACATTAAATAAAGTACCGATTTACTTATTCCCTCTTCAGAGGTTTTATCGATTTTGGCCATTCTAGGCGTCGGTTTTTTCTTTTACTAGAGAAAGAATCTTTTCGAATTGCTCTTCTTTACTCAAATCTGAATTATCGATCTCGATAGCATCATCAGCTTTTATTAAAGGAGAAGTTTCTCTGGTAGAATCTAAATGGTCACGCTCCTGTACATTTTTAAGGACTTCTTCGTAACTAACATTATTGCCTTTTTCTTTCAGCTCATTATAACGACGTTCTGCTCTTTTCTCAGCAGAAGCCGTCATGAATAATTTTAATTCGGCATCAGGAAATACCACTGTCCCAATATCTCGACCATCCATTACAACGCCACCTTCTTTACCAATTTCCTGCTGCTGGGCCACCAGCATTTCTCGAACTTCAGGAATTGCAGCAACCTTACTCACATTATTAGAAACTTCCATTAATCGAATTTCTTCTTCTACATTTTCTTTATTTAAATGAACAACTCCATAACCAAGATCTTCATTAAATTTGAACTTGATATTTATAAAAGCTAAATGTCTAAGTAGGGCTTCTATGTCTACTTTATCTTCAGTAACCATTACTTTTCGCATAGCATATAGCGTAACTGCACGATACATGGCACCAGTATCTACATAAATATAGCCTAACTTTTTAGCTAGCTGTTTGGCTACCGTACTTTTTCCTGTTGAAGAATGCCCATCGATGGCAATAGTAATTTTTTTGGTCATTTAGTTGAAGTTTCTACAAAAATAGAGATTTGAAAATGCTTAAAACAAAAAAGCCCCGAATTTCTTCAGGGCTTTTCTGGTATAATTTTGCAATTATAATTCTTTCGCATTTTTCACCTTTTCATCAGTAATTGCGATATCAATTACTTCGCTCATATCATTTACGTAATGAAAAGTAAGACCTTTTAAATATTCTTCTTTGATCTCATTTATATCACGTTCGTTCTCTTTACAAAGAATAAGTTCTTTAATTCTGGCTCTTTTAGCGGCAAGAATTTTTTCTTTGATTCCACCTACCGGAAGCACTTTCCCTCTTAAGGTGATCTCTCCCGTCATGGCTATACTTTTCTTCACTTTCTTCTGAGTAAATAAAGAAACTAAAGAAGTAAGCATTGTTATACCCGCACTTGGACCATCTTTTGGCGTAGCACCTTCTGGCACGTGAATATGTACATTATGTTTTTCGAAAATACCTGAATCAATACCTAAAGTATCAGCGTTGGCTTTAATATATTCCATCGCGATGGTAGCCGATTCTTTCATCACTTTACCAAGGTTTCCGGTAATATTTAAATTTCCTTTTCCTTTCGATAAAATTGATTCAATAAAAAGAATATCACCTCCAACCTGCGTCCAGGCTAATCCGGTAACTACTCCGGCAACTTCATTATTCTCATATTTATCACGCTCTAAACGAGGACTACCTAAAATTTCGATAATATCTTCGTTAGTCACTTTTACATTATACTCCTCTTCCATTGCGATACTTTTCGCACCGTATCGAACTACTTTTGCAATTTGCTTTTCTAGCGCTCTAACACCAGATTCACGTGTATAACCTTCAACGATCTTTTCTAGCTGGGCTTTACCAATTTTAAGATCATCTTTTGTTAATCCGTGTTCTTTTAATTGCTTCGGAAGTAAATGTCTTTTAGCGATTTCGATCTTCTCTTCGATCGTATAACCAGTAACATTAATTATTTCCATACGATCACGTAATGCCGGCTGAATCGTATTTAAACTATTACAAGTTGCAATGAACATCACTTTAGATAGATCGAAACCTAATTCTAAAAAGTTATCATGAAACTCACTATTCTGTTCCGGATCTAAAACTTCTAATAATGCAGAAGAAGGATCCCCGGCATTACCAATACTTAGCTTATCGATTTCATCTAAAACAAAAACAGGATTACTGGTTCCTGCCTTTTTAAGACTTTGGATAATTCTACCCGGCATCGCACCTATATAGGTTTTACGATGTCCTCTAATTTCAGCTTCGTCTCTTAAACCACCTAAAGAAATTCGAACGTATTCTCTTCCTAAAGCTTCGGCTACAGACTTTCCTAAACTGGTTTTACCAACTCCTGGAGGTCCGTAAAGACAAAGAATAGGAGACTTCATATCATTACGCAGTTTTAAAACTGCCAGATATTCTATAATTCTACGTTTTACATCATCTAAACCGTAATGGTCACGATCTAAAATTTTCTTCGCTCGCTTAAGATCAAATTTATCTTTACTGAATTCATCCCAAGGAAGATCTAGAAATAAGTCCAGGTAATTACGCTGAATAGAATATTCGGCTACCTGAGGATTCATTCTTTGCATTTTTGAAAGCTCTTTTTCAAAATGCTTTTGTACATCTTCACTCCAATGCTTGTCTTTAGCTCGTACGCGCATTTCTTCGATCTCATCTTCATGAGAAACACCACCCAATTCTTCTTGAATGGTTTTCATTTGCTGGTGCAAAAAGTATTCGCGTTGCTGCTGACTCATATCACTCTGCACTTTAGACTGAATATCATTTTTAAGTGCCAGTTTCTGATTTTCAACATTCATAAACTTCAAGGTCGCTAAAGCACGTTCCTTAAGGTCGTTAGTCGCTAGTAAGTTTTGTTTCTCTTCTACTGAAAGATTCATGTTAGAAGACACAAAATTGATTAAGAAAGAATTACTTTCTATATTCTTAATGGCGAAAGAAGCTTCAGAAGGTATATTAGGACTGCTTTTAATAATCTGCAGCGCTAAATCTTTAATCGCATCGATTATTGCCCCAAACTCTTCATTTTCAGCATCTGGTTTTGTTTCAGGAATTTCTTCAACATTCGCCCTCATAAAAGGCTCTTCCTGGGTAACTTCAGTAATATTAAAACGCTTTTTACCCTGTATAATCACTGTTGTATTTCCATCGGGCATTTTTAAAACCCTAAGAATTCTAGCTACAACACCTATATTATTAATGTCTTTGATTCCCGGATTTTCTACCTCTTCATCTTTCTGAGAAACAACACCAATGATCTTTTCATTATTATTTGCTTCGTTAATTAACTTGATCGAAGCATCTCTTCCAGCAGTAATAGGAATCACTACTCCCGGGAAAAGAACCGTATTTCTTAAAGGTAATATTGGTAAATTTTCAGGTAATTTTTCTTTATTTATTTCCTCTTCATCTTCAGGCGTCATTAACGGTATCAACTCTGCATCTTCATTTATACCTTGTAATGACAAACTGTCAATATCCGTGAATTTTGTTTTAGCCATAAGTTATCTTTAAAAGTCAAACTGTCATTTCAGTTTGTTTATTTCAATATGTTTTGAGACCTCTATACCTGCAAATACTAGATTACAGGTAGTTAAAATTGTTGCTTATTAGATGTTTCAATTCCTATGCCAGCATATTTTTTCTGAAATAATTTTAAAAAACTGTAACAAACAGAAACTCCCCCTATCTTTATACTAGAAACAAGATATTTTTTTGCAATCAACCATCACACATATTAACGATCTTGTAAATGACTGCCGGCAGGGAAACCAGCGTGCGCAAATGGAGATTTACAACAGGTATTACAAAGCTATGTACAATACTGCTTTGCGAATCGTACACCATAGTGCCGAGGCCGAAGACATTATGCAAGAGTCTTTTTTAAGTGCTTTCGAAAAGATCGATCAATTTAAAGCTGAAGCTTCTTTTGGCGCCTGGCTAAAGCGAATTGTGGTAAACAACAGTATTAATGCCCACAATAAAAAATCGAAATACGAAGAAGTAAGCTATAAGGATTATCTAAAAAACGAAACAGACGAGAATGAGGGAATAACTACTACCGATACTCAAAATAAAAAAGTGAAAATGGTTTTAAAAGCCATGCAGGAGCTTAAAGAAAATTACAGGATCTGCCTAACACTTCACTTAATCGAAGGTTATGATTATGAAGAAATAGGCGATATTTTAAATATTTCTTATGCCAATTGCAGGACAACCATTTCCCGAGCTAAAGAAAGTTTAAGAAAAAAAATGTTGAAAGATGAAAAATGACGAATTCTTTGAGGATCTAAAGGGATTGAACTTTGATATTTCTGAACCAGATTCTGGACATAAAGATCGATTTCTTGAAAAACTTAACCGGCAACAAAAAGATAAGCTTCCAAAAAAAGGAAAACTAAGAAAACTTTGGATTCCTTTAAGCAGTATAGCAGCCGCACTTATCATTGCATTTATTGCTTTTGGTAATGTTTTTAATACGCCTGCATTTGCAAAAGAAGCAGATCTTGCTGCAGTTTCTCCACAAATGAAAGAAACTCAGGATTTCTATAGCACACTTATAGAAAGAGAGCTTAAATCTATAGAAGGAGAGCGCAGCCCAAAAACCAATAAGATCATTAATGATGCATTGGTACAATTAGAAACTTTAGAAAAAGAATACAACAAACTAAAAAAAGATCTTTTAGAAAGTGGCCAGGATAAACGCGTAATCTATGCCATGATTAACAACTTTCAAAAAAGGATTGACCTGCTAAACCAGGTACTAGACCAAATTGAGACTATTAAACAACTAAACACACAAGAAAATGAAACTATTATATAAATTATTATTCCTTGCGCTTTTGGTGCCGGCAATAAGCTTTGCCAATGGGGATGCTGAAGGTAGACATACCAAAGAGAAAACATTAAAAAGAGAATTTAAAGTATCGCAAAAAGGGATTCTGGATATTAATAATAACTACGGAAATGTAGATATTTCTACCTGGGATGAAAACCGAATTGTAATTCAGGTATTTATTAAAACTAGTGGCGACGACCTGGAAAGGGTTCAGAAAAAATTAGATGACATTTCTGTAGATTTTCAGCAAAATGGAAACCGCGTAAGTGCAAAAACCAGATATCAAAAAGAAGAAAGATCCTGGTGGAGCAGTTTATTTAGTAGCGGCAATGGCATTAATATGGAAATTAACTATGTAATTAAAGCACCGGTAAACCACGATATGGTGATCGATAATGATTACGGCGCAATCTATATTGATAAAGTGAACGGAAATACAGATATCTCCTGTGACTACGGAAAAGTTGATATTGGCGAGTTAAGAGGATCACGTAATATGCTGAATTTTGATTACACCCGTAATTCTCACTTCGGATTTATTTCTACTGCGGAAATTGATGCCGATTATTCTGAATTTACCATCGAAGAAGCTGAAAACTTAGTTATAAGTGCAGATTATACCGACTCTAAAGTTGAAAAAGTAGAACGCCTAAAATACAATTGTGACTACGGAAGTTTTAGAGTAGATAAAGTAAAAGTTCTGGAAGCTGATGGAGATTATCTGAGCACCAAAATTGGTCGAGTTTTCACCTCGCTGAGCCTAAACCAGGATTATGGTTCGATTTCTATCGAAAAATTAATCGACGGTGTAAAAAGAGTAAATATCGATACAGATTATGCCGGAATTAAACTGGGATTTGATGCCGAGATGGATTTCACCTTTAATGTACAAACCTCTTACGGAAGTGTAAAAGGCACCGACGATCTTGAAATTCAAAAAAGCCATGATCGCAATACCAGCAAAGAAATTTCAGGATATTACGGCAAACAAAACAGTCAAAATTCAATAAATATTACCACAAGCTATGGTAGTGTTAGCTTTAGAAAAGAATATTAAAATTATACAATTTCAAAAATAAAAAAGCCAAACGGCATATAACCATTAATCAATCAAATCATGAAAAAGTCAATTTTAGCAGCAGTCATTTTATGCATCAGCATCACCTCAGCAAACGCCCAATGGTGGAGCAGCGATAAAAGTATTAAAGGGAACGGCAATGTAGTTACCGAAAATCGAAAAACATCAGATTACGATGTGGTAAGCCTTGTAGGTTTTATGGATGTTGCACTAGTAAAAGGAAGCGAAGGAAATTTAACTATCGAAGCCGAAAGCAATTTACAGGAATACATCACTACAGAAGTTAAAAACGGTACCTTAAAAATTTCAGTAGAGAAAGGCGTGAATATAAGTCCGTCACGAAACAAAACCATTAAAGTAACGGTTCCTTTTGAAGATTTAGAAGGCGCCTATTTAACCGGAAGCGGTGATATCTGGACAGAAGATAAAATTACGGCGAGAGATTTTTCACTATCGGTTACCGGAAGCGGTGATATGAATATTGAAATTGAAGCTGATGAAATTGACGGAAAAGTTACGGGAAGTGGCGATATTCAATTAATAGGAACTGCAAGTGAATTAGAGTGTAACGTCACAGGATCTGGAGATTTTGACGCTTATAAATTAAAAGCAAACATCGTAAGCGCTCAGGTATCTGGCTCTGGAGACATTATGGTTTATGCCGAAAAAGAATTGAATGCAAGAATCGCAGGATCTGGAGATATTTCTTACAAGGGTAATCCTAGTAAAGAAAATTTTAAAACTTCAGGATCTGGAGATATTTCAAAGTACTAATTCCAAATACTGGTAATTATTGTTTAATTTTTGAATAAAAATCCCTTCTACCCTACAGGAGGGATTTTTTTTAGATTTAGTTTATGGTAAAGAGTTGACAGCATTCAGCAATTAGCAATTAGCAATTAGCAATTAGCAATTAGCAATTAGCAATTAGCAATTAGCAATTAATGTAATTCCAGATAGTGCTGAAAAGAAAAATAAATCGATCATTTAACATTCAAGCTAACTAAATCTTGTTCTTCGATACACCGTCTAAAATCGACAATCTAACAGTCAAGTGATCTAAATTCTACTTCAAATTCAAAAAAGATCTCTCCATTTCGCCTGCCGGCGAGGCAAGGTCGAGATGACATCTTGATTCATCCGAATATTCAGTATACAAAATTGAGCATTTTAAACCTTGATTCTTATTCTTTCCTTATTTGATCTACACTCTATTTTCTATATTCTAGAAGCGAATCTAACTTCTAATCTTCGGTACTCTAATCAGTAAAATAATTCCACCGATAAAAAAAATGATCAGGAATAATATCGAATTTCGGCTACTTCCGGTATAGTTAGCAACTGCACCATGTATCATCATTCCAATTACGATCCCAATTTTCTCTGAAACATCATAAAAACTGAAATAACTGGCGGTATCGATAGCATTTTCAGGAAGCATTTTGGAGTAAGTAGACCTAGAAAGTGACTGAATCCCTCCCATTACCAATCCAACACTGGCGGCGGCTACGTAAAATTGATTTGGCGTAGTAATAAAATAGGCGTAAACGCAAATAAGCGCCCAAATGATATTTATAAAAATTAAGGTCTTAATATTACCAATCTTAGCTGCAATTCTAGAGGTTAGCGTTGCACCCAAAACAGCCACCAACTGAATCAATAAAATACTTACGATTAACCCGGTAGTTGAGTCCTGTTCTCCCCAATCCAATTCTTTAATTCCAAAATAGGTTGCAATAAGCATAATGGTTTGCACCGCCATACTGTACACGAAGAAAGCCCCTAAATATCTTTTAAGCTGAAGATTATGATTTAAAGAATTCCAAATCTTCCGAAGTTCTTTAAATCCATTGAACATCACATTTTTAGTCAGTTTTGCTTTTTTAGTCCCTTTTGGTAAATAGTAATAGGTGTACTGACTAAAACCAATCCACCATACTCCGGTTAGCACAAAAGAAAGTCGGGTTGGTAATCCTTCATCTTCAAAACCAAATAGTTCATATTTAAGGATCATTAATAAACAAAGAACCAATAAAATAACACTACCAATATAACCTAGCGAAAAACCCTTTGCGCTTATTTTATCCTGTTGCTCTGGGAAAGCGATATCTGGTAAATAACTATTGTAAAATACCAAACTCGACCAAAAACCAATTAAAGCCAGAAAATAACAAAGTAAGCCAAACCACAAAAATTCAAGGTTAAACCAAAAAAGACCGATACAGGATAAAGCACCTAGATAACAGAAAAACTTAAGGAAATTCTTTTTGTTCCCTACATAATCGGCAATCCCGGATAAAAACGGACTAAGTATAGAGACTACCAGAAAAGCTGCCGCGGTTACATAAGAAATTACAGTATCATTATTCAAATCGAATCCTAAAAATGGGACTTTATCATTAATAATATTTCCTTCAGAATCTTTTATAATTGTAAGTGCCCCATAAAAAATAGGAAATATTGCTGAAGATATCACCAGGCTATAAACCGAGTTCGCCCAGTCGTAAAATGCCCATGCGTTAAGTAGTTTTTTACTACCCTTTGGAAGATTTTTCATGGACTAAAAATAAAAAAGCTACACTAATAGTGCAGCTTTTTCAATTTATTTATTTGTAAAATCTTATTGGAAGCTAGTTACTCCGTATTTTCTGGCCTCAGCTTCTGCTTCAGGAGCCCAGGCTTCAAGATTATTTATTCTCGTTTGATTTGAAGGGTGTGTACTTAAAAATTCTGGAGTAGAAGCTCCTCCACTATTTTGTTGCATCCTTCTCCAAAGGTCTGCGGCTTCATCTGGATTATAACCAGCAATGGCCATTAAGGTTAGGCCAATTCTATCTGCTTCAGACTCATGCCCTCTACTAAAAGGTAACATCACTCCTACCTGAGATCCAATACCATAGGCCTGAGCAAAGATTTGTTGTGTTTGCTGGCTTTTACCGCTAAGTGCAACAGTTCCGGCGACTGCTCCCAATTGTTGTACCTGTGCAGCACTCATTCGTTGTGCTCCATGATCTGCCAATGCGTGAGCTACCTCGTGCCCCATTACTACAGCCAAACCGGTTTCGTCCTGAGTGATTGGTAAAATACCAGTATAAACCACGGTTTTTCCACCTGGCATTGCAAATGCGTTTACCTGATTATCCTGAACAAGATTATATTCAAATCTAAAATCATCCAAAAATCCCTGGTATCCATTTGCATTTAAATATCGCTCTGCCGCTGTTTTAATTTTTTCACCAACTCTTTGTACCATTCTGGATTCGGCAGTACCGTTAACCACATTGCTACTATCCAAAAATGCTTCATATTGCTGAAATGATGCCGGAAATAATTGATCGTTACTTACAAAATTTAAATTCTTTTGTCCTGTGAAAGGATTTACTTTACAGGCGACTACTGTTAAAGCAGCAACAAAAAGAACTATTATCCACTTCTTTACTTTCATAGTTAATTAGATTAGTTTTGTTAAAATTACAAAAGCCAAGTCGCTTAAAAGTTTTGTTTAAGTAGGATTTAACAAATTATGGCTTTCAAAAAAGCTTCTAAATTTATAGAATCTTAAGATCTATATTGCAAGTATTTATAAATAGAATGGCAAAAAAACACAAAGATAAAACCCCGATTCAGCAATTATTATTACCCTGGTACATCTTGTATACTGGTAAAATCTTAAACTGGCTATCACCTTACCTGGCAAGTAAATTTGCCGGAAAATTATTTCTTACTCCTTTAAAATACAAGTTGCCAAAGCGTGAGAAAGACATGGATCAAAATACGAAGCAATCCAAGCTAATATTAACTAAAAGCGGGAAAGAAATCGTGGTTTACGAATATGGCGAAAGTGATAAAAAAATTTTGTTGGTACACGGCTGGAGCGGTCGTGGCACACAACTTTCTAAAATTGCCGATGCTCTACTTAAGGAAGGTTTTAGTACCATTAGTTTTGATGCTCCTGCCCACGGGAAAGCTTCAGGTAAAATGAGTATGATGCCTTACTTTATCGAAGCGATCCATTTTCTTAGTAAAAAACATGGTCCATTTTATACAATTATAGGTCATTCTTTAGGCGGAATGTCTACTTTAAAAGCGCTAAAGGAAGGAGTCTCTTCAGAAAAAGCAGTAATTATTGGAACAGCTAATAGCGTTACCGCAATTACACAGGAATTTGTACAAAACCTTCATATGGACAAAGAGGTTGCGTATCTTATGAAAGCACACTTTGATGAGAAATTCGGGCAAAATATGGATAATTATTCCGGAGCGATTTCAGCACAAAGTGTACATATTCCTACTTTGGTAATTCATGATAAAAATGATGTTGATGTACATTATAAATGTGCCGAGGAAATTAATAAACAATTAAAAAACAGTGAACTCTATTTAACCGAAGGCCTTGGACATCGACGAATCCTGGGAGACCAAAAGGTTATTAACAAAATCACAACGTTCATCACGGCATAATCTTTGTAACTTTCAAAATAAAAAAGAATGAGAAAGTTACTATTTATACTAATTGCGGCCTTTACACTGGTAAGCTGCAAAGGAAATGCCCAGGAAGAAAAACCTAAATCCAAACAAAAATTTGAGGTTTCTAAATCTGAAAGTGAATGGAAAAAAGAACTTACCGATGCGCAATTTAAAGTACTTCGAAAAGCTGCTACAGAGACTCCGTTTTCTAGCAAGTTATTAACCGTAAAAGGGAACGGAACATTTGTTTGCGCTGCCTGCGGAAACGAACTTTATGAAAATAAATACAAATTTGAAAGCGGTACCGGCTGGCCAAGCTTTGATCGTGCAATCGAAGGTGGTGTTGCTTTTGGATCTGACTCTAAATTAGGATACCAACGCGACGAAGTTCACTGCGCCAGATGCGGCGGACATTTAGGTCATGTTTTTGATGATGGCCCTAGAGAAACTACCGGAAAAAGACATTGCATAAACGGTGTCGCTATGGATTTTATCCCAACCGAAAAATAATTAAACCCGAATGAAAAAATACAATATTGAAAAATCGGAAGCTGAATGGAAAGAGCAGCTTTCTGATGAGCAGTACCGCATTTTGAGAAAAAAAGGAACCGAAGCCCCACATACTGGAAAATATAATCTTCATTTCGAAGATGGCGAATATAGATGCGCCGCCTGTAATGAACAATTATTCGAAAGCGATAGTAAGTTTGAAAGTGGTTGTGGATGGCCAAGTTTCGATGAAGCTATAGAAGGTAAGATCGAATATGTACAGGATCGCACTTTTGGAATGATAAGAACCGAAATCTTATGTGCCAACTGCGGAAGCCATTTAGGTCACGTTTTTGATGATGGCCCTACAGAAACTGGCCAGCGTTATTGCGTAAACTCGGCTAGCATAGATTTTAAAAATAATTAAAAACCCTTAAATATTAACCACTATGAAAAAGATATTCACTTTACTATTTGCAAGCACATTTTTATTTGCCTCCTGCTCAGATGACGGAGAAGTAGGACCACAAGGACCTCCGGGTGAAGATGGTCTTGGCGCTATCCCTGCTATTTTTGAAGTTGAAAGCGATTTTGTTTACGATTCTGGTGCAGACTATTGGACTACAGATCTAATTACTTTCGAAAATTTCACAAATTTTGAGACATATGAAACAGATGTTGTCTTAGTATATCGCTTAGATGCAGTAGGAGAATATAATGATGGCCCCGTAGACGAATGGAGTTTACTTCCTCAAAACTTCTTTACTACAGAAGGTACAATTCAGTACGTATTTAACCATACTTTTGTTGATGCAGAGATCTTTATCGATGGTAATTATACTCTAAATAATCTTGACCCTGGGTTTACTGACGGTCAAATTTTTAGAATTGTAATTATTCCTGGAGACGTATATTCTTCTTCAAACTTTGATGAAAACAATTTAGGTTCAGTTATGAAAGAATTTAATTTGAATGTTTCAGATATCAAAATGGCTAATTAAGCTTCAGAATATTTAAAATTATAAAGGCTTTATCTTTTTGGGTAAAGCCTTTTTTTATTCCGTAGAATTACTTCAAGAGAAAGTATTTTCAATCTAAAAATTTCAGCATAAAAAATAAGCTTCAAAATTCACATTTTCGAACTTTAAGTAAATGATCTTAAATTAAATTTCAGCATAAAGATAAAGGCGATTTTAAGGCAATCCTGTAAGTGCAAAACTTTTCGGTTAAGCTAATATTCCTTAAATTCGCAGGAACTATTTTTTGTTTAAAAAAAATCTAAATATGAGTAAATACGATATCATTGTTTTAGGTAGTGGCCCGGGTGGTTATGTAACTGCGATCCGTGCTTCACAATTGGGCTTTAAAACAGCTATTGTGGAAAAAGAAAACCTTGGTGGTGTTTGTCTAAACTGGGGATGTATTCCTACAAAAGCGCTGCTTAAAAGTGCAGAGGTTTTTGACTATCTTAAACATGCTGAAGACTACGGCTTAAAATTAGAAAATCCAGATAAGGATTTTGGTGCTGTAATTAAAAGAAGTCGTGACGTTGCCAATGGTATGAGTAAGGGTGTACAATTCCTTATGAAAAAGAACAAGATCGATGTTATCGAAGGATACGGTAAACTAAAATCTGGTAAAAAGGTTGAAGTTACCGATGCTAAAGATAAAAAGACAGAATACTCTGCAGATAATATTATCGTTGCAACTGGTGCTCGTTCTCGTGAATTGCCAAACCTAAAACAAGACGGTAAAAAAGTTATTGGATATCGTGAAGCAATGTCTTTGGAAAAACAACCAAAGAAAATGATCGTTGTTGGTAGTGGTGCGATTGGCGTTGAGTTTGCTCATTTTTATAACTCCATGGGAACCGAGGTAACTATCGTAGAGTTCTTACCTAATCTTGTGCCTTTAGAGGACGAAGATATTTCTAAACAATTTGAGCGTAGCGTTAAAAAAGCTGGTATTAAAGTAATGACAAACTCTTCTGTAGAGAGCGTTGATACTTCTGGCGATGGCGTTAAAGCTAAAGTAAAAACCAAAAAAGGGGAAGAAACTTTAGAAGCTGACATTGTACTTTCTGCAGTTGGAATTAAAACGAATATCGAAAATATTGGTCTTGAAGATTTAGGTATCAAAACCGATAAAGATAAGATCGTAGTAGATGATTTCTATAAAACAAATAAAGACGGAATTTACGCTATTGGTGATGTGGTACATGGCCCAGCGCTTGCTCACGTTGCTTCTGCGGAAGGAATTATTTGTGTTGAAAAAATTAAAGGAATGCATGTAGAGCCTTTAGACTATGGAAATATTCCTGGTTGTACTTATGCTACTCCTGAAATTGCTTCAGTTGGTTTCACTGAAAAGCAAGCTAAAGAAGCTGGTTACGAATTAAAAGTGGGTAAATTCCCATTCTCTGCTTCTGGTAAAGCAAAAGCTGCCGGAAAATCTGATGGTTTCGTAAAAGTGATCTTTGATGCTAAATACGGTGAATGGTTAGGTTGCCATATGATTGGTGCCGGCGTCACCGATATGATTGCTGAAGCGGTTCTTGGTAGAAAACTAGAAACTACAGGACACGAAGTATTAAAAGCAGTTCACCCTCACCCAACAATGAGTGAAGCGGTTATGGAAGCTGTAGCTGATGCTTACGATGAAGTAATTCACTTATAATATTTTAATTAATAAGCCAATTTAATCTCTATAAAAAAGCCCTGAAAATATCGATTTTCAGGGCTTTTTTCATGTCTTTTTTTTAGAAGATGTTAGTTTACCAAATACTTTATTGCCTGTTTAGACATTTCACTGTAATTATGCCCAACGTTTTTAACCGTATCAACTTTCCAATTAAAATCCCATGATTTCTTTTCTGCTAAATTGAAAGTGGTTTTGTAGAAATATGAACCTCGTGCTAAACGATGTTCACCCTGTTGCATGGCTAGCTCTGTTTCTCTAAAAGTTCCCAGACTTGGATCATTATCATTTTCTCCTAAAAGAACGATTAATTCTTTCTCAAAAGACTTTTGAAGACTATTCGAAGAGATATCAGTTTTTTCTAATCCGTAAGGATATTCTAAATCTTTGATTGGTAAAGTATAAAATCCTGCATTTGCTGCGATTGCTTTATTGATTCTAGCTTCTGGCATTAGCAAAATCATGCGATGTACAAATTGCCCTCCGGCAGAATGCCCAAAAAGATCATAATTTTTATTCGTAATCTCGTTAGTTTCTTTTACGTGATCAAAAATATTTTCTATTACCGTATAAGCCCACTCTTCTTTAGGATTACTGGTTCCGAAAAAGGTAAATAAATTACCTTCCTGATAATCGTTAGTGGTATACTTTGAAAACTTGTTGGCAAATTCAGGTGCTAGAACCAGTATATTATGTTCTTCAGCAATATTTTTCCAGGCATCCAGGTAATCGTCTGCATTTCTACCTCCGCCATGCATTACAAAAATAATTCTATCATTATTCTTCCAATTCTCAGGTTTATACGTCCAGACTTTTATCGATCTTCTTTCATTTGTTTTATAAGCATACATCACAAAAGAATCGGTACCTGTTTTTAGTTTTTCTACTTCAGTAACTTCTGGACCTTTGGGAAGCACGTATAAGTAAACATATCCAAAAACTCCTAAAATAAGGATGGTAAAGAGTAAAACAAAAAAGACTCTTTTTAAAATTTTAAAAAATTTATTCATTTTTAAGTTGAAGGTTGTTCTTCTATTTTAGATAATTTCAGGTTAGAAAATTATAATTAGTATTTCAGAAAAGAATTACACTCAATAAATTCAGGCTAAAAATCACTTATATCGATCTCGTATAACGATTAAAATTAATGATTTTCTGATTAGAACTAACGTCAGCAATTCCTAGTTGTATTCCAACTTATTCGAATCCGCAGTAATTAAGATTATACATTGTTACGGGCTGTTTTTAATAATATTGGTATTGTGTATATTGAAAATTTTGTGCTCTTCTTAAATAAAAAATGTCCGTGATTAATTCGTCAATTTCGTCAACTATTTTATTAAGTTTTGTAGTTCGCTCAATTTTTGCTTCTCCGAGAGTATTAAAGTCAATTTCGCTTTCGTCTGCTACGAGCTGTTTTAGTGATTTAATATAAAGATCTTTTTGTTTTGATATGTCGTAAGTCTTTTGAAAATCTTCCTTGCTTTTCGGAAGTAAATAAATTGAATATTCGGCGTAACCTAAAATCCTTGATTGTTGATGTCCAAAGTAAGTTCCTCCATACTGAAAATGTTGAAATAGTGAATTTATATTGAGATAAATGTATATGAGCTTTTTACGCTCTTTCTCATATTTCTTTTCACCATTTTTTTGCTTTAAAAAATAAGCGTACAACGTATAATAAATATCTTGCTCAAATTCACTTCTAAATTCTCCTTTGTCATTATCATTGAAATATAATTGATCAGGATCATTAGGGTAATCTTCAAAAAATTCCGGATGCTTATTTATTATGTTATTAAATTCATCTTTTGCGAATTTTAAAGTGTCATTAAGTTCTGTTGTGATTAGTATAGTATCTTTTTGTGTGTAGAATTTTGAATTATCTATGTCTTGATTTTGAGTATACAGTTCAGCCCCAGTTGTATTGTCAATTTTTTTAAGATTTTTATCGCAACTTAGAAGTCCAATTGCAAATATCAATATGTATAATTTTTGTTTCATTTTGGTTGTTTCAAATTCCCTACAACAATTTATAGCAAAGGCTAATAAGACAAGTAGTTCAGTTTCTGAATTCCCACTTCAAATTTTCAAAAGTTATTTTAATTATTGATCAAATCACAATACCAAAATCCCGTATCCCAATTGGTTTGTTCATCTGTAAAGCAATTATCTTCGCCTTCTTCTGCTTTTTGATAAGTTCGGTAGACTTTCTCTCCGATTTCAAAATTAATAGCTTCAGAAAAAATTGGTCCGTCGAAAACAAAGCTGTGAAATTCGCCATTTTCACCACAGGGATCTACACTTTTAGGCAAATCTTCCAGAAATTCATGATCGATCACTCTTCCGCAGAAAGATTCGTCTAAATATTTCGCATTAGTACAAACAACGATCGCTTTAAAGCCTAATTCGATAAAATCCTCGACTAATTTTTTGGTGTCCTTTTTCCAAAGTGGATAAACTCCGCTTAAACCGACTTTTGCCAGCTGCGCATCTCGATATTCCTTTAAATCTTCTAAAAATATATCGCCAAAACATGCAAAATCGACACCCGCTGCCTTTAATTTTTTAGTTTCGGCTTTCATAACTTCATTATAGGTTTCCATAGAAACATTTCCAGAAAATTTAGCCAATTGCAAAGGCAAGCCAAGGCTTTTTGCCTGAGCTTCGAGTAATGCTACACGCACACCATGCATCGAAATTCGGTTTACATCGGTATTAATGGCAGTAAATAGCTTAACGATTTCAAAATCGTCTTCCTGCTTAAGTTTATATAAAGAAAAAGCAGCATCTTTACCACTACTCCAGTTTAAATAGGCTTTTTTCATACCGAATTGAAAATGAAAAATTCCTTCTTTATCTGAAGGAATCTTGAATTAAATTAATGCTGAAATTATCGAATTTCAACCTAAATCATAAAAAGCTTTGTATCGCAAGATCGTAGCTTTTGAGTCCGAATCCCAAAATAACGCCTTTTACCACCGGCGATAAAAAGGATTTATGCCTGAAACTTTCACGAGCATGCGTGTTAGAAATATGCACTTCGATAACCGGAGTTTCGATCGCTTTTATCGCATCTGCAATAGCCACTGAGGTGTGCGTATAGGCCGCAGCGTTTAAAATTACGCCATCAAATTCTTTACGGGCATCATGAAGCATATCGATAAGTTCACCTTCGATATTACTTTGATAATAAGAAAGTTCGACGCTATCGAACTTTTTCTGTAGATCATTAAAATATTCTTTGAAGGTCTGATTCCCGTAAATTTCAGGTTCACGAGTTCCTAGAAGGTTAAGATTTGGCCCGTTGATGATCAGTAATTTCATGCTATGTATTATTAGAAAAACCCCTCAGGTCAATCCTTGGAGGTATTCGTTTGAAAATCCTCTTTACAGAGAGAAAAGTAAAGGTATAAAAAAAGCGGAAGAAAAATCTTCCGCTTTAAATCATAATTATATGCTGCTAAAACTTATAACCTACTCCTATACTTAGTGCATTAAAACCTGCATCTATATCTGTTGAACCAGCAGCATCTCTAATCTCTTTAGTGTATCTATTTGTTAGTTCAAAACTATATCGGGCTTCAATGAAAAAATTATCTGTAATTGCATAACCTGCACCAAAAGCTAAATCGATTCCCAAATCATTAAAAAATTCAATATTTTCAATAGAATAATTATCCAAAAAAATAGTTGCTTGTGGACCTCCTAAAAGATAAAAGCCCGAATTTTCTATATAATACTGAGCCAATAATGGTACTACAATGAAGTTTGTTTCATCTGCATTTGCATAATTTACGGAAGGCTGAAGATGAAATTTTTCGGATAGTGTAAGATCAAACACAGCTCCTAAAAAGAAACCAGAAGAATTTCCAGAATAGCTTACGTCATCTGAAGAACTAGAAGATTCTCCTTCAATATTTGTATATCCAGCCTGAATTCCGAATTCTACAGTTTGCGCTGAAACTGCGAAGCTGGCCATTAACAAAAGAGCGAAAAATAAATGTTTTGATATGAATGATGAATTAAAGTTTAATCTAATTTAATTCATTTTTTTTGTGTTATCATTTCTAAACGTTTAATAAAAAAGCGGAAGAAAAATCTTCCGCTTTAAATCATAATTTGGTTAGTTAGATTGGTTAGTTTTTAAGCTGTTTAGAACATAAATCCTACACCAGCTTGCCATACTGAGTTATGTACGTCTGCATCTTCAAAAGTTTCAGAAAATCCATAAGTATATCTACCCTGGATAAAGAATCCGTTATTGAACTTGTACTCGATACCTGCTGCACCACCAAATTCAAAATCTTGAGCTTCTGGATATGGATTATCAATGTCTCCACCGTCGCTTAATGGTTGGTAATCGATTTCTTCATTTACTTTAAAGTTAAAAGAAGGACCTGCCTGTACGCTTAATCCATCTACTAAATAGATCTTAGCTAAAACTGGTACACTTACATAATCTAGTTGATACTCTACATTATCGTCTGTATCTGCAAAATTTTCCTGATCGATCTCAAAGATCTCATATCCTTGTCCTGAATATAAAACCTCTGGCTGGATTGAAAATCCACTAACTACTGGAATTTCTGCAAGTAAACCTACGTTGAAGCTTGTTCTGGAATTATCTGAACTAAAATCATCCCCGGTAAAATCTGCGAAGTTCACACCACCCTTAATACCAAAATTCCACGCTTCCTGAGCACTCATAGTAGTTGCTCCAAATAATACTAAAGCAATAATTAAAATTGACTTCTTCATAATAACATTTTGTTTTTGATTACAGGGGCAAATGTAGGCGTGCACTTCTTAAAGAAAACTTAGCAAAGGCTAAAGTATTACTAAGTTTAAACCTCCTTAAATTGTATCTTTAACACATGAAATGGGAGCAAATTTTAAAGGATTACCTAAGCTATTTAAAGTTAGAGCGCGGACTTTCAGCTAATTCGATTAGCAGTTATGAACTGGATCTTATTAAACTTATTAATTTTTTAAAAGTTAAAAGTATTTCTACAACTCCGCTTACAATAGATCAGGAAACACTGCAATTATTTTTATATGAGATAGCAAAAGAGCTAAATGCAAGATCTCGCGCAAGGTTAATTTCGGGTTTAAAAAGCTTCTTCAATTACCTGATTTTTGAAGATTATCGAGAAGACAATCCTACAGATCTCATTGAAGCTCCAAAAATTGGTAGAAAATTACCCGAAACAATTTCAGTAGAAGAAATAGATGAATTAATTGCGGCCATAGATTTAAGTAAAGCTGAAGGAGAACGTAATCGTGCGATTCTAGAAACACTTTATGGTTGCGGTTTGCGAGTATCAGAATTAACTAATCTTAGAATATCAGATCTTTATTTTGACGAAGGCTTTATAAAAGTAACCGGTAAAGGCGATAAACAGCGTTTTGTACCTATTTCAGATTACAATATAAAATACATCAATATCTATAAAGATGAAGTAAGAACGCACCAGGATGCAAAACCTGAAGCTAGTGATACGCTTTTTTTAAACCGAAGAGGTGGCCAGTTAACGCGAGCGATGATTTTTACAATTATTAGACAGTTGGCTGAAAAAGCTAATATTAGGAAAAAAATTAGTCCGCACACCTTTAGACATTCTTTTGCGACACATCTTTTGGAAAATGGAGCCGATCTAAGAGCTATACAACAAATGCTGGGTCACGAAAGTATTACCACTACAGAAATCTACATGCACGTAGATAGAACCTATTTAAGAGAGATTTTGGAAACCTATCATCCCAAAAAAAATTAACTGGTATTTTATAGAATTTTGAACTTATATAAGTTTTAAATTTTTTATTTCCAAAACAAAAAAATCCCCGGAAATTCCGGGGATTTTTTGTTGCACTTAATCGTAGACTAAAACTGAAGTCCAGATTATATAATTTTAGCATTAATTATTTTGCAATATTTACTGCTCTTGTTTCTCGAATCACAGTCACTTTAACCTGACCAGGATACGTCATATCTGTTTGAATCTTTTGAGAGATCTCAAAGGATAAGTTACTTGCCTTTTCATCGTTTACTTTTTCACTCTCTACGATCACACGAAGTTCTCTACCTGCCTGGATCGCATAAGCTTTCTTAACGCCTCCAAATCCAAAAGCAATTTCTTCAAGATCTTTTAAACGTTGAATGTAAGAATCCAACACCTGTCTTCTGGCACCTGGTCTAGCACCGCTAATCGCATCACAAACCTGAACAATTGGAGAAAGTAATGAGTTCATTTCGATCTCGTCATGGTGAGCACCAATGGCATTACAAACTTCTGGTTTTTCACCATGCTTCTCTGCCCATTGCATTCCTAAAATTGCGTGAGGAACTTCAGTTTCCGTTTCTGGCACTTTACCAATATCGTGCAGAAGTCCGGCACGTTTCGCTAATTTTGGATTTATACCTAATTCAGCAGCCATTACACCACAAAGTTTGGCAACTTCACGAGAGTGTTGCAATAAGTTTTGGCCATAAGAAGAACGATACTTCATTCTACCAACCATCTTAATTAATTCTGGTTGTAAACCGTGGATTCCAAGATCGATCACGGTACGTTTTCCTATATCGATAATTTCTTCTTCGATCTGCTTTCTGGTTTTTTTCACCACCTCTTCAATACGAGCCGGATGAATACGACCATCAGTTACCAATTTATGCAAGGATAATCTCGCAACCTCTCTTCTTACAGAATCGAAACAAGAAAGAATAATTGCTTCAGGAGTATCATCTACAATAATCTCTACACCAGTTGCAGCTTCTAAAGCTCTAATATTACGGCCTTCACGACCAATAATTCTACCTTTTACATCGTCACTTTCAAGGTTAAATACAGAAACACAGTTTTCTACCGCTTCTTCTGTTCCTATACGCTGGATGGTATTGATAATGATCTTTTTGGCCTCCTGTTGTGCAGTAAGTTTAGCTTCTTCAATTGTATCCTGAATTAAAGCCATAGCATCAGATTTAGCAGCATCTTTAAGACTTTCTACTAATTGTGCCTTAGCTTCATCTGCTGAAATACCCGAGATTACTTCTAATTGCTGTACTTTACTATTGTGCAATTTATCGATCTCTTCCTGCTTTTTCTCCAGGTAATCGTTTCGATGCTCGTAATCTGCAATCTGCTCTTCCAGCTGCTTGCCTTTATTCTCTAATTCTTTGTTTAATTTTTTGTTTTTAGAAAGCTCACTAGAAACCTGAGATTCTTTATCGCGAGTACGCTTTTCTGCATCACCAATTTTCTTATCTCTTGCAAGTATTACCTTTTCGTGCTCAGATTTTAATTCGATGAATTTCTCTTTAGCCTGAAGGATTTTATCTTTCTTTATACTCTCGGCTTCGTTTTTTGCTTCTTTAATAATTCCGGCAGCTTTACTCTGAGCTTCCAGAATAGTGCCCGAGGCTTTTTTCTTTTCTAAAGATTTGGCAATGGCAAAACCAATACCAAGCCCAACTACTACTCCAACTATCGCTAATATTATATCCATACTTCTTGTTTATATATAAAAAAAGCCTGTATTAGTAGATGTTTTGTCTAAACTCCTTAAAATCAGGTTTAGGGCTAACAAGCTGATCAAGAATCCGTAATCCCAAAAGGGAACGGCGCGCTTTTACAACTTAGACTCACCCTCTTTAAAGAATTATCTGTTGAGTT
Organism: Zunongwangia atlantica 22II14-10F7; assembly: GCF_002094855.1. Classification (GTDB taxonomy): domain Bacteria; phylum Bacteroidota; class Bacteroidia; order Flavobacteriales; family Flavobacteriaceae; genus Zunongwangia; species Zunongwangia atlantica. The sequence goes on from NZ_ARYN01000016.1 coordinate 126,370, forward strand.
TATCAAAAAATAACTAATACAGGCAGTAACCTTAGTTTTATTTAAAGAACGTTATGAGGCCATGTGCTTTTGCAATAACTCGTTAAGTGACCTTAACTTATCTTCTGCTTTTTGCATTTCCTCACTTTTATCTATATCTTTTTGTTCCGTTTGGGCTGCAAACTGTAAAGCACACATTGCCAGTACATCCTGCTTATCCCTTACGGCATAACTTTGCTCAAATTGCTTAATCATAGCTTCGATTTTTTTTGCAGCTTTTCGTAATCCCTCTTCTTGTCTGGGATTAATTGTTAGGGGGTAAACCCTATCTGCAATCGAAATTTTTATTTTAAGCTTGTCTTCCATCCACATTTATTCAGATAACTGAACGATACATTGATCGATCTCCCTAATAAGACTATTTATTTTAAGCTTAGTTTCCTTTTTATAATCATTACTGCCAAGCATCGCATTTGCTGCTTTTAGATCTTTTATCTGGCCGTTAGAATTTTCTAATTCTCCCTTTAACCAGGTATTTTCAGATTCTACCGCAGTCATTTCCTGTTGTAGTGATTGCATTTCCTGCTTAAGCAACTCGTGCCTGTGCAGTAATTTACTAATCCTATTTTCAAGATTATCAACTATTTCGGTGATCTCGCTCATAAAAGTCAAACTCGATACTAATCCTTACAAAGTTAACATACCGTTTTAAATTTGCAATGATTTTTTATTTCAATTTTCGTTTTTAAGCCTTGTAAAGTCTAACTTTCTAAATCATAGTGATTTAATTTTGCACGAAGTTTGATTACCTTTACGCAAGTAGAATTTAATGATTTTTGACGATATATGAAGCGATTTTTCAGCCTTTTTTTGGTTTTATTTCCTCTGGTAGCCAGTGCACAGATAAGTAATGTTCCCCAAGACTATTTTAAAGATCCTCTGGATATTCCCTTAATTTTATCTGGAACTTTTGGCGAATTAAGATCTAATCATTTTCATGCAGGATTAGATATTAAAACACAGGGACGGCAGGGATTAGAAGTAAAAGCTTCAGCAAAAGGTTTTATAAGCCGAATCAAAATTCAGCATTATGGCTACGGAAAAGCTTTATACGTACAACATCCAAATGGTTACACTACCGTTTACGGTCACTTAAAAAAGTTAGCTCCAAAAATCGAAGAATACCTGAAAGAGCGCCAATACAATAAAGAATCTTACGAGATTGAATTGTTTCCCGGCGCTACCGAATTACAGGTTGAACAGGGAGAAGTAATTGCTTACAGCGGAAATACCGGCGGTAGCGGCGGCCCACACCTGCATTTTGAAATTCGGGACGGCAGCCAAAGACCAATGAATCCAGAAATGTTTGGTATTGATATTCAGGATACTCGAGATCCTATTGTAGATGGATTATTTGCGTACCCTATTGGCGAAGGCGCTCATGTAAACAATTCAGCTAATCGACAAAAATTGCGATTAATTCCGCAGAATGATGGCTCTTACACTACCAATGCTTTGGAAGCCTGCGGAGAAATTGGATTCGGAATTTCAACTGTAGATCAAAAAAGTCTTGCTCCAAATAAAAACGGAGTTTATAAAATTGAAGCCAGTTTAAATGGTAGCCCTGTGATGAACTTAGATTTTCAACGTTTTTCTTTTGCTGAAAGCAGGTATCTGAATTTCCTTATTGATTACGAATATTACTCGAATCACAGAAAAAGAGTTCAGAAATTATTTAAAGAAAGTAATAATCCGCTTAGTATTTATAATGGTGTTGTAAATGAAGGAAAATTAGATATTGAAGATGGACTGGATTATAATTATGTGGTTGAAGTAACCGATTTTAAAGGAAATTCTAAAACCATTAGAATCCCAATTAAAGGAAATTTCTCTGGAGAGATCACTCCAAAAGATGAAATAAAAACCGATTATTTCACCAATTACAACGAAACTTTCTCTATCGAAGAAAACGGAATAGACATTTACATTCCTAAAAATGCATTGTATTACGATACATTTTTAGATATCGAATTTATGGGTGATACCGTAAAAGTGCATCATGATGATGTAGCCTTGCATAAAAATATTACCATTGGTTTTGATGTAAGCGATATCCCTGCTGAAGAAAAAGAAAAAATGTTTATTGCACAAATAAGCAAGTATGGGCGCCCAAGTTATTCTACAACTTATAAGAAACCAACACGCTTTACCACCGGAACACGCAGTTTTGGAGAATATACACTGGTTTCAGATGTGAATCCCCCTTCAGTGCGACCCGTAAATTTTTATGATGGGCAGTGGATTTCAGGAAATAGTGATCTAAAAGTAAAAATAAGTGACGATTTAAGCGGAATCCAAAGTTTTAGAGCAACCGTAAACGGTAAATGGATCCTGATGGAATATGAATATAAAAACAATACGCTAACACACGATTTTTCTGATGGTGTAGTTACTGAAACCGAAAATGATTTCAAACTAATTGTCACCGATAATGTAGGAAATACGAATACCTACGAAGCCAAATTCTTTAGAAAAAATTAAGCCTAAAAATAACCAAAAACGCCTCGCAATTGCGAGGCGTTTTATATTAAAACTCGATTAAAGAGTTAAGATTCGATAAATTCTTTAAGTGTTTTTACCACATAATCGATCTCTTCTTTTGTGTTATATTTTGAAAATGAAAATCGGATAGAAGGGGTTTGTAAATCTTCTTCTGAAAGGAAAGCATTTAAAACATGCGAACCTTTATCGCTTCCACTTTGGCAGGCACTACCTTTAGAACAGGCAATTCCTTTTAAATCCAGCTGAAACAAAAGCATTAAAGCTTTTTCTTCACTAACCGGAAGATTTACGTTGATCAAAGTATAGGTACTTTTCTCTAGATCGCCAGATTTCCCGTTAAATTTAACTCCTGGAATTTCCTTTTTAAGCGCTTCGATAAAATGAGATTTTAAAGCGGTGGTATAGGCTTTTTCTTCTTCAAGATTTGTGTAGGCCAATTTAAAAGCTTCCTCTAAACCTACAATATTGTGTAGACCTTCTGTACCTGCGCGATATCCACGCTCCTGCTCTCCACCAAAGATTAGCGGTTTTAAACCACTATTTTTTCTGATAAAAGCAAAACCAACACCCTTAGGTCCGTGAAATTTATGTGCGCTCACTGCTGTAAAATCTACCGGAATTTCCTGCAAATCTAACTCGTAATGCCCAATAGACTGTACCGTATCTGAATGAAATAAAGCTTTATATTCTTTACAAAGTAAGGCTACCTTTTTAAGATCGAGCTTATTGCCTACTTCATTATTCACATGCATTAAACTTACCAGCGTTTTAACATCAGAGCTCTTAAGACGATCTTCCAAATCAATTAGATCAACTTCACCTTCCGCAGTAAGATTTACATATTCAACTTCAATATCAAAACAATCTTTCAGCTGATTTACTGAATATAAAACAGCATGATGTTCAATTTCCGAAGTTATAATTCGTTTTACTCCAAGATCCCTAACAGCACTATTAAGGGCAAGATTATCAGCTTCAGTACCGCCAGAAGTAAAAATAATTTCAGCAGCAGTTACATTTAATTGTTTTGCAATTGTTTTTCTGGCTCTCTCGATTAACGATTTAGCAGAACGCCCAAAACTATGAGTAGATGAAGGGTTTCCATAATTTTCCTGCATCACTTCAGTAATTTTAGTAATCACTTCAGGACGCATTTGGGTTGTGGCGGCAGAGTCTAAATATACTTTTTCCATGGTGGGCAAAGGTAATGGTATTTAAAATAATTTTAAAGAAGCTCCGTTGAAAATCTATAAAACTTCTATTTTTGTTCAAAAGCTTTTTTATGAAAAAGATATTAGGCGTTTTAAGCCTTGCTTTCTTAATGTTCTCTTGTGATGATGGAGATATTGTTGTAACAGATTTTGCTATTGAAGATGCCGATCTTGATGTTTGTGGATTGGATGAAAAAGTAATTTTTGCCGTAAATAACGATGGTGTTTACGAAAGTATTTCATTAATCCTTGATGCTACAGGACCAATAAACGATACCGTAAACGGTGCTTTAATTTCTGAAATTGGAGACCATCAATTTAACCTTAGTAGCAATAATCGCTTAATTTACAGGATTTATGATGGTCCTATAGATAGTGATTATTTTTGTTCTTCTGTACCGCCAAGTACACCACGAGTTATACAGGAATTTATTAGTGGTGATGCAGGTACCGTAACCATTAGCGTAGCTTACACTGATAATCTTGAAGAAACAGCCGATACAGATGGCGACGGAGTTCCTAATTATTTAGAAGGTTATGATCCTAATTTATCTGATGCAGAAATGTTGGATACAGATGGCGACGGTATCCCAGATTATTTAGACATCGACGATGATGGCGACAATGTGCTTACCGAAGATGAAATAAATCCTGAAGAAGGATCCTGGGAAGAATTTGACTTTTTAGATACCGATGGTGATGGTACTCCAGATTATCTTGATCCAGATGATGATGGTGATGGCGCACTAACACGTAATGAAGTAAACGGTAACGATCTTGCAAATTTAGATGAAGGCCAATATTTAAATCCATTAAACTATGACCAACAAGATGGAATTCCAGATTATTTAAATAGCGAGTTTCAGCGTAACTTCGATAATCCAACCTACATACAGAATGAAATTCAGCGTAGTGTTGTTACCGAAGTAACAATTTCAGGATTTAGTTTAAGAGACAGTGACGGGAATTCTCCAGATATCAACACTAATATTGCATTCGAAATGGGAAGCTTTACTTCTTCATTTACCATTATCTACGAAAGAAATGTAAATAATGAAGAAGAGGAAGAAGAAACCGAAGTAGAGTAATAAACTAAAAATTACCGGATTAGGAGTTCTGGAAAATATAAACTTCAGTAGCTCCTAATCCATATCTTTGATAATTTGCATCATAAAATTTCACGTTTTCGTATCTACTAAAAAGGTACTCTAATTCAGCTTTTAAAACTCCTTCGCCAACTCCATGAATAAAAACGATTTTCTGAATTCTTTTTCGAATGGCAAACTCTAATTGTCCCCTGGCAGTATCTAATTGCTTGGTAAGAATATCGTGATTGGATAAACCTTTTTTAGACGGAAGCAATTTTTCAATATGTAAATCGACCTCCATTGCCGGAATTTGTTTTTCCTTTTTTTTACTGAAAGCCCTTTTTTTATTTTTTCTGAAATGTTCTTTTTCCTGAAGTGCCTCTACTACATCATCTCTTTCCAGCTCCAATAAAGGCTCAACGTCCTTTTTGATCTTTACCAGATCTTTAGACTGAAACTGCATAGGAAAACCATCTGAAGTTTCGACGATTAAAATATCTCCCTTAATTTCAACAATCTCACCTTCAATATCATCGTCTAAAACCTGAACTATATCTCCTTTAGTAAATTCCATTATTCAGTCTCGTTTTCCTGATCTTTTTTATAATCATCTTTAGTAGCCGACCAGAATTGAGTTGCTCTATATAATCCAAACATTAAAATTACCAAACCAATGATCTTTGCATAAGGAGAATCATCGGCCAGTGACATTCCGTAGATCAAAATAACAGCCCCAACTATAATTACAAGAGTATTAAGTATTTGCGATTTATTCTTTTTCATCTTTTTTTTAAAACCGTTCGTCTAATTTTTAAAAAATTTCGTAAATTCAATGGAAATTTGAAGTATTTTTGTATGCAAATTTAATTTAATTATGAAGCAATATTACATAATATTAGCACTAATCTTTCCTATACTTGTTAATGCACAGGTAGATTTGTACGTGGCGCCATCTACTAATGGTGACAGTTATGTTTATGTGAATGATGAAATATTGTTTGTTACAAAAGGAATTAACCTTAAGAAAAATAGTACAGGTTCTACAGAAGCCAGTATCTATTTAAGAAATGAAGCGCAATTACTTCAGGGTGATAATATTGAGAATTCAGGTGACGGCTACCTTTCAGTTTTTCAGGAAGGAACTTCTAATGCTTTTGATTATAATTATTGGGGAATGCCTGTAAAAACTGAAGGTAAAACTCTAAACCAAATACTATACGAACCGGTAGACAAAACTCTGAGCACTCAGGCCAGAATGACATCAAATCTTAATGGTTCTGCAAATCCACTAACAATTTCAACAAGGTGGATTTATAAATTTTCTGGTGTTGGCTATAGCTCCTGGCAGCATATTGGTAATAATATTAGCCAGCTTCCAACCGGATTAGGATTTACAATGAAAGGAACTAACGGTACAAACAGCGTTACCGTAAATGGCGTTCAAAACAATCCAGGCAGCGAACAGCGATATGATTTTAGAGGTATCCCTAATAACGGAAATATTACTGTAAATATTAATGGCAGCAATACTTTATTGGTAGGGAATCCATATCCGTCAGCGATTGATCTTAATGCTTTTTTAATGGATAATAGCGATTCCACTACTGGCATCGCTTATTTCTGGGATAGTGTTGAAAATGGTAATTCGCACTATTTACAAGATTATGAAGGTGGATATGGCGCATATTCACCGGGAGCAAACGATTATGTTCCGGCTACCTTTAGAAGATACGCTAATCAAACTGGTGAAATTATCGAAAGAGACAATGATCGCAACGGTAGAGATTATGAATTAAGATATGCCCCAATTGGGCAGGGATTTAATGTAGTAGGCACACCTGAAGGTGGTACAGTTACATTTAAAAATAGCCACAGAGTTTACGATCCTAGCACGGATATAAAATCGCAGGCAAAATCGCAAGAGGAAACTACTAGTGCTAATTCTTCGGTTATTATCGATAACGAACAACCAATAAGAATTAGATTAAATGTTAGCTTAAATGACACTTATACCAGACAACTTCTAGTAGCTTTTAATAATTCTTCTACCACCGGTCCAGATAGAGCTATGGATGCTCCTATGTTTGGAAAGCTTGCTAGTGATGCTGCATTCAATATTGATGGTGGCGAGTATATGATTAATGTATTACCTTTTGATCGTTCTAAAATGATCCCATTAAATGTCTTAACTGCAAACGAAATGGAAGTTGATTTCTTCGTGGCAGGTACAGATTTTCTAGATAACGAAAACATCTTTTTATACGACTCTGAAAATAATCGATACACCGATATTAAAAAAGAACATTATAAAGTACAATTAAATGGTGATTTTAAAGATCGCTTTTTCATTGCATTTGAAAATGATCAACCAACAGAGGAAGAAAAAGTTCAGGCAAGCGCAGAGGAAGAAGAATTTGTAGCTGCTATTGATGTTTTTCAAAATAATAACGAAGGTCGTTTACAGGTAGCCGTACCGCAAAATGTGCAGGTAAAACATATTTCAGTTTACAATCTAAACGCAGGTGCTGTTATTAGTAAAGACGTTTCTAGCTCTGAAAAACAATTTAGTTTCTCTACTGCAAACTTAAGAGATGCTATTTATATTGTTCAGATCAATACAGTAGATAATAGAACAGTAACTAAGAAAATTACAGTTAAAAATTAATACGGGTTACGAAGAATACATGCTTCCCTGCCTTAACAAAACACTGCTTGGTGTAGATTGTTATGGTTGTGGTGGTCAAAGAGCTGCTATCCTTTTATTTCAGGGACATTTTAAACAGGCTTTTTTAATGTATCCCGCTATTTACACTCTTTTAATTTTTGCTATTTTCTTAATTATAAATTTGAAATATAGATTTAAAGGCGATTTTAAAATTAAAATCGCCTTTATTATTTTAAATGCATCAATAATGATAATTTCGTATATCTTTAAAATGATGCAATTTTATAACCTAACCAATTAATATCAATCATGAAGGAAAAATTACCTAATTCCACACTAATTTTAGTTTTTGGAATACTATCAATCATCGGCTGTTGTTGCTATGGATTATTCGGAATCGTATTTGGAATCTTGGCAATCGTACTTGCGAACAAAGCCAAAGATCTTTACGCTGCCAATCCAGAACTTTATACAGGTTACGAGAATGTAAAAACCGGCCGAATTTTAGGAATCATAGGTTTAGTTCTTAGTGTACTTTCATTTATTTCTGGAATAATAGCAATTATTACAGCAGGAGGCATAGAAGGACTAATGGAAATGCAAAGAGAAATCTACGGATCAGGATTTTAAAAAATTATGCTATATAAATAAAAATCCCCGAAATTTCGGGGATTTTTATTTTGATTTGCAATCTTATTTATTTCTCGAACTCTTTTAATGTTCTTGTAATAATATCTACACAATCTCTTAGCTGTTCTTCATTCATAACCAAAGGTGGCGCAAAACGAATAATATTACCATGCGTTGGTTTAGCTAATAAGCCATTTTCTTTTAAAGCCACACATATATTCCAAGCAGTAGAACTATCTGGCGAATCATTTATAACGATAGCATTTAAAAGACCTTTACCTCTTACTAACTCAACAATGTTAGACGTTCTTATATAATCATCTAAAAGTCTACGGAATAAACCTCCCAGCTTTTCTGCATTCTCGGCCAATTTTTCATCCTTTATAACCTCTAATGCTGCGTGGGCAACTGCGCAAGCAAGTGGATTTCCTCCAAAAGTTGAACCATGTTGGCCAGGTTTTATTACATCCATTACATTATTATTGGCTAAAACAGCTGAGACAGGATATACCCCACCTGAAATTGCTTTACCTAAAATAAGAACATCAGGTTTTACTTCTTCGTGATCTACAGCCAGTAATTGTCCAGTTCTGGCGATTCCTGTTTGAACTTCGTCTGCTATAAAAAGTACATTATGTTTTTCACAAAGCTCCTTAGCTCTTTTCAAAAATCCTTTAGAAGGCACATAAACTCCGGCTTCACCCTGAATTGGTTCTACCAAGAATCCAGCAATATTCTCATTTTCATTCAGTGACTTTTCTAATGCATCGATATCATCATAAGGTATTTTTTGGAAACCCGGTGTATATGGTCCAAAATTCTTTCGTGCTTCCTCGTCGTTAGAAAAAGAAATAATTGTTGTTGTTCTTCCGTGGAAATTATTTTCACATACAATTATTTCAGCTTCAGTTTCTTTTACTCCTTTAGTCTCGTAAGCCCACTTTCTGGCAACTTTAATAGCAGTTTCTACCGCTTCAGCTCCAGTATTCATGGGTAATAATTTATCAAACCCAAAATATTCTGTAGCATACTTTTCAAATGGTCCAAGCACATCATTATGAAAGGCTCTGGATGTTAAGGTTAATGTAGCTGCCTGATTATTTAAAGCTTCCACAATTTTTGGATGACAGTGCCCCTGATTAACTGCTGAATATGCCGAAAGAAAATCATAGTATTTTTTTCCTTCTACATCCCAAACATGCACGCCTTCTCCTCTACTTAAAACAGCTGGTAACGGATGATAATTATGCGCACCATGCTTGTCTTCTAATTCGATAGCTTGTTGTGATGAATTAATTTTTGTTAATGGCATTCCTTTTTCAAATTTTTAATCATTAATAAATACAATTCCTTCTTGTTCTGTTATACAGATTAGGAGAGAAATCATCCAATTTTAATGTTTTCGCAATTTACTAAATGTTTACTGATTTTTTTAAGGACACCCACCTTTAATCCTGCAATTATTCTATTTTTGCGGTATGGGAAGAAGGAATAAAAATAAGCTTTTTGAAGCTGTTGAAGTTGTAGATGCTGGTGCTAAAGGTAAAAGTATTGCCAAATCACCAGATGGTCGCGTGATTTTTGTAAACAATGCCGTTCCTGGTGATGTTGTAGATATTCAGACTACAAAAAAAAGAAAATCATATTTTGAAGGTACAGCGATTAATTTTCATTCATATTCTGATAAAAGAGTTGAACCGGTTTGCCAGCATTTTGGAACCTGTGGAGGCTGTAAATGGCAGTTTATGGATTATAAATATCAGCTTGAATATAAACAACAGGAAGTAACCAACAATCTACAACGGTTAGGCAAGATCGAACTACCCGAAATAACACCAATCTTAGGAAGTAAAGAAATCTATTTTTACAGAAATAAAATGGAATTTTCTTTTAGTGATAGTCGCTGGCTAACTTTAGATGAAATTAAGAGTGGTAAGGATTTTGACGATAAAAATGCTTTAGGTTTTCATATCCCAGGAATGTGGGATAAAATCTTAGATATTAAAAAATGTCATCTTCAGGAAGATCCCAGTAATGCCATTAGAAATTTCGTAAAGATCTTTGCTACTCAAAACGATATTCCTTTTTTTAATACCAGAGCACAAAGTGGGCTTTTACGTACTTTAATGATAAGAACGGCCAGTACAGGTGAAATTATGGTTCTTATCCAGTTTTACGAAGAAAATAAAGCTGTTAGAGAACTTTTATTAAATGCTGTTGCTGAAGAATTTCCTGAAATCACCTCACTTCAATACGTTATCAATAACAAGGGAAATGATACTATTTACGACCAGGAGGTAATTTGCTATAAAGGCCAGGATCATATTTTCGAGGAAATGGAAGGTCTTAAATTTAAAATTAATGCTAAATCCTTCTATCAAACAAACTCTGCGCAGGCTTACGAGTTATATAAAGTTACTCGAGATTTCGCAGACCTTAAAGGTGATGAATTAGTTTACGATCTTTATACCGGTACAGGAACTATTGCTCAATTTGTTGCAAAACAGGCTAAAAAAGTAATTGGTGTTGAAGCTGTTCCTGAAGCCATAAGTGATGCCATAGAAAATGCTGAAAGAAATGGTATAGATAATACCCAATTCTTTGCTGGAGACATGAAAAAAGTTTTTACTGAAAAATTTATCAATAAACATGGCCATCCAGACGTTATCATTACAGATCCACCAAGAGACGGAATGCATAAAGATGTAGTTGCTCAAATTATAGGTATTTTACCTAAAAAAATTGTTTACGTAAGTTGTAATTCTGCAACACAAGCCAGAGACTTAGCTTTATTAGACGAGCATTACAAAGTGACCAAAGTGCAGCCGGTAGATATGTTTCCACAAACATTTCATGTAGAGAATGTGGTTTGTTTAGAAAGAAAATAATGAGGTTTATTAATTATAAAAGAGATTTTATTTTATCTATTTTCATCCTGATAATTTTTGCAGGATGCCAAAGAGATGACATTTGTCCAGAAACGGTAGATACCACACCAATGTTGGTAATCAATTTCTTTGATGCTACTACTAGAGAACCAAGAACTTCAGTTAACTTAACGGTTCGCGAAGTTGGTAGAGATCCATTAGACATGCTACTGTATAGAGAAAATAGCCAAAGCATAAGTATCCCGCTGAAAACTGGTGAAAATTCTACACAATATGAGTTTATATATAACGGACCTATTTACGATGAAAATGGGGAAATTGTGGAGGATGAAGACAATAGCCTAGAAACCAACATCGATATTATAGAGTTCAATTATGAACCTGAGGAAGAATATATCAACCGGGCCTGTTCATTTAAAGTAAACTATTTGAACATAGATTACATCACAGATGGAGGCGAAGATGATCGATGGATCACCAGAATGGAGTTTTTGGTAGATGACATCGTTTCATATAATTTTGGAGATGTAGACGAAGATGATGAAGATGCTTTAACCGCCCATTTAAATATCTATTTTGAGTAATGCCTAAAAAAACATACCGAAATTATACAAAATCGACTTTAATTTTTAGTGCACTATTCTTATTTATAGGTTGCAATTTTTTATTTGCCCAAAATCCAACAGAAGAAGAGATTATTTTAGAGTCGGCAGATACTATTTATAAAGAAAAGTATGGATTACGCGTTGGAATTGATATTAGTAAACTAGCCAGAACAGTTCTAGATGAAGATTACACCGGTTTTATGGTTGAAGCTGACCTAAGACTCTACGATAATTACTATTTAGCCGCAGAAATTGGAAACGAAACACTTCCTTTTGGCGAAGATTACATAAAAGTTTCTTCTTCCGGAAGTTTTGTAAAGATTGGAGCCAATTATAATGCATACGAAAACTGGGAAGGGATGCAAAATATCGTTTTTGCAGGTTTACGCTATGGATTTTCTACATTTAGCCAGGATATTGAAGAATATCAAATATACACCACTAACGATTATTTTGGTGATGATATAAGATTTGAAGGTATCGAAACTTCAGGATTAACCGCAAGTTGGATAGAGCTAATGGCCGGATTTAAGGTTGAAGTTCTTAAAAACCTCTACCTATCGGCAAATGTTCAACTTAAAAGAAGATTAAGCCAAACCACACCAGCTGGTTTCGATAATCTTACCATACCCGGTTTTGGGCGTACTTTTGATGACAGCAATTTTGGTATTGGATATGGCTATTCCATCTCTTATTTAATTCCTATCTTCAAAAAAGCGAAAAATTAGAATTGTTTCTTTCGCTTTTTTGATCCCTCATAAATTTCATATTTAAGGAAACGAGACTCTAGCCCACCATTAAACATTTTAACTTTTCTAGATGGTCTTAAACCTACATTTTTAAGTGCTTCATCTTCTGAAGTAATAAACCATGCTTCAGTTCCAGGATAATTCTGTTTCAATGTGTCTCCTAGTTTTTGATAAAATTCAGCAATATTTATCTGAAGTCTTTCCCCGTAAGGCGGATTAAAAACCATATGTAAGTGACGATCATTTAATTTTTCAGTCTCAAAAAAATCGGCTCTTTCAATTTTAATAAACTCAGACAAATTAGCATTTTTTACATTGTCCTTAGCCTTTTCTACTGCTGAAGGCGCTTTATCATAACCAACAATTTCAAAATGAAAATCTTTAACCTTCTTCATGCTTGAAGCTTCAATCTTCTCGAATAAATCTTCATCCCAATCCTTCCAACGTTCAAATCCAAATTCTTTTCGATTTATATTTGCCGGTATATTACAGGCAATCATTGCCGCCTCTATAGGAATTGTTCCACTACCACACATTGGATCTAATAGATCACATTGCCCGTGCCAGCCAGATTTTAAAATCATTCCGGCAGCTAAAATTTCATTAATAGGTGCAATATTAGTTGCAGTACGATACCCCCTTTTATGTAGAGAATCTCCACTGGTATCTAAGGAAACATTACACCAGGTCTTTTCAATATGTATATTTACACGTAAATCTGGAAATTTTAAATCGACATTTGGTCTTTTATCATATCGCTCACGATATCGATCTACTATAGCATCCTTTGTTTTTAAAGAAATATATTTTGAATGTGTAAATACTTCTGAATGTAAAGTAGCATCTACTGCCAGACTGCCGTTAACATCTAACACAGCCTCCCAATCAAGCTTTTTTATATTTTGATATAAATCATCTTCAGAAAATACTTTAAAACCAGCAAAAGGCTTTAAAATTTTAATCGCAGTGCGTAAACAAAGATTTGCCTTATACATAAAACCTTTATCACCCACAAAACTAACCATTCTATTACCTTCCTTAACATCCATAGCGCCAAGATCCCTTAGCTCTTTTGCTAAAATTGGTTCAAAGCCAAAGAAAGTTTTAGCGATCATTTTAAAATTACCTTGCATAGTCATTCTTTTAAAGAGTGGCAAAATTACATTATTTTCGCAGCAAATAATAACCTAAGCCAAATTGCTTAAAAAAATAATTCCCCCTGAAATCATTTAACAAAATAACCGACTAAGCATCGCCATAATTAATAGCAATATATTTAATGATTTTTATTTTACCACTTTTAGCAGTTCTTATAGGTTATTTAATTTCTCGATTTTTAAAACCATCGTCATCGGCTTCTTTTAAGCTATTATTATCTTTTAGTGGGGCTTATCTATTATCGGTTACCGTATTCGAACTACTACCTGAAGTTTATGAAACACAAGGAAAAGAAGTTGGAGTTTTTATCCTATTAGGTCTTCTTTTCCAAATTATATTAGAATTTATATCTAAAGGATTAGAGCATGGCCACATGCATCACGACCCAAATTCTAAGCAATTCCCTTTAATGCTTCTTATCAGCCTAGGCATACATTCTCTATTAGAAGGATTTCCGCTTAGTGAAAGTTCGCATTTATTATATGGCGTCGCAATCCATAAAATTCCAGTAGCAGCCATCTTAAGTATATTCTTATTCAATTCTAAAATTGGTCATTTAAAAGCCTCTTTGTTTTTAATATTATTCGCTTTAATGACACCATTAGGTAGCTTTATTAAACTACAATTCGATTTCATTCAAAATTACGGTTCGTATATTAATGCAGTAGTAATTGGTGTTTTTCTGCACATATCAACCACCATTTTATTTGAAGCTTCAAAAGATCACAAATTTAACGCATCTAAATTGTGCGTTATAATATTAGGAATATTACTAGCTTATTTCATGTAATCTATGTTTAGCAGAGAAGAAAGTAAAAAAATAAGACAGGAATTTTGGACAAGTTTTGGTCAGGAATATTCAAGAAAGTGGATACTCTACAATACTAAAGTTAAAGAAATTCAACTGAAATTTACATTCGCGCAAAAAAGAGCTATAGTATCCTTAGATATTGAAAGTGACGATATAATAATACAAGCTTATTATTTCGAAAAATTAGAATCTTTAAAAACTATTTTAAAGTCCGAATATTTGGCTAATATCGTATTTGATGCAGCGTATGAATTACCTGAAGGAAAAACGATTTCACGCATTTATATTGAATTACAAGATAAAGTTAGCATAAACAATAAAAGTGATTGGCCTAAAGTAAAACATTTCTTTGCTGAAAATATGCATCAAATGGAAATGTTCTGGTTAGAATTTAAAGACTTTATAACTTCATAAAACTTCCCGCATCTCCATGGGCCGTGAAGCTGCTTACCACGTGGA
>NZ_ARYN01000017.1 GCF_002094855.1 Zunongwangia atlantica 22II14-10F7
TATACTATGACCGTTTTTTGCAAGAATAGGCATGAACAAAGATAATTTCTGAATTTAAAGATTCGGCCACCTTTATGGCATACTCAACTCCAATTTTGGAACTTTGACTAAAATCAATCGGAACTATTATTTTCATGGTTTTTTAATTTTAATTATACATTCAGTTTTTCAATTAATTGTTTAAATAAAAGCTTTATTGTTTAATCCACTTTTTGGCAATCTCCTTTTCCTCTAAGTCAAAATATTTTACTTCAGCATTGGTAAAAGGTTTCATGAACTTTGTAATCCAGTCCTGCCATTTTTTATCACCTACCATGGCGATTTTTTCATAATCTTTTGCGTGGGCAGTATCCATTTTTAGATCTTCCCACAGGCCTGGAAAATCCCAGCCGGTAAAATTCTCCATTTCAAAATACCAGCGTACGTTTAATCCTTTGTCCAAAATAGCATGAATAATGGGATGTACCTTCTCAATATCCATTTCGGATAAATCTCCCGATGCTCTGGTTGCAATAATATTATCTCCTGAAATCTCTATAATTTGTAACATATCTATTTTTATTAATTATTAACCGCCTAAATCGTAAAACCATTCTTCAGCTTTCATAATTCCTTCTTTTATGGCATTTCCCTTAGTATAATTCTTTTCTATAACCAGACTTTTAGCAATTTCCAGGGCTTTTTGCTTCACTGCAGGATGGAGGCCATCCAAACTGGTTTTAAATTCTTCAAAGGTCCATTCCATAGCTTCATTTTAATGGTTGAACAGTTCTTTTTCTTTTTCGGGATCCATCTCATTCTTTGACTTTTTGTCCAAAAAATAATCCAGCACGATGCCCACTATAATTGCTCCCACAAAAGCAACATACACCTGCCAGTTAAACTGAACTACCAGAGACAGGCTAATAATTATGGCCAAAATGGGTAGGATAGGTACTTTCCCTATGGAAAGGGGAACTTTAAAAGGTCTTTCTTTGTCAGGTGCTTTATAACGCAAAACGATGAGTGCAATATTCACAGCTACAAAAACGAGTAACGCCCCTAAAGAGGACATTCCTGCGACAATTTTAATATCTCCCAATAACAAAAATGCCGCTACCGCAGCCATAACCACCAGTGTAGTTACCCAGGGTACTTTCTGTGCATTGGTCTTGGTCATAAATTTTGGAAGCTCGCCCACGCTTGCCATACCGAAAAGCAACCTGCTAATGGAAATAATGCCACTAAAAGCCGCATTAGCCGTAGCAAAAAGTGCCGCAACTGCCAGGGCTACGGGCAACCAGGAATTTAAATTTGAAGCGGCCAGCGACAATGGGGAATTTACCTTTGCTATTTCTGCGGGGTCACTTATATTGAGTACCGTAAAAGATATTAGTAGGTATATAATTGTGGTAAACACCATTGTCAATAAAAATGCCCTCGGAATCGTCTTGCCCGGATTTTTTACCTCGGAACCCAATGCTGCCATATGCTCAAAGCCGGTATAAACAAAAAATAAGGTAGCAGTCGCTGCCAGGGTGCCGGAAAAGGACTCCACTTTAAAAAATTCTGATTTTGGTGGTCCTGTTTCCAAAAGTCCGACCGCAATAAGAATAAACAATCCCAATAGCTGAATACTGACCATAATGATATTGGCGGTAGATGATTTTTTGATGCCCGTAATGCTTATAAATGCAAGAATCAGTAGCACAGCATAGCTAACCAGTAAGGAAGGGATGTTAAAAAACGTATTGAAATACCCTGAAAAAGCAAGTAGCACCGCGGCGATGGTGGCCGAACTGTGAAATGCAATCGTCCAACCTGTTAGAAAAGATGGAATGTCGATTTTTGGAAAAGCTTTCCGTACAAAAATGAATTCTGCACCGGCATTAGGATAGGTAGAGGACAGCTCTGCATACGACATTGCCGAGACACTGGCCGCAATGGCGGCAAAAATAAAACTCAACCAAAGGTCTGTTCCCGCCTGTCCAGCGGCTGCACCAATTACAGTATATATTCCAGCACCAACAATGGTACCTACACCATAAAAAGTAAGGCGAAGAGTACCCAGAGATTTTTTTAATTCTGCCATAATACTATTAGTAATATATTATCCATTTCTATCTAAATTCCTTTTTTCCATCTCTGCCTTTACGATGCCACGCTCAATAGCCTCTTCTTTTGAACAATTTTTGTTCAAATAGAAATCCCTTGCATATTTTAATGCTACTGCTCTAATATTTTCATCCAGCACATTAAGCCTCTCCTGGTAATCCTTAAATAAATCCTCCTTCATTTTTTAAAATAGTTTTAGAACAAAAAACACCATAGTTAAAAGATATACAATATACGCTGCATCGAAAACGAATATCTGCCATCTGCTGAACCCGTGAAGTTCCTTGCTTTGATGGACAAATACTGAATATAAAAGCGGCATCAGTCCTACAAAAGCCAGGTTGACCCAAAACAACTGGAAATCTTCGATTGGGGTCGTTACCAGTGCCAGGGGGAAAAATGCCACTGTCATGGTAACGGCATTATCTGCAATCACACTGGTGGTACCCGCAGTCACTTCACCTCCCTTTACCACACTCCATGTTTTGAATATTTCAGGGGCGGTAGTCATAATTCCGGTGATAAACAACCCTCCAACAATTTCGGAAATATTCAGTGCCGAAACAATATTTTCGGTAGCTTTTACAATAAAAAAAGCCCCCACGGCTATGGCCAGGGCCCCTGCAACCGAAAGCCATATTTTCTTTTTATCCCATTCTACCTTCTGACCCTTTTCCCTGCCTTTTATAATGGCATGCGTTAAAAAAGCCGCATAGGCAGCCAGCATGATCCACCCATCAATGGGTTGTAATCCACGCCAGGCTTTGGGAAGCGTTAATATAGCCACCAACCCGATAATTACCAGATAGGGGATAGATAATACCGAGACGGAACGTTTGTTCAGGGCCAGCAGGTTGGCATCCAAATGTTTTTGATGCTCCTTATTGTTTTTAAACTTTCTTCTGGAAGCAAAGTATGCAATGGTTACCATGAGCGGAATGGAAATGATATTGGAACCAAGCAAATTCCCCAACCCGATATCAGATACCCCACGGGCGGCGCTCGTAATATTTATCGCCACTTCAGGGCTCGCTGTTACAATAGCCAGGAAAGCTGCCCCTGCAGAAGCAGTAAGCCCCCATTGTTTGCGCAGCATCTTTAAAGGGGTAAGGAGTTGATCAGCACCCCAATGGGCAGCCCAAGCTGCCAATCCCAATACTACTACCCAAAGCCAAGCGTTCATAACTAATCGATTTTTATAATTGTCCTGTTACTTTCAGTATATTTCAACTTTTTCTTATCCGATATTTTCTGGTCTTTTTTTTGTTGGCTTTGAAAGATCAGGAGTAAAATCACTCCCGTGCTAATCCAAACATCTGCGGTATTGAATACAGGGTCGAAAAAAGTAAATTCATTACCTCCCCATAATGGCAGCCATTCCGGAAGCCTTGTATCAATAATAGGGAAGTACCACATATCCACCACATTGCCATTTAAAAATCCGGCATAACCACCGCCTGAGGAGAATATTTCTGCAATATTGCGAAGTGCGGGATCACTTTTTTCAAAAATCAGTCCGTAAAATGCACCGTCAATCAAATTGCCCAATGCACCTGCGTATATAAATGCGGCACAGATTATAAAGACTTTTGCATATCCTTCACGTATCATCTTTTTGATATAAAAGGTCCCCCAAATAACGGCTACGAAGCGAAATAGTATTAAAACAAATTTGGCCAGATAACCTTCGCCAAATTTAAAGCCCCAGGCCATGCCGGCATTCTCCAAAAAATGTAAGCGAAACCAATCCAGGCCAAACACAAAATATTCCTCGCCATAATAAAAATGGGTCTTCACATAAATCTTTATGGCCTGGTCTATTACCAACAACAGTAAAATTAATAATGCTACACTACTTTTATTCATAATTTCCTTATTCTTGCCCAACGTCTTGTGCAACATATATTTGCATTATTTAGATAATTTTAAAATTCTTATGGCGCCCCGCATTACAAACGTGAAAACGATGCCGCCAATTACCAAATCGGGCCATTTGCTATCCAGAAAATAGACCAGCACCCCGGCCAGTATCACCCCGCCGTTTACGATGATATCATTGGACGTAAAAATAGCACTGGCCTGCATATGCGCCTCCTTACTTTTGGCCTTATTTATCAACCAGAGCGAAATAAGGTTCCCCAGTAAGGCTAAAATGGAAACTATGATCATCCATTCGAACATTGGTGTTTCACTACTTGTAAAAAACCTTCTTAATACCTCTGCAAAACCAAGTGTTGCCAATGCAATTTGAAAGTAGCCGCTGAATTTTGCCACCTTCTTTTTTCTGGAAATGGCACCACCTACTGCAAATAAACTTAGCGCATATACTATCGAATCTGCCAGCATATCCAAAGAATCTGCAATTAGGCCCATAGAAGAAGAAATCCACCCCGTGGTCATTTCGATAATGAAAAAGCCGAAATTTATCCCCAGGACCCACCAAAGGATTGTTTTCTGTTTGGATTGGTCTTCTATTACGGGAGGCTCGGCTTCTTCGGTCCCCATAAATTTATCACCTAATTTTAATTCTGAAATCGAGGCTTTGATTTCCTCATTCCCTTCAAGGTGATATACTTCAAGTTTTCGATTGGGTATATCAAAATCCAAATATTTCACTTGAGCATAAGATTCCAATTTCATCCGGATCATCTGTTCTTCTGAAGGACAGTCCATTTGACTTACTATAAAAGTACTTTTGTTCATTTCTCCCATATCACTTAACTATATTTTTCCTTCCTTTATTGGAAGTTAATAAGAGAATTACCGCACCGCCAATAGCTGCAAGTAATGAAGCTATCAAAATGCTTATTTTCGAAATTTTAATCAATTCCTGATCATTAAATGCGAGATTGGTAATAAAAAGGGACATGGTAAAGCCAATTCCCGCGATCATACCAATTCCAATTATATGTTTCCAGTTTAGTGTAATATGTAATTCGGAAACTCCAAGTTTTTGCCCGATCAATGTAAAAATACCAATCCCTGTTACTTTCCCAATAGCTAATCCCAAAAGGATCCCCAGCCCTAAAGAACCGGAAACAACCTCAATTAAATTTACATCGAGCTTTACTCCCGCATTCGCGACTGCAAAAATTGGAATGATAAAGAAAGCATTGAAATCAACAAGGGAATTTTCCAGTTTGAGCAAAGGAGGCCTTGAATTCTCAGTATCTGTTTTAATAGCTTTTAAAATTATTTGTTGTTTTTTATCCTGAAGAGGATTTAATTTTTCCAGCTCTGTTTTCTCAAGATTAGTAACGTTTGTGGCGGTCCTTTCTTTTAATATTTTACTGTCTAATTTGGGCACTATTGGAATGGTAATGGCAAAAAGTACTCCCGCAATAGTTGGATGGATCCCCGAATTAAGGAAGCAATACCATAAGATGATCCCAATAATAATATACCAAATCAAATTTTTGATCCCAGTCCAATTCATTAATAATAATAACCCAAATGCCCCCATGCCCGATCCAAGGTATATCCAGCTCAACTCGTTGCTATAAAACAATGCTATCACCAATATGGCACCTATATCGTCAGCAATAGCGAGGGCTATTAAAAATGTTTTTAACTGCCTGGGGACATTTTTTCCCAGTAGGCCAATAATCCCTAGTGAATATGCGATATCGGTAGCCATAGGGATGCCCCAACCCTTTATATTTTCAGTGCCTAAATTTAGGCTAATAAAAATGAGGGCCGGAACTGCCATGCCACCTAAAGCTGCCAACAATGGGGCTGAGGCTTTTTTAATTGAAGATAATTCCCCCACCATAACCTCCCTCTTCAATTCAAGGCCGGCAACCAAAAAGAAAATTGCCATTAGGCCATCATTGATCCATTCTTCAATTGTTAGCCCAAAACTAAGATGCTCGGAAAATTCAAAAAGCAATTCATCGCCAAGAAAATGATGATAGGCACCTGCCCACTTTGAATTAGCTAAAAGAAGGGCAACTATAGTAGCAATTATTAAAAAAATCCCCCCAGCTGTTTCCCTGTCGAGGAACTTTGTTGCCGTTTCCCTGATATACCCAATAGTGGATTGATTTCGAACTGATTGCCCCATTTTATCTTATCTGTTTTTTGAGTTCATTACTTAAACCTTAATATTTCAAAAAGCTCAGTAGCGTCTTAATTTTTAAGAACTTACTGTTAGGTCAACTTTAAATATGCAACGCCCTGTCTTCGGTAGCTGCCAGACAGGCCTCCTTAAAGGTCTCGGAAAATGTGGGGTGACCGTGTGACATTCTTGCAATATCCTCGGCAGCCGCCCTAAATTCCATCGCTACCACCGCTTCGGTATAACTGTCTGCTATGCGAGGGCCTATCATATGCACGCCCAATATCTCATCGGTTTCCTTATCTGCGATTACCTTGATAAAACCATCCGTATCCATACTTATCTTCGCCCGTGCGTTTGCCTTATAGGGAAAAGAGCCCGTTTTTATACTTCTATTGGTCTTCTTCAGTTCTTCTTCCGTCAAGCCTACACCGGCGACCTCAGGCTGGGTGTACACGATATTTGGGATAAGGGAATAATTGATATGTGGCTTTTGACCTGCTATGCTTTCGGCTACAAAAACGCCTTCTTCACTGGCTTTATGGGCAAGCATTGCCCCCCGGATTACATCCCCAATGGCATACACACCCTTGACATTGGTTTCAAGGTTTTTATCTACCGTTATCTGTCCTTTCTCATTGGTTTCCACTCCTATATTTTCAAGCCCTAAACTGGCGGTGTATGGTTTTCGGCCAATGGCCATAAGACAGTAATCGCCATCTAAACTCATTTCTTCTTTATCGGAAAGATTTTCCGCTTTCAATTCTACTTTATCCTCAGTTGCCGTTGCGTTTGTCACCTTATGTTCCAAATAAAAATCAATTCCCTGTTTTCTAAGGGAACGGTGCAATTGATGTCCCAGTGCGCCGTCCATAGTGGCGATAAGGCTATCAAAATATTCTACTATGGAAACCTTTGAACCCAGGCGGGCGAATACGGAACCTATCTCAACACCGATAACGCCACCCCCAACGACCATTAAGTGCTTGGGGATTTCCTGTAGGGCAAGGGCTTCGGTGGAAGAGATGATACGCTTTTTGTCTATTTTAATATTGGGCAGTGAAGCGGGTTTGGACCCTGTGGCAATGATGATTTTATCGGTTGTTATGGTTTCCGTTTTGTCCCCGCCCTTAATCTCAATCGTGTTTTTGTCCTTGATGGTGCCGTGGCCTTGATAGACGGCAACCTTGTTCTTTTTCATCAGATAATCAACACCATTGATGATTTCCTGTACCACATCCTGAACCCTTTGGTTCATTTTCAGGATATCGACATTGGCCTCTTTAACATCAATCCCAAAATTTTCGAATTGATGCTTGAGTTTGTAATAATGCTCAGAGGCTTCCAACCAGGCTTTTGACGGGATACAGCCCACGTTAAGGCAGGTGCCGCCAAGCGTGTTGTACCTTTCAATAATGGCTACTTTTAATCCTAATTGGGCGCAACGGATCGCACTTACATACCCGCCCGGGCCAGATCCTATTATAGTTACATCAAATTTTTCCATATTCACATTTTTTTAAGTTAGTTACGGTGGAAAAAACCTTAAGCTTGACCATTGGGGGCTGGGATTCAGGCTTAAGGCACTCCCACCTATTATTTTTTACTACAGTTTTTACATATCCCTTTTAAAACTAGGTTCACATCGTTCACCTCATACTGGTTTGGCAAACTCTCTTCCGATATTTTATTTGGTAAACAGATTGTTTTCTTACAATTGGTACAATGAAAGTGCATATGTAAATCTGTACTGTGTTTACCTTTGGCGTTTTCATCGGAAATCGCATATTTTGCAAAAGCAGTTCCATCGTCAATTTGGTGCACCATGCTTTTTTTCTCAAAGAGCTTTATCGCCCTGTAGAAAGTGGTCTTATTGGCTGTTTTGATATTTTTATTGATAAAGACTTTTTGCATTTCATTTAAACTTACTGCATAAGTTTTCCTTTTGAGGTATTTGTAAATTTTCAACCTCATTTCAGTGGGACGTATCCCTTTTGACGATAATTTTTTTTCCGTTTTTGTCATTTTATATTCTTTCGAAAAACAGTCTAAGTCCGGATCTAATCTTTTTTATAAGCCAAAAGCCTTAACGCATTAAAAACCACCAGAAGCGTCGAACCTTCATGGATTACTACCGCCACTCCAATATTTGCCAAGCCGAATATGGTTGAAGGTATAAGCAGGGCCACAATACCAAGGCTAACCCAAAGGTTTTGCCTGATAATCGCCTTTGCCTTCCTGCTTAAACCTATGGCAAAGGGCAGGGTTTCCAACTTATCGGCCATTAGCGCAATATCCGCCGTTTCCAGGGCTACATCACTTCCCGCAGCACCCATAGCTATTCCTACAGTGCTGTTTGCCATGGCAGGGGCATCATTAACGCCATCGCCCACCATTGCCACCTTGGATTCCTTTTCTTTTAATTCTTTTATAGCATCCACTTTTTCTTCCGGTAATAAACTACCCCAGGCATCGGTCAATCCTATTTCTTCTGCTACTGCGTCTGCTACCTTCTGGTTATCACCAGTAAGCATGATCATTCGTTTAATTCCTATTTCTTTTAATTTTTTAAGGGTTCCCTTGGCGGCTTCACGAGGGGTATCCATTAATGCAATGATGCCTATATATTCTTCATTTTTTCGTATAAGCATTGTTGTATTTCCACCACCTTCAAGACCACGCACTTTCGTAGCTATTTTTTCGGAAGGTGTACTCTCATCAAGCCCTTCGTACAGGTCGAGGTTACCTATATAGATTTTATCATTGCCAAATGATGCTTTAATCCCTTTACCCAGAACTGCCTCTAAATTAGAGGCATTTGGGATTTCCTCGCCTTCCAGACGCTCTTTTCCATCACGAACTACAGCTTTGGCCAGGGGGTGATCACTAAGACCTTCCACGGCTACTGCTATTTTGAGAAGTTCATTGTCTGAAATATCCCCAAGTGGCACCACTTGGGTAAGTTTTGGCTTTCCTTCCGTTAGAGTTCCGGTTTTATCAAAGGCTAGGGCGGTAATAACCCCCAGGTCCTCCAGAGGGCGCCCTCCTTTAATTAATACCCCGCCACGGGCAGCTCTGGCCACTCCACTTAATACAGCACTTGGGGTCGAGATTGCCAACGCACAGGGACTTGCAGCTACTAATACGGCCATCGCCCTGTAAAAGCTGGCGCTAAAGGGTTCGTCAATAACTAAAAAAGCAAACAAAAGAATCCCGACCAAAATAAGGACGGACGGCACAAAATATTTTTCAAATTTATCGGTGAGCAACTGGGTAGGCGATTTTTGAGTCTGAGCTTCGTTAACCAGTTTCACCAATCGGGAAAGCGTTGAATCTTTGGCTGCTTTGATAACTTTAATCTCCAAAGTATTGTTCCCATTGATCGTTCCGGCAAAAACGCGGTTTTCATCTTTAATATCATCTACCTCTGAGTAATCCTTCTCAACATCTTCTACGGGAACTTTATCTACCGGTACACTCTCCCCGGTTATTGGAGCCTGGTTAACACTACTCTGCCCATCTACCACTACGCCATCTGCAGATATTTTACTATTTGGTTTCACCACAATGATATCCCCAATATTGAGTTTTTCGATACCAACTTCTTCCGTTTTACCATTTTTCTTAACCAAAGCTGTTTTTGGCGCCAGTTCTGCCAGTGCAGCTATAGATTTTCGTGCTTTGTTCATTGCATAATGCTCCAAGGCATGCCCCAGGCTAAAGAGAAATAATAACAAAGCTCCTTCAGCCCATTCCCCAAGAATAGCTGCTCCTATAGCTGCGACCAACATGAGAAAATCAATTTCAAATCCACCTTTGGCTACGGTCTGTATGGCTTCTTTTGCTGTAAAGTAACCTCCAAAAAAGTAGGCACCTATGTATAGGGATAAGCTGACCCATTCCGGTATTGATGTTACGTAGGACAAACCAAAACCAATACCCAAAAGAGCACCACAAATAATAGCAAAAATAAGTTCGGTGTTTTTCCCAAAAATACCTCCGTGGGCGTGGGAATGTTCTTCCCCGGCCCCGTGGCTATCCGCTTCTCTATGATTCTGGAGATCAGTATCTTTATGCTTTTGTTCTTCTATATCCCTTACCTTTTCTTTATTTAAATTTTGAGGATTCTTTTCGGCAGATTTAAAGCCCTTATTCTCAGCAGAGGAGCTTTTTTTAACTTGTAGGTTTTCTTTTTCGAGCTTTGTAGTTATCTCATCAAAACTTGTTTCCCGTTTATCATATTCTAAACGGATCATTCCTCCGGCATTGGCGGAAGCTTCCAAAACACCATTGATATTCAACAGACTCTTTTCTATAGTCCTTGCATGCCGGGTATGTCTAATCCCCTCAACCTCTATAAGCAAATGTCCATATTTCGCGGTAATTTCAGCCCCGGTTCTTTCTGCCAATGATTGAATGCGGTCAATAGAAATTATATCCGGATCGTAATGAAAGCACAATTGTGGCACCGTATCTTCCTGATCATCCGCTATGTGGACTTTTTCAAGGCCATTTTCGGCTTCCAGTTCCTTAATTAGCCTTTCCACACAAGCGTCTTTTTCATTAGGTACCTGTGGAAGGATTACGGGAATTTTGATTTTTAGTTTTTTCATATCCTTAGTTATTTGTATCCAGTTTTTTGCTTGTTCCTTATCCTGAAGGTCAAAATATTTGACTTCTGAACCGGTAAAGAAATGAGTAGCTTTAACGACCCATTCCTGCTATTTTTTTCGCCTACAAATTTTATGACTTTTTTCGATGATATTGTGGATTAGCGGATGGGTTTTTTATATCCTTCTTCGTGATTCTACCATTGATTTTAGCAGCAATCAAGTTTTCTTTTTCTATGTCCAATACCTATATCATTTTTTCAATTTTATAGGGTTTATATTAATTTAAGTGTATCTCCAAATACTCCAGAGCCTCAGGCATATCCAACTCGCGGGTTCCGTTCCCGGTTCTGATAAAGAAATGCGAACGATCGCCCAAATTCAAATACACAGGTTTTTGTGATTTGTGAACCCTTACATAACAGATATCCTTTTCTTCGAATTGGTAAAAGGCCACTTTAACCAAAGGGCAAAAATGAGTGCCGAACTTGAGGGACACCAATTGCATTATATATTGCTCAAACCCGTCCTTGCCAGGTTTTTTTAAAGTACCGCAATCCTGTTCCAGCCCCAGAATACTACCTTCATCATCAATTCCGATAATTAAATGCCCTTCTTGGGTGTTCATAAACCCGGCAATTGTTTTTGCTATTACGTCCTCCAAAGCCTTATTCGGTTTAAACTGCCTCAAATCCCATCTCAAGGTAGATTTAAATTCTACTTGCTGGTTTTCTCCTGCCGCAATCAGCTCCCTGATCTCCTCCAGCTTATCTCTTCTTCCGGTCAATTGAAATATTCTTTGCCTGACCATAAACATAAGCGACAAGGCAATGCCCAGCAGTCCAAATAGCAATTTGATGATGGCTTGATCCAAATCCCATGAACTAACTTCCTGCTGATATGAAGCAAGCAGAGATTTCCACCATTCGCCATTACCTCCCTGCATGTCATACATGTGGAGTGAAATAACCAGGGGCTGTATTATAAATAAGCCAAGGGCTAATCCAATGAATATAAAAACAAATACTTTGCGTTTTTTCATTTTTACCTTCTTTTATAAGCCATAGGTGCCATCGCTTTCGATGCCTGTGCCTTATAACTACTTCTTCTTATCCTGAAGGACTTTCTTCTTTTGTTCAAATTCCTCATCGCTTATCTCGCCCCGGGCGTATCGTTCTCTCAGGGCTTCCATAGCCTTATCCTTCCGTCTATTTTGTCCCGGGGTGGGATAAGGAATTAAGAATATCCAAAAGATGAGGATTATCCAAAGCCCCCACCATATCCAGTGCATTCCCCCAAAATTCCAGTTGTCCATCATAATCTTTCTGTTTAAATTTATTTAACTTTTTTAATGATTTCCTTTCTCCATCCATTCCTTGGCCAAATGTTTTTCTTCAAGGCTAAAGAATTTAATATGTGCCTTTGTAAAGGGTATCAAAACTTCGGTAAACTGTTCCTGCCATTTTGTAATTCCCACCAATGCAACCTTTTTAACGCGTTCTTCATTCGGAAGTTTCAGTTCAATGCCCTTCCAATACGCACTTGCAGTCCACCCCTCAAAATTTTCCATTTCAATATACCAGTATACTTTATGGTTTGCCTGTATATGGTTTTTTAATTGAGATATCAAATTGTCATAATCGGTAGCATCCAATCTATTTTGAGCTACCATATATACCTTGTTTTCTTTTTTATAAATTTTCATCATTGTTCCAATTTTTTAAATCAAAAAACTTAATCCAAGTCATTGCTACATTTCTCACAGACTCCCTTAGCCACCAGATTAATATCCTCTGCCACGTAACCTTCGGGCAGATTTATCTGAGGGATTTTATGTTCTGTAAGGCACACGGTTTCCCCGCAACTATTGCAATGAAAATGTAAGTGAAGGTCGTTACCCACCTCGCATTCACAATTGTCTTCACACAGGGCATATTTAATGATGCCGGTGCCATCCTCAATTTGATGCACAATTCCTTTTTCTTCAAATGTCTTCATAGTACGGAAAAGCGTACTCCTTTCCGAGCTTTCGAAATCTTTCCCAAGGTCGCCTAAACTAATGGCCACATTCAATTGTGCCAACCGTTTATAGGTCATCAGGCGCATTGCCGTAGGGCGGATGCCTTTGCTTTCTAACTTTTTTACTATTTTTTCCATTGGGCGTAAAAGGGTTTAGAAAATTTAACGCTTTAAGGATTCCCCGGTTTTTATCTTGAAAGCATCTTCAATGTCAGACAAATAAATGATGCCATCACCTGGATCCGGTGTTTTCCCGTTTTCCAGGATGATATTGATAGCCGATTGTGCTTCTTCATTTTGACATACCAGTTCTAACTTTACCACCGGGCTGTCGGTTACACGGAAATCTAAAGAAGGTGATGCGCCTTTTGCTTTAAATGCTCCGGTACCTTCCCCCTGAGACAGCGTCATACTTTTGAATCCGCTTTCGCTAAGGGATTCTATCACTATTTGAACCCGTTTTGGCTTTATAAATGCTTTTATTTCTTTCATTACTGTGGTTTTAATTTAGTATTAAGGATGAACCCTCTGGAATTTTAATCAAGACAAACATTTAACAGAGAGTCCATCCATCTATTTTTTTTAATTTAATGACCATGGGAAGTCTGGCTTTTCTGCATTTCAGAGACCAGATAATAGGCATTATTATAAGCAACCAAAGTACCTTCAGGCAGAGGCTCCAGCAGTTTAATTTCAACCCAACCATCTTCAGTTATTCCCGTTCTTACCTGCACCGGTTTCAATTCCCACTCGGTTTCACCATCTTCCTGGTGTTTTTGGGCCGTAAAGATGTAGGGATTTCCTTCTTCTTCAATTATTGCTTCTTCCGGTAAGGCAGGAACAGCTTCTTCACCCGTCCTGATTTTTCCGTTTATATACATCCCCGGAATTAGAAAATCTTCTTTATTATCGATTTCTGCATGCACATGTACCGCTTTGGGGTTTTGTTCAAATTGTTTCCCCACTGAATAAATTTCCCCGGTTAAATTACTGCCTGGAACCGATTCCAGTGTAAACGCAATCTTTTGGCCTTCTTTCACCTTATAAATATCTTTTTCAAAAACCATTAGATCGGCATGAACATGTTCATTATCAACTACCATAAACATGCTGGTTTGCGGCTCCACATACTGTCCTATCTGCACCAGTACTTTTTCTATATAACCTCCAATTGGGCTTACTACCGGAATATATTCATATAATTCACCGTCTCTAACCTGGGAAGCATTTAGGTTTAACTGGCGTAATTGTGATTCGTACCCCCGTACTTCACCTTGTACAGACTGGTAATCGGATTGGGTCTGTTGAAAAGTTTTTCCAGATCCTACCTCTGCTTCATATAAACGTTTCTGTCTTTCAAATTCCTTTTCCAAAAATTGCATCCTACTATATGCATTAATATAATCAGACTGCATTCTGGTTAAATTTGGGTGAGAAAGATAAGCCAACACCTGACCTTTATTTACCTTATCCCCCTCAATAACCTTTATAGAAGTTATATTACCGCCTAAAATTGCCGTAACGGTAGCTTCATATTGTGGCGGCACTTCTAACTGGCCATTGGCTTCCACAATACCGGACAAAGCTTTTTTAGGTAAGGTATCTACTTTGATGCCCAAACTATTGAATTTCATCTCTGAAAGATGTACTGAACGCATCCCGCCTTCTTCTTCACCGTGTTCTTCATCTCCTTCCTCACCGTGATTTTCACCTTCTTCGGTATTAGTAGTTGCAGTTTCACTGGAAGCGTCATCCCCTTCCTCAGGATTTTCTTTACATCCAAAGAATATGCTGAGCGTTAAGGCAAGCATTAAAATATTTATTGATCTTGTATTCATATCGATTTTCTTATTTTAATTTTTAATTTGAATTCTTAAGGTAATATTCCAGTTGGTAACGGCTGTCGAGATAATCGTTAAAAGCACTCCAGGCATTTACTTCGATTCTAATGGCATCTCTTATATTTTGAAGGAAGGTTACGTAATCTATAGCACCTTCCTTAAATGCTAATACCGACCCATCCTGTTGTTCCTGTGCTAAAGGAAGCGCTTCATCCCTATAATAATTCCATGAGTTTCTCCATTTGATGTAGTCTTCCCGCATATTTTTATAGGCGATTTCCAGTTCGAGTTTATCCTGGTAAAAGTTTTGCTCTGCAATCTTTCGATTCACTTGTGCTTCCTGGGTACGGCCTAATTCCGGCCCAAAAAACAGTGGAATTTGAATTCCTATTTGATATTGAAAGAAACCCGATTGCCCGGCTATTTCCTGCCTACCGTATTGACCCTGAAATTTGGGCAAAAATTCAGATTTTCGTTCTCTGGTAACCGCTTTTGCCACGTCAATTCTTTGTTCTGAAACCTGTAGTAAGGGATGATTTTCAAGAGACTCTACCAGAAAGTTTAAAGGTTCATCCAATGCTTCAGCAGGCAAATCTGGTACATCGTAAATTGTGTCACTAACAAACCATAGGTTTAAGCGCTGTATTGATTTCAGGTAATCTCGATAAGCTTGTTCTAACTGTATTTTCACCTCATTCCCCTGATTTGAGGTGGCAAGATATTCCAGTTTAGAGGTAGCTTCTGTCTCATACCTGATTCTAGCCGCCCTTTCAATATCTTCGAAAATAGAATCCATTTTCTTATATACCTGATACCTCTTTTTACTTGTATAAACAGATGTCCAGGCCCTGCTTACTTCACGTTCAATTTCAATAGTAGATAGCTCTAAGGCATTTTCAGCAAGTGCCACCCTTTCTTTCTGTAGTTTTAACCGGGGCACTATTCCGAAAATATCGATGCCTTGTTGTTGGACGCCAATTTGGGTATAGATCCCATCAGAGCCATTTCCTACTTCTTCTTTTCCTGTAAAGATTTGGGTGTTTCCAAAATCAAAGGCGGTTTTGCGCAATACTTCCTCACTTTCAATTTCGAGCTGGGCAGCTTGGAGCTGTGGAAAATTTTTGATTGCCATTTCTTTTGCATCCTCCAAACTAATTGTTTGTAAAGAATCCTGTTGTGAATATTCAGATGACATTGCATCAGATTGTGCATTTACAGAAAAGGTTCCGCCTAAAACTAAGCCAATTATCAAAATCGTAGCTAAAGATCGCGAATTGGAAGAACCTAGTTTATTCTGTTCTTTTTTCTCTCGTTTTCTTTCTACAAGGGTATATAGTACTGGTAATACAACCAGCGTAAGCAGTGTAGCTGTAAGCATCCCACCTATAACCACCGTAGCAAGTGGTTGTTGAACTTCTGCACCGGCTGATGTGGAAAATGCCATTGGTAAAAAACCGAAAATATCTGTTGTTGCTGTTAACATAATAGGTCGTATTCGTTCTTTGGTTCCTGTAAAAATTCTATCTTTTATACTGGTTACTCCTTCTTCTTTTAAAGAATTGAATCTATTTATTAGTACCAGCCCGTTTAAAACTGCAACCCCGAATAATACAATAAAACCTACCCCAGCAGAAATACTGAATGGCATTCCCCGCAACCAAAGGGCAAAAACACCTCCAATGGCAGCGAGGGGTATGGCTATATAGATCATGACAGATTGGGAAAACGATTTTAGGGCAAAATATAGAAGAACAAATATCAAGAAAAGGGCAATGGGTACAACAATTATCAAGCGGTCCTTAGCACTCTGAAGATTTTCGAATTCCCCCCCATAAGTTATATAATACCCGGGAGGTAATTCTAATTCTTCATCTAATCTTTGCTGAATATCATTAACGACTGACTCTACATCCCTTCCCCGGGCATTTACACCCACATAGGTTCTTCTGTAGGTATCATCTCTCGAAATTTGCATAGGGCCCGGAACATATTCGATATCTGCTATTTCTTTTATCGGTACCTGAGTTCCGTCGGGAAGATCGATATACATTCCACGCAAGTCATCAATATTCTTTCTATGTTCTTCATCAAATCTTACTACTAAATCGAATCGCTTTTCTCCTTCAAAAATGACTCCTGCGGTTCCTCCCGCAAAAGCAGTACTTATATAATCATTTGCTTTTTGGATATCCAGGCCATATTGAGCAATTTTATCACGGTTAAATTTCACGGTCATTTGTGGCAGCCCAGATGTTCGTTCAGGATTAACATCTCCTGCTCCAGGTACGGTCTGGATAATATTAGCCATTTCCTGTACCTTTTCCGACAACACCCCCAGGTCCTCTCCATATAGTTTAACCGCAATATCTTCTCTAACCCCCTCTAATAATTCGTTGAACCTTAATTCTACAGGTTGCGTAAACACAAGGTTTACCCCAGTAAGTTCTTTATTGAGTTTTTCCTTGATTTGCGCTATAAGTCCTTCTTTAGTTTCAGCGGTTGTCCAATTATCCTTATCTTTTTCAAGAATCAGGTACATATCTGCGATATCCATCGGCATTGGATCTGTTGGGATGTCCGCTACTCCAATTCTTGCTGTTGCTGTTTTAATTTCAGGAAAATTTTCTAGAAGGATATTTTCTATTTTTTTGGAAACTTCAATAGACTCTGTTAATGAACTTCCTGGTCTGATTAAAGCCTGCATTGCAATATCCCCTTCATCCAGTTGAGGCACAAATTCTCCTCCCATTCTGGAAAAAAGGAAACCGGCTAATACAAGTAGAACAGCAGCAGCACCTACAACAATGAGCTTCAGTTTTAATGCCCCTTTCAGTAAAGGCATATATACCCTTTGTATTCCACCAATTATCTTATCACTTATCCTTTCCAGCCAGCGTTCAAACCTTCCAAACCAGTTCTTTTTATTCTGAATGGGTTTCATAAATAGGGCAGACATCATAGGGACATAGGTAAGGCATAAGAAAATAGCACCTATCATGGCAAAACCGAAAGTGTACGCCATCGGCTTAAACATTTTACCTTCTACCCCCGTAAGAAAAAGTATAGGCGTGAATACAATAAGAATTATAATCTGTCCAAAAAATGCGGAACTCATCATCGTGCTCCCAGCATCATAGGCTACTTCATCCATTTTAGCCTGATTGAATTTCACCTTGCCAGATCTTATCCGTTTTTGTATTTCATACACGGTTCCCTCGATGATAATCACTGCACCGTCTATAATGATTCCAAAGTCAATAGCGCCCAAACTCATTAGATTGGCCCAGACATTGAATTGTTTCATTAAAATAAAAGCAAAAAGCAGTGATAAGGGAATAGTGGTAGCAGTAATAAGTCCACCTCTTAGACTACCTAATAACAATACCAGGGCAAAAATCACTATCAATGCACCTTCCAGTAAATTTGTTTTAACAGTATCGGTTGTTCGTGCTATTAATTCACTCCGATCAATAATTGGCTCTATGGTCAAACCTTCAGGAAGTGACTTTTCAACTTCTGCCATCCTATCTTTAACATCCTGAATTACGGCATTGGGATTGGCGCCTTTTAACATCATTATTATCCCGCCTACGGCTTCCTCTCCGTCTTGAGTGAAAGCTCCGTAGCGTACCTGATTTCCAAACTGAACATCTTCCGCAACATCTCCAATAGTTATCGGAATAGAATTTTCGGTAGTAATAGCAATTTTCCTTATATCCTCCAGTGAACGGATTAAACCTTCACCTCTAATAAAATTTGACATTTTATTTTTCTCAATATAAGCTCCACCGGTATTCACATTGTTTCGGGCCAGCGCCTCATAAACCTCAGAGATACTTATACCCATACTGTTTAATTTCTCAGGATTGATTGCTACCTCATATTGTTTTATGGAGCCTCCAAAAGAATTTACTTCCACCACACCTTCCAGCAAGGTAAGTTGTCGCTTGATTATCCAGTCCTGAATAGTTCGTAGTTCCATGGGAGAATATTCAGTTTCGTATCCCTCCTTTGGCTTTATGGTATACTCATAAATTTGACCCAATCCGGTTGAAATAGGTCCCATAGCAGGACTTCCAAATTTATCGGGAATGGTTTCTCCCAATTCATTAAGTTTTTCCTGTACTAGTTGACGAGGGAGATAAGTTCCCATATCATCTTTAAAAACAATAGTAACTACCGAAAGTCCAAACCGTGAAATAGAGCGAATCTCTGTAACTCCAGGTAAATTACCCATCGAAAGTTCTACGGGATAGGTTACAAATTGTTCAATATCTTCTGTGGCAAGATTTGGCGACTGGGTGATCACCTGAACCTGATTGTTAGTAATATCTGGCACCGATCCCAGGTTGACGGTCATCATGGACCAAATACCCGTCCCTATCAGCGCTAAGGTAAGTAGTCCAATAATAAATTTATTATTAATGGAAAATGCGATTATCTTATTAATCATATAAATAAAAATTTAATTCAGTTAAAATTCTTGATAATAATTTTGTGCCTAACAAAATCTATCAATAGGACCAAGGATCTAGTATGAGAACCAGGATTTGGTCAAAAAAGGATATAATTATCCTTTAAAAAAACTGAATTAAACTTTTGGAGGATCTAAAAAGGAAAGAATAGGTTCTTCCACTGAGCTGTCAAAATGGACAAAGGCTTTTGATGGAATTTCAATAATCAAAGCCTTGAAATTTGAAGAACCGAAATCTACTGTATGCACATGGCAGCAATGGCAACTACAAAAAGGAGGGCATAAATCTGCTACTTTATCATGTGAATAGTCGATATCTAAATTCTGCGTAGCAACCACTGTTACTTCTGAATCAGAAATCACTTGTGAAGTGTCACTATCATTACAGGCTAATAAGTTAAGCCCGAATATATATAGAGATAATATGACAGCGATAATTTTCACACTACAAAGATAAAAAAAAATCAATGCACAGATTGTGCAAAAAGAATAGGAACAGATTTCAAAAGGTTTATCACATAATTTGATAATAATTTCAATTAAAAAATTACCAAGATCTTATACTGAAGAATTAGAACATTGTTTTTTAATAAGCTATTTAATGAAATAGAGAATTATACAAATCCTTCAAATTACTAAGTTACACTTCGAATGAGATAGGAAATATCCCCAAATAATGTTAATTAACATTATTTTCTATTCAAATTTGGCTTTCCAAAAATGTTGTACCTATGTTGTACCCAGTCCATAAAAAAAGGCCTTACATTTCTGTAAAGCCTTGTCATTGCTAGTAGCGGGAACTGGACTCGAACCAGTGACCTTCGGGTTATGAGAATAGGGACAATGCTGAACTGATCCTGCCCTGGCCGAATTAAAGAAATCCTCGCATAGCAAAAATATTAGAAGAGGATATGGGTTATGTGCGCGTCAATTAAATGAAGGAGTTTCCAGGATCTATAGCTCAATGGAAAATTCTATGTTGCCTTTGCCCGAATACAAAGAGGAAAATGGAAATGTATATTTAAGCCTAAGAAATAAAATAAGTGAACATTCGAAAACAATCCACGATAAAGTAGTTTTGAAAATTCAAAATAAGTCGAGTTCCTTTAATCAAACCCAAAGAAAAATTTTAGGCTATTTATTTAGAAATCAAAAATCAATAAAAGAGGACTTAGCCAATTTTTGTAATACGCATATTAACACCATTTCTCACCATTTAAATTATTTTATTGAGGAAGGAATTATCACAAGATTAAGTGAAAAACAAAGAGCTCCTAATGCTCTTTTTACTCTTAAGAAACATTAATCCTACTTTAAGCAACGCAAAAGAAAATTTGTTTTTTCCTTATTTTATGGACTATTTCAAAACTTAAGTAACACTCACCTTAAAATAAGCAACAACTTTCTAAATTGATATCTAAATTAAGCCTTCAGGTTTTCCTCTTTTCAAGAATCATTACTGCCCTTACTAAAGGATAAGTTAATTCAAAAGTATAAGAAATTATATATTGCTGCCTTACCCATATCAGAGTATCTGAACATTCCCGCTTTTTGTAAAAAACCATTTTTAAAGGAAGTAAAACTTCCGAATTGAATTCAAAACCAGGCCAATTTTTGAGCTGCCAGTTCCACGCCATGAGCTATAAATTAAATATTACAGCTTAACAGACATCAAAAATATGAGCTATAAAAGTAAGTTTTATAACTCATTGAATCATTAACGGTTAGCAATAGCTAGTCTAAAAATTTTATACATAAATATAAGTCCATATTTTCAGAATCCCTAGCAAATCGAAATAATTACTCTTATTTTCTATGGTTAAAAGTTAAATTTTGTTAAAGCGAGACCAATCCGGTGACCAATTTTTATGCAGCCCTGGAACAACTTATAAATAGAAGGATTTTAAAAATTTGGTCGTTCCCTCCGACTCCACAATAAAAAACTCCCGGGATTCTATAGAATTTCGGGAGTTTTTTGTTTTAGTGAATAAGACTATTTTAATTACTACAATCACCGTCTATAATATCCTGCTTACTTGGATTATATAAATTTTCTGAAACATCAAAATATCGAATATTATTTATATAAGGTGTTACTACACAAAAATCTCGCAGCATCGTATTACCACTAATGGTTAGAGATATTAAAGAATTTACTTTTTTAATCCCATCTATTTTTTCGAGAATCTTATTCCCATACAAAGATATCCTTTCGACATTTTCCAGATTCTCGAAACCAACCATAGATTTAAATTTTATGTTATTAAAAACATTCAAGCTTTGTAATGTTTCTAAATTTTGAAAACCACTTATCGATTCCAAATTTGAATTATCGTTTATGTTAAGATTACTTGCAATATTTTGAATTTTATTAAATCCCGTGATAGATTGAAGATTACTACAGTGTTGAATTTGTATAGCCTCAATCTCCTCTAGTTTTGGAAGGTCATTTTCATCTAGGTTAATTAATGCATTCGTATAACTTATATGCATAGATCCAATTCTAGACAGATTCTCTGCCTCACTAAGAGATGATAGATTAATATTACTCTCTATCCTGAGATCTCTTTCTATTGTTTTTAAACTATTGAGACCTTTAAGCGAAACGAGTGACTTATTACTCCCTATAGAGAGCTCCTGCCCTACATATTCCAAGTTATTCAAACCTTCCAAATCTGTAAGGTTATCATTATCATTAATAACTATATTTTTCTCTATACTGGTAATATTTTCCAGGCCTTTTAAAGAATTAATTCCCGTAGACCAAAACGAAATACCTTTTATATCCCTTAAATTTTCTAAAACTTCAATGGAATTTAAAAGTGGACTATTTTGAATTCCTAACCTATCACCTATATATGTTACTTTTCCTAATGCACTTATATCTTTTAAAAGTACATTATCCCCTATAAAAATATCACGAACGATACTTTTTAAATTTTGGAATCCAGATATACTTTCTAGTTTATCATTTTCAGAAATTCTTACATTTCCGTAGATTTCATCTACTTTGGGGAATCCTTCAATCCTAATTAGGTTTTCATTACCGGTAATTATTAGATCTCTTTCAATTTTTTCCACTTCATTAAACCCCGTTAAAGAACTTAAACTCATATTGTCCATGATTTCAAGCCCTAAAATGCTTTTTACATTTAGGGCGTTTAATGAAATTAAATTATCATTATCTCTGATAACTATATCTATTAAGCCTTCTTGCAAATTATCCAAACCTGAGAGTGAGCTTAAGGAATTATTATCTGTGATTGAAAGATACCCTTCTTCAATTTCCTTTAGATTATCTAATGCTTCTATAGTAAGTAAGTTTTCATTACCTATCAATTCGATACCTCTATCTATTTCTTCCAAATTTTCTAAGCCTTCTAATGACGTTAAATTCTGATTACTATAAATTTTAAGTCTTCCTACGACGGTTTCCAAGCTTGAAAGACCTGATAAATTAGTTAATCCATCATTATAATAGATATCCACATAGCTTCCAACATGGTTTAAATTATGTAATCCCTCCAGACTGGTTAGTAACGGGGTTTCTCCTACAACTAGTCCATCTGAAAGATCTTTTATATTTTTAAACACTTTAAGGGAACTGATCTTCTGATTATTACGAATAAAAATGGCTTTAGTACTCTTTAAATTTTCTAAAGCATCTATCGAACTTAATACTGGATTACCATCTATTTCAATTCCACCCATCTCTTCAATATTCTCTAAACCATGAAGAGATTCCAAATTTTCATTATACCTTAAGGTGACGTGTCCAGTAATTATGTTTACAGTTTCTAAAAAAGATAAATCTGTTATCTCTCTATTTTCTATGTAAACATTCCCTTCTATTTTTGAATAGCACCCCACTGTAAATTGATCGATATCTTCCTGATCTCCTATATAAAGTCCACCTTCATAAACAGATTGAGTGCAATTAGTGGTAAAGCTTTTTACTTCGGTGCGCTCGCTTTGCAATGTCTCACATAAGGTTTTTAAGTATACATCATAACTCTTGTTAGTGGATAGACCGTTTATAGTATAAGGATTGGTAGAGATAATTTCTTTTTTTCCCTGCCCTAGAGTAAACCCATTTTCTCCATATTCTATCTCAATATTTAATTCATTTTCATCTGAATCCCATTGCACAACTGCAGAGCCATCGGTAATCTCTGAAATACTAATATTTTGAGGTAAATCACATGTTGCTACTTCTTCCTCTTCTGCATCATCCTCTGGCGAACAAGCAAAAAGCATATTGGCAAAAATAAAAGTGAATAGTATTTTTTTCATATTTGGTATCAGAATTAATAAAAATCTACAGTAGTTGAATCTCCCTCTCTAGCTTGATAATAGATATATATAGGCGTTGGAACGTCTTCATATTTTGCATGATAAGAAGGAAACATGCTATAATTATTTGTAAGCGGAACTCTTAACTCTGTTTTCTCTGAGTTAAGTTTTACGTAATGCCCATTGTAGGCATATCCCCTACCATTATGAGCCCGAATCAAAACTCCAGGAGCTAGGTTTTCTCCATAAATAATTAATGTATCACCTCTTACAAAACGTTCTTTATTAACGCCGGTAATCTTTGGAACATCTCCAGAAACTACATCAAACTCTCGTCTATAGGTACTTAATGTTTCACCACTTACTTTGTATTTGAGCTCATAATTATCTGCTGAAACTATGTTCTCTGGAAAGTGAATTAAAAAATTATTTTCTACACCTAAGAGATCTTCCCGATCGTAGGTCTCGTAATTGGAATATTCTAGCACGTAAGAATTTTTATCATTCTCAAGTACTAAAGAAGAATTAGGGAGATTTAAGTTAATATTTAATCCATTAATAAGCGGTATTGCATTACTATAATATATAGCCCTTAAAGAATTAAACCCAATTAGAAATGGATTGTATTGATAATCTACAGTAGATCCATCTTCAGCAGTAACCGTAAATATTGCTGGATAACTATAATTAATAAAACCTTCTTCGTAGCTATAAGCAAGTGAAGCACCCTCAGAAATTTCTATATCCACTAATTCTCCTCCCGCATTTAAGGGTAAAGTAATATCTATAATTTTATTTGCTTGGTCTATTACTGCCTCGTAGGTCTCACCCTCGAATTCCATGCTCACACTTAGGATTTCTTTCTCTTCAGATAATGCTCTGGTGTTCGAAGTTATTACACGATAAGTAGATTTTTCACCGTTTTGAGCTGTAACCGTATAATCTACAGGATTCATAAAATCTTGTGGCATTTCTGGATCAGGGCTTATTGATGCAAATTCTGATATTTCAATATCTGCAACTAAATCAGACTCTCTTTCGAGACCTATAGTGTTTATTGATATTTCCTTCGAAAAATGATTAACCTGTCCCTGATAGTATTGACCATCTACAAATAATTCAAAACTTAATATTCTGTTCTCGTCACTTTTGGGCTCTTTATCCTTCGCACATCCAAAAATTATAATGAGCGTACAAATCAGCATACTTCTGAAAAAATAAAACGCAACTCTATTTTTACTCTTACTTTTTAACATAATTTTAAAATTTCCCAAATATACATATTTACATAACCCTTGGGATTAAAATACTAGAAAAATTACTATTAATCTTGAATTCAAAAATTATTAAATTTATCAAACAATCCTTTAAATATGAAGCAATAACATTAATTCAAGGTATCGGATTTGAAACTAAAAAATAAGTCATTATTGATTTTCAATCAGTTATAAAATGTTTGAAAAATGAAAGAAATTATATCTTTTTTTTTACATATATTTAACACGTAGAAATAATTCCATTCCCAAACATTATTAGCACTTAAATGTTGATTCTAGATTTTCGCTTTATTTAGTTTTTCAATAAAATCTAAATAGTGTCATCTAAGGAACTCGAAATTATATGAAAAAGCATCACGTACTTTTTGCGGTTCTACTTTTTGCCGTATGCAGTTATAAGTTAATCGCCCAGCAATACATAGGAACTTTTAATTCTATTGACGAAATGGTTTCACTAGGAAATACAGATTATTTCTTAGCAGACGATGGGATACATGGTAAAGAGCTCTGGAAAACCGATGGTACGCCTAATGGCACATCGATGCTAAAGGATATTCTAGAAGGCACCTACGGTAGTGATCCCGAAAATTTATTTGTTTTCAAAAATCACATCTATTTTTCTGCAAACAATGGTATTACTGGCCATGAACTCTGGAGAAGCGACGGCACTATAGAGGGAACAGTATTAGTAAAAGATATACATCCTTCCCATCGTATTGGATCAAATCCAAAAAACTTTACAGTCTACCAAGGTGAACTTTATTTTACAGCATCTAATGAGTACATTAATGGCTCTCAAAAGCTATATAAAACAGATGGAACCTCTAATGGAACAAAACTTGTCTATGCTGACAATAGTTCCAGTTTTGTAAACCTAACCGTTGCTAACGATCTTCTCTACTTTTCAAACAAACAATTATTATACAAGTACGATTCTGTTACAAACGAAACAGAGAAAATGGATATTGACGAATATTATTCTGTAGCAGAACTAAACAGCTTCCATAACGAACTTTATTTTATCACTCATACAAGTTATCGCGGAAATATAAGATTATATCGCATCACTCAATCTGAGGATATTATTCTTTTAAAAGAATTTAATCAAGATGCTTATGGAGACCAAGATATCTATGATTTCACTCAGATAGAAGAGCTAGTTTTCTTTTCTAAAACAAATTCTGATGGCTCTAGTAATTATGAAAATACCTTATGGAAAACTGACGGTACTTCAGAAGGAACTGTGCTGGTAAAAAAATATGGCTGGCAAAGGCATTATTCAGGTTCGAGAATATCTAATTTTATAGAATATAATGGAAAACTTTATTTTAACGGAGGTGGAGAAAATGCCTATGCTCTTATGGAATCTGACGGTACGGCAGCCGGAACATTCCCTGTTTATAATCAGAATGACATAAATATAGATAAAGATGGCGAATTTATCGTTGCTAATAATCTAATCCACTTTTCTAGCGGAAGAAATATATGGACTTCTAATGGAACTTCCGAGAACACTAAGAAATTTTCAGGTTTACGTTTAACTAGAGATAATACTGGTGAGCAATACTACTTTAAATCTAACGGTGATATTGTATATTTTAGAGCAGAAATAGAAAATTCCCCAAACGAATATGATAATCGCAAGGTTTTATATTCAACTGAAATTAGTGGACAATTAGAAGTTGCCTTTAACAACAGAGCGCTTTACAGTGGCGAAAGCAAAAACTTTATATCTAAAATAGATAGTGTTTCCCGTTTTGAGGTAACTCTAAAGAATAAAGGGAATAAAAGTTTAGCATTCTCACAAATTAATATTAGTGGAAATGATTTTTACCTCGATGGAAAAGATCTAGAAGAAAATCTAGAGATCGAACCTTCTGGTTTTTTCCCTAAAAGCCTAGAAAAAGGTGAAACAGCGACTTTTACTCTGTTTTATTATCCTCAGAACAAAGGACATCAAAATGCTACATTATCAATCCAAAGTTCTGATTCAAAAAACCCCGAATTTAATCTCATTTTAAAAGGATTTGCTAAAAACAGTGAAGTTTCAACAAATTCAGATGCTGCAATAAGCTTAAAAAAGGAAATACAATTCAAACAGGGATTAATAGAATTGTCCAATAATTCATTTTCAGAAAAAACTTATTTAGGAAGTATTATAAGTGCAATCAATATCTTTGAAAACGAGAACAATAACTATAACTTTAAATTTGTTTCTGGTAAAGGCGACGCCAACAACAAAGCCTTCAAAATTGAAGGAAATAAATTAAAATTAGAGGAATCATTTAATAGAAAATCAATAACCACTTTAAGCCTGAGGATTGCTGCAGAAAATCAAAATACAGGGGATGTTTTTGAAGAAATAGTAGTTCTTAATATCGAGAAGGAGTCTATATTAACATCACCCACTGAAAATTGCGAAATTCAGGTTGAAAATTTAGATTTTGATCTAAATGATATTATCTACTTGAAAGAGCAAGAATTTATAGCCGTAGGGACGGAAGGTTTGGTATTAAAAACATATAATGCAGGACAAACTTGGGAAAAAAAACATACAGGAGACTATAGAAGTTTATTTCAAGTAGAATTTCCTGATGAAAGAAATGGATATGCTTTAGGTGATCAAATAATTTTAAAAAGCGAAGACGCCGGTGAATCCTGGTTTGAATTAGAGTTTCCTGCAAAAGAATATCCATACCCTAGAAATATAACTTTTATAGATGCTGAAAAAGGTTTTTTGTTTAGTGAAAACGGAAAAATCTTAGTAACAAACAATGGAGGAAAAGACTGGTATTCGGAAGAAATTAATCACAGAAATCTTACAAAAGGACTATTTATAAATGAAACAACTGGTTTTTTATTAACAACTTATAGCAATCAGATTCTGAAAACAATAGATTCTGGTAATTCATGGAATGTTTTGGAACTTAATTCTAGTGATAATAGCTCTCGAAATTTCATTGATATATTTTTTATCGATCAGGAAAATGGGTTTCTTTTAAACAATTCTGGTGATGTCTATAGCACTACAGATAGTGGTATTAC
This sequence comes from Zunongwangia atlantica 22II14-10F7, assembly GCF_002094855.1. Lineage (GTDB taxonomy): Bacteria > Bacteroidota > Bacteroidia > Flavobacteriales > Flavobacteriaceae > Zunongwangia > Zunongwangia atlantica. The sequence goes on from NZ_ARYN01000017.1 coordinate 27,711, forward strand.
CTGGGAGCAAACCTCATCGTCTATCGCTAGAAAGCCAAGCAGGATTAAATTCGCTAATGAAAATACTGGTTATATAACGTCTTCAGAAGGTTTATTTAAAACAGAAGATAGAGGGGTTACGTGGAATCTTGTTTTTGACGATTACCGAATAAATAACCTTTCATTCGCATTAAGTGATAATGATGAGTATGCTTTAATAGTTGATTCAGAATATTATGGAAGTAATAATGCGATAGCCAGAAAAGCTCCTAATAAGGAATGGGAGATCATTTCGAGATTTACAGATGCCTCCAGAAACCCGATTACTAATTTTGAAAATAATATAGGAGTACTATTTACAGAAGAAGATGCCTATATTTCAAAGGATGGTGGCACAATGTGGCAAACTATGAATAAACCGAATGATGGCTATATGAGCTACACTAAAATTAGAAAAGGTATTATTTACGTTCTTGGTAGATATAATTTTCATAAAAGTAGTGATTTTGGTAAAACCTGGGAAAAATTAGGAGCTATAGACGGAAGCCGATTTTTTCGTTTTATAAATGATGAAACAATAATTGCACTTGGAAACGCAGAAATGGCAGGTATTTTAAAATCTACTAATAGAGGTGCCTCATGGGATGTAATGTATGAAGATGCAATGGGGCCTGGCGGATTGTCATTCAATAATGAAAAAGAAGGAATAGCTGTTGGATTTAATGGAATTATAAAAACAGAAGATGGCGGCTCCACTTGGAAAGAAATTGAGACTCCCGAAGGAGAGACCGAATCCAGTTCTTTTTTATATTCCGCTGAATTCTATGAAGATATAGCTTTAGCCGGTGCTCAAAACGGGATACTTTATAAATCCATTGATCGCGGAAAAAACTGGAATAGAGTTTTTACGACCATTGAAGGGACCATTAATTTTTTACATGCAAACTCTGAAGAGAATTGGCTTGCTGTGAGTGGCAATACTATTTATAAAAGTGAAGATGCAGGAGAATCATGGAAAGAAATATTTCATCTAACTGGTGATTTAAGAAATTTTTATGCTGATGGTGAACTTCTTTACGGAAGTACTAACGAGGCAGAGATATTCAAGTTTCATAAAAATAATATTACCCCAGGGCAACCTTCCTATATCCAGGGCGATACCAATGTAGTTATAGGTACCAGTTCAACCTATTCTGTACCAAATCAAACTGGTATTAATTACAACTGGGAAATCGATGGTGATCAGGAAATATTTTTCAAAGGAAATACCGCAAAAATCGATTGGAATTCACCTGGTTTATTCACTATCAAAGTAACTCCGCAAAACAATTGCTCTCTAGGTAACCCCAGATCAATAAAGGTAAGAGTTATTGAAGCCAATCGTAACAATCCTGTAATCACTGGACCAGAAACAGTACAAGAGTTTTCAACAGAGAAAACATATCAAATATCCAAAAAAGAAAATTCAAAATATCAATGGTTTGCTAAAGGTGCTACGAAAGTATCATCAAATAACAATATAGTTTCCATAGATTGGGGGCTAAACGGCAAAGGTAAAGTTCAGGTTATAGAAACTGATACTATCAATAAAATAAGATATATAGATGAATTGAACATCAATATTGAAAAACAGGACTTTGAGGCTCCTATATTAAAACCAACTAATGCAACATGTCGTGATAAAAACAATGGAAAATTAGAGATCACAACGAATAATCCAAATCGTTATACTGCAGTAATTTCAAGTAATACTCAAATGATTATTCGTGAATTCGATACGAATATTGAAATTACAGATTTAAGGCCAGGCGATTACTCTCTCTGCTTAACTATGCAATTAAACAATAGGCAAGAATGCTATGAGTTCCAAATCTCAGAACCAGAGGCATTCGAGGTAAGTACCTCTTCTTATCATTCTCTTGATAACATGACTGTAATAAATATGTCTGGAGGAATAAAACCATATTCTGTTTTTTTAAATGGAACTAAAGTTGCTCACACCAATAAAAATGAAGTCATTATAAATTCAAAACCAGGAGATTTCCTGGAAGTATCTGCTTCCGGAGAATGCTCAATTTCATTTGGGGAGAGAATTAATTCTTATCTACATACCATTGTTTATCCTAATCCAACTTATGGTCCAATAAATGTATCTCTGGAAAAAACTACTTTTTCTAATATGAATATAATTCCTATTGAAATTTACTCACTTAATGGAAACTTGATAAGCGAAAAAAATATTAAGCCCGAAAACAATATTTTACGACTAAACATTAATGATCTATCAGCTGGAATATATTTTTTAAAATTAGGCAATAACACAAATGAAACCATTAAAATTATAAAGAAATGAGAAATATAATAACGCTCGTGTTTATATTATGCCTCTTTTCTTGCTCACCTAGTGACAGCAGTGAAAGTGAAATCCCAGCGGAAAATAAACCGCCAAATGCGCCGCAATTAGTTTACCCAGCAGATAACTCCCTTTGTGTAGATAGCGAAATACAATTCGAATGGTCTAATGTAGACGATCCCGATCTGGATGAAGTTTCATATCGAATCGAAATCTCTGAGAACCGTTCATTTACTAACATCATCGAATCGATGAACACTGAGAATAATAACTTAGCAGTTACACTTTCAGAAGGAACAGCATATTATTGGAGAGTCAACTCTATAGACGAAAATGATAATGAGAGTGATTTTTCTAAAGTCTTCGCATTCTATGTAGAAGGCGAAGCAATGAGTAATTATATCCCATTTAAGGCAGAAAGAATTTCTCCTCTAAATAATGAAGAGCTTACTTCTTCTAGTTTTACTTTGAAATGGGAAGCAACAGATCTGGATAATGATGATCTAAAATTTGACTTATATTTCGGTATATCAGAAAATCCTCCATTAATAGCTGAAAATTTGGATTCAACCGAATTCGAAGTCTCTCTTGAATCTAACACTAGATATTATTGGCAAGTTAATAGCAAAGATGCTACTTCAAAAAGTATTGGAGATATATGGGTTTTCTTCACAAAATAAATCACAAAAAACTCCCGAGATTCTTTAGAATTTCGGGAGTTTTTTTATTTACCTATTGTTTTAGACCTCCAAATAATTTTAACGTTAAATTTTACGTTAAGCTAATCCACACCGTTTATATTGCCGTATATTATAAGACATGGTGATGATTTATGAATTAGAAAAACTGAAATAAATGAAAAAGAATCTTTTACTACTATTATTTTTAGCAAGTATATTTAGCTTTAATGCTTGTTCTGAAGATAGTGATATCACAGAAATTGATCCAGAACCCGAGCAGGAAACCGAACCTACAGAAGAAGAGCGTATAGAATTAGAAGTTAAAAACTTCATCTATCGCGGACTTAATGATGTTTACCTTTATAAATCTGATGTACCTGAACTTGCAGATGATTATTTTGCAAACGATGATGCACAAACCGAATTTCTAGATGATTTTAGTTCTCCTGAGAGCCTTTTTAATTCCCTACTTTCTAATCAGGATGAATTTAGTTATCTGGTAGATGATTACGAGCAGCTCGAAAATCAATTTGATGGAATAAGTGGCGCTACAGGTATCGAATTTGGTTTAGGTTTACTAAGTGGCAGCAATAATTTATTTGGGTACATCCAGTATGTTTTACCAGAAACTTCTGCTGATGAAGCTGGTTTAACCCGAGGAACTGTATTTACTGAAGTAGATGGTGAACAACTTACATTATCAAACTATAACGAGTTATTAACCCGCAATTCCTTCACCATTAATATTGGTTATGTAGAGGACAACACTATTTATTTAACCGATGAAACGGCAGATCTAACAGACGGCTATTATACCATGAACCCTGTTTTTATTACGGAAGTTTTTGAGCTGGAAGGTAGAAAAATTGGTTATTTAATGTATAACAGCTTTATTGCTAATTTTGATGAAGAATTAAATGCTGCATTTGGAGAATTTAGCAGTGAAGGTGTAACAGATCTGGTTTTAGACCTTAGATATAACGGCGGTGGTTCTGTTAATACTGCTACAGATTTGGCAAGTATGATTACCGGCCAATTTGAAGGAGAAGTTTTTGCTACTGAAGAATGGAATGAAGATTACCAGGAATATTATGAGACTTTTGCTCCAGATTTTCTTATAAACGAATTTGATTCAGAATTAAGTGATGGGCAAGCTATAAATAGCCTAAATCTTAACGAAGTTTATATTTTAACTACTCAGGCTACGGCGTCTGCAAGTGAGCTAATCATTAATGGGCTTACACCATATATTAACGTTGTACATATTGGTGAAACTACAACAGGTAAATTTCAGGCATCTTTAACCTTATACGACAGCCCAACTTTTGATGAAGAAAACAGAAATGAGGATCACACTTATGCTATGCAACCTCTTGTCTTAAAAATGGCAAATGTAGATGGTTATACAGATTTTGTGGATGGCCTCACACCAGATATAACAATTACTGAAGATTTAAATAATCTTGGTGTTCTTGGTGATATGGAAGAACCTTTATTAGCCAGAGCTATTGATGAAATTTTAGGCAGAACTCAAATACAGTCTAGAATGATGGTTCAGGATAAATTTCAGTTTGAAAAAATTGGTGAGAGTAGTATGTTTAAGCCTACCTATCAAAGAATGTATATTAACAAAACTCCGATGATTAAGGAGTAGGTTTATTTCAGCTTAGCAATTAAAAAAGCCCCTTTAGTTTATAAAATATAAACCTTAGGGGCTATCGTAGCTAGCAGCAAAATTTTCTAGAATATATAACTGTATCTAAGTCCGAAACTTTTTATTCTGAATTCTCTGTATAGGCCTTCGTAGTTTATCCCAATATTATTTAATCCTGTAAAGTATTTTAAAGCTATACTAGATTTTTCTGAAAGGTGAATAATTGGACCTACATGAACCCCTAAATTTCTATGTTCCAAAGAATGTGAAAACATTTCTCCATCTTTCCGATCATCTCCATTTGTAAATAATATTATTTCAACTTGTGGACCAAAAGCGATATCTAAAATTTTATTCACTCTGATATTTAATGCTCCTGGAAAACTTAAGTAGTATAAATTGAAATTATTATCAAAATATATATCCTTGCTACGCCTCAATCTCAATATATAATCTAATGTTAGGTAAAGTCTTTTAGAAAGATTTAGGGCTGTTCCAATACCAACTGAAATTCCTACTCCAGGCTCTGTATTCGATTCAGTGTCGTTAGTAAAAGAAAAGTAGGTGTCAGTTATGGATGAGCCCACAAGCAAATGAAAATCATAATTTCTTTTATCTTCATCCTCTTCCTGCCCCTGCATTATTTGAAATACTGATAAAAATCCTAACATGAATAAATATTTAATTTTCATGATATAATTATGAAGTAACGGTGTTAGCAGTGCTTGTTTTAATTTCTCTAGAATATTTTTTTCGTTTCTCCCCATAGCCATAGCCGTATTTATTGCCATAACGCAGGTTTGAAAATTGAACACAATTTAAAATACAACATATATTTTTTAAAGTAGTCCCATTTGCATCCTGTATAAAATCCAGGCTTTCTTTTTTGGTACTTCCTGCCTTCACTAGATATAAAGTAAGATCTGCAAATTCACTAATAATCGCTGTATCTGCTACCAACATTGATGGAGCGGTATCAACTAATATATAGTCATACCTCGATTTCATTTCATTAAACAAATACTCTAACCTATCACACCTAAGTAATTCACTAGGATTATAGGGTATACTACCCGAATAAATCATGTCAAGATTAGCATGAATATTCGATCGTCTAACAATACCATCAATTTGCGCTTCCTCTGATAAATATTCACTCAATCCAATATAATTTTCTGGCTTTTCTATATATCGCTGCATTTGCGGATTTCTAAGATCTGCTCCAATCAGCAAAACTCTTTTATTACTGTTTGCCATGGTAATACCAAGATTCATAGTTGTAAATGTTTTACCTTCTCCTTTAGAAGCGGATGTAAGCATGATGACCTTTGAATTCTTATCAACAAATCTTTTCTTTAGATGAACTTGAAGGTTCGTCATTAAAATTCTAAAAGACTCTGCTAATACAGATCTATCCTTTTGTTGTATTAAAAAGTTTTTTTTCATCCTTCCTAAAGAAGGGATTTCTGCAACTAGAGGTATTTCTTTCGATAGAAACTCTTGGAGATCAATTTTGCTTCGAACCTTATTATCTAAAGCCTGAAAACCAAATATTAAAGAAAAAGGAACTAACAGCCCTAACAAAAAAGCTCCTAAAAAAATACTCCTTGGATTTGGTGCTACTGGAATTCCATTGCTGTAAGCTTCATCAACTATTTTAGCTTTTGGTTCAGTTACTGCAAGAGCTAAAGTATTCTCCTCTCGCTTTTGCAGGAGATATAGATATAAAGATTCTTTAATTTTTTGCTGTCTTTCTATACCTCTATTTTCTTTTTCCTGAAGTGGTATCTCTGAAATTTTTGAATTAACGTTATAAGACTGTCTTCTAAGTTCATTAAGTGAAATCTGTAAACTTGATCTAGATTGTTTTAATGACTGATAGATATTGTATTTTACCTGTCCCAAATTATCATTAATTCGCTTAACCATTGGATTCTTTTCCGTAGAGCTATTAAGTAATCTATTACGCTCTAAAATATAATTATTATATTCTGAAATCTGTTGATTAACACCTGCTGCCTCTATACCCAAATTAGCCGGGATAAGATCATCACTATCGGTACTAGACAAAAACTGAAGTATAGTATTAACGAGCTCTAATTGTGTGCCTAATTCTTGTTTTCGTTTACTATACTCACTGGCATTCTGAACAAATATTTCAGACTCCGATGATAAATCAGTAAGACGATTTTCTTTCTTAAATTCTACTTTACCTGTTTCAACAGAATCTAATTCGCTATTAATTATTGTCAGCCTCTCGTTAATGAAATTAGCTGTATTTTCAGCAATCAAATTTTTATCTTCTATGGCATCTTTATTATATTCTAGAATAAGTTGATCCAATACATTTTTTGCTCTATTAGGCACCGGATCTGTAAGTTCAAATCGAATTACATTCGAACTATTTTCACCTTGAATTAAGGAAACTTTATTTCCATAATTGGCTGCCATAGATTCGATAGAATGAAAGTCAACATTCACTGGCAGGTTTTTACCATCTGACTTAGGATTGGTTAATAATATTTTCGAAAATCCAATATCTAATGCCTCATTAACACTTACCCTATACTCTTTAAAATTTTGTCTATCCATCACTAAAAATTCATCTTCCCCTAAATAGGTTACTACAAAATTGGAAGAAAACTTTTTAAGCTTTTGCGCATCGTATGCTAGAAGTTTAACTGTAAATGGTTTATCATCATACAATTCTATATTTCTAAATCTACCATCTATAGAGTAGGTAATATGCAAATTAAGTGCTTTTACCACCTCCTTCATTAATTGCCTGGAATTCAATATTGATATTTCGCTCTCTATTTTTTCAGATCTTAATCCAAACATCGAAGCATCACTAAAACCATATGCGGCATCAGAATTACCTTTGGTCCCATCATTCTTAATAATTATACTGGCCGTAGCCTTGAATACAGGAGTGGCATATTTTAAGTAAAAATATGCTGCACTTACAGTAATAGATACAGTTATGATAAACCAGTACCAATACTTGGTATATTTTTTAAGCTCTTGACCAACCTTTTTTTGGTTATTTTTAGATTTATTACTCATAATTAACCATTTTAATTATTTGTTATCAGGACTACGGTAGAGATAATAACAGATGCCAAAGATAAATAGCTGGAAGCTGTTCCAAGGAAGCTTGCTGATTGCCTCCTTGCTCCTACTGGCTCTACATAAACAATATCGTTTTGTTGTAGATGATAATAGGGTGATGAAGCAATATCTGCATCTCTCAAATCAACGTACTTTCGAACTTGTTTACCCTCAACCTGGCGGGCAATCAAAATATTTTTTCGTTTACCATAAATCGTCATATCCCCCGCGAGCCCCAATGCCTGCGGTAGCGTGATATGATCGTCTTCAATAAAGAAGGTTCCTGGGCTTTTAACCTCTCCTAAAACGCTTATTCTAAAATTTAGAATACGTACATTAACAATTGCGTCCTTAACGTACTCACTAATTTCTGATTTTATTTTTTCAGCTAATTGAATATTAGTTAAACCGGTAACTTCAGTTTCACCAATAACTGGAAATTTAATTGTTCCTGTATTGGACACTAAGTAAGTCTCTAGTTCAATATTTCCAGGCATTCCTGATTGCCCTACAGTTTTAGTTAAATTAAAAGGTATTGCCGCATCAGGTTCTTCTGTAGATACCCTGATGGTTAATACGTCATCTGGTTGAATTTTTAGATTATTATTTATAAGGTTCAGATTTTGCTCACCTTCATCTCCCTGTAAATACGCAATCTTTCTACGCGAAACACATGACGAAAATAAAAGCATAACTGTTACCAATAAAATAAATGAATTTGCTGCTAGTTTCATATTATTTATTAAAGGTTAATTATATATTTACATCTTATTATTAAAACCACCTATATAAACTCTTAGAGTCTACCATTCTTGGAATTAAATGATGTGGTATTTTCCTACCTATTTTGAACATCAAGGTTAAATAACCCGCTAGCTTATGATATTTAATAATTTTCATATCTTCTGAAGATTTCTTTTTCTGCAATGCTAAGGTTGTACTTTTCCCTCCTAATCTCATTTTAACGACCCAATCTTTCAGGTAAAACTTCTCAATATGCTTATTCTTAAACCATCTCAAAGAAATATCATAATCCCCAGCTATAGAATAATTTTTATTGTACAAGCCATACTCTTCGTAAACCTTTCTTTTTACATAGATTGTTGGATGTAAAGGTATCCATCCAAAAAACAAATGACTGTTTTTAAACGGATTAGAAGGATAAATTCTCTTAATTAAATTTGGATTATCCTTACTCACAAAAACACCTTTACCATAAACCAAATCACTACCAGAAACATCAAAGGCTTTAACAATCTTCTCTATAGTTCTCTCTGAATGGAAGAAATCATCAGAATTCAAAATTCCCACCACATCTCCAGTAGCCCATTTAATTCCCTTATTATAGGCATCGAAAATTCCAGAATCAGGTTCAGAAATAAAACAATCTATTTTGTCCAAATATGGTTTTATTTTTTCCTTTGTTCCATCGGTAGAATTACCGTCGATAATAATATATTCGATATCATGATATGTCTGGCTAAAGACAGACTCTATACACTCTGCTATGGTATCTTCGTTGTTATATACCACTGTTATAATTGAAACTTTCATAATTTGATTCTTTTAAGCTTGAACAATTTGTGGTTCTTGCATTAGAACCTCTTCGAAGTACTGAATAGTCTTTGTAAGCCCTTCTCTTAGTTGAATATTTGGTTCCCAACCATCCAAACATTTTTTAGCAATAGCAATATCTGGTCTTCTTTGTTGTGGATCATCTTTAGGCAAAGCCTTAAAACTTAGTTTTGATGAGGAACCAGTAATATCTAAAATTGTCTGGGCTAACTCTAACATAGTAAATTCATTGGGGTTACCTATGTTAACCGGACCGGTAAAACCTCTTTGAGTTCCCATCATTCTGACCATGCCATCTACTAAATTATCTACGTATTGGAATGACCTAGTCTGGTTTCCACTTCCAAAAATTGTTATTTCTTCACCTTTTAAAGCTTGAACAATAAAATTAGACACTACCCTACCATCATTAGGGTTCATATTAGGACCATAAGTATTAAAAATTCGAACGATTTTTATATCTATATTATGTTGATTGAAATAATCCATAAATAATGTTTCAGCACAGCGCTTACCTTCATCATAACAGGATCTTGGCCCAATGGTGTTTACATTTCCCCAATATGATTCTGGTTGTGGGTGAACGTAAGGATCACCATAAACCTCACTAGTACTCGCTTGAAGAATTTTAGCTCTTACTCTTTTTGCCAGGCCTAAAGTATTTATAGCTCCCATCACAGAAGTCTTCATCGTTTTAATTGGATTGTACTGGTAGTGAACAGGTGAAGCGGGACAAGCTAAATTATAAATCTCATCTACTTCTGCCATAAAAGGTTCTGTTACATCATGGCGAACTAGCTCAAAATAGGGATGATGCATCAAATCAACGATATTTTGTTTATTCCCTGTAAAATAATTATCTAAGCAAATTACTTCATTACCTTCATTCAGTAATCTTGCGCAAAGGTGTGAGCCAATAAAACCTGCACCACCTGTAACTAGTATTCTTTTCATCTTATTAAATTTTTATTAAACATTTTATTTATTATTTATATCCATCTTACTCTCATTAAATCTGAATTACCTTTTCTATAAACTAAATTTGGTCCTACAGAAGAAGTTACAATTGAACCTACTGTGAGCACAGTATCCTCTCCAACACAAACACCCGGCCCTATAAAACAACAAGCTCCTACCCAACATCCATCCCTTAGGCTAATGGGGCCATTTCTATAAGGCATAGTGGGGTCCTTAAAATTGTGATTACCACCACATAGAAATACCCTCTGAGAAACGCAAACATTATTACCTATAGTCAACTCCTCAAAATTTAATAGAAAACTTTCTTCTCCTATCCATACATTGTTTCCAATCTTGAGCTTCCATGGAAAATGAATATTTACCCTGGGTTTTAAGGTTATATTCTTACCTACTTCCGCCCCAAAAAGCCGAAGTAAAAAGATTTTAAAATTTGTTGGATATGGGATTGCAGATAGAAAGAAAACCACCTTAATGATGTACCAACTAATTTCTTTAAATTTTGAAGCTCCTCTACTTAAACCTTTAGAAGGATTAAAGCCTTCTAACCTAACTCTAGAATTAAAATTTGTATTCGAGGAAGCGATTTTCATAATTCAAATTCTTTAATTCTATAATTTTTTTTGCTACGGTGTGTTCTGTAAACTTCTCTTTGTAACACTTCATCGCATTGGCACCCTTTGTTCTTTTTTCTTCGATAGATAGTGACATCCAACTTTGAAGTAATTTTTTGGTTCCTGCGATATTATCTGCTCCAATCAATCCCGCATCGTAATCCTGAATTTCATGAAAGATATTTACCTGATTAGAAATAAGAACTGGCTTACCGCAAGCCAAAGCTTCAACTGTTGCTATTCCAAAATTTTCCTGATGACTAGGAAGAATAAATGTTTCGCAGGCATAAAAAGCTCCCCATTTAGAATCTCCAACAAGCATTCCTGTAAAAACAAAATAGGACTGTAATTGAGGATTTTTTTCAATCAGTCTTTTTATTTCTTTTCCAAAATCTGATTCGATTCCTGGACCAGCAATAACCAGTTTAGACAATTTAATAACTGGTAAAAGCTCGATATATGCTTTTATTAGAATATCAAGACCTTTTTTATTATGGATCCTGCCTAGAAAAAGTATAAAGTTTTCATCGATTTTTAGTCCAGATGCTTTATAAAAAGAATTAAGCATCGACTCAGTACATTTTGGAGGACTTTTTATACCTAAACCAACTATTTTTTCATGCTTTGGTTTGTATGGCTTGAAAGGTACTCGTGCTAACTCCATCTCCGTTCTACACGTAAACAATAAAGCCGTACAATTTTTAATAACATGTTGCTCGATCAAATTCCAATAGATTTTATTTCTTATCGCTTTTAATTTTCTGTCAGGAGCATTTTGAAAATAAGGATCTAGCATGCCATGGGGCATTAAATAAACTAACGGTTTATCCCCATCACGTTCTTTAAGTGCTTTATACGTCGCAAAACCATAATACTGCCACATACCGTGGATTATTACTGAGTCGTAATTCCCTAAATTGCGGATTAACCACGGCAACAGTTTTTTACTAAATTGCCATGGATTATTAGCAGGACCTAAAGCATATATTTTGAAAGGATCTTTAAAGTTGCTGGCTTCAGAATCTATAGAAACGACTTCACTTGTTACTTCCAGCTGTGATAACGAATCTACTATCGTCCTTATAGCTTGACAAACGCCACCAGCTTTAGGATCCATTCGATCTACTACATGAAGGATTTTCATAATTTTTGGAATAACACGATTTATAAATATTTTCTATAGAGTCCAGAGCTTGCTTAGAATCAAAACGTTTGGAATTATGTACCCCTAAAGAAATCACCTTTTTCCTTTCTTCTAAACTTAAGGAAACCACTTTTTCAATTTCCTTCGCTCCAACTTTAAGCCATTCATTCTGTTCACTTTGTTTATATGGCCTTTTTGGAATGTAAAACGCTGCTTTGCCTCCAACTTCCGTCATTGGAGCTTCTGCTGTTGTTATAACTGGGCAACCCGAAGCCATTGCTTCAGCTATTGGCCAACCAAAGCCTTCAGTATACGAAGGAAAGATAAGTAATGTAGCTGCCGAATATAAGTCCTTAACCAAATCGTCAGCTATATTATCCAGAAATAAAATGTCTTTAGAAAAACCGGATGCCTCTTTTAAAGCTATTAAGTCCTTTGTGGGCTTAGGACCAACCATTATTAATGGTTTAGAATGCTTATTACTATTTCTCCAATAAACGTATAAATTAATTACGCCGGTTCTATTTTTATACCACTCATTATTTCCTATATGGAAAAGAAACCCATTAGAAAGAGAAATATTTAATTTTTGCTCTAATTGCCTTCTTAAGAAGGCAATTGACTCACTAGGTTTAAAATTTTGATTTAAACCATTATAAACAACTTGAGAATTTTTAAGTGTTTCTGGTTTAAACAGATGTAAATCTTTTCTCGTTGTCTCTGAAACTGAAATAAAATTATGAGCCTTGGAGTACCCCTTCTTTATTAAATTTTGATAATACCTTCCAAGACTACCAATTTTTAAATCTTCAATTTTATTTACTGCAGCTTTTTGAGCTATAAAATCGTGACAATGAACAACGTGTTTTCTTTTCTTTATAAAACTCATCCAAGGACCTAAAGCATGATCTGTTAAAACATGTAGTGCTTCATCTTTTCTTTTAAGTTTCAATTTGGCCTGAAAAGGAAAGATCAACAATTGATCTATATAACCTAAATATTTAATCAATGAGCTTGATTTAGATAACTTTGCAAAAATTCCTGATGGAGACCATACTTCAACTTCATGCCCTCTTATAGCCATTCCTTTTGCAAGCATATTGGTAAATCTAGGCATACTTTTATGCCCCAAAAAGCTTGGGTGCGTATAAAAAATGATTTTCATTTTTATTTATTTTGATGTGTTTAAAGATGCCATGATCAAACCACCTACTAAAACGCCAAAACCAAGCGCAGTAGGCTGAGCCCATTGTCCCTGTGGAATAATAAGAAGACCTATACTAAGAAGCATCCATGCTAGAGGAGAACCTTTTACTAGTTCATTATAACTTTTAAAAGCCAAAGAAAAACATAAACCTAGCCGTATAAATATAACTGCTAGACCAAAAAGGATTCCCATTTCCCCCACTAAACGCCCCCATTCTTCTTCCGCTATTAAGAAAGACACACCGCCAGTCAAAATCATACTACCGGCATTGGTTCCTAATCCCATTCCATGCCCAAAAAATGGAAGATTTTGTGAAGTGGAATGGTTTAAAGCCCCTAAAAGTCCTCCTAAATAACGGTCTAATAAAGTACCTTCAATACCTCCCTCAAATTTGCTTGCAGATTCTATACGGGTAGTAAAAACTTCAGTACTTTTTTGAAAAACTTCAGTAGTAGAAACAATAGCAAGAGCGACTATTAAAAGAATCACAGATGTTAATATTCTACCAGAAAACTTTCTATTTACTACACCTGCTATACAGGCAAACAGAAATGCGATTATTACCTGAAATAACAATGTTCTACTTATTGATAGGGGTATCGCAATAAATAAGGATATCGCAGACAAAATTAAAATCCAGGTATTTACGCGTTTTCTTTCTAGAAAAAAATAAAAAACATACGCTCCTAATAAGGCATAAAACATAGTATTTCCCGTGGTAAACGAAAAAGTCCCAGGGGGTCTAAAATATCCCATCGCGCCACTAAACCCGGCCCCGTTTATATCTCCACCTACACCTCGATTAACCCAAGCCGATTGCGGACTGTAAAACTGTAACGCGATTAGAACTGTCATAGGAACTGAAAAATAAAGCATTACTTTGCCTATTTTAACCACATCTTTCCTTGAGAAAACATTACCAATTATAAAAATAAGTGGAAAGTGTAAAACTAAAATCCTAGCCCCATATATAGCAACAAATAAATTACCATGTCCCGCTAAAAATGTTGTGACTAACGATAACATCGCCGTAAAAACCATTGATATTAAGAAAGATGAATATGGTATCAAATCTCGTTTCCAAGCTGTATATATCAACCAGATAGCGATAGGATCTCGTACAATAAGCAGTGGAGCAGAAAGAGAAGGTAAAACCCATTTTCGTAAAGCTCCTTCAAACAACAACAAAAAGAAATAAAGCCATATGCCTTTTTTTAATATTAAATTATCTGAGTATATAATTTCTTTGGTGCCCTTGATATTGATAGCTACATCACTCATATTTTTAAAAATGTTTTCGCATAGCCTCTGCTAATTCATCGCCATATTTCTTCCAAGGACGATCAAATGCAGATTCCAAAGCATTTTTACCTACCTGACTTATTAAGTCTCGGTTTTCAATGATTTCTTCAACACAATTTTTAAGACTAATTGTAGAACCAGCTTTCATTAACCAGCCATTCTCTCCATGGGTTATCAAATCTGGACCGGCAGTTCTTTCTGTAGTAATCACTGGTGTTCCCTGAGACATTGCTTCAGTAATCACCATCCCGAAACCTTCAAATAAAGATGGAAATAGAAGCACATCATGGTCTTTCATCAACTCTAATATTTTGGAATGAGGCATACTAGGTGTCCAAACATGCCTAGTTAGAGCTAAATTTAGTGCTTCACAATCATTCGTTGGTTTTTGACCTACTATTGTTAAACTTACAAAGTCTTTTAAAGCATCTGCCACCTTCACGACATCACCAATTCCTTTTCGCTGTTCTAACCTTCCTACAAAAAGAAGTTTTATCTTTTTTCGGTTTTTAAGACTAGAATATTTCCTACCAGTAGTTGGTATAGGAAAACCATAAGGTATAACTTCCACATTATTTAAAATGTGATCAAAATCTTTTAAACTATTTTTCGTAAATGTACTTGCTACAAAAATCTTATCAGCTAATTTTAATTCCTCATCCTTCTTAAGAAGTTTAGCTGAAGAGTCTTGAAGACCGGTTAATGTAGACACCCATTCTGGTGATCTCCTGTATTCTTCTTTTAATAGTTTTCTTGCGTGTTTCCAATATCCAATTGGCAAATCATAGAAGCAGGTCATCCCAAGCTTCTTGGCCTCACGAAAAGTATTTAGAGCTCCATCCTCATAAGCATAAACACCTTTTGCACCAGTAAATTTTGCATGCTTAAGGCGAGATTTTGTTTTCGTGTCTATGTCCTTATAGACTGAATCTACTGAAAAGATTCCAGTTTCATGTTTTGTAAGCGACTGAAAACCGAACTTATTAGAAACAATTCTTCCAGTTTCTAACCAAGGTGAACATTTTGTAAAAGGTTGAAGTCTTGAAACAAAACTTCGTCTTTTTATTTCAGAAAAAGATTTAACATTAGATAGTTTATCCAGAAATGTACCCGGAAAGGATGCTACAGATGTATTAAATTCATGCAACATATCTTTATTCATTAATCCATCTAAAGCCCATCTATTAAATTGGTTACTATTGGGATGAGAAACAATTATTTTCATCTATTTATTATTTAAGGTTAAATTAAATGGGATACGCATTTTTCGTTTCTTTCAAATCACTTACTCCATTTAAAAAAGTTTCAGCAATAAGTTGAACTCCAGAATATGAAGGTTTTCGTTTAAGTTTTTCTAATTGATCATCAAGAGAAATATCTAAACTTAATTTATCTAATTGCTCTGGACCGCTTAGGTCTGTTTCTAAAAATCGCTCATTATTTCCAGCTAATATTATAGGTAAACCATGCTCTTTATAGGCCGCAACAACTCCGCTTTTACCTAAAATTTGTGGAGGAGTTAAGGCTAAACCTGCATCTGCATATTGTAATAAGGTGGAAACTTGCTCTTTACTTAACTCTCCTAAAGCTATAAAGTTAATTTTCCCGCTCAAACCTTTAATTTCATGCCTTAAATTGTTGGCAGAATCTTGATCAGACCTTCCGGCTACCATTATAGTAATGTGCTTTCCATCTAACCACCTAACAAACTCTTCTTTTCGCCAGCTAAAAGGGATTCTTCCAAAAAGAACAATCTTAAGTGACTTTTCAAAAAGAAATAATTGGTTTTCGTTGAACAACTGAGGCAGCTGTTGTAACGCATTTTTACTAAATGGTATATTACTAAAAAGCGGAAGAACTTTATTTTGAATCCCATTATCCTTTAGTAAGCGACTAAATGCTATATTACTAGTAAACACTTTTATAGGTGAGATTCCATTAATTAGTTGCTTAATTATTATTTGCTGAAAATAGCCAATTACCTTATGTCTTAATGAATCTTCCTTAGATCTTCCTATCCAAGGTTCGTGCATCATAATGCTAACCTCATAAGATTTAAGAATTCCCACTAAAAACTGATGTGCAACAACCGGTAGCCCCTTTTTGTGAAAAGCATAAATCACATATTGAAAACTTATATGATCTGGACTAACGGTTTCAGATATATTTTTAAATAATCTGTATTTTTGTTGCCAATTATTTCTTGCGGGAATTCTACAAAGCTGGATATCTTCCCGGGTTTCTTCTCTAAAAGACTTTACATAAAAATCGTTGATACTAACTAAAACAACTTTAACACCTAAAAGTTTTATCGCCTTAGCTAAATTGAAACAATAATCGCCTATACCGTCTTTAGAAGGTTCCAGACATCCGCATGTGATTATTAATGTCTTCATCTTTTCTTATACTAATTTTTTTGGCGGGAACTCCGCCCCATATTTCCATTGAAGGAATTGACTTTGTAACCACAGAACCTGCTGCTACAATTGCTCCATAACCAATCTTAACACCCTTTAGAACTATTACATTCGTCCCTAACCAAACATTATTAGCTATTCTAATAGCTGATACATCTGGTGGCTGTAATCTAATTGGCGTACTTATAGAACGGTAGCCATGATTATGATCAATAAACTTACATCCAGAAGCAATTAAAGCATCTTTACCAATGTAAATATCACTGCAAATATTAAATTCTGAATTAGCTCCTATATAAACATTGTCATCAATAACTATTGATGGTCCTGGATTCCAAACACCATCATACCTAAAGTTTATATAGCTTTCGAGGATACAATTCTTTCCGATGCTCACCTGGTGTGGCCATGAGAAAAAGGTTTTTCCTACTACACTATCGGACCCTATTTTTAAACCTGCTAAAACCGCTGGGAGAATACAAATCTTAGCCAGCCATTGGTGATAGTAAAATGACAATTTAAAGAATATCTTATGAATTATCATTTAAATAAACCTATGCTATCTTCTCTATCTGATTAACAACTTCTTTCGATACCACGCTCCATCTACGATCAATCACACTCTCCCGTGCATTTTCTCCCAATTTTTTTCGAAATTTTGGATTTTTAATGGCTAACTCTACTTGAGTAGTAAGATCTAAATAATCTCCAGTTTTAAAGAGTAAACCATTTACCCTATGCTGGATTAGATCGATTTGAGCACAATTATCTGAAGTTACACAACATAAACCTGCCGCCATACCTTGTAAAAGAGCTAATGATTGTCCTTCGAAGAAACTAGGTAGAATAAAGATATCACATTGCTCATACAATTCTTTTTCTTCGTCTGAATTAAAAGTGGGTACAATCTCAATATTTGGATGTAACTCCTCTGGAAATTGTTTTAAGATGTCTTCTTTAGGAAAGACAGTTCCAAACAGTAACCACCTTACAGGTATTCCATCTTTTAATATTTTCTTTGATGCTTCAATAATTAGTCCCGTGCCTTTTCTTTTGATCCAGGTAGCGCTAAATCCGATAGTACATTGTTTGTTCTCAATGTTGATATCACTTTGAGTTAGAAAGTCTTCTTTCACTCCATTCCTAAAGATTGTAATGTCATCTATACGTCTTTTAAACTTTTCTATAGCGTAACTTTGATCTTCTTTATTTGAAAGCAATAATAAATTAGCTTTTCTAAGTCCCCTATTACAGTTTCGAAGGCGCCATATTGGAAATAAAACTTTACTTCTCAAGCTAACCTCGTCATGAAATTTTTTATAGGAAGTATTTCTTAAATTCCACTCGCGCTGCTCAATTCCATGGCTAAAAAGCGCAATTGGAATATTGGTTCCAATAAATTTTCCAGACACAGGCTCATGAGCCAAAATAACATCTGGCTTCTTTTTGCCGAATTTTTCTTTAAATATCTTAAAAGCCTTACCAGGAAATTCTGAAGGATGCTTTGTAACCACATTTTCTTTTCCCAAATGAATAAATTGATGACCTGCTTCTTCAAAAGCTTTTTTCCAAAAATATGCTATCCTTCCCATCCCTGAATAAGGATCAAGCTTTATATCTGCTACGTGAAGTATTGTTAAACTCATATTATTTCGTATAAAATTTCATGTTTAAAAAAACTATTCTTCCCAAATTCTTGAAGACATACAAGGATCGGCTATATCTAGATTTCAATAGATAAATACCATATTTAAGTGCTTTAAATAACTTTCTACGATGAGCATAATATTCAAAAAACACTTCATTTTTTTTAGTCGCTCCCCAATTCCTTGCTGGAGCTAATTTTCTATTGTTATTATTCTGGACTACATCAACGATAGTCGCTACTCTATTTACAAAATCATGAGACCTATTAACTGCCTGGTATCCCTGAAAAGCGATGCGTTTTCTTTCATTCTCATTTTGTAAATAATACGCTATCTTCTGAAGTAAGTCTTCTGTTGTTTTGTAAGTCACAAAATGTTTTCCTGCGACTAGACCAATTTCATCTAGTTCCGTAGGTTTTTTTGTTATCAACAGCGCTCCAGAAGCCATAATTTCGAAACATCTTAAATTCGCATCGATCATATAATCATCCCTCGATATATTGACAGCAATTTTTGAATTTGTATAAACAGATATTAATTCATCCTGATTATAGAATTTATTAATATCGTTGGTTATATAAAGTTTACTAATTGCTTCTACCTGCTCTTTTCGAATTTGATAAAAAGGTCCATCTAAACGACCAACCCATCCTACATCGAATTTTCTTTCTTTTTTAAATTCTGGATAGAGATTCGTCTCAACTGCATGCGGAAGTAAAGTTACTCCAGGATGTCCCATTCCTTCTAGCATTTTATCATACTTCGGATGAAATATAAATGCATGATCAAAGAGCATCGATTGGTCTAATCTAGCTTTAGTTCCATCGTAAGTGTCTATTTGAAAACAACCTGTAGGATAATTAAGACTCAAAATATTTTCAGGAATAATGGCCTCGCAAGGGTCTGGATAGAGAATTAAGAATATTTCTCCCTGAGACTCCATAGAAGCAATTACCTGATCGAGTTCTTTATCAATACAACAGACAACATTAAAATATTTTTTTAAAGCATAATAATATGCTTTTCTTTCACGCCCTATATCATCTTTCGCTGATAAAAAGATAACGATCTTTTTTGACGGATCTATAACTCTTACACAATGCATATTATAATTATTTAAGCCCATAAAACACGTTCGATGGCTTTAGACTTAAAAGCCTCAAGACTGTGATTCCAATATTCTTCAATTCCTTCTTCTAAACTTACTTGAGGGTACCAACCGGTATCCTTTTTGAGTTTTGAACTATCCAGAATATTCTTTCTCACATCGAATGGTCTTAATTTTTCTATTTGAACTTTCGGAGAAAAAAAGCCGTTCTTTCTGGCTAATTTCGATATATAATCGAAGACAAATTTGGTCGATGCTCCTCTACCAGTTCCTATATTATAGGTTTCTCCAATCTTTCCTTTTTTTAGCGCTGCAATAATACCATTTGCAACATCCTTAACATGGATATAATCTCTAACTGTTCCGTTTTTACCAAAGATTTTCATTTCCCTTTGATCCAGAACAGAATATGTTGCAGTTGCAATAAATCCCTGCCCCAGAAATGGCGATTGCCCAACACCATAAGCATTTCCTGGTCTAACGGTTATAACTGGTAACTTCTTATGAGTACAATACATAGAGGAATATTTCTCTACCGCAAGTTTAGTTATACCGTAAGGAGATATAGGGTTTGTTGCAGCTGCTTCTGAAATGGGATTTTCATTTGTATTCCCATAAATAGCCCCTCCTGTAGACACCATTACAATTCTCTTTACAGAAAATAAACTCATCCATTCCAGAAAATTCACAATAGAAGGTAGATTATCTTTTATATCTGTTATTGGATCGTCAAAACTAGTTTTTGGTGTAGAAGCATAAGCTAAGTTTACAACTCCATTAACCCCTTCCATTATTTGTTCGAGCTTAAGGTATGTCAATCCATTCCAATCATAATAATCTTCGAGATTACGCATTTTCATCCCTATTACGATCACTTGATGACCCTCAGACCTTAATTGATTTACGATATACTTACCAATAAATCCCAATCCGCCAAAAACGCAATATTTCGCCATGATTTTAAGTTTTAATGATTATTAAGCAGGTTTATTAATCTGCTTCTGATTTGCAACAATTTTAAAGTGCACCACGAAAGCACTTCTTAATTCATAAGATAGATCTACAATTGCATAGCCTATCCCTCTAAATTTAAAACGAAAAGCATCTTTGAAGAGGTTTAGGGTCATTACAGCGATAATCTTTAATCTGGTCGTTAAACTGTAATGCTTCTGATGGTCTGGATGTCTTTTCAAAAAAATAAGTACACTTTCATATTCAACCTTATACTTATTATCTATTTTTCTCCAAGGATGGCAAACAAATGCTTTAGGAACAAAAATTATTGGTTGTTTATCCTTTTGAACACGAGTTCTAAATTCAATGTCTTCTAGTTCAAACTTAAATTCTTCACAATACCCTCCCATACTTAAATAATAAGATTTTCTTACCATAAGATTGCAGCTCCATAACAATCCCCCATTCGAGTTGATTGGAGCTACCTCATTGAAACGCTTTTTTCTTCTATCTGCTTCTGTTTTTCCCTCAAAAACATTTCCTTCAGGGTAATCTCCAATAGCCCTACTAAAAGATTTTAACCAGTTTTTAGATGGCAAACAATCATCATCTGTAAAAGCAATCCAATTAAATTTAGCATATTTTACTCCGTTATTCCTATTAGCGGCAGGTCCTTTTTGTGGACCTTTAACCCATTTCACCCAGGGAAATTTTTCCTGGATTAACTTCTCTGCTGTTGTAATACTACCATCATCAGAGACAATAACTTCATAATTATTTATAGGATACTTTTGTAAATCTGGAGACAGTAATGTTAAACACTCTTCTAAATGTTCATTTCTATGCCTTGTTGGAATAACTATAGAAATATTATTCATCTTATTATTTAATTGAGATCTTGATTAAGCTGTTTGCAATGCTTTTTTGAAGCGATGCATTTTAATTTTGAAATTCCGTATAGAGAGATTCTTGCTTTGTTTTTCTTCTTTTGCTATAAATTCTTTCCATTCCTTTTCTTCGTGTGGCTCTAGAAATTTGAGAAAGTATTTATTCACCGGAATTTTTATAAATTTTGGAACACCTGCCCAATGCAGTATATATGGCTTTTGATCTTCCCTATCCCAATAGATAGTTTCGAAATTTTCATCTGTATAGTCGCCAGCCCAAGTAGACTGCATGTTCGTTGGGGGAAGGGTTAAATTGTTTACTTTAACACCTGTCAAACTAACTAATAGGTTTAGAGCGACTTGATCTTTATACAAATTGATCTCATCTATAAGAGTTTTCTTGAATCGCCCCCTACAAGTATCTATTAAATCTTGAAGAGTATATAGAATTTGATCGCATGCAAATTGCCCTGCGTTGAATATTGAACTTTGCCAAATTGTGCTTTTCGATTTAAAGTAATCCCGACTCTCTGAATTGAAAGTGTGATCTGGATTATTCCAATGTGTACAGGAACTAATAAATCCAGAGTGATCTTTTAAAACTTCTTGTGGGTTTCGGAGAAATACAATATCCGAGTCAACGTACTGATAATTGCTGGTTAACAGGCATTGATATTTCCGACACATTTCAAAAATATTATTTTCTTTGGTCCATTCAATTAACTCTTGCTCCTCCCACCAAAACGAATTCTCAGGCAGTTCGAATTTATCATCATTAAACGGAATAACCCATATAGGCAAATCACAGCCGGTAGCTCTTAATGAGCGTTCCATTGCTAAAAATTGAATTTTAACGTGTCTATTGGCAAGTGTAATAATTTTCTCTAATTTCATATTATAGCGTGTAAAGTGAACTATACTTTCTTTTAAATACTTCTATTTTCTCCTGAAGTTGCCCCACTTTATCATCAAGTAACTTTTCATCACTTAAAAATTGTGGTGCTTTACACATATCACCAAACTGATCAACAAATTGATTTCGCTTGAGCATATCACTGTATTTATAATGAACCTTAGAAAGTCCCCTTAAAAGCAAACCATCTTCTAAACTTAAACGAGTTGCTATCTTTTCTGAAGTCGCACCTAAATTATATGGGGCTTTTAAATAATTTGGTTTATACTGCATATCCAAAGAAGCGGTCCAGTCTTTCCATTTAAATTCATTGATACTAGGATACATTTTGAGAGGAATCCATGGTACGCGCAAAGTATCTGCAACAATTGCAGCATGCATAGCTTCTGCTAGAATAACTTCAGAAGATTTAATCGCATCGATTACCTCTAAAAATGGGGAAAGAGGATCTATATAATTAAAACCGACTTCTTTACAAACTTTCCTCCAGTCATAATTGTGATCACTTTGATGATGTGGCATAAAAGAAACCTTATATTTCTTTTTCTTTTCTCCAAAATCAAACGTCTTCAATAAAGCCGCTCCATCAGTAATACCTAATTTAGGGTCTATTCCTATTCTTTTCGCTGTTAGCGGTCCGCGCACACACATAACGTCATAAGAAGAATTAATTTCTGGTAGTTTTCCGTAAGCAAAACCTGTACTAAAAACAACTTTTTTATGTGCCTCAGGAAAATGAAATTGAAGAATAGAACCTATACCTAAAAATATCGAACTAGGGTCTTCATCAAAAAAATTAGGGATTAATTTCTTAAAAATGAATGGATTTAGAGCATCTCCGAAATTTTTATTCTTCTGATAATAAATTAATTTCATTTTTTGTCTTGTTTAAACCGATTATAGTAACCAGGATTTTATTTAATAGATTAAATACGCTTAGAATAACACTAAAGATTAAGACACTATAGGTTGTACTTAGATCCATAGTAAAAATCATTAAAGCCTGAAGCAATATATTGGAGCTTATGCTCACAATTGGAATCCAGGACCACAACCACTTTCTGGAACAGTTCATATCCCACATCAAGACATTAATAAAAATGATGCTTGAATTAAGTATTAATAACCCTACTTCTCCCTTAAGATGAGAATATTTATCTCCCATTATCCATAACAGCGGTTCGGGAAGTACGAAACCAATAGTAATAAGTGTAAGTGCTATACATAGACCTATTCCCAAAATAGCTAAAAACTTTCTACCCAAATATTTTTTCGATTGTCTTGCCAAATAAGGCACTACCAGTGTAGAGCTAGCCATATTAAAAATCATAAATATCTGTCCTAGTCTTCCTAGTGCACCTACTTCAGCTATATTTTCAGAAGCTCCGAAAATTCCGATAATAAACAACGAGATCTGAGCGCTGAATGCTGAATAGATTATACCTGGTATAACTGGCTTAACATAGTTTAAAATCTCTTTTCTAGTTTCTGGATCACTCTCAACCGGTTCTTCTATAAAATCCTTTGATTTTTCACGAAATCTTTCGCCGTTGTAAAATACGGTTAGGCATGTTGTTAAGGCTGCTATCCAAGAATTGATAATAGATAGTAGATATACAATCCATAAAAAAATTAGTCGAAAAATTCCGCTTGTAAGCTGAATGTTATAAATATCCTTTAACTTCCTATGAATCATCAAAGGAGTAATGTAAAAAGCTGTATTTCCCGAAAAAAATAAATTTAGGAGTATACAAAGTAATAGGAAAAAAGTTATGTGTATAGGCCAACCGTGCTGCCAGGTCATATACGGAAACCCAATTAAACATATTACGCTAACCACAAACAACATGCGGTTTCTAAAAAACTTTCCACCTTTAATATATTTCCCTAAAACAGCTTTATCATTTATCCTATTACCTACTAGTGCAACAACAGATCCCGAAACTCCCAACTCTACCAAAACCTGTGCAGTACTTTGAAAGGCAAAAGCTATGCTATACTGCGCATAATCTTCTACAGATAACCAATGTATTAAAAAGAACCCGCTTAACAACTGAACAAACTGCACGGCCCCTTGTCCTGCAATAAAAACGATTATTATCTTAAACCAATTATGATAAATGAGCCCAGAGAAACGGGTTCTAAATAATGCTTTAATCATTGATAATGAAATAAAATAGTAAACTAAGAACTAAACATAACGGTTTAGTATAAAAACTTAAACTAAACTTAAAGTTTTGATGACGACAGTACATCCAAGACTACTCAAAATTAGCTTAACAGTATCTCCATTTATTTCTTTGATTACTCCATCTTCACCTTTTAGAAGACCATTTTTAACTTTAATTCGATCGCCTGGTGACATACTTGTAATCCTACAATCTTCTACCTCTCCCATATTTAACCATTCTTCAATGGTATCAATCTCATGTTGTTTAACTATTGCGGGTTTTCCAAGCCAATAAAGATATTGTACCACTCCTGGTACGTTCATAACTTCTGTCCTAGGATTGGAAGAATGACACACAAATACATAAGATTTAAATAGTGGATCTGTTACTATCTTAGTTCTATCAGACCATTTACTTTTTCTTTCTACCAAAGGACAATAAACTTCGTAACCAATATTTCTTAATCTATCGGCTACTTTTTTTTCAAATCTACTTTTTGTGTATAATACAAACCATTTCATAGCATATAATTTTTTAGTTTAAAAAATTCTAATCTTGCTAAAAGTATTTGTAGGGAGGGGTGATGAGAGGCATAAATACTGCTTCGCCTCGTCACTCACTTAAGATCGTGAGCAACTACTATTTTCTGCATCTGGGATCTAAATAAAGAATTAATTTCCTATAAGTTAAAATTTTAAGACTTTTTTCGATAAGATTCTTAAATAAACTGCAAAAACCACAAAGCATCTTACAATTCATATAATTACTTATAAATCAACATGTTTCAACACACCAAAATGCTACATAAACGATAAAAACGTCATGTTATCGATAAAAATGTTCCTTAAATAAACGTTAAACGGTTTTATGCGGCATAAAAATTGTTATTCCAAAAACAGTCCCCACCTCCCTATTTATCAGCGATTTGATAAGTTCAATTTGTAACATTTTTTATTAATATAAATTCTTTTATTATGAAACCAAAGAAGAACCCAAAGGCAGATCTTAGGAAAAAGACCGTTTTATTTTTACAAATAGGGCTCATCGTCGTCTTACTATTCTCTTACTTAATGATCAATTTAAAAACCTACGACACAAAACAAGCGAAAGTAGAACAATGGGATCCTATAGAAATGACTGAAGAAGAAGCTATTCCTATAACAAAGGTTCAGGAAGACTTACCACCGCCAAAACCTAAAGATCCACCGGTAATAGAACTAATTCCTGATGAATCTCCTGATACTGAGGACGAAATAGAAACTACAGAAACTAGTCTTGATGATATTATAGAGGTAGACGAAATTATTGAAGCTCCAGATGATGATCCTGTAGAACCTGTACCTTTTGAATTTATCGAAGATGTACCAATTTTTCCAGGCTGCGAAAGCTTAAACGATAATGAAGAACGAAAAGCCTGTATGAGTGAAAAAATCTCTCGTTTTATAAGCAAAAGATTCGATACCGGCCTTGGTGAAGATTTAGGCCTAAGCGGTATAAATCGAGTAACGATAATGTTCGAAATAGATAAAAATGGTGAAGTAAATAATGTTAAAGCAAGAGGTCCACACAAACTTCTAGAAGAAGAAGGAAAAAGGGTTATTAAACTGTTACCTAAAATGGAACCTGGGAAACAAAGAGGCAAACCAGTACCTGTTCGCTATGTAATACCTATAAACTTTAAAGTACAAAATTAAAATCACAAGTATATATAACAACTACTTTTATAGAGGCCAGCCGATACTGGCCTCTTTTTTATAATCCAATATTTTAGGCATTTTCAGCCTAAATAATTTATAAAAATTCACTAACTTAATGTACTCTAAGTAATTGGGTTATGAGACTTGCAGATTCTAAATATGTCGACCAGGTAATCGAATTTATCGATTATGATTTTGGAATTTTCTATTTCTTTGATGACATTATTGTTTCTGAAATGCATGAAGGAATCACTTTTAACTGGAAATGTGCCGAAAAAGTAATCGCCGACGCCAAAAGGATCTTAGGTGAAGATTGCCGCCCTCATTATATCTCTAACCGAATTAATGAATATTACACAGTCTCTCAAGACTGGCTAAAATTTTTCAATAATCGTTATTTTTTAAAGAGTTTTTCGGTAATCACACCTCACCCTTCTGGAATGATGAATCTTATCTTCGAGAGAATGTTCTATAGAAGAAGAATATTCCAGGTAACTTCATTACATGATGCATTTCAGCACATTTACGAACTTCAAGAGGAAGTATAAAATCATCTTTTCTCAACAACTACATCGATATAGGTTAAAACAAAATTAAACAAATGTTTGATTTAAACAATTGTTTAATTTTGTGCCGAATAATTGATTTAGGGATTATGGAACTAAGCGAAAAACAATTACACATCATTAAAGTTACAGAAGAACTCTTTGCTAAAAATGGTTTTGACGGCACTTCTGTAAGAATGATTGCAAAAACAGCGAATATTAATATCGCCATGATCTCTTATTATTTTGGTAGTAAAGAAAAACTATTAGAAACCATTGTTAACTATCGTATTTCGAACTTTAAAATCGAAATAGATCAGGTTATTTCAGATGGAACCTCTTACCTGAACAAAGTCGATTCTATTATTGCCATCATAATTAAGCGCATTCATAAAGGCCGCCGAATCCAAAAACTGGTTCATTTTGAATTTTCAAGAGAAAACCCAAAAATTGATTTCTCGAATTATCTAAAGCAAAAAGAAGAAAATCTGGAACTCTTTAGAACGCTTATTGAAGCAGGACAAAAAGAAGGCATATTTAGTAAAGATGTTAATATAGAGCTTATAATTCCTACAATTTTAGGTAGTTATTTTAATCTCTATTATAACAAAAAAATCTACTCAAAAGTTCATGGTCTTTTTAAGGAAGAAGATTTCGATCAATTTGTATTCACCACTTTAACCCAACATATTCAAAGAACAATAAAAGCAATTTTAACCTATGAAGAGTAAATCCCTAGTGTTAGTGTGTTGTTTACTTTTAGGTTTAAAAAGTTTCTCGCAAGAGAATCAAAATTTAAGCCTTGAAGAAGCTGTAAACATCGCCATTAATAATAGTGACGATGCAAAGCTTGCTGAAACAACTATCAAAACAGCTTCAGAAGAACTGAAGGTTACTAAAAACAGTCAATATCCAGAATTTTCACTTTCTGTGCAATATCAATATCTTACCAGCCCAGATATCGATTTGCAACTTGCGCTAGGAAATTCAGATCCTGCAGATAGTGAAACTGAAGAAGTTGGCACACCAGATATTAATCAAATTATGCTGGGACAGGCAAGTGTTTCTATGCCTATATTTTCTGGTTTTAGATTGAAAAATGCTGTAAATGCTAGTCAGAACAATTTTGAAGCAACAAGTCTGGAAGCTGCTAGTGCAAAAGAGCGCATCGCATTACAAACCATAAGCACTTATCTTAATCTCTATAAGGCACAGCAAATGGTAGCGGTTGTAAAAGAGAATCTTAAAAGCGCCCAACAGCGCGTGAAAGATTTTAGTGCGATGGAAGAAAACGGACTTCTAGCTCGCAATGATCTTTTAAAAGCACAGCTTCAGGAATCCAATATTAATCTTACTTTAAAAGAAGCCGAAAAAAATGTTAGGATTCTAAATTTTAGATTAGCCACATTTTTAAAACTTCCTGAAGATTCTACCTTCAAATTACCTGAAGAAACCATTGGAGTAACACCCTCAGTAGAAAATACAAGCATACATCGTGCAGATTTAGAGGCCTTAGATTATAGACAAAAAGCTTCAGAAAATAGTATAAAAATGGCCAAAGCTGCCTATTATCCTTCTATCGCTTTATTGGGTGGTTATGCTGCTTTAGATATTCAAAATGCGTTAACTGTTACTAACGCTATGAATGTAGGAGTGGGTGTAAGCTATGATATCTCGAATATTTTTAAAGCCAAAAATGAAGTTAAATTGGCACAACATAAAGCTGAAGAATTACAATATAACATTGCAAAGGCAAAAGACGATGTAAAGATTCAGGTTGAAAATGCTAAAGAAGAATATCAGCTAGCCTTAACACAGTTCGAAGTATACTCCCAATCCCAGGAACAAGCTGAAGAAAATTACCGGATCGTAAAAGATAAATACGATAATGGTCTAGTAGACACCAACGATCTTTTAGAAGCCGATGTAGACCAACTTCAGTCTAAAATAAATAAAACAAACGCCCAGGCCGATATTAGCTTAAAATACTATCAATTATTACAGGCTGAAGGTCTTTTAACAAATAAATTCAATTTCAAAAATAACTAATCTTTTTACTAAGATGGAAGAAAAGAAAAAAGCGAATAAGAAGTTTATCTTCATAATAGGAGCATTAATATTGGTAGGAATTGTATATGGTGGCTACAAGTTTATACATTCCCTTTCTCACGAAGAGACCGACGATGCCCAAATTGAAGCCAAGATGAACCCAATTATCCCTCATGTAAGTGGTTATGTTGAAAAAGTGTACGTAAGCGATAATCAAAAAGTAAAAAAGGGAGACACCTTGCTAATAATTGATAGTCGCGATTATAAAGTACAGTTACAACAAGCTAGAGCTAATTTACTAGCTTCTGAAAGTCAGGTTGGTGTTGCAAAAGCAAGCATAGGATCATACCAGGCAAATGCAGCAGCATCTAACTCACAATACAAATCTGCCGGTGGAAATATTAAATCTGCAGAGATTAAATTATGGAGAGCCACTCAGGATTTTAAACGTTACGAAAATCTTTTTGCCAATCATTCTATTACAGAACAGCAATACGAACAGGCTTTAGCGGCAAAACAAGAAGCTGAGCAACAATTAGAAATTTTAAAGAATCAGGAAAAAGCTTCTGCCAGCCAACGTAATGCTGCCGTTTCTCAAACAGAAATTTCAGAAAATCAGGTTAGCGTTGCTGAAGCTAATGTAGAAAGCGCAAAAGCTGCTTTAGATGCTGCATTATTAAATATGGATTATACGGTAATAACCGCTCCTATAGATGGGCAATTATCTAGCGTAGATATCCAGCCGGGACAATTTATCCAACCGGGACAATCACTTTTTTATCTGGTAAATACTAACGATAAATGGATTATCGCCAACTTTAAAGAAACTCAGCTTGAAAAAATGCGCGTGGGACAAAAAGTTGGGATTGAAGTTGATGCCTACCCAGGTTACGAATTTGAAGGAAAAATTACTGCTTTTTCTCCTGCAACTGGTGCAAGGTTCTCTTTATTACCACCAGATAATGCTACCGGAAACTTTGTAAAAACAGTACAAAGATTACCGGTTAAAATAGAATTTTCAGATAAAAATGATAAAGAAAAATTAGAGCGTCTACGCTCTGGAATGAACGTTCTGGTAGACGTGCATTTAAAATAAATTATGGCTGAAGAAAAAGCTCAAATACAAGACGAAGACAGCCTGGTTGAATATGGTTTTAGAAGGGTAATCATTACTATTACTGCGGTTTTATGTGCGCTTCTGGAAATTATTGATACTACGATTGTAAATGTTGCGCTTAACGATATGCGCGGGAGTCTTGGTGCTACATTAACAGATATAGCATGGGTAATTACCGCCTATGCTATTGCCAACGTTATCATTATCCCAATGACGAGTTGGCTTTCTAAACAGTTTGGACGCCGAAATTACTTTGCGGCTTCTATCATTGTTTTTACCATTTCCTCTTTTCTCTGCGGAAATGCAACAAATATCTGGGAGCTGGTAGCCTTCAGGTTTATTCAGGGAATGGGTGGTGGTGCTCTTTTGGTAACCGCCCAAACTATTATTACTGAAAGTTACCCGGTAGCGAAACGTGGTATGGCTCAAGCTATTTATGGTATGGGTGTAATTGTAGGGCCTACTTTGGGACCACCATTGGGTGGATACTTAGTAGATCATTTTTCGTGGCCTTATATTTTTTACATTAATATACCACTTGGTATTATTGCGACTTTCCTTACTATTCTTTTTGTAAGAAGCCCTAAATATGGTGATAAACTTAAAGCAAATCAGGTAGACTGGTGGGGAATTATCTTACTGGCAACCTTTATAGGATCATTACAATTTGTATTAGAACATGGGCAACAGGACGACTGGTTTGAAGATGGCACCATTGTAACTTTATCAATAATGGCGGTTTTTGGACTGGTTTTATTTATCTGGCGAGAACTTACGTATAAATACCCTGTAGTGAACTTAAGAGTACTTAAGGATGCTAATTTAAGCATAGGTACCATACTTACTTTTATTCTTGGTTTTGGTCTTTTTGGATCTACATTTATTATTCCTATTTACACACAATCTATCTTGGGGTGGACGGCAACCGATGCCGGACTTTTACTTATCCCAAGTTCGATTACCACAGGATTAATGATGCCGGTTATTGGTAAACTATTAGAACGAGGTGTGCCTCAAAAAATACTTGCAGCCGCAGGATTTGGCATATTCTTTTTATACAGTTTATGGATGTATTTGTTAATGACGCCAGATACAGGATCTGAACATATGTTTTGGCCATTGGTTGTACGCGGAGTTGGATTAGGATTATTATTTGTACCTATTACCACCTTATCACTTTCAACTTTAAAAGGTAAAGATATTGGTGATGGTGCTGCATTTACAGGAATGATGCGCCAACTTGGTGGTTCTTTTGGGATTGCTATTATTACCACCTTTGTTTCAAGATTTACGCAACAACACCGGGTAGAATTAATTCCAAATATAAGTCCCATTAATTTTCAGGTACAGCAAAGGATCCATGCGTTACAGCAAAATTTTATTCAAAGGGGATTTAGCATTAATGAATCTTTGGACAAAGCATATAGCTTATTAGATGCAAATATCATGAGACAGGCTACTGTTCTTTCATATATGGATGTATTTCTTTATCTGGGAATTCTATTTTTAATATGTGTTCCATTTGTACTCTTAATTAAAAAAGGTTCAGGAAAAGTAGATACTAGTTCTGTACATTAAAAAATTGCTACCCCAAATGCCAAATATTGGCATTTTATAAGCCATCGCAAGCTCCCCAACTTGCGGTGGCTTTTTTATTTTTTTTACCTTCCAACCCCACTTAACTATCAAAAACAACCGTTTAACGACACTAATTTTTAATTAAACGAATACAATTTTATTTTCCCTAAGATTATCTGAATTTTGTTTACATAAGACACTAAAATTAAAATGAAAAATAAGCTAACAATCCTTTTTATCGAGGACGATATGATTGAAGTGATGAAATTGAACAGAACAATTTCTTCACTATCCCTACCTCACCATATCATTGAAGCTAAAAATGGTGAAGAAGCCCTAACTATTTTAAACAAAAAAGATCGCTTGCCAGATATTATATTTTTAGATCTTAACATGCCTAAAATGAACGGCATAGAGTTTCTTAAAATATTAAAAGCAGATGATATTTTAAAGTACATCCCAACTATTATCCTAACCACTTCTAGTAACCGAAGAGATCTACTGGAGTGCTACAAAATTGGTATTGCAGGATACATTATTAAACCTCTAAAATACGAGGATTATGTATCTAAACTTAGTAGCGCCCTGGATTATTGGAGTCAGAATGAATTGATTAAAGGATAATATATTATGAAAGGCATAGTATTTACTGAATTCCTCGAGATGGTCGAGGAAAAATTCGGTATTGAAGTGGTAGATCATATTTTAAATGAATCTAAACTTCAATCTGAAGGTATTTATACCTCTGTAGGCACCTACGATTTTATAGAAATGCAAAGCCTCTTAATAAATCTAAGCAAAAAGGTCGCTATTCCTTTAGATGATCTTATTTATAGCTACGGACTCTATTTTTTTAATACACTTACAAAAGTACATCCCGGGATCTTTGCACTTTATAAAGATCCTATAGAGCTACTTTCTTCCATAGAAAATCATATTCATGTTCAGGTTAGAAAATTATATCCAGGAGCAGAGCTTCCAACGTTTAAAATTGAGAAAAAGACTGAAGATCAACTGGAAATTTTGTATTTTTCAGAAAGAGCAATGTACATGTTCGCCAAAGCCCTAATGGAAAAAACTTTTGAACACTACGACCAGGCTTCCAAAATTCGGTTAGAAAAAATCGAAAATAATGGAACAAAGGTCAGATTCCTGATATCAAAAAAATATGGAACCTACCAAAAAGATTGAAATATTAGAACGAGCGCTGGAGAGAGAAAAAAAGGCCAGGAAACTTGCCGAAAAAATCCTTGAAGAAAAATCGACCGAACTATTTGAAGTCTCTGAAGCACTTCGCCAATCCAACAACCGCCTACAGGAACTTCTAAACCAAAAAACCTCACAATTAGAAGGTGTTTTTGTAAATATTATCGACGCTTATATTGTTATGGACATCGATGGGAATGTTCTAAAAATGAACCAGGCAGCCAAAGAAATGCTTGGTTACGATAATGAAAATGAGCCTGTAAACCTTCTAAAATTAGTACATTCTGAATATGTGGAATATACGGCAGCGGCTTTTAAACAATTATATCATACCGGTAGCTATAACGATTATAAAGCCAGAATTATAACTAAAGACGGTACTGAAAAGATCGTACAAATTAACGCAAGTATTATCTATGACCGTGATGGCAAACCAACCGCTGCACAAGGTGTTGCCAGAGATATTACTGAAGAAATAGCTATTAAAAAACAGCTGGAATCCCAGAATAAACAGCTAGATTTAATTTTCGATAACTCCCCTATTGGAATCTCTCTTACCCGAACAAATTTTAAAGACCTTATTAAAGTAAATAGAGCTTTAGTAAGCATGTTTGGATATTCTCTTGAAGAATTTAACAATCTTAGCATTAAGGATGTATCCCATCCAGATGATGATGATAGCAGTGAACAGCTAAGGCAAATGATTGAAGGTGAAATAGATTCTTATACCATTAATAAACGTTACATTAAAAAAAGTGGCGAAACATTATGGGCCAGAACAAGAGTTGCTGCCATTAGGGATGAGGATAACAATATCCTATACCAGGTAGCAACAGTAGAAGATATTACGAAAGAAAAGATAGCAAAAGAAAAAATCGAAGAGTCTGAAAACCGACTTTCAACCTTAATTGTTAATTTACAAACCGGGATTTTATTAGAAGATGAGAATCGAAAAATACTGCTTACCAATAAGAAATTCTGTAATCTTTTTGGGCTAGACACACCACCTGAGGAGTTTAAAGGTGCAGATTGCTCTAATGCGGCAGAGGAGAATAAAATGTATTTTAAAAATCCAGAACAATTTGTAAATAGAATTGATGAGTTACTGGAGAAAAAAGAAATTGTAATTGCAGAAGAGTTAGAACTTGTAAATGGCAGTATATACGAGCGAAGCTATATCCCTATTTATCACGAAGGCAGATATAAAGGCCATCTTTGGAGCTACGACGATATCACTATTCAGAAAAATTATAAGGAAAGTCTTAAAGCTCAAAAAGAAAAATATAGTAGTATAATCGCTAATATGAACCTGGGACTTTTAGAAGTAGATCTTAATGATCATATTCTAATGGCGAACCAAAGTTTTACTGAAATGAGTGGCTACCATGAAGAAGAACTTATTGGTAAAACCGCATCTGATATATTTTTAATTCCCGAATCTAAAGCTGAGTTTAATAAACACGACAAGGTTAGACGAAAAGGAATTTCCAATTCTTACGAAGTTAGAGTAAAAACCAAAAACAATAAACTTAAGTATTGGTTGGTTAGTGGTGCCCCTAATTACGATTTAAACGGAAAAATGATTGGTTCTATAGGTATACATCTGGATATTACTGAGATGAAACTCTTAGAGGCACAAAAAGAGCAACTACTTAAAAACCTTGAACAACAAAACGAGCATCTTAACGAATATGCACACATTGTTTCTCACGATTTAAAATCGCCATTAAGAAATATCTCTGCCCTTTTAAGTTGGACCAAAGAAGATTTTAGAGAAAAACTAGGAGAGGAAAGTATGATGAATCTGGATCTTATGCAGGGAAAAGTAGAGAAGATGGATCATCTTATCGAAAACATCTTAAGATACTCTAGCATCGAAGATGGTAATATCCAAAATCAGGAACTAGACTTGCAGGAGCTGGTTTTAGATATTTTAGAACTAATTTATATTCCAGATCATATTAAAGTTAGCATCATAAACAAGCTACCTATAATTTATGGTGATCGCACAAGGATTCAGCAGGTATTCCAAAATCTTTTAAGTAATGCTGTTAATTATATCGACAAAGAAAAGGGCTTTGTAGAAATTGATTATACCGAAAATACGACGCACTACATTTTCAGTATAAAAGATAATGGTGTGGGTATAGAAAAAGAACATCATCAACGAATCTTTAAAATTTTCAATGCCCTGGGAACTCATGAAAAATCTACTGGTGTTGGTTTAAGTATCGTTAAAAAAGTAATCGATTTATATGATGGAGAAATCTGGCTAGATAGTGAAGTTGGTAAAGGCACAGTGTTCTTTTTCAGTTTAAAAAAGCAATCATGAAAATAATTCAGGCATTAAAAACAATAGATTCTCCCTGGCAATATAAGGGTGACCATAAAGAAGATTTAAATAATCCACTGGTTTTAATTTTTGCCGAAAGAAAACTATTGCAAAACCCTGAAATTTTAGAAGATATACGCGAAGAATTCCCTTATCGCCACCTTATTTTTGGGAGTTCTGCCGGAGAAATTATTGGAGAAAAGGTTACTGAAAATTCTATCGCAGTGACCTTAATTGAATTCGAAAAATCTACTTTCGAGGTTAAAACTGCAAATATCCTGGACTTTAATAAAAATGGTGAAGCTTTGGGATATAATCTGGCAAGCCAATTTAAAAAAGAAAATTTAAAACATTTCTTTGTAATTTCAGAAGGC
The DNA here is from genome assembly GCF_002094855.1 of Zunongwangia atlantica 22II14-10F7. Taxonomy (GTDB): domain Bacteria; phylum Bacteroidota; class Bacteroidia; order Flavobacteriales; family Flavobacteriaceae; genus Zunongwangia; species Zunongwangia atlantica. The sequence goes on from NZ_ARYN01000017.1 coordinate 63,302, forward strand.
AGTTTTGTTAATGGCAGCGCTTTAATTAAAGGGGTAGAAAAATATACCGATCAAAAAATCACCCTAACCGGAGGATTATGTGGTGATGGTGCAAGATTTAAAAAAACCTTGGCCTCTTATAACGAAAATCCAAAAGAAGGAGAAATTGTAATAATTGGCCTATATGGTGAAAGCCTTCAGGTTAGTTATGCCAGTTATGGCGGTTGGATTCCTTTTGGTCCAGAACGTATAATTACCAAATCTAAGGATAACGTACTTATAGAATTAGATGATTTACCCGCTTTAGACCTTTATTCTAAATATCTTGGAGAAAAAGCAAATGAACTTCCCCAGGCCGCTCTTTTATATCCTTTAAATGTTACTGAAAAAGGTAAACCCTATAGCCTGGTACGAACAATCCTGAATATAGACGTAAAGAACAAATCGATGATCCTGGCAGGTGACGTTCCTGAAGGCGCACATGCACAATTAATGATGGCTACCGTAGATGGCATAGCACAGGGAGCTGCAACCGCTGCGTCGCGAGCGATGAAAAAACACGCTACCCTACCCCAACTGGCTTTATTAGTTAGTTGTATTGGGAGGCGTATTGTTATGGATCAAAGAGTTGAAGAAGAGATAGAAGAAGTCTCTGAAATTTTAGGTAAACAGGCCAAAATAGCCGGCTTTTATTCTTACGGAGAAATTGCACCATTCTCAACAAGTATAGAATGTAATCTGCACAATCAAACCATGACACTAACTTTAATTAGCGAATAGCATGAACCCTCTATTAAAACGGCAAATAAGGAAATACTTCCCTGAAGAATTTAGCAACGACCAACGATTTACTGAATTTTTTAAAGCCATAGAGGAATCTTATAAAACAAACGACGATCAACTAAATATGATTCAGCGAGCTATGAATATAAGCTCAGACGAATTATTTAGCGCTAACCGAAAGTTACGAATAGAAGCACATAGCCAAAAAGAAATCTTAGATCGATTAAAATCTGTAATTGCAACATTAGATATAAAAAATTCAGCCAACAAAGATCAGTCTAATGAAGAGTTGAATGTTTCAGACCTTGCAACATATATCGAAAAACAATCCTGGGAAATCGCTAAAATCAATAAAGAGCAGGAAGAGCTTTTGTTAAACCTGGAGAAGAAAAACCAGGTACTTTCAGATTATGCGCATATGGTTTCTCACGATTTAAAATCCCCTCTAAGAAGCATCAACAGCCTTGTTACCTGGCTTAAACAAGACTATGCTGGCAAAATAGATGAAGACGCTATTAAACAGCTAAATATGATTTTAAAAAGTGTAGAGAAAATGGATGCACTAATTAGCGGTATTTTAAATTACTCTACTATAGACCAGGAAGTAGTAGCTGCTTACGAGGTAGACATAGATCATCTTGTAAACGAAATCATTCAGATTATCTATAAACCTGAGCATATAAAAATTGAAATTTCAGAGAAACTTCCTGTAATAAACGGGGATAAATTCAGGCTGCAACAATTATTTCAGAATTTAATTCAAAATGCTGTAAAAAGTATTGATAAACCTGAAGGTATCATTTTAATTAATGTAGAAGAAAATGGGAAATTCTGGAAATATTCTGTAAAAGATAACGGAAAAGGCATCGATAAAGAGCATTTCAATAAAATTTTTCAGATATTTGAAAAAATTGATAATGATTTTACTTCTACCGGAATTGGATTATCTATCGTAAAAAAAATCATCGATTTTTATGGTGGGAAAATCTGGTTAGAAAGTGAATTATCAAAAGGCACCATTTTCTACTTTACTTTACCTAAATAAATCGATATGGAAGAGAAACCTAACTACTCTTACATAAGCCAGCTTTCTGGTGGAGACAAAGACTTTGAAGAGCAATTACTTGATGTAGTTCGACTAGAGCTGCCACAGGAGATTGAGAATTACAAAAATCATTTGGAAATAGATAATTTTATGCGCGCCGGTGACGATGTTCATAAAATTAAACATAAAATTAGTATTTTAGGCTTAGAAAAGAGTTACCAGGTGGCTATAGATCACGAAGACAACTTAAGAGAAGGTGTTTTAGATGATGATCTTTATAAGCGATTTGAAGAAATTCTTAATGCAATGACCAAGTTTATCGAAAAAGCCTAAAACCTAACCTATGCAGTGTATAATTGTAGATGACGAAGCAGCAGCAAGAACCATCTTAAAAAAACTTGCTTCTAATAACGAAAATCTAGAAGTACAGGCAGAATTTTCTAATGCCTTACAGGCCATTAAGCATCTTAACCAACATGAGGTAGAGCTTATTTTCCTTGATATACACATGCCAGATTTTACAGGTTTCGATTTTATTCAAACCATAAAAAATCCTCCAAAAATTATATTATCAACTTCAGATAGAAATTTTGCTATTGAAGCTTTTGAATACGATTGTATCGTAGATTACATCGTTAAACCTATTACACAGGAGCGATTTGATAAAGCCATAAAAAAAGCTTTAAGTTTTACTCCAAAAGATGAAAAAGATACTTCTTCTGAAAAAGTAGATACGAACATAAAAGAGTCTGGCAATGATCTTTACGTAAATATCGATCGTAGATTAATTAAAATCGATATTCCAAGCATTTATTTAATTGAAGCCAGAGGCGATTATATTCTAATTAAAACATCTGGTAAAAATTACACGGTACACTCTACCATGAAAAAAATTGAAGAAAAATTACCTGAAAACCTCTTTTTAAAAATCCACAGATCTTTTATTATAAACGTTGATAAAATTATTGATATTGAAGATAATAGCGTTCTTATTGAAAAAGATGTAATTCCTGTGAGCCGTTCTAACCGCCCGGAACTTATGAAACGCTTAAATCTTTTATAGTTAAGCGTGAAAAATTACAATTCGTCGGTACTTAATTACCGCCCATCTACACTTTAAAAATCCTCAACGATTTCTTCTAATTTCAGCTTTAATGCTGCCCTATATTTGTCATGTAGTTAAGAGATAAACATATCACCATAACTACTAGATGTTTGACATAATTTTTTGTTTTTGAGTTTTGAGTTTATTCGCTCAGCGCCTTTCCTATAAAGCTAAGAGCCCTACTAATTAGATTATAGGTTGGTACTGAGCAGGCATTAATCAGTCCGGGAGAAAAACCTCCTCGGTAGAAGAATGATAATTGAATTGTTGTGACTGAAATATTGCCTTTTTAAACAAATGAAATTGGGATTGGATAAGGTATTTCCCTTTTCTAGAAAAAAGAAAAGGGAAGTTTACCAAAAAGAATATGATATAAGATTTTTAGGCTAATACATATAGTTGGATTATAAGATTGGTTAGTTAGTTGGTTAGGTTAGGTTGAAAATGCCGGGAGTGGTTACCCGGCATTTTCTTTTTATTAGGTTTAGAAAACAAAAAGCCCGGCAATTGCCGGGCTTTTTTCTTAATCATTAGGCTAGATTAATTCTTCAGTACTGGCATTTCAGTATCTAAATCGAAGGTGTTATTTACTTTTTCTGCAGTGATATTAGAAGAAACTTCAAGGTTCTCTTTAAGTTTTATATCTAAAGAAGACGCCCCAACTTTTATGGTGTAGGTTCCTTCTTCAACAATCCATGCACTTTGCTCGTCTACAAAAGAAGCAAGATCTTTTGCTTTTAATGTAAACTTTAAGCTTTCACTTTTACCTGGTTTTAAGATTTTGGTTTTCCCAAAGGCTTTTAATTCCTGTACAGGTTTATCTACCATATTTGCAGGTGCATTTACATATAATTGTACCACTTCTTTCCCGGCAACTTTACCAGTATTGGTCACTTTTACAGAAACTTCTACTTCATCATTAAAATTAGAAGAACTAAGTTTTAAATCTGAATACTCAAAAGTAGTATACGAGTTCCCGTAACCAAATTCGTAAGACGATTTTACATCGAAGGTATTAAAGTAACGATACCCAATATAAATTCCTTCTTTATAATAAACATCAGTTGGTTTTTGTACCGGCTCTCCTAACCAGTTTGCTGCTGAAGCATGATGGTTATAATCAATAGGGAAAGTCATGGTTAATTTACCACTTGGGTTTACTTCGCCACTAAAAACATCGGCTACAGAGTTTCCGCCTTCCTGGCCTGGCTGCCATGCTAATAAAATAGCATCAACTTTATCTTTCCATGATGCCGTTTCAATAACACCACCAATATTAAGAATCACGATAACTTTTTTACCTTCAGCATGAAAAGCTTTAGTTACAGTGTTAATCAATTTAACCTCGTCCTGACCTAAATAGAAGTCATCATCTATCTTTCTATCGAACTGCTCACCTGAATTTCTTCCTAAAGTAATAACCGCAACATCTGCAGATTTTGCTTTAGCTTCTACTAATTCATCCTCTGGTAACATTTCAGGCAAACGCTTATTATCGGCTAACAAACCAATTTCTTCACGTCGCTTATTTTCATTTTCTACCGCTTGTGCTACAAATGGCTCATATAAGTTCTGTAATTCTTTATCTACAGTGTAACCTGCGTTATCTAATCCTTGTAGCAGCGAAATACTATAGGCTTCGTTTACATCTCCACTCCCGGTACCACCAGCAATAAAGCTATAAGAGTGATCACCAAAAACAGCGATGCTTCCAGATTTATCAGTAAATGGTAATACGTTATCGTCATTTTTCAATAAAATCATTCCTTCAGCAGCAGCTTTTCTTGTTACCTGTGCATGCGCTTCTAGATCTGGTTTATTGCTGAATTTATACTTATCTGTAGTTGGTGATTTACGGATGTATTCTAAAATACGTCTTAGACTGGCATTTACCGCTTCTTCGTTTACATTTCCTTCTTCAATGGCTTTAGCCAATGCATCACGCTGCGCTTCAGTTCCAGGCATCAATAGATCATTACCTGCATTGATCTGAGCGACAACATCACTCACAGATCCTTCTTCCAAAATAGATTCGAATCCTGGATAACCACCAAACCAATCGGTCATAACCAAACCTTCGTATCCCCACTCATCTCTAAGAATAGTGGTTAATAGATCTTTGTTTGCAGAAGCATAAGTTCCATTTAGTTTATTATAAGCCGTCATCACCGTCCATGGTTTAGACTCCTTTATCGCAATTTCGAAACCACGTAAATAGATCTCTCTCATTGCACGCTCGCTAATATGCGCGTTTACCGCCAGACGATTTGTTTCCTGGTTGTTTGCCGCGAAATGCTTTATAGAAGTTCCCACATCGTGAGACTGAATACCTTTAATATAAGCACTGGCAATTTTACCGGCAACTAAAGGATCTTCAGAATAATATTCAAAGTTTCTTCCGTTAAGCGGATTTCTATGAATATTTAAGGCAGGTGCTAATAAAACATCAACTCCGTATTCCTTCACTTCTTCCCCCATGGCTTCTCCTACAGCTTCAATTAAATCTGTATTCCAGGTTGAAGCCAATGCCGTCCCTACAGGAAATGCAGTTGCATAATAGGTATTAGGATCGTTTTTACGTTTTGGTTCTATACGTAATCCCGCAGGACCATCTGCAAAAACAGTTTCAGGAATGCCTAATCTTGGTATTTCATCGTTTCCACCGGCTTCTCCTAAAACTCTAACATCTGGCTCGCCCTCTAAAGGTACTAATCCAGCATATCCAGGCATACCAGGACCAACTAATAAATTAGCTTTTTCTCTAGGCGTCATTGCCTTAATTAACTCTTCTATAGAAGCTTTTTCGTACTGTGGTGCTTTTTGTGCGGTAGCTGTTTTAAAGCTTAATAAAGCTAAAATAACTACCATACTCATTTTCCTTTTCATTTTTTACTCTTTTATATATTTAAATTGAATCAACCAATCTTCAAACCTTTTAAACCAGTTATCTACTGGCAAATTCTGCTTAGACATTCCAAAACCATGACCTCCATTAGCATACATATGAAGCTCTACCGGATAATTGGCTGCAAGCCATTTATTATAAAGTGAAATACTTTTGGGGGCTAACTTTAATTGATCGTCACTGGCAGCAACAATAAATAAAGGCAGCTGTTTTTGTGGAATTTTAGCTTCTAACAAATCTTGTGTAGGGCCAGCATAGATCGCAGCTGCAAAATCTGGTAATTTTTCTTCGGAAGAATTGTTCAATATACTTTCTAATATTACTGTTCCACCGGCAGAAAAACCTATAACACCAATTTTATTAGGATCTAAATGATAATCTGAAGCATTTTTTCTAACAAATTCTATTGCTTTTATACAATCCTGGCCTGCCAGCTTTTGTACGGCAGTGGTTCGCTCGTAATGCGCATCTCTATCCTGTAAATTTGCAATGAGCTCTTTTGCGGGATCATTAGTTTTAGAATGAATTAATCGATATTTTAAAACAAAAGCGGTAATACCTTTAGATGCCAGGTATTCCGCTAGTTTAGTTCCTTCTTTGTGTATCGATAAAGTTTGAAAACCACCACCAGGAGCTATAATTATAGAAGTTCCGTTAGGATTTTCAGGTTTAAAAATCAGCACTTCAGGATTTACGACATTGTAAACAACTTCAGTTTTAAAAAGCTCTGAATACATCTCGGCTTCAACCCAGGTCCAGTTTTCTGAACCTGGAGCTTTGCCTTCATAAAGTGCTATAGTCTTATCCTGTGCATTTATCTTAGTTATGGAAAACAGAAATACTACAAAAAAAAGACGGCTTAAATTATACATTCTTAGCTTTCTTAGAAATTAATATTTACTGAAGCCTGTACGGTAAATGGTCGTATGTAAGATCCAGATAATGTGCTCCCGTAGAATTGGCTGGCATCATTAATCAACTCGGCTCCATTGATAGTTCCTTTTGCTCCTGTTTGGTTTAAGAAGTTAACCACGGTTGCTCCAAAACTAATATGGTCATTATATTTATAATTTACTCCTCCAAAATTCTCCCATCTCGGAGCAAAGAACAAGGCATTATTAATATTAGCATATTGCTTGCTAAAGTATCTAAAGCTTGCCCAAATTCTCCAATCTTTGTAGGTATAGCTAGGATCAATTTCCATTAGGACATTAGAGATTTCAAGAACAGTTTTATCACTATAATCGTAATTTTCTCCAAAGGCATCGAAAGTAAAATCTTTATAAACCGGATCCTGAAGTGTAATTAAATAATGAAGATTGAATCCTTTAAATGGAGTGATCATCATATCTGTTGTCCAACCTAAAGTCTGAATGTTGTAGAACACAGAAGTTTGTTGAGATTCTGTATTATCTGCAGGATTTACTAAGTTATAACGTGTTAAATAATTGTTCTTGGTAAGGTAAGTTGCTTGTGAAACTAAACTAAAATAATCGGTATTCCAGAACACTCCTAAACCGGCAAGTGGGCTTCTACTTTTTACAACACTAGGATCGATAGCCGTCGAAAAATTTTCTAAACGACCGTTTTCTTCTGTATATAAAAAGTTACCTAATACTCCGAAATTTTTAGTGATATTATAACTTGCGTTTAAATTACCTGCAACGTGAAAATAGCTTTCATCTATATCTGTAAGTTCAGCATCGGCTAAGGTAAAACCTTCTGATCGTGGCGTCCTTGTAAAATCACCATCTATTAAATGATGTCTTAACATTAAACCGGCCTTTACATTTAGTTTATCTGAAACCTTCCAAGTATCGTTCGCATAAACTGCCAATTTGTTTTCTGTTCCGTTAAAATATTCTGCGCTGGTATTGTAACCGTAAAAACCATATTCATCGGTATTTGGCCCAATTAATCGTTGTGGCTGATTTTCTACCGTTTGAAAATATAAAGATCGGTTAGAAACATACTTATCTATATGGTAGTATTGTTCTAGAATTCCTAAGGTAACGTTATGATTATCTAACTGTTTATTAATAGAAAACCTTCCCATTACTGAAGTGACCGGAATTTCTGGTGTACTCAAACCTAATTGAGTACCTACTCTGCCCGTGTAAGCTTCTCCTGTGCTTGCGATCGTATATCCGTCTTGAGCTCCTGCTTCAAAAATACTTAGCGGTATACCATATAATAAGGAAGCTTTAGCTAAATGAAGTCTGGTCGAATATTTAAAATTCCAACCGTTGTCTAATTTATAGTTACCAAAAATATCTACATTGTGAGAAGTATTGGTATTTGCTGCACCATCTAATTCTCCAAAATAATATTCACCGTTGCGAATATCTCTAAATCGCATACGACCGTCACGAACAATATAGGAATCATTACCGATTTCGAAACCATCTATTTCATTAGCTTCACCATTAGGTCCATATTCAAAAACAGCATAATTTGTATTTACATAGGAATCTGCGTACTTATAATAAACATTAAACTCTCCTTTATCTTCTTTAAAATACTTGGTAAGACCTACTCTAAAAATCTTAGTTTGATCTACATAATTATTAAAACCAAGATCATACGTACTGGGATCAAAATTGACAAATACTCCTGCAGAATAGGTCCACCCATTGTCTGAGATAGGACCAGAGACATTAACATCACCTTGAAACCAACCAAAATGACTTCCTGTAAGATTTAATTTACCCTGAAATTCTTTAGTCCCATTTTGCGTATAAGAATTAACGGCAAAACCTAAATCTCCCATTGTTGTAGCTAAATCTTCCATCTTAAGAAGACCTGTGTTTTTAAGTCCAACACTTTGTCTCCAGGTTTTATTTGGTAATTCTGGCCAATAAAAATAAACTACAGGTAAATCGTTTTCGAGAATGGTAATACCACCCACGGTAGCGGGAAGACCAATATTTACATCACGTGGCCCCGAATTATTTGCTGCATTAAGCATCACATTTCTATCCGAACCTTCTTCTTTTAAATCTGAATCCTTTAATTCCTGCTGAATCTGAATAGAATCTTTAGAACTTAAATTTTCTTCCTGTGCCAGAACGCTCTTTGCACCCAGGACTAAAGGAAGAAGAGTAAAAAATTTAAAGTAATTTAATTTCATGTTTTTATTTTGAGTCTTTATGTTTCAAAATGAAACATTTAGCGTTTTAACAAAAAAACATTCAAAAAATAGGCTACATTTTTAAAAGCAAACCTAAACAAGTGCAAACCTTTTCGTTAGCAGCTAATATTGTTTCATTATGAGACAATATTATATAATTTCAACGAAGCTTCAAAATGAAGCATTGAAATTTAACAAAAATAAAACCCTGATTTTCTCAAAAAACCAATGAATCAAATCTTATATGATATATCATTAAAAAGCTTTAGGAAAATGTTTTCGAAACTATATTTTAAGAATTAATTTTCTTTTCCATAAAACTATACTAGGGAAAATATTTAAATATAACTTTTAGAAATAGCTCCAAATTCGTTAAAAAAAGTACTTCTTTCATCAGCATCTTGTAAATGGAGCAATTTTGAAACTTTCCCTTCTATATCCATAATTTCCAGGCTTCTGGTTAGCAATTCTGCCAACAAATCTCGGTGAGAAGATTTCAACTTTAACTTATTCACATAAATAATATTCATTTTAGATGTCATGCTGCTTTTAGAAAATAGATTTATATGAGTTTTGACAGGAATCTCACATTCACTTTCCAGCAGTTGCTCAAATTCGATAATATTAGCATCTTTTTTTTTCGAAGAAATAAGCCTGTTTACTTCACTCTTAAAAAAGGGACTAACAACTAAATGATTAGCCCGGCTTACAATACGATAAGTTTTTAAATTCTTGCTATCACAAATTAATTTCATAGGGTATTGAATTTTAATTTTTGGGGTTCAATACCATAAATAAAAGTAGGTTTCTAGGGTAAGCCAAATGTAAGCAGTCGCTCGAAACCTAAAAAATCCAGAAAACAATTTAAGATGAATTTTGCATTAATAAATTCGCATACTGCTTAAAGAATTCAGCCAATATTAGATAAAATAAGCCTTAATTTTCAACAAAAATCATCGAAACTAAACTTAATCCCTGCTTTCTGGGAATAATATTATCAAATTCTACAATAGCCAATTCTTCAGGATTAGCAATTCTTATGCTAAGCTTTTCTCCTACTTTACCACTAAAGATTCCTACCGCCATTGCTGCCTGTTTTGATAACCAAAACTCATATTCTTCGGGATTTTTATACTTTTCCATCATCTTTTCAATATAAAAAAGCCTGTCTTTTTCTTCCAATCCTAAGGCCTCTTTAGAGTTTATTAAAAAATCCTGTAAATCTTCAGTACTAAACTGATGCCAAAAATAAAAACCTACATAATGTGATATATTTTGCTGAAATTCATGTTTCTGTGGAACATCTTCAGCAGGAAAAACCAAAATTGTATACGGCAACGTACCCAGCGAAGGATATAGAATGATCTCACTAATTACCGACTCTAAATAATTAGAAATTTCTTCATTTTTCATAGTATGCTGATTTTTGGTTGAAGCAAAAGCTCACTTATGCGCTGAAATTTCTCTTCATAAATTATCGAAAATCGATCTTCTTCATATAAATATTCTCTCGCAATGGGAACACTATACGGCAATGCCCAGGCACGCAAAGTGGCCACAATATTTCTTAAACTATCGATCCCGGTTGAAGCATTTGCGCCATAACCCCAGCAAATGAGCGCAATAATTTTATGGGTTAAATATGGATTTTCGTCTTTCGAACTCAAAATTAACCAGTCCAGGCAATTTTTCATCGCGCCAACCATTCCGCCATGATATAACGGACTAAGCCAAATATGCCGATCGTATTCTTTAAAAACTTGCAGCATTTTTGTCACTGAATCTGGAACTTCTGAAAAATCTTCCTCAAAAAAGGGAATATCATATTCAGATAAATTAAAAATTACGGGCGTTGCTCCCAGCTGTAGCAAATATTCCTTTAAATAATTCGCAATTTCCTGCGACGTATCGTTTGCCTTATTGAGTGTGCCGTTAAATATTAAAACTTTCATTTTTTAGCATTCGTTTTAACTGGTTAATTCTTCTGAATCAACTTTTCATTTCTCCTTTTTATACTTAAAATGTTCTCCTATTTTATACAACCTGAAGGCTTCTTTTACACCTTTCATCTTCTCGCTAGATACTTCAGCTTCTGGAGGAACATCCAATAGTTCATAAACTGCTTCAGAAATCACAAAACTATTGTCTAGCTTTTTGGTTAATTCCTGAATTCTGGCAGCAACATTTACCGCATAGCCCATCACGATTTGATGCGGTCTATTTTCCAACAACAAATCACCGGTGGCAACTTTTCCCAGATGTGCGCCAATCCCAACTTCGATCTCTTCATTAAAATAGCGCTGAAAATATTCAGTATTTAGGCGTTTTAATTCCTTCAGGATCGCAAAACCGCAGTTTACGGTATCAAGAACACTAGCTTTGGTCGTTTTTTCAAATCCAAAAGCAACATACAATCCGTCGCCATTTGTTTCAATAATTCTACCTTCAAATTGCTGAATGATCTTTTCGAAATTAAAGAACAGTTTCCGTATGATATGTATCACATCAAAAGCCAAATGCTGCTCGGCAAATGGCGTAAAATTCCGAACGTCTAAAAACAGTAAACACAAGCGTAATTCTCTACCAATATTCTCGTTTTTATTCAGCTTATTTCTAAGGTATAACGGGTAATCACTTTCGTCGTTCATAATCCGTTTTATTTTTACTGAACCCGATTTTACATAGGTCTGGCAAGCCAATCGAACATTTTTAGGAAGCTCAAAGTAGGTTCGCAGTTTTGCTTCCGCAGCGTTAATTTCTGAAAGATTTTCTTCGCCCTTTACAATTAAAATCCTGCAGGTAGAACACCTGGCTTTGCCCCCGCATTCGCAGCAAAATGGAATTTCTTTTTTTAATGATGCCTCTAAGATTGATTCTTTAGAATTGATCAAAAATGAGGCATCATTAACAAGGTTAATATGGTGATAAGATTTTACCATCCCACATCAAGTTTATATTGGTTAATTTTTACCCTAATTTTTATTTTCTTCGGAAGTAATCTCGGCATTTTTGCGATTCCAACCACCGCCCAGTGCTTTGTAAAGATCGATCAGCGCCAGTTTTTCCGCCAGAACATCATTGATATTATTGATCTCGGCACGCAGCAAACTTTGCTCGGCCGTTAGCACATCGGTATAATTGGTTTGCGAATTATACTGCAGCAACTTCTTCGTATAATCAACCGACTTATTCAAGGCTTCTAACTGCAAAGCACGTTTACTAATCTTAGAGTTTGCTGTTTTAAATGCAAACACTGCATCTGAAACTTCTTTCCCGGCATTCAACAAAGCGTTCTGAAAATTATTAAAGGCAATTTGTTGCTCGGCTTTGGCCGTTGCTAAGTTCGCTTTATTGATGCCTTTATTGAATATCGGCTGCATTAAACCAGCGGCGATATTCCCAAAAAGTCCTATGTTTTTAGTAAAAAGATCGTCCCACTCAAAACTCGAAAACCCAGCACTTCCAGAAAGTCCAAATGAAGGATAAAACTGTGTTCTCGCAACATTCGTTAATTCAAACGCACGACGATACTCCAGTTCGGCCTGCATTACATCTGGGCGATTGGCCATTAGATCTGCAGGATCTCCTATCGAAAGTTCAGGCATATTCATTTCAGTAAGATCATCAAAACCACTACGTTGAATTTCACCTGGCTTTCTAGCCAGTAAAATCGACAACGCATTTTCAATTTCTCTAATTTGCTGTTTCACATCAGGAATTAAAAGTTCGGCTTCATATTGATTGGCTTCACTTTGCACAACGGCAGCGCCATTTACCATATTTGAGCTTTTAAGCTTCTTCATCGTTGCTACGTAAAACTTTCGGTTTTCCGCAGTTTCCTCTAAAGTTTCCAGTTGCTTATCCAGCGCTATTAATTGATAATAATTTATCGCAATATTAGCTACGAGTTGTGATTCGATCGCCTGTTTAGAAGCCTGAGTTTGCAAAAGTGCAGCTAAACTGGCACGTTTAGCACTACTCAATTTCCCCCAAACATCCGCTTCCCAGGAAGTCGAAATCCCAAGGTCGTATTGCGTTACATCTTTAATAAATCCGAATCCCTGTGTGTAAGATAACCGAGATTTAGCCACAGATGCATTTCCTTCCAAACTGGGCAAGAATGCTTTTTTACTTTGTTTCAGCAACGCATTGGCGCTGTTTACACGCTGTACCGCATTCTTTAGGCTATAATTTTCAGTTAAACCTTCTTCGATATAGTCCAACAAATAAGGATCTGCAAAGAATTGATCCCACTGCATCAAAGGTACTTCTGACATTTCAACTTCAGCAGTTTTTTCTTTTCTGAAAAGTGCTTCGGTATCTGCTTCCGGTTTTTCATAATCTTTGGTTACTCCGCAGGAAACCAAAAGAAAACTAAGACTGAAGGCGTATATATAAATGATATTAGATCTCATAACATTAAATTTATTCTTCATTAGTTGCAGGTTTACCACTTACTTTTTCCTGTAAAGACTGGAAGAGCATAAAGAGCGCCGGGATCACAAAAATTCCGAATAAAGTCCCTGTAAGCATTCCGCCAACTGCGGCGGTACCGATAGATCGGTTACTCACTGCTCCTGCTCCAGAGGCTAACATCAACGGCACTAATCCGAAAATAAAAGCGAATGAAGTCATTAAAATAGGTCGTAAACGTGCGCGTGCTCCTTCTACTGCCGAGGTAAATAAACTTTCCCCATTTTTACGGTGCATAAGGGCAAATTCGACAATTAGGATCGAGTTTTTTGCGAGCAGACCAATAAGCATTATCAAACTGATCTGAAGGAAAATATTGTTATCGATCCCGAATAATTTTGCGAAGAGAAAGGCTCCTGAAAGTCCGAAAGGTAAAGGCAACAATACCGAAAATGGTAAAATATAGCTCTCGTATTGTGCAGCCAATAAAAAGTACACAAACACCAGACAAAGTATAAATATGTAAACCGTCTGACTACCACTGCTTACCTCTTCCCTACTTAAACCGGCAAACTCGTATCCAAATTGTTTTGGCAGATTCTCATCGGCAACTTCCTGAATCGCTTTTACCGCATCACCAGAACTGTAACCCGGCGCCGGAACACCCGTTACATTTGCTGAAGTATATAAGTTAAATCGTCTAATAAATTCAGATCCATAGACTTTTTTAAGTGTTACAAACTGCGTAATAGGCACCATTTCTCCCTGAACGGTTTTTACCATCACAGCGTGAAGATCTTCTGGTTTGGCACTAAATACAGGATCAGATTGTACCATAACACGATATTGCTTATTAAATCGGTTAAAATCTGAAGCGTAAATTCCGCCATAATAACCTTGCATCACAGCTAAAACCTGATCTGGCGTGATCCCTGCCATTTCGCATTTAGCGATGTCAACTTCCAGCTCAAATTGGGGGAAATTGTTATTAAATGAAGTGGTCGCATATAAGATCTCGGGACGTTGATTTATGGCTCCCAGATAATTTTGCACCACACCGCTAAACTGATCCATATCGTTTGCTGTTCTATCCTGAAGATTGAACTCGAAACCGTTGGTATTACCAAATCCCTGTAGCGTAGGCGCTGCAAAGAAGATGATATTGGCTCCTTTTATTCCAGATGTTTTATAGAATAAATTGTTTACCACACTTTCGATATCCTGGCCTTCACCAGCACGTTCATCCCAATCTTTTAAACGAATGAAAAATGCACCGTAAGAACCACCGGCACCACTAATAAGATCCTGCCCCGCCATTCTGGTTGAAGATTCAACTTCAGGAACCGTTCTAATAATACTATCAATTTGATCGGTTAAAGCTTCGGTTCTTTCTAAAGATGCTGAAGGTGGTAAGATTACATTTCCAAAGATGGCTCTACTATCTTCCGCAGGAACAAATCCTGTAGGTGTATTTTTGATCAGGAACCACGAAAGCACAGAAAATGCCGCAATACTTCCCAAAGCCAGCCATTTTCTTTTCAGTAAAAACTGAACTCCTTTTACATATTTTGCGGTGATCGCATTAAAGGCTATATTAAATCCTGCATAAAAACGTTGAATTCCGGTTTTCTTTTTATGATGATCCTCAGAATGCGGTTTTAAGAAAATCGCACACAAAGCGGGACTCAGCGTTAAGGCATTTACTGCGGAAATCACAATGGCGATTGCCAGTGTAAGACCAAATTGCTTATAAAAAACTCCAGCCGAACCACCAATAAAAGATACCGGAACAAACACAGCAGCCATCACAAGTGTGATCGAAACGATAGCGCTGCTAATTTCGCTCATTGCACTCAGCGTTGCTTTTCTAGCCGATTTTGCTCCTTCATCTAACTTGGCGTGAACTGCCTCAACGACCACAATTGCATCATCCACAACAATACCAATAGCGAGCACTAACGCAAAAAGTGTAAGTAGGTTGATCGTAAATCCAAAAACTTTTAGGAAGAAAAAGGTTCCTATAATTGCCACCGGAACCGAGATCGCCGGAATTAACGTAGATCTAAAATCCTGTAAAAAGATAAACACCACGATAAATACAAGAATAAAGGCTTCGATAAGTGTGTGCTCTACTTTTTCTATGGAAGCATTTAAAAACTCATTGGCGTTTAGGAACGGTGAATATTCAATTCCTGAAGGAAAATCTTTAGAACTTTCTTCAATAATTCGCTGACATTCGTTGATCAATTCATAAGCATTTGAACCTGCCGTCTGGCTCACTGCGATCGAAGTACTTGGATAACCCTGAGTTGTGGTGCTACTGCCATAACTCAAAGCGCCCAGTTCTACTTTTGCGATATCGTCTAATCGCAAAATATGCCCATCTTTATCGGCTTTTATAATGATATTCCCAAACTCTGAAGCGGTTTGTAATCGTCCTTTATATTTAATGGTGTATTGAAAAGCTTGGTCTCCATTAACTCCAAATTTACCCGGAGCAGCTTCAATGTTTTGCTGACGTAATTTTGCAATTACATCATTAGGTACTAAACCATAAGAAGCCATCGCATCTGGCTTCAGCCAAATTCGCATCGAGTAATCACGAGCCCCGTAGATAAAGGCATCGCCAATTCCGTTTACACGTTTCAGTTTTGGAAGGATATTCAGGTTTACATAATTCTGCAAAAAGTTTTGATCGTAGGTGTCTTTGGTACTGTGCAAACTAAAAATATACACCAAGCTGGTTTGCTTTTTACTGGTAGAAACTCCCGCTCTAATCACTTCTTCTGGCAATAAACTATTGGCTTTATTTACCCGGTTTTGAACGTTCATCGCTGCCAGGTCTGGATCTGTACCCAAATCGAAATAGATCGTGATCGTTGCACTACCATCGTTACCGGCGGTAGAGGTCATATACTGCATATTTTCTACCCCATTAATTTGTTCTTCTAATGGGATTAAAACACTATTTCTAACCACGTCTGCATTCGCTCCCTGATAAGAAGCAGTCACTTCTACCGTGGGCGGTGCAATGTCTGGATATTGCGAGATAGGAAGGGTAAACAATCCCAGCAATCCCAGGATCACGATGATGATCGATATCACCGTAGAAAGCACTGGTTTACTTATAAATTTTTGTAACATATTTTTTAATTTAAGACAATAAGTATCCAGGATCGACTATGTAAAAACATAGCAATCAAACACTTAATCGCATTTCAAATAATTTACTGGGTAATGATATTCGGTTTAATTTGAAGGCTGTCGCGAAGTGTTCCGGCGCCTTCAAAAACGATGATATCTCCTTCTGAAAGTCCTTCGGTTACCACAAATTTGTTGTCTACGGTAGTTGGCATTGTTTTAATTTCTGAAGTAAAAACGCGATCGTCTTTTACTTTATAGACCATTCGTTTATCCTGAAGTTCGAAAGTTGATTTCTGCGGAACCATTATTGCTGAAGAAAATGACTGCGGAATAAGGATTTTACCGCTACCACCACTACGTATTCTTTGATTGGCATTTGGAAAAACAGCCGTAAGACGTGCCGATCCCGTTTGCTGATTTAATAATCCACCAATCGCTGTAATTTCACCTTCACTTTCTAAAATACTACCGTCTGAAAGTTGAAGCTTCACTTTAGGGAAAGATTTCAGTTTATCATCAACCGAGTTTCCTTCGTGATCAGCGTAAAATTCTAAATATTCTTTTTCGTCCATAGAAAAATAGACTTTCACATTATCGATATCAGAAACTACGGTTAACGGCGCTACGACTTGCGGACTCACCAAACTTCCTGTACGATACGGAATTGCACCAACAACTCCATCAACCGGACTTTTAATAAACGTATATCCCTGATTGGCCTGCGCCTGAGCTAAAGAAGCTCTTTGTGCTTCCAGATCGAGTTTAGCGGCATCTAGTTCGTATTGATTTATAATGCCTTCTTCAACCAGCGGAGTAGCTTTTTGAACTTTTAATTCGGCATTCTTCACAGCAGATTGTGCAGCTTTTACTACTTCATTGTACTGCGGAGCATCAATTTTGAAGAGAAGATCTCCCTTTTTTACTCGGCTTCCTTCTTCAACATAGATCTTCTGTAAATAGCCATCGATTCTAGGACGAATTTCTATATCTTCTTCCCCTTGAATAACTGCAGGATATTTTCGCTGAAGTGTAGTTGGCGCTTCTGTAATTTTTAAAACCGGATATTGCGGAGCAGCCTGCGCCATATTCTGACTGCTTTCATTTTTACATGAAGACAATAAACCTCCAAAAAGGATTATCACCATAATCCTTATCTCCTTGTGATAATTTTGCATGTCTGTAAGGTATTTTGATTCGAAAAACACATAGGAGTGGCTGTCAAAAAACCGAGCTGTTTTTTGATTAAAATGTTTTTCGGAAGTTAAAAGAGCTAAACCCGGCAATAAAACTCACCGGATTTAGCAGTTGGAATGGTAAGAAAAATTATTTTTTAGCTGCCTGGTAGCGCTTTTCTACTTCGTCCCAGTTTACAAGATTCCAGAACGCGCCAATATACTCAGGTCGCTTATTTTGATAGTTTAAATAGTAAGCATGCTCCCAAACGTCTAATCCTAAAATTGGAGTTCCTTTATCATCAGCAACGTCCATTAACGGGTTGTCCTGGTTAGGAGTAGAAGTCACTTTTACTTTGTTATCTTCACCTACGATTAACCATGCCCATCCAGAACCAAAACGTGTAGCTGCGGCATTATCAAAAGCTTCTTTAAACGCTTCAAAAGAACCGTAAGCGTCGGTAATTGCTTTTGCTACTTCTCCAGTTGGCTGGCCACCACCATTCGGACTCAAAATTGTCCAGAATAAATTGTGGTTAAAATAACCACCGCCATTGTTTCTAATTCCTCCAGATAATTCAGAGATATTTGAGAAAAGACTTTCTAAATCTTTATCGGCTAACCCTGCATCTTCTAAAGCTGCATTTAATTTAGTCGTATAACCCTGGTGATGTTTTGTATGGTGAATTTCCATAGTTGTTGCATCAATTTGAGGTTCTAAAGCATCGTATGCGTATGGTAATTTTGGCAATTCGTAACTCATATCTTTGTAGTTTTAAAAATTAAACTTTTTATTACACTACAAATGTAGTACTTTTGATTAATAAACCAAATAATTACTTTGTTTATTATGGAAAATAATATTTCAGATAACGAAAGAGCGGTTTCGATACTTAAAAATAAAGGAGAACAGACAATTAAAGAATTGGCTCAGGAACTTAAAGTCACTACGGAAGGTGCTCGTTTTCAGCTTCTAAAATTGTCTAATGAGGGGTTTGTAAAATCTGAAAGTAGATCTAAAGGGCGCGGTAGACCTCAACAGGTTTGGTCACTTACTGCAAAAGGTCATGCACGTTTTCCTGACACGCATTCTGGTCTTACCGTAAAATTGATTGAAAAAATTAAACAAAACCTTGGCGAAGAAGCGCTTAACCAGATCATTTTTGCCGCTGGGGAAGATAATATTGTTCGATACAAAGAAAATATTGACAGCACAGATAGCCTGGAAAATAAATTGGAGCAATTGGCTGAAATTCGTACCAAGGAAGGTTATATGGCAAGGTTTGAAAAAGAGGAGGATGGTAGTTTTATGCTTATCGAAAATCACTGCCCAATTTGTGAAGCTGCAAAAACCTGCCAGGGATTCTGCAAATCTGAATTAAACACTTTCAAGAAAGTTCTTGGGGAGAATATTCAAATAAAAAGAGTAAATCACATTTTGGCCGGTGCACGCCGTTGTGCCTATAAAATTGAAGAAGAACCAGCAAAAGTTTAAAAACTAAGCATTAAAACATAGAATATTACAAAACCCGAAGTATCTTTAAAAAATCATTTTCTGAAAGCACCCTGGTTCCGGTAGATCTTGCTTTACCAAGTTTTGCCTGGCCTGGTTCTGTGCCGCAAACCAGATAATTGGTTAATCCTGAAACAGATCCTGTCACACGACCACCATTCTGGGTTATGATCTTTTGCATTTCAGTTCTCGAGAAATTCTGGAAATTTCCGGAGATCACAAATCGCAAACCACCAAATAACTGACTAAAACTAGCCAAAGCTTTACGCCGAATTTGCACGTTTTGGCCTTGCTTTTCTGCAATCCAATCTAAATAACTGGACGGAAATTCAACGCCATGCTCCTGCTGCAATTGTAGTTCTTGCTCTAGCCTATTCAGTTTTAAGAACAATTCGCCACAAACAAAAGCATCTTCTAAAGCATTGTGATGGTGAAACTGCGGAACTTCAAAAAAGTTAGCTAAGGAACTAAGTTTATAACTTGGTAATCTTACCAGTTTTCTGGCGCGTTGCAGCGTGCAAAAACTATTAAACTGTGGCAATTCTATTCCGTAGCGCTGCAAAGAATAAAGTAGCACAGAATTATCGAATTTCGCATTATGCGCCACTAAAGTTTTTCCTTCAATAAAAGAGCTCATCTCTTCCCATCGCTCAGCAAAATTCTTTTCGTGCTGAACATCTTCATACCTAATTCCATGAATTTGTACCGCAAACGGATTAAAATAGGCGACTTCAGGATTTATTAATTCGTAAAATTCGCGATATTTTTTACCATTTTTATATTCCACCATTCCAAGCGAACAGGGATTTTTTCCGCTGGCGGTTTCAAAATCAAAAGCTACAAAATCTTCAATCATTCGATCATTTTAAAAAATTCTTTTTCACTTATCATTTTGATGCCTTCTTTTTCAGCTTTCACCTTTTTACTTGGCCCCATTTTTTCACCAACGATAAGATAAGAAGTGCTTTTAGATAAAGAACCTAAATTCTTTCCACCGTTCTCTTCAATATGTTTTTTCAGCTCATTTCTAGAAATAGAAAAGGTTCCGGAAACCACAAAACTCAGTCCTTCTAACTTGTTCGAAGCAGTTTCTTTTTCTTCCATTTCGAACTGTAAATCTTTTTCACGTAAACGATTTACAATCTTCAGATTTTCTTCATCAGTAAAAAATTCGGTAATACTTGCCGCCACACGCTCGCCAACATCACGAAGCTCGATAAGTTCTTCTACACTCGCTTCCATCAGTTTGTCGATATTCCCAAAATGTTCGGCTATTTTTCGCGCACTTACTTCTCCAACATCTCGAATTCCCAAAGCAAACAAGACTTTATCGAAAGTTCTTTTTTTAGATTCCTCTACGGAATTCAATATATTTTCTGTGGTCTTCTTCTGAATACTAATTCGGCTTCGATCTGAAATTTTAGTGATAAAATCATCAAATTTCGGGTAATGCTGAAAGCTTTTGTTCCGAAGTAATTCATCGATATAATCGGCATTTTTAAGTGCTTCTTTCGCCGGTTGGTTTTCCTGATGATCTGGAAACTTAAGATCAATCAATAAATTCACCGAAACACAATCTTCCATGGAAGTATATGCTGAAACATCGACACGCTGCATGGCGGAATTCAATTCATTCAGAAAACGCTTAAATTTCTTTTCGTCAACAGCTTCAACTTCAGCAATATTCAAACTAAAAAGATCTTCTAATTGTACAATTTCGGCTCCTATTTTTTCTGAATCTGCTCGCGTGATACTTCCCCAACCCTGGCTCAACGCATAAATCGCCTGACCAAGTTTTACCTGAAGTTCACCTTCTTTTTTGATTCCGGCTTCCTCGTTATCCAGCCAACGCTCCTGCCCAATAATATCATCGTAAGTGAGGTAATAGAAATCGGAGTAATTATTAATTATTCCATTATAATATAGAATTTCAATCGTTCCTTTTCCCAGTCCGTCGATATCCATGGCCTTTCTGGAAACAAAATGTTCCATTCGGCCAATAATTTGCGGTGGGCAGCCCACGTAATTTGGGCAAAAATGCTGTGCTTCGCCTTCGTTTCGTTCTAATTCGGTTCCGCACTCCGGGCAATGCGTTGCATAAACAGTAGGCTCTGATTCTGGATCACGTTGTTTAAAATCTACACCAACGATCTTCGGAATAATTTCCCCACCTTTTTCAACAAAAACCTTGTCTCCTTCACGAATATCAAGCTTTTCAATTTGATCGGCATTATGCAAAGAGGCACGCTTTACAATAGTTCCCGCCAATTGCACGGGTTCTAAATTCGCCACCGGAGTGATCGCTCCCGTTCGGCCAACCTGGTAAGTGATCTTATTCAGCTTAGTTGTTTCCTGCTCGGCTTTAAATTTATAAGCCATCGCCCAACGTGGCGATTTTGCCGTATAACCTAATTCTTCCTGCTGGCTAAAGTCGTTCACCTTTACCACCACGCCATCTGTCTCGTAAGGCAGATCGTGGCGATGAATATCCCAATAATTGATATATTCTAAAACCTCGTCGATATTATTTTTCAATTCACTTTCTGCCGGAACTTTAAAGCCCCAATCACGAGCTTTTTCTAAACTTTCATACTGAGACGAAATTGGAAGATTTTCGCCTGCAATATTGTAAAGCAAACAATCTAAAGGTCGCTTAGAAACTTCAGCGCTATCTTGTAATTTCAAACTTCCAGAAGCCGTATTACGCGGATTCGCATAAGGTTCTTCTCCATTTTCTACACGCTCTGCATTCAGTTTTGCAAAACCTTCAAATGGCAATACGATCTCTCCACGAATATGGAATTTCTCCGGATAATCACCTCGCAATTTCAAAGGCACAGATCGAATGGTTTTCACATTATTAGTCACATCATCGCCCTGAAAACCATCACCACGAGTTACCGCCTGCACCAGTTCTCCTTTCTCGTACGTAAGGCTCATCGAAGCGCCATCGTACTTTAACTCACAGGTATATTTTATATCGCCATCCACCAACTTGCGGATACGCGTTTCCCAATCTTGCAATTCTTCTTTAGAATACGAGTTAGAAAGCGAATACATACGATATTCGTGCACAATCGTCGCAAAATTCTTGGTTACCGCGCCACCTACACGCTGCGTTGGCGAGTTAGGATCGTTAAATTCGGGATGCTTTTCTTCTAATTCCTGAAGCTCTTTCAGCTTCATATCAAAATCATAATCACTGATTTCAGGATTATCCAAAACGTAATACTGGTAATTATGATGCTGCAATTCTTCCCGAAGCGCGGTAATTTTCTTCTCGATTTCCATGTGCTTTTATAAATAGAGAATCATTAAAAAATGATCGTATTTTTTCTTCTGATAAGTTTAGATTCCAAACCTAATAAAATATTGGTTTATTAATAATTGGACAATTGGTAATTTTGGTTAAAGAGACTTAAAATGAATTTTATCCTTTCTTTTTCCATTGATGAAAAAGAAACAAAAAATCTAGACTTAATTTTCTAATCTTGAAAAGCTACTGAAAAACCTCTCCATGCGTTCTGCAACCGCTTCGCTAGGCAGAACTCCACTGCCAGCCGCTTTATTTTTCAGTGCTTTTACTACGACTAGAAAAAGTAGGCCAAATTAGTCCCTAATCGTTCTATACTTTTAATTATGCTACGTCTGATTCTTAGTAATCCACTTTGGTGTGGGGAGTGGTTTAAAAAACTTCATTTTTTCGTACAATTCTTCGATAGTTTCAGCAATGATCAGCAAATCGAAATTCTCTTTTTTCAGCAGCCCTTTATCGACCATCTTGCGGAGCATACTAATCAAATCATCATAAAAACCATCAATATTCAGCAATCCAATGGGTTTTTGATGCAAGCCCAACTGCGCCCAGGTAATAATCTCAAAAAGCTCTTCAAAAGTTCCAAAACCTCCGGGAAGAGTGATAAAACCATCGCTTAATCGATGCATAGTAAGTTTACGCTCGTGCATATCCTGCGTCGTGATCAATTCATCCAAACTGGTATGCACCACTTCTTTGATCTTAAGAAATTCTGGAATCACACCGGTAACTTTTCCTCCGTTTTCCTGAACTCCAGCTGCCACATGCCCCATCAATCCGCGTTTACTACCGCCGTAGATCAAACGAATATCGTTTTTGGCCAAAAACGAGCCCAATTTTTTAGAGGTTTCTATAATTTCTGAATCGATACCATCGCTGCTGGCACAAAAAACAGCAATACTTTTTAGAGAATTCTGTAGGTTATTTTCTTCCAAAATAGCAGATTTTTTAGCGTTTTTGGGCTTTTAGCATTCTAAAATTTCCAAACATATCCTTGCGAAGTTCAGCATTAAAACCATGATCTTCAACCATAGCTTTTGTTTCTTCGCCCAGGTATTGGTTAATTTCAAAAAACAACATACCATTTTTGGCAAGCCCTTCTTGTGCTAATTTCGTGATTTTCTTATAGAAAAGTAAAGGATTTTCGTCTTTTACATAAAGTGCAGTTTCCGGCTCATGTTGTAACACATTTTGCTGCATTTCGGCTTTCTCTAATTCGCGAACATACGGCGGATTCGAAACGATAATGTCAAATTGCTGCGGAAGTTTTTCTGCGGAAAGAATATCCTGTTGTATAAAATCGACTGAAACTTCATTTTGTTCCGCATTAATTTTAGCGATTTTTAAAGCTTCTTCTGAAATATCTATTGCTGAAATTTGAGCTTTTGGTAAGTGTTTTTTTAAACTAATCGGGATACAACCACTACCCGTCCCAATATCCAAAATCTTTAGATCTGATTTTTGCTGAAGCGAAACCTCATCTAAGATCCATTGCACCAATTCTTCGGTCTCTGGCCGCGGAATTAAAACTCCGGGTGCGACTTTAAAATTCAGACTAAAAAATTCGGTTTCCCCGATGATGTATTGAATAGGTTCAAAAGAAGCGAGTTTTTCTAAAGCCTGCTCAAAATCGCCAATTTCAGCTTCACTTAATTCTTTGTTAGGCTCTAGAGCCATCTGCAACCTACTCATTTCTAAAAAATGCGCTGCCAACAAATAAAAAAAGGACAGAATTTCCTCTTTTGGATAATTGTCACCAAGATCTTCTAAGAATTTATTTTTAAGTTGAGTGATAGTCATGGTTTTAGTTTACTGTTGACAGTTGACGGTTTACTGTTTTTTTTAGCTTTTAGCTGTCAGCATTCAGCATTCAGCGTTCAGCGTTCAGCGTTCAGCGTTCAGCGTTCAGCGTTCAGCGTTCAGCGTTCAGCGTTCAGCATAATAAGCTATTCATTATTTTTGCGAACCAGATTCAGATTCAGAATAAAAAAGTTTCTTCTCTATTTTCTTCATTCTAATCTCAAACTCTATAAGATCTCTCTACTTCGCCTGCCTGCCGGCGAGGCAGGGTCGAGATGACTTCTAAAAATTTTAATTCAAAATTCAACATTTAGAATTCAAAATAAAAAGTCTAATCTCTAAACTCTAACAGCGAAGCGATCTAAAATCTAACTTCTAACTAAAGATCTTTTATCATCCAAACCGTACAATTATAATGTCCTGTATTTCCAAGTGGTTTTTCTAATTCCTCAAAACCGGTTTTCTTATACAGTTTACAAGCATCTTTCATGTATGGTAAAGTCTCGATATAGCATTTTTTGTAATCCTGACTTTTGGCAAATTTTAAACAGGTATCCATCATTTGGGCGCCAAGGCCTTTCCCGCGAGCTTCAGGTAAAAAATACATCTTTTGTAATTCGCAAATTTCGGTTTCGAATCCGGGTAATGGGCCAATCCCGCAACAGCCAATAATCTTACTATCTTCTTCAATCACAAAATATGCTTTACGTTCCGCATCATATTCGGCAGTCATATCCTCCAAAGCTTTATCCTCGTAAGCGGTCCCTACTTTTGGAACACCTAATTCTACCAAAACTTCCTGAATAACGTTTTTAACCTGCTGATTGTCTTGCTGCTGAATTTCCCTAATTTTAAGAGTGCTCATTCTTACTAATTAATCCTATTTTTGTGGCTGTGAATATACACGAAAAATATATAAAACGCTGTTTGCAACTAGCCGAAAACGGACTGGGAAGCACCTATCCAAATCCCATGGTAGGTAGCGTTATTGTTTACGAAGACAAGATCATTGGCGAAGGCTGGCATCAAAAAGCAGGCGAAGCACATGCCGAGGTAAATGCGGTAAATTCGGTTAAAGATCCAGAGCTTTTAAAGAAATCGACCATTTATGTAAGTTTAGAACCTTGCAGCCATTTTGGAAAAACGCCGCCTTGCAGTGACCTTATCATCGCCAAAGGCATTAAAAAAGTGGTGGTTGCCACGGTAGATCCTTTTGCTGAAGTTGCCGGGCGAGGCATTAAAAAATTAATGGAAGCCGGTTGCGATGTGATGCTTGGCGTTCTAGAAAAAGAAGCGCAGGATCTAAACAAGCGATTTTTCACTTTTCACAATAAAAAGCGTCCTTATATTATATTGAAATGGGCGCAAACCGAAGATGGTTTTATCGCGCCGTTTAAACGTGAAGATCGTGCTCCCGTTTGGATAAGTAATCGCTACTCGAAGCAATTAGTGCATAAATGGCGAGCTGAAGAACAATCGATCTTAGTAGGTACAAAAACCGCGATCGACGATAATCCAAAACTGAACACCAGATTACACGCCGGAAACAATCCCGTGCGAATAGTAATCGATCGCTCTGGAAAAATCCCGGCAGATTCTGCTATTTTCGATGGAAGTATAAAAACGATTGTTATTACTGAAAGTATTCCAAAAAAAGAGGCTAAAAACATCGAATATCGGCAAGCTGATTTTACTGAAAATTTACCTGAACAAATTGGAAAGATCTTATTTCAGGAAAATTTACAATCGGTTATTATTGAAGGCGGCTTGCAAACGCTTCAAAGTTTTATTGATGCTGAATTATGGGATGAAGCCCGGGTTTTTACCGGAAATGTTCAGCTTAAAGAAGGAATTTTAGCTCCAAAGTTTCAGGGAAAATTAATTTCCGAAGAAAAAATAGAAGACAATATTTTAAAGACCTATTTAAATGATTAAAACCATAATTTTCGATTTTGGCGATATTTTTATCAATCTTGACAAATCGGCTACGCCGGCTCAATTAGAGAAATTCGGCATTAAAAATTTACCAGAATCGATCGTTGCTATCAATCAGGAATATGAAAAAGGTCTAATTTCTTCTGAAGAATTCTTCAACAGCTATAAAAAGGAGTTCAGTACGGTCGAAAAAGACCAATTTCTTGATGCCTGGAACGCTATTTTGGTAGATTTTCCCGAATATCGATTAGAATTTATAAAGAAACTGGCTGCAGAGAAAGATTATCAGCTTTTACTATTGAGTAACACCAATGAAATTCATATTGATTGGGTAAAAGAAAATGTGTCGTTTTTTAACGAATTTCAGCAATGTTTTGATGCGTTTTATTTGTCTTACGAGATTAATTTTAGAAAGCCAGACGCCAATATCTACGAATATGTGCTTAAGCAGCATGATTTAAAGCCCGAAGAGTGTCTTTTTATAGACGATACCAAGGAAAACACTGATGCTGCGGCAGCTTTAGGAATCAATGTTTGGAATTTGGAACCTACGCGAGAAGATGTGATCGATCTATTTACTACCAAGAAAGAATTATTCTCTTAAAGCTGATTTTCGTTAAAATTCCTTAGTTTGCCAAAATGAAGGACACCTACAAAACCATAACCAAAGCATCTGAAGAAGTTTTATTTAAACACCGAAATTCGAAGTTTTTTGGCTATGCTTTTCCTATTAAAAATGAAGAGGAAGCCAATCTTTACCTGGAAGAATTAAGATCTAAACACCATAAAGCAAGGCACTGGTGTTACTCCTGGCAAACGGGAAAGGAAGAACAGGATATTTATTATCGTGCTAACGACGATGGCGAACCATCAAATTCAGCCGGGATGCCAATTTATGGACAAATTCAGTCGTTTGACGTTACCAATGTTCTAATTGTAGTTGTTCGATATTTTGGTGGTGTGAAATTAGGTGTAGGCGGACTCATAAGCGCTTATAAAACCGCAGCCCAGATGGCGCTGGAAAATTCGAATATCGTTAAGCGTACCATCGACGAAATTTTTGAAGTTCATTTTGATTATCCTGAAATGAATATCGTAATGCGACTCATCAAAGAAAACAATCTAAATATTATCGAACAAAAGCTCGAGTTAGATTGCAAGATCTATTTATCGGTAAGGAAAAAAGAAGCTGAGGCGATTTTCGATAAATTCGACACTACTTATAAGGTGGAAATAAAAAGAGTAGAAAAATAACAAAATCAGTAGGCGGTCGCAGTGGGCAGTTTGCAATCAGCATTCAGCATTCAGCATTCAGCATTCAGCATTCAGCATTCAGCATTCAGCATAATAAGCTATTCTTTTTGTCTGCAATCCAAATTCAGAATAAAAAAATCTTTACTTAGATAATCAACATCATCTTTCCTCCTTAATCTTGATTCTGATTTTATTCAAAATTCAACATTTAGAATTCAAAATAAAAAGTCTAGAGTCTAAAATTTAAAACAAATCGATCTAAGTTCTAGCTTCTAAAGTTTTTCCAAAACATATTCAGGACATCGAATTGGGCGTCTTGTTTCGGCATCCATAAAAACCAAAGTGGTGTTGGCCGTTGTTAACAATTCTTCATCCTGATTATATATTTTATAATCGAATATGATTTTAACATCGGGAGTCTGCCGTAAACTGGTAATAATCTTTAATTCATCGTCAAAAAATGCCGATTTCTTAAACTTAAAATTCATTTCATAAACTGGTAGCATAATCCCATTTTTTTCCATACTTTTATAGGAGATTCCAATTTTTTCAAGCCACTCAATTCGCGCAATCTCAAGATACTGAGCATAATTGCCGTGATGCACAACACCCATTTGGTCTGTTTCTGCATATCGTACTTTTAGTATGGATACATGGTCTGTCATTGTTGAAATTTAAGGCTTGAAAATAAAATAAATTTTGAGTTTCGGTTCATTATAAGTATGGGTAAAATATTCCAAAAATTCAATACCAAAACGGTTTTTTTTTTACATATTTTGTTCACATCTTTGTTGCCCTTCTTTTGGAAAGGGGCACTCTTATCAGGAGTTAAATCGAACAATCTAGTAACCAACAAATAACGTCACACGTAGCATGTCGAAAACTGCGCAATCAGTTTGGAATAGCTGTCTAGCTTTTATAAAAGATAACATTTCGCCACAGGCTTATAAAACCTGGTTCGAGCCAATACAAGCAGTAAAGCTTACCGATTGTGCATTAAGCATACAGGTACCGTCTAAGTTTTTCTACGAGTGGTTGGAAGAACACTATGTTAAACTTTTAAAAGTTAGTTTAACCCGCGAGCTTGGGGAGAAAGCAAAATTGGTGTACGTTATAAAGATGGAAAACACCTACGGTAATAAGTTACCTTTTACCGAAAAGATTCCTAGTACACAACGAGCTAATATGGCTTCACAGGAAGTAGATGTTCCTGTAAAGAATAAAAATCCTGAATTAAAGAATCCTTTTGTGATTCCGGGGATTAGAAATGTAAAGATCGAATCTCAGTTAAACCCAAGTTATAACTTTGAGAATTTCCTTGAAGGAGACTCTAACCGACTAGCCAGATCTGCTGGTTTAGCGGTGGCAAACAAACCGGGAGGAACATCTTTTAATCCGCTTCTTATTTTTGGAGGCGTTGGTCTTGGAAAAACTCATTTGGCACACGCCATTGGAGTAGAAATAAAAGACAAATATCCAGAGAAAACGGTTCTTTATATTTCTGCGGAAAAATTTACGCAACAGTATATCGAATCTGTTAAGAAAAATAATCGAAACGACTTTATTCATTTCTACCAGATTATTGATGTTCTAATTGTAGATGATATTCAATTATTATCGGGTAAAGCAGGAACTCAGGATGTATTTTTCCACATCTTTAACCACTTGCATCAAAACGGAAAACAGGTAATTCTTACCAGTGATAAAGCTCCGGTAGATATGCAGGATATCGAGCAGCGTTTACTTTCTCGATTTAAATGGGGGCTTTCGGCTGAATTACAACATCCAGATTTCGAAACTCGTGTTTCAATAATTAAGAATAAGCTTTATCGTGATGGTGTAGAAATGCCTGAAGATATCGTTGAGTTCTTAGCGAACAACATTAAAGCTAATATTCGTGAATTAGAAGGAGCAATTATTTCTTTGATCGCTCACTCTTCTTTCAACAAAAAGGATGTTACTTTAGAACTTGCAAAGAAGATCGTCGATAATTACGTTAAGAACACCAAACGTGAAGTAAGTATCGATTACATTCAAAAAGTAGTAAGTGATTATTTCCAGATGGATGTAGAAACTTTGCAATCTAAAACCAGAAAGCGACACATTGTACAGGCGAGACAACTGGCCATGTTCTTTGCGAAGAAATTCACAAAAGCTTCTTTAGCCAGCATCGGCTCACAAATTGGAAGTCGGGACCATGCCACTGTTTTACACGCTTGCAAAACGGTAGATAATCTTGCTTCTACAGATAAGCAATTCAAAAAATTTGTAGAAGACCTCAATAAAAAATTAAC
Source organism: Zunongwangia atlantica 22II14-10F7 (assembly GCF_002094855.1). Taxonomy (GTDB): domain Bacteria; phylum Bacteroidota; class Bacteroidia; order Flavobacteriales; family Flavobacteriaceae; genus Zunongwangia; species Zunongwangia atlantica. Next base: position 93,090 of record NZ_ARYN01000017.1, read on the forward strand.
GATCTAAGTTTCAAAAAGCTCTTTTAAAAGAGCTTTTTTGCTTTAAAATAGCTACTGAATATGGAAAAGAAAAAGATCCTTATGGTTTGCCTTGGTAATATTTGCCGCTCGCCTCTTGCTGAAGGAGTTTTAAAGGCAAAAGTAGATACGAGCCAAGTTTATGTAGATTCGGCCGGAACAAGCAATTATCATATTGACGATCTACCCGATCGCAGATCTATTGCTACTGCTAGAAAACACAATCTTGATATTACCGATCAACGCGGACGACAACTTACAAAGCAAGATTTGAAAGATTTTGACCATATTTTTGTGATGGATAATTCAAATTATCGCGATGCGGTTTCTTTAACTAATTCCGTAGAAGAAAAAGAAAAAATAAAATTGATCTTAAACGAGATCTTTCCCGGTGAAAATGTAGATGTTCCAGATCCTTATTATGGCGGAGATCAGGGCTTCGAAAATGTATATCAAATGCTGGATGAAGCTACCGATAAGATCATTGAAAAATTAAACAACGGAACCTACTAATGGCAGCAAACTTTTCATTTTCAGGAAAACTTTATTTAATCCCAACGACATTGGGAGAATCTAACCCTATAGATGTTTTACCATTAACGGTAAAAAAACACGTAGAACGCATAGATCATTATATTGCTGAAAACGAAAAAACTGCCCGTAGAGCCATAAAAAAACTTGTTCCGCAGAAAAAACAGCAGATTCTAAAATTCAAAACTCTAAACAAGTTTACTGAAGTTACTGAAATCCCTAACTTTTTAGATGCCTGTAAAGAGGGATTTGATATGGGACTTATAAGTGAAGCTGGTGTTCCCGGAGTTGCCGATCCCGGTGCCGAAATTGTAAAGCTGGCTCATCAAAATGGAATACAGGTAATTCCTTTAGTTGGTCCTTCCTCGATCTTACTTGCCATGATGGGTAGCGGAATGAACGGCCAGGCTTTTAGTTTTAATGGCTACTTACCTATCGATAAAAAAGAAAAGAAGCAGGAATTGAAGAATCTTGAACGTATTTCGGCTGAAAAAAATATGGCTCAGGTTTTTATTGAAACGCCATACCGTAATAACAAGCTTTTAGAAGATCTTATACAGACTTTACACCCTTCTACCCGCTTATGTATTGCTTGCGATATCACATTAGCTTCAGAATTTATCCTAACGCTTCCTATAAATGAGTGGAAACAAAAAAAGGTAGATCTTCATAAAAGACCTACCATTTTTATTATTCAAAAAGACTAAACCTAAAATTAGGAATTAGCGATGTTTATTTTAGAAAAATCTACACGCGGATTTTTAACAGGTTTGATAAACGAAGTATCATAGCCTGCAAAACGCTTCATATAATATTTAATACTGGTACCAAATGCATCGTTGAACATTTGTGCGCCGTAGCTTCTTAAATATTTTTTCACACTACCAGGCCCTGCAAGATGTGCAGCTGCCAGAATACCAGATTCGGTAACTTCAACTCCGTTTATTGTTTTACCAACAAAGCGTTTGATATCACGAATCAAAATCCATTTGTTACGGGAAGCATTGGTATAAAACGTTGCTTCCTGAAGTTCTGGAGTATTAAGGAATTCCTGCGTGTTGTAAACACCTAATAAATTAAGTGTTCCTTTACCAAACTGGTATTTCCCCATATAACCATACTCGTTAATACTCTTGTAGTCTCCACGAGATTCTTTAAAGCCAATTGCTTCTTTAAACCCTATATAAGACTTACCTAATTTCGGAAGTGCTTTTACAGCAACTTCTGTAGATTCTAACGGCAACGTATCTAGCGATACCGTATAATCTAATTCAAGATTTGGAGTAGTAAAACCTTCAATCTCTAAATCGGCTGCCTTCTTGGTGCTGAAACTAAAAAACACAGATCCAGCAAGAACTGGTAACCAGGAAAGTTTAACAATTTTCTTACTCATTACATTTTTTTTCTGAAGACTTTGTTAAATCAAATTTTATTTCTATATTTATAAACTTGATTTATCTTCAAATTTGCGGATGCAAATGTAAGACAATTTTTAATAATCTGAAATTCAGACTGTTAAACCTTTCACAAAGCTATTTAAACTTTAGCAAAAAGATAACATAAAGTATATCAACAAGTTACACTTTCCTTAATTTTAGATTTTTTATCTTTTTATACCCTGTTTATTAATCCAGCGTACGTATTCCTGCTTGTTTCTATTATGCTGAGCAAGGGTTTTAGCAAATTTATGATACCCGAAATTTTCTACGTTGGCTACAAAATAGAAGTAATCATGATCCTCATAATTTAATACTGCATTAATTGAAGAAATATCGGGCATACTAATTGGGCCGGGGGGAATTGTAGCATATTTATAAGTATTGTAAGGAGAATCTAATTCAAGATCCTTATAAAGCACTCTTTTTATGATCGTATCGAAATTCTGTGTTTTTTCTTTAATTGCATAAATCACTGTAGGATCAGCATCCAATTTCCAGCCATTCTTATAACGATTCATGTACACTCCGGCAACTCTTGGACGCTCGTCTACCTTTGCGGTTTCTTTTTGCACAATAGAAGCTATAGTAATTACCTGCGCCGGTGTTAAACCAATCTCTTCGGCTTTCTTTAATTTCTCGGCCGTCCAAAAACGATCGTATTCCTTTTTCATTCTGCCTATAAATTCTTCAGCAGAGGTATTCCAAAAAAATTCATACTTATTAGGAATATACATTCCTAAAGCTGTTGCCTCGTTAAAATCATTTTCAGCAAGAAAATCCTCACTTCTCATCGCTTCAAGTAAACTAAGACTATCTGCTTCGATTTGAGTGGACACACGTCCTGCAAGATCTTCGATACGCTCCTGATTATTAAAAGTTACATTAATCGGCGCATTCCTGCTTCTAAGTGTATTGATGATCTCGTTATTATTCATTCCTTTTTTCAGAATAAACCTTCCAGCTTTTATATTATTTGGATATTGCTTCTTTTCTGCAACGATATTAAAGCTATTAAGATCTTTAATGAGCGGTCTTAGGCTATCAATCACCGCTGGATAAGCCGAATTTGTAGGAATTAACACTACTTTTTCTTCGGAAGAAAATGCGGTATTTTCCCCAAAAATACTTTGATAAATATAATAACTGAATCCTCCTACGGCCACCAATCCTAAAATTGCAATGGCTACTAAAATCTTTTTAATGTACATTCTTATTTATTAGTTGATATAAATATTCGTCTTTAAAACGACCATTTACAAACGTCCATTCCTTTTTTAAACCTGCCTGCGTGAATCCGCGATTTTCGAATAGTCGCAAGCTACGCTCGTTATCTGCGGTGATATTTGCATATACCTGATGTAATCCTAAATGTTTGAAGCAGTATTTACAAACAAGCGCTAAACTTTCAGCTCCAAAACCTTTTTGTCGTTCTTCTGGATTTGCAATTAGAATCCCAATGGCAGCCCTTCGATCTCTTGGTTCGAAATCGAAAATATCGATCAAACCAATGGGCTGATCTTTAAGATTACAAATTACAAGACGCAATTGTTTTATTTCGTAAATATCTAAATGTGAATTTTCAAGATATTTTTTCAGGACATATTTTGAAAAAGGAGCTTGCGTAGCACTTACTTCCCAAAATTCCTCGTTATTCTCCAATTCATGAAGAAACTCGAGGTCTTCAGGCTCTAATGCGCGCAGATATAATTTCTCTCCTTTTAATGTTAGCATTCGATCTCTCCTTTAAAAACAAGTTTTGCAGGACCCTTTAACCAAACATCACTATAATTATTGCCATCTGCTTTGAAACTTACAGATAAATTCCCTCCCGGAACCTGCAATTTCACCTCGCTTGCCTTGGTTCTATTACTATTATGCGCTGCAATCGCCACTGCGGTTACTCCGGTTCCACAAGCTAAAGTTTCATCTTCTACGCCGCGTTCATACGTTCGCACAATAAAAGTATCATCAGCTTCAGTTTTCTCGACAAAATTAACGTTAGTTCCTTTTTCCTTATAATCTGTAGAATATCGTATAGCCGCTCCTTCTTCTTTCACATCCAGCTCTTTTACATTTTCAGTAAAAACAATATGATGTGGTGAACCTGTATCTAGAAATGCAATATTACCAGATTGGTAAATATCAGATACATTTTGCATCTGTAAATTTACAATACCGTCTTTATCTACAGAAGCTTTATGAGGGCCATCGATGGCGGTAAAATTAGCTTCAGTTTCGATGATTCCTAGCATTTTTGCAAAAGCTACTAAACATCGACCACCATTACCACACATGCTACTTTCATTTCCATCAGCATTAAAGTAAACCATTTTAAAATCGTCTCCTTCAACATCCGGGTGTTCTAAAAGAATTAATCCATCTGCTCCTATGCCAAATTTACGGTCACAAAGCCTGTTGATCAATTTGGTATCGTTTTTGGATACTGTTTTATCACGATTATCGATCATAACAAAATCGTTTCCTGTTCCCTGATATTTGAAAAACTGAAGTCTCATTTTTTTAGCAGATTTTAACGGCTCAAATATACAATTTTAGAACTGACTTCTGCGTTTTTAACTATTAGCTGACAAACAGGAAAATAGAATCTATTTAGTATAATTTAAAAGTTTAATTAATAAAATTTTTCAAAAGAAGATGAGAAAATTAGCAAGTTTACTTATTGTTTCCATCCTTGGTGGAGCATTAACATTAGGTAGCTACAAGCTATTTTTTGAAGAAGAAAATGTTTCCTTCTTGCAAGAAAAGCAAGATGCTACCCAAAGCCTTATTCAAGCAAATTATGATGCCAATCGTACGTATGGTACGAATGTAGATTTTACAGCTGCTGCCGAAAAAACAGTACATGCTGTGGTTCACGTTAAAAATGTTGCCGTTTATAGTGGCCCAAGAAGTTGGGCAGACGTTATGCAGGGAAAAACTGAATCTAGCAAAGCTTTACGAGGAACTGGATCTGGTGTGATTATCACTCCAGATGGCTACATTGTAACCAACAATCATGTTATTGAAGGAGCTAACGAGTTGGAAGTTACCCTAAATAATAACAAAACTTACAAAGCGAAAGTGATAGGCGCCGATGCGATTTCAGATATTGCATTAATAAAAGTAGAACCTGAAGAAGAGTTGGAATATATTCCTTTTGGTAACTCTAACAATGTAAAAGTTGGTGAATGGGTTTTAGCTGTTGGGAATCCCTTCAACTTAAAATCTACCGTAACTGCTGGTATTGTAAGTGCAAAATCCAGAAACTTAAATCCTAATGCTACAGGACAATCCTTTATCCAGACCGATGCTGCGATAAACCCAGGAAATAGCGGTGGTGCGCTTGTAAATATTAATGGAGAATTAATTGGAATTAACACTGCAATTACCTCGATGACGGGTAGTTATGTTGGTTACGCCTTTGCTGTACCATCTAATAATGCCAGAAAAATTGTTGAGGATATTATGGAATATGGAGATATCCAACAGGGAATTCTTGGTATTAGAGGAAGTGATTTTAACAGAACTCCAGAGCTTAGTGAAGAATATGGTACTTCGCAAGGAGTTTATGTTAGTGAAGTAACCTCTGGAAGTGGTGCAGAGAAAGCCGGAATAAAAGCGAAAGATGTAATTCGAAAAGTTGATAACATTAGCGTAAATAAATTTTCAGATCTTACTGGTTATATTAACACTAAACGACCAAATGATACGGTAAACGTAACTGTTTTAAGAGATGGTGTTGAAAAAGAAATAGCCGTTAAATTAACAAAACTTAGTGTTACACAGCTTCCAATTGGTTTAGAAGTTACTAATGCTACTAAAGACGAATTAAAGTTTTATCAAACCGAAAATGGCGTAAAAATTAGTAAGACCTTAAGTGATCAATATTCTGAAGAAGAATTTGTAGGCTCTATAATTACTGAAATTAACGGTGAGAAGATCTACGATATTCGTGATGCAGATGAAGCTTTTAAATCTTTAGAAAGAGGTCAAGGTTTAACAATGACATTTATTGATAAAACCGGGCAAAAACAGCGTGTGATCTTTAGATAGGCAATAAACGTTGAAAATACACTTAAAACTCCTGTATTTACGGGAGTTTTTTTATGTTTTAAATATTTTACGAAAACGTTTGAAATATGTACTTTTGTAATAAATTCAACCACACATTTACACAAAATGAGCTTAAATAAAGTTTACGAAAGAGAACTGGCATTTCAGGCAGATCGAAGACGTGCAACAGTAGAATTTATAAATATCCTGAGTGACCTATGGTATGACAAATCTATCGAGCTTGTACTTTTCAGAAATCAGCTAATCAATAAAAATGTTAGTGACATTTTAAACCTTCATGAATATGCAGGCGCTTTTGTTCAAAAACCGATCTCAATATTTGATTCGGTTGAAATCGCAAAAGCAATTAAAAACCTGGATCTTCCTCCGGCGAAATTAGATATCGGAAAACTTACCTACGAGTATCATTTAGAAGATGACGAATATACCAATGCGCTGGCTTTCGTTTCAGATAAATTAAAAGGAGCAAAAAAAGTAGAAGCTGTAACTCCTAAAGATGTGGTGTTATATGGCTTCGGAAGAATTGGCCGATTGGTTGCTCGAGAATTGATGACAAAAACTGGCAAAGGCAATCAACTTAGATTAAGAGCTATCGTAACCAGAGATAAAATTTCAGAAGAAGTTTTAGCTAAAAGAGCTTCACTTTTAATGAATGATTCTATTCATGGTGAATTTGCAGGAACGGTTTCTTATAACCTTGAAAAATCTGCACTTCTAATCAACGGAACTACGGTTCATGTAATTAGTGCTGCAAAACCCGAAGATGTAGACTACATAAAATTTGGTATAAATGAAGCTCTAATTATCGATAATACTGGTGCTTTTCGAGACCAGGAAGCATTGAAACGACATTTAAGTTCTAAAGGAGCTTCAAAAGTATTGCTTACCGCACCGGGAAAAGGAATTCCTAATATCGTTCACGGGGCAAACCACACGTTATTTAAGCCAGACGAAAACGACATTTATTCGGCTGCCAGCTGTACCACAAATGCGATCACTCCGGTTTTAAAAGCTATCGATGAATCCTTAGGGATCGTCCATGGTCATTTAGAGACCATCCATGCATACACCAACGATCAAAACCTGGTAGACAATATGCATAGCAAATATCGCCGTGGCAGGGCAGCGAGTTTAAATATGGTTATTACTGAAACCGGTGCCGGTAAAGCAGTTGCCAAATGCTTACCTCAATTAGAAGGGAAATTAACTTCTAACGCTATACGAGTTCCTGTACCAAATGGATCTTTAGCTATTTTACATTTAGAGGTAGAAAATGAAACTTCTGTAGTAGGTGTAAACTCGGTCTTAAAAAAATATGCGCTGGAAGGCGATTTGGTAGAGCAAATTAAATTCTCGATCGATAACGAACTGGTTTCATCTGATATTATTGGCTCTTCTGCACCATCAATTTATGACAGTAAAGCAACGATCGTTGCCAATCATGGAAAAAACATCGTACTATACATTTGGTATGATAATGAGTATGGCTATAGCCATCAGGTAATCAGGCTAGCAAAGTATATTGCTAAAGTTAGGCGATATACTTACTACTAAACCTGTATTTTTTCCAATCCCCGATACCCGCCAATGGCGGGTATCTTTTTTGTGATAAACTTAACCTGTTGATTTAAAGGCTTTGTGCAATTTTGTAAAAAATAAAGCATGAATGCTAAAAGAAAAAGACGACATCTTAAGAAGAAACGATACATCATTCCCGTTTCTATAATCTTTGCACTTATCATTTTTAGATTATTTCTTCCACTGATCGTTAAAAATTACGTCAACAAAACACTAAATAATATTCCCGGTTACAACGGCCACGTAGAAGATATCGACCTTGCTTTATGGAGAGGTGCTTATACCATCGACGGTTTGATCCTGATCAATGAAGAAGCCCAAACCGATACTCCCCTACTCGATTTCCCAAAAACAGATATTTCAATAGAATGGAAATCACTTTTAAAAGGGAAAGTGGTAAGCGAGATCGAGATGCAAAGCCCTAAATTTAATTATATTTTTGAAGATCAGCAAGATTCTACTTCCGCAGAAAATGCAGATGCCGAGGATTGGACAAAAGCGCTGACAGATCTAGTGCCCATAGATATTAACCGACTCCAGATCTATAATGGTGCGGCAAATTTTGTTCAGCTTTCTACAGATCCAGAGCTTGATATGTTTATGCAAAAAATAAACCTGCAGGCAACGAATCTTAGTAATGTGGTAAACACCGAAAAAAAATTACCTTCAAATATTAAAGCCACAGCAGTTTCTATTGGTAATGGCAATGTGCATTTAAACGGTAATCTGAATTTACTCAAAGAGATTCCAGATATGGATCTTGACTTTTCTCTTGAAAAAGCAAACGCTACCGGAATCAATGATCTTACAAGGCAATACGCCGGTGTAGATTTTGAAAGCGGAACCTTCGAGCTTTATAGCGAAGTAGCCATTAACGATGCCTATATGAAGGGTTATATAAAACCCATGTTTATTAACACTAAACTGATTGGAAAAAATGATGAAGGCGGGCTATTAAAAAAACTCTGGGAAGGATTTGTTGGAGTATTCAAATTTATTCTGAAAAACCAAGGCACCGATACTTTAGCAACAAAAGTACCTATAGAAGGCGATCTTAATAATGTAAAAAGTGGCATCCTTCCCACCATTCTAAATATATTCGAAAATGCCTGGATCAACGCATTTAAAAATAGCGTAAACGAAGAAATTAATTTTGAAGATGCAAAGCGAGAAGATTAATTAAACTTAATATTCGTTGTTTTGGCGATAGTTTCTTCTGAAATTTGCAGACCAAAAAAAATGAAGCCTGCACAATAAAATATCATTTTACAGGTTACGTTGGTACTAACAAACTTGAAAACTTCATTTTAAAATGAACAAGCTACTAATTACACTATTAATTTTTACAGCATTTACACTTCAAAGTAATGCACAAGACAGTATTTCTACAACAAATCCTATTCAACAGGAATTTCAGGAGTTAATTGAGTCTTCTAACAACTACCAGGAATATAAAGTGGTAAATTACGACGACCTAATCGATCTTCGGGATAATACCAATGATTATATTCAGAAGTTAAAAGACCAGATTACGGTTGGTAAAAATACTGCAGACCAACAGGAAGACGAAATTGCTAATTTAGAAGGTGAATTAAAAACCACGCAACAAGATCTTCAAAAAGTAACCGAAGAAAAGGACAATATTGTCTTCTTAGGCTTACCACTCACTAAAGGAACCTATATGGCCATGATGTGGGGAATTGTTGCTATTCTAATTTTAGCTTTGCTTTTCTTTATTTATAAGTTTAAAAATTCTAATTCGGTTACTAAAGAGGCTAAAAAACGCCTTGATGACACCGAAAGGGAGTTTGATGCCTACAAGAAAAAGGCACTGGAGAAAGAGCAACGTCTTGGTCGATTACTTCAGGATGAAAAAAATAAGGTAAATAGAATGAACAGCTAAATTCTGCAATTATTCGCATCTTTGCAGTCCTAAAAATAAACCGCCATGCGAATAGACATTATCACTGTTGTTCCAGATATTCTAAAAAGTCCGTTTGAAGCTTCGATTCTTAAACGCGCTATCGAAAAAGGGCATGTAGAAATCCATTTACATAATTTAAGAGATTATGTAACCGATAACTATAAGCAAATTGACGATTATCAATTTGGAGGCGGCGCAGGCATGGTAATGATGATCGAGCCGATTGATAAGTGTATCACTAAGCTGAAGTCTGAACGAAATTACGACGAAGTAATTTACATGACCCCAGATGGTGTAACATTAAATCAAAAAATGGCAAACAGAGTTTCGATGATGGAAAACATTATCATTCTTTGCGGCCATTATAAAGGAGTAGATCAGCGTGTGAGGGATCATTTTATCACCAAAGAAATTTCAGTTGGAGATTATGTACTTTCTGGCGGAGAATTAGGCGCAGCAATTTTGTGCGATGCAGTAATAAGGCTTATCCCGGGAGTTCTAGGGAATGAAACTTCAGCATTAACAGATTCGTTTCAGGATAATTTATTAGCTCCTCCTGTTTACACAAGACCTGCAGAATATAAAGGATGGAAAGTACCTGAAATCTTAACTACAGGTAATTTCCCAAAGATCGAAGAGTGGCGTGAAAATGAAGCATTTAAACGTACAAAAAGACTTAGACCAGATCTTTTAGATGAAGATTAAAATTCTTCAACAAAACTTATATTTATAAAAATAAAATTTATAATTTTGCATCCGTTCTAAAATAACCTCTGGCGAGAACCGTGAACGTTGTTTTAGCTTGTATCTTAAATATTTAACTATGGAATCGTTAATTAAATACGTTCAAGACGAATTCGTTACTAAGAAAGATCTTCCTGAATTTTCAGCTGGAGATACTATTACAGTTTATTACGAAATTAAAGAGGGGCAAAAAACCCGAACTCAGTTCTTCCGTGGAGTTGTAATCCAAAAAAGAGGAACAGGTAGCTCACAAACATTCACCATTAGAAAAATGAGTGGTACTGTTGGTGTAGAGCGTATCTTCCCAGTAAACCTTCCTGCGATCCAAAAGATCGAGATCAACAAAAGAGGTAGCGTTAGAAGAGCTAGAATTTTCTACTTTAGAGAACTTACTGGTAAAAAAGCTCGTATTAAAGAAGCAAAAAGAGCTTAATTTTTACTTTTTACAATACAATTTAAAAACTCCGTTTCCAACGGAGTTTTTTTATACCCTATTTTTAATATTTCTTAACAGGCTTTACCTATATTTCACTAGCTAAAATGCCTAAAAAATAGTATATTGCGGAGGCTTCAAACCCTGTGTCTTTACAGGGTTTTTGCAAAAATTGACAAATCAAAAAAATTGAATAATGGCAGAAAACACCAAGATTTTTTACACAAAAACAGATGAAGCTCCGGCTTTAGCCACATACTCATTACTTCCAATTGTACAGACTTATACCAAAGCAGCAGATGTAATTTTAGAAACAAAAGATATTTCTCTAGCGGGACGTATACTTTCTCAATTCCCAGAATTTCTAGAAGAAGATCAAAAAGTTGCAGATGCATTGACTGAACTTGGTGAACTAGCAAAAAAACCAGAAGCAAATATTATTAAACTACCTAATATTAGTGCTTCTATCCCACAGTTAAAAGCAGCAATTAAAGAACTTCAGGAAAAAGGATACAAACTTCCTGAATATCCAGATGAACCAGCAACTGAGGAAGAAAAAGAAATTAGAGCTAAGTACGATAAAGTAAAAGGTAGTGCGGTAAACCCGGTTTTACGTGAAGGAAACTCAGATCGTAGAGCTCCAAAAGCGGTAAAGAATTTTGCAAAAAAGAATCCACACTCGATGGGAGCATGGAGTGCCGACTCTAAATCTCACGTTTCAACTATGGATAGCGGAGATTTTTGCCATAACGAAAAATCTGTTACTCTTAACGAAGACGATAGCGTAGATATCGTATTCACTTCAGCTTCTGGAGAAGAGACTGTTCTTAAAAAGGGAATTAAATTACTTGCTGGCGAAATTATCGATGGTACAGTAATGCATGTTGCTCAATTAGAAAAATTCTTAAAAGAGCAGGTTCAGGATGCTAAAGACAAAGGAGTTCTTTTCTCCCTTCATATGAAAGCAACCATGATGAAGGTTTCAGATCCTATTATTTTTGGGCATGCTGTAAAAGTATTTTTTGCTGATGTTTTCGAAAAATATGGTGACGATATTAAAAAAGCAGGAGGAAATCCAAATAGTGGTCTTGGAGATATCTTAAGTGCTATTGAAACACTTCCTGAAGATAAAAGCAAAGAAATTAGTGATGCTATTCAAACCGCTATAGATAACGGTCCAGATATGGCAATGGTAAATTCAGATAAAGGAATTACCAATCTACACGTACCTAGTGATGTAATTATTGATGCTTCTATGCCAGCAATGATTAGAACTTCTGGGCAAATGTGGAACAAAGACAATAAAACTCAGGACACTAAAGCGGTAATTCCAGATAGTAGTTACGCCGGAATTTACCAGGCCACTATCGAATTCTGTAAAGAACACGGTGCTTTTGATCCTACTACAATGGGAACTGTTCCTAACGTAGGTCTTATGGCTCAAAAAGCTGAAGAATACGGTTCTCACGATAAAACTTTCGAATTACCTGAAGCTGGTACTGTAAAAGTTGTAGACCTTAAAGGCGAAAATTTAATCGAACACGAAGTTGAAGCAGGCGATATTTGGAGAATGTGCCAGGTAAAAGATGCTCCTATCCAAGATTGGATAAAATTAGCAGTTAATCGTGCAAAAGATAGTGGAATGCCAATCGTATTCTGGTTAGATAACGAGAGAGCTCATGATGCACAATTAATTGAAAAAGTACAAAAGTATCTTCCACAGCATGATACTGAAGGACTTCAGATCGAGATCATGTCTCCAGTAAAAGCAACTGAATTTACTCTAAAAAGAGTAAAAGAAGGAAAAGATACCATCTCTGTAACTGGTAACGTACTTAGAGATTATTTAACCGATTTATTCCCAATTCTAGAATTAGGAACCAGTGCAAAAATGCTCTCTATTGTTCCTTTAATGAATGGCGGAGGTTTATTTGAAACTGGTGCTGGTGGATCTGCACCAAAGCACGTACAACAATTTATTGAAGAAGGACACTTAAGATGGGATTCTTTAGGAGAGTTTCTTGCATTAGCGGTTTCTTTAGAGCACTTAGGAAATAAATACAACAACGAAAGAGCTCTTGTACTAGCAGACACCTTAGATAAGGCTACTGAAAAATTCCTTGAAAACGGAAAATCTCCTTCCAGAAAGGTAAATGAAATTGATAACCGCGGAAGTCATTTTTATCTTGCTTTATATTGGGCTGAAGCTTTAGCAAGTCAAGATAAAGATGCCGATTTAAAAGACCATTTTGGTAAGATAGCCTCAGAACTTGAAGCGAATGAAGCTAAAATTATGGAAGAGTTGAATGGCGCACAGGGATCTCCTCAGGATATCGGTGGATATTACAAAATGGACGATCAAAAAACTAGCAGTGCGATGCTACCTAGTGAAACGCTAAATAAGATTTTAGGAAACTAAATCCTGAAAAAGTAAACTATCTCGGGGCAAGCCCACGAGACATTCACTAGAATTTTTTTTAATTTCGAGGCAAGCCTCGGAGTATTACACCCGTTGGCGGTGCCAATAAATTTTATTAAAGGCCGAAATTGTATAATTTCGGCCTTTCTTTTTTAAGTCTTAGTATTATTGCTTCAAATCCACACAATAATTCTATTAATCTTAGGTTAAACCTCATTTTCGTAGTTTCAAAAAGTATTTTCTTACCGAAATTTGCAGAATGAATTATACGCCCGGCGAAAGAAACAAGAAAAAAGAATACATTATTTTATTGGTTTTGGGAACCCTAATAGCTTTAGGTCCATTCTCCATAGATTCCTACCTACCAGGTTTTGAAAATATAGCTGAAGATTTCAATATTAGCGTTGCAAAAGTTGGCTTAACTCTTACCTCTTATTTTATTGGGATTTCACTAGGTCAAATGGCTTACGGACCAATAATGGATAAATTCGGTAGAAAACGACCATTACAGATTGGTTTAGTGATTTATATTCTTGCAGCTTTAGCCTGCTACTATTCACCAAACTTAACTTTCTTAATAATTTCAAGGTTCTTTTTAGCTTTAGGAGCATCAGCAGGAATGGTTGCATCTAAAGCCATAGTAAGGGATATTTTTCCTGTTGAGGAAGTTGCCGGTGCTATTTCAATCTTAATGCTAATAATGGGTGGAGCACCAATTATTGCGCCCACCATTGGAGGCTTTATCATACAATCTTATGGCTGGCCTATTGTATTTTTATTTATGGGAGGTTTTGCAGTATTGATGCTTATTAGTGTTTCTAGTTTTTTACCGGAAAGTATCACACCAGATAATAAAGTTCAGCTTACTCCAAAAAGTGTTTTAAAAAATTACTACGGAATTCTAATTCATCCTAAATTTAGGAATTTTGCCTTTGCAGGGAGTTTTGCAATTGGAGCAATGTTCTCATACATCTCTTCTGCACCTAAATTATTCATGAATATCTTTGATCTTAGTCAGAGTGAGTTTGGAATTTTATTCGGAATAAACGCAGGAGGCTTAATTCTGGGAAGTCAGATTAATCGTTTCGTTCTTAAGAAATTCAACATACTGAAGATTACAATAATCAACAGTGTGTTATTAGTTATATTATCCTTTCTTTTTTTAATTGCCGGAAGTTTTGATCCAAACTTCTATGTGATCGTAATTCTTATATTTTTAATATTATTCCTGCTGGGATTTCAAAACCCTAACACAACAGCTTTATCCCTTACTCCGTTTACAAAGCGAGCAGGAAGAGCTTCTGCACTAATAGGAAGCATGAAGATGATCCTGGGAGCCTTAGCTTCATTTGTTGTAAGTTTATTCCATAGCGACAGCATAGTTCCTTTAGGAATAATTTTATTAGTTTCTCTCGGAATTAGTAGCCTTTTACTTTTTCAATATTCTGCAAAAAATAAACAGATAAAAGAATACTAGTTTTATAAATTGAACTTGATAGGCTATAGATTCCTTAAATTTGCACAAAAATCATCTGAATCCATTTTAATAATGAAACATACAGATCGCAGACTTCTAGGAAAAGGAATAAAACATTTAGCGGGTTCCTTACCGCTTGCGGTAGCAGGACCAGTAATTATAACCAGTTCTTTTCAGAATCAGGACAAGCCATTATTCATTCCAATCTTAACTTTAGGCATCATAGCAATGATTACAGCCATCTTCTTAATTTTCCGCGGAATTATGATCGTTATGAAAGCTATTTTCGATTAAGAAATAAAAACTTCATTCTTACAACGCAATTTACCACGTAGATAAATACTTAATGGGCAGCAG
>NZ_ARYN01000018.1 GCF_002094855.1 Zunongwangia atlantica 22II14-10F7
ATGCCGACTGGCGGTGTTTCCCCAACGGCAGAGAATTTAAAAGAATGGATGACAGCCGGGGTGCATTGTGTGGGAATTGGTTCCAAGCTGTTCATCAAAAATGAAGACGGTAAGTTCGACTATAAAAAAGTGCAGCAACAGGTGACTTCAGCTATTCAAATCGTTAAAGAGCTAAGAGCATGATCAGGAAATTGCTTATTGTTTTAGGGGTGTTCTTTATGCTGGGATGTACCAAAGATTCTTCAGTAAAAGAATTAAAACTGGCGCATAGCCTTAGTAATAGTCATCCAGTACATAAAGCAATGACTTATTTTGCAGAAAGAGTGGCTCTGCATTCCGAAGGGAAAATGGAGATTAAGATCTATCCAAGTAGTCAGTTAGGATCAGAGCGTGAATGTTTAGAATTACTTCAGTTAGGAAGTTTGGCGATGACGAAAGTTTCTTCCGCAGTGATGGAAAACTTCTCTCCAAAATTGAAGGTTTTCGGCTATCCTTATTTATTTGAATCCAAAAAGCAACGTTATGCACTCTATGATAGTGATCTGGGAAAAGAACTTTTAGCTGATGGCGAGAAATACTGGCTGCATGGATTAACCTATTTTGACGCCGGAAGTCGAAGTTTTTACACTAAAAATACACAAATCACTAAGCCTTCAGATCTAAAAGGATTAAAAGTGCGAGTGATGCAAAGTCCCACGGCGATTAAACTGGTAAATGCAATGGGGGGCTCGCCTACACCGGTGTCCTGGGGAGAATTATATACTTCATTGCAGCAGGGAGTAGTTGATGGCGCAGAAAATAACTTGCCAAGTTTTTACTCATCAAAGCATTACGAGATCTGCAAAAATCTATGTCTCGATAAACATAGCTCTTTGCCTGATATTTTAGTGATGAGTTCTATTATTTATGAAGATCTTAATGAGCAGGAAAAGAACGTTTTAAGGCTAAGTGCACAGGAAGCCGCAATAGAGCAGCGCAGATTATGGGAAAAGGCAGAAAAGGAATCCTTGGTCGAAATCAAAAAAGCCGGAGTAAAAGTAACTGAGCCTGATATCGAGGTATTCAAAAAAGAAAGTGAAGCGATAATAACCAATTTGAAATCTGAAAATCCTGAATTATATAAATTGATCCAAGAGATAAAATCTATACAACCATGAAAAAACTAGATTTTTATTTGGGCTGGTTTATAGTTTTGTTACTAAGTGCTATGCTTTTTACTGTTCTATGGGGCGTGTGTGCTAGATACATTATGGATAGCCCAAGTTCCTGGACTGAAGAGCTTGCTCGATTTTTTCTTATTTGGGTGAGTATGCTTGGAGCAGCTTATGTCTCGGGAAAACGAGATCATATCACGATAGATCTTTGGCCAGAGCATGTGATCAAAAAATATGGTAGGATAATGGATGTAAGCGTTAGCTTGGTGATTATTCTATTTGTTTTTGCCGTTTTTATTGTTGGGGGAATACGATATATCTATGTTTCATTTAAACTTTGGCAAACATCAGCTGCATTAGAGATTCCCATGGGATATATTTATCTAATCTTACCATTAACAGGTTTTTGTGTGCTTTTTTACCGAATAGGATTTCTAATTAAAGATTTAAAATGATAGAGATGGAAATAATTGTACTTGCTGTAAGTTTTGTGGTATTAGTAGGAATACGAGTTCCCGTGGCATGGAGCATAGGTATTGCATCTTTAATAACCTTATTTTTTAGTATTGATTCTTTGCCCGCTGTTGCAACTATTGCACAACGAATGGTCACAGGACTTGATAGTTTTTCGTTATTAGCCATTCCGTTTTTTATTTTGGCAGGGCACTTAATGAATAGTGGGGGTATTGCAAAAAGACTCATAGCTTTCGCGAAAGCGCTCGTAGGAAGTTTACCGGGAGGATTGGCTCACGTAAATATTGTGGCAGCGATGCTTTTTGGAGCTATAGCAGGTTCAGCAGGAGCAGCGGCAGCGGCAATTGGTAGTTTTATGAGTACTAAAATGGAAGAAGAAGGCTATACCAAAGAATATGGGGTGGCGGTAAATGTTACTTCTGCAACTACAGGCTTGTTAATTCCGCCTAGTAATATTTTTATTATTTATTCTTTAGCAAGTGGCGGCGTAAGTATTGGCGCCTTATTTTTAGCGGGTTATATTCCTGGTATTTTAACAGGTTTAATTTTAATGATCATTGCTTTAGTTTGGGCAAAACGAAAAGGTTTTCCTACAGCAAAACGTTCTTCGATGAATCAGGTTTTAAAAAGCTTTTTGGATGCTTTACCTAGTTTAATGTTGCTTTTGGTGATTATCGGCGGAATCGTTGGTGGCATTTTTACTGCAACCGAAGCTTCATCTGTAGCCGTGGTGTATTGCTTAATTCTTGGTATGGTTTATAAAGAACTGAGTTTCGATAAATTGAAGGGAATTTTAATAAAATCGGCTGAAACTATTGCACTTGTAATGATCCTAATTGCATTGAGTATCGCGATGTCCTGGGTGATGTCTTATGCAGATATTCCAGAGCAGGTAACTTCGGCCTTATTGGGTTATAGCGAGAATCCGATCGTAGTGATGATCATGATCAATATTATTCTATTGGTGATTGGTATTTTTATGGATATGACGCCAGCAGTATTAATTTTTACTCCAATTTTCCTACCTGTAGTTACGGCATTAGGCGTAGATCCTGTTCATTTTGGGGTGATAATGGTTTTAAATTTATGCATAGGTTTATGTACGCCACCGGTAGGATCAGTTTTATTTATTGGAGTAGGAGTAGCAAATACCAGTATTAGAAAAGTTATCAAACCTTTATTGCCATTGTTCGTAGGAATGATCGTTTCCCTGGCATTGGTGATTTTATTCCCTAAATTAAGTTTATGGCTGCCTGAATTATTTGGTCTCTAGATAGCGGTCCAAATTGGATGTTTTTAGCAGCTATTTTCTGAAATCTAAATTTATTTTTTTCGTAAACTGGAGGCTCTTACTATAACTTCGGTGTCTAAAACAGTGATTTCTGAAACGCCTTGCTCGATCTTTTTATCGGCATGTTCCAGAATTCTTTTGGTAGAAAGCTCGCCCATTTTCATTGCGGGATGTGAGATCGAAGAAAGTGCCGGCTCTACGATCGAAGCTATAGGATCGTCATTAAAACCAATTACGGCAAGTTCTTCAGGAATTTTCACTCCCTGCTTTTTAGCCTGCATGATCGCACTCACGGCCGCAGTATCATTAGATGAGAAGATCGCATCGGGTGGTTTTTTCATATTTAGTAATTTTGAAGTAGCTTCCTGGCCTTCTTCAAAACTCATGGTATTCATGTAAATCAGTAGCTCTTTATCTGGAGTTATACCATGTGCTTTTAAAGCATCGATATAACCATTTTTCCGAAGTTTATAAATATTAAGATGTTGTGCTCCAGCAAAATGCGCTATTCGTGTACATCCCTGCTGAATTAAATGCTCGGTAGCTTTATAACCAGCGGAATAATTGTCGATGATCACCCGGTAACTATTAAGATCTGAAGGTACACGGTCCACAAAAACCACAGGAATATCCTGCTCTAGGAATTGCTTAAAATGATCTGCATTTTTAGTTTCCATACTTAGTGAAGCTACAATACCACAAACGCGGCTATCGTAAAGCGCCTTTGCATTGGCAACTTCATTCTTGTAATTATCGTCAGATTGAGAAATAAGAACATTGTATCCGGCAGCTCTGGCCGAATTTTCTACACCGCTAATAAGAGAAGAAATGAAAGGCCTGTTAATTCTGGCAATAAGAATTCCAATATTGTTACTTCTGTTGTTTCTAAGACTCGCCGCTAAAGAATTTGGTCTGTATCCCAGCTTTTTCGCCGTTTCCTGAATTTGTTTTGTAGTATCCTTTCCAATACTCTTGTGATTTTTAAGTGCTCTGGAAATAGTGCTGGGAGAATAATTCAACTCATTGGCAATGTCGTAAATAGTTACAACCTTATTTTTCTTTTTGCTCATCCTTTTTTGGTTCTTTCAGCTTATCAATCAGAAAATATTCTGCGTCCTAATATATTTCTAAATAGAAATCTTGTGAATTCGAGCAAAATACGAATTTTGCTTCAGTTAGGCTCAAACGGTTTAACAAATTTAACCTTTTCTATAATTTACGCAACCGATTGCCTTTATTTTTGTTTCTAAACTCTTTTTGAATATCATAAAATTATATAAATAACTGATTATCAGTTTAAAAAGTGTTTTAAATTTTACGAATACGATTGAGTAATTTTTCCTATATTTATCATCATAATATAAAACTTTAATTAAAAATGAATAAGCGCTCTTTGTATTCTGTGATGCTAATCGGCTTGATTTTAATGTCTTGTAAAAATGAAGCCGAAAAAGATAAAACAGAAGAAAAGTCTGATGTTTCTGAAACCGCTCAAAACGATGTTAGAAAAGTAGAAACTGAGCCTTTAGTGACCAAAGATTTTACGGCAGATCCTTCAGCTCACGTGTTTAATGATAAAATATACATTTACCCAAGTCATGATTTCGATTCTGGTGTTCCTGAAGATGACCTTGGGAATCACTTTAATATGAGAGATTATCACGTCTATTCTATGGATAGTGCAGGTGGTGAAGTTACAGATCACGGCGTTGTTTTAGATGTAGATGATGTAGAGTGGGCAACACGCCAAATGTGGGCACCAGATGCAGCAGAGAAAGACGGTAAATATTACCTGTATTTTCCGGCAAAAGACGAAAACGATATCTTTAGAATTGGTGTGGCTGTGGCTAATACTCCAGAAGGGCCATTTACGCCAATGCCAGATTATATTGAAAATTCTTACAGTATAGATCCTGCGGTTTTCGAGGATACGGATGGTGAATATTATATGTATTTTGGTGGAATTTGGGGTGGACAGTTACAACGCTGGGAGACCGGAAGTTTTGCAGATGCAGATAAATATCCGGTAGATAGTGTAAAAGCAATAGAGCCAAGAATTGCGAAATTAGATAAAAACATGGTCTCTTTTAGCGAAGAGCCAAAGAGAATTCAACTGTTAGATGAAGAAGGAAATGACCTTCTTACAGGTGATAACGACCGTCGTTTCTTTGAAGCTGCCTGGGTGCATAAGATCGATGGGACCTATTACCTATCGTATTCAACAGGAGATACACATAAAATTGTTTACGCTACTTCAGATAATCCTTACGGACCTTTTACTTATCAAGGAGTGATCTTAGAACCGGTATTAGGTTGGACTAACCATCATTCTATTGTTCAGTTTAAAGGAAAATGGTATTTGTTTTTTCATGATAGTTCACTTTCAAAAGGAAAAACATTTTTAAGAAGTGTAAAGATGACCGAGCTTACATTTAACGAGGACGGCTCTATACAAACTATTAATGCTGCTGTTCAGGATTCAATAAACTAAGCAATGCGTTTTTTTTATCTGTTACTTTTTTTATTTACTAATACGCTGTTAGCCCAGGTTCGTTTACCAAAATTGGTGAGTGACGGGATGGTTTTACAGCGTAATAGTAATGTACGTATTTGGGGATGGGCTTCAGAAGGAGAAGCGGTTGAAATAAAATTTCAGCAAAAAACTTACAAAACCAATTCAGAAGGTGGTAAATGGGAAATTTTTCTTGAAGATCCTTCGGTTGGAGGACCCTATAAAATGGAAATTTCAGGAGAAAATGATATCCAATTAGATTCTCTTTATGTAGGTGATGTTTGGCTATGTTCTGGTCAGTCGAATATGGAACTTCCCATGTCTCGTGTAGCGCCAAAATATCCAGAAGAAATAAAGACGGCCAATAATCCTGAAATTAGATATTTTCAGGTGCCAAAAAAATATAATCTTTCTGAAAAGTTAGATGATATTTCTCGCGGGAAATGGGTTGCAGTGCATCCAAATACCATTGGCGATTTTGCAGCTGTACCGTATTTCTTTGCTAAAAAACTTTACGAAAATTATCAAATCCCAATAGGTTTGATCGATGCCAGTCTTGGTGGTTCACCTGTTGAAGCCTGGATGAGTGAAAAAGCGCTTAAAAATTTTCCAGAAGCTATTGCTGAAGTAGAAAGGCTAAAGCCTGAAGGCACGATCGATAGTTTAGAACGACTAGATCAAGACCGAATTAAAAATTGGTACACCAGAATAAATGCTGAAGATCTTGGTGTAAAAAATGCCTGGAAAACATCGAATATCGATGATAGCGATTGGAAGAGTATCGAAATGCCTGCATTATTAAATGAACAGGTAAACGGAGTGATTTGGTTTAGAAAGAAATTTGAGGTTAAAAGTCAATTTTCGGGAAAATCGGCTTCACTTTTAATTGGGAGAATGGTCGATGCAGATTCGGTTTTTGTAAACGGAACTTTTGTAGGGAATACAACTTATCAATATCCCCCAAGAAGATATAAAATTCCGTCTAATCTTTTAAAAGCTGGAGAAAATACAATTGCAGTAAAATTAATTAGCGAAAGAGGTAGTGTGGGATTTGTAAAAGATAAAGATTACCAGATCATTTTTGAAAGCGATAGCATCGATCTTGCAGGAACTTGGAAATATAAAGTGGGTAAGGCAGCAAAAGCTTTGCCATCGCAAACTTTTTATCAATGGAAACCAACCGGACTTTATAACGCAATGATACATCCTTTGCTGGATTACAATATTAAAGGTGCTATTTGGTATCAGGGAGAATCGAATACGGGCGAGGCTGAAAAATACAGCGAGTTATTTCCAACTATGATCGAGAGCTGGAGAGAAAATTGGCGTCAAGATTCTTCAAATTTTCCGTTTCTTTTTGTGCAGCTGGCTAATTTTATGGAAAGTCGGGAATATCCAAAAGATTCTAATTGGGCTCGACTTAGAGAATCGCAAAAAGATGCCTTAAAAGTATCGAAAACCGGTATGGCCGTGATCATCGATGTAGGCGAGTGGAACGATATTCATCCTTTAGATAAAAAAACGGTTGGTGATCGCCTGGCAACTTCAGCAAAAAAAGTGGCTTATGGCGAAACTTCAGTAGTTGCTTCCGGGCCAATGTATACTTCTTCAGAAATTAAAGAAGATTCGATCATATTGAATTTTGATCATGTAGGCAGCGGTTTAAAAACTAAGAATGCTGAAGAATTAAAAGGTTTTGCAATTGCCGGGAGCGATAAAAAATTCGTTTGGGCAATAGCTAAGATCGAAGGAGATAAAGTGATCGTCTATAGCCCAAAAGTAGATCATCCCGTAGCAGTTCGCTACGCCTGGGCAGATAATCCCCAAAACGCGAATTTATATAACGAAGAAGATTTGCCGGCATCGCCGTTTAGAACCGATGACTGGGCGCAAGAATAACTTAGAATTTTGCAGTTGATTAACAAATCTCTGGTTGAGTTTAACCCCGCACCCAGCCAGAGATAATCAATCAAAAACACAAAAATGAGTATTGAAACAGAACATAAAATAGAAACCTATTTCCTTGAAAATTCGGGCGGCACTAAGCTGAGTCTTATTAATTATGGCGGCCGAATTATTAATCTTGAAGTACCGGATGGAAATGGAAAGTTTGGGAATGTGGTATTAAATCTTAGTGAAGAAGATTACTTAAAGCCAAATCCATTTATTGGGGCTTTAATTGGGAGATACGCTAACCGAATTGCAAATGCCAGTTTTAGGTTGAATGGAGAGACTTACGAGGTCGATAAAAATGAAGGTGAAAATTGCCTGCATGGCGGTGTTGGAGGTTTTGATGCTGTTTTTTGGGACGTTGAAAAACTAAGCGAGTCTAAAGTAGTTTTAAGCTATGATAGTCCGCATTTAGAAATGGGATTTCCGGGAAATCTAAAAGTGAAAGTTTATTACGAACTCACTGATGCCAATGAATTAAAGATTTTTTATCGTGCTATTTCTGATATGGAAACGATCATTAATCTAACGCAACATTCTTATTTTAATCTTACGGCAGATTTTAATAAAAACATCGAAGATCATGAGGTGTTAATAAATGCTGACTCGTTTTTACCAATTTCAGGAACTATTCCAACCGGGGAATTTCGAGCTGTAGCAAATGATGTTTTTGATTTTAGAAAGCCGAAAAAAATTATAGCTGAAATTAACCAAAATGAACAACAATTAGAAACTGCCGGTGGTTACGATCATTGTTTTATTCTGAATAAAGAAAATAATAAAGACTTAAGTTTTGCGGCATGCGCTTACGATCCTGAAACTGGTCGATTTTTAGAAGTTTTTACTACAGAACCAGGAATGCAATTCTATACCGGGAATTCTTTAGATGGAAGTCTTAAAATCCCGAATCAAACAGGGAATTATAAAAAGCGATCTGGTTTTTGTTTTGAGACACAGCATTTCCCTGATTCTCCAAATCGTCCCGATTTTCCTTCAGTGATTTTGCAGGCAGGAGAGGAGTTTTCTTCAGAAACGATTTATAAATTTTCAGTAAAAACTGAAGAAAATAATAAGATATAACAATTTCAAATTGAAAAAGAGATTTAGAATGTTACGAACATTAAAACATAGAACTGGAATCGGCTTGATCATAGCATCATTTTTAATATTGCTGGCATCCTGCGGCTCTTCTAATTCTACTTCAAAAAATAATGAAAATCAACAAAAATGGGTGGGGAGTTGGAGTACCGCTCCGCAACTAGTTGAGCCAAGAAATGTGCCACCAGCACCGGGCTTAACAGGAAATACATTGCGGCAAATTATTAGTCCGTCTTTAGGAGGAAAAAGCATCCGACTAAAATTCTCTAACGAGTTTAGTGATCGTCCTGTAGAAATGAAATCTGTAGAAATCGCGATAGTCACAGAGCAACCTTCAATTGATATTTCAACAAAGAAAACTTTGAAATTCGATGGAGAGGAAGGAGTTAGCATGCCGGCAGGTGAAGCGGTGTTTTCAGACGCTTTAACTTTCGAATTTAATCCTAGAACAAAGTTGGCGATCACCATTAAATTTGGTGAAACAGCCGAAAAAATTACCGGGCATCCAGGTTCCAGAACCACTTCGTATTTAGTGGAAGGAAATCAGGAAATTGCAGAAGAAGATTTTACAAAGGCTGTAACCACAGATCATTGGTATGCAATAAATACCCTTGAAGTAATGGCTGTCGAGAATGCTTCGGCAATTGCGATTCTTGGAAACTCTATCACAGATGGGCGTGGCTCTGGAACCAATAAGCAAAATCGCTGGCCAGATATTTTAGCCGAGAGTTTACTTCAGCATTCAGAAACAAAAAACGTGGGAGTGCTAAACATGGGAATCGGTGGAAATGCTGTGTTAAGAGGTGGTTTAGGACCAACAGGATTAAATCGTTTTGACCGTGATATTTTAAGCCAAAATGGGGTAAAGTATCTAATCATTATGGAAGGCGTGAATGATCTTGGTGGGACGCCAGATAGCACAGCAGCATTTAATGTGGCTAATGGCTTGATCGAAGCCTATAAAACCATGATCGATAAAGCACACGCTAAAGATATAAAGGTGTATGGTGGTACGATCACACCTATTGAAAAGTCATTTTATTATAAAGATTATAGAGAAGAAGCGCGCCTAAAGGTGAACGATTGGATAAGAAATAGTGGCGCATTCGATGCGGTGATCGACTTTTCGAAATTCCTTGAAAATCCTGATGAGCCAAATGTAATTCATCCAGACCTGCAATCTGGTGATTATTTACATCCTAACGAGAAAGGTTATAAAGTAATGGGCGAATCTATTGATCTTTCACTTTTCACGAAATAAAAATTAATTCGAAAACTAAATAAAATCAGATTATATAATTAATAAGCCTAACAATGAACAGAAAGATATTATTTATTCTGCCATTATTCCTTGCGTTATTTTCCTTTTTAGGGAAAAATAATGGTGAAATCGACGAAACTAAACCAAAAAAAAATGAGCCCGTATTCTCGAAAGTGGTTTATAATGGTAATGACGATGTTTACAAAGAAAATCCTTTAAAAGAAGGAGAGTTTTACAATCCTATTTTGCAGGGAACTTACCCAGATCCTGCGATCACCAGAAAAGAAGACGATTATTATATGGTTTGTTCATCCTTTGCGATGTTTCCTGGAGTGCCTATTTTTCATTCAAAAGATTTAGTAAACTGGAAGCAAATTGGACACGTGTTAGAAAGAACGTCTCAGTTAGACGTAACCAATGCCGGGATAAGTAGAGGTGTATATGCTCCCGGAATAACCTACAACCCAAACAACGATACGTTTTACATGATCACTACGGCAATTACTGCCGGTATGGGGAATATCGTAGTGAAAACAAAAGATCCTATGAAGGGATGGAGCGATCCTATAAAATTAGATTTTGAAGGGATCGATCCTTCCATCTTTTTTGATGATGATGGATCGGCTTATGTGGTACATAACGATGCTCCAAAAGAAGCACTTTACCAGGGACATCGAGTAATTAAAGTGTGGGAATATGATATAGAGAAAGACCAGGTAATTCCTGGTACAGATAAAGTGATCGTAAATGGTGGTGTAGATTTGGCCAAGCAACCTATTTGGATCGAAGCTCCTCATATGTATAAAAAAGATGGAAGTTATTATCTAATGTGTGCTGAAGGTGGTACCGGTGGATGGCATAGTGAGGTGATCTTTAAAAGTGATTCGCCAAAAGGACCATTTATTCCTTCTGGAAATAACCCAATTTTATCACAACGTCATCTAAATACAAATCGTGAAAATAAAGTAGATTGGGCCGGGCATGCCGATTTGGTTAAAGGTCCAGATGATAAGTATTACGGAGTTTTTCTTGCGGTTAGACCCAATGAGGAAAATCGTGTAAATACAGGTAGAGAAACTTTTATTTTACCGGTAGACTGGTCTGGAGAATTTCCTGTTTTTGAAAACGGATTAGTGCCTTTAGAGCCGAAACTAGAAATGCCAGAAGGTGTAGAGAATAAAACTACTGAAGAGGGTTATTTTCCTAACGGAAATTTCACTTACGAAGAAGATTTTAGTGCAGATACTTTAGATTATCGCTGGATAAGCCTTAGAGCACCTCGTGAGAATTTTATCGAAAAAGATAAAAACGGATTAAAACTTAATCCGCTTGAAACCAATATCAACGAATTAGCGCCAACTTCGACTTTGTTCTATCGCCAGCAGCATAATAATTTTTCTTTTTCAGCAGAGATGAACTACACTCCAAAATTTGAAAAAGATCTTGCCGGAATTGTTTGTTTACAGAATGAAAACTTCAATTATGTTTTTGGAGTAACTAAAAAGGATAAGGATTACTATTTGTTGTTACAGCGTACAGAAGATTCAAAAAAGACCATCTTGGCCAGTAAGAAAATAGATTACAAAGGTGATCTGCAATTAAAAGTAGAAGCAGATGGTGATCAATATAAATTCAGTTTTGCAAAAGAAGGCGAGGACTTTACCAATCTTGGCGGAACAGTTTCTGGCGACATTTTATCTACAGATGTTGCGGGCGGTTTCACCGGTAGTATGATGGGATTATACGCAACTTCTGGAAACAATGCTGTACCCAACTAGATATCAAAAATTAGTATTCGGTTTTAACACACGCCGAATACTAATTTCAATATAAGGTTTACAAATTTCCTAAAAAATAAAAATTCCTCATAACAAGCCCTTGGTTTCGAGGTTTTTATTGGTGCCGCCAAAGGCTATAATATCCAGAAGCTCGCCATGAAATAAAAAATTTATCTCCAACAAATGCCTTGTGGGCTTGCCCGAGGTATTTTACTCAGAATTTATAAGTTATGAGAAACATAAGATCGATATTCGATGTTTTCGCAGTCCTTTTTTTGCTGCTAAGTTTTTCTGCAGAAGCACAAGATTACAAAGCATACCAGGATAGTATCAATAAATTGAACTATCAAAACTTTGTTCAAATGAAAAAGCAGTTGGGAATTACTGCTGAAAACAGGCCGGGACCTTCCGGGAATCCAGCTTCAGAAAATTCGGCTAATTTCGACGAAAGTAAAGTGAAATCTTACGATCTCCCTGAAGTATTGGTGAGTAATAACGGAAAGAAGATCACTACTGCTGAAGACTGGTGGGAAATTCGCAGACCAGAAATTGTGGAAGATTTTGAAACTTCAGTCTATGGTCGCCTACCAGAAAATATTCCCTCAGTAACATGGAATATTGTTTCAGAAAAGGATACAACCCTATATTCTTATCCTGTAACCGAAATTCTTTTAGAAGGTGTTGTTGATAATTCGGCTTATCCAGAGATCGAGGTGAAAATCGAACTTTTGGTCGGGATTCCTAAAAGAGCAAAAGAAGCTGTGCCTATGGTGATGGAATTTGGATTTATAAATTCACCCTTTGAAAGAAGTGCAAGCGAACCGGGTAGCTATTTTGCTTCGGCTTACGAGCCAAAGTGGAAGCAACAGGTATTATCACAAAATATAGGTTACGCGATTTTAGTTCCTAATAGTATCCAGGCAGATAATGGTGCAGGATTAACTTCAGGAATTATTGGTTTGGTAAATCATGGGAAACCCAGAAAGCCCGAGCAATGGGGAGCATTAAGAGCCTGGGGCTGGGGAGCAAGTCGCGCAATGGATTATTTTGAAACCAATCCTAAGATCGATGAAAACCGAATTGCAGTAGAAGGCGTTTCAAGATACGGGAAAGCAGCCATCGTAAGCATGGCTTTTGATGATCGAATTTCTCTAGGATTTTTTGGCTCTGCTGGAGCAGGCGGAACTTCTTTACTGCGAAGAAATTTTGGCGAACAGATAGAAAACCTAGCGAGTTCTGGAGAATATCACTGGTTCTGCGGAAATTTCATAAAATATGCCTCAACGTTAGAAACTGAAGATTTACCGGTAGATTCACATCAATTAGTTGCTTTATGCGCACCGAGACCTGTTTTTATTAGTTCTGGTTCTCATTTAGTTGAAGGGCAGTGGGTAGATGCAAAAGGAATGTTCTTAGCCGGAGTTCATGCAACACCGGTCTATGAGCTATTGGGTAAAACCGGATTAGAAAGTTTAGAATTTCCAAAACTGGGAACCGCTTTGGCCGATGGTGAAATCTCTTTTAGGCAGCATGCCGGTGGTCACAGCACAGGTCCAAACTGGAGTACATGGATTGCTTGGGCAAGCAGATATTGGAACTTTTGATGATTAATTTTAGAGCTATAGATGATTTTAGGCTTTTAAAATTATTAACTGATAAAAAACTGATGTATTTATTGAAAAATATATAAAATTAGATTATACTTGTAGTCTTAATAACTATTAGTGAAATGGAAAACAAAAACTCTTTCAACAATAAGCTTATCATCCTAATCACACTTGTAGCAAGCCTGGGAGGTTTGCTATTTGGTTACGATACCGCTGTGATCTCTGGAGCAGTTGGGGCGATGAACTCCTTTTTTATTAATCCGCTCGATAACGATAACGTTTTAGCTTCCGGAGCAATTATAGAATTTAAAAGTATCATTAGCATCGTATCAATTGGCGTGCTGGTACTATTTGGTTATTTCTTGTTCAAGTTTTTTAAGAAAGTAACCTCGATAGCCATAATCGTAATATTCCTTTTGATCGCTATCCCGTTATTCAAAATGTATTTCTTAGATCTTCCAGATGTTTTAACCGAGAACCTTAGAAATTCTATTTTAGGTTTTATGACGAGTAGTGCTCTGGTTGGATGTATTTTAGGTGCATCTTTTGGAGATTTTATAGCAAACTCGGTAGGACGTAGAAACGGATTAGTGATTGCTGCTATTCTATTTTTAATCTCTGCTTTAGGATCTGGATACCCAGAAGCTTTTAATGTATTTGGTATCCAAACACTTTCTTCTTTTATCATTTATAGAATTATTGGAGGAATGGGCGTAGGGGTCGCGAGTATGTTGGCACCGCTTTATATTGCTGAAATGGCGCCGGCTAATATTCGTGGAAAAATGGTTTCTTTTAATCAGCTGGCTATTGTAACCGGTATGTTGGTAGTGTATTTTGTGAATTACTTTATTGTGCAGGGACAATCTGATGACTGGATTACAGAATCGGGTTGGCGTTATATGTTTTTATCTGAAGTAATTCCTGCTTTCTTATTCTTTGTGCTTTTACTTTTTATGCCGAAGACTCCGCGTTTTGAGGTAATGAAAGGAAATGAAGAAAAAGCCAAGACGATATTAGATAAATTGAATGTAAAATCTTCTTCAGATAGAATTCTGTCTGAAATCAAAAACTCGTTCAAAACTAAGAAAGCACACTGGTTATTTTACGGGTGGCCGGTGATCATAGTAGGATTATTGCTTTCTGTTTTTCAGCAATTCGTAGGAATTAACGTGGTTTTATATTACGCTCCAGAAATTTTTAAAGGAATGGGTGTAGATACCAATGCTTCGATGTTGCAAACTATTATTGTCGGGGCTATAAATATGATCTTTACGGTAATTGCGATTATGACGGTAGATAATTTTGGTCGAAAAAAGCTTTTATTAATTGGTAGCGTAGTGATGGGAATTAGCATGATAGGTTTAGGATTCTCGCTATTTTCTGGAGCAGTTGGATTTACCTCTTTATTGTTGATGTTAGTTTATATTGCTGCTTTTGCAGTTTCCTGGGGACCGGTTACCTGGGTATTACTTTCAGAAATATTCCCAAATTCGATAAAGGGAGTAATGGCTGTTGCCGTTGCCGTGCAGTGGTTAGCGAATCTTGTAATTTCCTGGACTTTCCCAATTATGAATAACAATCCTTTCCTGGTAGATACCTTTAATCATGGATTCTCTTACTGGGTTTATGGCGCTTTTGCAGTAATTTCAGCGATATTTGTATGGAAATTCGTACCAGAAACCAAAGGAAGATCTTTGGAAGATATGGAACAACTTTGGCTTAAAAAGGAACAGGAATAAAAATGATACTCTTTTAAAATAGTATCTAAAAATATACAATATTGATATTCAGGATAGTTTGGTTTAGTAAAACTAAGCTATCCTGTTTTTTTTGTTCAAACTCGATAAAACGATTTATTATTTTCTGAAGAAATAGCTTGCAAGCGCATAAATAGTTGCTACATTTGCGTTCAATGAAAAAAATAACTGGATATACAGCTATTCTTACTGCGCTCTTAATTGCATTTGCGTTGGTATATCCTTATGTTCATATTTTTGAACATGGTTTTTCTCAGGATTCAATGTCAAAAGACCATACGCACATTGTGCAAATGGATAAGAATATCGTAAAATCTGGTATGGATTGTAAAATTTGCGATTTCCATTTTTCTGGCTTTGATTCACCAGAGTTCTTTACGTTCGATCTTTTTATCCCGAATAAAGAATCTGTTTATTCACTTTCACTATCGCAAACTATCTGGGACTGCCCAGATCCTTATTTTTCTTTACGGGCTCCACCAGCCATCCGTGCTTAATTAGTGTTTTTTAACGCCTAAAAACCCATTATGGATCTTTGTAGGTTTTAGGCAATGTTACATTTTTATTTACGGATTCGGTTTATGAAATTCTTTTGGATAGGTTTATACTTATCCCTGTTAACCTTCAATTCTTTTGCTCAGGATTTTAATTTTGAGCTTTCAGGAACAGTTACTTCTCAAACAGGGGATGCCTTAGATGGTGCTTATATTAAAGTTGGAGATCAATATTTTTGGACTTCAGAAGATGGTTTTTATTCAGCAAAATTAGCTGAAGGAACCTACCAAATCGAAGTTTCTATCATTGGCTTTACGTCATTAGATACGGTAATTCAGCTTCATGAAAATCGGAAATTAGACTTTGCTTTAGAGCAGTCTGTAAATGGCTTGGATGAGGTGATGTTAGAAGGACATCAGCATAAAAAAACGAGTCAGCAGGTCTTATATGTCGATAATGAGTATTTACATGAGCAATTTTCGGGTTCTCTTGCATCGAGTCTTGAAAAACTACCTGGATTCAACGCAATGCAAATTGGTTCTGGAGCGTCTAAACCAATAATTCGAGGGCTGGGTCTTAATCGTGTTGCCGTAGCAGAAAATGGCGTAAAACAGGAAGGGCAGCAATGGGGCGCAGATCATGGCTTAGAAATCGATGCGCTTCAGGTTGAAGATCTGGAAATAATTAAAGGAGTAGGTTCAATCGCTTATGGTAGTGATGCTTTGGGAGGCGTGGTGCGGATTAAGAATAACAAAGTGCCTGAAGATGGTTTATCGGGTAGCGTTTATACTTTCACTAAAAGTGTGAATAATAGTTTGGGAGGTTCTGCACAAATCGCTTATAAAAAGAATGATTGGTTTGTAAAAGGAAAATTAACCGGACTAACATTTGGGGATTATAATTTACCCACAGACCAGATCTCGTATTTAAATTTTGATATTCCCATTTACGACGAGCAATTAAAGAATACTGCGGGGAAAGAGCTCGATTGGTACACGCAGGTGGGAGTGGTTAAAGATCGATTTTCGTCTACCTTAAGTGTGAGTAATGTGTATCAAAAATCTGGGTTTTTCCCTGGTTCACATGGAATTCCAGATGTTAGCCGAGTACAACCAGATGGTGATACCAGAAATATAGAAGAACCTTTTCAGCGTGCTACGCATTTTAAAGTAATTAGTAATTCGAACTTTATTTTTAAGAATGGAGAATTAGATGTAGATCTTTCTTTCCAAAAAAATCATCGACAGGAATGGAGTTTGTTTCACACACATTACGCCGGGCAACAGCCACCAGAAATCAATCCAAATTTAGAATTGGATTTTGATCTGGATACCTACGGCGCAAAAACCACTTATCATCACGATTTTAATAAGCAACACGAAATTCAGGTTGGGCTGGATTTGCAATGGAAAAATAACGAAATACAGGGATTCAACTTCCTGTTACCAGAATATCAGTCGGCTAATTATGCGATTTTCGCCATTCACGAGTTCGAAGCTTCTAAGCAGAATTTATGGACTTTAGGTCTTCGTTTCGATTATGGAACGATCGATATGGAGGGGTATTACGATCCCAATTTGTATGAATTTTTAATAGGAAATAACCAATCTGAAGAAACAGCAACTGCTTACGCACAGCGAAGCCAGGATCTTAACCGTGATTTTACAAGTTTTAATGCTCGTCTAGGTTGGGATCATCAGTTTAACGACCAATTTAGCAGTAAAGTTAATTTAGGAACGGCTTTTCGTATACCAACAGCGATAGAACTTGGTGCAAACGGAATTCATCATGGATCTTTCAGGCATGAGCAAGGCGACCCAAATCTCGATCCTGAGCAGGGTTTTATGGCCGATGTAAGTTTAAATTATGCTGAAAATTCATGGAATATCAACCTGAGTCCGTATGCCTATTTTTTCAGTAATTATATTTTTTTACGTCCTAGCGGAACTTTTTCGTTGCTGCCACATTCCGGGCAATTGTATAGTTATACCGAATCTGAAGCTTTACTTACCGGTTTAGAACTGAAGATCGATAAGGAACTTGGTCGTTGGCATTTTGGTGTAGCAGGAGAATATTTATACAATCAGCAGTTAACTTCCAGCAGGTCGCGCAATTATCCGTTACCGTTTACGCCAGCAAATAATGTGTTTACTGAAGTTGGTTACCAGCTTTTCAAAGATTCTAAAGTTTTTAACGCTTCAGAAGTAAATATCAATAATAGATCTGTGATGAAGCAAGATCGAATTGCTCAGGGCGAAGATATCACGCCGGGCTATTCGCTTTGGGGAATGGGTTTTCAAACTAAGCTAAAATTCGATGATTTTAAGGCCAATATTAACTTCAGAATAGATAATCTTTTCAATACAAAGTATTTTAACCATACCAGTTTTTATCGCCGATTGCAAATTCCCGAGATGGGAAGAAATATTCAGCTGAGTATTAAAATTCCATTTGGACAGTCATGAAAAATTGGTGGTTAAAACATATAAGTCGCTTTTTATTGGTTTTACTGCCGGTTGGTCCAATTTTATGGTCGGCGCATATCATTCTTAACGAGCATGCCAATTCTTTTGAGCAAAATGAGCTTAGTTTTCAGAAAATAGCATCACCACATACCTGTTCGCATTTTTTACATGGGGAATATCGCGGGATACTTCCGAAGGAAAATTATAAAGAAGAACTTCCATTAATAATCGTAGTTAAAAATGCCTTTTCTGAGGTTAGGATTAGCCACAAAACTTTTCATCAGTTAAGGTTTTTTGTTAGGGGACCTCCTGTTTTCGATTTAGTTTAAGACAAATACTTTTTACAAAATTCAAAATAACATAGCCTTAAAGGTTTTTTCCTTTTTGGAGGATAAATAATATAAAAATCTCAAATTTTAAGATGAAAAATTTTTCAATAAAACTTATAGCACTTTTTACACTTACATTTTTTGCGGCCTGTAGCAGTGATGACGATGAAATCCTGGATAGTGAACGTCCAGAGATTACAGTAAACGATCCTGTAGAAGGAGAAGCTTTTGAAGTAGGTGGTGAGTTGCATTTTGATGTAAACTTTAGCGATAATGATGCGTTATCTTCTTACAGAGTTGATATTCATAATAATTTTGACGGGCATACACATTCTGGCGTTTTAAATAGTACTGTTTCTTTTGATCCTGTAATGCAGGCAACTTCAGTAAGTCCTTGGTCTTTTAATCAGACTTTTAATATTGAAGGAGCACCACAAACCTACCATGCCCACGAACATATCGAAATTCCAGACGATATTGCTGAAGGTCCTTATCATTTGGGAATTACGGTAATCGATATGTCTGGTAACGTAAATCAGGTATATGTAGAAGTGATCATTGGAGAAGATCACACCGGTGAAGAACACGGAATTACGATTACAGATATCCATAGTGAAGATGCTGTTAGAGGAGGAGAATTTCATGCAGAAGCACAAATAGCTGCAGATCACGAAATAGGTTCGGTTTCAGTAAGTATTCACGGTCACGATCTAGAGCCAGCTGAAGGGGAAATCGAATGGACTTTCGATGAAACTTATGATGATTATTCAGGAACTTCAGCTGAATTTCATGAGCATATCGACGTGCCTGCAAATGCAGCTTTAGGAGAATATCATATTACGATCACTGTTATTGATGCTGAAGGTAATTCATATTCTGAAGGTTCTCACTTTCATGTAACTGATGAAGACAACGATGCTGAGGCGATAACAATTTCAGAAATAACAGTAGACGAAAATGTAGCTGCCGGAGAAGAAATGCATGTAGATGCTGAAATCGCAGGTGAACACGGAATCGAAAATGTAGAAATTCATATCCATTCTGAAGAGGGAGAAGGTTGGGAATTTGAGCAATCTTACACTTACGAAGATGAAACTGCTATCGATTTCCATGAACATTTTGATGTGCCAGCAGATGCCGCAGCAGGAGAATATCACCTGTCTTTAGAAGTAACAGATCACGATGGTAATGTTGCCAGTGCAGATGCACATTTCAATATTACTGAATAATTAGTTAAGCTGATTTTTAGTTAGTTTTACGATCGATAAAGCAATACATGCTTGGTTTTACAGGCTTTATCGATTATTATGCTTAACTGTAAAAAGGAGATTCTTCGGGATCTCCTTTTCTATTTTTGGATAAAATCAGACTTAATTTTTATTCGCACCGCCAAAGGGTGTAAAACCCCGAGGCTTTTCTCGAAATTAAAATTTGTTTCTAACGAGTGCCTCGAGGGCTTGCTCCAAGATAGTTTACTAAAAATGGGAATTGTAACAAGAGTTACCGTCTAAATATTATTGTTCTATTATTTTTACACTCAGAAACAAACAAAATCACTTCATATTAAATTTAGAAATTATGAAAGTAGAACAAATATATACCGGTTGTCTTGCCCATGCGGCTTATTATATCGCAAGTAAAGGTGAAGCAGCCATTTTTGATCCATTAAGAGAAGTTAATCCATATATCCAGAAAGCAGAAAATGATAATGCGAAAATTAAATACGTTTTTGAAACGCATTTTCATGCCGATTTTGTTAGCGGTCATTTAGATCTACAAAAAAAGACCGGCGCGCAGATCGTTTTTGGGCCAAATGCTAAACCAAATTACGAGACTATCCTTGCTGAAGATGGCCAGATCTTCCAGATTGGTGATTATAAAGTAAAAGTTTTACATACTCCCGGCCATACAATGGAGAGTACTACGTATTTACTGATCGATGATAAAGGAAAAGAACATGGGATCATTACGGGTGATACTTTATTTATCGGCGATGTGGGAAGACCAGATCTAGCACAGCATGTAGTTTCAGATCTAACAGAAGAAAAACTTGCCGGGCATTTGTTTGAATCGCTTCGAAAAAAAATTATGCCTTTAAGCGATGATTTAATTGTGTATCCTAATCATGGTGCAGGATCTGCTTGTGGTAAAAAAATGAGTAAAGAAACTACTGATACGCTGGGCAATCAGAAAAAGACAAACTATGCATTAAGAGCAGATATGACCAAAGAAGAGTTTGTAAAAGAACTTTTAACCGGTTTAACTGCACCACCAAAATACTTTCCGCAGAACGTATTATTGAATATTGGTGGATATAAAAGTTTTGATAAAGTGATGAAGCAGGCGGCACGAGCTTTAATTCCGGAAGAATTTGAAGTGGTTGCTAACGAAGAAGGAGCACTTGTTCTAGACACAAGAAATGCTGATGAGTATGCAAAATCTCATATCCCAAATAGCATAAATATTGGATTACAGGGAAGTTTTGCGCCTTGGGTAGGAGAGATGATTCCAGATCTTGAAATGCCAATTTTACTGGTTACTGAAGAAGGAAAAGAAGAAGAAGCTATTACAAGATTGAGTCGTGTAGGTTACGATAATACTCAGGGTTATTTAGCAGATGGTATGAAAAGCTGGGAAGCGGCTGGCAAAGAGATTGATGCTGTAAATAGA
Source organism: Zunongwangia atlantica 22II14-10F7 (assembly GCF_002094855.1). GTDB lineage: Bacteria > Bacteroidota > Bacteroidia > Flavobacteriales > Flavobacteriaceae > Zunongwangia > Zunongwangia atlantica. The sequence continues at coordinate 20,842 of NZ_ARYN01000018.1, forward strand.
ATTACTGCGGAAGAGCTTCAGCAAAAAATGAAGGGCGATCTTGTGGTTATCGATGTGCGTAAGAAAAGTGAATTCGATTCAGAGCATGTGGAAGGTGCAGTTAACGTTCCGCTAAATCAAATTAATCAGCATTTAGAAAAGTTTCCGAAGGAACAGGAATTTATACTGCATTGTGCCGGTGGTTATCGAAGCATGATCGCTGCCTCGATTTTACAGCAGCGCGGTTGGTCACAACTAACAGATGTTATCGATGGCTTTAAAGCGATAAAGGAAACTAAAATTCCGGTTACAGCTTATGTTTGTCCTAGTACGCTGTTATAAAAAAGAAGATTGGAGATCTATTTATAGATAAGATTGAGTTTAGGTGATTTGAAGGCCGACTTCCGATAGTCGGCCTTTTTTTATTGTATTATTAAGAAGCATTGTGTTAATAGGTATGATTTCTTCGGAATACTAATTATATTTGATAAAAAATACATTAATGCTAAAATTATCGATATATCCGGTTCTTTTGTTTAGCCTTTTATTTTTCTCCTGTAAGAATGAAGCTGAAAAAAAAGAATCTCAAACTAACGAAAATCAGCAAACTGAAAAGCAAACTTCTGCTGAAGTCAATAAAGTAAATCCTGAAGATCTCTTAAAACAACAGCCAGAAGAAATTGAAGCTCCAGAAGGGATGGTTTGGGTTTCTGGTGTTAAGTTTACCATGGGCGCGACAGATGGTGATCCTTATGCATTACCAAGAGAGAAGCCAGCGCATCCGGTAGCTGTAGATGGTTTTTTTATCGATCAAACCGAAGTAACCAATGCGCAGTTTAAGAAATTTGTGGAAGAAACAGGGTATTTAACCATTGCAGAGCGTCCTGTTGATTGGGAAGAATTAAAAAAACAAGTACCGCCGGGAACACCTAAACCGCCAGATAGTGTATTGCAGCCTGGTTCTTTAATCTTTAGAAAAGACTTAGAAAATGTGGCTAATCTTAACGATTATGGCCAGTGGTGGGAATGGAAAAGCGGTGCCGATTGGAAGCATCCGCAAGGCCCAGATAGCAGTATCGAAGGCAAAGATGATTTGCCGGTTGTGCATGTTGCATATGAGGATGCTTTAGCTTATGCAAGTTGGGCGGGACGTGATCTTCCAACAGAAGCCGAATGGGAAGCTGCAGCGCACGGACAACGTCATGGTGGGATTTACACCTGGGGTGACGACGAATCGAAATTAAATGAAGAAGCCAATACCTGGCAGGGACAATTTCCGGTTAAAAATGTTCCCGAGGACGGTTTTAAATACGCAGCTCCTGTGAAATCTTTTCCTCCAAACAGCCTTAATTTGTACGATATGGCAGGAAATGTTTGGGAGTTCACTAAAGATAATTTTAATACCAGGTATTACCAGCAAGCCTTGCAACAGGGAGAATTATTGAATCCAAAAGGTTCTACTACTTATTTTAATGAAGATAATCCTTATCAAAAGGAAAAAGTGATAAAGGGCGGTTCGTTTTTATGTAATAAATCGTATTGTGCCAGTTATCGAATTTCAGCCAGGATGGGAACTTCGATGGATTCTGGAACAGATCATTTAGGATTTAGAACAGTTTACCGTGTAAAATAATTATTGCTGAAATTATATAAAATGAGCCCTGATTTTTCAGGGCTTTTTTTATTTTTGGTTGTTTTGATTTCTACTGAATTTATACTTTTTTAAATCAATCTTCCGCTAACATCGATAGTTTAGATCATCGATTTTAAAATAATCTTCAATTTCTGAATAAATTCATTCAAATTATTCAGAAATATTTATTCAAAATACCCTGAAAACAGATTATATCTTATTATTTCAAATTTTATTTCAGTATTAGTCATTTTTATCTTCTAATTTTTGATAATATTCAAAATTTAAATTATACTTGTAGTCAAATAAACTATTAGTGTTTTGAAAATTACTTCAAAAACTAATAAAATCGACTTAGAATGTATTTTTTAGGAATAGATCTGGGAAGTAGTTCGGTGAAATTATCGATTTTCGATGCTAATTCTCAACAAAGTATTGCTGCCGTGGGCGAGCCAAAATCTGAAATGGCAATGGAAGCTTTGCAGCCCGGTTGGGCAGAGCAGGATCCAAATCAATGGTGGGAAAATGTGAAAATTGCACTACAACGTTTACGATCTGAACACGAAATCGATTTAACCAAAATAAAAGCCATTGGTGTCGCTTACCAGATGCATGGTTTGGTGTTAACCGATAAGGATCTAAAGCCTGTGCGTCCATCTATAATTTGGTGCGATAGCCGTGCAGCTGCAATTGGAGATAAAGCATTCGAAGAAATAGGGGAGGAGCAATGTCACGATATGATCTTGGGTAGCCCGGGAAATTTTACGGCTTCAAAATTAAAATGGGTAAAAGAAAATGAGCCTGAAATTTATCAAAAAGCGGCTTATATGATGTTGCCTGGCGATTATATCGCTGCCTGTTTTAGTGAAAAGCCGCAAATAAGTAAAGGTGGATTATCTGAAGGAATGCTTTGGCATTTTAAAGAACAGCGATTAGCAAAAGAGATTCTAGATCACTACGGAATTTCAGAAGATCTTATTCCTGAAGTGGTTTCTAATTTTGGAGATCAGGCCGTGATTTCTTCAAAAGTTGCAAAAGAGCTTGGTCTTTCAGAAGACGTGAAAATAACATATCGTGCCGGTGATCAGCCCAATAATGCGATGTCGCTGAATGTGCTGAGTCCGGGTGAAATTGCGACTACCGCAGGAACTTCCGCAGTAATTTATTCGGTTAGTGAGAACCATTCTTTCGACAGAAAAAACAGGATCAATACCTTTTTGCACGTAAATAACAATGTAGATGAAATTAGGAATGGTGTGATGGTTTGCATCAACGGTTCTGGGATTCTTTACCAGTGGTTACGAAATATTTTGTCTTCCGGCCGAGAGAAAATTGTCGATTATGAGTATTTAAATGAGATGGCTGCACAGTCGAAACCAGGAAGTGAAGGTTTACTTTTTCATCCTTTTGGAAATGGAGTAGAACGAATTTTTCAGAATAAAGAAGTTTCTTCTGGGATATCGAATCTTAACTTCAACATTCATAAAACTCCGCATTTAGTAAGAGCAGCCTGCGAGGGAATCGTGTTTGCGATGAATTACGGATTCGAAATTATGCAGGAAGTTGGCGCTTCAGGAAAAACAGTAAGAGCCGGGAAAGATAACTTGTTTTTGAGTCCGGTTTTTCAGGAAATTTTCGTGAATACTACCAATACTACACTTCAGCTTTATAAAACCAACGGTGCAGATGGTGCGGCCAGAGGAGCAGCCTATGGTTATGGCCACTACGAAAGCCTTGAAGATGCCTTTGAAAGCCTGGAATGTCTTCAAACTATAAAACCAAAACCAGAACTGGTTGAAACCTATAAATCAATATATAATAACTGGAAAAAAGCCATTAAAAATTAATATTATGAGTAATTATTTTAAGAACATCGATACCATAAAATTTGAAGGTAAAGAGAGTGATAATCCTTTAGCTTTTAAATATTATGATGAAAATAAAGTTGTAGCCGGCAAAACTTTAAAAGAGCATTTAAGATTTGCGGTGGCGTACTGGCATACATTTAATAACAAAGGAGGAGATCCTTTTGGAGCAGATACCGAAGTTTTTGAGTGGGATAAGAAAGAAGATCCGGTAGCGCGCGCCAAAGATAAAATGGATGCTGCTTTCGAATTTATGACCAAGCTTGGTGTTCCTTATTATTGTTTTCATGATGTAGATCTTGTAGATGAAGCACCAACTTTGGGAGAGTTTGAAAAAAGAATTCAGGCTGTTACAGAATATGCAAAGCAAAAGCAGGAAGAAAGTGGTTTAAAATTACTTTGGGGAACATCTAACTTGTTTACCAATCCAAGATATATGAATGGTGCGGCAACCAATCCTAATTTTGATGTTGTGGCGTATGCCGGTGCACAGGCAAAGATCGCTTTAGATGCTACTATGGCTTTAGGCGGCGAGAATTATGTATTCTGGGGTGGTCGTGAAGGTTATATGAGCTTGCTTAATACCGATATGAAAAGAGAGCAGGAGCACATGGCAATGTTCTTAGGAATGTGTAGAGATTATGCCAGAAAGCAAGGTTTTAAAGGGAACTTTTTCTTAGAGCCAAAACCAATGGAACCAACTAAACATCAATACGATTTTGATGCAGCAACTTGTTTAGGTTTTATCAATAAATATGGATTGCAAGATGACTTTAAACTGAATATCGAAGTAAATCACGCTACACTTGCTGGTCACACATTTGAGCATGAATTGCAAACTGCTATCGATGCCGGAAAATTAGGAAGTATCGATGCAAACCGTGGAGATTATCAAAATGGATGGGACACAGATCAATTCCCAATCGATCTATTTGAAGTTACCCAGGCAATGATGATCATTCTTAAAGGTGGCGGAATTCAGGGAGGCGGAATTAACTTTGATGCAAAAGTTAGAAGAAATTCTACAGATCTTGAAGATAAATTTATTGCTCATATCTCTGGAATGGATGTTTTTGCACGTGGATTAATTACTGCAGAGCATATTCTTAATAATACAAAATACAGCAGCCTTAAAAAAGATCGTTACGCTTCTTTTGATAGTGGTAGCGGTAAAGATTTTGAAACAGGAAAACTTACATTAGAGCAATTAGGCGAAATAGGAAAAGCAAATGGAGAACCAACAAAAATGAGTGGAAAACAAGAGCTTTACGAGCAAATAATTGCGAATGCATACTAAGTTTTGAATTTTAAAAGATTATGAAAGAGACCATTTTTACGGTCTCTTTTTTATATTATAATTTTCTTTGTTAAAGAAATTGTAAAATACCCGTAAATGGGTATTGATGTAAGTACAAATGATTAATAATTTAGTAGTCATTGTACTTTGCAAGATAATCTAACTAAAATTATTATGAATCATTTAATTTACAGACACTTTGATGTTATAGAACAATTTATAAAAGATTTTAAAACTGCTGAAGGATTATACCAAATAGCAGATCGAAAAAGACGAAGAGATAGGGCAAACTACAAAATGGACCTCGTAATTTTTAATTTTGAAATCTATACATCAAAATATCCTGAAATCTATAATTTCTTTTTGGGTGAATTTCAGGATGAATTTAAGAGAAGAGAAGAATGGGATCGTTTAAGATCCAGAGAGAATTTTGCTACCTATCTTAAACAATTATTAAATTCTGTTAGTATGCAATCTGTTTAAAGTTGAAATTCAAATTGGTGTTTTCCTCCCTTAATATTATGGCTTTTTTGTGGTAATTTTAATTGAGCTGTTGACGTAGACGGAATTTCAATTTCCAGTTTTACATTGTTATTTTCTTTTGTCCATTTTACCTTAATTTCTCCGTATAGAGAATTGTAGCTTGCATCAACAAAATCCAAATCTTCTATAAAAGAGGGTTCTATAATGATCTTTTTAAAAGAGGTCTCATTTTTATCTAATTTGATACCCGCTAAAGATTTGTACATCCAGGCTGCAATCGCTCCCATTGAAGGATGATTTAGAGAGGCATCAAAAATTCTTCTTTTGATATCCCAGGTTTCAAATAAACTGGTAGCATTATGTTCTTTGATCCAATATCCCCATGATGGCATTTCTTCTTTGGCAACCATTTTATAAACACTTTCCTGGTAGCCGTAATTAGATAATACTTCAGGAACAATTAAGCTGCCTATAAAGCCAAAATCAAGAAAATAGTCATTGTTTTTTAATTGTAGATTTAATTTCTCAGCAAGTTGATTTTTATAGGCTTCAGGAGCGATATCCATATAAAGCGGTAATGCATAAGAAAGCTGGGTTTGGTTGGCATAAGTAAGATTTTCAGTATCAAAAAAGATCCTATTTATCCTTTCTTTTAATATTGCTGCTTTCTCATCGTATTTCTTGGCTTCTTCATTTTTCTCTAATAATCTGGCCATTTTCGCCATTAAAACATTGTCGTAATAATAATAGGCGGTGACCATAAACGGAGTTGAGGTTTCAGCTTTATAAAAAAGCCAGTCCCCAAGGCCAAAATCGATAATTCCCATTTCATTTTCCTGAGATTCTAAATATTTAAGGTACTTTTTAGCGCTGGGATAAATGGTCTTGATGCTCTCTACATCGCCAGAATATTGATATAAAAGATCTGGGACGATAAAGATAGCTGCATCCCAAATTGGCCCGGCCCAATTACTATCCCAATGGTGAGAAGTGGGAACGATACCTGGCATATTTCCGTTTTCCTGCTGGGCATCTACCATGTCTTTTATCCATTTAGCGTAAATATTTCGGGAATCATAATTAAGCATTCCTGCTTCCTGCACCATAAACCCATCTGCCATCCAACCATTTTTTTCTCGGGTTGGGCAATCTGTTGGAATACTAAAAAGATTGCTTAAATAAGAGTTTTTACAAATTTCGAAAATAGAATTTAAGGTCTCATTAGAAGTTTTAAAAGAGCCAATACTTTCTACATTGCTATGTAATTTTATCGTCTTTAAATATACATTTTGGGCAGACAAAGGATCTTTACTGCTTACCTGTACATATCTAAAACCGTGATAGGTGAAACTTGGGGTATAAGTTTCAACGCCATCTCCCTTTAAAATATAAGTATCGGTTTGGATGCGTTCTTTTTCATTTCTTGGTCGTAAATGCATATCGATATTTCGCTGGTCTACACTACCATCTTCCAGCAACATTTCACCATGTTTCAGTTTAACTTCCATTCCTTTTTTTCCTTCGATATTTAATTCTACCACACCGGCGGTATTAATACCCATATCAAAAACTAGAGAAGTGTCGTTTAATTGCTGCACTGCAATAGGTTCTAAAATTTCTTCGGAAGAAATTAAAGCCATTTTCTGACTTTCTATGATTGTTGAAGGTTCCTGGGTAATTTTTGCATTATTCCAGTTTTTATCATTATAATTAATCGTGTTCCAGCCGGATTGTTCTAATCGAGCGTCATAAATTACACCTACATGAATATTATCAAAAAGTAAGGGGCCGGTATTGGTTTTCCAGGTAGTATCTGTGGCTATAACTTTAGTAGAGCCGTCATTATATGTAATCTTAATTTCACAAAGTAGTTGAGGTCGTTTTCGCCAGGGAGCTATATCAAAATTCCAAACAGTAGGTGTCTGCTCGTTAAACCATCCATTACCTAATTCTACTCCAATGGCATTTTTTCCTTGTTTTAGATGCTTTGTAATATCCAGGCTATTGTAGAGTACTCGTTTACCATAATCTGTAAATCCTGGATCAAGATGATTTTGGTTAATTTTTTTGCCATTTATTGAAAGTTGATAATACCCCAAACCACTTATATAGCATTTAGCCGAAGCAATCTTTTTATTAGTTTCAAATTCTTTTCTAAATCGGGGCGAAGGCTCAAAAGATTTGTCATGGCTATCGGTTATCCAATTTGCTTTCCAATCTGATTTATGAAATTTTCCTGTTTGAAAATGTGTAATATTAGAGCTTATTTTTCCTTCAGAAGTTTTGGCCTGTATTAACCAATAATAAGTTTGATCTGAAGTCAATTCTTCTCCTGAATAATACACCAATTGATCCTGAGATTTAATAAAGCCAGAATTCCATATGTCTGCTTTTGCTGCGCTTAATTTCTCTTTTGAAGTAGCTACAAGAATTCTATAAGATTTCTGTTTTAAATAAGAATCAGATTCATACTTCCACATTAGTCTGGGATTTTGCATGTCTATTCCGCTAGGTTTTATCATGTATTCACATTGCAGAGCGGTGATTTTAGATTGCGCCAATAAGATGCTGGGAAGTATGATTAAAAGATAAAGAAATCTATATCGCATAATTGTAAAATTCGAAAAATTAAAGATAGTGAATTAATCGTTTTAGCTGGTGTTTATAGTGATCTAAGTGTTTATAAGAAAAACTTTTTTAAATGTAATATTATATTAAAATATTTATTTATATATTGATGATTCAAACTGCTATAACGTTTTACTTTTAATAAATTGATAATGTATTTACGTATTCTCACTTTCGTTTTATTAGTATTTTTTATGTCCTGCAAAGAGTCTTCAAAAAAGGAGAAACCTGGAGAGGCTTTGTTTAATGAAAAAGATCTTTCAGGCTGGACTCAAATGGGTGGCGAGGCAGATTATGCTGTCGAAGATGGTGTAATTGTAGGGAAAACCGTTAGTGGTACCCCTAATTCGTTTTTAACCACCAATAAAATGTATGATGATTTTATTCTTGAATTAGATTATAAAGTAGATCCCAGTATGAATTCGGGTATTCAGATTCGCAGTAATAGCCTTCCGTCCTATATGAATGGTCGTGTACATGGATATCAGATCGAGATCGATCCTTCAGATCGTGCCTGGAGTGCGGGGATATATGATGAAGCCCGCCGTGGCTGGTTAGTATCCTTAGAGGATAATTCTAAGGCCCAAAAGGCATTTAAACAAAATGAGTGGAATCATTACCGTATTGAAGCAATTGGCGATAGTATAAAAACCTGGATCAATGGTGTACCTGCCAGTTTCCTAATAGACGATAAAACCGCAAGCGGATTTATAGCATTACAGGTACACAGTATAGGTAAAGATGATGAACCCGGAAAAGCCATTATGTGGAAGAATATTCGTATTCAAACCGATAGTCTTGATCAATATACTCAAACAATGGCTATCGAGCCTAGAAGTACCAAAAATGCGTTGACCACATCTGAAAAAAAGGATGGATGGAAATTGCTTTGGGACGGTAAAACTACCAAAGGTTGGCGTGGAGCGCGTTTGGACGAATTCCCAAAACAAGGCTGGGAGATTAAGGATGGAGTTCTTACAGTTCTTGCTAGTGGCGGGGCCGAATCGGCGGCCGGTGGTGATATTGTAACTGAAGCTGTTTTTGGCGACTTTGAATTAAGCGTAGATTTTAAAATTACGGAAGGAGCCAATAGTGGGATCAAATATTATGTGGATACTGATATCAATAAAGGTCCTGGATCTTCTATAGGTTTGGAATACCAGGTTTTGGATGATGATAAACATCCAGATGCTAAGTTAGGAAATCACGAGGGCAGTCGAACTGTAGCTTCCCTTTATGATCTTATAAAAGCTGATCCTGATAAACCCATTCATCCGGTTGGTGAGTGGAATACTGCAAGAATTGTATCTAAAGATCATCATGTAGAACACTGGTTAAACGGTAGCAAGGTATTAGAATACGAACGTGGTAGCGAGGAGTTTAGAAAATTGGTTTCCGAGAGTAAATACGCCAAGTGGGATCGTTTTGGAGAATTGGAGGAAGGTCGCATTTTATTGCAGGATCACGGTAACCGGGTATCATTTAAGAACATCAAGATAAAAACATTATAGAATGGCATCAAGAAGAGACTTTATTACCAAATCTATTTTAGGAAGTGCTGCAGTAGCCGCATCCACTGTTGCATCAAGTACTGCTATGGCTATGCCTGCCAGTAGTTATCGAAAGATTATTGGAGCTAATGATAAATTGCATATAGGTATTGCCGGATTAGGAAGGCGTCTTGGTGCTTATTTAGATCCTATTGCGCTAAAGGAATCTAACGTAGAGCTGGTTTACCTTTGTGATGTTATGCAACATCAAAGGGAGAATGCGGTTAAGCGCTTTTCAGAACGATTGGGCTATTCACCTAAAGGAGAAAATGATATCCGTAAGCTTATCGATGATAAAAAGATCGATATTCTGGTTAATGCTACACCAGATCATTGGCATACACCGGGATCGATCATGGCTTTAAAAGCGGGGAAACATGTGTATGTAGAAAAACCCTGTAGTCATACGATGGACGAAAATGAAAAACTGGTGGCTGCAGCCAATAAATATGGTAAGGTCGTTCAGATGGGAAATCAGCAGCGTTCTTCGGCGCATACCATAGCTGTTATTAAAGCAATTCACAATGGTGAAATTGGTACTCCTTTTAAAGCTATCGCATTTTATACCAACGCTCGGAGCGAGGTTCCTAATCAGAAATCAGCCCCTGTTCCCAAAGGACTGGATTGGGATTTATGGCAGGGACCTGCACCAAGAAGGGAATACACTGATAATACCTGGGACTATAACTGGCACTGGTATGGCTGGGATTATGGTACTGCTGAAGCAGGGAATAATGGAACTCACGAACTTGATGTAGCCCGTTGGGCCTTAGGTGTAGATTTTCCTAGAGAAGCGAAAGTAGAAGCTTATAAACGACATTTTAAAGAGGATGGCTGGGAAATGTATGATACTATGAAAGCCACCTTTAATTTTGCAGATGATAAAATTATTGAATGGGATGGCCGCAGCCGAAGTGGATACGATCTTTTTAATGGTGGCCGGGGAACCATTATTTATGGTAGCGAAGGGACAGTTTTCGTAGATCGTAATAAATATGAAATGTACGATCGATCTGGTAAAATGATAAAATCCACGGAATCTGGTTCGCAGGAAGCGGGTACAGCATTGGGTGGCGGTGGCGATACGACCACAGCTCATATGCTTAACTTCTTTAATACTATTAGGGGAAAAGAAACACTAAATGCCCCTATCGACGATGCCAGTGTAAGTATGGCCATGGTTCATTATGCCAATATTGCCTACCGCATCAATAAAGGATTTGCTATCGATGAAAACTCAGGGAGAATATATGATCGTGAGGCGATGAATTTATGGAGCAGAACTTACGAACCAGGTTGGGAACTTAAATTATAACCGGAATCAATTACAAAAAAATACCATTAAATACGATATGATGAAGCGAAGAAGTTTTGTAAAGCGAAGTAGCATGGGAGCTCTTGGAGCTATGGCAACGATGTCCATCCCTTCTTTAAATGCCTTGTCTTTTTCTAAAAATGATCAGATTAATATTGGAGTTATCGGTACAGGTGATCGCGGTGGCGGACTGATGCCCGTAATTGATGAAATTCCAAATTTAAATTTAATCGCCTGCTGTGATATTTTACCTTTTCGATTGGAGAAAGGTATAGAACGAGCTTCGAGAAAACTTAAAGGCTATTCAGATTATCGCAAAATGCTTGATAATAAAGATATCGATGCGGTTTTAGTGGCCACGCCATTTAGTACACATTCGGCTATAGAAATCGATGCTTTAGATGCCGGTAAACATATTTATGGAGAGAAAACTACGGCAAAAGGTTACCAGGGCATTAAAAAACTCAATGATAAGAAAAAAGAGAGCAAATCAATTTTCCAAACAGGACATCAATATCATAGTTCTCGACTATACACTCATGTTGTCGAATTGATCCAACAAGGGAAGATAGGTAATATAACAGCTTTTGAATGCCAATGGAATCGCCATGGCAATTGGCGCCGTCCTGTACCTGATCCAGAGTTAGAACGACTCATTAACTGGAGAATGTATCGCGAATATTCAGGAGGTTTGGTGGCCGAGTTATGTTCTCATCAAATTGATTTTGTGAACTGGGTATTGGATGCTGTACCAGAACAGGTGATGGGAGCCGGTGGTATTGATTATTGGAAAGATGGCAGGGAAACTTACGATAATATTCATTTGATCTATAACTATCCAAATGGTGTAAAAGCAAAATTCACCTGTTTAACATCGAACGCCATGAACGATTATCAAATTAATGTTTTAGGAGATAAGGGAACTATTATTTTGGATTACGAGAATGCCTGGTTTTATCCAGAAGGAAATTTTGATGATAGAGAGTTAGGTGATGTAGATGGTGTATCTGGCGCTACAATGCAATGGGTAAAAGGTAAAGGAATTCCAATAGAGGTTGGCCATACCCATTCTTCAAAACAGGCTTTAATGGATTTTTCAGATAGTGTTTTAAATAACACACGTCCTAAATCAGATTTTGTAACAGGAGCTAAAGCTGCGATAGCGGTTCAGATGGGATTGGATGCCATGTATAATAACGAAATTGTTAAATGGAGAAACGATTTTAAAAATTTATATTCATAATCCTTTAAATGAGATAGTTATTTAACGATTATGGCCTCTTTAGCATAATAATAACATTCCTAAAACATTTGTTCTGTATTCAATTCTTTAAATTGAAGCATTGATTTTCAGTTTCTAAAATTTATCTAAAAATTTTTAGACTTCAAATATCAATTACCTTCAAAAAAATTGCATATGGACGAAATGGAAAAATGGAAAAATGGTTCAGATACAGACCAACTTTCAAAAGATGAAGAAAAGATCTTTGATGAAATTGGTTTAAACGGAACTTCACGCAGGAAATTCCTGAAACAGATGTCTGCCGCGAGTTTAAGTATTTGGGCTTCATCTTATTTAACTTCAGATTTGTTGGCTAGTCCGGCAAGAACTTTACCCGATAACCCTGAAATACTTTTAAACGAAGTACGTGTAAATCTTAGGGTAAATGATATGGTAAAACAGCTAGCGCTAGATTCCAGGACTTCACTTTTAGACGCGCTTCGAGAACGCTTACAACTTACCGGAACCAAAAAAGGATGTGATCATGGCCAATGTGGTGCCTGTACTGTAATGGTCGATGGGAAGCGTAAACTTTCTTGTTTAACTTTAGCTGCAACATGTGAAGATAAAGAGATCACTACCATAGAAGGTTTAGCTGAAAACGGTAATCTTCACCCAATGCAGGAAGCTTTCCTAAAACACGACGGCTTTCAATGTGGATACTGTACTCCGGGACAAATCTGTTCTTCAGTAGCGCTATTGGAAGAAGCAAAGAATGGAGAAGCAAGTTATGTGACAGAAGACTTCAAAGATGTAAAAACCGACTTAAAACTTTCCGAAGAAGAAATTAGAGAAAGAATGTCTGGTAATATTTGCCGTTGTGGAGCTTACAACAATATCGTTCAGGCATTTAAAGAAGTACATTCCGGCGACGATGAGATGCCAACCTGGGAATTCGCTACTGCCAAGCAAATGGAGAAAGCTAAAAATTCCTGATCTATTTATTGATTTTTAGAATCGATTATCTTTTCAAATGCCTCTATCGAGGATAAACACAAACTAACTATGAGACCATTCTCTTATACGAATGCTAAAAATAAAGAACAGGCGCTTCAAACTTTTACTAAGACCTCCCATTATTTAGGTGGAGGAACCAATTTGGTCGATTTGATGAAGGAAGATGTAGAACGTCCCGATCAATTAATCGAAGTAGCCAATCTTGAGTACAAAAATATAACTAAAAATAACGAAGGAGGATATACACTGGGCGGAATGCTAAGCAATTCTGAAACTGCTAATCATCCTGATATTCGAAAAAATTATCCATTATTATCAATGGCGATGCTTTCGGCTGCAACAGCGCAGATTAGAAATATGGCGACCAATGCAGGAAATTTATTGCAACGTACAAGATGTCCTTATTTCTTTGAAACTTCAATGCCCTGCAATAAACGTGAACCGGGTTCGGGTTGTGGTGCTAAAGATGGAATGAATGCCTTACACGCTATTTTTGGATATAGTGATAAATGCATCGCAACACATCCTTCAGATATGTGCGTGGCCTTGGCTGCGATGAATGCAAAAGTTGAAGTTCAAAAAACAGATGGTTCTTCAAGAACTATAGATTTTACTGACTTTCATCGATTACCGGGAAATCAGCCCGAAAAAGATAACACTTTAGAACCTGGTGAGTTGATCACTGTTATTCATTTAGATGAACCTAAATTTTCAGATCATTATTATTATTTAAAGATACGTGAGCGGTCTAGTTATGCTTTTGCTTTAGTTTCTGTAGCTGCCGGTTTACAAATTAAAAGGGGTGTGATCACTAAAGCTGGCTTAGCAATGGGCGGCGTAGCACATAAACCCTGGAAGTTTACTAAAGTTGAAAAATATTTAGAAGGAAAGAAGCCGAATAAAGTAAACTTTAAGGCTGCAGCTGAAATGGCAATGCAAGACGCTAAACCTTTTGAGGGTAATAAATATAAAGTTGAAATGGGTAAAAAAGCGATCGTTAGAGCGCTTACCCAGGCTTTTGAAAGAGAAGCATAAAATCCCTAATCTTAGCAAAAAACTATGAAATCAATAAAAGCATCAGGAATAGGAAATCCTATAGATAGAATTGAAGGACACCTGAAGGTTGCGGGAAAAGCAAAATATGCTTCAGAATTTCCTGTCGAAAATATGGTGTATGCGCAAGGCGTAAACAGTACGATCGCAAAAGGAAAAATTACTTCCATAGATACTTCAGAAGCAGAAAAGCAAAACGGAGTCTTAGCAGTAATCACTTATAAAAATGCTGAAAAATTGAAAAATTATCCAAAGGATATGACCAATTTTTCATTAACCACGGTAGCTCCAGTATTCCAGGATCGCCAGGTTCATTATTACGGGCAATATATCGCCTGCGTTGTAGCAGAAACTTTTGAGCAGGCACAATATGCCTGTCGCTTAATAAAAGTGACCTACGAAGAAGAAACACCAGATATACATTTAGATAAAAATAGAGGAAAAGCATATAAACCTGGCGAAAGCGCAGATTTTAGCCGCGGAGATATGGATGCAGGAATGCGTGAAGCTGATGTTACTCTAGAGCAAACTTATACGACACCTATCGAGCATCAACAACCAATGGAGTTGCATGCAGCCATTGTAAATTGGAACGATGGAAAGGTGAAGATGTATGCTAATCAGCAAATTCTAAATCAGGCTACAACTTCAATTTCAGAAACTTTTGGAATACCTAAAGAAGATGTTCAGATCATTACGCCATACATTGGTGGTGGCTTTGGTTCAAAATTGAATGTATATAAGCATATCACCATGGCAACGATGGCTTCTAAGATGATTGGAAGACCAGTGCAAATTACAGTGACTCGTCACCAAATGTTTACGAATACCGGGATGCGCCAGTTCGATGAGCAAGAAATGCGATTGGGAGCTAAGAAAGATGGTTCTTTAACCGCTTTAGCGCATCATACAACTTCGCATACCGCTAAGAATCTTCAGTATTTCGAGGCTTGTGGGAATGTGTCTAAAATGTTATATAAAACTCCGAATAATGCGGTTACGCATCGCTTGATTCCACTTAATATTCAGTGTCCAAGTTCTATGCGTGCACCAGGAGAAGCTACCGGGAGTTTCGCTTTAGAGTCGGCAATGGATGAGCTGGCGTGGAAATTAAAAATGGATCCTATCGATTTCAGAATAAAAAATGATACGCAGGTAGATATGGGAGCCGATAAGCCATTCTCTTCTCGCTTGCTTATAGAATGTTTACGTATTGGAGCCGATAAATTTGGTTGGGAAAATCGCAAAATGCAACCTGGAACCAATAAAAAAGGAAACTGGTTAATAGGTTATGGTGTAAGTGCAGCTTCACGTCGCGCGCCGTATATGAAAACATCTGCTAAAGTAGTGTTAGAGCTCAATGAAGCTGCGGTAAACGCGAACATCAAGATGGATGCGACAGATATTGGTACAGGAACATATACGATCGTGGCACAGACAGTTTCTGAATATTTAGGAATTCCGGTAGAAAATGTAAAAGTTGAAATTGGAGATTCTGAATTTCCTGTAACTCCGGGTTCTGGTGGTTCGTGGGGAGCCGCTTCGTATTGTAATGGAGCTAGAAAAGCTTGCGAAAATGCGATTGCTAAATTAAAAAAGAAGCAAAATATTACCGAATCTGAGGAGATTGAAGTTGCTGAATTATTGCAGCAAAATAACCTGACTACTTTTGAAGCTGAAGGAACAGCAGAACCTTCCGAAGAATACAAAAAACATTCGGTTTTCTCTTTTGGAGCCAATTTTACTGAAGTTTGGGTAGATAAAGACACCGGTATGTACCGAATCAAACGTATGGTAAATGTGGGTTCTGCCGGAAAGATCCTGAATCCAAAAACGGCCTACGGACAAATTATTGGCGGACTAACAATGGGTGCAGGAATGGTCATTGCCGAACGTACGCAGGTAGAACCAAATTATGGTAATTTTATAACCAGGACTTTAGCCGATTATCACGTACCTGTAAATTTGGATATGGCTAATATCGACGTGGTTTTCTTACCGGAAGACGATAAAATTGCCAATGAAATGGGCGTTAAAGGAATTGGAGAATTAGGAATTACCAGTGTGGCGGCATCGATTGCCAATGCAATTTTCAATGCAACCGGTAAGCGAATGAGAGATTTACCAATTACTCCTGAAAAACTAATTGAAGCAGGTTTAGAACCGGGAGTTGCTTAATGGAAAGAAAATAGACCGTTTCGCTGCTAGAAAATAGAAATTAGATTAAAAACAGGGACTAAATTGAGAAATTTCAGTCCCTGTTTTTTATTTTGCTCATTGCTCACTACAAATCAAAACTTAATAAACTCAACAACATCACCTTGTTTAAAATCTTTTTCTGGCGGAAGCATAATTACGCCATCGGCATTTGCCAGACTAATTAAATCGCCAGAGCCATTTTCATTTAATAATTCAGCTTGAAATTGGCCATTTTCAGCTTTAGTTTTTACCAGTAAATATCTTGTAATCTTTGGATTGTTAGCGATATCAGTTTTTAGAATAACTTCTGAAGTTGAGGTTTCAAGTTCCAAAGATGCTGCAAGCCATCTTTCAAAGTAAATATGAAAATTCACAAAAGTGGAATTTGGGTTTCCAGGAAATGAAAAAACAGTAACATTCTTTTCGTGTTGCTTCCCAAACCACAAAGGTTTGCCGGGACGTTGCAAAACACGATGAAAGAGCTTTTCAACCTTTAATTCTTCTAAGATTTCAGGTAAATAATCGAATTTCCCTTTAGAAACGCCACCACTCAGCAATAATACATCGTGGTTATTAATAGCGTTTTCTACCTGCTGTAACATTACCTTCTTTTCATCTCGAATATGTAGTAAAGTCGGTGTGATTTTCTCTTGCTCCAAAGCAGCAAATAAACTTAAGGTATTTGAAGTCCTAATTTGATGTGGAAGCGGAGTTTCAGCAACATCAACCAATTCATCTCCGGTAGAGATAATAGCGATTTTGGGCAATTTCTTAACCATAACTTCAGCTTTCCCAACCGTAGCCAAAACCCCAATTTCTATAGCCGAAATTCGTTGATTTTTGGATAATATTTTTTCTCCGCTCTGGCGATCACTTCCCTGGCGATGAATATTTACCTTAGCTTTTACTTCAGTCTGAAGTGTCGCAATTCCGTTTTCAATTTCAATATCTTCGTACATAATAACCGAATCACAATTTTTCGGCAACATCGCACCCGTCATAATCTCTACGCAATTTTCAGGATCTTTTAAAATTCCCTGCGGACTCCCGGCTGCGTAAACTGCTTCAATTTTGAAAGAAGTTTTGCCATTTTCCAAGGCTTTTGAATTTACCGCGATTCCATCTTTGGTTACACGATCAAAAGGAGGGAAATCACGATCGGCAAAAATATCTTCAGCCAAGATTCTATTTACACTTTCTAATAGCGCGACTTTTTCTGTACCGAAATTGGTGATTGTAGCGAGTACTTTTTGTAAAGCTTCAGGGTGTGAGATCATAAATTTTTATTTAGGCTGAATCTTATCTTTTCAAATTATATCAAATTTTATTCAATCTTTGTTACAATGGGGTTAAAGGCTTTTGATGCAACAAGCACTTTATCGCCTTTTTGAATATGTGCAATTTCATCTTTTGCAGAAACCGATTTGATCACATTATTACCAATCAAAATATGCAAGATCGAAACCACTTCTTCGTCGATCTTTGCTAATACTTCTCCGGTAAACTGAAATTTTCCACTCAGTTTACTTTCACTAAAGATCGAAATGGGAGTTCCGGTTTTGGTAAATTTGCCGTTTTCAAGAACCAAAACTTTATTGGCCATTTTAATAATTTCTGCAGGATCGTGGCTTACCAGAATAGTAGTTAGATTGTAGGTTTTATGTAGCTTCAAAATATACTCCTGAAGCTTAGTTCTCATACCATGATCTAAAGCGCTTAAAGGTTCGTCCAACAATAAAAGTTTAGGCTTTCTAGCCAAAGCTCTGGCCAGTGCAACACGCTGTTGTTGCCCACCAGAGAGTTGCTGAATTTTTTGTTTCCGAAGATTTCCAAGCTCCATCAATTCGATTAATTCTTCAGCAGTTTTTTTGTCTTTTTTCTGCGGAAGCGAGAAGTAAATATTCTCTTCTACATTCATATTCGGAAACAACGCATAATCCTGAAAAACGAGTCCGATTTTCCGTTTTTGTATCGGTATATCGATCTTTTTTTCAGCATTAAACCAAACATTAGAATCCTGATTTATATAGCCATCTTCCGGACGTAATAAACCCGAAAGCATTCTTAAAATTGACGTTTTTCCCGCACCAGAATTTCCATATAACACTACAAAATCGCCTTCATTTAATCGAAAATCAACATTCAAAATCATTTTTCCTTCTGCGGCAGATAGCTCTTTTTTCAGTTTACATTCGATCATTTTACAATTCGGTTTAAAGATTTATTATTGATGAGGTAAACAGAAAGTAAAATAGCGAAACTCAGCACAAAAAGAATAAAGGAAAGCGTATTAGCGCTGCTGTAATTTAGCGCTTCAACTTCATCATAGATAGCGATCGAAGCCACACGGGTTTCGCCGGGTAAATTCCCGCCGATCATTAAAACCACACCAAATTCGCCAATCGTATGCGCAAAAGAAAGTACAATTCCCGTTAACAAGGCAGGCTTGATATTTGGGAGCATGATTTTAAAAAACGTAGTAGTTTTCGATTTCCCTAAAGAATATGCAGCTTCTTTTAAATGAATTGGCAGCGAACTAAATCCGCTTTGGATGGGATGCACCATAAATGGCAAGCTGTAAATGACTGATGCAAGTACTAGTCCGCTAAACGAAAACACCAATTGCAACCCGAATACTCCATCTAAAAACTTGCCTAGAAAACTTGATTGTCCAAACGCGATTAAGATGTAAAAACCTAAAACCGTTGGCGGTAGAATAAGCGGCATACTTATTAAGGTTTCCCAAACGGGTTTGGTTTTACTTTTGGTCGCCGAGAGCCAGTACGCTAATGGCGTACCGATCACAAATAGCAAAAGCGTTGTAATTAAAGCCAGTTTTAAGGTGAGCCAAAGGGATTCCCAGATCATTCGGAAAGCATAATTTCGTTCGCTTTTACTAAAATAAGAACCTCTTGGGATTCGGCGAAATTCATTTGTTGCAAAAGAGCAGAACTTAGTAAACTTTTAATTTCACCTACAGCTGATTTCAGTACAATTTCGCTTAAAATTTTCCCCGGTTTAATTTCGATAATTTCAGCTTTTAATTGATTTCGAATTGAAATTTCTGGCATCAAATGCTTTGAAATAATAACCTCAGTTTCTTTAAAAAGGAGTTTGATTTTTTTGTCCGGTGCTAAGTACGAAGCAGATTGCGGAGTTTCCACCAGAAAAACACTGAAAATTGAATTATTTTCTAATTCGATACTGACTTCAGAGAGATATTCTGAATTTTTGATGTGTTTTATTTTTCCGGAGAGGTTATTCATTTTAGTTAGTTAACGGTTTATAGCTGAGTTCTCAGCTTCTAGCTGTCAGCTTTCAGCAATTACGAATCCTTAATATTTGACACCTGTCATTCTGAGCTTGACTCAGAATCTCATAAGAGCTTTTAAGACTATGAGACCCTGAAACAAGTTCAGGGTGGCGCATCATTATTACTTGATAATAGATATGCTAACATCGCCACATTTTAAAGCAGTCAGCTTTTAGTTACATCATTCATCATTCATCATTCAACACTCAATATTCAACATTCAGAATTCAAGATTATCACATCACCATATTTTTTCAAATCATAAAAATCAACTTCTATATCCATACTCCTCCAAAATCTCTTTCGCTTTTGCTGAAAACAGAAATTCGTAAAATTTACGAGCATTTTTTATAGTTTCTGGCTGTTCAGATTTCAATAATAATGCTGCTTGTTGAATAGATGAGTATTGAGAAGGATCTATTTCGATCCAATTTCCCACATTTTTCATTTTTGGAGAGAGTACAACCGATTTGGCCGTAAATCCAATTGCTGCGGAACCTGAATGAATATAGCGATTAACTGCTGAAATACTTTCGCCAAACACTAATTTTGACTCTAATTCGTTGAATTTCCCTGTTTTTTCTAAGAATTCTTCCGTAGCACGACCATAAGGAGCGGTTTTAGGATTCGCAACTGCGATATGTTTTATTTTTTCTTTGAAAAGAATGTCCAATGAGGGTTCTATATTTTCTGAAGTCGTCCACAACACCAAAGTTCCGTTAGCGTAAATCTTTGGTTTTTCTTCACCAAAACCTTCTTTAAAAAGTGTATTCGGATATTTTAAATCTGCGGAAACAAAAACGTCAAAAGGCGCTCCTGCTTTAATTTGTGCCGTTAATTTCCCAGAAGAAGTTATTACGATCTCGCATTGTATACCGGTTTCCTGCTGAAAGGTTTCAATTAAATCGTTCATCGCGAACTGCATATTCGCAGCCGTAGCGATTTTTAGGACATCTGATTCTTTTTCAGATTTACAAGAGAAAAAGAAGATTGCAAAACAACATAAAAAAAGCAGCCTGATTTTATCGAATTTTGGCATTAAATCAAGAGTTTTTTGTAGTTGTGGTTAGTTTTGAAATTGCATTCATTCCACCTTTTACGTCTACAAAATCTCCGTAGATTTTTAAATCTTGCAATAGATTGATCGCTTTTAAACTCCGCATACCCGATTGGCATAAAAAATATGTTGGTTTCTGAAGATCGATTTTTGCCGATTTTTCCTGAACTTCACTTAGCGGAATATTTTTCCAATCTTTCTGCTGAGTTTCGGGTAAATTTTGTCTTTCTACTTCTTCAGGATTTCGCACATCAATAAGTTGAATATTTTCTGAATTCCATTTTTTGAGAAATGCTTCAGCTTCTATCGATTTTACTTCGGTAGCGCAACTAAATTCATAGGATTTTTGAAGTTCCTTAATTTCAAGATTCTTCAGATTTAAACCGAATTTTATTTTTTGCTGAGACTGATTTAATCCATCAAATAAAAGCAATTTTCCCGATAAAGTTTCGCCAATGCCGGTAATCACTTTTATAGCTTCTAAAGCCTGTAAACTTCCTATAATTCCGGGGATAATTCCTAAAACACCATTTTCATTACAATCGGGGATTTCTTCAGGATTTGGCATTTCAGGGAATAAACATCGATAAGTTGGGCCGCCTTTATAATTAAAAACGCTTACCTGCCCTTCAAAAGCATGCAAAGCACCGTAAACCAAAGGTTTTTTCAGAATTACACAGGCGTCATTTACCAAAAATCGAGTAGGGAAATTATCTGATGCATCAACGATCACATCAAAATCGGTTATAATTTCCAAAGCATTTTCCGTAGAAATAAAAGTCGGGAAAGTTATGATCTCAATTTCGCTGTTTAGGGCAGTTAATTTCTGCTTCGCAATTTCAACTTTGGATTGGCCAAGATCATTTTCTGAATATAAAATTTGTCGCTGTAAATTGCTAATATCAACCACGTCGTTATCAACAATACCGATAGTTCCCACGCCCATTCCGCTTAGATATTGTAAAACGGGAACGCCAAGACCACCTGCACCGATCACCAAAACTTTAGCATCAGCCAATTTCTTTTGCCCGGCTTCACCAAATCCCTGAAGCCGAGTTTGTCTTGTATAGCGTTCAGGATTCAACTTGGTGTAATTTTTTTAGTGCGAGTTGGTATTCTTCTTTATTGTTCGCGTTGATCAAAATATCGTCGCTGGAAGGGAAAATCAATTCGGTTTCTGAATTGATCAAAAACTTACGCGGACAAGTATTCGTGCCGCTTTCCAGATATTCGATGGCTTTTGGAAAAGAATTTGCTTCCCAAATCGCAAACATCGGTTCTGGTAATCCCGATTGATGCGT
This sequence comes from Zunongwangia atlantica 22II14-10F7, assembly GCF_002094855.1. GTDB lineage: Bacteria > Bacteroidota > Bacteroidia > Flavobacteriales > Flavobacteriaceae > Zunongwangia > Zunongwangia atlantica. The sequence continues at coordinate 42,754 of NZ_ARYN01000018.1, forward strand.
GGCGTAAGCCGTGGCTATTTTTTCAGGATTTCGCTGCTCGATCAATTGCTCAATTGAATTTTTATCGATTAACGGTAAATCGGTCGCAACTACTAACCAGGCGACTTCAGGAAATTCCTGATGCGCACTAATTATTCCGTTTAGCGGACCTCGATATTGGTCTTTATCGGTGATCGTTTTTAAGTTTTCAGATAAATTTTGCTGTTGCTCACGTCGTACGCTTAGGTAAACATCGTCGCAAAATTCTGCTAAAAGTTCGTATAAATACTCGCGATGCGGTTTGCCGTGGTAAGCAAGCTCACCTTTATCGGTGCCCATTCGGGTGCTTTTTCCACCTGCAAGTACGAGTCCGTTTAGTTTAGTTTTCATTGAGTGAAGTTTACAGTTCACGGTTTACAATTAACAGTTTTTAGCTGTCAGCTTATGGCATATTCAAAGTTCAAAATTTGACATTCAAAATTCAACACAATCGAATATCTCATTATCAAATTTACACATCAGCAAATTAGCAAATCAACACATCATCAAACTCCAAAGTCGCTTTTTCCGCCGGTTTTCTTATTCAGTTTTATTTCTGAAATTTCCAGATCGTGGCTTAAAGCTTTGGTCATATCATAAATGGTAAGCGCTGCGGTAGAAACTCCGGTTAAGGCTTCCATTTCTACTCCCGTGCGTTCGTTGCATTTTACCAAACATTCAATATCCAACGAATTTTCACCAGGTTGAATGTCAATATTAATTTTCGACAAACGAAGCGGATGACAAAGCGGAATTAGATCTGAAGTTTTCTTTACCGCCTGAATTCCTGCAATGATCGCTGTTTGAGTGATGCTTCCTTTTTTGCTTAGAAAATCATCTTTTTGGAGTTGCTTAAAAACTTCCGCAGGAAATATAATTCGGCCGCTTGCAATCGCAGTTCGGCTGGTGATTTCCTTTTCAGAAACGTCTACCATTTCAGCATTTCCCTGCTTGTTGATATGTGAGAGTTTTTTATCCACCAATACTTGTCATTGAATTTTCGTAATAATTTTTATTTCGAGCTTCAGCTTCAAAACCATCTTTTGCTCTACTTCCAACAGCTTTTAATATTTCATTTTTGATATTTTCTTCAGAATTTTCAGCACGAAGAATATCGCGAATATTTCGATCGGAACTGGCGTAAAGGCAGGTAATAACATCGCCGGTAGCGGTAATCCTTAAGCGGTTACAGCTTCCGCAGAAATTACGGGTAAAACTTGGGATGATTCCAAAACTACCCTCAAAACCTGCAATCTTATAATTTACTGAAGTCGAAGTTTTTTCAGAAGAAAGCTTTTCGATATTTGGGTAATAGGAAGCGATATAATTGTAAATCGCTTTATGATTCCATTTTATGGTTTGGAAATTTTTGCTTCCACCGTTAAAAGGCATTTCTTCTAAAAAACGAACCGAAACCGGATAATGTCGCGTTAGATCTTCCAAAATCGGAATCATATCTTCAGTATTCTGCCCGTCTAATGCGATAAAATTCACCTTTACATTAAAATCTTCCTGAATCAACTTGATCAAATTGCCATAAACTGTTTCAAACTGGTCACGCCGAGTTACTTTTTTAAAAGTTTCTGGAGTGATAGAATCCAGGCTCAAATTGATGTTTTTTATGCCTAATTCTTTTAACTCAGGAATATGCTGCCCAATTAAAGTTGCGTTTGTGGTAATGCTAATATCTTCGAGTTTTGGGAGCACAGAAAGTTTACGAAGCAATATCATTAAATCTTTGCGAACAAAAGGTTCGCCGCCGGTAATCCTGATCTTTGTGATGCCCTGTTCTACCAAAGTTTTGCTTAAGCGATATAACTCATCGATCGATAGTAGTTTATCTTTTTTTGCAAAATTAATTCCGCTTTCTGGCATGCAATAATTGCATCGCAAGTTACAACGGTCGGTCACCGCTAGTCGCAGGTAATTAATTTTTCTTTGGTGATTATCTATAAGCATTAACGTCTTCTTTTGGGGATTTAAAATGTGCGATTATGGATGCGGTGTCACCCAAACTTCGTCTTTACCGTCGAAAAATTCTTTTTTCCAGATGGGAACTTTTTCTTTTAGCGTATCGATTAAAAATCTACAGGCTTCAAAGCAATCATCGCGATGTGCAGAGGAAGCACCCACAAGCACAACGGGTTCTTCAACTTTCTTATCGCCAACCGCGTGCTGCATAATAAGTCGGTTTAAATTCCATTGCTTACTTGCTGCCTCTGCGATCTTCTCCATTTCTTTAAGCGCCATCGCTTCGTAGGCTTCAAAAAAAAGGGAGTTTACTTTTTGATTTTGGGTAGTATCACGAACAGCGCCTATAAAAACACAAATTCCACCGCTTGCAGGGTGGGAAAGGTCTTTATGGATCAAAGACGGATCGATATTTTCTATAATTTCAATTTTCTTTTCCATATATCCCTAGTTAAGGATCCTTCAAACTTCATTAACCTCCGCTAACCGGTGGAATAATTGCGATCTCATTTTCTGCGGAAATTAATTTTTCATCACTGGCATATTCTTCGTCTACAGCGATAGCCAGAGAAGAAAGCTTCGCAAATTCCGGATATTTTTTGATGAGCTCCTGCTTTAATTCGGCTACATTTTTAGCTTTAAAAGAAGGCTCTTCCAGCACCTGATTTCCTACAATATCTTTCGCAACTCCGAAAAGTAAGATTTTCATTTTTTAAGGTAAATATAAAAGCTGAATTGCACAATCACTTATGAAATTCAAACTTTCCTTTAGTAAGTTTCTAAAATTAAGAAAGATTTAAGAGCTATTGCTCAAATTGAAGCTATTCTATTGATTAATTTCAAAATTGATTTTAAAATGTGCAGTTTTACAAGTGAATTTTAAACTATGAAAAACAATCTGTTTACATCCTGATATTGTAGATTTAAGCAGAGAAAATTTAGCTTGTAGAGGAAATGAATAAAAATGACACACGAGTTTAAAGAAATAATAAGTCAGGTTTTACAAAATCAGCAACAAGGGAAACGAAGTGTTTTGGCAAGTGTGGTTGCATTAGATGGTTCGTCTTACCGAAAACCGGGCGTTAGAATGTTGATCACTGAAGATGGAGGAATGACCGGAGCTGTGAGTGGTGGTTGTGTAGAAAAAGATGTTTTGTTAGAAGCACAAACCGTATTAAAAACCGGAGTCGCAAAAATGATGACCTACGATGGCCGGTATCGTTTAGGATGCGAAGGCATTTTATATATTTTACTGGAGCCTGTGGCGATTTCTTCGGAATTTGAGCAGTTATTTTTTCAGCAAATTGAGAATAGAAAATCCTTTAAAATTGATTCGTTTTTTAGAAAGGAAGTCGGTGAATTTGAAGCTTTAGAATCTTTAATTGATTTTGGAGAAAGGCAATTTTCGATGACTTCAAGAGAATTAGCAGATCATTCTGGTTTAGAAAAATTTAGTCAGCAGTTACCGGCGATTTCAAGATTAATTTTGATCGGTGCTGAACATGATGCTGTAAAATTAGGACTTTCGGCGTCTCAATTAGGTTGGGAGGTAAGCATTATTTCTTCGCCTAGAGATCCTAAAACCACAGAAAATTTCCCCGGAAGTAAAGAAGTTTTAGCGATCGATCCAGAGCAGGCGAAAGATTTGGAAATCGATAGCCAAACCGCGGTTGTTCTAATGACGCATAATTATGCACGTGATCTTCACTTTTTGCTATCGATAAAAGATAAAGATCCTTTTTACATTGGTATTTTAGGTTCGACCAAGCGTCGTGAAAAAATGTATAATGAATTGATCGAAATGCAAAATGATATCGAATTTGATTTTTTCGATAAGCTTTATGGCCCGGCCGGAATTGATATCGGCGCGATAACTCCAGAAGAAATTGCTGTTTCGATCTTAGCAGAAATTTTGGCAGTAAAACGAGGAAAATCGATTCCGTCTTTACGAGAAAAAATGGGCGCTATACACTAAGATTCGATAAAATGAATACAGATTTTAAAGTTGCAGTTTTGGTACTTGCCGCTGGTGCTTCCCGAAGAATGAACGATATAAAGCAAATTTTAGCTTTTAAGGATTCTACGCTTTTAGAAAATGCTTTGAAAACAGCCAAAATGAGCAAAAATGATCAGGTTTTTTGTGTTTTAGGAGCAAATAAGGAAGAAATTCAGCAAAAAGTAGATTTTCAGAGTATAGAAATTATCCAAAATGACGATTGGAATGAGGGTTTAGGGAAATCTATTGCGGTTGGAGTAGAAGCTATTCAGAATTGTAAAGATTATGACGGAATTTTAGTGATGTTGGGCGATCAGCCGTTTATTTCTTCAGAATATTTGGATAAAATGATCGAGAAATATAACGAAAATCAATCAGAGATCGTTGCCACCAGTTATTCAGGGAAGCCGGGTGTTCCTGCATTATTTCCGCAGAAAATCTTTTCAGAATTAACGAAACTTAGTGGTGATAGCGGCGCAAAAGAGTTATTGCGAGGTGAGAAAAATATCGTAAAACTCGAAGCTGAAAACACATTTGATGTCGATAGCCCCGAGGATTATAAAAAGGTTTTGAGATTTTAGCTCTCAGCTCTCAGCCGTCAGCTTTTAGTGATTTTGAGATTCAATACTGAAAATTCAACATTAATCAACTTCAAATTATAATTTTTCCGAATAAAAAAAATATCACATTTTCAAGGTCTCAGCTTTCAGTATTAATTAGGTTTAATCTTCAAATTATAACATTTTCAAATTAATCACCGAATCTTCACATCACGACATTACCATATTACCGAATTAACAAATCATCACATTGTCTAACGTTTACAACGCATAAATAAGTGCAGCGTAAGCAGGAATATTTACTTTACCTGTCCATGGTTTTTGGTCGGTTTCTTCATGAATTTTTTCGATATCTTCAACCGGTAGATCAGAGAAATCCTGGTCGTATCCTTTCCAGGAGCTGTTAAATTTTATTTTCCAGTTTTTATCTTCTTCAACACCAATTCCGTAGTCTTCAAAATCCTTATTTCCGAAGTTAAGAATAATGAGAACAGACTGCTCATCCATATTTCGTTTGTAAGCCAGAATCTTATTTTCCTGGTTAAAATGTATAATTTCGGTTTGCTGACCTTGGAGTCCGCCTGCACCTTCAGTTTCACCGGTTGTTAGTTTAATTAGATCTGCGCTTAAATGATCGATTCCTTCCAGTCGGTTTAATTTATCCCAATTAAGCTCCTCGGTATCTTTAAAATAGCCGTCTTCCAAAAATTCCTGTCCCTGGAAGATCATTGGAATACCGGGAGACGTCATCACCAAAACTAATCCCAAAATGGCCCTTTTCTTCGCAAACGCACTTTCAGCATCACCAGGTTGAATTTCTTCAGGAACTCTGGCTTTGCCGTTAGCCACTTCATCGTGGGATTCAGTGTAAATCACGCGATTGAAAACATCGTAGTTATATTTGTAAAGAATAGCATCGACGATTTTTTGTAGATCGCGATCATTATCATTTAGCTGAGTTAAAACTTCTCGAACTGGATGCACGAACTTCATATCCCATTGCGTTGCGTAACCAATGCCACCATTTTCGGTAGAAGCCGTGATAATATTATCGGCCTTTAGATCTTCAGCAATGGTAATAATATAGGGGTATTTATGTCGAATTTCAGCATTAATATCTCGCATCATAATGATACCTTCTAAAATTTCAGTATCAAAACCTAATCCACCACCTTCGTAACGAATATAGGATGTGGCGTCCATTCGCAAACCATCACAATGATATTTCTCGATCCACATCAAGGCATTATCCCTAAAATACTGTCTAACTTCTGGCCGGCCATAATCTGGTCGAGTATCGCCCCAGGGCGTATCACTACGGTGATCGTTATAAAAATAAATTCCGCCTTTATCATTTTCGTGCCAGCCATCAAACTGCCAAAGATCTACATCAGATGGCCCTAAGTGATTATATACGACATCCATAATAACACCAATTCCTTTTTGATGTGCTGTTTTTATTAGCTGAAATAAACCATCTGGACCACCATAATCCTGCTCGATAGCAAAAGGATGTGCAGGATTGTAACCCCATGAAATTCCACCGGCAAATTCGGCTACCGGAAGTAATTCGATACAATTAATGCCAAGTGATTTTAGGTAATCCAGTTTTTCGATAACATCCTGAAATGTACCAACGGAATTGGGATCTTTACGATTGAAAGTACCTACATGAAGTTCGTAGATCACTAGCGAATTCCAGCTTGGTAATTGATAGTTATCATCTTCCCAATCAAAATCCAGATCTCTGATTATCGAATTGCCGTCGCTGTTGGTTACTTCAAAAGCGTATGGATCATTTTTAAACAACGATATTTCGCCATTTTCGATATAATATTTATACTGATCTCCTTTTTTAGCTTTGTCTGTTGTTCCCGCCCAATAACCATTTTCTTCAGATTCTAATTCAAGATCATCATTATTCCAATCGTTAAAATCTCCAACTACCGAAACTCGATTAGCATTTGGCGCCCAAACTCTAAAGGTGGTGTAATTATTTTCGATTATTGCACCCATACCAGCAGAAGGAGCAATGGGATAACTTAAAACATTTTCGTTCTTCATCTTCAATTTTTTATTCTAATTTAATACCCAGTTTGATTGTATGATTTTAATTGTGAGATATTTAACCTGCTGTGAATTATTTAAGAATTTTGTCATTTTTCAGGAAAGAACAGGATGAGTAACTTCTGGCAATTATTAGCTTTGAGGTATAAATTATATCTATGTCTAAAATAAATTTGATATTTAGCTTACTAATTTTAGTTTCAATACAGAGTTTTGCTTTTCAGCAGGCAAATTTAGATCGAAAGGATGTAGATTTTGTTTATTATGATGTAAACGGAACTTCGCTAGATTCTATTTCCGCTCATTTACTGGCAGAAGATATTTTCAAAATTACCGGTGAAAAACCTGAAGTTTTAACGTCTGATAAAGCTATTTCAGAAAACTCGATTCTTATCGGGAGTATCAATTCTGAATTTATTCAAGAACAACTTTCAGAAGAAATTCCGGCTTCTTTTCAGCAACTAAAAGAAAGTTATTACCAAGGGTGGTCAAAAGATCAAACGCATTTTATCATTGCCGGAACCGATGCTCGCGGAACAGCTTTTGGTGTATTCGATTTTTCTAAATTGAACGGTGTTTCACCATGGTATTGGTGGGCTGATGTTCCTGTAGAGCAAAAAACAAAATTGGATTTTCCAGCCGAATCGTACTTTTCTAAAGAGCCATCGGTAGAGTTTCGTGGTATTTTTTTAAATGATGAAGATTGGGGATTACAGCCGTGGGCAGAGAATACTTTTGAGTCTGAAACAGGAGATATTGGACCCAAAACTTACGCAAAAATCTTTGAGTTGCTTCTACGCTTAAAAGCCAACACCATTTGGCCGGCGATGCATCCGTCTACCAAAGCCTTTTTTCATTATCCCGGAAATCCTAAAATGGCCGAAAAATACCATATTGTTTTGGGTAGTTCGCATGCCGAACCAATGTTACGGAACAATGTAGACGAATGGACAAAAGAATTTGGGAGATTTGATTATAAAAGCAACCGTGAAACTGTTCAGAACTATTGGGATGAACGCGTAGCAGAATCTAAAGATATTGACGCGATTTTCACAGTTGGCATGCGCGGTATTCACGATAGTGGAATGGAAGGCGTGAAGAGCACGGAAGAAGCAGCGAATTTGTTAAAAACCGTGATTGCCGATCAGCGATCTATGCTAGAAAAACATCGTGGCAAAAGTGCCTCTGAAATTCCGCAAGCCTTTACAGTGTATAAAGAAGTTTTGAATTTGTACGATCACGGGATGCAGTTACCGGAAGATATTACACTGGTTTGGACGGATGATAATTATGGATACATCAGACGTTTGGGAAATGAGCAGGAGCGTGCCCGAAGCGGTGGTGCCGGAGTTTATTATCATGCGTCATATTGGGGACGCCCGCACGATTATTTGTGGTTAAGCACTACTAATCCTGCTTTGATTTGGGAAGAAATGCACAAGGCCTATCAAATGAACGCTAAAAAAATATGGATTTTAAATGTAGGCGATATCAAACCGGCAGAGTACAACATGCAGTTTTTTATGGATATGGCTTATGACATGGAAAAATTTGATGCACCTGAAAAGATTGAAAAACATAGAAATCAATTTTATAAAGATATCTTCGGAAATGATCTTGGAAATGAAGTTTCAGCCATCAGAAAAGAATATTATCAACTGGCCTGGGAACGCAAACCGGAGTTTATGGGATGGAGTCAAACCGAACCAACAACTGAGGTAAAGTCAACCGACTATTCGCCTTTTGATTTTGGAGATGAAATTCAACATAGATTAAACGCATATCAAAGTTTAGCACATAAAACAGATTCAATTTTCAAGAAATTACCAGCCGATTTAAAAGATAGTTATTTCCAGTTGGTACACTATCCGATAAAAGGTGCTGCGTTGATGAATGAAAAACAATTGAACAGAGATTTGGCTGAAAAATATGCTAAACAAGGCCGACTTTCAGCTAAAAAATATCAGCGAAAGTCAGTAAACGCTTATGATAGTGTTCAGCAGTTAACAGACCAATACAATCAGGTTATTTCAGAAGGAAAATGGAACGGGATGATGTCTATGAAACCAAGAAATCTGCCTGTTTTTCACAAACCTGAGTTTAAGGATAGTATTCAGCATATCGAGAAAACCGCTTCGTTTTTTATAGAAGGCGGTAGCAAAAATCAATTGCCTAATTTCTATAAAGGAACGAATGAAACCTATTTTATTGATGTTTTTTTAAGTCAGACTGAAACTGTAAAATGGAGTTTAGATGATGTGCCAGAATATGTAATGGTTTCCACTAAAAATGGAGAATTAAATGCCGATTTTGGGCAATTTCAGCAACGAATTTATTTCAAAATCGATTGGGATAAATTCGGAAACTCAACTAGAAATGAAGATAGTCTCATCCTAAAAATTGGTGATGATTTCCATGAAATTCAGCTTAAAATTAACGAATATCAGCTTAGCGAAGCTACTATTGTTGAGAAAAATTATCTTGCGGTAGTTTATGCCGAGCATTTCAAAAATAAATCAGATTCAGAAAATGGATTTTGGCAGAAAATTGGAGGTTTAGGTTATTCTGGTGCAGTAATGCAGGCAAAGCCCTTGGATCAATTGCCTTTAGATACGCTGAATTTTAAAGAAGATCATCCAAAACTGACCTATGAAATCAACACAGAAACAATTACCGATTCGGCTGAGCTAATCATCAATGCTGTGCCAACGCATCCATTAACGAATCAGCATAAAGTTCGCATTGCAGTACAATGGGATGATGAGCCTGTTGAGGTTTTAAATTTTGAAACCTTTGGTAGAAGTGCTGTTTGGAAAGTGAATGTGTTGAGTAATAAAGCACAGGTAAAATTACCTTTAAAATTATCGAATATCGGCAAACATACTTTGAAGGTTTTTATGATAGATCAGGGAGTTGCGCTAGATTTTATTTATTTAAAAACCAAAGATATTTCGTTACCTTACACATTAATAAAGGAAACAAGCTTACAAAACTAATTCATCATGATTTTTGAACAAAGCTGGCGTTGGTACGGGCCTAATGATCCTGTAAATCTAGCTACAATAAAACAAGCAGGAGCGCACGGTGTGGTGACTGCTTTACACCAAATTCCTGTTGGCGATATATGGACAAAAGAAGCTATTCAAGAACGTATTTCTCAGCTCGATGAAAGCAATCGATTACATCCTTTTAAATTGCATTGGAATGTAGTGGAAAGTCTTCCGGTGCATGAATTTATCAAACAAGGAAAGCCTGAACGAGATCATTTGATCGAGAATTATAAAGAGAGTCTGAAAAATTTAGCGGCTTGCGGAGTTACAAGCATTTGCTACAATTTTATGCCGATTCTGGATTGGTTAAGAACTAATGTTCGCTACGAGTTGGAAGATGGAAGTACAGCTTTACTTCATGAAATGGTAGATGTGGTGATTTTCGATATTTATATGTTGCAACGTGAAGGTGCTGAAAAATCATATTCAGAAGCTATTTTAATTCAGGCTAAAGCAAAATATGAAAGTCTTAGTGACGAAGAAATTGCTGTTTTGAAGCAGAGTTTATTGATGGCATTGCCGGGAGATAAAGATGGTTTTACTATTGAAAAATTGAAAAACGGTTTACAACAATACGATGGAATTTCACGGGAGCAATTACAGGAGAATTTAATTTACTTTCTGAAAGAAGTAATTCCGGTTGCGGAAGAATTAGGCGTTGTGTTGGCCATTCATCCAGACGATCCGCCATGGCCTGTTTTTGGTTTACCAAGAATTGTAAGCACTGCTGAAGATCTCAAATTTATTTTTGAAGCGGTTCCTTCAATTCATAACGGACTTACATTTTGTAGCGGAAGTTTAGGCGCTTCAGAAGAAAATAATCTGCCGGAAATTATTAAAACGTATTACGATCGCATTCACTTTGTGCATTTGCGTTCGGTAAATAGGGTAGCGCCATATCATTTTTATGAAGCCAATCATTTAGAAGGAAGTGCTCAAATGTTTGAATTGATAAAAACTTTTTATGATTGTCATCAAACCAATCAAAGGGTCTTACCAATGCGACCAGATCACGGTCATGAAATGATGGATGATCAGGGAAAACCGTATTATCCGGGGTATTCAGCTATTGGTCGTTTACGTGGTTTAGCAGAATTACGAGGTTTAGAATTCGGAATTATAAATTCATTGAAATAAAAATATGTTTAAATTAAATGGTAAAGTAGCAATTGTAACCGGTGGAAATGGTGTTTTAGGCGGAGCGATTGCACACGGACTATCAAAAAATGGTGCTAAAGTGGCTGTTTTAGGTAGAACTGAAGAGACAGTTAATGCAAGAGTAAAAGAGATTAAAGAAGCAGGCGGTGAAGCCTTAGCTTTAGTTGCCGACGTGTTAGATAAGGAAAGTTTAATCAAAGCGAAAGATAAAATTCTTGCCGAATGGGGAAGCATCGATATTTTAGTGAATGGAGCCGGCGGAAATAAAAAAGGTGCGGTAATCACACCAGATCAGGAGTTTTTTGATCTTTCTATGGAAGCTTTAGATGGTGTTAATCAGCTGAATTTTAATGGTACAATTCTTCCAACTTTAATTTTTTCAGAAGAAATGGTGAAGCAAAAGAAAGGAAGTATTATCAATATTTCTTCGATGGCGGCACAAAAATCGATTACCAGAGTAATGGGATATTCTGCTTCAAAAGCAGCAATTGATAATTTTACAAAATGGCTTTCTGTAGAATTAAATCATAAGTATGGTGAAGGCGTTCGTGTAAATGCGATTGCACCTGGATTTTTTGTTGGAGAGCAGAACCGTGATCTTCTTTTGAATCAAGATGGTTCTTTAACAGCTCGTGGGCAAAAGATTGTAGATAACACACCAATGGCCAGATTTGGAAAACCTGAAGAATTGCAGGGTGCTGCAGTTTGGTTAGCAAGCGACGCCTCAGCTTTTGTAACGGGTATCGTTGTACCTGTAGATGGTGGTTTTAGCGCTTTTGGAGGTGTTTGATCTTTATTTATCTATTCTGAATAAAATTTTTCCCAGCCTGTTCCCAAATAAAAACTAGGGTGTGGCGGCTGATTGTAACCCACATTTTGCCAGGCAATGCTTAAACGGTATTGCCTGTCTTGCATTAAAGTTGGTAGTTTGATTTCCGTAGGAATTGTGGTCGAATAAACTCTTAGTTCCTGATTGTCCTTAGAAGGCAAGATGAGTTCCTCACGCCAATCGCCTAAGATATCACCTGATAACGTAGGTGTTGCTTTAGACCAATTGTTGGATCGTGTTCCAATAGCTTCAAAAATTACTCCTTTTCCGTATTTGGTAATGTGTGTGCGATCTAAAATCTCGCGTGTAGCATCGCCATCCCACCAGATCAAAAAATTTGTTTCACGTGGCGCTCTACCAATTTTATTTCCTTTTATATCATACAAATTTCGGTCGCCAAGCCACCACATTTGGGCACCAATAGTATTTGTGTCGATATTAGCAGCGACACCACGGCCAATATCTCTATTAGGTGCTGCAGTGAACAAAACACTACCATCAATGGCTTTTCTAAGGGTGACTCCGGGACCTGTGGTGTGATCTTCAATTTCGTGGACTCCAAAAACTTCCAATCCCGGATTTTCAGGATCTAAGTCTGAAACATGCAAGGCATCGCCATGTCTAAATCCGGTAGTGTACAGTCCGGTTCCATCATCGTCAACCGTCATAGCGCCAAAGATAATTTCGTCTTTTCCGTCATCATCAACATCGGCAACAGACAAGCCATGATTTCCTTGTCCGGAATATGGATTTCTACCATTTTCGGTATCAAATACCCAACGAGATTTAATTTTTCCATTCTTAAAATCGAAAGCCGCCAAAACTGATCTTCCATAGTATCCACGACACATCACAAAACTAGGATGTTTTCCGTCTAAATAAGCTACAGCAGCAGTAAAACGGTCTACACGATTACCGCTTCGGTCGTTTCCACCGTTACCACCTTTACCGCCCCAACCACCAATGTTTCCGCGAGCTGGAATATAATCTGTTGTTGCAAGTGCTTTTCCGGTAGTGCCTTCAAAAACAGTTAGGTATTCAGGTCCGTCTAAAATTTTTCCGTAGGTTTTTGCATTTTCGTCCAAACTACGCCAGTCTTTGCTAGCGTCTCCAATCACATTTCCTGCTCCGTCTGTAGTGCCATCGGCGGTTTTACAAACTAGTTCAGCTTTTCCGTCTCCATCAAAATCATACACTAAGAACTGCGTGTAATGTGCACCTTCACGGATGTTTTTCCCTAAATTGATTTCCCAAAGAAAAGTGCCATCCATTTTATAAGCTTGAAAAATTGGAGGATCTGTCAAACCGCTATGTGAATTGTCATGTGCACGACCACTTTGATGCAACACAATTTCATAGGCACCATCACCATCTAAATCGCCTACAGAGGCATCGTTGGGCGAATAACCTTCGGGAGTTTGTAATGGAATTGAAAAGTATGGGTTTACTTCACTATTTGCCGAAATTGTAAATTCTCCGGCTTCCTTTTTTTCTTTTGAATTCAATACACTTTTTACAAACCAGGTATTGTTTTGTTTAGCTTGAAAAGTAGCATCTATAAACCATGTTTTTGAGGTAATGGGAGTAGAATTCAATTTAACAGTTTCTCCGTCTGACGATCTGTAGATATTGAAACCTAAGTCGGCCGCATCTTCTTGAAAAGAGCGCCAACTGATAAAAACTTCCTTTTCACTTTTTTTGATCGCCACCAATCCACGATCTAATTTTTCCGGTTGCTGACTCATTACCAACATTGGAAATATGAATAGAATAAAAAGGCTTGGTAGGGATTTACAGAACATGGTTTTGGTTTATAGCTATTGATTTTATTCGTAAAACTCGATCTCAACAATACGTAATTGGCCTTTGGCATCGGCGGCTTTTTTGTCTTTGTACAAATCAAGTTCTTTTGTTGGGTCTACTTCTATAATTTCGTTGTAAGCATCAGCTTCGGTATTGGCACCAATCAATGCGATTTTGATAGCATCTGTTTCTACTTTTTCTAGTGGAATCGTAATATACCCCAAACTTTGCCAGGTTTCACCTTCAAACAAAACTTGATCTTTTGCGGTAATGCGAATTGGATACGTTTTGGTGCGCCATCCCGTAAGTTTTATCACGCATTGACTTGCAGTTACGGGTTTTGCAAATTCATATTCAATCCATCCGGTGTTTATGCTGCCATCGTTGGTCCACTCGGTTAATTCGTTGTCATCGTAGGTATGATAGGTTTCTTCCAGATTTGCCCCAGCAGTAGCATTGGCGATATAAATAGTTTCTCTTTTTTTACTGTAAGAAGGCGTTTTTGGTGTGGGACCACGTTCTAAATTCAGCGGTAGATCTGCTCCCGGAAATTGTGTAGACAATCCGTTTGTAGATTCAAAAGGAACAGAATTCAAGGTGATTTGCGCCGATTTTAATCCTTTTGCTTTTGCTTTTAATTTGATTTTTCCAGCTTCAGTGGTAGAACGAAACATTACGCGATTGATACCGTTGATCACTGGTAACTTTTTAGAAAGAATATTGTTGTTAGAGCCATCTGCTAGTCCGCCCAACCAATCAGCTTTTCCAGAAAGTTCAAAGGTGATTTCTGAATGATCTACAGGGCAACGATTTCCATCTTCATCTACAACTTCTACATCTACCAAGGCAATATCTGCAGCATCGGCAAGCAATCCATTTGGAGCAGTTCGTAGCTGTAAACGAATTTCTTTAGGTTCGCCGGCTGTTTTTTTAGTGCTTTCTGAAAGAATATTTCCATCAGCATCATAACTCACCGCTTTTAAAGTTCCGTGTTCAAATTGGATGTTTTCAAAAGTGAATAAAAATTGATAACTCTGTTTGCCAAAACCAAGCGATTTTCCATTCAGAAATAATTCTACTTTAGCTCCGGTAGCAACTACATATTCATTCTTTACGGTACCTTCTTTGTAATTCCAATGTCCTAAAATATGTGAAGAATGCTTTTCAATATCTACCCAACCATTCCACATTATCTGATGCACAAAATAATTATCTTTCGGAATGCGCATAGGATCTACTTCACCACTAGAACGGTAATTTTCTTCACCGCGATGATGCGTGTTCGAGTCTGAAAAAATGATGTTGACGCCCCCCGAACTTACTCGATTTCCGGTGCCGGGTCTTGCTTCAAAATAATCAAACCAACGCACCACATTTTCAATAGCGTGTGCATCTTGATTGTGGTTATATGAAGTGGCAGGATTTCCTTTGTAGAGCGGCCCGTCGCCTTCTTTGTGAAAAGGAGGAGTGAACTCGTCCCAATATTTGCGCAAACCTTCGTCACGTGAATATTCAGTTGCCCACATCGGGATGCCGGCGCTGTGATTAATGTATAACATTTCGCCACCATATTCTGCTTCCTGACTGTCGAGCATTTCCCTCGATCCAATAGCTCTACCGCCGTAAGGATCAAAAGTGTTACGAATGCTTTTCATTTCGTGCATATGCGGTTCGCTGATGGATTCATTTCCGCATTCGTAGAAAATAATACTGGGATTATTTCTGTTGTAAATGATGGCGTCGCGCATTAATTGAGTGCGCTGTTTCCAATGATTTCCTTTGCTGTCACCTTCAGAATCTCCGGCTGGCATTGCCTGAATGAGACCTAGACGATCACAAGATTCTACATCTTGTTTCCAGGGCGTGGTGTGCATCCAACGTACCAAATTGGCATTGCTTTCTAACATTAAATGATTGCTGAAATCGCTCACCCAAGGCGGAACCGAAAGTCCAATCGCTGGCCACTCATTGCTGGTGCGTTGTGCATATCCTTTCATTTGCAACACGCGATCGTTGAGGTACACCATCCCGTTTTTAAAAGCTGTTTTTCTAAATCCAGTTCGGGTTTTTACCTCATCAAGTAATTGGTTGTTTTCAAGCAATCTGGTTTTTACCGTGTATAAATACCCGTAACCCCAACTCCAAAATTGAAGGTTTTCAATTGCTTTTTCAGCTTGAATAATTTTCTGTTCTCCAGGTTGAAATTGAATGTTTTCGGATGCAAATTTTGCAATTTCGTTTCCGTCAGCATCTTCTAACACAACTTCATATTGAAGTGTTTTGCCTTCATTTGATTCATTTTTAACTTCAGATTCGGCGTGAATAGTCGCTTTTTGATCGGCAATATTGAAATCTTTCGCATACACATAAACTCCGGTTGTTTCTAAATTGGAGTAGAGTGGAAGTGTTTGATAAGTTTTCGCCGTGATGTGCAATTTTACATTTTTCGGGATACCGCCGTAATTGGCATTGAAGTTTTTATCGTTCCAACGATAAGTAGCGTTGGTTGATTTCTGGCGATAATCCCACGAATTATCAATGCGCAATGCAATCACATTTTCTTGATTTCCGAACTTGATTTTTTCCGAAAGATCAAAACCAAAAGCCATTGTTCCGTTTTCGTGCAGTCCTATTTTTTCGCCATTCAGATAGATTTCTCCTCCCTGTCGAATGCCTTCAAACTCAATGAATACCTTTTTATCTTCAAATTCTTGCGGAATTTTAAACGACTTTCGATACCAGACAATTCCGGTGGTAAGCTCTTCAATAGAAACCCGAAAAGCTTCTTCTTGATTGTAGGCGTGCGGCAAACTCACGCTGGTCCAATTGACATCATCAAAATTCATTTGTGATGCTTTTGGAACATCGCCTGTTTGAAATTTCCAATCAGGATTAAAATTGAATACTTGTCGGTCAAATCCTTGCGCATTCAATTTTAATAGACAACACAAAAGAATGACTAAGCTTGGTATTGATTTTCGGAAATGCATAGGCTTATTCTTTCGCTTCTTTCGGCAAATAAATATAATCGCGGATGTAGCAATTTCTAATTTGCTCTAAGTTTTCAGCAACTGTTAAGGCATTCACTTCAGCACCTTCTATATTGGTGTGCGTATGGTCTTTTGGAAAATACTCTTTTACTTGGTCTTTTCCCATAGCTTCATATTTGAGGGCTACAGCATCGTTCAGATTTACAAAAATGGCATCCATTTCTTCTGCGGCTTGTTTTGCTAAACCAGCATAATCGTCGTCATTGCGCTCTACTTTATCTCCATGCCAAATATTTCTAGGAACCATACTCAATACGATTGGAGTGGCGCCTTTGGCTTTGGTTTCTTCAATGTATTTTTTCATATACCATCCATAGGTGTGCACCACTTCGGTACTGTCGTTTCCAAAATCTACTACCTGCGTTTCATCGCCCATTCCGCGAATAGAACCACGATATTTTGGCGTATCAATATGTCCGCCATCGTTATGACCAAATTGCATCAATACAAAATCACCTTCGTTTAGCGAATCTTTCACTTCGTCCCACAAACCTTCACCACGATAGGTACGACTGCTGCGACCACCTCTGGCTTTGTTATGAATGCGAACTCGGGTAGTGTCGAAATATTTTTCGAAAACAACACCCCAACCCACAATCGTATCGTTATTGCTGGCAACGGTAGAATCTCCAATTAAGAAAATATCTTTCTTTTCAGGCAAATGCGTTTTAGGGTCTTTCAATAAATATGTTTTCAAATCATTATCAGACGCAGCTAAACCTTCCGAAATTAAAGTAGCCGAAAGCAGCGCTCCACGTGCCGAAGTATGCGTATGGTCACGTTTGTAAAAATATGTTCCGGTTACTTTTTCTTCTCCTATTGGATTCAAAGCGTTGACCATTCTTTCATTCAAATTGATGAAGGTAACGCCTTCTTCTTCTGCAACTTGTTTTGCCCAACCACCGTACGATTTATCGTTTTTAGACAATTTTCCGTCCGTCCAATCATTACGAGGGATAGGCGACATAACTACCGGAATTGCTCCTTTTTCTTTCGCTTCTTTGATCACTTTACGCAAATACCAACCGTAAGAATGTACTACTTCGTGTTTGCCGGTAAGCATATTGTCAATTTCTTCGCTTTCTTCTCCAACTCCTTTAATAGTACCACGCGCACGAGAATCATCGTTCAACGCGCCGCTATCATTATGTCCGAATTGCAACAACACATAATCTCCTTTTTTCAGACTATCTTTCACCGGCTCCCACAGACCTTTACTCTGGAAAGTTCGGCTACTAGTGCCACCTAAAGCGTGGTTTTCAATATCAACTTTGGTGGTGTCCAGAAACTGATCCATATAATCACCCCAGCCCCAAAGTCCGCCGTCACCTTTACCGCTACCATTTTTCACAGTAGAATCGCCGATGATGTAAACGGTGGGTTTGCCTTCTGGTTTTTGTTCGCAGCTCACAAAGCTTGCCATAAGTAATAACACAGCAAATAACTTGGTTGTTTTCATTTTTAATTTGATGTTTTTTTGGGCGCACCCCTGTTGGGTCGGGCTTTCCGTTTCAATTCCGTTTGCTTCCTTCGGTCGCAATACGGGATTTACTCTTCAATCCCTTGCGCGGTTATTTTTTTCTAGATACCAGACCGCTTTGCTATTAGAGTTTAGAATCTAGATTTAACATATTTCTTCGTAATTCCGTGTCTGCCTCGCCGGCAGGCAGGTTCAGGACGACATTTCATCACTTCTTTAGTCTATAATCTATCGTCTAATTTCTAAAATCTCATATCTAACTACTCACTACTAGAATCTATTCTTCAAAATCCCTAAAATCAAACCATAATTTCATGGAAATACCATCATCACCATTTTTGATTCGGATATTGGTAGGCTGACTGCTTGGTCCTTGTTGCGAAAGCGGTTTAAAAGCGTGCATTCCCGGAATCTCGTACATAAACGAAATATTTCCTTCTGGAAAACTTGGGTGTGCTTTGGCTCTGGATACAATATTTTTAGGACTATCTGGCGTAAATAAACGTAGGAATAGTTTATCTGATTCACTGAAAATTCTAAAAGTTTTGTCTTTTGCTTTTAGTTTTCCAGCTATGAAATTGGCGTGGTATCCTTTAAATTCTGGATAGATAAGATTTTCAAAACTTTCTCCCGTAATGGTGTTGTTGTAGTCTTTGTGCCAAACGTTGTATTCCACACCGTCCAAACGGTTTTTCCAAACGCGGTACGGACCTTTTCCAAACCATTTGAAACCTTCAACAATCTCTTCCGGAAAATCAAAAGTAAGTCCGAATTTGCTAATTTCTCCCTGGAAAAATGCACCATCAAAACCACTGTTGCGTCCGGCGTTTTTCAGCATAATCGCTTCCATATGTATTCTTCCGTCGTTGGTGATCGTCCATGTAATATGATCGATTCCACCATTGTAAAATACAGTAGCTACTGCATTTTCTTTGTTGTTTTCAAGTTCAATTTTATCCACTTCGGCTTGCATTCCAATTGGGCGAGGACCGTTTACAAATGGCATTTCATCTTTAGCGTTGGTGATTTTAGTAATTTCACCTGTCTTTTTATCGAGCGTTACACTTACGTTTCCGCCATTTAAAACAACTGAAGTTCCATTGTCTGTAGCGCTAGCTTTTTCTCCATTATTTTTTTGAATGAATTTTGAAGCAAATGCATCAGCGTGGTGAATTTTCCACGTCCAAGTATAAATTTCTCTTCCGTGCTTGTCGGTAGCGGTAATTTCAACCCAATCACCTTCAAAGAAATTGTCTTTTACAGGCATTTTCAACTTACGCGTTTCACCTGGTTGAATGTCTGAAACTTCAAAGTCTCCTTTATAAATGGTTTCCACTTCAGTATTAGCATACAAGAAGTTTTTCGGCGCCTGTTGTACTTTATAAGTGATGTTGCACTCATTCAAATTGGTGAATAAGTAGGTGTTTTCAACTAAGAACTCACCATTAAAAGTTTGTGTGATTTGTAAAGGTTGAAACTGCATTGGCGCCCAAACTTCTTTCACAGCGTAGAAACTACCTTCTTTTTCACGGTGAGGGCCTAAAGCTCCATCGGGGGCTAAATTTCCTTTCGAATCATATTTTTGTTCTCCTGTCCAATCGGTTCTTAAGACAGCTTCATCACTAAAAACCCAAAGGAAACTTCCAGCAAAAAGTGGACTTTCACTGTAATGCTCCCAAAAGTCACGTAATCCGGAACCGATTCCGTTATCGTAAGTTCCGTGCATCGTTTCCGTGGGGAAAAATACATTTTCACCACTTCCAAAACGGTGCACTCCTGTTTGAAAAGTAGGGTAGTGGTGCGCATCCCAACCGTTGAAATCTGCCCAAGGATGAATCACAATTCTGTTTTGAGGATCGTATTTTGCGAAATCGTCATCCAATTCATAATTCCAGCCGCCTTCGTTGCCCTGATCCCAAATGATGACGGAAGGATGATTTACATCGCGCTGCACCATTTCCTTTACCAGTTTTTGTCCGGTTTCGGTGTCATATCCATTTTGCCATCCGGCTAATTCATCTAACACAAAAAGTCCTAGCGAATCACAAACTTCCAGAAAATGCGTGTCTGGCGGATAATGAAAACGTACCGCATTCATATTCATATCTTTGATGAGGTTTACATCCATCAAGCTGATGCGTTTGCTAGTACTTCGCCCGGATTCTGGCCAAAAAGTATGGCGGTTGATTCCTTTCATTTTTATTTTGGTGCCGTTCACGTAAATTCCATCACGCTTTCTGAATTCTAAAGTTCTGAATCCAATACGTTTTTTGATAGAATGTAAAACTTCTCCGTTTTTCTTAAGATCGAATTGCACCCAATACAAATTAGGATCTTCCGGATTCCACGGATTTATATTTTCAAACTGAACCGAAATTCGTTGTTTTTCAGCTTTTTTATCGAGCTCTTTTGTGAATTTTTTGAAGCTTGAAGAAGAAGCGCCATCTGCGATCAGCGAAATTTCAACTTCGGCATTTTTAGGAAGATTTTCAAACTCCAAATCGGCCGTTAAATTTCCGTCAGCTTTTGCATCAATGGCGACATGTTTGATATTAGTTTTGGGTAAAATACTTAACCAAACGGGACGGTAAATGCCACCAAATAACCACCAGTCTGCATAACGCTCGGCTCTATTTACATTATGATTTTCTGAATGTTTCCAAACGTGAACTTCTAGTAGATTTTTTCCGTCCTCATTGATTAAATCTGAAATATCGTAGCTGAATTCATAAAAACCACCCTGATGTTTTTCACCGGCCAGTTTTCCGTTGATTTTTACTTCAGTATCGGTCATTGCACCACCAAAATTGATGATTACTTGCTGATCTTCATACTCCTGCGGAACTTCAAATTCATATTTATAAAAACCTTCTTCTTTGCTAGGTTCTTCCTGATTCAATTCTTTGTACCAACGCCCGTAAGTATAGGTTCCGAAGCCTTCGGTTTCCCATTGCGATGGAACTCCGATTTTAGTCCATTCGCCTGAATTTTGTCCGTCGGTTACTTTAAAATCCCATTCTTTTTGATGTTCAAAATCGGGACCTGAAAGCATTATTTTTTGCGTTTCCTGAGCGTTTATATTCAGAAGAAACAAAGAACAGCAGAGAAAGAAAGTATGTTTTAGTTTGATCATTGTTGTTTAATTTCCGTAAGGTTTTATGCTTTCAAAACGCGGACTTCTAGGAACCGTCCAGCTAGAAAGTTGATTAGGTTTTTTAGGATCGTATTTTGGTAAATTGGTTTTAAAACAGTCTTGAAGCGACACATTTTTCTGCTTGATTTCCTGCATAAATGCAAGACAAATCTCGTTAGCTCCAAAATTGCTGAAATGCGTGTTATCTTCTAATTTTTCGGTTTGTCCCGGGAAAGTATTTGCTGGATACTGCACAAAAGCTTTTCTGGAGATCTCATCGCCCCAATTTTCGTACATTTTGGTGGTCGCCTTGGTAATATCGATTAGCGGAACTTCCATTTTTTTGGCAACTTTTCGCATTGCATCGGGAAAATCACCGTGCGTAGGCTGTAGTTTTCCATCTTTAAAAGCTCTTCGTTGCGTTGGTGTCGCCAAAATAGGAATTCCGCCCTTAGCTCGGGCAGCTTCGATAAATTCGGTTAAAAGCTTAGTGTATAACCCGTATGCGCCATTGCCTTCACCTTTAATTTTCTCGTCGTTATGCCCAAATTCGATAATTAGATAATCATTTCTTTTCAGCAAAGACAAGATTTTTTCTAGTCGTTTTCGAGCTTTAAACGATGATAAAGAAGCTCCGGA
The DNA here is from genome assembly GCF_002094855.1 of Zunongwangia atlantica 22II14-10F7. Classification (GTDB taxonomy): domain Bacteria; phylum Bacteroidota; class Bacteroidia; order Flavobacteriales; family Flavobacteriaceae; genus Zunongwangia; species Zunongwangia atlantica. The sequence continues at coordinate 64,508 of NZ_ARYN01000018.1, forward strand.
AGCCGCATAATTAGCGACTACGGCATCTTGATTTACATACAGCGGTAATAATTGTCCCCAGGAAGCCCAGGGCTCTAAGTCCTGATTGGTCACCGTAGAATCTCCCGCTAAAAATATAGTCGTTAAATGGTCTGGCAGAGTAATCGTTATTTGCTGAACCGCCGAGTTTCCAAGAAATTCCAGCGTTAATTTTTTATCCCAATCTAAAACATTTAATTCTCGTGGTTTTAAATTGACTTTTTCTGAAGTATTAGCGATTTCCTGATGGTGTAAATGCACATTAAAACTGAATGTTTTGGTTTGATGCGCATCCACTTTTTCCTGCGCCAGCATCAATCTTCGAGATTCAGTTTTTATGGTAGTTTCAGAAGCATTTTCGCCACCCAAAACCACGTCTATTTTATAATTTCCTTCCGGAAGTTTTACTGAAAAATAAACTGAAGTATCAGCAGTAAAACCTTGTTTTTCGAACTTTACCTGAGATTCCGAATTTAAATCGAAACCATAGCCAATATCTTCAGAATAGGTTTTATTCTCGGTTAAGTTTATGTCTGCTTTACGGGTTTTTGAAAATGAAATCGATTGCGCAAAACCTAATGTTGCGGATAAGAAAAGAACAAGGCTACACCCTAATTTTGATTTCATTTTTGGTTATTTAAATTTTCGGAAACACTAAATTATGAATTAAGATTTTGAATGGTATCCTGTACTATGATGATATATTAGCTATTTCATGTAGAATACTGACTTTAACATCTTTGATCTGGGGGAGTTATCTGGATTAGTTTCCATAATATCAGCCATATAATCCCACCATTTTTTCATGATCTGATGCTCTGGAAGTTTAGCTTCAGTAGAATTTTCGCTGAGATTTTGTATACCAATAAGATCTAGATTTTCTTCGTCTAAAAAGATGTGGTATTCAGAAATACCGGCCTCTTTAAGAAGTTGAGAAAGCTCTGGCCAAATTTCATCGTGTCTTTTTTTATATTCAGCTTCAAAGCCTGGCTTTAATTTCATTTTAAAAGCTACTGTTTTCATTTTCGCTTTGGTTTTAAATTTAAACGAACAGGTTGATCCCTGTCGCAGGTTATTTTTCCGTTCTCATATTGCAATTCGGCCACCTGAATAGAACTTCGTCTTGTATGATATTCATCTACACCTTTATTCTCAGGTGTTCTTTCGGGATGAGTAAAATAGAAGATATAAGCTTGACCATCCTGAACAATAACATCTGCATGACCACCTTTTACTTTATCGTCTTTTCCTGTGCCGGGTTTTTCCAGAATTCTTTCTTCTTGTTTTTTCCAGTTTACAAGATCATCAGATTGAAAAACGCTTAAACCATTCCACGAATCAATAATCATCCAATTGGTATCTTTCCACTGAAAAACTACTGCGCCTTCTCCGCGGGTACTCACTACTTTTTTACCGCTATCTTCCCAATGATATAAATCTTTACTATCTGCAAAATAGATAGATTTATTATCATTTTCATTATTATAATACATTCTAAAAGTGCCGTCTTGCATTTCGAAAACATAAGCATCGATACATCGCTTCGATGATAGATCAAGATCAGATTGATACGTCCAGTCTTTTAGATTTTTAGAAGTATAATGCGAAATATATCTTGGATGATACCAGCCTTCAAAAACTCCGGGAACAATTGTAACATACATATGATAGGTTCCTTCGTGATAAATTACATCTGGCGCCCAAAAAGTTAAGTCGTTTTGATCTTGTGGCTGGCCTTCGAAATTAGCAGTACCTTCGTATGTCCAGTCTTTACCATTTTTAGAAGTCGCATAACCAATTTTAGTACCATGAACCCAGGAAACACCTGGCAGCGAATCTGCTTTGGCCCTTCGATTGGTATAAAACATCACATACTTTTTGGTTTTACGATTTAAGATAATAACTGGATCTGCCGCGCCGTCCTGAACAGGATCTCTAAATAGTGGTTTTTCAGCAATATTTTTTTGAGCAAAAATTGATGTTGAAATGCCCAAAATCAATAAAAATAGAAGGTTTTTATACATTTTTAATTTTTAAGAGAGTAGTTAATAGGTAGTTTACTATTTTAAAGGCACATTTACTTCTTTTGCGTCTTTACTGAATTCATTTTCGAGTTTTTTCTTCAGTTTTTCTACAATTTCTGGCTCATTTTCGATAAGATTAGACGTTTCTGAAGGATCTTTTTCAATATTGAATAATTCAAATTCAGTTTCAGCATTCAAATGTCTTGTTCTTACCAATTTCCAGGGTTTTTCAATAAAACTTTCCTGTAAATGCCCACGTACATAGATTTCGTGATTATTATTTTGCTGATTTTGGATGTTTTTGAGTATACTTTTTCCTTCCACCTGCTGCGGAATTTCAGTATTTGCCAGCTCTAAAAAAGTTGGCATTAAATCGATAATACTGGTATAAGATTCTATTTTTTCCTGAGTAAATTTCTTATTCCATGAAAGAATCGCCGGCACTCGTATAGCACCTTCATAATTACTTTTTTTGAAATCTCGAAGCGGTACATTACTCCCTAATTTATCGTTAGGACCATATTTACCGTCATATTGCTCGTTAGGAAACCAATTTTCCTGAGCACCATTATCGCTTAAAAATAAAATGATGGTATTTTCACTTAGATTCAACTGGTCTAATTTTTTCAGCACTTTTCCAATAGCATCATCTAAATGCGACATCGCAGCAGCATAATCTCTTCTGGACTCATTTTCGATAAAATTATACTTGTTTTTCCATTCTTCGGGTTCCTGCAATGGCACATGTGGTGCGCTGTATGCTAATTGTAAAAAGAAATTTTGTGACTTGTTTTCATTTAGCCAACTTATAGCCTCCTTTGTAATAAGATCTGTTGCGTGACCTTCTTCTTCGATAAGCTCTCCATGCCTATGCCAACTAGGATCACCATTTTTATAGTGATGAGAATACTGGTCTATTTGCCCGTGTAAAAAGCCATAAGAATAATCGAAACCATAAGCTTTTGGGCCGCTTTCTGGTTTTAAACCCAGATGCCATTTTCCCATTAAAGCAGTTTTGTAGCCTGCTTTTTTCAATGCCTGCGGAAGCGTTACCAGGCTATCTGGTAAGGTTTTTTCACTACGCCCGCTAATTGGTGCTACAATTCCCATTCGGCTGGCGGGCATCCCGGTTAGGAAACTGGCACGAGAAGGTGAGCAGGTGGGGTTTACATAAAATCGGTTAAGCTGAATTCCGTTTTTAGCAAGTTTGTCGATATTCGGAGTTTTGATTTCTGAACCATGAAAACTCATATCATTCCATCCTGCATCATCAGCAATAATGACTACAAAATTTGGTGTTTTTTGATCTTGATTTTCTTCAGTTTTTGCTGAAGTTTTTTCTTTACAGCTTGCAACTAAAGCTAAGATCAAAAAAGATAATCCAAAAATGATATTCTTAGTGCTAAACTTCATTATTTATAGAGTTCCAGAATAGTATTTTTATTTCCTGAAATTTTAAAACTAGTAATATTTTCTTCGGAAGAATTTTCGGCTTGTACATTAGTTTTGCTGAAGCTTCCATGAACTTTTACCAGGTAGTTTCTGTTTTCGATCTTGTAATTCCCTTCAGGAAGATTGATGCTTATTTTTGTTGAATCTGGATTAGATTCTAATTCAATTTTAGTCAGACTAAAACTTCCATTTTGGTAATCTAGGCTTTTTCCGTCGTCATCATAAAGATAAAATTTTGAATCTACACCGGGATAAACATCTAGTGTAATTGTTTCAATTTCTTTCTCCCCAACAAATTGCTGTAATTCCTGTGATGGAATAATAGCGCCACTTTTAATGAAAATCGGCATTTCTTCAATAGGGCAAAGCACATTTAAATATTGTTTTCCTTTAAAAGTTTCGCCGGTCCAATAATTTGTCCATTCGCCTTCTGGTAGATACACCACTCGTGTTTGCGCACCTTTTGTGGTTACCGGGCAAATCATCATCGAATCTCCAAAAAGATATTGATCTGTAATTTCGTAAACATTAGGATCCTCCTGATAATCCAATACCAAAGCACGCATTAATGGCAAACCAGTTTTATGATTTTGGTAAGCGGTACTATAAATATACGGAATTAAACTATATCGAAAATCGTCGTATTGTTTGAATATTTTTTGTGCTTCTTCACCATAATTCCAAGGCTCTTTGTAATTAGGATGTTCCATTCCAAATAGATGAGCTATTGGGCTAAAAAATCCAAACTGGCACCATCTAATATAAAGTTCTGGATCTGCCACATGTTCAAATCCGCCCATATTATGACTCCAATAACCAACGCCAGACATCCCGATGTTTAATCCTGCTTTTATTACCGGTTCAAAATATTGCCATTCGCTTGGCCAATCTCCAGCCCAGATAAATGGGTAGCGTTGAATGCCGGCATAACCCTCTCGAGTATGGTTCATCCCTCTAATCCCATTATATTCTTGATATTTTGTGAAAGGCGCTTTTGCGTAAGCTACAGGGAAAATATTATGTAGCGATTTAATTTCTTCGCCTTGTGGACCGGTTTTTTCACTCTCGTTTGCCTTTCTTCCAAAGGCGCTTCCTTCATCGGTTTTAAAAAACATAGCGCCTTGTTCGGCTACACGCATAGCACCATTTTCCCACCACCAATTCACAGCATCTTCATCAAAAAAGTTTACAAATTCTCCGCTATTATTAGGTTCAGGATATACATAACCTGCTTCGCGCGCTTCATCTAATAATCTTAATTTTTTACCATTATCAAATCTAGGACGCACGTGCAAACCAACAGCATTTAGATTTAATGCATAAAGACTATCGAACATTTGTTCAGTATTCGTAAAAGTTTCGCGCCACTCGAAAGTTGTCGCACCGCTACCGCCATTTTCGCCAAACATTCGCCAGGTAGAATCTAAATGCAGTACATCTACAGGAGTTTGAAATTCTCTAAATTTTTCAATTAAACTAACCGGGTAATTTGCAGAAGTTTCTTCTTCGTGTCCCCAGGTTCCGCCGCTATAGGTCCCAACATGTAGTCCCATGGCAAATTTTGGCAGCATGGGAGATTTACCGGTAATCGAGGTGTAGTGGTCTAAAATTTTAGGAAGATCTGGCCCGTAAATAAAGTAATAATCTGCTTCAGGATCTTCAGAAGAAAAAGAATAAATTTCAGGGTCTGTTTTTCCCATATCCCAATCTGAAGGATAACTGGTGTGATAAAAAATTCCGTAGCCTTTAGTACTCATAAAAAATGGAACAGGGGAGTAGTTGGCTTCTAAAACATTGTAAGCACCAATAATGTGAGGTTTCCCAATACCGCGCCCCACTTCCAGATGTACAGATTTTCCGCGTCTATCCAAGAAATCCATACGCTCTCCAAAACCAAAAAAGTGTTCGTTAGCCTGTAATTTTTTAGAAGTTTTAGTAATCGTTTCTGAAGATGATTTTTGATTTACAGCATCTTCTGAAAGTAAGTTTCCCTGTAGATCGAAAATCGATAATTTGAATGGAGATTTTTGAATTTCAAGTTTAATTTTAGAAGTCTTGTAGCTTATTTTTGCTGAATTTTCTTCTTTCTTAAAATCTACTTTATCCCAATTGTAGCGAGTTACCATGTATGGCTCGTTTGCTTTAAAATCTTTGGTTTTAGAAGATCTTATTCTAAGTATTGAAGGTGTGCAAAACTCAATTTTCAGGTTATTTATAGAAGTTTCTATCGTTAACGTATTGTTTTTGCTATCAATACTTTTAAAAGAATTACTCTGTGCATTTACAAGAACACTTCCTGAAAATAAAAGAATAAAGAAAAATGACCAATCTTGGGATTTTAAGTATAAATCTTTCATGTAGAAAAGTTATAATTTCAGCATTTCACTGCTTAGGATTAAAATAGCGATAAGGTCCTTTTGAGACCTTACCGCGTTACACACTACTAACTGAATCAAATTACTCGATGAACGAGATTTTTTTTCATACCCAATAAAATTGGGTGTTTTATTTTAATTTTATGGTGTAAACTTTTTTGTAATCGTTACTAAAAAGTTATTCAGTATATCTATTAATACCCTGGGTTTTGCCACGCATCTCTTTGAGATTGTGATAAATTAGATCCGTCATCATTTAATAAACCATCAATAAATGTTTGCGGAATAGGTCTTAATTCATGCTTATTAGGAGTAATTCCTGTTGCTTGAGGATTAAAAGCTCTTGCACGCTGAATTAATGTTCCTGTTCTGGATAGAGTTTCCCAACGCTGCCATTCACCCAATAATTCTCTTGTACGTTCATTTAAAATAAAATGAAGCGCACGTTGATAATCTCCAGAAACTCCTAATGCCGTCATTATCCTTTCGTCTTCTTCTGGAAGAGTGCTAGGAAATGATGTTAATGTTAAGTCTGAAGCTTCTGTAGTTACATCGATATCTGGATTAGACAGGTAATATGTATTCATATTCAGGTTAGAATTGATATAATTATCTGCTGCCGTACCCGTATTTAAAGAGTTATTTTCAAAAGCCTGAGATCCATCTACATAATAAGATCTGTTCTCACCACTTTTCCATTCTGCTCTTTCTCTTACCGTATTTAGATCTGTCATGGCGTTGGCATATTGCCCTAATCTGGCATAACATTCTGCTCTAACTAAATAGGTTTCTGCAAGTCTTGCCATGGTAACATCTCTGTGTGCGTCTCCTCTTTCAGCAAAACGAGAACCATCATCGGTTTTATTAATTCCTGCAAAGAAGTTAGATATTGCTGTACTTTTAAAGTTAGGAGATACATATTCACCATTTTGATAAAGCACTAAAGAGTTTGGTACAAATTGTCCAACTTCGTTAGTTAAAGAACCAGAAGTAGGAGTTTGGCGAGAACCTAAATCCCACTCTGCTAATCTACCGGCATCATCTGTCCAGTTTGGGTTTTGTACGTTAGCACCAAAAGTATAGTTGTTGTACGTGTTATCATCCTGAGTATTTAAGATCATTACTACACCAGGGTCACCAAGTTCTAAACCTAAATCTGGGTTTACAATATTGTTAATTCCATAAACGGTTTTAAAAGTTTTCCACATTCTAGAATCATTAACATGATCGAAGACTGCATAACTATATTCTGTAGGACGGCATCTTTGAAAATCCATACTTCCAATCCAAACGCCTCTTCTTACCCATCCGCCAGAGAATGCAGAAAATTGTGGTGTAAAATAACTATAGGTACGGTTACCAAATCTACCGGTTGTAGAGGCATCTCCGTTATGGGCTGCTGCCATTAAGATTTCGTCCAGTTGTTCTGCCTCGCTATCTATACCCGTCCAGTTAGCATACAGGTCACGGTAATCGTTTGCTAAACCGCCTCTTGCGCCAATAGCATAACTTGTAGCTTCGATAGCTTCATTAAGATCTGATTCTACATAAGAAGAGTTCCAGTCGTCATTTCTTTCTGATGCTCTAAATAAAAGAGCTTTTGCCAGAAAGTGAGCAGCGGTAGCTTTTGTCCAGGTTACCCCACGGCCATAGGTGAAATTTTCACCTTCAAAAAGTTCGTAAGAATTTCTGAAATCTGAAATTACCTGAGCCCAGGATTCTTCTTCAGTAGATCTTTCAAAATTTCTAACAATACCGGTTGCAGGTTCTAGTTGAAGTACCACTCCGCCATATTGAGCAACAAGGCGATAATAGTTGTAACCTCTTAAAAAGTATGCATGCGCCAGGCAACGATTACGAATTTCAGTGTTATCTATAAGATCTGCATTGGCAATTATAATATTAGCAGAAGAAATTCCGTAGTATAACTGATCCCAAAGTGCAGCTGGAGAAGTAGCATTACCATTGGCGGCTCCGGTTTCTGGAGTGGCACCCTGTGGCCCTAAGCGACTATCATAGGTGTTCCACATTTCGTTAGTTAAGTCGTTGGCATTTGTAAATTCATCTGTACCATAAAGAGTGATACCATAAGCCCATTCATATCCAAAGTGCCATCTAATATTTCCGTAAAGGGAAAGGGTTAGATCTTCCAGGCCTTCAGCAGTTTCAAAATATTCAGTAGAATATTGGGTTCTTAATTCTTCTTCTAAAAAATCGTCTGCACAGGATGCAAAGGCAAAAGCCATAAGTATCGCAGTGATTTTATATATATTTAAAGTTCTTTTAGTTTTCATACTTGTAAGATTAATCTTCGACATTTTTCAAATAATAATTTAGATTCCCAGATCTAAGCCTATAGAAAAGCTTCTATTAAAGGTCATTGAGTTTACATCAAAGTCATACCAGTCTACCGACTGATAGATACTACCTGGGTTTACGGCCTGGGCATATATTTTAAGATTGCTTAGTCCTATTTTTGAACAGAAATCTGACGAGAAATTATATCCTAAAGAAATATTTCTAATCTTAACAAAGCTTGCATCTCTAACACCTAAAAGGCCAGAAAAATCATCCTGAGATCCTGATGTAGCCTGTCCTAAAATTGGTTTTTGAAATTCTGCATCTGGATTATCTGGCGTCCAGTAATCTATTTCTCTTTGATTGGCATGAGCGGTTAAAGCTTCACCACCTAAGGATGCTGTATACCCAAGTCTTGAAATTATTAATGTAGATAGCTCGATACCTTTGTAGCTAAAGGAGTTGTTCCAACCTAAAGTCCATCTAGGAGCAGTGTTTCCTAAGATTACCCGATCGTCAACCGTCATATCATAATCTCCGTCTTGATCTTTTGGACGTACATTACCAGGTGAAAAATTATAGCCGTTTTCATTCCATCTCGTCATTTCTGCCTGATCCTCTGGTGTATCCTGCCAAAGCCCATCATTATCATATCCAAAGATTACTCCGATAGACTCTCCAATAAACCACCGGTTATCTACCATATCATTTTCACCATAGGCTAACTCGTCGATTTCATCTTTTTGCCAAGCGGCATTAATATTGGTTTCCCAGTAAAAATCACCAGAATGTACCGGAACTGCATCTAAGGAAATTTCAAATCCGCGGTTATTAGTTTTACCAATATTGGCAATTGTGGAAGGGAATCCTGTTAGAGTTGGAATATTTACAGACATTAAAAGATCTGAAGTAAAGGATCTATACACGTTGATACTACCTGAAACCCTGTTTTTCCATAAACCAAAATCTACACCTAAGTTATACTGTGTGGTTTTTTCCCAGCCCAAATTTGGGTTGGCCATAGAAAGTTGATCTCTGGAATAATAAGGTTCGTTTGTGGTATATCCCATTTGATTAGACATCCCGTTAAACGGAAGGAAAATTGATGTAATATCTCCCAATGTTTGATAAGGTCCAACGGCCGAGTTACCCGTAGTACCAAAACCAAGTCTTAGTTTTAAATTACTTACCCAATCGCTGTCTTGAAGGAAGTTTTCTTTGTCTAATTTCCAGGCAAAAGCAGCAGAAGGGAAGAAGTCCCATTTATTACCTTCACTAAGCTGTGAAGCTCCATCCCAACGGCCAGAAACAGTAAGCAGGTATTTATCATCAAAACCATAGTTAGCTCTTACCATGTATGAGCTTAATTGGCGTTCGCTTAAACCAGAACCTATACCTACATTATTATCTGGGTTACTAATATCTATTGCACCAAAGTTATACCATTCCATAGTATCTAAAGGAATGTTATTTGCGCTCATGCTAGAGCTCTCTATATCCCAAGAAGATGCAGTTTGTAATAATGTTAATCCCAGGTTATGTTTCTCAGCAAAAGTGCGGTTATAATTAATAATGTTATCTAAGGTCCAGCTAAAATCCCTACGGTTATTTAATCTTGCAAAGTTTGTACCTTCACTACCATCTGAATTTATGCGGTGAGATGAGGTTCCGTCGATATAAACACCTTCTCTAAAATGTCTAAAATCGGGACCAAATCTAAATTGATAACTTAAACCTTCAAGTGGAAATATAATTTCGCCAATATCGAATGTAGCAGAAATGCTTCCTAATGCTCTTAAGGTTTCAGATTGCTGTGTGCTTTTATTCCATTCGTCTATAATGGTAAAAATGGTTGTTTCTCCCCCAGGATTTATTACCAGATTGCCTTCAGCATCATAAGGTACAGCGAAGTTATAAATGCTTTTCGAAGCTCCATAAATTGCATTAGGAACAGACCCACTTCTACCTCCTAGAGTAGAAAAACCATAATCTTGTTCGCTCCAAGAAAGGTTAAGATTAGCATCAAAAGTAAACCAGTCTACCGGAGTAATGCTTGCACTTAATTTTGTAGAATATCTTTCGTAAAATTGACCTTTTTGAGTTCCTTCGTTATTAAGATATCCAAAGGAAGCGTAGGCATTCATTTTTTCAGTACCTCCACTTGCACTAATAGTGTGCTCACTCAAAATCCCTGTTTGGGTTACAAAATCTGTCCAATCTGTATTTCTAACTCTTGAAGCATCAAAACTTCCGTTTTGCCATCCTTGTAAAACATTATCTCTTGAGGTTTGCCCATCTAATGGGCTATCGAAGATTAAAGCATCGTTATCTCTTGTTGGTGAATTAGGATGTGCATAAGTATCAGAATCCAGATTATAGGCAGCCCATCTTCTAAATTCAATAAAATCTGTAGCACTCATAGAAGGTGATCTGTCTACAATATTCGAAGTAGTAACAGTACCTGCATAGTTTAATGTAAATCTACCAGTTTTTCCCTGCTTAGTGGTTACAATGATTACCCCATTAGCACCTCTGGATCCATATATTGCTGTAGAAGATGCATCTTTTAAAATATCTATAGATTCGATATCCCTTGGGTTAATTGTTTCTATTGCCGAAGCAGAAAGCAATGGTACACCATCTACCACATAAAGAGGGGAGTTACTTGCGGTTAAAGACCTGTTACCACGAATTCTAATAGAACCAATAGTACCTGGCCTTTCACTACTGGTGATATCTACACCCGCAGCTTTACCCTGTAAGGCCTGAAAAGCATTACTAACAGGTTGTGTCATTAAGTCTTCAGAACTTACATTGGAAACAGCACCTGTTAAATCAGATTTTTTCTGAGTACCGTAACCAACTACAACAACTTCTTCCAAACTATCTGTGTCATCTTCCATAACTACATTTATCTCGTCTTCAGATCCTACAGTTCTTTCAATCGTTTTCGTTCCGATAAAAGAAAACACGATAATATCGCCGGGAGAGGCGGTTAATGTGTATTGTCCATCAAAGTCGGTTTGAGTACCAGTATCCGTTCCTTTTATAAAAACATTTACACCCGGCATTGGGAGATTGTTAGCATCTCTGGCAATCCCACTAATAGTTTTTTCCTGCGCAAAACTTATCGCACTGAGGAAAAGCATCAAAACTATTAAAAAGCTTTTAGCATAGTAATTTTTCATTTTGGATAGGTGATTTTTATATTCTCTTATTTCAAATATATTTTTAAAATAAAGTTCACGTATCCTGTACTGTACTGCGATATATTTAAGAAAGCAGGTGTAAAAATGTGTTTTTTACAATTAAAAATCGGTACTATTATTAGCTTAAACCACTAATAGTACCGATTAGGGAATGTTTCAAAAACTCATTTTACATAAAGAGAATCTGCAATAGAAACGCCTGGTGAGTTCTCAATTTTAACTTTTGAAGTATCATTTGTTTTTAAACTAACATTATTTAATTGCCAGTTTTTACTGTAATTTATCTGTCCTGCGGTTTCAGCCTGTATGTGTACATTCTCCATGCTAACATCTGTGATATAAGAATTTTCTAAACCGTTAACATTAATTGCTCTTTTTGCACCGCTTACGTCTATGTTTTTAAGAGTGATATTCTTAAAAGTAGGTATCCCTTTAGATGGTTCAACTTCTTTTAAAAGTGTTCTCCATCTTTTAGGAACTGAATCTATATCGTAAGCTTCGGGAAGTTTTGAGTAACTATAACTTGGATTCCAGTTCATAGAAACTTCCACAAAAGTTCGAACACTATCCATTTCAATATTTTCAAGATGAACATCTTCTACTGTACCACCTCGAGTAATTGCAGATTTGATATTTAACCCGTTTTTAGTGCCTAAACCTTTTATATTTGAAGCATAAACGTGACGAATATCACCAGCGGTTTCACTTCCTATGGTAAATAATCCAGAGCCTGCTCTTGCAATAGAGTTTCTAATTACAACATATTGGGTTGGTTTATTTACGCGCTGCCCATCCCAGTCACGACCAGCTTTTAAACAAAAGTTATCGTCGTTACAGTCGATATCGCAGTTTTCAACTAAAATCCATTCAGACGAATCGATATCTATACCATCTGTACTTGGGCCATGCCCACCAATATTATTTCTGATGGTTAATCCATCTACTGTAACATATTTTGAATAGAGAACCTGTACCGTCCAAAAACCGGCTTTTTGAATATTTAATTCTTTAAGAGTTATATTTTCTGAATCTGAAATTAGAATTGTTCTTGGTCTCTTTGCATCGTAATCTACAATCCAACGTAAACCTTTTGGCTCATATTCTTTTCTAAGATCCCAATAATAATCCCAAAAAACTTTTCCCTGGCCATTTACAATACCGGCGCCGTCTATAAGAACATCTTTTTGATTGTTAACATTCACTAATGCAGCAGGCCATTTCATTTCAATGCCGGCAACTCTGGTATCAATTTCAGGGTAATCTTCTATATTTTCACTTCCTCTTAATTCTGCACTTTCAGGAATATTAAAATGAACCCCTTTTTTAACGAATATCGATCCTGAAAGATAAATACCAGGTTTAAAAGAAACTTTTCCGCCTCCATTTGCAGCACATTCATCAATTGCTTTTTGAATAGCCTCTGTATTCAATGAAGTAGAGTCGTTTTTAGCGCCAAAATCGTTTACCCAATAGGTTTTATCCTGAAAATCTACATTTTTAGCCCCAACCTTATCAATCCAGGCCAGGGGATCACTCGTTTTTTCTGATTCAGTTTTTTTATCAGCTTCTTTACAAGAAAAGATGATAAAAATCGATAATATGAGTAACTGTCGTAAAGTTCTTAATGTCATAGTAGTGAAATTTACACTAAAATGCTGTAAAAATTAAGTTTTTGTGTCCTGTACTTGCCTGAATATATTTCATGCTATCAAAGAAAAATAAAATAAGAACTAATATTGGAAGATTTTATCAAATATTAGTTCATTAGCCAACTCAAATATCAAGACACTGTTGTTTTTATTTTATTGGAGCATTCTATTTATTTCGTTTAGGTATACCTGTTTAGCTTGTTCAGTAAGTGGGAAGTAATATGATGTACCATCTACATCACTTCCAAATCCAAAATATGTTCTGATTCCAGCCGCCGACTCACCAGCACCATCATAAAATTCTGTGTCTGCTGAAAATCTTACAAATAGAATAGCTCCACCATTTTCATTATCAGCATCACCAGGTAAACTTGACGCTAAAATTTCACCGTTAGTGGGGTTGTTTAAATAAAGTAGGTTTACAGGCGTGTGTAACCAAGGAATTGAATTATTTTCCATTATATTAATATCGTTAAATACTAAATCTGTAGGTATAGGAAGATGTGCATTAACAATATCATCATTTCCAGGAGTATATGCTATTGGATTCCCTGCATTGTCAAACCAATTAAGTCTATTAGAACGAGCAGCCCATTGAGTATTAAGAATTAACGGAGCAGTTAAAGAATTCCAATAAGTTTTTTGATCACCTCCAAAGTCTCCAGAACTACCGCTACGTCCTATTATAATTAAATCTGCATTGTTTAACATATCTATATCTTCCTTTGATGCTGTACTTAATGTTGAATTATAATACGTAGAAACATAAAAACCTTGATCCCTAAGCCAATTAATTTGCTCATCATCATTAGAATCATCTGTTATAAAAGTGATCATAGGAATAGGTACAGGTGTAAAATTAGTGTATTCAGTATAGACAGTATCAAGAGCTGTTAGTGAAGGAACGTAAGCAGTTCGATAGCTATATGAAGAACCGCTTTTAAAATCTGGAATAATTAGTGAATTTTGATTTGGATCTATGAAAATTTCTATGTTTTCTTCAGATGTATTTTCATAAATTAATTCTGTTCCAATTATTCCACTACTAAGATCTACAGGAGCATAATTGATTTCTAATCTTTCATCTAGAAGTGCACTGGAACTCAATTCTCTATTTGTAGAACGACTAATAAATTGAGCCCCATAAACTTCTACTCCTCCTGAAATAATTTTAGAACTGTTACCTGATTCGTCAAAAGATTGAACTTCGAAGATATATAGACGCTCTTCTAAGTCACGAATTATTTCTTGAATAGTATCAATTTCTGTCGATGTACTAACCGGTACTGTTATAGAGCCAGCATTGTCATTCCATGAGATCTTGATCTCAGATACATCGGGATCATCAATAAATCCTTCTAAAAGCACCATGCTGTTTCCTGATCGTAATTCTAGAGATTTTATAGGGGATAGCGATTGATTATCACTGTTTATTGATAAAGGGTAATCATCGGTATCGCAAGACAATAAATTGAATACCAAAGAGATCAATAGCAATTTTAATAATTTATTTTTTATAGTTTTCATATTCTTTTTATTAGGTCTGTTGTATTAAAACTTTCCTTTGGTCTTTTTTATTCTTCTTCTGTTTCCCATTCAAAGGGTAAATACCAATTATTAGGATTCATTAGTTTAGATCTAATTGAAGTAGCTTGCGGATTGTTCTCAGCTGCCAGTTTTGAGTAAATTTTATCTGCCAAGAATGAAGGATCATTCCGTCGTAAAGCAATACGAACCAAATCACCCCATCTATTGCCTTCAAAAGCCAATTCGAGAGCAGCCTCTTCTATTATATTATTCTCTATTGAGATTAAGCTATCTCCAACTACAGGTACAGGTCTAACATATGCTCTACCTCTCACACCTGTATTTCTATGCCAGGTTGATCTATACCTAGGAAAATCACCGTTTCGAGCATCAAAATCATAAGGGAATGGTAAGTGTGTTTGTTCTATATCTGTTTTATCTATAGCACCTTCAACCGTATAAGCTGATTGAATTCCACTATTAAGTAGTGCATTAGCAAGTCGATGTTCCTCATCCCTGTTAGCGGCCTCGGCAAAACGTAGATGCATTTTTGCTGCTCTATATAGATACCATCGACCATCACGGTTAAATATATCGACAGGCATTTGTGTTTCTAAATCTATATAATTATAAAGGTATTTCTTAACTACAGGTTGCTCGTTTACCGTGAAATAACTAAATCTTCTTCCTCTGGCGTCGTAAGGAAATCCATTAAGCTGAGTTTGATTATTCCATAAATTAATGACTTGTTGAGATGGCTTTAATTGATATTCTCCGCCCTGCATTGAGAATAAATCTATGAATGGATTTTCAGGACTAAAGTTAGAATCAAATGGAAGAGACCATATCCATTCTGTATTCCATAGATCATCTCGATCCCGTACAAACATACTCCCCCATCCATCTGTTTTCGAGTTTATAAGAGATCTTGTATCCTGATCTCTATATCTAAGATACTCTACAGCAATCCCTTCTGCATTAGGAAATGAGAATGGCATTCTATATATATCCCAATCGTCAGTACTGTTCATTACATTTTTATAATGCGAAGCAGCTTCAGTGTAATTACCTTTCCATAAGTTAATATCTCCTAATAAACATTCCTTATTAATAAAAAATTTACTGGTATTGTGTCCGTCTAAATCTGTAATTATAGAATTTTCTGATGAATAGGGAGTTAAATAAGACAGTGTATTCGTGAAATTAATCAACTCATCTAACAGCTGATCAAATGAAATTCGCGGATATCTACTTCTGTTTTTTACATCATCAATATTTTCTATTGGTTCAGTAATGTAAGGTATGTTACCATAGTGAATTCCTACTTGTAAATATAACCAAGATCGAAGCGCACCTATATCGGAATACCTTTGCTCATATTCGTTTTCTGTGAGACGATTTTGAGACAGCATAATATCGAAATTTCTTAGTACATCATTGCAATTATTTATCAATTCGTAGAACTCCCTGGGATTAGCATAAGAGTTATTTTCACTTACTTCATGAATCTGAATTTCATTCAATTGAGGTTCAGAATTCATAGTGGTGCTCAAAAGATCTGCTCTTAACTCATTTAAAATAACATACTTATCCGCTATAGTCAAAAATTTTCCATATATGCCTATTACGGCAGCATCTGCGTCGTAAACATCAAGAAAAGCCTGTTCTTCTACTAGTCTATCCTTTGGTTCGACTTCTAAATAGTCACTACAAGAAATAAATAAAGCAGCTGATATAATTAATGTAGAAAAACTAAAGAGATTATATTTTTGTTTAAGTTTCATAATATTATTTTTTATAATCCTAGGCGTAATCCTAATTGAACACTTCTAAATTGTGGTGTTAAACCAATATCCACTCCTTGGCCGAAAATGGAATTCGTAGCACTAAATTCTGGATCGTAACCAAGATAATCTGTAAATGTTAAGAGATTATTTCCGGTAGCATAAAGTCTTACATATTTTATATAACCTTCGTTATTTATATTGAAATTATAACCTATGACTAGTGTCTTTAATCTAAGGTATGAACCGTCTTCTATCCATCTATTTGAAAAACTGGAATTCCCTAATGGATCCCCCCATGTAGCTTTAGGAATATTTGTTTGGTGTCCTTCAGTTCTCCATCTATTATTAATTGCAACAGTTTGATTTTCATAGCCGTCCATTTTTTCTAAATTATGTCTCAATGAGTTATATATATCATTTCCTACTGAAAATGTGAATAATCCTTGAAGATCAAATTTTTTCCAACTAATGTTTGTGCTTATACTACCAGAAAATTCAGGATTTGGATTTCCGATTATAGTACGGTCATTCTCATCAATAATCATGTCTCCATTAACATCAACAAAACGCATGTCTCCTCCACTGTATGGTATTAATTCCCCATTGCTCATTCTTTTTGATAAGCCCTCATTTTCAGCTTCAGAAGTAGAGGAGTACACACCATTTGTTTTATATCCATAAAATAGATTAGCCTCGTAACCTACTGCTGTAATGTACGTAGCCTGGCCAAAATTGGTAAGAATAGGATCGCCAGGAAGTGCAGTTATTTCATTTTCATATTTACCGATATTTACTCCCAGGTCAAAATTTAGTTCACTATTGTTAATGATTCGAGCATTCAAACTTAATTCAGCACCTGTAGTTTTCATTTCCCCACTATTGGTTACCATATATTCAAAACCTGTTGCATTATTTAATGACTCGTAAGTAATCATATCTTTTGTTTGATTTTTATATATATCAAAGCTGATATTCAATCGTTCTTTAAAAATTGAAATATCTGTTCCGAAATTTAATTTTCTTACTGTTTCCCATTTCAACTCTGGGTTCCCGATATTTCCTCTTACCAAGCCTTGTAATCCAAGGAGGTTTTGTGATATATAGTATTTTTGTGCTGTAAAATTTCCAATATCATCATTTCCACTAAAGCTTAGCGTAGCTCTTAATTTTAGTAGATTTAAAGCTTTAGCATTTTTAAAGAAAGGTTCTGAAGATAAGATCCATGCGCCTGATATCGATGCTAAAGTGGAGAGGCTATTTTCTCCTATTGTAATACTACTCTTTTGGATTTCATTTCCAAATCTACTTGAGCCATCAAGTGATGCGTTTAGTGTTAAATAGTATTTATAGAGATAGTTATATTTAGTAGTAAAATATGCATTAAGCCAATTCCACTCTCCTAAATGCCCGCCTACGTATCTTAGTAAGTTGCTTCCTGCTCCCACACTCGTAAAATCATCTGTAGCCGAGTTATATCCCAATCCTAAATCACTTTCAGATTCATTTGATTGAGTACGAAATCCTAGTCTAATATCAATAGAATTTCTATGATTAAATATATTATTATAATCTAAATAAGTGTCTGTAAAAAGAGTGTAAAGACGTTGAACCTCACTACCACTTCTGTTATCTGCGATTGCAGTAGGCAAAGTAATATCTGCAATTCCCTGGCCTGGAATAAAAAAGTTCTCACGTTCTTTATCATAGGTTAGACCAAGAATTGTATTAGCAGCAAAATTTTCGTTGAAAGTATATTTAAAATGCAAGTTTCCAAAAAATCTGTAATTTTCATTTCTACCTATACCATTTTCTAATATAGAGATTGGGTTACCTACTCCTAACGTATCAACATCAGCAAGGTTAGGAGAGACCTCTCCTTCATCATTTACCGCATTAGTAGTTGTAAAAGGAGCTTTAGTTAATGCTAGATATAGTGGATTTGTTTTATAGGCTAATCCTTGATCAAACTGATTTTGAATATTTCGAACAAAAGAAAATCTAGCATCCATAGAAAGAGCCTCTGTAAGACGTAGAGATGCATTTAAACGCATATTATAGCGCTCTAAGTCATTTTTAGCCATAACGCCATCGCTTTTAAGATAGCCTACTGATAACCCATATTTAGCGATATCATCACCTCCTCTAATTTTTAAATAATAGTTTTGATTTACACCGGTTCTATATATTTTATTTTGCCAATTGGTATTATTATGATAGCGATGGTAGTTTTCATTTTCCGTATCATCTATCATCCAAACCTGATTTTCTAGTAATTCTCTTCCATTTTCTTGAGTTGAAAATATTTGGGAGAGATAGGTGCGATAATCTGAAGCTTCCAGAATAGGCAGTTCATCTGGACTTTGATTTACCCCACCATACATGGTAAAATCTATTTTTGTACTTAGTTGATTAGGTCGAGTAGTAGTTATAATTATTACTCCATTACCTCCTTTGGTACCATATAATGCAGAGCCGTCTTTTATTACTGTAACATCTTCAATATCTTTAACATCTATGTCAGATAAAGGTGAAGAACTATAATTTTGAATAATCCCTGAGCCATAGTCTTCATCATCATAAATCATCCCGTCTACTATAATTAAAGGCTTATTAGATCCATAAATTGAATTGATACCCCGTAATGTAAGATAGCTTCCTGATCCTGGTACACCAGATTTTCTAACAATATTTAAACCTGCTATTTTTCCTTGCAGAAAATTGCTAACAGATTCTTGTACTGGATTACCCCATTGAGTATCTTCAAAAGCTGTTACAGTTGTTGCATTTGAATTTTCAAATTGAAATTTTTCAGCTACTTGTAGGTCAGGTTTTTGATAAAATTGCGAGTAATTTTTTTCAAAAAGAAAAATTTCAATGTTATTCGTTTGTTTTTTTAATGGATGTACTTTCGATTGATACTCTTGTCCGTTTATGCTCAATAATGCATCCAGATGT
Source organism: Zunongwangia atlantica 22II14-10F7 (assembly GCF_002094855.1). GTDB lineage: Bacteria > Bacteroidota > Bacteroidia > Flavobacteriales > Flavobacteriaceae > Zunongwangia > Zunongwangia atlantica. The sequence goes on from NZ_ARYN01000018.1 coordinate 83,802, forward strand.
GGAACATTAATACTGAATGTGCCATCATCTTTGGTTATTGCCGTGGCAAAAGTAGCTGATGCTAAATTAATACCTGAAATTCCTATTCCTGTTTTAGCATCCCTTACAATACCTTTAACTAAAATTCCTTTTCCAGGAGAAGAAAGAGTGTCTTCAGTATTGCTGGTATTCTCAGTTATTTGTGCATAGAGATTTTCTCTAAGTGTTCCCACAAAAAACATGCTTATAAAGCAGGTTAGTTGTAAAAATTTTTGCATAATAATTAATTTATTTAAAATGAATTTATTGAATTACAGGAACTAACCTAAGATAATCCAGTGTTAAAGTGTTATTACCATTTGAACCTGTATTAGCGGCAATCAGAGATATAAAATCAATATTACCAGCTTGTTCGAGTGTAAATTCACCTACATAAACTTCTTCGTAAACGTCTGGAGGAACATTTGTATAAGGTAGAGTTGTGATAGGATCAATAATATTAGATTCCTCCCCTTCTACGCTAGACCTCCTTCCACCTATTCTTAACTGTTGTTGAAAGGTATTGCTCTGAATATCGTTTACTGCCCTCCAATAAACTTGATAGGTTGTACTGTACATATCTCTAGCACTATAGTTAATAGAAAATCGAGCAATACCATGATTTCTAACCATTATGTCATTAACTATATTTCCGTTAGGATCTGATTTTTCCCGATAGAAAATGAATTCTTCTCGATCATTTCTACTAAAACTATTTGGTTCTTCTCCCTGTATAATTGTTGTTACTAATCTTGAATTTAAAGGAATATTCAAAGAGCTCATGCGATAAATTATTCCGTTACTTAATGGTATTTCTTCAATTATTTGCTGCTTATTAATAGGTATTTTTACACCAAATTGGGAAGTTAGAGTATCAGGCAGATTCTCTCTAGCAAAAATTTGCTGAAAGCTCAAGTCTCGAAGATTGAAATATTTTGCAAAAACTTCAGTAGAATCTGTCTGTCCTTTATTTAAATATGGTTTTAACTTGTTCGTTTCTTCAATGAAAATATCATCCTCCATTAAAAAAAATGTATACTTATTTTTTTCATTATTTAGATTGTATACATTAAAAAGATATGAGTTAGTAAGTGAGTCTGCAAAAATATTTTGAGCTTCTGGATTTGCCTTAGCTATACTATCTGCTCTATGGTAAATATTAAAATCATCTAAAGTCTCTAGATAATTACTTACTTCATATTCACTTATATTTTCCATTAGATATTCCCAAATATTTAATTTAGGTACTAATGCTTGGTTAATAATATGAAAGATTCCATTACTTGCGTAATGATCTGAAGTAATTAGTTGAGATTCATCGATTTTATTTCCATTTATGAATTGCAAATATTTATCATTAAGCATATGAACTGTCACTGTATCTAAATTGCTCGTAGATGTAAATGTAGATAAAGCAATATGGTTTTTTATGAATAAGCGACTTTGTTCTATATCAGATAAAAGGTTTTCATCTACTTGATTCATTGCTTCATTATTAGGAACCCAAACTGTATATGTCTTTGAAGAGTTAAGTATACTATCATAGCCTGTTTCTCTAAGCAATTGTCCAAATTGAGATGTTTCAGGGTTACTAACGAGTTGTTCACTTAGATTCTGCTTTATCTGATTATTTTCTGAATCATCTATGCGATCATTCCATGGGTCTGAACAGCCAGAAATTATGATCACTAGAAACCAAATAAAGATTAGTTTAATATAGTTATTTGAATTTATCATTCTTTTTTAATTATAGTTTTATCTATAGTACTTTTATTCTTCAACTAGACCGTTGGGCGAAAATCTTGGGTAAATTTGATCCATTTCAATTGGTCTAAATTCGATCACGTCGATCCATGTTTGTTGACCAGCAGAAGACAATGAATTAAACCTAATTTTATGCCTTCCTGTACTTTCAACATTTACAATACCTAATAGTCTGGAATTAAACCTATTTGTTTGTGGGGAAACTGGGATCTTGTATCCTTGTGATTCCAGTACGCGTTCTGGCTGACTTGTATTACCGTATTCAGTAAAATTAATTTGTCTAGAAAGTGCTTCATCATTGAAATAAACCTGAACATTTGTTGGTGCGCTAGGAGCAGCGCGATAGGACACCCATATTTTGTAAGTTCCTTTTATAATAACCGGAGTGGTAAATGTAAGGTTATTAATATACCCATCTCTAAGCCTATGTATTTCGATGACATCAGCAAAATAACCATGACCATAAGTTCCTCCTCCTGGTGTGTCTACTCGATAAGAAATTTCATTACTTCCTTCCCAGTCAACATCTTGTAGATCTTCTTGAGAGAATGAAGCATTTTGTCCAGGAATTCTAAAAACAGAAGCTAATCTTCTTATCTCAGGTTGATCACCAGGATCAAAGTAAACAGGATACGGGAATCGCTTTTTTATTTCAAAATTTTCTTTAACTAAATGAATAACTCCATTAGTTGTTGTAATATCGCTTTGATCTCGATTTAAAGGCACACCTTTTTCTAAAATACCATTAAAGGTTTGCTCGTTAATTAGAACCGTATCTTGGGCTAATTTTATTCCTATTACTTCTTGAGGAGCTTCAGTATTATGTGCAGGTGAAGTGACTAAATCTGCTACATATTTAAGTCCCGGTAGTATACGATATGCTACAAATAGATTTAAACTGTCTTCTGGATTAGCAGGATTATCTAAGTTGCTATAACGATTTTTTAACTCTTGATAGGTATTGAAACCTGAAGAAGCAAAAACGTTATTTGTTTGAGCAATTATTGAAAGATGGCTAGAAATACTATCTTGGTCGTAAGTAATTGGTTGATCGAGGAAGTCATACCATCCAGTTTCTTTTAATGCCTGTGTAAATATAGATAGTTCTTCTCTGGATTCAATTTCTTGAGCTAATGTATTGGTCGCAATTGGTAGTACCTTGTCAATTACATGAATTATACCATTTCCAACTTCAATATTTGATTGTATTATACGTGATTCCTTATTAACAACAATAGAGGAGTTCCCTTCATTATTAGTAGCGCCAGTAACCAAAAATTGCCCTTGCATTGTTGCCGTAGCTATTTTACCATCATTAAAATTTGTTGTAAATGTTTTAGTTTCAAGGATATGAAGTTTTACAAGTTCCTGTAAGTTTTCTATGTTTAACTCTTCAAGAGTGTTAGCTCCAGATTCTTCTATATAATTATCAATAGCTTCATTTGTAGGCAAAAATAATGTATAGGTGCCATAAGTGTTTAGAAATGAGGCATAATTGCTAATTTCTAGAATATCTAGAAAGAGTGAATAATTTTCCTCATTGTTTTTAAGATACTCTGTGATATTAACTGTTTCGTCTGTAGATTCTTTATATTTTTCATTCGTGCAGCTTGAATGAACTAAACAAAAAATAACTAATAGAAGTCGAATATAAAAGATCTTATGTTTTAATATTTTCATGGCTAAATTTTTTAGTTATAGAATGGATTTTGCACCAATTGTTTATTCGTATAAAGCTCATTTTGGTTAATTGGTAAATAGTGGCTATTAGGGTCTTGCAGTTTATTTAGTATTGACTGTTGCTGGTTAGGTGGGGCGCTAGAGAGCGCCATACTTAAGATTAGATCAAGTCGCGCATAATTATCTCTTCTAGCAACTCTTAAAACATCAAACCAGCGTTTTCCTTCAAAAGCTAGTTCCCTAGATCTTTCAGCTAAAATATAATCTGAAATACTTGTTTTATCATTAGCTGCAGGATTAAGCTCTGTGATTTCTATAGCCTCTCTTATTTCTCTTATTTCTTCGACAATAGCAATTGCTTCTTCTCCGCGATTTAATTCATTTAAAGCTTCAGCTTTCATTAAAAGAACCTCTGAGTATCTATAGAAAAACCAGTGTGTGTTTGAAGTAGTAGTTGTTTTACGCTGCTCACTGTTTAATCCTATAAACTTATAGATTTCAGCACCACTGGCTACTATAGAAGCTCTCTCGCCTCTTATGTCTTGGTTTTCAGGGTTTTGTCTATCTATTCCAAAGACTTCAGTGACAGCTCTACTTGAAGCTCTATATTCTGCTCTTTGTAAAAATACATTAATGAATGAGTTTAAATTTTCATCACTAAATTGAAGTTCGAAAATACTTTCACTAGAGTTACCCTCGCCAAATACGGTTCCAAACCAGCTGTTACTGGCAGGGATTAATTCGAAGTTACCAGATTCTATAACTTTATTGGTTGCATCAAGAGCATTTGTAAAATCATTAAGCCATAAATAAGCATCTGCCTGCATAGCATTAATTGCATATGTGGTAATTCGTCCCTTATTTTCTGCTAAATTTCCATAGTCTGATATAGAATATTCTTCAGCTTGGTTAAGGTCTTCGATTACTTGAAGAAAAACTTCCTCTTGTGATGAAGTTGGAATTTGAAAGTTATCATTATCATTTAAAGTGGCATCTAATTTTAACGGTACATCTTTAAATGTTTTCGCTAATGTGAAATATAAATATGCTCTGATAGCTAAAGCTTCAGAAAGATAACCTTCTAGCTCTTCTTCATCTAGTGTTGGGTCTTCTTCTAGAACCTGAGGCGCAAGGTCTATTACCGTATTACAAAAATTAATTATTCTGTAAAACATTCCCCAGTCTGTTAACGCATTGGTTGATAGAATGTTTGTTGTATTTAGAAAAATTTGGTTATCGGATGCATTTTGTCCTGGTATAACCATATCTCCCCTTAATTCGCCGTAAATGAAAAGGCGTTCGGCAAAGTCTTGATTACTTACCATTTCAGAGTAAATACCAATTACAGCTGCTTGAACATCTTCTTTCGTTTTCCAGAATTCTTGTCTTACAGTACCATTTGGGGGCCTAAGATCTAAATAGTCGTTGCATGATATAGTGGATAAAGCGATAACTAATATGAGTATTGTTTTTATTTTCATAACATTATTATTATTAAAACCTTGTAGTAATACCTAACGATAAGCGACGAGTAGGAGGAGTTCTAGAGTAGTCTATAGACATATCAAAAGGATCACCTCCGGGTAGTCTTACTTCAGGATCTTGACCTCTATATTTTGTGAATGTTAGAAGATTATCTGCTGTTATATATATTCTTGCATCATTCATATTTAAATTTTTCAGAAAAGATTTACTAAAATTATAGCTAAATGTGACAGATCTGAAACGTAAAAAAGATGCGTCTTCTACATATCTATCAGAACCAAGCCAGTTGTAGCCTGCTCCGTTAATAGCTCTGGGAATATCTGTTTGATCACCCGGGTTGCGCCATCTGGAAAGTACTGCTGTACTTTGATTATCCCAATTATACATATTAGTAGTGACCATATCAGTACCATTTACAACATCGAAATCAAGTCTATATGTAAAATACAATAGCAGTTTGAATTGATTGTTCAATGTAACTGTTGGACCAAAACCGCCAACAAACTTAGGGTTACTATTACCAAGATATACTACATCTCTGCTGTCTATATTACCATCTTTATTGATATCTTCATATATCGCGTCTCCTGGCTGAAAAATATAATCAGTGTTAGGATAATTAAAGCGCATATATACTATCTGACCATTAGGACCTGTTATTACGTTTCCATTAGCATCTTTAGCCTGTGTTGATTCAAGATCAGGATATACTCCCTTAAAACGGTATCCATAAAAAGATCCAAACGGATTATCTATTTGTAAAAACCTTTTGAACTCACCGTTAACTGTAACATTTCCACTTTCATTGGGAAAATATTCCGATATCTCACGAATAACGTTTTGGTTATGAGCAATATTAAAATTAAAGTCTACATTCCATTTATCAGTTTTAATAGGGGTCGTGTAGAGACCAATTTCCCAGCCTTGATTGTCTATTGTACCTACATTTCTGTCAATATTGCTGTAGCCTGAAACAGTTGTTAAATCAAGATTTCTAAATATTAAATCTTCGGTTGTATTTTGATACAAATCAACATCTAAAATAATTCTGCGATCTAACATTTGAAGGTTAAAACCTAGGTTTTTACCAGTTAGAGTTTCCCATCTTAAATTAGTTAGTTGAATATTGGATGGATAGACTCCATTATATCCTAAGTATTGTGTATTATAATTTGTATAGTTACTAAAGTATCCATAATCATTACTGGGAGCTCGTCCAGATTGACCATAACTCGCTCGAACACTTAAATCGTCGATCCAGTCATATTGTTCCATAAAAGGTTCTCCAGAAACTCTCCATCTTGATGAAATAGATGGAAATACCGCATAACGGTTTGCTGGGCCAAACTTAGAGTTTCCATCTGCTCGAACTCCAGCATTAACAATGTATCTATCTAATAAGCTATATTGAGCGTTAATTAATCCAGCAACGTTTCTTGATTGTAAACTTCTGGCATTTAAATCTAGAGTTGAGTTTTGTGTTCTAGAGGGAACTGAAGGATCTGTGAGAAAGGATGAAGCTGTATTTGAGGTCATTGCATTATGTGATTCATACCTATAATCATTAGTTTGCAGAGATAATATTGCTTGTAAGTCCTGATCTTCACCAAAGTCTGGAGTATAAATGAAATTTGTTTTTGTTGTTACACTGGTAACGTCAACATCTGCATCAGAAGCCCTGTTCACAACTGTTTCTGTAATAGGTCTTCCAGTAGCTATTTGCGGTAGAAAAGTTTTTGTTTTTGTACTATTAAAGTCAAATTGTAGATCGAACGTAGAGATCAATCGTTTTGGTATGAGTTCTACATTAAGGTTGAAATGCGGAACTATTCGTTCACTTACTTGCTCATTTGTAGCATATTCAGCCATGGCTAATGGATTAAAAGTACCAGGGTATAATCCCTGAATATTCTGAGCTGGAGTAAAATAGTTAGGAGTAAGTTCTCCTTGTTCATTGAATTCATAGATACTCATATTTGGCATTTTGGTGTAGGCTTCACCAGTTATATTTTCATAATTTCTATCTGTATTATTATGAGTATAAGCAATATCAGTTTTGAATCTTATTCTATCCGAAACTACATAGTCTAGGTTTAATCTTCCATTAATTCTTTGGTAACCTGTACCTTTAACCACTCCTTTCGAGTCATAATAACCAACCGAAGTAAAATATCGAGCTTTTTCTCCTCCACCTTGTAAGGAGAGATTATGCTCTCCTGTTAGTCCTGTTTGTGTTACTGCATCTATCCAGTTAGTGTTATTTCCATAATTTTTGTAGAAATATACTTCTTGAGGATCGTACTGAAATTCTTTCGTAGTAAGCGTATTTAGGGGAACACCGTTTCTATTCATAAAAGCTTCAGGGATCAATTGTGAATATTGATCACCGTTTAGCATAGGAATTGTTTTTGGTAATTCAGAATATGTTCCTCGGAAAGTATATCCTATTCTTGGTTTACCTACAGACCCTCTTTTTGTATTTATAATTAAAACACCAGCAGCTGCTCGAGCCCCCCACATAGCTGTGGCAGCAGCATCCTTTAAAACACTAATGTTTTCAATGTCAGTTGGTGCAATATTTAACAAAGCAGCATAGCCCTGAGCATCAGCACTACCAAAGTTAAAATCATCGGGAACTTCAGTTTCATATGGCATACCATCGACAACGATAAGTGGATTTGAAGATCCGGTAATGGATGAAGTTCCTCGAATTCGGATTTGCATTCCAGCACCAGGGTCACCACTCGTCGCAACGATATCTACACCAGGCATTCGGCCTTGTAATGCCTCGTCGATAGACGCTGCCTGTGAAGTTTCTATATCACTAGCCTCGACTGTTACTACACTTGTAGTTTGATTACGCTCTGCAATATTTAAAAGACCTGTTTCCGTTGCTTTTTTTTGCATACTGATTCTTACTTCATCAAGTTGATCAATTGAAGATTTTAATTCGATAGTTATTTGTCTTTCGTTTGTAATAGGTAAGGTTTTGGACTCATATCCAAGAATTGAGACAGATAAATTATTACTACTGTTCTTAATTTTTATTGCAAAATTTCCATCAAAATCACTAACAACGCCAGTTATTGTTCTTTTTTCTTTATCCTGTTCTATGATTGTAGCGCCTGCAACAGGTTCTTTAGTATTTTCATCAATTACAGTACCTCTTATTACCATTTGTTGTTCTTGAGCGAACAGAATAGATGAGCTATACATTAAAATGATAATAAATGAAAAGCTGTAAAGGAATTGAGTAGTTTTATGTTTCATACTAGTTTATTCGGTATATAAGAGATAGTTGTCTATTAAATGGATCAAAGATCTATCAGCTAGATTATTACTAAATGAAGGAATAAAATTTGCATCTCTTCCACTATTGTCGGTTATACTTAGATTTCCTGGTGAGGTCTCGAATGTTAAGTAGGTTGATTCTCCTAAATTATCTTGAAGTAAAGTTTCGTAATCTCCTGTTACTTTTCCGTCGTCGGAAATTATTCTATCAGTAATTATATGATATCTAATAAAATTTGAAACTAATTCTTGATCTTCGAATGTGCTCGGATTAAAGTTAGGCTCACCAGTTTCTGTCGCTGGTAAAGCTCCATCCTGTACAGCTTGCTCAATAGCACTATTGTTTGGAATTAGAAAGGTGTATCGAGTTCCTAATGTAACAATAGATAAAGTACTACCGTCAGGATTATAAAATTGAGAGTTTTCTAAATAATTGAAGAAATATTGAAAAGGTGAATCTTCTATTTCAGCAAGGTTTTTCAAATCTATTCCTGGAGCCTCTTCACTAAATTCTAAAAGGTTGTCTGTATAATAAACAATACCGTTATTTTGAGTTTCTGATCCTGTAATATTCACATAATTTTCAAGCACTTCATTTCCTGCAGCATAAACTCTATTGTTTTCATACTTAATGTATTCTCCTGGTAATTCATTATCGCCAGTTCTAATAATTCCAGAACCAGATAAATCTTCAAGTTCATTATTTGGCGTATAAACAATATGGTTATATAATATTCTTAATGCTCTTTGCTTTGCAATGTTCCCAGTCACAATATTTCCATTTTCTGGTGACTCGTATACCCACTCAGATCGATCTATATCATAACTATATCCTAAATTATTCATTACATCGTCAGACATCATGAATAATGTCCATCTTCTATTTATGTTGCTAATTAGATTTCGATAACCGTCAGTATCATTCAATAGTCGGGTCATTAAAGTGTAATCTGGGTCTAAATAAGGTGATGTGTAGACACTGTAGAAATAGTTTGAAGCCTGAACTTTGTTTGTTCCATAAAAGAAACCATTGCTAAGTAATTTAACATCTATTATATCAGTGTTGAAATCAAATCTAGGCTCTTCGTCTAGACCGTTAATGGATGCTTGATACTTTGACGGCCAAACACTACTAGGCCACATATGTGCATTATAGAGATCTTCGAAAATATATTTAGGCATTTGTTCTAGTGAAGAATAATTTTTCAAAAGAACTTCATTTACAAATTCTTGAAAAACAGAATTTTCAGGCGCAAATAAAGTATATCCATTAGATTGCCCATCATTATCCATTTCTTTAAAAAAATTTTCGTTATTAGGCGAAAATGGCAACGCTTGGTCATAAACCTTTACGAAAACATCTTGAGAATTACCTGTGAAATTATAGTAGCTCTTTGTTGCGTCTTCATTAAAAATATAATTTATTAGATTATTCTCCATTATTTCATAGAACAGGCTGTAACTGGCGTTTTCTGATAGATAATTGTCAATATTTTGTGGAGGCAAAAGGACTCTGTCAATTTCATGTACAATACCATTCTCAGCAATAATATCAACATTTATAGCCTGAGCGTTCATAACAGTTAGGTCTGTTAATTCTTCGTTGGGATAAAAAAAGTTGTAATCATAACTAGTATATCCTTGTTCTAACATAAAATCTTCAGAGAAATATGAAATGTATTTATTGTTGTTATCACCATTGATATAATAATTACTTCCGTTCGTATTATTACGATTGGAACCAACAACAACGATTTGTTGACCATCAACCATTTCATTCCTGAAGCTGTCATAGTAGGCAGTCCTTCTTTTAAAAGCCTGATCTTCTATCCATCCGGTTGAAGATTGATAATCTGGTAACCGTTCTGTTCTAAACGCATTGTATACTAAGGAATATTTTACAATCTTACCTGCTAATATAGAATCGATACTTTCTATATCTGATATACTTTCTGCTTCCAAGAATTCCGAAAAAGCATTATCGTTAGGGGCAAACATCGTCCAATATCCGGATTTGCCTAATATATCTTTATATCCAGCTTTATCTATAACACGTAGTAGTGAACTAAAGTTACTTTTCTCTTCTAATGTTTGATAAATGGGTTGTTCCAAGTTTTCTGGTCTACCATAATATTCATCGAATTCTTTATCAGAACAACTAATGAATAAAATGATGGCAAGAAAGATTATTAATCTGTTAAAAACTTTCATGTAATTAATAGTTGTGGTATTATTTTGAAATATTTATATGTTAATTATTTAGTAAATCTAAATTACCTTAATGAAAACGTTTTCGTATCCTGCACTATGCTGCTTTAGTGATAAATTATTATTGATAAATCGTTTTATGTGTAAAATTTGTTTTAATTAATGTTAATGACTGATGATTCGTTATTTACTTTTGATTTTGAAAATAAGCTTCAACTCAGTTTTAATTTGGTTTTTATTAACATAAATTAAGTTTTTACTTAAATTTATATAAATAACCGTAAAGATTGGATAGATTGTAAATCACTATATTTTTCTGTAGAATAATTTTTAATTTCTCGTAATTTTATTGGCACTGCCAAAGGGAATAATACCCCCGAGGCCTGCCTCGAAATTAAAAAATTGTTTCCAACGAATGTCTCGAGGGTTTGCCCCGAGGAAGTTTACTAAAAAAACTACTTCAAAATATATAATCTTAATACATAGAATTTAAACTTCTATAATAAAAAAAAGGACTGTATAAAACAGTCCTTAGATTATATTGAAAATTTTAAATTATTAGCTTGGAATTGTTTTCTTCTGCATCATTTTGCTGAAAACTAAATATAGAATTCCGCAGCAAAGCCAAGCGGGTAGTGTAACAAAAGATAAGAACACATCAAATTGAATGGAGATAAAATAGAATACACCAAAACTAATTACCCAGGCCCAAAATACGGCCTGATTAAATTTAGTTCCCGATTTTTCAGCATAGAATGATTGGATGCCAAATTTCTTTCCGAAGAAATATTCAAAAACAATAATGGCTCCGATAGGTGCTAAAATGAATCCGTAAAGCGCTACAAAACCTAATAATTTCATCGCAAAAGCCGGAAATAGACCGGCAATAGTGGCTACCGTTCCGGCAATAATTGTCACCCAAGCCGTAGAAGCCTTCGGAATAATGGCCTGAAATGCTAACCCGGCTCGGTAAATTGTTGGATTTGCCGTTGTCCATCCTGCAAGAATTACCGCAATAATTCCGAAGACACCAATCGCATTGTAAGCTAATGGTCCAGGTGCAACGGATGGTGCTTCGCCACTCGCTAAAATAGCCTGGGCTTCAGGAGATTTTAAGTAGACGGCGTATAATAATGCAGCTGCGATCCAAGCGATATAGTGCCCAATATAAATTCCGGCAGCCGTCGTCCAACCAGAACTTGGTTTTTTGGCAAATCGAAAAACCGATAGATCTGACATCCCGATATGCATTGCTGCATTCGCAAACCAAGACCACAAAAATACGTGCCAAAACGTATATTTTATTTGCCCGGGAAAAGGTTCGCTTCCTTCGCCCCAAATGTTCCAAAAATCAGAAAAGCTATGTACGTCTAAATTCACTAGCGAAACAATTCCGCAGATCACAAAAGCAGCTACAATAATCGGACTCATCCAATTAGCAGCTTTCGCTACAGTGCTATAACCTTTGGCAGCAATTACCGAGATTACCGCCCCAATTACCAATACAATAATTATCCAGGTGGCACTGTTAGGCATTGTGTCGGTTAATTTCGGCATTTCCATATCGAATGGAACGCCTACCGCGGTTGCAGAAACGGTGATCATTGCTCCGGCTAAGAAACAGAACAAAATTCCGTTTGCAAGATTGTAAACTGTAACCAGACGTTTTCCGCAGATTTTTTCTAGATGATAGTAAAGTGTGTATCTAAATTTGGTACCGATTTCTGCTGTAAGAAAACGCCAGCTCAAAACCGCCATCAAATTGCCTAAAAGCAATCCAATAATCAAGTCGAAAGCACTAACTCCGGTAGTCAAAAAAAGTGGACCGATCACAAACTCGGTTCCGGCGGCGTGCTCACCGGCATACATTCCTAAAAAGCTTTTCCAACTTTTTAATTTGGATTCAGGAACACGTTCGCGTTCAAATTCTCCCGAAACTTCCTCGGTTAATACTTCTTCTTCTATTTGTGCCTGACTCATTTTTTTAGATGTTAGCTATCAGCAATTAGCTTTCAGCTTTTATTTTGTTACTACTTTATTTCAATCGATTTAGTAAAAGTTAAAACCTTTTAAAACTATTTAATTTTATATTGACAGTGTTACTTTTTTTATTGGCAAAAAAAGTAGGCCACGAAGCACTTTTTCGATTCAACGTTTTTAAAATATAATTTCTTGCGCAATAAGAAAGATCGTAATCCTTTCAACTGGATGAGATCCCGGATCAAGTCCGGGATGACAGTTTTAATAATCTCTAATCTAGAATTACTCGTCTATTTTCTATATTCTAGCATTTCTTTTCTAAAATCTAAAATCTCACTTTTCAACTCTAATCACTCCTTCACCAAGTACTTAGGAAGATCGGTTACTTTTTCGCAGCAAACTTGTTCTAAAACTTGCTGCAATTGCATTTTTAGCATTGCGATGGTATGATCACCGCCTTTATCACCTAAAGCTCCAACGCCGTACATAAACGACCGTCCCAAAAAGCTAAAATCGGCTCCGCTACTCATAACTCTAGCAATGTCGGGACCGGAACGAATTCCGCTATCCATCATTACCGTAATTTGATCTTTATATTTTTCAGCAATATGAGAAAGTGGCTTTATGGTCGATTCCCCTGCGTCTAATTGTCTTCCGCCGTGATTGGAAACAATAATTCCGTCAAAACCTAATCGAATCGCTTCTTCAGCATCTTCATCGGAAACGACTCCTTTCAGCACCAATTTTCCTTTCCAAAGATCACGAAGTGGTTTAATTTTTTCTTCATTTAATCTTCCGGAAAAAGTAGCATTCATCCAGGCGCCAAGCTGTTTAATGCTCATCCCTTTTTCCATATATTTTTTCATTGTCGCAAAATTTGGCGCGCCGTGTTTTAAAGTTTCCATCGCCCAAGCGGGTTTGCCCATTACCTGCAATACATTTCTGAAATTCATTTGCGGTGGCATTGCGAGTCCGTTTCTAATCTCTTTTGGACGATAGCCAAAAGTGGGAACATCACATAAAATCACCAAAACCGGAACTTCAGCGGCTTCAGCTCGTTTTAAAATATCATCACGTAACCAATCTTCGGTAGGATTATATAGCTGAAACCAGGCGCGACCTTCAGTTAATTCACTCGCTCGTTCGATACTTGTTGAAGTTACCGTACTCAAAACAAACGGAATGTTATGTTTCAACGATGCTTTTGCTAAGATTTCGGGTGCATTTGGCCACATTAAGCCTTGTAAACCAATGGGCGAAATCCCAAAAGGGGCATCGTATTTTATACCGAACAATTCAGTTTCTAACCTCGATTTACTGTAGTTTTTGAGGTATCTGGGTTTAAGCTGAATTTCCCTAATTTCATCGGTATTTCTTTTGATATTGATATTCTCGTTACAGCCTCCGTCCAGGTATTCGAATGCAAAACGCGGCATACGCTTTTGCGCACGCTCACGAAGCGATTCGATCGACGGATATTCGGTGTTAAATGGAAAGGCCATAGGTCTATTTTAGTTTACTGTTTACGGTTATTAGTTAACAGTTGATATTATTTTGGCTTAAAACTGAATGTATTCAGCTTTAATTATTCTTTTATTTTCGTCATTCTGAACTTTTTTCAAAATCTTATCAAAACTTATTTATTCAATCTGTTCATTTTGTCTTGATACAAAACGAACCAAAAAATTAAGGCTTACAAACACTTATCTAAATTTATCGTTCGATGCCTAAATTTTAGGAACTCGCTATCGCTCAAACAGCCTAAAATTTTACGGCATTTTCACTTCAAATTTTACGATAAACTTTCGATAGGCCATTTTACTTTCTTCTATAAATAGAAATTAGAGTCTATTTTCTAGCATCTAATCTCTCAATACTAACTTCTCACTACTTAACAACTACTTCGTCAACAGCAGCGGAACTAACTTCTTCATTCGGTAGTTTTCTTTTAAAAATTTGGAATCTACTTTTTTATTAGATATCACCATCGCAGCACCTAAAGCTGAACCTAAAGGTGAATGTGTCGATAGTACTTTGAATTCGCTAAAATGATGCGCCATTAATTTCATAAACACATCATTATCGGTAAAACCACCGTCGATATAAATTTTATAAATAGGCGAGTTTCCTATCGCATTTCTAATGGTATGAATCTGTAATTCCATCAGTTCGATCATTAATTGATGATAGGCTTCTTCAAAAGTTGGAAAAGGTTTCAAATCGGTTTGGTGTAATTCTTTTCTTTGAAGCGAAATCCCTTCAAATTTGAAATAAATCGATGGTTTTTCAATCAATCTTAAATATAGCTGCTGATCAAACTTTACATCACGGTGAAATCCGTATTCCTTTCCGTAGTATTCGCCGAGTTTTTCAACCTGAATTCGGTATTCATTTCCCATAAAAAAGCGAGAAGCTTTTACACGTTTTCCATCGACACGCAGGTAATTCAGACAATTATTTTTAATATCTTCATCTCCTAGACTTTCTTCGTTAAATGGATTCAATGAAATACTCCAGGTTCCTGTTGAAAGCAATAAAAATGGTTTCTTCTTACTTAAAATATAGGGCAATAATGCCGAAGAACTATCGTGAATCCCAACACCAATTTTTATCTTTTTCCCTTTGTAAGAGGTGTTTATACTACTCGCCGTCGGAATAATTGGCCCGAATAATTGATCGAAACCTTCTTCATAAACCCACTCGTGATAATCTTCCTTATCGAAATCCCACAAATTGGTGTGGCAACCGATCGAGGTATATTCGCTCACCGGAATCCCCGTAAATAAAAACGATAAATACTGCGGAAGATGAAGCGTATACTTGATTTTGTTAAAAATCTCAGGGTATTTTTTCTTCAGCCAAAACAACTGTAATCCCGAATTTAGCATTCCCGATTGTGGTGAAGCGGTCTCTTTGGCGATCTTTAATTCGCCGCCGTATTTCGCATAAAATTCATCGGTAATTTCCTTCTCAATCGGTTTCGTGTAGTTATATAAAGGCGTCAACACATTTCCGTGATGATCTAAATGCACCAAACTCGCCCCATACGTCGAAAAATTGATCGATTTTACTTCATATTCTTCACTTTCTAAAATCGAATGAAACGTATCTTTGATCCACTGTCGTAAAAGCGTAATATCTTCGGTAGGATAACCATCCTCATCTACCGTTAGCGGCAAACGCGTATAATCCCGAAAAACCTCCTGATAATCCTTATCGAACAGGAAAAATTTCTTGTTGGTTTTCCCAATATCAAAAACAGCAGTTACTTTCTTTTTATTCATTTTAATTGTAATCTTATTTGGGGCGCGACCTTACAGGTCGGGCCTGCCTGCCGGCGAGGCAGGCTTTACGCTGCAATCCCTCGCGCAGTTTCTTAGATTTTAGATCGCTTCGCTTTTAGAGTTTAGAAAATGGACTTTTTTGAATTCACCTGTTCATTTTGTCTTGATACAAA
>NZ_ARYN01000019.1 GCF_002094855.1 Zunongwangia atlantica 22II14-10F7
CAAAAAGGTAAGGCTGTAATATTCAATGTAAACTTAAAACTATGAAATATAGATCGGTCAACCATACTGGAATGCTGCTAAAGCGAACGTGAGACAAAAGTAAATTTTCCGCTTCAATCCATTAAACTTTTTGTTTGCTTTTGGCTTATGTTCAAGATCATTTTGACGAACCGTTTTGACTGCAACGTAGTGAAAGGAAATATGGTGAGGAGTATTGCAATTTTGCCTTAATGGATACTATTCTAAGACATTCTGGTTACATTACTCTAGGCTTTATAGATCTTTCCAACGGGATATATCCACAGGGATGGACATATTTCGAAATTTAAAAATTATAAAACTCTAAATAACAGTGTTTTAAAAATTAAAAGGGTCGAATAACACCGCTTTGCGTGTTATCCTCTTGCATAACCCCTTAGCCTAGCTTTGTTATTTGTTTTTGGATATTTTTTATTGACATTAAATTTCAAATCTATAAGTGGTTCAAAATTTTAAAATGGCTATGCATAAGATAGCTCTCAATGCATACACCTTTTAGATCACTAATTTTAATAATTCAGTTTTAAATCATTTATACCGATAATTCAATGTACATTTCATAGTGCTAAGACAATCTATCACAGTCGCATATAGTAGTGCAATAAACTCATTGTTTGTAATTAAATTAAGGATGAAAGAAAATGAATTTGGTCAGTTGGTTCCCTTTAATTTACGAAAGGAAATTACCTATAGTTCTAATGCTATAATTAGACGAACTATAATTGATAAAGCATCTAGAATTGTTGAGTTGATGGCATTTGACTATGGTAAAGTTTTAGCGGTTAAATCAGCCAATACTCAACTTCATTTTTTGATTGAAGGGAAGGCAGAGATGGTGGTAGATGAAGTTTCTACATATCTTCAATCAGGTGATTCTATTATTGTCCCATCAGGTATTACTTATTCTTTAGAGGCCAATGAAAAATTCAAAATTGTAACTATAAATTTAACCTAAACTACATATGCTTTATAAAAAGCCTTTATATCAAACTATGGATCGCGTTTGTGCTAAAAAATTTCCTGAACAAGAACTAAGTATAAGAATTTATGCTTACAATATTTATTATTGTAAAATAATAAATAACCCAGAAGCTAAAGAACTTATATATTTCGAAAATGAATTGACTTCTTATCCTATTTTAAACAAATCGTAATTATAGTTCATTAGGTCAATAATAACTAAGAATTACTTAAAGTCAATATTAATACTAATAGCTCAAAAAAAGTCTAGAAAAACGTTGGCTGCTTTCGGAGAATTACGAAGTTTAATTAGTCCCATTTCCTTAATTTGTCGAACGCGTTCTGAAGTTAAGCCTAGATATTTACTAACATCTTTTAAGCTTTTAGCTTCGCGTCCATTAAGACCATATAATAAAATGATAACTTCTTTTTCCCTGTGTTTTAGTATGTTCATCAATTGACTGATTTCTTTCGATACTGATTTGGTTAAAAGTTTTTGGTCAGGATCATCTGTTTCACTTTTAATAATATGTCCTAAAGTTAAATTGTTACTATCTGTTGTTAGTGGTTTATCCAAGGAAAGGTATGTGGCATTACTTTTTGTTGCTTGTTCTATTTCTGCTAAAGGGAGTTGCAAAAAATCAGAAATTTCTTCGGAAGAAGCATCTCGCTGTAACAATTGCTGAAGTTCAGAATTTGCTTTTCTAATTTTATTAATTACAGCGATTTTATTTAGAGGTAATCTTACGACCCTTGCGTTCTCAGAGATTGATTGTACAATTCCCTGACGTATCCACCAAACAGCATAAGAAATGAATTTAAATCCTCTTGTTTCGTCGAAGCGATTGGCTGCTTTGATAAGCCCCATATTTCCTTCAGCAATTAAATCTGATAAGCTTAAGCCCTGAAACTGGTATTGCTTAGCTACAGAAATCACAAACCTTAAATTTGATGTGATAAGAATATTTAGAGCTTTCTGATCACCAGCTTTAATTTTTCTTGTAAGTTCAACTTCTTCTTCTCCTGTAACAAGAGCAATTGGATGGATGTCTTTTAAATAAAAATTTAAAGTTGGATCATTTTTATTTGTTGTCTGTTTAATAATTTTAAGTTGTCTCATATTTTATGATTTAATAGCTTGATTAATCGAATGAATGACGTTTTCTTTAGCTCTAATGATAAGATTGGATATTTTTCAGGAATTTTCAGAGGTGAAATTGAAATATTTGCAATCACTTTTCCTTTTTTAAAAAATATCAATTCCAGATTTTATTTGGAAATAATAGCTTAGAGCTAATACCCCATATTAAAGATATTTTAATGTAATTAGCCATATTTAGTCTAAGGTAATTTTCCATATCTGAAGGCTTTTTAGACCTTCAGCAAATAAAGCATAATCACCTTTTTTCTACCCGAACAGCTTTGGAGCCCTTAACTGTTTTTTGTTTTATAAAAAGAACCTTGTCTTGTGGCATAAGATCTTCCAAAATATCTAAGATGTGAAAAAAGATATTAGTTCCAGATTTTTGATCTTTTATAAAACCATACCCTTTTTCTGTAAAAAAAGAAATAACAATTCCTTTTCGTTTTGTTTTATGATCGAGATTTTGATCTTCTTGAAAAGAATGAAGGGCGGCATCATCATGATTAGGATCATTTTGAGGAACCTTACTTAGATGGCCAGATTTATCGACATAAATCAACATTTCTTCAAAAGTCTTCCCTTTATTATTATCAGTCTTACGATTCTCTCTACGCTGCTGCTTCAGCTTTCTTTTTTCAACCTTTTTTTTGTTATATTCTTTTTTTGAAACGGAGTCTCCCATAGGATCAATTTTTTATAATTAAAATATTTATTGGATAGTCACACAATACCCCGAATTAATTATATTGATAAAAACGACTTGTGTTGACTAGTGCCGCAAACGAATAAACATTACCGAAAAGAGAACCAAAAAGGAGAAAAATTAAATATAATCAACGTTAGGGGAGTCCTAGGTACAGGTATTTGTAATGCTAGTGTAAGGTATAACATTTTTCTTTGTATTAACCTTATAAGCACTTTATTTTATCAGAACCATTAAAAAAATGACTCTTCAATAGAAAAAGACATATGCTAAATAACACTAAAGAGTTTTATTTGTTATTTTAAAAAGCATATAGAGTATTTTTATAATTAGGAATAATGTAAATTTGTATACAAACCATAATGTTTGATATATGACATTACTTTTTACAGAGGTTTTCGTAGTTTCGATTGCTATTATCTGTTTTTTACTTATTTTTTTAATTTATGTATTTGGAGGATTTCCCTTCATTTTTAATGGAAGAAAGAATTACTAACAATAAAATAAAAAGCTCCTTAAAATTTAAGGAGCTTTTTAATTATAGCAGTCCTGCTATTGTTTACCAAGATTTCTTAACATAGCGATATGATCTGCAATCGCTTCAGTAAAGGTTGATTTTTGATTATAAGGAATACCAAATTCAAGCGCTGTATTTTGTACAATTGGGCTAATATGACGATAGTGAACATGACAGACATTAGGAAACAAATGGTGTTCTATTTGATAATTCAATCCTCCTATTAACCAGGAAAATATCTTATTCTTCGGTGAAAAATTAGAGGTAGTTAGTAATTGATGTACTAACCAATTATTATCAATTTCACCTTTATCATCCGTTAATGGATAATCAACATTCGGCATAACATGTGCGACCTGAAAAACACAGCTTATTAGAAGGCCTGTTATCAAATGCATGGATATAAAAGCAAGAATAATAAGCCTTGGAGAAAATGGCAATACGATAATAGGTAAGACTATAGCGTAACTGTAATAAGCCAATTTCCATAGAGTCAAATGAAATAGGCTCTTATAAAATTTATTCCGATTTTCGATCAATCCCATCTTTCGATACCTGGTTAATCTCACAAAATCTTTTGCGCTAATCCAAGCTAATGTTGAAATACTATAAAAAAACCACACGTAAATAAATTGAAAACGATGAATTTTGTATTTCTTTTTATGCGGTGAAAATCGTAAAAAAAATGGCATATTTAAATCATCATCGGCATCATGGATGTTGGTATAGGTATGGTGTAAAACATTGTGTTGCAAATGCCAAACAGTAGCATTTGCTCCAATAATATTCATAGAGTAACCAAGGATTGTGTTTAGTTTTGTATGTTTAGAATAAGATCCATGAATAGCATCGTGCATTACCCCCATACCAATTCCAGCCATACCAAAACCACTGGTAATATAAAGTAAGAATAACATCCAAGCAGATGTGACGATACCCGAACATAAAATAATTATAGGACCTAAAAACAATAAAAGCATTACTATTGTTTTTGTTACCATACTGCGATTAGCATGGGTGGAAATCTCATTATCTTTAAAATACTGACGAACTCTTTTTTGTAAAAGTTTTACAAAATTACGATCTAACGACCGTGAAAATTTAGGATGATTTTGCAAATTAAGGCGTTATTAAAGGTGATAGATAAAACGATAAATCGAGGAAGAATTGTCGGTTGTTCCGGGAAGTTCTTGGTATCTTTAATGTTATTAACGCAATTATCCAGCCAAAATTATAATTATTACCATTTAAACGAAACAATTTTTACGCAATGGTAATTTAGTCTACAGCTCTAAGCAACATTAAAATTAAATTTTCAGATTGCCAAAATTGGTTTAGGTATATGATTCTTTTAGTACATTAGTAAAAGATGAACTGAAAACACCTAATCTGATGTTTGATCTTGGAAAACTCTATATCCCTACCATTCTTTCGTTTGATCCATCAAGCAAAACAATATCTTTTACTCTACCTGATTTTTTCACTAAAGAGCATTTTGAACATGTCCAATACTCCCTTTAGCATAATATTTTTAAGCTCTGATACTATTAATTATTATGGTGAAAAGGATAAAGAATTTGCTATTTTTGTATTAAGTGAAATTGACGAAATAAAGTCAATTGATATTGAATAAAATGGTTCCGATTCGGTGACCTTTTGAAAGCAACTTTCGAAACCTCCCGATTGACAAGGCATTTAAGGGCTGGGTAGCGTTCTGCCACCCCGACTTTAACAAGTTATATTTTAACATAATTAAAGGGTAATTATATGGTTTTCATATAGTTGCCCTTTCTTTTTTGCTCAAATTTTAACAAACAGTGTTAAATTTTATGTGAGTTCACCGTGAGTTCACTGGGAATTTGTGAGTTTATCGTGAGTTATTTTTTTGTATTTTTAGCTTACCGATACTCCATAATTGCGTATTGGTAGTTTGACTTTCGCCTTAATTAATTGTTTCATTAAAATAACATAACGATGCGTACCAGTCAAACCTTTTCCATTTCTTTTTTTATTCGCAAAAAGAAAAAGCAACCAGCCTTAGCCCTCCTCTATGCCCGAATCACCGTTAACGGTAAATCATTAGAAATAAGTTTAAAACGAACTATTCCGGTAGACAAGTGGAACCAATCAGCCAGTAAACTTACCGGTAACACTTCTGAAAGTCGGCAGATCAATAAAAAGATTGATGAAACCAAAGCGCAATTATATAAAACCTATGATAGCCTTTTAAAAGAAGGACTGCTGGTAACCACACAAACAGTCAAAGCTAGATACCTGGGTAGTGACCAGCAACATTATACGCTTACCTATTTGATTAACTATCACAAAGAAAAGATGGATAAGGTGTTAAAATATGGTACCATGAAAAATTATACGACTACGGAAAATTACCTAAAAGATTATTTAAAAGCCCAGCATCATACTTCAGATGTTTATCTAAAGCAAATTGATTACCAGTTTACCCTGGGATTTGAAAGTTATTTACGTGTTTTGCCGGGCCTTCAAAATAATGGAGTAATGAAGCATATGGAGCGGTTCAAAAAACTAATGCGCCTGGCCGAACATTTAGATTGGATTGAAAAGAACCCCACCAAAAGGTTCAAGCTACGCTTTGATCAGGTGGATATGGTTTATTTAAACAAGACCGAGCTGGAAAAGATCAAAAACGAAGAGTTTGAAAAACCGGTATTAACTATTAACCGGGATATTTTTGTTTTTGCCTGTTATACCGGGCTGGCTTATGCTGATGCCAAAGCCTTAAATAAAAACAATTTGCAAATTGGAGTGGATGGCAATAAATGGATTTATACCCGAAGGAGTAAAACGAATACTGCTGTGAGAGTTCCATTACTCGCAGAGGCGGAACGAATTCTAAAAAGATATAAGACTCATCCTAAAATAGACGGAACGGAAAAATTGCTACCGGTTTATTCCAACCAGAAAACCAACCAGTATTTAAAAGAAATAGCTAAAGAGGTGAAAATAAAAAAACAACTGAGTTTTCATACCGCCAGGCATACTTTTGCCACAACGATAACTTTAGCTAATGGCGTTCCCATAGAAACAGTTTCCAAGCTTTTAGGCCATACCAAATTATCCACTACACAGATCTATGCACGAGTAATTGATTCTAAAATTTCTAATGATATTGATAATTTAAGAGAAAAGTTGAACGATGAAAAAACAGAAATGGTAACAGACCGTACCTTTTATTTATAAACCTTTATTAATAGAGACTTTGTAATAGTCTTGTTTCAAGGTCACCAATTCGGATTCAAGTTTTTTGTTCAAATTTTGTTTTCAAATACTGAAGAAAGTAGAAACTACTTCTAAAATAGCTTATATCTTTATTTGTCGCAGAATTTCTTCGAAACTGGGTGGATCATTTCAGGTCTAGGAATTTTGATCAACCTATTAATAAAAATTAACCTATTTGATATCCTTAAAATCCTTTGTTTTTTCCATTTTAGCTTCTATTTACCGGAAGCCGTTGAGAGCAAAGTATTTGGTCATAAATTTATCACCAATCCAAATTTATCTTTTAAAAAACTTTTGTCCGTTATACTGAGAAACTTTGGGGGCTTTGATTCAGCTGTTATTGTTTTGGTTGCCGATCATATTTTTTTATTTGCCAATGGATTTTGAGATCGAACTGAAGCGAAGAAGATATTGCTCAGCCAGTATTTCTACAGAATTAATTTCTTAATTTGTATTTATTATGAAATTACTGATTGTAGAAGATGAACCGTACCTGTTAAAAAGCCTTGAGGATTTCGCGGCCAAAGAAGGCTATTTATATGATTCGGCAGGCAACTTTCAAACAGCCCAAGAACGTGTTTATTTATACGATTATGACTGTCTAATTCTAGACATTAATTTACCGGATGGCAGTGGGTTCGAAATTCTTGAAATTCTTAAAAAAGAAGATAAGACTGATGGTGTTATTATTCTTTCTGCAAGAGATTCCCTAGATGATAAGTTAACTGGCCTCGAATTAGGAGCTGATGATTACCTGATAAAACCATTTTATTTTTCAGAACTTAATGCCCGGATAAAAGCCGTCATTCGTAGGAAACAGTTTAAAACCAATAAGCCTATCCGCTTTGCCAATATGGTAATAGATCTAGGCCAATACCTAGTGAGAATAGATAACTTTTCTACGCCAATCTCATTTACTAAAAAAGAATATGCTATACTCATCCACCTCATTAACAATAATAAACGTATTATTTCTAAAATGGCGCTCGCAGAGTACGTATGGGGTGATTATGTAGATGAGGCCCAGAGTTTTGATTTTTTGTTTTCTCAGATTAAGAACCTCAAACGAAAGCTGAAAGATGCCGGGGCACAAGTAGAAATAAATAACATCTATGGGGTAGGTTATCAAATTCAGGCTTTATGAAGCTGCTTACCTACACATCCCGCCTTCAAATGCTGTATTTCCTCGTCTTGTTCGGGATTTTTTCGATATTGTTTTATTTGGTACTTAGCTGGAATGTACTTCAAAATGTAGATGAAGTGTTGAACAACCGCAAAGTCAACTTGCTAGCTTATCTAGAAGAAAATCCTGAAGCTCCTTTTAAAGAGGATAACCCACTAGACGATTTTACCTTTTTTCCTGTTGAAAAGAAGGTGTTTCAGGAAAGCTATGAAAGCTACACTGACACTCTTATTTATGAGCCTGTTGATGATGAGTTTGATGAGTACCGAAAGCTTACAGCTTATGTGAAATTACACAATAATAACTACCGGCTGGAAATTATAAAGCCACATCTGGAAGCGGGAGAAATGATAGGTACCATTGCCATTACACTCGGCAGCCTATTTATGGGCTTGGCGCTTTCTTTTTACTTAACCCAACGTATTATCTCCAAAAAAATATGGAAATCGTTTTTTGAAATGCTCGAAAGGCTCCGGCTCTTGCGCTTTGATAAAGAGAAAATGCCCGAATTACCATCTACAAATATTGATGAGTTCCGGATGCTGAATGAAGCTGTGAATGAGCTGGTCCGAAAAAATACTGAAGTCTTTCAAAGCCAAAAGCAATTTATTGAAAACGCTTCACATGAAATGCAAACGCCCTTGTCCATTATCCAGTCAAGGCTGGAAGCACTCATTGGGCAGGCTGAACTTTCAAAGAAGCAGGCGGAAATTATTGAAGGCATTATCGGTTCAACACAACGCTTAAAAAAACTGAGTAAAACTCTGTTGCTCTTATCTAAAATCGAAAACCGGCAGTTTATCCTTTCGGAACAGGTTGATATTCAAACAATTTTATGCCGATCCATGGAATTTTATGAAGAACATAAAGCCGCCTTGAATATATCGGTGAAAGCCGAAACACGAGATAGTTTGAAAGTGCAGGGAAATATTATGCTTACGGAGATACTGATACAGAACCTACTTAAAAACGCCTTTCTGCATAATATTGAGAATGGAATGGTAAGCGTTCAAATAATGGAAAACAAGCTCATTATTGCCAATACCGGGCAAAAGCAAGAAATAGGAAAAGTATTTGAGAAGGATAAATTGTTCAACCGTTTTTACAAACAATCCAGGAATCCCAATACTTGGGGGTTGGGATTAGCCATTGCTCTAAAGGTAGCTGAAACGAGTGGATGGGGACTTCATTATTATAAAGAAGAAGGATTGCACATTTTTGAAGTGAATTTCGGGTAACCAATCAGCTTCCCAAATTTCTACAGATTCCATTCATATACTTGCATTTAATAAAATCATGAAACTATAATGAACAGAGCCGGGAACCAAATCATTCTTATTTTGCTTTTATCCTTTTTAACCCCTAAAATTGTTTTTTCACAGGTAGAAAATAAAGAAACAAATTATCCTAAGATAAAAAACTATTTTAGTATTATGCATCCTATTGCCACTATAACAAAAGACGGGAATCACTTTAATTTTGATGGCAGTTATACAGTAGGCTTTCCAGTTGGTATAAATTTCCTTCAGAGCGACAAAATAGCTTACAGTATCGAGTTTGCACCTATGATTTCTTTTAATGATCGTGCGAGTAGGGTAACCGGATTACTTTTTCACCCAGGTGTTATCTACCGAAACATTGGAGGTTTTAATTTTTTAACCAGGCTTGCATTCAATACCAACGGCCGTTATGGTTTTACAGCCGTTATAAACAGACCTATAATTAAAAAGGAACTTATTTCCTCGCTACGCCCATTCCGTTTAGATTCGGCAATGATTTACCTTTTTCAGTAACTTTTGGTTTTCAAGTTGGAATAGCATTTTAATCATATAAAAGAAAAAATTATGGACAGAAAAGATTTTTTAAGGAACTCAGCAATTTTAGGTGGAGCAACCATACTCCCTACTAACAATGTATTTTCGCAGAATGTGACTGAAAATGGAATAGATAAGTTGGTCGACAAAAACGGTAACTTTATCCAGAAATCACTTCCTTACAACAAAACATTTTTGGAACCACATATGGACGAAGAAACCCTTCACTTACACTATGAGTTTCATCATGGTGGAGCAGTTAAAGGTGCAAACAAAGATTTGATTAAAATAAAAGAACACCTAAAATCAGGAGATTTAGACCAGGTTGATTTGTGGACACGCAAACTGGCGTATCATTTTTCAAGCCACGTGCTACATACCATTTTCTGGACAAACCTTTCCAATAAAAAAACACAGCCCAAAGCAGAACTATTGAAACAGATAGAAAAAGATTTCGGCTCATTTGAAAAGCTCCAGGTATATATAGCAAAAGTATCTAAAGGCGTAGAAGGAAGCGGCTGGGGTATTTTGGGTTATCAACCCTTTTCCCGATCGCTAACCATCTTGCAATGTGAGAATCATCAGAAACTGACCCAGTGGGGCGTGATTCCGTTATTGGTTATTGATGTGTGGGAACATGCATATTATTTGAAACACAAAAATAAAAGAGGGGATTTTGTCGATACGATTTTAAATATCATTAATTGGGATAATGTAGCAGAACGATATAATAAGGCCATAAAAATTGTTTAATGGAGCAATTACCCTTTAAAGAAGCCATAAAAGTATGGATTAGAGTAGCCATTTATAGCTTTGGTGGACCTGCCGGGCAGATTGCGGTGATGCATAAAATTCTGGTCGAAGAAAAAAAATGGATAAGTGAGGACCGCTTTTTACATGCGCTCAATTACTGTATGCTGCTGCCTGGGCCGGAAGCCCAGCAGCTGGCCACGTATATTGGGTGGTTGCTGCATAGGACGAAAGGGGGGGTAACTGCAGGTATTTTATTTGTAATACCTGGATTTGTTTCAATACTAATTCTCAGTATTCTTTACGCTGCTTACAGAGATGTTGGTATTGTCGAAGCTATATTCTTCGGTATTAAACCTGCCGTCTTAGCCATAGTTGTTGGAGCCGTCATTAAAATAGGTAAAAAGGCCATCAAAAATGAGCTCATGTTTGTTTTGGCGGCTTTGGCCTTTATAGCTATATTTTTCTTTGAGGTAGATTTTCCTTATATAATAATAGCAGCGGGATTGACAGGTTTTATTGGCGGAAAACTTTGGGAAGAAAAATTCCATGTCATTAAAGGGCATAGATTAGCTGAAGAACATAAAGACAAGGATAATAATGAAAATACATTGATTGACAGCAAAATACAACCTGTAAAGCCGTCTTTAAAAAAAACATTCAAGACTATTTTTATTTTCCTAACGCTATGGTCTTTACCACTATTGATCCTTGGACTGGTGATTGGGGTCGAAAACATTTTCTTCTCGGAAGGCTTATTTTTCAGTAAAACGGCCGTTGTAACTTTCGGAGGGGCTTATGCTGTATTAGCCTATATCGCTCAAAAAGCGGTTGAAGATTATGGCTGGTTACAATCCGGTGAAATGTTGGATGGACTGGGTATGGCCGAAACTACGCCGGGTCCGCTGATACAGGTGGTACAGTTCGTAGGCTTCATGGGGGCCTATAGATTAAGCGGCTCTCTCGATCCTCTAACAGCTGGAATTTTAGCTTCCCTGATGGTTACCTGGGTTACCTTTGTACCTTGCTTTCTATTCATTTTTACAGGCGCTCCTTATATAGAATACCTACGGGGCAATAAAAGTTTAACCACTGCACTATCAGGAATTACAGCTGCCGTAGTAGGGGTTGTACTTAATCTGGGTGTCTGGTTTGCAATCCACACCCTTTTCTCTGAGGTTAACGAAAAATATCTGTACGGAGCAAGGTGGTTGATTCCCGAATGGAGCACAGTTAATATTGGATCATTAATTATTGCTCTAATAGCCTCTTTTGTATATTTCATTTTGAAATGGGATATGTTGAAAACTATCCTGATCAGTGTTTTATCAGGTATCATCTATTTCTTCATATTTAAGGAATTAGGTTGATTATGTGCTGTAACCCTATTGTCGATAACAGCATGATAACAAAGGATATGGCACTTACGGTATGTTTAAAAGGTGTAACCGGCAATCACGACAAGGGCGGCGGTTTATGGATAAAACAATTATTATGTAGTACGGGCAAATCCACTCGAGGATAACGTGGTGTGTACAAAGTAGAAGATGGCTAACGCAGAGATTTGCCCCTTGTAGGAAAAGGAAAAACCTATGGCTTAGATGTTGCCGCTCTAGGTGATAACTGGAAGAGCCTGGAATTAATATTAAAAGTGATGATTTACCATTTATTTGAACAATAAGGAGTATTTAAAGTTAAAGATACCACCCTCACTAAAGCTGGTAAGGTGGGTTTATGGACCAAAGAAGATGCTGTAACTTACTTTGATGATTTCAGTATAAAAACATTAGATTGATTAGAAGAATTTAAATAATAAAACAAACATATTATGAAAAGTAAATACGTATTGATTTCAACAGTTTTTTTATTGCTTTCGTGCAATGGCCATGACGGTAAAAAAGAGAATGCTGACAGTTCTCGCCCATCTTCTGAAAAACAAAAGGAGATAGAACAACAGGAAGATATGGAACGGCATCCCCTGAATATTACAGCTATCCGGGAGGTTATTGGCATTAAGGGCACGGAAAACAATGGGGAATATAAAGTAGTAGTTCCCCAAAATGATCTAGAGATAATGGTTGATGGTTTTAAAATCATCCCCCCGATGGGACTAGGCAGCTGGGCAGCATTTTCTGCGATTAAAGAGGGAGCAATGGTCATGGGCGATATAGTGGTGACTGAAGATGATTTGTGGCCGGTACAACAGGAAGTAATAAGACAGGGATTGACTATTACCGCCATCCATAATCATTTTGTGAGGAATAATCCCAATGTCATGTACATGCATATTGGAGGTATGGGTGAAGAAGGAGTACTTGCAGAAAAAGTAAAAGCTTTATTCGATAAGGTTGTGGAAGTGCGTGGTGGGAATCCTGCAGCTTCCGAACCTAGTGAAGTCGAGAATACGCTGGATACTGATAGAATAGATAATATTATAGGACATTCAGGTAATCTTAACAATGGAGTTTATAAGATTACAATAGGGAGGCCAGATGTTGATCTTAGGGAGCACGGAGCTCCTGTTAGTACTTTTATGGGATTTAATACCTGGGCCAGCTGGCAGGGGACTCCAGAAAAAGCTGCTGTTGCAGGAGATTTCACCATGCTTGCCGATGAAATTGCCCCTGTTATAAAAGCCCTTGTAGAAAACGGTATTGAAGTAGTGGCAGTACATAATCACATGGTGTATGAAGAACCAAGAATATTCTTTTTACATTATTGGGGTGTGGGCCCAGCCGAGAAACTCGCCCACGGTCTGAAAACGGCTCTTAACCAGACCGGGGTGGTGAGCAAAAATGAATAATTAAATTCATTTTTAATTTAGCGAGGTATTTTAAATGAATGAGAGAGGAGACACGGGATTAATTTCCGTTACCTCTTTCCACGTAAAAATACCTACGGTTCTCGTATACTGTAATTTTTCTATTTATTCTGAATTTCCTCTAACCATTGCCAAGAGGTGGATGTCCTGTCTGGAACTTGCCGAAATAAAACTTTATGTGAGCTTTTTAATAATCCCTTGAATAAAATAGACCTATGAGTAACCCAGGCGAAATTTTCGTTATCTTTAAAAGAAAAGGATAATTATATGTCTATATACGATTACCCTTTAAAATGTTGAAATTTTCTTTAACGAAAAGGATGTTGAACTCCTATTAAATTAAAAGGTCTTAAAACCTGATTTTCCATCTGATGCCGTTCCGGAGATAACTAACAAGGGCTTTTATCAAATAAGTATCAGCCCGAAGCTTTGAATAGCGTATAATTCGTTCCTATCAGTTCGGTCACAGTTTATTATTATGGGGAAGTATTCCCCGATAGAAAGTTAACAATTACAGAAACTCACTAACATATATATAATTCCTAAATAAGTGTGTTCGTAAAACTAAGGGGGAATAGCAAGAGGGTAACACGCGAAGCGATGTTACAGATCATTAATACATTGAAATTCAATAAATTACGAATTTAAATCCTATCATTTTTCACGTATTTTGCGACAAATGCTCTCGCAACCCCCGTAAATAGGTGGTTTTTTGCGACAAATTTCACGGAAAACTGAAATTCAAACCCACTTACCACTTTTACCTCCACTTCGCAAAAGCTCCATTTCAGCAAAAGAGGTTTATTACAATTTGTCTTAGACACGAGCCAAAAAGCTTAAAATATTAAAAGAATACGATCGAAAAAGCTTTTTGACTCAAGTCCGCTAGGCGGTAACTAAAATTCACCGATCAGGTTTTCAGAATTATTTAAAAATCCTTCCTACATCACCTTACCTTTCGATGCAAAAATCAAGCTTAAAAATTAACCGGAGCGCATAAACCGCTTTGCTATTTATAGCTCCTCTATAATTTTAAAACTGAATGAAGTAGCATCAAAAGGTAATGCGATGGCGCTGGAAGAAGTAAATAAAATTGAGAATAAACCATTTCATCCTGATCTCACTATTTTTTCTTTTCGCCGGCAAAAGGAAAATGCTCCAGATGAAAAAAGTAAATTGGTTTTTGTTCTAAACTTTCCGGATTGACCAGATTCGATGCAAAATCTTTGATTTTTTTGGAGTCGGATCTTTTACTTCCTCAATAAATTAGACAGGATTCATAATCTAATTATTTGTATATTTGATTAGGTCAGAATATCAAACTGCACCAATACGTTCTATTTAAATTGTGAGTTAATCGTGAGTTCAAAAAACTAGAACTGCGTGAAACCATACAAATACTGGGGTTTTCAGCGTTTTAAAAGCGTTCTGCCACCCCGACGAAAAACCTGATAGTCTTATGATTATCAGGTTTTTTTGTTTTTGGGATTATTAATAATGCATCACTATCTTTATATGTTTTGAGTGATCACCTATATTACTTCAAATGCTTTTTTAGATTGACATCTATCGATTCTATTTTTTAGTTTCCTACAGAATTAAAAGATTATTAATATCAATTGTATTTTATAGATATATTCTTGGTTGTACATCGGCTAAGAGTAACCTCCTGGCGAAATATTTGCTAAAATTCTTAATTTCTATATATTTTTACAGCTTAAAATATCGAATAATAGTAGATTTACCGCGGTCTCAAGATGATTTTCTTAAAATAGCAAATCAGCTGAAAATGGTGAATGTAGTATTCTCTAAAAAGCCAAAGAGGCAATTTTATGCTTGAAAAAGAACGTTTAGAAGAACTTTACAGTTATCAGATTTTAGATACAGATCCTGAACTAGAACTAGATGAAATCACGCAGCTGGCATCTTTAATTTGTGGTGTGCCAATAGCTTTAATAGGTCTGGTAGATAAAGACCGGCAATGGTTTAAGTCTACTTTTGGTATTGCAGTTTCTGAAATTCCTAGAAAAGAAGCCTTTTGCCATCGTTTAATATCTGAAGATCTCGAACTTTTGGAGATCGAAAATACCCATGCAGACGAAAGATTTAAAAATGAACCTGTAGTCGCTGCAGCCTCACATATTCAATTTTATGCAGGTGTTCCTCTTAAAAGCCCTGCAGGACATGTATTAGGGACACTATGCGTTATGGATACACAGCCTAATAAACTTTCAGAAGATCAGAAAAAAGGCCTGTTGCTTTTAGCTAAAAAAGCAACAGATTTTTTAAATACTCGTAAAACTTTACGAGATCAAAAAATGCATATCGATTTAAGTGCTTCGCGGCTTAAACAGATATTGGATAATGTACCTGGTGTTGTTTTTCAGATTAAAATAGCACCAAACCTGGATTTTAATTTCGATTTTTTAAGTAAAGGGATAGAAGATATTCATTCAGACATCGATCAACTTAAAATTTTAGAAAATCCGGCGATTTTACTCAATTATCTTCATCCAGAAGATAAAGATGAATTTTTACAAACTTTAGAAAAATCTGCCAGTACATTATCGCATTATAAATTTACATTTCGTATTGTTTCACAAACAGGGCTTATAAAATGGTATAAGTTAAGGGCAACCCCTAAAAAAAGTGATAACGATAGTATTCTATGGTTTGGGACTTTATTAGATGTATCTGGTATTATGGAATATGAGTCTATTTTAGAGCAAATTACTTTTGATATTTCTCATGTAATTAGAAGTCCGTTAACCAATTTACAGGGCCTAAGTACAATTCTTAAAACTGAAGAGAAATTAACCGAAGGCAATCTTAGAAACTATGCAGATATGATTAGTATAGTGATCGAAGAGCTAGACATATTTACACGAAAATTAGACCAATTTTATCAGTTAAAAATTGCCGATCACCAGGCAAGAGTCTAAAATGTTATTTTGTAACTTCTAAAAAGCTACCTGAAACTGTATTAAAGCACGGGTAGAATCGTATTGCGAAGTGTTTTCTATATTGGTTTGATAATCATAAAATACGCCTACCAAAGATAATTTTGCATCGTAATCACCTGCTAAAACAAGACTTATCATTGGGATGTGCGATCTTAAAATGTCTCCGTTAACCTGACTGTTTGTATCTAAATATTCTTGCCTAATGCTAAATTCTAAAGCTTTTAAATAGGGAAGGTTTAGGTATTTTTTTGCTCTAAGGAGATTATAAATTCCTTCCATATAAAAATCGTTTAATTTAAGATTATTTGTAAGTATTCCGGTTGCTAAGGCTTCATTATAGGCTGTAAAATTAGTACCGCGTTTATACTCCATATGCGCATCGATTTCCCAGGTTTTACTAATAGGGTAGGTGATTTTTAAGTCGGCACCATAAGCATTAGCGTTTTGATGGTGTTTATTGGTAATCGCTCCGTTTATACCAATTTGTAAGATATCTAATGGTAAAACTTCAAAACGTAAACTGTAATTTTTATTATTATCGTTATCCTGGCTTTGATTGCGGTTATTTCCATTGTATACCGTAAAATAATATTTAAGCGGAATATTTTTTTTACTCAATTCTCCATAAACCGCCGCACCAATTTGAAAACTTTGCCATGCATTCTGTCCAAATAAAAAATATTGGTTAGACCATCGATAAGAATTATTTAGCTGAAATGGGTGCAAATCTTCTAAACCAAAATAAGGTCTAAATTGGCCAAGTCTTATAGTAAAGTAGGGATTAGCTTTATATTGAACAAAAGCGTTTTCCAACACTTTTCTAGAAACAGATTCATTATTAAAATTAGCAAGATTCAATAATATTGATGTCGAAATTCGATCATTTATATAAAAGCTGGTCGCAAATCGTACATATTCCATCTGGAAGGAGTTATTTACAATTTCCTGATCGTTTTCCAGATCTTTAGAAAAATGATTGCCTTCAAAATCGATATTTTCATCAAAAGAAGCGGCATATCTTCCTACAACTAATGCTTTTAGTTCCATTCTTTTCTGAAAATCACTCAATTTAGAGGAATCTTTTGCGGTTTGTGCAGATAAAGGAAATATCAAAAGCCCTAAAAGCGCTTGAAGTATAAGTTTCATGAGACTTAGGATTTTAAACATGATAGACTTGTAAAATTATTGGCCTTTAAGACAGGATTGTATGATTTTTATCAGCTTCCTAATCGATTTTGGAGCTTTTAAAGCACTTTTTTATAGGTAAATGTTATGGTTGGTGGGAGCGGTATTTTTTAACTACCACAGTTATTAGGTTTTATTCTTTTTCTGGAGTTTTTATACTGAATTATAGACCTAATATTTTCAGAAAAAATTACTTCAAAAAACATCGAATATTAGCTTTTGTTTTCCGTAGAAAAAAATCTTAAAAAATATGCCAAAGCTGATATTTATCAGGTTTCTTTAAGTAGATAGTATATACCTTTAATACTGTAAAACGAAGAAGAAATTTGTTTATCAGTAAGTTAAATGAGGATTCGTTTTTAAACTGATAAACTTACAATGGCGACCAAAAAGAGATTGAAATTCCCCGAAGGATAAGCCTCGGAAAATTAAATAATCACTGAATATTAATTTTTAAGCCAAGCGTCATGAAAGCCAAGAAAAATCCAAAAGCAGACCTCAATAGAGGAAGTGTGATTTTCTTCCAAATTGGTCTGATCATGATACTGTCCTCTGTGTATTTCACTTTAGAAATGCGCACCGCTGTTAACGATAGTGTCGATAATTATACCGTTGAGGTAGATGAAGAAATGATTGTGGATATCCCTATTACACAAATGAACACACCTCCACCGCCACCACCTCCACCACCTCCAGTAATTCCAGAAGTGATTGATATTGTAAATGATGATCTGGATATAAAAGAAGATGTAATTGTATCTACTGAAAGTGACCAGGATGATAGAATTGAGACTGTTGCTGAAGTATCTGATATAGATGAAGGTTTTGGAGAAGGAGAGGAGATAGAACAAGTTCCCTTTGTATTTGTAGAACAAGTGCCTATTTTTCCCGGTTGTGAAGATCTTAAAGATAATGAAGCCCGTAAAAAATGTATGACCGAGAAAATCGATCAGTTTGTTAGAAAAGAGTTTAATACAGAAGTGGGTACAGATGCCGGAGTATCTGGAATTAACCGAATTATCGTAGTGTTTAAAATCAACGAATTTGGCAAAGTAACAGATATCCAATCTAGAGCACCAAACATCTTATTAGAAGAAGAAGCAGAGCGGGTAATAAAAATGCTGCCTCAAATGCAACCAGGTATGCAGCGTAATCGTCCCGTAAGAATTTCTTACTCCCTACCAATTGTGTTCGAGTTTAGAGAACGCGGTTAGGATCTAGAAAGTAGACGGCCATCAAAATTTTGAAATATATCTATGGAATTCACTTAAAACCAAAAAACATGAAAACTGTTCTTATCCCTTTCGACTTTTCAAAAGCTTCTTTAAATGCCCTAAAGTATGCTGTTGAATTTGCAAAACAAAAACCAATTGTGACCGTGTATTTACTCCGCATTTTACCAGAAAATGCTAATGAAGCCGAAGTAAAGGCTAAGTTGGATGAGGTAATTGCTGAATACAATAAGCCTGGATTTCCAGAAATAAAACCCATCGTAAAAAGTGGTGAAACTGCTCCTGTAATTTTAAAATTAAGGGAAGAACTAAATATAGATTTAGTGATCGTAGGAACCCGTGGCTCTAAAGTTGTAAGAGAAGATATGACTTCTAATACATCAAAATTAATTCAGCAAGCAGATCTTCCGGTATTGGTGATTCCTGAAAATTCAAAATATTTCAGTCTAAAAACAATCATTCTTACCATGGGGAAAGAAAAGATTGCAGATAGAAATGTGTTGTTTACTTTACTTGATGTAGCAAGACGCTTTAAAGCAAAAGTTCATTTATTAACTGTAGATAAAGGATCTAAGCTAATGGGCTATTCTGAATACGACGAGATAAATGAAAGAACCATAGAATATTTTCTGGAAGATTTCTATTCTCATCATGCTTATCTTGAAAATGAAGATATAGAAGAAGGAATTAAGCAATACCTGGAAAGTCACAATATAGATATGCTTGCCATTATGCCTAAAACGCATTTAGAAAATGGCAAGGCATCTAAAGGAAAATTAACCAATATTTTAACGCTGCATAGCGATAAGCCCTTACTGGTTTTAGATTAAGAAAGTCTTTTTAACCAATTTTAATGCTTATTTATCTTTTCTTGGGTAATGCCTTGCCTAAAGGAAACTTGTCGATTACCTGGCGAAGATTTAGAAGCATAGTATAATACAACTTAAAATAACAATAAACACGTGCCAGACTTCTGGCAATACTAAATGTTTCACTTAAATTTTCAATTATCATGAGTACTTCTCTAGACTACCCAAGAACACAAGATCTTTTAAAATACGGAATAAAAGATAATAAGGTACTGTGGAACCTTAGCGGTGAAGAACTTCAAAAGCTAACGGTAGAAAAAGGAATGGGGAGAGAATCTTCTAACGGAACTCTAGCTGTAAATACTGGTAAGTTTACCGGTAGATCTCCTCAGGATCGTTTTTTAGTGCAAGACGATTACACTAAAAATGTATGGTGGGGAAAAATAAATAAACCAATCTCTCCAGAGAATTTTGATAAGCTTTACGACAGGGTTACCAATTACCTTTCAGGTAAAGAAGTTTATGTTCACGATGGTTATGTATGTGCCTATCCTGAATATAGAATGAATGTTAGAACAATTACAGAATATCCTTGGTCTAATTTCTTTGTTAAAAATATGTTCTTAAGACTTAACGAAGAAGAACTGGAAAATTTTGAAGAAGAATGGTTGGTACTTTGCGTGCCAGGATATGTAGAAGAAGATCCTACATCTTACGGAATACGCCAGGGTAACTTTAGTATCTTAAACTTTACCAGAAAAATTGCCTTAATAGGAGGTTCTGCCTATACAGGAGAAATGAAAAAAGGTATTTTCTCTGCCTTAAACTTAATTTTCCCACAGGATAAAAATGTGCTACCAATGCACTGCTCTGCTAACGTAGGAAAAGAAGATGATACTGCTATTTTCTTTGGTCTTTCTGGAACAGGTAAAACAACCCTTTCTGCAGATCCTGAAAGAAGATTAATTGGTGACGATGAACATGGATGGACACCAGATAATGTGATCTTTAATTTTGAAGGTGGTTGCTATGCTAAAGTTATAGGTTTAACTGAAGAAAAAGAGCCAGATATTTTTAGAGCAATTAAACCTGGAGCTTTACTAGAAAATGTAGTTTTTGATAAAGACGGAGAGATCGATTTTCTAGATAGTAGCATTACTCAAAATACAAGGGTAAGTTATCCAATAGAACATATAGAAAATATTCAGGAAAACTCTTACGGTGAAAATCCTTCGAATATCTTCTTTTTAACCTGTGATGCCTTTGGTGTGTTGCCACCGGTTTCTAAATTAACTCCTGGCCAGGCTGCATATCACTTTATCTCTGGTTATACTGCAAAAGTAGCAGGAACTGAAGCCGGAATTACAGAGCCAGTACCATCATTCTCTGCTTGTTTTGGAGAACCATTTATGCCATTACACCCAACAGTTTATGCTGAAATGTTGAGCAAAAAAATGCAGGAAGCTAATGTGAATGTATGGTTAATCAATACAGGATGGAGTGGAGGCCCTTACGGAGTTGGATCAAGAATAAAACTAAAATACACTCGTAGTATGATTACTGAAATTTTGAATGGAAACCTTGAAAGTGTAGATTACGAGATGCACCCAATATTTGGTTTAAATATGCCTAAGTATTGTGCAGGGGTACCTTCTGAAATGTTGAATCCAATAAATACCTGGCTTCAAAAAGGTGTTTACATTCAAAAATCAATTCAGTTGGCACATTCATTCCACTTAAACTTTGAAAAATTTGCACAAAAAGCGTCGCAAGAAATTTTGGAGGGAGGCCCACTAATCGATGAGCACCACCACATTTCTTCAGATTTATAAAGATTTTTTTGGGGATTTTTTGGTTTGAGAAGGTCGTAGTCTATAGGGAAGACTACGATCTTCTTTTTTAGAGAAGTAAAAAGCACCGAGTGATCGGTGCTTTTGTGCTTTCTGGCAGAGATATATTAAGGAGAATAATTGAGATTGGAAATTGTACTGACTAATGATTCGATTGTCAAACTATAAAGTGCTGCCAGATTCTCCTAAATTCTGATCCAATTTAATTTAAGATTTTAAAATCCTTATCCTGTAGTATCCTGATTGATATTGACTTAAAATGAAACATTTAGAAATAAAATTTAACCTACAACTTATCAAGGCACAATAAATAATTACTGTCGTTTTTTATCGATTTTCGATGTTTTAGAGATGCTTTTCTAAACATGATTTATAAAGTTATTCTAACACGATCTGCCTAATTGTTAATTTATTATATCACAAAAGCTTAAAAAATGAACACTTTTAATTTATTTAGCTTATACAGAAGTTAAGGTTTATTAATCATGCTTTTTAAGCTAATGATCTGAAGTATTTTTAGATTATGATAAAAGAGAAAATATTCAACGATACCGAAACAGCTTTCAGATTAAAATCTGATATGGAAATTAATAGAGCTGTGCTTCTTTTTAGTGTAATGGGAACTCCTTCTTTAATAAAACCAGGAATTGCTCTCACAAAATTTGCTCTTAAGGCTAAATTACCAATCACACCAATTATAAAGAATACCATTTTTGATCAATTTTGTGGAGGTGTAACGATAGAAGATTGTAAACCTACTATGGATCAAATGGATGAGGTGAATCTTTCTAGTATTTTAGATTATTCCGTAGAAGGGAAAAAAACAGAAGAAGAATTTGACGCTGCTTACAAAGTAAAGTTAGAACTTATAGAACTAGCTAAAGAAGAAAGTGAAGTTCCTTTTGCCATTTTTAAGCCCACGGCTTTAGGAAGATTCAAAATCTGGCATAAAGTAAGTTCTCATGTAAGTCTTAACGACAAGGAAAAAGAAGAATGGGAGCGTGTTCAGAAAAGAGTAGAGGGGCTTTGCGAAAAAGCAAAAGAGTTGAAAGTAAGATTATATGCAGATGCTGAAGAATCCTGGATGCAGGAAGCTGCAGATAATCTAATGGAAAAAATGATGGCCAAATTTAACCAAAATGAGGCTCTAATTTTTAATACTTTTCAATGTTACCGTTGGGATCGTCTGGAATATATAAAAGAACTACACGAAAAGGCGAAGGAGGATGGATTTAAGATTGGAGCAAAGATCGTTAGGGGCGCTTATATGGAAAAGGAAAATAAGCGTGCTAAAAAAAGAGGTCAGAAATCACCAATTTGTGAATCTAAAGAAGCAACAGATGTTAACTTTAATAGCGTGATGGGGTATTGCCTGGATCATTTAGAAGACTTTTCCCTTTTTATAGGAACCCATAACGAGATTAGCAATTATTTAGCTTTGCAGATTATGGAGGATAAAGGCATTGCCAAAGATGATGAACGAGTTTGGTTTAGTCAGCTTTATGGAATGAGTGATCAAATAAGTTATAATTTGGCTGCCAGAGGTTATAATACGGCAAAATTAGTTCCGTTTGGTCCTGTTAAAGATGTTGTTCCGTATCTATTAAGAAGAGCAGAAGAAAACTCTTCTGTAAAAGGGCAAACCAGTAGAGAGCTTAATTTGCTAACCAGAGAAAAAGAAAGACGTAAAAAATCAGAGCAACTGGCACAGGCATAAATTTTAAATGTATTTTTCGGTGAAATCTACATTGAAATTTTTGACAAGATCGATTTTGAAAACAGGTGTCTATTTTATATAAAATGAGTAAGCTCCTTATCCGAAGATCAAGGAGCTTACTGTGCACTAACTAAAACTCACTTAAAATTGCCGAAGTTCATTGGCGGTGAACGACGATTGCAAATTAGCTTTCAATGTTTTGTGATGTTTAAAGAAGTTTTTCCCATCTGCAGCAGATAAGGTAATTTCAGTATATCCTTCTTTTTCTACGATTTCAATAACTTTTACTTTCTTACCGTAAAGACTTTTATAGTTGGGGATTTGCCCTTGTTTCAATAAAAAATTTCTCTTCGGAAGTTGTATTCCCTGAAAGTTTAAATGTTCAGGTGCATTTATAATTAATTCGTCTCCAATATGTACTTCAGGAATTATTGGATCTCCTGAAGTTGCTTTACTTTGCCAGCTAAAGGCTAAAAACATAAGGAGTATAAAGACGATTTTGTATGAATTTCGGGGTAATTTCATTTTTTAAATTTTAGACTGTAATTCTTTTTTAATTTGATTTGCAACTATAGAAACCTGTTCTGGTTTTAGTAAAACAACACCAACATTTATAAACTGTTTGTTATTTTTAGTGGTCTTGCTAGTTACAATACTTGGAGTGCCAGATTTCAGTTTTTCATATAATTGATTTCCGGTAATTTTAATTTTATTGGTATCCCAGGTAACATCTAGAGTTGGGAATACATTTGCAGGGCCTTCAGGAATTATTACTTCAGTTTTTACTCCGTCAACTTTATCCAGAGTAGTACTAATGGCAGAAGTACGATCCATCCAATCCTGCCATTCTTTATCATGGTCCTTTTCCAGATAGATTTTTAGAGCAGCATACATCCCAAAGATCTCTTCTTTATTCACCTTCATTGGGCGGCCAATTGGAGCTTCATGCGGACTATAGTTTAATTTTGCAGCTTCAATTAGGGATTCTTTTCCAAACAGTAAACCTGCACTTTGCGGCCCTCGAATCATTTTTCCACCTGAAAAAGTGACCAGATCAAAGCCCATTTTTTGATATTTAAAAAGGTTTTCTACTGGCGGAACATCTGCAGCAGCATCAATAAATGAAGGCACGTTATGCTCTTTACAAATGGCTACAAATTTTTCGTGAGAAATAGTATTCTTTACTCCGTACCAGGATTCTGCAGCATTAAAAAAAAGCGCCATCACCGTATTTTTATTGAAGGCCTTACGCATTTCTTCTTCGTTATTAACTTCGATAATTTTAGCACCTGTTGTGGTAATGGCCTGATCGAATACATAACGATGATTAGTTTGCATAATCACTTCTGGACGTTCGCCGGGAAGATTAGGAATAAGTTTTCGCTTTTCTTCATCGAAACCTGTGATGGCTGCAGCAGTACCCAAAACAAGTGCGCAGGCAGCACCCGAGGTTACCATTGCAGCTTCACAGTTTAGCATTTCAGCAATCTTAATTCCTGCTTTATCCTGTAACTGGTACATATCTGCAAAATCATGAGCGGTAGAATTGATAGCTTCCAATACTTCTGGTAGCATAAGTGATCCTGAAAGCCAGGTCATTGTTGCCGATGCATTTATAACTTTATCTACCCCTAATTCGTTAAAATAATCAATGCTTTTTTTTGCCTTTTCGCTTTTATTGATTGCACTGAATTTATAAATAGAACCCGGAATGCTTCCTGCCAGGGTAACCAATGGAATACTTTTTAAAATATCTCTTCTTTTCATAATTGCAGATAATTAGTTTACTGGATAATCTATAATATATACTCTGATCCTGATCGTTATCGGGATATTCCAAAATCAATATTAGATTCTCATCAATGCCTCATCATTTTGTGCTGAGGTATTTTACCAGGTACGTTTGTTTAAAAATTGATTCAATTCCTCCTGCGTCATGGGAACTCGATCATCATTATTTTTAATCCATTTAAGGAATCGATCTTTAATAGCTGGTGTCCATTCGTTATCGATTTCACCAGATTCATAAATTCCTTTAGAGAGCATTTCGTGACCAAACTCATCCCTTAAATCAATAAATTCGGCTGTTAAAACCACTTTTTCAACTAAATGTGCGGGAATAAAAATTACACCTTCTTCTTTGGCTAAAACCAAATCACCAGGCATCACAATAGCCTGCCCAATTTTTATTGGTGTATTTAGTCCTGCAAGCATTACATTTTTTAAGTAAGTAGGATTCCAGTTTTTAACAAAGGCATTAAAACCTTCGATTTTCGACAAACCTTCTAAATCTCTTGAAGACCCATAAAATACAACTCCGTTTTTTGTTTTAGAGTAAATGGCATTACCCAGATTGTCACCTATTAAAGTTCCTTGTAAGGTCTTTCCAAAAGCATCAGCAACATAAATATCGCCTTCGGTTAACTTGGCAATAGGCCACGAGTTGGTGTTTCCTTTAAAACCTTCTTTGTGTCCCCTGATTTTAATTTGTTCTTCTACATCTGGACGACTTGGTAAGAACATAGCCGTTACCGCTCTTCCTACCACCGGGTTATTATTTATAGTTTTCCATTCTCCTTCGAATTGTGAAGGATATCCCTCGTTATCCAAAATTTGCCAGGCAACATCTATAGAAATGTCTTTAGCCCTTTCCATAAGATCTGAAGGGATTTTAGGACGACCATCTTCAAAACGTTCACCTTCCCATGCATTGGTAAGATATATAAGTTCTTCTTTTGCAATTTGCTGGGCATTTGCAAATTGAAAAGCTATAAAGCAAACAAAGAAAGGAATGTAATATTTAGCTTTTCTGATATTCATAAAGCGTTCTTTATAGATTATTATCCCATTCTGGACTTGCCAATCCGTTTAGATCGTAAACGATTTTACCAGCACGAAGGGTCATTTCACATTGTAGCTTTTTATCGCCCATCATTTTTTTACCGCTACTATCGATGAATCCAAAATCACCATCTAAAACCGATAATATTGCAATATCAGCAACGCTACCTTCAGATAGGTTTCCAAGTTCTTCACGATGGATTACCTGAGCAGGTTTCCATGTAGATGCGTTAATTACCTGTTCTAAAGACATATTAAGATTTAAGAATTTAGACATTACATTAAGCATGTCTTTCATCCCTCCATTCATACTTTCAGCATGTAGATCTGTACTAATAGTATCTGGGAAAAAGTCTTCGTCTATAGCTGGTACAGCCTGGGCAAAAGCAAAACTTCCACCACCATGGCCAACATCGAAGATGATTCCTTTTTCACGACCTTTAGTAGCATAATCGTATAATTTACCCGTTGAAGGATCTAAAATCGTCATTCTAACACTAGATAAATTAGCATACATATGAGTGAAAATATCACCAGGACGC
Source organism: Zunongwangia atlantica 22II14-10F7 (assembly GCF_002094855.1). GTDB lineage: Bacteria > Bacteroidota > Bacteroidia > Flavobacteriales > Flavobacteriaceae > Zunongwangia > Zunongwangia atlantica. The sequence continues at coordinate 26,329 of NZ_ARYN01000019.1, forward strand.
AGTTCTTCCATAAACAAACGTGTTAACGAAAGAGGGGGGTGGTGACCTCCAAAATCTATCATAACGGGTACGCCTGCAATTTCTCCTGCTTCCACAGCTCTTTGAATTGGCGTCCATTCAGCACCAGAATAGTGTGCAACTTTTATCCCTACAAGTTCTGGGTGTTGTTGGATGGTTAAGCCCGTCATTTTTGCATTCATGTCCTGCAAGTCCTGTTCCCATACTCCACCACGCATACCTTCTCCAACAATATTCAGAAAAGATAAAACTCGGGTTTCAGAATGATCTATTACATTATTCTTATAGGTTTCGAAATTCTTCCAACCTGGGCTTCCTGCATCTACAACGGTGGTAACACCATTTCTAAAAGTAAATCCATCTGGCGGAAGGGCAAGAAATCCATCAGAGAGATAATGATTTTCTTTTGTTCCGTAGAAATTATGAGTATGAAGATCGATAATTCCCGGGCTTACATAATAGCCTTTTAGGTCTACTGTTTTTTTAGCTGAATTAGCATTGATATTGCGCTTAACAGCAACGATAGTATCATTTTTAATAGCAATATCTAGTGTTTTGCTCTCAATTTTATTCTTAGGATCGATAACGGTTCCGCCTTTTAAAAGCAGGTCGTATTCCTGAGAAAAGACATGAGAGGAGCTGCACAGTAATGTTAGGAACACTACGGTGTACTTAAAAAAATATGTTTTAAACATTATGTGGTTTTTTGCGTTAGGATTTCATTTAGTCTTGAGGCAACGACTCTTTCCTGTCCAGGTTTTAACATCCAGGTGGTTATACTAACAGAATTTTTTCCACCACCGGCAATTTCTATAGAAGGATGACCATTTCTCATCTCTTCTTTTAGTTCATCTCCTGAAATTGGAATTTTTGAAGTATCCCAATTTAAATGGAGTGTAGGTACAACATTGGCAAGTTCTGGAACTTTTATTTCAGTATTCATCCCTTCAAAATCTTTTACTGCATTCTGAACAAGATTTATCTGGCCTTCCCAAAGTTTCCAATCTGCTTCGTGATCTCTGGATAAAAAGTCTTCAACCGCAGCAAGCATTCCTACAATTTCTTCTTTATTTACCTTCATTCCGCGGCCAATAGTATCACCAAATGGTGGCGCATTAAGGCGGGCGGCATCGATATATTTCTTTTTACCCATTAATATACCAGCGCTTTGTGGTCCTCTAAGACCTTTACCACCAGAGAAGCAAACCATATCAAATCCCATTCTTTGGAATCTAAAAAGATTTTCTACCGGAGGAACATCTGCAGCACAATCGATCATTGTAGGTACGCCGTGCTTTTGGCATATGTCCAGTACTTCCTGCCACTGGATCTCACCCTCGTAATTAAGGAAATTAACGAAGTAATACATGGCTGTATTTTTATTGATTGCTTTTTCCAGCTCTTTTGCAGTGTCTACATAAACTACTTTAACGCCACAGTTTTCGATTGCCTGAGCATACTCAATAGCATGTTTGCGTTGCATGATCACTTCGGTTTTCATGCTGGTACCATCAAGATGAGGTAACATTCCTGCTTTTTCTGGGTCCAGGCCGGTTAAAGTACCGGCCGTTCCCAATGTTATAGCTGCAGCTGCACCAGAGGTAACTGTTGCAGCTTCGCAGTCTAATAATTCAGCAAGGCGAGCGCCTACTTTGTCCTGTAATTCATGATAGTTCACAAAATCGTAGGAAGTAGCAATGTAAGCGTTCTTAACTTCTTCACGCATTAAAGAACCCGTCATAAACGTGTAGGTTCCGGCAGCATTAATGAAAGTTCTTACTCCAAGCTCTTTAAAATAATCTCTCTTTGCCGATTTTGGAAGTTCTGAGGCCGAATTCTTTTTAATAAAAAAATCGGGTTTTAAAGCTCCTGCAAGTGGCAGTAGGGAAAGTGATTTTATTAAATTTCTTCTAGATGTCATATTTTTATTTTAATGCTGCGATACAATCGATTTCTACCAGGGAACTTCCTGGTACACCACCATAAACAGCTACCGTAGTACGCACAGGAGGGTTTTTACCAAATTTCCCAAGATATACCTCGTTCATAGCTTTATAGTCATTAAGGTCATTTAAATACACATTAACCTTAAGTACTTTTTCCATGGAAGAACCTGCTTTTTCAAGTTCTTTTTTAATCTCCTCTAAAACATGTTTGGTATGGTCTTTAACATCACCCTCAAAATGTGCTCCTTTTCCGGCGATGTATACAAGGCCATTATGAACTACAGAACTTGAAAATAATGGCACCTCCTGATCAGAATCATCTGCAGTATTTCTAATAATTTTGTTTGAAGATTCCTCTTGGGATATATTTTTGGCATTTAAATTTCTACCAAATGCGGCTAATCCTGTTAATCCAAAAACTGATGCAGCTATTTTTCTGATTGCGCTTCTACGTTGATTTTTCATAAAAATTATTTATTTAGTGTTTATTGTTCTACGTCCCACCATACTCTGGTAGTAAACAGATCTAAACCTTGCTGACTAAGAGCGGCCTCGTAATTTTCAGTATTTACACTAATTTCACTTGGCGGGTAGGTAAGTCTTCTAGGGATAGTTCCTCCGGTAAGATTACCGGTTACGTTTACCGGGGTAAGTTCTGGATAGCCAGTTCTTCTCCAGTTAGAGTATACTTCAATCTCATCTGGAAAAACAGAAACCCAGAATTGTGTATGTATAGTTTCCATTTGTTCCTCTAAACTTCCAGTCAAAGTCTGTGAAGCGATATAGGTGTTAATTTCTTCTTCTGAAACGGCAGCTTCAGTTCCGTATAAATCTTCTAGGCTATTCATCGCGTCTCTAATCCCCTGGTGATAATAATTTTCTGCATCACCTGAAGTCCATCCTCTAGCCGAAGCTTCAGCAAGAAGAAGGTTCATTTCAGCGCTTCCTAAAACTAATAATGAAGAATTAAGGGATAAAAGCGTATTAAGGTTAGGCTCTGAAAGGTTTGGAAAATTTGAAGGTCTATTTACTAAACCATTTGGCATTCCCTGTTGTATAGCCGGATCTGTAGATTGTCTTCCATCTACCCAAACTGCTGCGAAAGAAGTAAGTCTTGGATCATTATTTTCTGAAAGATAGCTTATAAATGTATCAGAAAATTTACCACCTTCAGTATTACTTGTTCCCTGGTTTGATTCGCTATAGTTATTGTTTCTTAATTGAAATGCTATAGGGTTTGAATTAATAACCTGCCCACCAGGGTAATCGATAACCGCATTGCTAGAAGGCTCTTCTATTACTCCTGCCGAAATAGCTGTTTGTGCCCATTCTTCGGCAAGAGAAGGATTAACTTTGGTTAATCTCATGGCTAATCTTAGCATTAATGAATTTGCAAATCTATTCCACTGATCTACGTTACCATTATAAATTAGATCACCATTTCCAAAACTAGGCTGATTAGGATCTAAGGTATTAGACGCAGTTTGCAGCGTATTTAGCATATTCATATAGATAGTTTCCTGAGTATCATAAGCCGGGCTATAGTTAGCATCGCTAAAAGCTGTAGTAGCTTCAGTATAAGGAATCATACCATATAAGTCTGTAAGACGGTGATACGTATAAACCTTCCAGATGTTAGCTATTGCATTTTGGTTGGAAAGTCCTTCAACACCATCTGTAGCATAAATGATCTTGTCTATTTCATTAATAGCATCTAAATAAGCGCCGTTAAAAAAGGCATAAGGATAACTTCCAGAGATGTAAACATATTTATCTCCCAATCCTGGTACTTCAAGATAAGTAGCAAAATGCTGTACAAATCCTCCTGCACCAAATTCATAAACAGTTCCTGTACTATTATTTAATGCATCATAGATAGCCTTTGTAAACATGTACTCAGGATCTACATCTGTAGAGGCATCTGGGTTAGTGTTTTCTTCTTCGAAGCCATCGTCACAGCTTGTGAATAAAGCAAAAACTAGAATGAATAGGTATGTAAATTTTGTATATATAGTCTTCATAACGTTCTCGATTAAAATTTAAACTTAAGGTTCAATCCGTAGCTTCTGGTTCTAGGAAGTGCGAATGATTCAAATCCTTGCGCGTTACTGTTTGTAAAGGCAGATTCAGGATCAAAGTTATCTGTCTCACTATACAGAACGAATAAGTTTCTGGCGATAAAAGACAATGAAGCCGACTGTAGTTTGAATAAACTAATCTTTTCTACAGGAATATTATAACTTAAAACAACCTGTCTTAGTTTAACAAAACTACCATCGTAAATAAATTCATCTGAATAGTTTCTTAGGTTTTGATAGTAAGATCTAATATCTGTAGATGGGATAGTGTTGCTGTAAGGAGCTCCATTTTGGTCTACACCTTCTAATACAAGACCATTTTCTCTACCTTCTAAAGTACGTTGAGATAAACCAAATCTTGTAGCATATACGTTTAATACAGAGAAGATATCGTTACCAAATTTACCATCTAAAAGTACATCTAAGGCGAAGTTTTTATATTTAAATCTATTGCTTAATCCCATAGATAAAGGCGCAACCGAGTTTCCTATTTTTTTTAATTCACTACGCATAGGGAAACCAGAGTTAGAATCGTAAACTATATTCCCATCGTCGTCTCTTAGCATAGAATATCCTTTAATTACACCAAATGGTTCTCCTACTTCGTGGTGAATTTCTGCCCAGTTTCCTACCGAGTTTGCCACAGAAATGGTGTTAAGCCCTTCAGCTAATTGCTTTACTTCATTTTTATTGTAAGCCATATTGTAGTTTACATCCCAGCTGAAATTATCAGTTTCTATAGGTGTACCATTTATGGCGAATTCAATTCCCTGGTTTTGTACCTCTCCTACGTTAAAGTAAGTGTACTCATATCCCGTGGTTACTGGTATTTGTGCATTTACGATATCATCTGTAGTTGTTTTTTCGTAAACCGCAACATCAAAACCTAATCTATTATTAAATAATCTTGCCTCTAGGCCAATTTCAAAAGTAGTAGAAGTATAAGGTCTTAGGTTTGCATTGGCTAATAAACGTTGCCCACCTACCTGCGTTACCTGTTGTAATGGTTCTCCACTACTTGGAATCATGGTGTAACTTTCATTTAGTGTATATGGATCTGGCAAACCTCCACCAACTTGCGCCCATGAAGATCTAATTTTACCATAGCTAAACCAATCTGGCTTATTGATAACTTCAGAAAAAACGAAACCAGCACCAACAGAAGGGTAAAAAATACTGTTGTCACTATCTGCACCATTTGCTGCGGTTAAGGTAGAAAACCAGTCTTCTCTTGCTGTAGCATTTAAGTATAAAAAGTTTTTATAACTAAGATCTAAAGAACCAAATATAGAGTTTGTTGTAAGTCTTTGGTTACTTGGTATTGTAGTGCTTGTTTGAAGGTTAGTAAAACTGTAGAAGAAAGGGATAATAAATTGTCTTCCATCATAATTAGTTTGCTGGTTTTGGTACTTTCTAATATTTCCACCAGCCATTACACCAAGATTAATATCTTCAGTTATGTCTTCATTGTAATTCATGGTTAACATACTATTAGTTTCGCTTACAGTTAAATCGAAGCCATGATATTCTCCTGCTGCATTATTTGTATATAATGTACCTGTTGGTAAGATTGCTGTAAAATCGAAGCTGGTATAGTCTCTACTTACAGAACCTTTAATAGAAAGATTATCCAATAATCTATAATTTAAGGAAACCTGTCCTAAATAACGATCTCTTAAGCCTTGATTTTGGAATCTATTAGCAACAAAATAAGGGTTAGATGCATACGGAGTCTCATTCCATTCTACTTCGTATCCATTTTCGTCGTATCCAGGATTTAGCCAATCTACATTTACTGTATTCGCTAACATATTTACCCAGTTTGGGTTACCAGTAGCATCCCCGGCACTAGATCTATTGTATGATTTAGAACGGTTAAACTGAACTAATCCTTCGATATCCAGTCTTTCACCAATTGTAGAATTAAGGTTTAAACTAAAAATACGTCTGTTAAAGCTATTGTTAGGAACTACACCTTTACTATCTGTATCTGAAATTGAAAATCTATAGCTGGTTTTTTCACCGCCACCACTTAATGCCACTGTGTTGATGAAGGTAGTTCCGTTCTCATAGAAATTATCGATATTATTTCTTTGTGCAACATAAGGTCGTTCTACACCATCAAATGCAACAAAAGGTTGTCCATCAATGCGTTCTCCCCAGTTTCTACGTCCCCAAGTAACGGCATCAGATTGGTTTAATGGTCTTTGGCCTCCATTACCCTGGCCATATTCGTATTGCCAGTCTGTAAAATCCATAGGAGAATCTATAGTGAAACTTGAGTTGAATTCAATCCCAATACCACTATTGAAAGCACCTTTTTTAGTTGTGATAATAATCGCACCATTAGATGCTCTAGAGCCATAAAGTGCAGCTGCAGTAGCCCCTTTAAGTACACTTATGGTTTCAATATCATCTGGGTTAATTCCACCGGTACCATCACCGTGATCTATATTAAAACCTCCGGCACTTGTAGAAGCACTACCACCTAAAGTAGTATTGTCCATTGGCATACCGTTAATCACATAAAGTGGCTGGTTGTCTCCAGATAAAGAAGTGTTACCTCTAATAGTAACTCTAGAGGAACCACCCGCTCCTGTAGTTAGGCTAGATACGCTTACCCCGGCAATTTTACCAGAAAGTGCATCGGCTAAATTTACCTCTTTTGCTTGCGTAAAACCATCTCCATCAACTTCAGTAACTGCATAAGTAAGTGCTCTTTCTTCTTTTTTGATACCAAGCGCAGTAACTACTACATTTTCTAATTGTTCAGTATCGTTAAGTAAGGTTACATTAATGCTACTTTGGCCATTTACTGCAATTTCCTGTTTTTTAAAGCCAATTCCTGAAAAAGTTAATGTGGCATTCTCCCCAACACTAATCTCATAATTTCCGTCAAAATCTGTAGAACTACCATTTTTGGTACCTTTTTCCATTACATTGATACCTGGAAGAGGCATTCCCTGATCGTCTACTACAGTACCTTTAACCATTTGTTGGTAAACTTCGGTTTTGGTATTTCTTCTGGGAATTTTTTTAGCTGAAGATTTTTTCTTTAATATAATTTGATTATCAAAGATTTGATAAGTAATACTGTCATTTTTAAAAATGATCTGAAGTACATTTTCAATCTTTTCTTTGGTAACATCTAAAGAAACAGGTCTTAAAAGATTGATCTCATTAACCTTGTAAACAAAGTTGTAATCTGAAGTTTTTTCAATAAAACTTAATACTTTTTCCAGTTGTTGGTTTTCAACTTTTACAGAAATCTTGTCTCCCTGAGAGTAAGATACACCTGCTTGCATTGTAAAGAGAGAGGTAAAAAGAAAAAGAAGGCTCAGTTTCATTTTTAAGTTGCTGGTTAGTAGCTGAAAATATCTTTCATGCTTCAGAAGTTTTTTCATATTTTTGAAGTGTGTTTAAAGTGATTAATAATTTTAATCGCATCATATTAACCGAGAGGTGTTGCAGCATCTTTCGGTTTTTTATTTTAATGCGTTTTTTAATAATTTTAGGTTTTTGGCATACGCAGTTATTTAATGATTATTTTATTGTTTTTTACAGTATATTTTATGTCATAGGCCTGTTCAAAGTAGAATAACATTTTATCCAGACTAACATCTTTATCGAAAGTTGCGTTAAACTCACTTTTCTCTAACTTTTCATTTTCAACTTCAAATTCTACATTAAATTTTCGTTCAAGAGAGTTTAGGATTTCATCAAAAGATTTATTTCTAAAAATTAATTTGCCGTAAAGCCAGGAAGTATATAATTCGGTATCTACTTTTTCTTTTTTTAATGTTTTTGAATTTTGATTAAATGTGCCCATTTCTCCAGGACTTAAAAGTTGATTCTGAGATTCTCCTTTTCCCTTCATATTAACAGCCCCTTCAACCAGAACAACTTCAGAAGTATTTCTTGATGAATATTCAGACATATTAAATTTAGTACCTAATACTTCAACCGCTATTTTATTAGATTCTACAATAAATGGTTTGGATTTATTTTTACTCACTTCAAAAAATGCCTCTCCTGTTAAAACTACTTTTCGGGTATTTCCATTAAAAGCAACAGGGAATTTTAGACTAGCACCAGAGTTAAGGTGAACAATTGTACTATCTGCAAGCACTAACTGGTATTTTTTTCCGTACGGAATTTTTATGGTATTGTATTCGGTTTCAGTTCCCTGCTCGTTTCCCAAATAACTAAGGCTATTATTTGACGAATTTTGATTAGCAATTTTTTTTCCGCCAACATTAATAGAATTATCGTTTTCGCTAATTTTTATTTCTTCTCCATTATTTAGTTGAATAGTAATTGGTGCCTGCTCAGCCGGGATAATTGTTGCGGCAGAATTATTTTCGGTTTGAAAAAATAGCGTTGTAGCAAGTACAATTATTAAAATTGAAGCAACCGAATATGTTAACCACTTATTTTTACGATATATATTGATTACTTTTGAAGCTTTAGGGCTATTAATTGTACGATCAATTTTATTGTATGTAAATTCAGCATCAGGAAGATGTAATAAATCAATTTGATAATTAGACTTTACGTAACTCTTAAATAATTGTTTATTATTATCCTCTTGAATCCAATTATAAAGAATGCGTAATTCCTTATCATTGATTGAATTCGTTAAATATTTTATTATCAAATCTTCCAAACTCTATATTTTTTATTTATAATACGGAGTTTTAATAAAAACCCTTAAAAGAAATTTAATTTTTTTTAAATTTTATATTTATGTAAATTTTGCCATATTTCTAAAAGTTTTCTTAATGAAGGAAGAACTGTTATTGCTAAGGAATATAAAGGATGGAGATCAAGAATCCTTTAAAATCTTTTTTAAAGAGACATATCCAGCTTTATTTGGATATGCGAATTCCTATGCAAGAAACAGAGTATTAGCAGAGGATATTACGCAACAGGCCTACATTAAATTTTGGGAGAATAGAAAAAAGATAGACTTAAATAATTCTCCAAAAAGTTACTTATATACCATCGCATATAACGGTTTTTTAGATTCTAAACGAAAAGAGCAGAAAGAACGTAATTATATGGATCAATTACACCGGGCAGCTATAGAGGAGGAGGCTAGCGAAAAGGAAAGGTTAGAGAGAAAACTTGAAAGATTACAAAAAGTTATCGATTCGCTACCAGAAAAATGTAGAAAGATTCTTTTGATGAATAAAATGGAAGGTTTAAAGTATAAGGAAATAGCTGAAAAACTTGATATTTCTGTAAAAACTGTAGAATCGCAAATGCGAATAGCATTTCAGAAAATAAGAGAATCCTTCAAAAATGAAGAGGTTATACTTTGGACGCTTTTCAGTAAACTACGTGTTTGTTGATTTGCTTGTTTCAAAAAAATGTAATGAATTTTATCGAATCTTAGTTACTCACTAATATAATTACTTCCCGATATATCAAATCATTTGCGGATACAAGAAATTTGTTTTTCAGCATAAATAGGGCTTACCGTAAATTGAGGTACAATTGGGTACGGAAACTAACATAAAAATTAGCATTTTTGGAATTTGTGTAAATATAATTATAATTTCTCCGATAATTTCGCTTCTCCTTTTAGAAAGGTTAAACCTCACAATTATATCAAACATAGTAAATAGGCATTTAAAGAAATGTTTTACTTCCTAGATGCCATTTGGATTGGCATCAGGTACATTATTTAGAACTATAATTTTAAGTTCATTTTTTATAAAATTTAAACTTGGGAAACAATAGGGTTTATACTATTGATAATCAATAAAATACCTGGTTTTGGGTATTTTTGCGCTAGGATATTTTTGTCATATTTATACACGTAATTCTATAACAGTAATTATGTATATATACAAAATATCTCGCTTTGCTTTATTAGCTTGTATAATTTTTTTTACGATAGGATGTCAAGATTCAATAGGTGTTTTAAACTTAGATACTGAAAAGGAAGAAGAATTTTATATTTTAATACCTCCATCAGGAAATTTCAAGTTCAGTCAATATTATAATACCGCTACAAGTCCTGCTAAAGTTCGAACCGAACTTTCCGTTATATCTAATAGAACAGATACAATTTCTTTTGAAATAATGGCATTTCAAAAGAATGTATTCAATTATCATGAGTTAGCTTGGGTTTATTCAGGTACTATAATATCAAACACGGGGCAGCCTATTTTATTAGATAGCATTTCTACTACTTTGCTAGATGCAGCCAAATTAAAAATTGCAATTTTTTCAAAAGATAGTACCGATAAGATTACATCTGGTCATATAGAGGGAAATGTTAGTTTAAATAGAAACCAACAAGATGAAGTATTTCCTATATATGGTAATCTGGATAGAGATGGCAATCTATTTTTAATGCCTTCCATCCAAAGAAGTGAGTTTGATTATATTCAAGGTTTCTATTCTACGAGCCATCGTTTTTCTGGTTTTTCAACTAGTAAGGCCAATGATACTATTTTATACGCTAATACAGATAGTACTTTTTACTATAGTGATTCTACTCAAATAATTACAGATACACTACATGCTGAAGATGATAGCCAAAAACTCAGTTTATTTCTCAAAATTTCAAATCCATGAAAAACTATTACTCTATAATCTTCCTTTTATATTCATTTAATTTAGTTGCTCAAGATAAAGTAATACAGTCTACGGATATTGAGGAAACTAATCTTAGTATATCTGCGCAAGCCATTAGCTTTTCGAAGGTTACTTTTACTTTAAGTCCCTCGGCAGAAATTAATGATGATCTAGTAGGTATCGATCTACCTATAAATTTTACCACAACGCCTTTTAATCACTTTAAATTTAAAACGCTGTTAAGAGAGCAGCTTTTTAAGCTGTACGAATATCAAAAACTAACAAAAGAGATTAGGGATTTCTATAGTAGCTATCAAAACGATAAAGATAAAGATGTCCAAAAACTAGTTGACATTTTTACTAAGAATTTTGAAAAAGAAGATTTAAAAAAAATCCTCAACGTAGATGTAGATGATGGGGTTTCATTGATTGAAAAATTTAATAACTCCGGTAAAGAAGAGATGGAAAGCCTCATTAATAGGTTATTAAATAATAGAATTACCATTTTTAATAAAGGTTTTTATAATCACTTGGATAGATATATGAAACAGGATGAAACTAATACAGACAGTTTGAAAAATTTTCTACTAGGTAAACAAATTGTTGAAGAACGTTTGGATCGACTTTATGACTATTTTAATGCACAATTGCTACTTGTATTTAAATACGATATAGAGCCTGTAGCTGGAAAACTTTTCTATAATACTGAAATTTCTAATATACAATATTACGCCGATGAAAAATCTGAAGAATACTACGATAAAAGAGCAAAAAATTACCATAAATTAATAAAAGCTTTATACCTGATTCGTCAAAGCGAAATTGAAGATTTAGATTTTGATGATTTTGATAGAAATTTTATACTGAAACACCTAATTGATGAAACGGCTCTAAAAAATGAAATAACGAAAAATTTTGAAAAAAAGAGACAGGAATTTTTAAATAAATTAAATCGCAACGTTAGATCAGATTTATTGGAAAATTATATGAATTCTAATGAGGATCAGATTGTTAAATACGTAACTGAAAAAGAACTAAAAGAATCAATTGAAAAGTTTAAAGATGACATAAACTTAGAAAAAATAACTAGCAGTATAAATGAAAATGATTTTGCAAAGGATGGAGTAGAATTAGAAAACAGGAAGAAAACTTGGATAGATACAGAATTTGAAAATATTATTTCTGAAATTATTAATTATAAACCTATCGAAAAAGCTTTACTATTAAAAATAGTTTCTTTTTTCGAAAAGGAAGGAAAAGAGTATAAAGAAAAGTACCAAGACTCACCTCAAAAATTCTTAGAAAATTTTGAAGAATATATAAATAATTTTAAAATCTATAGTCTTAAGGATAGACTTAGCTTGATTAAAAAACAATTATTAGCTCTTAAAAATCAAGAGACTTATAAAAATTTGTCTTACAGCATTAACCGTTTAAATAATAACAAAGACCATCTAGAGATAAAAAATGATGAGCAAAAAAAAATAGAAGAAGAGCTCCGACAGAAAAAATTAGTTGAGAACTTAAAAGAAAAAGTAGACGAAGTCTATTATGATATAGCCGAGATTAGAAGAAATTTTGAATTGCAAAAAAAACGCGTAGAAAAAATAATAGACAAAAAACAGAACAAATTGGCAGATATTAAAGGCGATTCTACCAAAGCTCAAATTCAAATTGATATTAAAAAGGAAAAAGAAAGAATAGAAGAACTAGAAAAAGAAGAATTTGAAGAGACATTAAAAATATGGGAAGAACTAAAATTATATATAAATAGTATCAAACTTCCTGAGAAAAAAATTATAGAAAAATTAAATAAGAAAGTTGAAGATATTTGGTATGACTTAAATTCTGCAAGATCTAATTCTGATTTTAGCATTTTGTCAAATAATGATTTTGAAGATTTTTATTATTATTACCATGACTACTATGATTCCTACTTCTTCAAGGATAAAAGCGATTTTAACGATCAATATAAAATCGAAAGTGAGATTATAGCTTTAGAAACTGAAAGAATGAGTATCTTATCAGAGATAGAACGTGCCTTAAAAAAGAATCCTTTATGGAGCTTTGAGGCAGAGGATATCCAATTGGATATTAATGATGGCTATATCGAACATATTGTAGTACTAGGTAAAATTAATGGAATATCAATACCCGATGAACACGATATAAAATTGGAGCAATTGAAAGTTCTAATAAATGAAAATCCTGATTGGAAAACCAATGTTGGAAAGCAGTTGAAATTTAAAAACGCATATCCATTAGGATTTAGCAGTTCTGACGACTTTGATAATTTTAAGCGTTCTAAAATAGCCGTATATACAGGAAACTTGAAAGAGTTTGAGATGGATTTAGAAGATATATTTCCTAATTACGTACAAAGTTTAGCGAATGATCGCCTAGATTTTAGTCCTAAAGATCAAACTGTCGTACTTCCTGAACCAGATAAAAAGAGCGGTTATAAATTGTTAACTAAAGACAAAAGTTCAAAACTCTTTCAGGTGGCGGTACTATCAGATTTCAATGGCTTAAATGGATCTAATCCCAATGGAGTATTGCAATTTAACTTTAGAAAGGAAATCCCCTTACATACACAAAGATATAGAGCTCCAATTTGGAAATATAAAGGACACAATTTGGGTTTTTTTAATTATATTGCTCCAGAACTCAATTGGTCACGTCTTAATAGTAGAGACCAAGATCAAACTTTAGCTTTAAGCTATGTTCCTGTTTTTAATGGAGGAGTTATTGATAGTCTGGCATACACAACCCATCTTAACCTTTTACGATATGAAAACATAGGAGTAGGAGCAATTTTAAATATTTTTACATATTCTATTCCTGCTGTTAAAATAAGGTTTGAAATGAATTTAGGAGGTAAATTTGGTCATACTTACGTGTTGGATCCCCAAGGAGAAACTGTTCAGCAGGATGGTACCACTATAAATAGAAGTAAAGATTACGATTTAAATACATGGCGTTGGTATCCAGAATTAGTACTTAAGCTAAGACCGGAAGAACGTTATGGGGCAGATGTTCGTTTGCGACCTATACGTTTTAATGCTTTAACAGATCATTTTTCAACCATAAGTTCAGAGCAGCAATTTAAGTCAAATCTAAGTGATAATAATCAGTGGCTAAATCAGATTGAAATAAATGCACATTTTTCTCCTTCGGCACAAAAGGAAAACCGCTTTTTCTTTAGATATAGATTTACGAATAGTGCAAGCTGGGAATATAATGGTTATAGCGAAATACAAGTAGGATATAGTATCCAGCTTAAAATTTAGTAGGTTTTATTCAGTAAATAGGTCATGAGTAAAATTGGTTTAAAAATGAATTCGAAAAACAGAATAAAATAATGATAAAAAATTTGCCGAGTACAACTTATTGAACTGAAATTGTATTTCCAACCGTAGTTTTAGAATATTGCATAGTAAACCATGTTTAATTATTAAAAACTGTCTATCAATTGTAATTTTCAATACTAGCTTTCAATTTTTCAATAATCTTTTTTCTAAGACTTAGTGGAGCAATCACTTCTACATCACTTCCGTGTGATAAGATCTCCTGAACAAAGTCGAAAGTTGGTTTTAATTGATATTCGAATCTTATTTCATTATCATTCTGGCTAATGAGTTTCTGGCTATGGTGAAGAGGTAAAGATTTAATATATCTACCCTGATCAATTTTAAAAGCTAGTATGATACGAGATACTTTGTCATTTGTGCCATTTATAATACCAAAACTATTTTCAAATGCTTCATGTATATTGTATTCGACTGAAGTAAATCTTAGATTAGTAAGCTGAAGTTCACTCATTCTATCTAAGGAGAAATTTTTGATGATATTATCTTTCGTATCCTTGGCAATTAGATACCATCTATTTTTTGATTCTTTAAGAGCAATTGGCTTTACAATTCTATTAGTTAAAGAGGCATCCCAAAACTTTTGATATTTAAATTTTACTTCTTTTCTATTTTGAATAGCATTTAAAAGATCTGCCATGTGTTGGGTACCCAAAGCTTTTCTTTGTTCAAAAAACAAGCTTTCACCCATTCCTTTAGACATACGGATGGCATTTATAATATCATAGTTTTCCCTTAGTCTTGTTTTATATTCATCTTCAGCACTTTCTTTAATATAATAAACATTTTTACTTTTATCTGAAGCTATTTCTATTTGATGAATTTGTTCTATTTCCTGAATGTCTCGCTGAAAAGTTCTTTGAGAAACTCGAAGATCTTCTGTAGCATCTTGTTGGTTAGCTAGCTCATTATTTATCTCTTTAAAGCTTCTAGGTTTATTTTGAAGTAAGTAAATGATCTTATAGTGGCGACTTAAAGTTTTATTGAAAGACATAATTTCATTTTTTTCAAAAATATTAATTTATAGCGACAATTTTTGACGTGATGTGAACTTAAACTTGTGCTATAAATAAATAATATGAAAAAACTAGAAGTTCAGATCAACGATCATCAGTTTAGTCAGATATGCAAAGCAATTAACAGTTCAGTTCCCAAAAATGACGATGCAGTTGTATCAGGTAATTTGGATATTATCCTAAGTATAGATTCTCTAAATATACATAGAGCTAGACTACTACTTAAGCGTGATAAAAAAATTAATTGCGGATGGGTGGACTATCAACTAACACCAATTGCTGAAAAATTCCAGGAGCTAGAATGTTTTAGAGGTTTCAATAAAACAGAAGCATTTTATAAAATACTTGAAGTAGATTTTGTAAAACAAGCATTCTTGGAATCGCTAGGCTATAAGAATTATAAAGATTTCGAAATTAATTTACACGGTAAACGATGTATTACTTGTAATGATGCTCTTACAATCCTATTTGTATTGCTAGAAGAGCCAAATGATGCAGTAACTAGGGAGATATGTGAATCCTTTTATCTAATCGATCATTTCAAAACAAAATTGATCCTTATCGACCGTAATTTTAAAGTGGGAGATATTGAACATATCACATTAAGTTCCCATAAGATATCTGAAAGATGTATACAGAATGAAGTTTCCGAAAACAACCTTTTTCTTCAATATATTCAAATTCTTTTTCAATAGTAATGCAATGGAAAAACTTAACGGCGCTAGTATAGGAGATTTAATTATTGGAGTTGTATTCGATGATGTTGCACTTCGTATTGATAGCTTTTATAAACTTTTAAATCACGATTATATCAAGAAAGCAATAGTAAAGTTTCTTGATCCAAAGGCAGATCATGATTTTTGTAACATTTATTTTATAGATCATAGTTATGTGATGATAGGAAATATATTTGATTATTATATCCTCTCCTATGAAAGACCTAAACCTGAGTTTATTGAAAAAATTAAGAACGGTAAAGAAAACGGGTACTATGGTAATGTAAATTTTGTGATTTTGGACGAAGCCTGGAATATAGAAGGCTTAAACTGTATAAAATTGGATTACCAAATAATAGAAGACGATTTGGTGGATCAAGGTTTTCAGAGCGATGATATATTTTGGTATTGTATCAAATATATCTCGAATAAAGAATAGGTGTTTTTAAACGCTTAAAAAATTTTAATGTAGATTTACTGAATCCCTACCTGAAGATATTACAAACCATTAATAATAGAAATGAACGAATTTTTAGAAATTAAGGATTTAATTACTACAGTAAAATCCAGAATTGATTCTCACTTAAAGTTTAAGAAAGAGTACGATAAATATTTAGCTACAGACTTCAATTTTTTTGAATTTTTCAATTTGGGAGAAAATAAGATTAGTGAAGTTTTAGCGTATTTTCTAGACGCTAAACAAAGTCATGGTCAGGGAGATCTTTTTTTAAAAGAATTTTTAAAGATTTTTTGTGATTCGAAATTGGAGATAGCCCAGATTGAGAATACCTGTGAGAAAATTATTACTGAAAAACGTAGAATTGATATTTATATCGAAATTAAAGGTTTAACTATTGGTATTGAAAATAAAGTTTGGGCCGATGATCAAGTGAATCAGTTAAAAGATTATTCTAGATTTCTTGATGAAAAATCTGGAGGTAACTATATCTTATTCTACTTAAATCCTTACGGATTAGAACCTAATGAAAAAAGTATAGACAATGAATTAAAGGTCAAACTTCAAAAACAGAATAAATTAAAAGTTTTAAGTTATAAAAAAGATATAATCAAATTAATCAATAATTGGCTAATAATTTGTGAAGCCGATAATGTAAATAATTTTCTGAAGGAATTTAAAAAATATCTTGAAACCAAATTTCTAGGTAAAAAAACACTTAATATGTCAAAGGAATTAAGAACTATCATTTTTGAAAATCAAAGAGAAGTTCAATATTTAGTTAATGAATATCAGGCAATAGAGTATGATGTTTTGAATAAATTAAACAGTATTGGAAAAAAGTTAGATAAAATCGAACCTAGCATAGATTCAAGTTTAACTATAGATAAGAACGGCGTATTTAAATGGGAGAATTATCATGTTTACAAGTTTTCTCTTTCTAAAGCCGGTAATATGATCTGGATACAGCTCGTGAAACAGGACTTGAAATTAATGACGAATTATTACTTGCAGGATGGAACTGATGTTTTGTTTAAGGAAATTTTAAACGATTTAGGTTTGAAAAGCGATAACGAAATTGATCCGTTTTTACCTAAGTCAGAAATCATAGAGCTATTTTTAAGCCAAGTGAATCTTGTTAATAGGAGTTTTGAAATTTACAATGATAAAATGAAAAAGTAGGAACTAAATATTGAAACTATTCTGATCACGTATTATGAATATAATTTAAAGTCAGTTCTATAACTGACTTTTTTATAACATTTTCAAATTTGATTTCGAAATGAGGGATTTAGTTCGACTGACATTCTTTACTCCTGTGGAATTTAAAAATCAACTTACGGTTATCCATAAAAGTTTTCAAATATTTAATCTATCTTTTTAAACTAAATATACATTTAATAACGCCACTTATAATGAACAAGGAATCTCTCTCTAAAAAGCTATCAACTGTAAGTAATGGTTTAAATAATAAATTTAAGGACACAACTAAAAAAGTGAAAGAGTCCAACAACTTTAAAAAAGTAGTTGGAGATGTTAAAACCACTTCAAGTCAACTTACAATCTTAACCAAAAACACGTCTAGTAATGTGATAAGTACGAGTAAAAAGGTTATAGAGTCAGATCAATTAAAAAGGGGTGTTCAAAATGTTGGAAATCTTTCAAAACAAGCTTTCGTAGAAAGTAAAAAAGTAGCTTATGACATTGCCTCAAATATAGCATTGGTTGCGGCTGCATTTTTCGCTCTGAATCTAATTTATATTCTATATGCACTTTCGAATATGTTTTCAGACTTTCAGGGCTCAGACATACTGGTATTCCTTTTAGCCTTAGGCGTAGCCATAGTATTTAGTATTAAAGTTGGTATTAGAAGCTACAAATATGCTCGTTTTAAGATAGGTATGAGTGTATTTTTTATATTGGAGAGTTTTTTTAAAGAACTCATAAGTGAAAGTTTAAGAAACATTGAAAACTTAGGGACAGAGAGTTTGAAGAAGAACAACATCTATTCGATTCTTAAGATGGATAGCAACAAAATAATTGAAAATTATAAAATTAAAGTTCCTTGGATTTTAAGGCAATCTATTTCCTTCTTAATCGAATTTATTCCATTAGCAACCATAATAATGGAAATTAAAGAAAATGCGAAAGATAATTCTAAAAAGAGTTTAGAAAGCAAAACAATATCTCGGCTTAATTCTTTCGTTAGAAATGTTGAACCACAAAAAAAGTTTACTTCATTTATGGCTATAAGTTTTATAGCAAATATAATCGTTATGAGTATTTTAATGAGTTGGCTTTAAGCAAATAAAATAAGAAGTATGAAAAATTATGAAACGCTATTACTAAATGTGGCGAATACAATTGAGCATCAAAAGGAATTAAGAATATTAAAAGGAGAAAATTTCAACCTATTTACTTTATTAGATATTGAATATAGAGAAAATAAAACTCATTCCGCCATTATTGCAGAATTGTTAGATCCTAATGGATCACATAATCTGGGAGATGTATTTTTAAAACTTTTCTTAGATGAATTAAATATTGAAGATTCTTTTTTTGATCTTTCCAGTGTCACTAAGCACATAGAATATAATTTAGGTCATACCGACTTACATAATAAGACAGGGGGGCGACTTGATATTTTGCTTAAGGATCAATTTAATAGTACGATATGTATTGAAAATAAAATCTATGCGGTTGATCAGGAATCACAGATTGAAAGATATTGTAATTTTCAAACTACAGGATCGAACAAAGTTTTTTATTTAAATCTATATGGAGATTCACCATCTTCTTCAAGTTTTGGAGAAAAGGAAGAGGATGAAGATTTCTATGTGATTAGTTATAAAAAGAATATAATTTCATGGCTTTCAAAATGTATAAAAGAAGCAAGTGAATATCCAATATTAAGAGAATCCATAAAGCAATATTTGATACTTATAAAAAAATTGACAAACCAACTTACAGATAAAAGTATGGAAAGGGAAATAAGAAATGCGATTATTAAAAATTATGAAGCTGCTCAGACTATAACTGGTAATATTGAAAAAGTTGAACACGAATTTACCCTCAAATTATTAGAGGAAGTGAAGGCGGAAATTTATAAGGTTTTGACTCAGGAAGAAGGATGGTCAATCGAAATTAGTGATGATTTATACGGACCTTATTCAGGATTTTGGTTACGTTTTAAAAATTGGCCAGATGACGTATCTATAAAATTGGAAGGTCAATCAAAAGTACCATGGCAAAAGAGCGTATTTGGAATAATTGCTAGTGAAAATATTGTTTCAAGAGAGTCTTTAAATAAATCAATGTCTAATATCTTAGAATTGCAGTCTGGATTTAAGTCAAATAGAGTGTGGCCATTTTATCAGACTGTCTTATTCTTTGACGACCCGGTTGAGAGACAAATCCTTTTCAATGATAATAGTAGGAATAATTCTGCAAAAAAAATTGCTGCAAAATTTATTAGTATAGGGGGACAAGCAAGAAAGCCTTTGTCTCAATTGGAAAATATCAATTAAATATTGAAAGTCTATTAATCAAGCATATTTTAATGGAGTAGCTTATGAATGCCCAGATTGTGATTATGAATGGGGTTCAGTAATCTAACATTTTTCCTATATTTACTGCACATCGAGATGACCAACCACTTATGACCAAGTTTTCGTTTCTTGAAGAATCGTATCCAGAGCTTTTTAAAATTTGCGAATTATCTGAGAAATTAATCGAAATAGATCCTAGTTCCTGTTTGGGAAAATCGCGCTTGTTCTCAGAAAAGCTGGCTAGTTTAATTTGGGAATTCGAAGATTTAAATGAATTTCAGGGAACGCAATCAGAGCGTATTCAGCAACTGTATTATAGAAATATAATTCCAGATGTGGTTAAAGATCTTCTTCATCAGGTGCGTCTTTCTGGAAATAAAGCTACTCATGTAGGAAATTCAAGTAAAGCCGAAGCACTATTTATTTTAAAGAAGTGTTTTCAGCTTGCTCGCTGGTTTTATGAAACTTATGAGAATGAATATATAGAGGTAACCGATTATCAACTTCCGCAGAAAAAAGAAGACAAGTCTGTAGAAAAACTTCAGGGAGAATTAGACAGATTAAGTGTAGAAGTTAAGAATTACCAGGAAAAGATTGCATCATTTAATGCTAATGATCAGGTTAGGGAAGATCGTAAAAAGCGAGCCGTTATTAATGCTAATAATATTCATAAAAGTGAGTCTGAAACTAGGGAGCTTATTGATGAGCAATTAAGAAATGTCGGCTGGCAATGTGATACTGAAGTTCTAAATTATAAAAAGCACAAAACTTTACCAGAAAAAGGAAAATTCATGGCTATTGCAGAATGGCCTTGTGATTCGAAATATGCTGATTATGCTCTTTTTATAGGTAAAACCTTATATGGTTTAGTTGAAGCAAAAAAATATGCGAAGGATATAAGCACTAATTTAGGACAGCCAAAAGTGTATGCAGAATGCATTAAAAACTTAAGTGATATCGAATTTTTGGGATCCTGGGGAAATTTTAAAGTTCCATTTCTATTTTCTACCAATGGGCGCTCTTATTTGGAACAACTTAAAACGAAAAGCGGAATCTGGTTTTTAGATATTCGCAATAAACGCAATCAGTCTAAAGCTTTAAGAGGTTGGTATTCTCCTGAAGGGCTTCAGGAAATTTATAAACGAGATGTTGAGGAAGCTGACAAAAAATTAGAAGATAGCGATATTGGATACTTACAAAGTAGAACAGGTTTAGGTTTGCGTGACTATCAAATTGAAGCCATCTCTTCTATTGAACAAAAAATAGCAAATCAGCCAGAAGATCCTAGATCTTTGTTGGTCATGGCGACGGGAACCGGGAAAACCAGAACTACAATTGGTTTAACTTATCGGCTTATAAAGTCCAATCGTTTTAAACGAATATTATTTTTAACAGATAGAACCTTACTTGCCCAACAGGCTTTAGGAAGTTTTCAAGATAATAAAGTTGAAGATATTAATACATTTTCAGCGATCTATCAGATAGAGGAAATGAAAGAGCGTTTTCCCGATACCGAAACTCGTTTGCATTTTGCAACAGTGCAAAGTATGGTAAAACGTCTTTTCTATAATGAAGAATCCCCTATTCCTATAGATACTTACGATTGTATTATTATTGATGAAGCCCACCGTGGTTATAATTTAGATCGAGAGCTAGACGAGGGCGATTTACATTTTAAGGACGAGAATGATTATGTTAGTCAGTATAAAAGAGTGATCGAATATTTCGACGCTTATTTAATTGGACTTACGGCGACACCTGCATTACATACCAAAGAAATATTTGGAAAACCGGTATTTAGTTACTCTTATCGCCAGGCGGTGATCGATGGTTATTTGGTGGATCATGAGCCGCCTTATTTAATTAAAACTAAACTTTCTGAAGAAGGAATGCTTTGGAAAAAAGGAGATAAGCCTAAAGTTTATATTTCTGAATCGAATACTATTGAAGAGCTAAGTGAATTAGAAGACGAAATGCATATTGAAATTGAGCATTTCAATAAAATGGTAATTACAGAAGCCTTTAATCGCGAAATCATAAAGCAGCTAGTTAAAGAAATTGATCCTGAAGGTGATGAAAAAACCTTAATATTTGCAGTTCGAGATTCACATGCAGATATGATCGTAAAAATGCTTTATGAGGAATATGCTGAATTAGGTTCAGATCTTCAAGATGGAACTATAGAAAAAATAACCGGAAATCGATATGATCCTTCAGATCTCACTAAGCGATTTAAAAATGAAAAATTTCCAACAATAGCGGTAACAGTAGATTTGTTAACTACCGGGATAGACGTACCACAAATCACCAATCTAGTTTTCTTGCGCCGCGTTAAATCAAGAATTCTTTTTGAACAAATGATTGGTAGAGCAACACGGCTTTGTGATGATATTGGTAAAGAATTCTTTAAAATATATGATGCGGTTCGAGTTTATGAGGCTTTAGAAGATTACACCCAAATGAAAACGGTCTCTAAACCTTCTACTTCATTCAAAAAATTAGCTGAAGAATTAGAGATTATCGATACTCCAGAGCGAGCAAAGCAGCAGTTAGAAGAGATCGTTGCGAAAATGCAGCGTAAAAAACGGAAACTTAGCGACGATCAATTAGAGCATTTTGCGTATTTATCTGGAGGGCAATCTCCAGATGAATTAATTTCTGCCTTTAAGCAGGTAAAGCAAGATGAGGTAAAGAAAATCATTTCAGAATATAAAGGATTATGGAATTTTCTGGATACTAAAGTTTATCAACCAAAACTTCAGTATGTTTCAGATCATAAAGATGAATTTGTAGGGATTGAAAGAGGTTATGGTAAGGCAGAAAAGCCAGAAGATTATATCGAAGGTTTTAGAAAATTTATAGAAGAAAATAGAAATAAAATTTCAGCATTAAATATTGTTTGCACCAAACCTTCATCTTTAAATCGCGAATCATTAAAGGAGCTTAAGCTTTTATTAGATGAGCAAGGTTATAGCGCAGTCAACCTTAACACCGCCTGGAAGCAAACTAAGAATGTAGAAATTGCCGCAGATATTATTTCATATATCCGTACTATGGCTTTAAATACGTCTTTACTAAATCACGAAGAACGGATCAAAAAAGCAGTTTCAAAAATTAAAGAAAGTCGAGATTGGAATAAAATTCAGTTACGATGGTTAGATCGTTTTGAAGCACAATTAATAAAAGAAACGATTATCACCAAAGAAGATCTGGATAAAGAACCTTTTAGAAAAGATGGCGGTTATAAAAGACTGAATAAAATTTTTGAAAATAACCTGGATGAAGTACTGGAGAAGTTAAATGATAATCTATATTCGGCTTCCTAACATCTCGACTTCGCTCGATGTGACAACAACGTCAGTCTGAGCGCAGTCGAAGGTTTAATATCTTAAAGTCACTTTAAAGATAGGTTTATGTACACTTATTATGTTTACATATTAAAATGTTCAGATAGTTCCTTCTATACAGGAATAACAAATAACCTAAATGCACGATTGCAACAGCATCAATCAGGATTTAATAAAAATGCCTACACATTTAAAAGAAGGCCAGTTAAACTTGAATTTTATCAGAAATTTAAAGATGTATTACAAGCAATTTATTTCGAAAAAAAGATTAAAAAATGGTCTAGAGCAAAAAAGCAAGCTTTAATTTTAGGTGATTGGGATATGATACAAATACTAGCAGAATGTAGGAATGCAACGCATTATAAATAT
Organism: Zunongwangia atlantica 22II14-10F7; assembly: GCF_002094855.1. Taxonomy (GTDB): domain Bacteria; phylum Bacteroidota; class Bacteroidia; order Flavobacteriales; family Flavobacteriaceae; genus Zunongwangia; species Zunongwangia atlantica. Next base: position 49,780 of record NZ_ARYN01000019.1, read on the forward strand.
AAACCAGATTAATATCTCGACTGCGCTCGATTCGACAACAATGTCAGCCAGAGCGTAGTCGAAGGCCTTATTGTTAAAAATACTCAGTTTAAGATCAGGTCAGAATTAAATAGAAAACATAAAAACTATATTAGCAAAAAAGTAAGAAATATTAATGAGCGCAGATCAAATCGCACAAAAGTTATGGAACCTTTGTAACGTTTTACGTGACGACGGGGTTACTTATCACCAATATTTGAATGAATTAACCTATATTCTTTTCCTTAAACTTTCTGAGGTTAAGGGTTTTGAAGAGCATATCCCGGAAGAATATCGTTGGCGAGGTTTTGTTGAAGAAGAAGATAATAACGAAGCTTTTGTAAGATACCGAAAGTTTCTTGCCGAAATTAGTAACCAGTCTAGCAGTGCCTCTATACAGGAAATTTATACTAATGCATCTACCAGCCTTCGTAAACCGGTAAATTTTAATACGCTGGTACAGGCAATCGATAAAATCGACTGGTACGAAGAAGACGATCGTGATACGATGGGCGATATTTACGAAAATCTGTTAGAAAAAAATGCTACTGAAAAGAAGAGTGGTGCCGGGCAATATTTTACCCCAAGACCACTTATTAATGTGATGGTGGATCTATTAGTTCCTAAAATTGGAGAGCGTTGGAACGATCCTGCCGCCGGGACATTTGGCTTTATGATTTCAGCAGATAAATACTTACGTGACAAAACAGATGATTACTATGCGCTGGATGAAAAAGAGCGCAAATTTCAGGAAGAAAAAGCCTTTAGCGGTGTAGAGCTTGTTGGTGACGCTCACCGTTTGGCATTAATGAATGCCCGGTTGCATGGGATGGAAAGTACCATTTATTTGAATGATACCTTAACCGAATTTGGGAAAAGCATTAAAAATTTTGATGGTGTTTTGGCGAACCCGCCTTTTGGAACTAAAAAAGGAGGTGAACGCCCAACCCGAGACGATTTTACCTTTCCAACCAGTAACAAGCAGCTCAACTTTCTACAACATATTTATAGAAGTTTAAAAAAAGATGGCAAAGCTCGTGCTGCGGTCGTGTTACCCGATAATGTTTTATTTGAAGATGGTGATGGTCAAAAAATTAGGCGAGACTTAATGGATAAATGCCATCTACATACCATTTTGCGATTGCCTACCGGAATTTTCTATGCGGCCGGTGTAAAGACAAATGTGTTATTTTTTACTCGTGCTACCTCCGAAACCCAAAATACACCCGGAGTTTGGTTTTATGATATGCGTACCAATGTGCCGAGCTACGGAAAGCGGACTCCTTTTACCGAAAAAGCCTTTGAAAATTTTATTAAAGCTTATACCGGTGGGATCACTTTCGATAAAATTGAGGAAGATTTTAATGGAATCGTAGATCATAAAAAAAGGCAAAAAATAAAGGACGAGCGTTGGCAGTATGTTACCCGAGACGAAATTGCTAAAAAAAGCGATAGTTTAGATTTAGGCTTAATTGCAGATGAAAGTATTAGCCAGGCCGAAGATTTAGGCGAACCTATTGCTATTGCTGAAGAAGCTTTAGCGGAAATTAACAGCATTACGACAGAGATAAACGCAATGATTAAAGAACTGAAGTAATGCCGAAAGAATTACCGAAAAATTGGGTTGAAACAGATTTGTTGTCAATTTCGTCAGTTATGACAGGTAAAAAAGACGCAAATTTTGCAACTGAAAGCGGAAAATATAATTTTTTTACCTGTGCTTTTAAGCCATTAAAAAGTGATAGTTATTCCTATGAAGGAGATGTTTTAATTCTTCCAGGTAATGGAATAAATGTAGGAGAAGTTTTTTACTATTCTGGGAAATTCGAGGCATATCAAAGAACATACATTGTATCAGATATAAAAATTGACTCAAAATATTTATTTTATCATTTTAAAAGATTTTGGAGAGAAATAGGTAGTTCCCAGCAATTTGGTTCAGCAACAAATTATATAAAAATAGGGAACTTTAAAAATTATCAAGTTCAAATTCCTCCACTATCCGAGCAGGAGAGGATTGTCGCCAAATTAGATGATTTATTTGCAAGATTAGATAAAATTAAAGCCAGTTTAGATAAAATTCCGGTGCTTTTAAAGAATTTCCGCCAACAAGTCTTAACACAAGCGGTTACTGGGAAATTGACGGAGGAGTGGAGAAAACAAGAAGGGTGGAATTTGGGTGAATGGGAAGAAGTATCGCTTATCGATTTGGTTTTAGATAAACCTAGAAATGGTTATTCACCTAAAGGAGTTAAATTTATTACCCAAGTTAAAAGTTTATCTCTTGGAGCCACAACATCTGGCACTTTCGATTCAACAAAAATTAAATACTTAGATATTGATCCTCCAAATAAAAATTCACACTTATGGCTCAAAACTGGAGACATTCTTATTCAAAGATCTAACAGTTTAGATTATGTTGGAACTTCGGCAATTTACACAGCAGAAGACAATGAGTTTATTTATCCTGATATAATGATGAAGGTTCGAGTAAATTCAAAAAATTTAAATATTTATGTCAATTACGCTTTAAGTACTTCTGCCAGTAAGGTTTACTTCCAAAACAATGCTTCTGGAACAGCAGGTAATATGCCGAAAATTAACCAAGCTATTGTTTCAAATATTCCAATAAACAGACCGCCTCTTACTGAACAAAAAGAAATTGTCAATCGTGTAGAAAGCTTATTTGCTAAAGCCGATGCTATCCAGAAAAAATACGAAGCTTTGAAAGCTAAAATCGAGCAATTACCACAAGCTATTCTACATAAAGCTTTTAAAGGAGAATTGGTGTCTCAATTAAAAAGTGATGGCGATGCCAGGGATTTATTAAAGGAGATTGAGGAGTTAAAGAAGACTGCCACCAAAACAAAAAAGCCTTCTAAAACCACCAAAATCAAAAAATATAAAACTTCTACAACCAAACTTAGCAAAGCTGCTGAGGGCGAGGGGAAATATAAATAGGATATGAATTTTCACGAAGAAGTTTTTAGAAATCTAAACTACTATAGTAACAAAAACTCGGAATTTAGATTTTTACCTCGTCAAGTTAATCGCCAAAATAAATTAGAAAAAGGATTGTGGTTTCAAGGAGACGACGCCCTTACTTATGCGTTTGTTGGATTGATTGATAAAAGTGGAGGAATCAATAAAACCAGAAGTGTTGGTTTGGTTTTCAAACCAAAAGATGAATCTTTAGAATGTTTTATTGAAATAGTTTTCAAAGGAGAAAAGGATCAGAAACTCGTAAATCTTTATCATGAATTGGCAGAAGCAATTCCTGGATTTAAGAAAGTTAAAAAAGAAAAATATTATAAATATTTAGGCCAAACTTCAGATGGATATCATGAGATTTTTCAGTTTCTAGATAATTATTATTCAGTGCTTATTAATGTATTTCAGAAAGCAAATCGTAATGATGCGTTAATTTCCGAAGAAAAATTTAGAAAACTTATTTCAAAAATCAATCTGCATCGTGAAAAGACTATCAACTACTGGATATTCCAAAGCGCTCCAAAGATTTTCAATTTAGAAAAGGCATTACGAGGTGGTCACGTAAAAAGCTGGAAAGTTGCTGCTCATAAAGATAGTATTCAGCCTGGGGATAAAGTAATTCTGTGGGAAACAGGAATAAATGCTGGCTGTTATGCCTTGGCAGAAGTTATTTCAGATGTTGGTAAATTTGAAGATAAGGATTTTCAGAAGCAATATTACCTCAATAAAGAAATTTTAGAAGTTTCAGATCGTGTAAAAATAAAGATCCTTAATTATTTAGCAGATAAGCCTGTATTGTGGAAAAACATCAAAAATTTACAAGAGTTTCAAAACTTTAATGCAGGCAATAGAGGTACCAACTTTAAAGCGACTAAAGAGCAATTTCAAAAAATTAAAGAATTAGGATTAGAAAATGACAAGCTTTTAGATCATGTAAAAATGAAAAATTTAAATACCATCTTATACGGCCCACCTGGAACGGGGAAGACTTATAAAACAAAAGAGTTGGCGGTTAATATATCCAATCCCAATTTTAAAGTAGCTGGTTCAAATAAAGAGGAAGAACGAGATTCATTGGTTCGTGAATACGATCGATTATTTGAAAACGGTCAAATTGTGTTTACAACTTTTCATCAGTCGTATAGTTATGAAGATTTTATAGAGGGAATAAAACCTATTCCTCCAACAAGTGAAGGCGATGTTGGTTATAAAGTAATGGCTGGTATTTTTAAGAAATTATGTGATCTGGCCTCAGAAAAAAAGAGTGCCTTCAACTTTGATGAAATTTATTCGACTTATGTAAATGATGTAATCGAACAAGGCACTATAGAACTTCAAACTCCAGTCCATAAAAAGCCTTTTGTTGTTCGAATTAATTCCAATGAAACATCAGTTGCGATTCCGAAGACAGAAAGTGCAACAGAGATGGGGATAACCAAAGAAATGCTGAAGGACTATATTATAAATGGAAATATTAAGGATTGGAAACCGTACACATTATCTATAGCTAAATACATAGAAGATAATTATAGTGTAGAAGTTTCTCAGGTAGAGAACGAGAAGAAAAACTACGTTATTATAATAGATGAAATAAATCGCGGAAATGTTTCCAGTATTTTTGGCGAGCTAATTACTTTATTAGAACCAGATAAGAGAAGTGATGGTGATGAAAAGCTTAGTGTAGAATTACCATACTCCAAGAAAAATTTCTCTGTTCCAGGGAATGTTTATTTAATTGGAACAATGAACACGGCCGATCGTAGTGTTGAGGCATTAGATACTGCATTAAGAAGGCGTTTTATGTTTGAAGAAGTCATGCCAAAACCAGACTTACTTCCTGAATTAGATTTTTCTGACATTAATCTATCTGAAGTTTTAAAGACTATAAATGATCGTATTGAAGTTTTATTAGATAGAGATCATACCATTGGGCACTCTTATTTTTTAAAGATCACCTCTTTAGAAGATCTTAAAGAAGTATTTGAAAATAAAATAATCCCTTTACTTCAAGAATACTTTTATAATGACTACGAAAAAATTGCACTGATTTTAGGTGAGGGCTTTGTGAAGCGAAATGAAGCTAAAGTCAAATTTGCAAAATTTGATGCTATAGACGTACCAGAGGAGACAGTTAGTTATGAATTAAAATCTATTGAAGATATAAGTGAAGCGATAAAAGCACTCTTAAATAAATAGATGATTGCTAAGAATCACATACAGGTTTTTGAATATCAATTATTGCAATGTGGAGATGTTTTTAAAAGAAAGCATTTAGCAGCATTATCTAAACTGAACGCATTAAACAATGATTGTTATTTCGATCTTAGATATAATGGTGTAAAGTTTAAAAATTTTGTAGGAGTTCTTCAGGTAGAAAATTTAACTATAGAAATTTTACCAAAAGTTGATACCCAAGAAGATAATACAGCATTATGGCAGGGGGTGTTAATTGATATGCTTAAGACAACCAAGAAGCTAAATATAAGTAAGGTTGGAAAAGCTAATGTCTCTAAACAGAATTTACATCTTTTAGATATTTATTTTCAATGGTTTTTGGATGAAGTCGAAGTTTTAATTCATCAAGGGCTAATTAAGCAATATTATCGAAAGACAGGAAACGTAAAAGCATTAAAAGGGAAGCTTGAATTTGCTGGTCATTTACGTAAAAACTTAGTTCATAAAGAAAGATTTTATACTACGCATCAGGTGTATGCGAAAGATCACCTTATTCATCAAGTTTTATCTTTTGCACTTTCAATCATAGAAAAGTTTTCTAAAGGAACTTACGTTTATTCAAGATGTAAGTCTGTTCAGCTTAATTTTCCTGAAGTTAGCAAAATCAATATTGACAGCAGAAGTTTTACTCGCATCAAGCTAAATAGAAAATCGGCGCCTTATAAAACAGCTTTAGAAATAGCCCGATTTATAATTCTCCAGTATGCGCCTAATATAAAGCACGGCCAAGAAAATATGATTGCCTTATTATTTGATATGAATTCGCTTTGGGAAGAATTTATTTATATCAGTTTAAAAAGGCATCTTCCTGGAAAATATACTATTCACGCACAGAATACAAAAAAATTTTGGAAGCCAAACAGCGGTTACAATTCAAACATGCGCCCAGATATTGTAATAAATAGAGGTATGCAGGATTGCATAGTTTTAGACACGAAATGGAAGAATATTAAAAAATCTAGTCCTGTACCTAATGATCTCAGACAGCTATATGTTTACCACGATTATTATTCAGCGCAAAAAGTTGCCTTAATTTACCCTGGAAATTCTTCATCTTTAAGCTCCGGTTTTTACTACGAAAAATATGGAGAAAAACTTAGTAATAAAGAATGTGGATTAATTTCAATTCAGGTCAATCGAAATATAAAAAAATGGCAATTTGATATTGCTCAAGAAATAGATAATTGGATTAAAAACAGTTAAAATACAAAGAATTTAAATGGCAGAATTTTTAACAACCACTTGGATATCATCGTATATTGAAAAAATTATAAAAGATGCTAATAAAAAAGTAGTATTGGTTTCACCATACTTGCAGTTTTCAAAGTCCTTTTACGAAAGGCTTCAGGACGCACAAAATCATAATGTTCAAATAGTAATTATATACGGCAAGAGTAAATTAAATTCTAAAGAAACTAATTTACTTAAAGAACTAACAAATTTAGAACTTTATTTTTCTGAAAATTTACATGCAAAGTGTTACTTCAATGAATCTTCGATGGTAATAACTTCGATGAATATGTATGAGTACTCAGAAAAGAATAATAGGGAAATGGGGGTTTATATTGAAGCGAAAGGAGATAAGGATTTATATGAAAATGCCGTTAAGGAAACGGAATCGATTATTCGATCATCTGAAGTTGTAGTTCTGCATAAAAAGACACCAAAAAAGAAATTTAGTCTTTCAAGCAAGAAAGAGAAAACTAAATTCAAGTCAAAGACTAGTGTAAATAGAAAAGAGGGAACCTGCATTAGATGCAGCGAAATTATTCCACTAAATATGGATAGCCCATACTGTAAAAAATGCTATAAATCGTGGTCTTTTTATGAGAATTTAGATTTTGAAGAAAAAGTGTGCCATTCATGCGGTGAGGAAAATACTTCCACGATGGTTAAACCGGTATGTTATTCATGTTATAAAATACTAAATTAAAACATATTAATTTTTCACCAATTTTATTGGTTGTAATAGAAGAGATCATTTTACATATTTCAATAAATTCTTAATGTGCTGATAAAAAGAGGTATATAATTATTGAAGCCTTAAGGTATAGTTGAATTTTGGAAATAATAATTAACCGTTGCAACCGCAAATGCAATTATGCCTTCTAATTTTTGCAACGGTTATGTAACGGTTTTTGATATTCCGTTGCATAGCCATTGTAATAGTAAATTAATTAATAAGCCAACCTAGTCAAGGTATGATATTGAAGGTTTAAAATTCAATAATAAAAAATCAGAACTTAGCTTTCAAGCTTAAGAATGATACGAACTTTTATCCACTTCGCGATCCATCTCCCTTTCGGTTACCCAACAAAAAAAGCAATTGAAATATTGAAAAGGATAACAGCTATTTTAAATAGCTAATTACTCACTTCTAACTACTAACAAACCTATTTCCCGATACAGAAGTTGGCAAAAATATTACCAAGCAAATCATCATTTGTGATTTCGCCGGTAATCTCACCAAAATGATGTAAAGCCTGGCGGATATCGATGGCTAAAAGATCACCAGATAGATCCATATTTAATCCGTCTTCAACTTTGTTTATTTCTTCCAGGGCTTTTAAAAGGGCATTATAATGCCGACTATTGGTAACAATGGTGTTGTTATTTCGAAGCGCACCAGTATTAACGAAATTCAATAATTTTTCTTTCAATTCTTCAACACCCAAACCTGTTTTTGCGGAAAGTAAATGAAGGTCTGGGATTCTGGAAGTTAAAATTTCTATCTGTTTTTCAGTTAATTGATCGATCTTATTGGCGATAATTACCAAAGGTTTTTGCGGATATTTATTTTTAATTTTTTCAATTTCAACCTGAATCATAGTCAGCGAAGTTTCATTGCCTTGTAGCTGATCTTTAGCGACACTTCCTTCTGTAAATTCGATCTTACTTAATCTTGAAGTATCAAATAGATAAATGACCACTTGCGCCTGACCTATTTTTTCGAAGGTTTTTTTGATTCCAATGCTTTCTACTACATCTTTGGTTTCCCGGATTCCCGCCGTATCAATAAATCTAAAACCAACGCCACCAATTGCTAACTCATCCTCTATAACATCTCGAGTAGTCCCTGCAATTTCAGAAACAATTGCTCTTTCTTCATTTAATAACGCATTTAGTAGAGTAGATTTTCCAACATTTGGCTCACCAACAATAGCTACCGGAATTCCATTTTTTAATACGTTTCCGGTCGCAAATGAATCGATAAGTCTTTTTAGTACTTTCTGGATTCTAGCCACCAAATCTCTAAATTGATCACGGTTGGCAAACTCAACATCTTCTTCAGCAAAATCGAGTTCTAATTCGATAAGCGATGCAAAATTCAATAATTCTTCTCGTAAACGTTGAATTTCGTTAGAAAAACCTCCACGCATTTGTTGCATTGCCATTTGGTGAGAGGCCGCATTTTCAGAAGAAATAAGATCGGCTACCGCTTCTGCCTGACTCAAATCCATTTTGGCATTCAGAAATGCCCGAAGCGTAAATTCCCCGGCTTCCGCAGATCTGCAACCACTTCTTACTAAAAGTTGAATGATTTCCTGCTGAATATATGGCGAACCATGGCAACTAATTTCAATAGTTTCTTCTCCGGTATAAGATTTTGGTGCTCTAAAAACTGAAACTAAAACTTCATCTAAATTACGCTGCCCATCCACAATATTCCCTAAATGGAGAGTATGTGTAGGCTGTTCTTCTAATTTTTTTCGGCTTTTGGCTTTAAAAAGCGGAGCAACAATCGAAATAGCTTCGGGGCCGGAAACTCTTATAACAGCAATGGCTCCCGCTCCAGAAGGCGTGGCAAGCGCAACAATGGTATCGTTTAATTTCATGCCTGCAAAGATAACAAAGAAAGCGTGTATGCAAGAATTTTGAAGAAAACTGTAACAAACCTCTTTTATACTCGTCTTTTAAGTGTAGTTCCTTTTTAAAGAGAACTTTTATTAACCATCAAAATACCATCAAAAAATTATGGAAACGTACACAGCTTTGCGAGAAGACAGACAAATGTTAATGCTTATGCATTTGAGTCAGCTATTAGATTTTATAACAGGAATAGGAGGTTTTATTGTACCGCTTATTTTATGGGCAACACAGAAAGATAAAATTCAGGATATGGACGATCAGGGGAAAGATATTATGAATTTCCAGATTAGCTTATTTATTTATTCTGTAGTTTGTATCCCACTGGTTTTTATAGGAATTGGAATAATATTATTGATTCTGATAGGAATTTTAGGATTTGTTTTCCCTATCATTAACGCTATTAAAGCATCTAATGGAGAACCAACTAATTATCCATTAACCATAAATATTATCAAATAATTATAGAATATCAAACTGAAGATCAACTTTAGTTTCAGGCATCAATCGAAAAATAAAAAACCCATTCAGGAAACTGAATGGGTTTTGATTTTATATAAAATTAGGATTCTTTCTTAAGACCGATTTACTTTCTAGTTATTCAGCATAACCGGCATTACCAACATGGTAATCTTTTCTCCAGGATCTAATCCATCAACCGGAGTTAAAATACCTGCGCGGTTTGGTAAACTCATTTCTAATTGTACTTCATCTGAATTTAAATTATTCAGCATTTCAGTAAGAAAACGCGAGTTGAATCCAATTTGCATATCGTCACCCTGGTAACCACAAGTTAAACGCTCTTCTGCTTTGTTGCTGTAATCTACATCTTCCGCAGAGATATTTAACTCGGCCCCGGCGATCTTTAAACGTACCTGATGCGTTGTTTTATTAGAGAAAATAGAAACCCTTCTTACAGAACTTAAAAATTGGTTACGCTCTATAGTCAATTTGTTTGGATTCTCTTTTGGGATTACCGCTTCATAATTTGGATACTTCCCATCGATCAAACGACAAATTAATGTAGTATCATCAAAAGTAAATTTGGCGTTACTCTCGTTATATTCGATAAGCACTTCACTTTCACTACCTGCTAAAATTCCTTTTAAAAGATTAAGCGGTTTTTTAGGCATAATAAATTCTGCCGTTTGTGAAGCCGTTACATCTTCGCGAGAATACTTTACCAATTTGTGCGCATCTGTAGCTACAAAAGTTAAACCTTCTGTAGAGAACTGAAAGAAAACTCCGCTCATTACCGGGCGAAGATCATCGTTACCAGATGCAAAAATTGTCTTGCTAATAGCAGAAGAAAGAATATCACCTTCGATCACTGTATTGCTTGGATCTTCCAAACTTACAGGATTAGGGAATTCTTCACCATCGGCATAAGCAAGCGCGTATTTACCGTGATTAGAGCTAAGCTCTATCGTATGATTATCCTCGGCAACAAAAGTTAATGGTTGCTCTGGGAAAGTTTTTAACGTATCTAAAAGAAGTTTGGCCGGTACAGCGATTTTTCCTTCAGAATCAGATTCTACATTTAATTTAGCAGACATGGTGGTCTCTAAATCTGATGCAGAAACTGTTAACTCGTCATTGTTCAAATCAAAAAGGAAATTATCCAATATCGGCAAAGTGTTGTTATTATTAATAACCCCACCAAGTATCTGAAGCTGTTTCAGCAAATAACTGCTGGATACAATAAATTTCATTGGCTTTTTATTGATTTATTAGAATCACTTACAAAGATATTTGAATCCTATAAAAATTGAAGCAGCTTAAAAGAGTTTTTATTAACATTAAATTGAATTTGTTGATAAGTAAACTGCTCTTGTACAGGCTTTTTTTGAAAAATATTAGTGTTAAATTGTTAATATGTCGAAATTCGATGTTTTTGGAGGTAATTATTTCTTCCTGATATATTTTCTTCGGCGAAGCCAGTTATAAAGCAGCGCAAAAATGCCCAATATCAATAATGGAAGAGCAATATTTAGTAATTGCCATTTGTTACGTTCGGCTGCTGTTTTCTGCGGATCCAAAAACGCAATCGTCACTTTTTTGGTACGAATATCCATTAGTCCGCGATCATCAAGCATATAGTTTACGGCATTCAGTAAAAATTCTTTATTTCCGTAAGTGGTGCCGGTGTATTTCTGAAATCCAAGCTCTAGCGGTGCTCCCTGCTGAAGATCATTTTTAATCACGTCTCCATCTGAAATCACCAACATTTCTGTAGGTTTACTTTTGTTTAAATTATTCTGAATTTCAAAAGGTTTTAAGCGATTGTTATAAACTGAAGTAAATCCACCTTCCAATAAAACAGCCAGTGCCTGCTCACCATCGGTATACGAAGCAATATCTGGTTCCTGACCAACTATGTCTAAACTAATTTCACGCGGAGTGCCTTCTATTTTAGATCGAGGAGAGCTACTTAATAATACTGTTTTTTGCAGGCTATTTTTTAAAGTATCAATAGGATTTGCAAAATCGAATTTTACTGCCTCGATATTATTGATAATCGGATGATCGTTAGGTGAGGAGGTAAGCGGACTATAAAACCACGGATAAGGATTAAATCTGGTGTCGTTGCCACTCCCCGTAGCCAAAATAATTGGAGCCGAATACATATCGTTTATCAAACTGGGATTAATTCTTATCCCATAACTAAAAAAGAAATCACCTAAATTAAGATCTTTAGGTAAAGCAAAAGCAGCACCAGTGGGGTTTAAAAGACTGTCTTTTTCCATCGCAACACTTTCGGTAAGCCAAAGCGACTTTCCGCCATTCATGGTGTATTGATCCAGGATATATTTTTCGTTTTCGGTATAAGCTTCGGTTGGTTTTGCTTCAATAATAAGGTCATATTCCTTTAATTCCTGAAGTGTTTTTTGTGGATCTACTGCGGCAGAATCTAAAGTAAACGGCGCCATAAAATAATATTGCTGAAGCGTCTTTACAAAATCTGCAATATTAGGATTTGGCAATTCACCATTGCCACGCATTACTGCGATCTTCTTTTTTCGAGGGTAAATTAATTTGCTAATGGCATCTGTAAAAGCGTATTCTAATTGCTGAACCGAATTTGTTACCCGGTCTTCATCACTGCTGCCTAATTGATTTTTAAGCAAACCAATTTTAACCGATTTTTGTCCAAGATTGGCCATTGCCCAGGGAAAAATAATCGTTTCGCTATTTTGCCCATTTTCCATCACATTTACTCGCGCCGGCGACATTCCCATCTGATAAAACTGTTGCGCGACTTGTTGTGCGTTGGCACCTTCAGCTAAAGGATCTATAAAATTAAAGACGATATTGCTGTTTCTCGCAGCATATTCTTCAAGGATCTGGCGGGTTTCGTTTTGCAGACGCTTAAATTCTGAAGGGAAATCTCCTTTTAAAAAGACATCGATAATAATCGGTTCTTCGATATCATCTATAATTTCTTCTGAAGCTTTAGAAAGTGTATAACGTTTATCCTGGGTAAGATCTAAACGTTCAAAATATTGTGAAGCAGCAAAGTTTACCGCAACTAAGATCACGATAAATAGAACAACCGATTTGTATTTAGAAAACTGCTTCAAGATTAGTTATTTCTTAGATTTTTTATTCTGAAGTGGGTAAGTTTCAGGAATAATGCAATAAAACTTAAAAAGTAAATAAGATCACGTGTATCAACAACGCCGCGACTAATACTGCGGTAGTGATAGCTAATTCCGAAGTAATCTATTCCGTAGTCAGAATTTCCAAAAAGCTGAAATCCAGAAATTCCTTCAAATAAAAAGAAGCTTAAAAAACATAGAAAAACGGCCAGTATAAACGCAACGATCTGGTTGTTGGTTAGGCTTGAAGAAAATATCCCGATCGCGGTATAACAACCACCTAAAAATAAGAGACCAAAATAACTTCCTAGAGTTGCTCCCAGATCGAAATTCCCCTGAATTCTGCCTAATTCTGAAATTGTAATTACGTAAATTATTGAAGGAATAATCGCTAATATCACCAAAATTAAAGCCCCAAGATATTTGCCCAATATCAGATTGGTGATCGATAAAGGTTTGGTGAGCAAAAGTTCCATGGTGCCCAATTTCTTTTCTTCAGAAAAGCTTTTCATGGTTATGGCAGGAATCAAAAAGATAAAAATCCACGGAGCCATATTAAAAAACGGCTTTATGTTCGCAAAACCGCTATCTAAAATATTGTATTCGCCCGTAAAAACGAACAAAAACAAACCGCTTACCACCAAAAATATCCCAATTACAAGATATCCGATTGGCGTAGCAAAAAATGATTGTATTTCTTTATTTAAAATTGCTAACAAAAATGTCTAATTTTGATCTGAAACCCAAAGTCTATCCATACTCCAGGCTTCTGGTTTTGCGTTAAACAAAATTTTGGTGTTACTCCAAACTACCTTAAAAAATGCCGAATTTCGATAATTTTCGAGCGCATTTTCATTGTCCCAGTAGCTATACGTAAAAAACTGATTAGTATTGTGCTTATCGCGGTGCAATTCTAAATGTTGGCAACCTTTAAAATTGCGAATTTGTTCTTTTGTATTTTCAAAAATGTCCAAAAACGCATTAATATTTTCTGGGCTAAAGCTCAGCTTTACGATCCTTACTAGCATAAGCTTCAAATTTTATAGTTACGGTATCTCTATTTTGTAATCCAAATAAACTTGCGGCGCTTCCTACCGTTAAAGGATTACTTTTATAAATGGCCAGCTCGATATATCCGGCCGAATTAAAAACGGCCAATTTCTTACCATCTTCTTCGCCACGTTTATCTTTTTCGATCTTAAAATTAATGCAATCACTATAGGTTTCGTAAACCTTATTAAAAGTGACCATTCTTGCACTAATAGTAAATTGGCGGCCTTTGCCAATATTTTCGAATAACTTTCTGGAAATGTTGGTGATCACATTTCCATAATTATCGATATAAATTACATGGCCAATAATCTGGTTTTTATCGCTATTAATTAATGGCTCGATTTGTTTTAGATATCTTATTTCCTGAATATTCTTCCCAATAACATCTAAAGTTCCGCCGCGAGCGATATGGCAGGCTACTTTTACAAAAACATCGAGAACAGGAAAATTGGTTTCGATCTTATCGTGGATATTGATCTCTACAATTTTTTCAGGTTTTATTTCTGAAGCTAATAGAGATAAAATACCATTATTGGCACAAAGGAAATAATGATCGTCCAATAAAACGGCCAGATGTTTATTTTCTGGAGTTAATTCTGAATCGATCCCAATAATATGAATACTTCCTTTTGGAAAGCTTTTGTACGCATTTTTAATGATATAACTCGCTTCACTAATATGAAAAGGAGAGATGCAATGCGAAATATCAACAATCCTAACATCATCCAGCTCGTTGTAAATAGCTCCTTTAACCGCTGCTGCAAAGTAATCTTTCTGCCCAAAATCGGTTGTTAAGGTAATGATTGCCATAAGTGATTGTTAATATTTTTTTAAGTTCTAAAGGCTAAATTTCCTTAAGTTTGTATAAGGAGCGAAGATACTTTTATTTTGTACTTCGAACCTTAAAATTGCGCTAAAAATATGGCGACAAATCAGGTTGCAAAAATACATCCTGATATTAGGAACACAAATTTAAGCATCAAGAATTTTACTCGATAATCGAGATTGAATGCTTCAGGATTTATCTTGAAAAAATAAATTTTCAATAAATAGCTTATGGATTTTCCTTAGCTTGTTTATACTTGTAACTGCCAACTTTTAACTAAAACCAAACGCTTTTGAACGAACTTGTTATCGAACTTTCAGAGATTAGCCCAAGAGAATTCTTTGGGCAGGGTAATGAACATATAGAACTTTTAAAAAAATATTTTCCGAAGCTAAAAATTGTAGCGCGAGGAAGTAAAATAAAAGTTTTTGGAGATGAAGAAATGCTGGAAGAATTCGATAAGCGATTTACAATGCTTATCGATCATTTTGGAAAGTTTAATAAACTGGACGAAAATGTGATCGAACGAGTCTTAACCAGTGAAAGCAAAGAAGATTATCAATCTTCTAAAGAAAGTGGAGAAGTTTTGGTGCATGGTGTTAGCGGTAGGCTAATTAAAGCACAAACGGCCAACCAACGAAAAATGGTAGATCTTAGCAAAAAGAACGATCTTTTATTTGCTATTGGTCCTGCCGGAACTGGTAAAACATATACGGGTGTGGCACTTGCGGTTAAAGCTTTAAAAGAAAAACAGGTAAAAAGAATTATTCTTACTCGTCCTGCGGTAGAAGCAGGGGAGAATCTTGGATTTTTGCCGGGTGATCTAAAGGAAAAATTAGATCCATACATGCAGCCACTTTATGATGGTTTGCGAGATATGATCCCTGCGGAACGATTAGAATCTTTTATAGAGAAAGGTGTGATACAAATTGCTCCTTTAGCTTTTATGCGTGGTAGAACTTTAGATAATGCTTTTGTGATTTTAGATGAAGCACAAAATACCACCCATGCGCAAATGAAAATGTTTTTAACCCGAATGGGAAAAAGTGCAAAATTCATAATCACTGGCGATCCAGGTCAGATCGATCTACCAAGAAGAACTGTTTCTGGATTAAAAGAAGCCCTTTTAGTTTTAAAAGATGTAAAAGGAGTAGGAATGGTATATTTGGACGATAAAGATGTGATTCGTCACCGATTGGTGAAAAAGATCATAGCAGCATACAAAACAATAGAACACAACGATTAAGTAAAATAAGTCAACCGATTTACAAAGATGAGTAATACTCTAATTAAGACAGATTATAATTTTCCTGGACAAAAATCAGTTTATAAAGGAAAGGTAAGAGATGTTTATGCTTTTGAAAATGATAAACTGGTAATGATCGCTTCAGATCGTCTTTCAGCTTTCGATGTAGTGATGCCAAAAGGAATTCCTTACAAAGGACAAATCCTTAACCAAATCGCTACCAAGATGATGAAGGATACTGAAGATTTAGTTCCAAACTGGCTTCAGGCAACTCCAGATCCTAATGTGGCGGTAGGCGAAGCTTGCGAGCCATTCAAGGTAGAAATGGTAATTAGAGGTTATCTTTCTGGGCATGCGGCACGAGAATATAAAGCGGGTAAAAGAATGCTTTGTGGTGTAGTGATGCCAGAAGGAATGAAAGAAAATGATCGTTTTCCTGAACCAATTATAACTCCTGCCACCAAAGCTGAAATGGGAGATCATGACGAAGATATTTCTAAAGAAGATATTTTAAAACGCGGAATTGTTTCTGCGGAAGATTATGCTGTTTTGGAGGATTACACGAAAAAACTTTTTCAGCGTGGTACCGAAATTGCACAAAAACGAGGCCTTATTTTAGTGGATACCAAATATGAATTTGGAAAAACTAAAGATGGTAAGATCGTTTTGATCGATGAAATTCATACACCAGATTCTTCACGATATTTCTATGCAAATACTTATGAAGAACTTCAGGGAAAAGGAGAGCCACAAAAGCAACTTTCAAAAGAATTTGTGCGCCAGTGGTTAATTCAGAATGGATTTCAAGGAAAAGAAGGTCAGGAAGTACCATTTATGAGTGATGAATATATCGAAACAGTAAGCGAGCGATATATAGAATTATACGAAAATATTACGGGAGAAACTTTTGAGAAAGCCGATGTTTCTAATATCGAAAAACGTGTAGAAGAAAATGTAATAGCCTATTTAAAGTAGGTATTCTGTCTAATAGTAATTAAAAGCGATATGTTTTAATACACATATCGCTTTTTTTATGCTTAAAATTTTGCAAAAACATAGAATAGTTCAAGTAAAATCAGCAAAAAATCAATAGTTTTAAGGGAAAATTAAAGAATCCATACAACCAACTAATAATTATGAGTAATTATCATATTAAGAATCTGGAAGAGTATTTTCAGGTTTACAGAAAATCTGTGCGTGAGCCAGAAAATTTTTGGGCTGAAATCGCTGAAGAACATTTTACATGGAGAAAAAAATGGGATAATGTTTTAAGCTGGGATTTTACAAAACCAGAAGTAAAGTGGTTTGAAAATGCTAAACTTAATATTACAGAAAATTGCATAGATCGTCATCTTTTAACCAGGGGTGAGAAAACTGCGATTATTTGGGAACCAAATGACAGTAATGATGAGGCGCAACATATCACTTACAACCAACTTCATAAAAAAGTAAATAAGTTCGCAAACGTTTTAAAAAGTAAAGGAATCCAGAAAGGAGACCGTGTTTGTATCTATTTACCAATGATTCCTGAGCTGGCATATGCTGTTTTGGCCTGCGCAAGGATAGGAGCGATCCACTCGGTTGTTTTTGCAGGATTTTCAAGTAAGGCGCTTGCTACCAGAACTCTAGATGCCGATTGCAAGATGTTAATCACTTCAGATGGTTCGTATCGTGGTGCTAAAACATTAAATCTTAAAAATATTGTAGATGAAGCTTTAGAGGATTGTCCAGATGTAAGTTCAGTTTTAGTGGTAAAACGAACTGGTGAAGAAATTGAAATGAAAGAGGGACGTGACGAATGGTTAGAGCCTTTAATGGAAGAAGCTTCAGACGAATGCGCTCCTGAAATTGTAGATGCTGAAGATCCTTTATTTATTTTATATACTTCTGGATCTACGGGAAAACCAAAAGGGATGTTGCATACTACCGCAGGATATATGGTTTATACAGCATTTACTTTCAAAAATATTTTTAATTATACTGAAGGTGATGTGTACTGGTGTACTGCCGATATAGGTTGGATCACTGGGCATTCTTATATTGTATACGGCCCGTTAGCAAACGGAGCTACAACGGTAATGTTTGAAGGTGTGCCTTCTTATCCAGATCATGGTCGCTTTTGGCAAATTGTAGAGAAGCATAAAATCACGCAATTTTATACAGCACCAACCGCGATTAGAGCATTAGCAAAACGTAATATTGAATTTGTAGAAAATCATGATCTTTCTTCTTTAAAAGTTTTAGGATCTGTAGGAGAACCTATAAACGAGGAAGCATGGCACTGGTTTAATGATAATATTGGTAAAAATCAGAGTCCGATTGTAGATACCTGGTGGCAAACCGAAACAGGAGGAATTATGATTTCACCTATGCCTTACGTGACGCCAACTAAACCAACTTATGCTACTTTACCAATGCCGGGAATTCAGCCAAGTTTAATGGACGATGATGGGAAAGAAATTAAAGGAAACCAAGTAAACGGTAGGTTGTGTGTTAAATTCCCCTGGCCATCGATAGCAAGAACAGTCTGGGGAAATCACGAACGTTACAAGGATACGTATTTCTCTACTTTTGAAGGTAAATATTTTACCGGTGATGGCGCGATGAGAGATGAGGTTGGTTACTATAGAATTACAGGTAGAACAGATGATGTTATTATTGTTTCTGGTCATAATCTTGGTACTGCGCCAATTGAAGATGCGATCAACGAGCACCCAGCAGTTGCCGAAAGTGCAGTGGTTGGTTTCCCTCACGAGGTTAAAGGAAAAGCGCTTTATGCTTTTGTGATTCTTAAAGAATCTGGAGAAAGTCGTAAGCGTGATAACTTAAGAAAAGAGATTAATCAGCAAATTGCAGATAAGGTTGGGCCAATAGCCAAACCAGATAAAATTCAGTTTGTAGAAGGATTGCCTAAAACAAGAAGTGGAAAAATTATGCGTCGAATTTTACGTAAAATCGCCTCGAACGATACTTCAGATTTAGGAGATACTTCAACATTACTAAATCCTGAAGTTGTTGAAGCAATTATTGCTGAAGCTTTGTAAATTTCAGATGAATTAAAAATAGATAAAAGTCCGGGTAATTTTACTCGGACTTTATTTTTTAAACAATTCCTTTAGTTTTTTGCGTTTTAGTCTTCCAAGGATTTTTAAAAAAGCAATAGCAGTAATAAATGCATCCCCAATGGCGGTATGCCGGTCTTTAAGATCGATATTGTATGCCAAAGCAACTTCATCTAAAGTGTAACTTTTATGCTGATCTATAAAATTGGAAATGATTCTGGTTTTTCGGTATAAAACTCCGGTGTCTAAAACTCGGTTTTTTAGCTTCGGAAGATGGTTTCTTTTCATCGCGGCATTAATCATATTAATATCGAAGCCTGCATGATGAGCCACCAAAATTGAATCACCTATATATTTTAAGAATAACTGAAGCGCTTTTTCTTCAGTAAAGGTTTCAAAGCGTTCGTGTTTAATAAGTCCGTGAATTTCTACCGTATCGGGATTAAATTTTTCTTGTTTCAGATAAATTTCAAAACTATTTGCAACCAATAATTTGTTGTCTTTAACTTTTACACAGCCAATACTTAAAATTCGATCTTTTTCCTGGTCAAATCCGGTGGTTTCAGTATCTAAAACTACAAAAGTGGTTTCAGTAACCAGTTGTTCCAGTTGATTTTTGTTGAATTTAGCCGAATATTTTTGCCAGTATTCCGGCAAATGTGATTCATCTTTTTTAAACCAGTTTATCATTAAAGTACCGTTGCAGTTTCAAATCTCATTTTAATTAAATCCTGAACCGCTTTTATCGATTTAAAAGCACGTTTTAATTTCATTTTATCCTCCTTGTTTAGTTTTGAAAGATCGATAAAACGGCCACTATCCCTATTTTGAAGACCTTGTTTAATACGAAATTTAATTAAAGCTTTAGAGGCATAAGAGCAACCTTCAAAAAGTTCTTTGTTTTTAGGTTCTAACTGTGCAAGACGGTCAAAACGCTCTGCTGTATTGCTAATATTCTTTATTTTATAGGATAAAATTAAAAGTCGGGCACTTTCAGTTAAAGGTTGTATCCCACGTTTTTTAATGTCGAAGAAATCTTTCTTTTCGCCATCCTGTTCTACTAAAAACTGCCTAAAGAAACCTAATGGAGAAGGATTTCTAAGCGCGTTAGATCCCATTACCGTTAAAAACTTCTTGTTATTTTCTATTAAACCTAATATATAATCTGAAAGTTGATTAGATAATAAGGAGTCTCCATACGTAATATCGTAATCGAAGAAAATGTTAGAAAGTAAAATTTCATCTGGTCCCGGTTGTTTTATCCATTTAGAAACCTGTTTTTTCCATTCGCTTAAACTTAAGCACCATCGTGGATTTTTAGCCATCATATCTGCAGGGCAATATTCGTAACCTACAATCATTAATCTTTTATTTACCTTGGTGGCTAGTTGTAAAAAATAGTCTCTTGTTTCTTCCAATTTCCCTTCTGGTGGATCAGCAAAAATGATCGCATTGTCTTGATCGGTTTGTAAAAGTTGCTCTTTGCGTCCCTGGCTTCCCATGCTTAACCAGGCAAAATTAACAGGAGGTTCTTGTTGTAATTTAATAACACATCTGGAGATTACTCTTTTAATCGTTGCATCATTAAGTTCAAAAATTAATTTGGAAATATGTGTAAGCGGAATATTATTTTCTATATATCCACCCAATAATAGATTAATTTTGTTTCTTATTTTTTTCAATTCTTTGGTGCTATGTGACCGCTGAATTGCTTTCATTAAAACTGACGGACTGTTTCCCTGCGAAACCATAATGTCATGTTCAGAAAGTATTCCGGTAACACGAGTATTGGGAGTACCATCTTCAGTAATACAAATATGGTTAATGTTATGCTTCATCATAGTGATTTGCGCCTGTGCAATAGTTACATTTCTAGGATAGCAGATTACTGGAAAGCTCATAATTTTATCTACTGTAGTATCTATAGAATATTGGCCGGTGGCAATAGAGTTGCGAAAATCTTCATCTGTAAGAATACCCACAGGTACATCATTTTTTGTAACAAGAATAGAACCTACTTTTCTTTTACTCATTAATTGTGCAGCACTTTTAATGCTTGTCTCTGGAGAGGTGGTTACAATTTTTCTTATGATAGGAGCTGGCTGCAATTCGAATAGCGGACTATTACTTATTGGTTCTACTACCTGAGTACCAAAAAATAATTTTCCCTTATCTTCTCTTGAGTAAGGATTACGAGTATTAGTAGCAAAACTTTGAATAAGGAAGTTTCCAACCTTTTTATTAGATTCTGTTAAGGGTTTAAATAAACTAATAGGAATACCATAAACTATACTTTCTTCTTCAGCAATCGCATTCATTATGTAGTTTTCTTCAGCAAATAAAGGGCGAAGGCCAAAAATATCACCTTCATCACAGGTGTCTAAAGTTTCGTATTGCTCATTTTGGAATTTTTGAAGCTGGATGGCTCCTTTGTGAACGATATAGAAAAACTGATGTACATCATCACCTTCATTAAAAAGTATATTCCCTTTATCGATATATAAAACTTCGGATTCCTGAGAAATATTTAAAAGTTCTTCAGCATTAAGAAAATTAAAAGGAGGGAAATCTTTTAAAAAATCGGCTATTCGGTGAGCAATGGAGTTTTTCATGAAATTAAACTTATATAGTAATACAAGTTTAGATAAAATTTTATTTGTTTAAATTAACGTTTAAGCTTAAAAAAATATTATATTAGTTAAATTGTTAATTATTTATATAAATGAAAAAATTGGTTTAAAATTTGTATCATAATTTAAAACATTATTTAATTATGAAAAAAACTTTATACATTCTTATTTATTTAATAGGGGTAAGTTCGATAGCTCAAAATTTTGATAATATCTCAAATACAGGTATGTTAATATTTACTAAGGCTAAGACCCCTGATGAATACACTGGTTCTCCTTATGTAGAGGATGAATTCACCCAGGGAAAAATTGTAGATGTTGATAAAAATAGATCACAAACTGCATATTTGAAATTTAACGCAATAGAAGATGTAGTAGAAATTAAATTGAATAAGGATGATGAAAAAGTCCATATTTTACCAAAATTAAAGAATTTGAAATATGATATGGGTGATTACAATTATATTATCGATAATTATAGAGTAAAAGGAGGTGGAAATCTTGAAGGTTATTTTTTAGAATATTTTTACGAGGATAATATACGTTTTTTGGCTTTTCCGGAAGGTAAACTCACTCCTGCCACTACAACCGAAACAGGGTATCAAAAGCCTAAACCTGCAAATTTACGAATCGATTACACTTATTACATCCAAAGAGATTTAGGTCCATTAGAAGAGGTGAAGTTGAAGAATAGAGACTTTAAGGAGATTTTTGCTGATGAAGATTTGATTCAATCATATATAAAGAAAAATAAAATTAAAACTGAGTCAGATGTAGTGTTGATGCTGAAATACTACATAAATAATAACTAAAATTGTATATATTATGAAAAGAATATTTCTATTAGTAATGCTTTTTTCGATGATGGGCTCATTCGCTCAATCATCATCTTATAACCTAGGTGTAAATTACAATGCGGGTATTCCTTACAGGAATATTGGGAATAAAGTTGTAGCTGATGTGGACTTTGAGGGATCTCCATATATAGAAGATACCTTTGTTAAAGGTAGGATTTTGAGCGATGACGAAAAAAATGGTCGAGAGGTTTTTATGCGATTTAATTACGTTAATAATTTGGTGGAAATTAAATTAGATGAAAATCAGGAGAAAAGTAGTTTTATACCAAGGGTCTCAGATATAAAATATGATTTTGGTAATTATAGATATGTCCTTAAAGAGGTTAAGGATGTTAAAAACGGTAAAACGCTTGATATTTATTATATAGAATTTTACAATAATGAAGATGATAAAATTAAATTTATTGCATATCCAGAACTAGAAATTGTGGATAACAGTGGGTATACAACAGGCTACGAAAAAAGAAAACCTAATATTATTAAGCCTAATTTGAAATATTTTGTTCAGAATGGAAACAAATTAACTGAAATAAGATTAAAGGCTAAAGATTTTAAAAACTTGTTTTCAGATAAATCGAAAATGGAAAGTTATTTTAAAGAAAATAAGATAAAAGATGAGCAGGATGTTGTAGCCATGCTTGAGTTTTATGCTGAATAAATAATCAATTACCTTATAAAAAAAGCTCCAATAAGGAGCTTTTTTTATATACTTATTTCGTAATCTTCAATAAGATTGAGCATTACTTTTTCGGTTTCAGAAAGTTTGGTGTAATCTTTTTTATCGTCTTTTTTTAACTTATCAAAGTAAGGAACAATGCTGCCGTCCTCGTAAGATTCTACGATTTTTGGATGTACATAGTAACTTCGGCAAACAGCTCGAGTATTTCCTAATCCACTTGCAGCAGCATCAAAAGAGGTGAGGATAGTTTTTTTGTTTTCTTTTTCATCTTCGATGTAACCTAATTCTATTACTGTTTCAAAGAATATTTTAGAAGCAGCCCAGGTTCTAAAATCTTTTGCTGAAAATAACTCTCCGGCAACATCGTGAATATAGTCATTAATCATTCCGCTATCGATACTATGTTTTTCACCATTTTCATCATAAAATTTGAATAGTTCCCAACCCGGAATCTCTTCGCATTGATTAATAAGTTTTATCAACTTTTTATTCTGAACACTTATAGAGTGCTCTTTTCCTTTCTTACCAACAAATTCAAATTTTACTTCGTCATCATAAGTTTTTACATGCCTTGTGCGAAAGGTAGATAAACCGTAAGTTTTATTTTTTTGCGCATAATAGTCGTTTCCAATCCTAATGTGTGTTTCTTCCATTAATCTAATAATTAAAGCGAGAACTTTTTGTTTGCACATTCCCGGAAGATCTAAATCTTTGTCAACTTTCTTTCTTATTAAGGGCAGTTTTTTTCCGAAGGCAGACATTTTAAAAAATTTGGTTTCATTTTTTATTTTAGACCATAATGGATGATAGATATATTGCTTTCTTTCTTTTTCATCGCGGCCTACAACTTGCAAATGCCCTTTTTCTAAATGTGTAATGTTAACCTGCGTCCATGCTGGCGGGATTACTAATTTTTTAATACGATCTATTACTTTAATATCTTTAATTCTTTCTTCATTCTTATAATAAGAGAATCCGCGACCAACCTTCTTTCTTTTAATTGAAAGATGATGTTCAGAAACATAGGTGAGACTGGCCAATTTAGCAGCTTTTTGTGGTTCTTCTAGTATTACATTAATATCTTCTGAAGAAAGTGTCATAAGTTTTATTTTATAGAAAGGTACTGGTAAAATAGATTTACAATTAATAAAGATGTGTGAAACCTTGCTTAAGAAAAATAAAAAAAGCTCCATAAAAGGAGCTTTTCGGTATTTTGGAGAAGAATTTTTTAATCGAAATAACTAAAAGTTTCTCCGTTTTTTATTTTTAAAACACTTTCGTAGATCAGTTTTATAACATTTTCTACGTCCTCTTTATGTACCATTTCTACCGTGGTATGCATATAACGTAAAGGCAAGCTAATTAATGCTGAAGCTACTCCGCCATTGCTGTAAGCAAAAGCATCCGTATCTGTACCTGTGAATCTGGAAGAAGCTGCACGTTGAAACGGAATTTCTTTTTCCTCTGCAGTGTCAATTAATAATTCTCTTAAGTTATTTTGTACCGCGGGGGCATAGCTAATAACAGGTCCATCACCAATTTTTGCTAAACCATTAGATTTTTGGTCGATCATTGGGGTAGTGGTGTCGTGCGTAACATCGGTAACAATAGCAACGTTTGGTTTAATGCGCTGGGTAATCATTTCAGCACCGCGAAGACCAATCTCTTCCTGAACCGAGTTAGTAATGTAAAGGCCAAAAGGAAGTTCTTTACCATTTTCCTTCAGCAGTTTTGCAACTTGCGCTACCATAAAACCTCCAATTCTATTATCTAAAGCTCTACAAACAAATTTATTTTCATTCAGAATAAAAAATTCATCAGGATAAGTGATAACGCAACCTACGTGTACACCAAGTTTTTCAACTTCTTCTTTAGTGCTGCATCCAACATCGATACAGATATTCGATAATTTGGGCGATTGTTCTTTTTCGTTTTTACGCGTGTGAATTGCCGGCCATCCAAAAACACCTTTTACGATACCTTTTTTAGTATGGATATTTACGCGTTTAGAAGCTGCAATTTGGTGATCACTACCACCATTTCTTATTACATATATAAGTCCGTCGTCTGTAATATAGTTTACATACCAAGAAATTTCATCAGCATGTCCTTCAATTACTACTTTAAATTCAGCTTCAGGATTTATAACGCCAACGGCAGTTCCGTAGGTATCGGTAATAAACTCATCTACGTAAGGTTTAAGATATTCCATCCAAAGTTTCTGTCCTTCAGATTCATAGCCTGTTGGGGAGGCATTATTAAGGTACTTTTCGAGAAAATCGATCGATTCTTGATCTAAAATACTTTCTTTACTCATATTATATTTGATTTGTAGCGAATTTAGTAAGAATTAAATTGAGGACAATTGGATATTGTTTAATTTTGGAATGATTTTAGATAATTTTCAGGTTAATTTATGCTGAATAATACTCGAGTGAAAACAATATTATTTTTTCTTGCCTGCCTGTTTCCTTTCTTCGGAATGATGGGACAAACAGATACTATTACTGAACCTGAAGAGGAAGATAAACGATATATGATTATTGCAGGAGACTCTATAGTTCGTGAAAGTATAGATCTGGACGAGGTTTTGATCCTGAAGCGGCTTCAATTTAAAAATAATACCGATAGAAGAAGATATTTGATTTTAAGAAGGAAGACCAGAAAGGTTTACCCTTATGCAAAATTGGCTGCAGAACGATTAACAGCTCTTAATGAAAGACTAGGGGACATTAAATCTAAAAGAGATCAAAAAAAGTACACAAAAATTGTACAAAATTATATTGAAGACCAATTTGCTGAAGAATTAAAGAAGATGACACATACTGAAGGGCAAATTTTGGTAAAGCTAATTCACCGCCAAACAGGAATAACAGCATTCGAATTAATAAAAGAGTTGCGCAGTGGGTGGAGGGCTTTTTGGTACAATACTACAGCAAGTCTTTTTGAGATATCACTTAAAGAAGAATATGATCCTATAAGTAATGAAGAAGATTATATTATAGAAGACATTTTACAGCGATCTTTTCAAAATAAAATTCTGGAGCCACAACCATCGGCATTGGATTTTGACTTTCTTGAGCTAACAGATAAATGGGATGTATTATAATTTTTTCCATTTTTCTTTTTCTGAATGATTTTTTTTCTTAATTTAGCTATTCTCAACTCTAATCAAATCAGGCTTTTATAAAATAGTTTTTCAGATTGATAAAAAAATCAATTTGAAAGTTTGTTTTGTACAAAAAAAGCTGCTTATATTTGCACCCGCTTAGCCGCTGAGGTGGTATTTAAAAAGCGGAAGTTCATTGAGGTTTTAGGGGGTTTTAGGGTGTGAAAAAAAACTTAAAAAAGATTTGGTTTGTAATTAAAAAAGCCGGTATCTTTGCGTCCCGCTAACGGTGCTTTCGGGTGAGTGATAGTGGGAAGTTCATTGAGTTTTTACTTTTAAAATAACGTAAAAAAAACTTTAAAAAAGTTTTGCTGGTTAAAGAAAAAGAGTTGTATATTTGCAGCCGCTTTAACGGTGAGGTTCTTTGGGAGTTTTGATCACGAAAAAAAAGAAAAAATATTTTTAA
>NZ_ARYN01000002.1 GCF_002094855.1 Zunongwangia atlantica 22II14-10F7
TCTACAATTAGAATTCTCATAATACAAAATTGCTATTTCTCTTTTAAATAGTCTTTAGATTCTCCTTAAGATTGGCTTAAAATGAGGTATTACTTCTTTCTAAAACCTGTAATTGCAATTTAATCAATATTCGACATTTTTTATCTCTATTTTTTACTAGAGCTTTTTAAACCTTCATTCGCTCTTCTTAAGGAAAAGGCTGACTGTCCTTCCGGCAATTTCAATAATGAAAAAAATTTCTAAAAAAATTTCAGAAAAAATATCCAAACTGACAATTATCATGTTTTAGCACGAGCTTCTGGGGTAATTTTGAAGTATAATTAAAAATCCTCGAGTTATGACACTTTATGCAAAATTAAACGAAGAATTTAGTCACAATTTTTTAGGCTATTCAGCAATAGCAATGATCGTTTCTACTTGTTTAGGAGGGATCGCAATTATGACCTCTTTAATGCATGGCCATGGCGCATTACAAATGTTCCTGGTTTTTATTAGTGTTGCTATTTGTAGCGCCCATAATGCATCGATATTAACAGTGCAAAAACCTAGTGTAGTTTTTCACTTATTTACCGCTAGTGTTTTAATTAACACCTTACTAATTATAGGAAACAGCATATAAATCATGCAATCGCTGGTAAATAAATATAATGTAGCCGGTCCAAGGTACACAAGCTATCCAACCGTGCCGTATTGGGATGATGTTTCTTTTTCATTAAAAGAGTGGAAAGAATGTTTAAAGAAAAGTTATGTAGAAAGTAAGCACAACGGTATAAGCCTCTACATACATCTCCCATATTGTGAAAGTATGTGTACCTTTTGCGGCTGCAATAAAAGGATTACCAAAAATCATCTGGTAGAAATTCCTTACATCAAATCGCTTCTTATCGAATGGGATTTGTATGTATCGCTTTTCGAAGAAACACCGAAGATTTCAGAATTACATATTGGTGGTGGTACACCTACATTTTTCTCTTGGGAAAATTTAAAGCTTCTCATCGAGGGATTATTTAAAGATCCCAGTGAGCGATCTGAAGCAAAACTAAGTTTTGAAGGACATCCTAACAACACCACTCATAAACACCTTGAAGTTTTGGCCAATCTTGGCTTTACACGGGTAAGTTTTGGGGTACAGGATTATAATTTAAAAGTTCAGCAAGCCATTAATAGAATTCAGCCTTTCGAAAATGTGCAAAAGGTTACCACACTGGCAAGACAGGCTGGTTACACCTCGATAGGCCATGATATTATTTTTGGATTGCCATTTCAAACAACGGCAGATATAGAAAATACGATTAACCTCACCAAAAAACTTAGGCCAGAGCGTATCGCATTTTACAGCTATGCTCATGTCCCATGGATTAAAGGAAACGGACAGCGAGGTTTTAAAGATGAAGATTTACCCTCGGCGGAAGAAAAAAAGGCACAGTTTGAGTTGGGTAAACAATTATTACTAGACGCGGGTTATATCGAAATTGGCATGGATCATTTTGCCTTGCCTGAAGATGAACTAGCTAAAAGTTTATACCAAAAAACAATCCATAGAAATTTTATGGGTTATACCACGGCAACAACGCAGTTAATGGTAGGATTGGGAGTTTCTGCTATTGGAGATTCGTGGTATGCTTTTGGGCAAAATGTAAAAAGTATTGAAGAATATAAAAGTTTAGTTGAAGGTGGAATTTTCCCAATCTATCGTGGGCATATTTTAAGTCCTGAAGACCTAATAATTCGCCGCCATATTCTAAACCTTATGTGTAAACTGGAAACCAGTTGGGAAGATCAACAAATGCAGTTTTCAGAATTACCAGATGTGATTATAAAACTATCTGAAATGCAAGAAGACGGATTATTAAAAATCCTCGAGAATAAAATTGAGATTACAGAAAAGGGTAGAGCCTTTGTTCGTAATGTGTGTATGGCATTCGATCTTAGGCTACAACGAAAAAAACCTGATACTAAACTATTTTCCATGACAATTTAAATTCTGTCTTCTTTAAACCAGGGGCTTTCTTTTAACGCTCTTAACCTTATCCATAAGATTTCGGGGATTTTCTGATTGGAGGGTAAGATATCGTTCTGGAAAGCCTCTTTTTTATTTCCTTTTTCTAAATTTTTAGTCAGCTACCCCCTATTCTTTCTTTCTGGTCACTCCTTTTAATTCACTACTTTTATAAAAAATAAAGTAAAAAATGCCAATTTGGGTGCAGGCTGGTCTTTGGGGACTATTTACAGGAAGTGCTTTAATCGTAGGATCTGTTTTTGGATATTTTTTTAATCTGAAACAAAAAGTGATCGCTATCATTATGGGATTTGGAGCCGGAGTTTTAATCTCGGCTTTATCTTTCGAATTGATGGAAGAAGCTTTTGAACAAAGCGGATTATTACCCAGTTCAATTGGATTTTTAAGCGGAGCATTAATCTACTATTTCGCCAATAAGTTCTTAGAAAAAAGTGGCGCAAAACACCGAAAACGATCTCAGCAACAGCAACCTTCTGAAGACGAACAGCAAGGAAGCGGAATCGCCATTGCCTTAGGCGCTCTTTTAGATGGTATTCCTGAATCGATCGCGATTGGAATTAGTATGCTTGAAGGTGGTGCGGTAAGTATTGCCACCGTGATCGCTATTTATATTTCGAATTTACCTGAAGGTTTATCCAGCTCTGCCGGAATGAAAAAAGCTGGACGTTCTAAACTTTTTATTTTCGGAATTTGGCTGGGTATTGCCATACTTTCTTCGTTGGCTTCTATTTTGGGATACTCCTTATTTAGCCAGCTTTCTCCTGCCATTAATGGCGCAACACTCGCAATTGCAGCCGGAGCGATCCTTAACATGATCTCTGCCACTATGATCCCTGAAGCATTCGAAAAAGGTCATAGCATCATTGGCTTAATGTGCGTTTTGGGCTTTTTAAGCTCGTTTTTATTGTCGCACTTTTGATCAATCAGCAGCGGATCAATTAACAATAAACAGTAATCAATTATCAATAGACAGTGGGCAGTCGCAGTTGGCAGTGAGCAATAAAAAGTTTATGTCACTTCGAGTGGCAAATTTTGAAGTGAAACGGAGAAATTTGTTGTATCGAGAAGTCATTTTCAATAAACAGTGAACAGTCGCAGTTTGCAGTCCATAAGTTCTCGATACAATTTTAATTCCGCTAAGGCTACGTCAAAAATCACTAGAATTGAAAATTCATCATAAGTTCAAAAGAGATCTCTCCGCTTCGCCTGCCTGCCGGCGAGGCAGGGTCGAGATGACATAAAATCTTTGCACATTCAAAATTCAGCATTTAAAATTCGAGATTTCAGGTCTAGATTCTAATTTCTAAAAGCGAAGCGGTCTCATGGCTAAATTCTAAGAGCGCAACGGAATAGAGAAATATCAATCTCTATTTGCAGTGAGTAGTCATAGCTGGCAGTTGGCAGTGATCAATTAACAATAAACAGAAATCAATTTCCTTAGATTGTCATTTCGAGCGAAATGAAATGTAGTCGAGAAATCTATTTGGATTGGCATTACTCAATTATCAATAAACTATTATCTAAGGGTGGCACTTCGAGTGGCAAATTTTGAAGTGAAGCGGAGAGATTTGTTGTATCGAGAAGTCATTTTCAATAAACAACAATCAAGAAACAATTATCGTTTTTTGTCATTTCGACTGAAGCGCAGCGGAATGGAGAAATCTCTTTTCCGAATAAAAGCAAGATCTCTCCGCTAGGCCTGCCTGCCGGCGAGGCAGGGTCGAGATGACATACCTTCACATTCAAAATTCAGCATCCAAAATAATTTCACATGTCTATATTCTAATATCTAAAAGCGAAGCGGTCTCAAATCTAATTCTACTCTACTGCTTTTCAAAAGAAATCTGTACGGGTTCGTGGCATTCGATCTTGGCGTCGACTTTGTCTTTTGCCATTGCTGGAGAGAGATACGGAATATTTAATCCTGCACCGCGAAGGATAAATAAAAAGCCTGTTAAAACAACGAATATTGGGATTAGCTTTCTTATTTTTTCCCGTGTTTTTACTCCGCTTGAAAGTTTGGTAGATAAAAATACTGCTGTTGTCATAAGCGGTATCGTTCCTAAGCCAAAAAATACCATGTATAAAGCTCCAAAACGGGCATTAGCTTGTGCAATTGCGCCCAGCATCGCCATGTAAACGAGTCCGCATGGTAAAAAACCATTCAGCATACCAATAGAAAAGAAAGTATCTGGTGATTTCTTCTTTAAACCGGCTCCAATTTTTGAATTTAACCGACTTATAATTCTAAAAAAAGGAGTACCAATTTTATCGAATTTCATACTTCCGAAGGAAAAAACTACCGTCAAAATCATCAAAATCCCTATGGCGATCGATAATTTTTGTTGTGCCGCAAAAAGATTTAGTCCTTTTCCAAGCAAACCAAATAATAGTCCGATTACTGCATAGGATAAAATGCGCCCAAAATGATAAAGAAATAACTGAAAAAACATCAGCGGCTTTTTATCCCTGTTTAAAGGTAATAGAAACGCAATGGGACCACACATCCCTATGCAATGAAAACTACCTAAAAGTCCGAATATCAAACCGCTGATGAGCATATCTAGTAAGTAATGGATTTTTTAAATAATACTTCTTTTCCCTGGTAGGTCATTTCTACAGAAATATCCCAACGCCCTTCGATTAATTGTGCTTCAGGAATTACAATCTTGCCTTCAGTAAGTTCTAATGGCAATGCAAAATCGAGTTTTTTGTTAGAAGGTCGATAAAGGTTTACTTTACCTTCAATTTTTCCCTGAGTTTCAGGAAAAATAAGCTCATAGCCTTCATTAGTTTTATTCCCTGTAATCTCTTCAGAAAAAAGATTCAGGTTCTTTTCAGCATCGATCTCCTGTTGAAAATGCAATTCTTTTCCGTAGTAATCTTCAACTACAAGATCGTGTTCATATTTCTCGTCGGTACTCATTTTTATCACGAAAAACATGATAAAACCAATAAAACATCCCATGCCAATTACGAGTCCGGTTCCCCAATTAAATTTCATAATTCTGTCTTTTTTATCGATAACTACGTGGTCCAAGGAAATTGGTTGTCGTAGTTTCTATTAATTCATTATTACTGTATACACCTATTTTAAGCTTTTCTTTTTCACCTTTTAAAGAAGCGGCTGGCACTTCGATAAATAAAGTTCCTTCAGCAAATCCCTGTTTTGGCACGATAAGGCTATCACTTTTCACCAATCGCACTTCGCCTTTATGAGAGATTAATTTAAGCTGAACATTCTCGATATTTTCGGTAGTTTTATTGACCAGTTTAAAGGTGAACACATTGCTGATTCTGTTATTTTCCTGGTGTTCGTAAAGTTGTCCTGGTAAACGAAGAATCCTGGCTTCAACATCATTCCGTAGAAATAACATTCCTGTTAAAACACCTATTAAAATGACCAAAACCGCCGTATAGCCTTTTAACCTGGCTGTAAATTTGAATTTGGCCTTTTTCTCGATATTTTCTTCACTAGCATATCGAATAAGACCTTTTGGAAGATTCACAGCATCCATCATCGAATCGCAAGCATCGATACAGGCTGTACAGTTTACACATTCTAACTGCGTACCATTCCGAATATCGATCCCGGTGGGACAAACCTGTACACATTGCAAACAATCAATACAGTCGCCTTTTCCGGTAGCCTGTCGATCTTCATTTTTTCTGAATTTTGCTCTTCCTTTTTCCTTTTCACCACGTTTATGATCATAAGCTACAATGATCGATTTATTATCTAATAAAACACCCTGAAGTCTACCATAAGGACAGGCTATAATGCAAACCTGTTCTCTAAACCATGCAAAGATGAAATAGAAAACCCCGGTAAATATCAATAATGAAATAAAAGTGCTTAGGTTCTCTACAGGACCTTCAGTGATGTATTCTAGAAGCTTATCACTACCAATTAAATAGGCAAGAAAGATATTCGCGATTAAAAATGAAATGATAAAGAAGATTGTCCATTTTAGGCCTTTTTTCCAGATCTTTTCAGCATTCCAGGCTTGCTTCGCCAAACGCATTTGTTTACCACGATCGCCTTCTATCCAATACTCGATTCTTCGGAAAACCATTTCCATAAAAATGGTTTGTGGGCAAATCCAGCCACAAAATATCCTTCCAAAGGCCACAGTAAACAAAATCACGAAGACTACCCCTATAATCATCATGATCACCACCAAATAAAAATCCTGCGGCCAGAAAGGATACCCAAAAAAATTAAAGCGGCGTTCCAGTACATTGAAGAGCAAAAACTGGTTGCCATTAATTTTAAAAAATGGAGCAGCAAATAATATCGCAAGTAAAAAATAGCTTACCAGCTTGCGATATTTGTAAAATTTACCGGAAGGTTTTTTAGGAAATATCCATGCTCTTTTACCTTCCTGGTCTATTGTACCAATAGAATCTCTAAAGTTATTTTCGGGGATCTTGCTCATAACTTAGGCTCACCATTGTGAGTAATTAACCAGAGCCGACTTAAAACGGCCGACTCTGGATTTGTTTATTCTTCAAAATCTTTCTCTACCGCTTCATCTTCCATCATTACTTCTACAGAAGTTGAATCGGCTGAGACTTCTACATCTACTTCCTCTACAGGAGCATTTTCGTCGATCCAAAGATCGCCTTGTGGTTCTTTAGGATCTGCCGGTGTAGTACCATGTAGGCTTAAAACATAGCTGGCTACCTGGGCGATTTCCCCCGGTTTTAAATCCGTTTTCCAGGATACCATTCCTTTTCCAGGACGCCCTCCTTCAGAAATAGTATTGAAAACATTTTTAATACCGCCACCTAGTATCCAGTAGTCGTCGGTTAAGTTAGGCCCAATACCACCACCGGCATCCTCCTTATGACATGCAACACAATTACCGGCAAAAATTGCCTGTCCTGCTTTTACATCTTCTTCTCCTGTAAGCAGTTCAACCGTGTTTACATCTATTAAATCTTTAGCTGTTTTCTTATATTCTTCGATCGCTTTTTTAGCTGAAGCTACCTCTGCGATATATTCTTCTTTTTGATCTGGTGCATCAAAAATGTGATGTCTTACCAAATAAACCACCGCAAACACCATTGTAGCGTAAAAACCATACAACCACCATGGCGGAAGGTTATTATCCAGCTCGCGAATTCCGTCGTAATTATGATCTAAGATAATCTCATCTTCCTCTTCTACCGGTTTGCTATCGTTCATTCGTTTCCAGAATGCTTTTAGTTTAGCAAAGCGGTTCTTTTTTCTTAAAGATTGCTGCTGAAGGTATCGCTCCTGAGCTTCTGGCGTTAAACTTCTAAATAATACTGAAGTGATACTGGCCAGGACAACTTCCATAGCAATGCCAAATACAAATAGAATACCTATTACAGCCCAAATTATCGGGTATTCCATAAATGCCCATTCCTCTGAAGATTCTATCGTTAATTCAAGAAAAATAAAGGCCAGAACCGTGATTGCGATAACTCTTAAAAATGATGCCGTATTTCTCATAATAATTCCTGATTATCGTCCTCTAAAGGAATGTTACTCACTTGTTTTATATGTTCTTTCTTAGCGGTAATTACCCAGGCAAAAAGCGCTACAAAAAAGATGAAGAATATCAACAGAGAGATCATAGGATAAACGGCTACCCCATCGATGTTCTCTAGATTTCCTTTTATAAATTTTAGCATGATCTAGTTTTTTGATGTTATAACTTAAGCTGAATATTTATTTGATCGCCCCAAGGCCATCTTCAGTTTCACCAAGAATATCGGCTTCCTGTTCTTCGTCGATATTCTTTACTTTAATATCTGTACCTAATCGTTGCAGATAAGCGATTAGAGCAACTATTTCACGGTTACGCATTTCTACGAATTCCTCTCCGTTTTCCTGTGCGTAAGCTTTATCAGCTTCATAGGTTTTCGCAAAATCTGGATCGCTGTACAGGTTCTCTTCAATTTGTTTTCCCTGTTCGGTCATCCAATTCTGTGCTCTGTCGATTTCAGCCTGAGTGTAAGGAACACCTAAACTTACCATGGCTTCCATTTTATCTTCAGTAGAAGTTTTATCAAGCTCTCTGTTCAACAACCATTTATAAGATGGCATGATAGAACCAGCCGACGTACTTTGTGGATCATAAAGGTGATTTAAATGCCAGTTATCTGAATATTTCCCGCCAACTCTTAAAAGATCTGGGCCAGTCCGTTTACTACCCCACAAGAATGGATGATCATAAACATATTCTCCAGATTTAGAATATTCGCCATAACGCTCTACTTCACTTCTGAAAGGACGAATCATCTGTGAATGGCAACTTACACAACCTTCTCGGATATAAAGATCCCGACCCTCTAGTTCTAGCGGTGTATAAGGTTTTACACTAGAAATTACCGGAACATATTCATCTACCATCAAAGAAGGAATAATTTGTACCATACCACCTATCAAAATTGCGATCGTAGCGAAAATGGTAAGTTTTACCGGTCTTCTTTCTAACCAGGTATGATAACCTTCTTTAGCAGTTCTTTTATTAGTGATCTTAGCAAGTGGAGCAGCTTCAGCTAATTCATCTGTAACTTTAGTTCCCTGTTTTGCTGTTTTGTATACGTTGTAAAGTGCAATAAATGCTCCTACGATAAACAAACTACCTCCAATCGCTCTCATCCAGTACATTGGGATAATTTCAGTAAGTGTTTCTAAGAAGTTACCGTAAGTTAGCGTTCCATCTGGATTAAATTGTTTCCACATAGAAGCCTGTACAAAACCAGCAACATACATTGGTAAAGCGTACATAACAATACCTAAAGTACCAATCCAAAAATGTGCATTTGCTAATTTTACAGACCAAAGTTTAGTCTTAAATAATTTTGGTACTAACCAATAGATCATACCAAAAGTTAAAAAGCCATTCCATGCTAAAGCGCCTACGTGAACGTGAGCAATCACCCAGTCACTAAAGTGTGCAATGGCATTAACGTTTTTAAGAGAAAGCATTGGCCCTTCGAAAGTTGCCATACCATAACCGGTAATTGCAACAACCATAAATTTAAGTACAGGATCTGTTCTTACTTTATCCCATGCTCCACGAAGGGTTAATAATCCATTGATCATCCCACCCCAGGATGGTGCAATTAGCATTACAGAAAATGCAACACCTAAGTTTTGTGCCCAATCTGGCAACGCAGAATATAATAAATGGTGAGGCCCTGCCCAGATATAAATAAATATTAAAGACCAAAAGTGAACGATCGATAATCGATAAGAATAAACCGGTCTATTGGCCGCCTTAGGAACGAAGTAATACATTAATCCTAAAAACGGAGTGGTAAGGAAAAACGCAACCGCATTGTGGCCATACCACCACTGTACGAGCGCATCCTGTACACCAGCATAAACCGAATAACTTTTTAAAGCACTTACCGGTAATTCGATACTATTTACGATATGTAAAACGGCTACCGTTACAAAAGTTGCCAGGTAAAACCAGATCGCAACATATAAGTGGCGTTGTCTACGTTTAAAGATCGTACCAATTAAGTTAGCTCCAAAAGCAACCCAAACTAAAGCAATACCAATATCGATTGGCCATTCTAATTCGGCATACTCTTTAGAAGTCGTGTAACCTAAAGGCAAGGTTAAAGCTGCTGCCACAATGATCGCCTGCCAACCCCAAAAGTTGAAGTTACTAAGCGCGTCACTCCACATCCTTGCTTTTAATAATCGTTGGGTAGAATAGTATACCCCGGCGAAAATTGCGTTCCCTACAAAGGCAAAGATCACAGCATTGGTATGCAATGGTCGTAAACGGCCAAAACTAAGCCATGAGATCCCATCTGTTAGATTAGGAAACAAAAACATAAAAGCGAGCAATAGCCCTACACTCATTCCAACAATACCCCAAAAAATCGTGGCATTGATAAATTTCCTTACGATCTTGTTGTCGTAATAAAACTGCTCTTTTTCCATAAGATTATAAACAAATTATTTATCGGTGATTTTAGAATTTTCTTTACTGTCTATGACTTCATCCTCAAACAGCATTCTTACAGATGGGGTATAGGTGTCGTCGTACTGTCCTCTTTTTACCGATATGATAAAGGCTATAAAAAAGACAATCGCTACGACCACACTAATACTTAGCAACACGTAGATGATATTCATGGGATTTCTTAATTTTTTGTAAAAATATTATGAGCCGTGCTGGCAAAAAATGACATTTATCAGGTTTTACTGATAATTAAGTTCTGCTTGATATTGTATATTTTTAGCATTCTTGTTTAAAATCCTTTTCGCTGAATACTGTGAACTTACCGTGGTAAACGCCACAATACTAATGGAGCTTAAAGGCATTAAAATAGCAGCAACTATAGGCGATAAATGCCCCGTAACTGCAAATCCTAAACCTATTAGATTATAGAAAAGTGATAGTAAAAAACTGAATTTTATAATGCGGTGTCCACTGTTAGCGAGGCTAAAAAACTGACCAATCTTACCAAAGACCGAAGCATCTAAAATGGCATCACAGGCAGGCGAGAAAACGTTAATATTTTCTGAAATTACTACTCCAACATCACTCTGTTTTAATGCACCGGCATCGTTTAACCCATCCCCAATCATCATTACAGATTTTCCTTCTTCCTGAAGTTTTTTAATAAACTGTAACTTATCCTGAGGCTTTTGGTTAAACCTCATTTTGGTGCTTAACGGTAATAATTTTTCAAGGCTTTTTCGTTCGCCATCATTATCCCCAGAAAGCACAAATAGTTGCTTGTTTTGGCCTAATTCTTTAAATAATTGAGTGACATTCTCACGATATTCATTTTTTAAAATATAACGCCCCTTATAATGATTATTGGTACTAATATGTACCACAGTTTGATTTAATACGTCCTTATCAAATTCTTTATTTTCAGCAACATATTTAAAGGCGCCTATTTTTATCGAATTTCGGTTTGCAGAAGCTGCCATTCCTTTCCCAACCTCTTCAGTAAAAGAATCGAGCGTTTTAATATCATTTTGCTCTAAAATCTCATAAAGGGATCTACTTAATGGATGGTTTGAAGCTCTTAAAGTGCTATTTAGCAGCGATTTTTCTTCTTCGGAAAGCAAATCACCCTCGTAGGTAATGATATTTCGTTTGGTTGAAGTAAGTGTTCCTGTTTTATCGAAAACTACCGCATCGATGTTGGCCATTTTTTCGATGATATTAGCTTCTTTTAGATAGAATTTATGCTGACCGAAGATTCGGAGTAAATTTCCTAAAGTAAACGGCGCTGCCAAGGCCAATGCACATGGGCAGGCAATAATTAGCACGGCCGTAAATACCTGTGGCATCATCGAAGGATCGATAAAATACCAGGCAATTGTGGCCAAAATCGATATGCTTAAGATCGCTTTTGTAAAATATCCACTTATTTTATTGGTAAGATCCTGAAAGCTTCCTTTAAAATTTTTATCAAAAACCTCGTTATTCCATAACTGCGTTAGATAGGATTGTTCTACAGGTTTTAGAACTTCAACTTGGAGCAATCCTGCAGTTTGTTTTCCGCCGGCATAAATTTTCTCACTTTTTTTAATCGAAACCGGTACGGCTTCCCCGGTAACAAAACTATAATCGATTAAAGCATCACCTTCAAGCAATTTTGCATCTACAGGAATAAGTTCATTATTGCGAATAAGAATGTTATCGCCTTTCCTCAATTTATAAACTTCTACCTGCTCTTCGTTTTGATTTTGGGTATTTGGATGATTAATTCTTGTAACCCCAATTGGGAAATAAGATTTATAATCACGTTCAAAAGACAGATAAGAATAGGTTTTTTGCTGAAAAAATCTTCCTAGTAATAAGAAAAACACCAATCCAGAAAGGCTATCAAAAAATCCGGTTCCCAGATCAAAAACAACTTCAAAAGTGCTTCTTAAAAATAATACGGTAATTCCCAATGCAATGGGCACATCGATATTTAAAATTCCAGATTTTAAACCTTTAAAAGCTGAAATAAAATAAGTGCTGGCCGAATAAAATACCACCGGCAAACTAAACGCAAACATCAACCAGCGAAACACATATTTAAATTGATCCAGCCAAAATTCTTTAACTTCAAAATATTCAGGAAAAGATAAAAACATGATATTCCCAAAAGCGAAACCGGCAACTCCAAGTTTGTAGATTAAACTTCGGTCGATGTTCTTTTCTTTTTTATCACTATCAGAAAGTGAAATATAGGGTTCGTAGCCTAGTTTACAGAGCAATTCAACCAAGTGCGAAAACGTAATTTTTTCCGCAGAAAAATGAATTCTTAAGGTTTTTTCAGGAAAATTAACCTGAGAATTTTTGATTCCAGGATGCAGTTTAGAGAGATTTTCTAACACCCAGATGCAGGAACTACAATGAATTTCTGGAATAAGAAGATTTACGATACAAACCTCATTACTTTTAAATTCTAGCAGTTTTTCTACAATCTCGTCATTCTTTAGAAAATCGAATTTC
This sequence comes from Zunongwangia atlantica 22II14-10F7, assembly GCF_002094855.1. Lineage (GTDB taxonomy): Bacteria > Bacteroidota > Bacteroidia > Flavobacteriales > Flavobacteriaceae > Zunongwangia > Zunongwangia atlantica. Next base: position 12,484 of record NZ_ARYN01000002.1, read on the forward strand.
CCTAATTGAGTTTTAGGAGAGATTCCAGGGCGTTCGTCAAGAGCGTAATAATAACTAAGATCATTGCTACTTAAAATTTCGTAAACCGTTTTGCATCCATTACAGCAAAAATCTTTCTCTTCAAAAACAAGAGAGTCGCTTTTACAAGCTTCGCCACAGTGGTAACATAATTTCATAATTTGCACAACTTAACCGTAGTACAAATATTCGCTGCTTATAGAATTTAAAATATGATAAATATCAGTTGACTTAAATGTTTACCTTTGTAAAACCAAAAATGTAACCAATAACCCTGGTCTTAAGTATGAAAACCCCTGAAAAAACAAGATGCGAAAGTTGTATCATACGGCAGTTTAATGCGTTAAAGGCTTTTAGTAAAGAAGAATTAAAAGTTATTTCAGACAATAAAATAACCAAAGATTTTAAGAAAGGTGAGCAGATTTTTAAGGAAGGTGAGAAACTTAATGGGGTATTTTGTGTTAGAGATGGAGCTTCTAAACTTTCTAAACTTAGTGAAAACGGAAAGCATCAAATCGTAAAAATCGCAAAAAAAGGAGAAATATTGGGACAACGATCTGTAGTTGCAGACGAGCAAACTAACTTAAGTGCCACTGCGCTTAACGACACATCGATGTGTTATATCCCAAAGCAATTAATTATTGATAAAATAAACGAAAATCCAGAATTTACTCGGAATTTATTGAAAATCATGGCATCAGATCTTAGGGAGTCTGATAATTTTATCGTGAATATGTCTCAGCATAACGTGAAACAGCGTATTGCTGAAGCTTTACTTTATCTCGAAACCAATTTTGGAACTGACGATGAAGGATTTTTATCTGTAAACCTTAGCCGAGAAGATTTAGCAAATGTTGTGGGAACAGCAACCGAAAGTTGTATTCGCTTAATCGCAGATCTTAAAAAAGAAGGTTTTATTGCTACCAAAGGGAAAAAGACCAAAATTGATGATAAAAGAGGTCTAGAAGATATGATTAGCGGCTTTTAAAATTGAAAAACACTAATTGATTTTCTATAAAATTAGATCGAATTTTAACGAATTTCGATAAGTAATTTAGATTACATAAAAATCTTATTTCTTTGATGAATTAGACAAGCCGGTTCTTGTCATCTCTCCCCAGCTCTTTTTACCAATTATAAGATCCCAGTTTCCGCGAACTGCAGCCCACATCACAAAAGGATGATATACTATTGGTTCTAAAAAGGCAGTTCCGATAAGCTTAAAAATATATTTTGGCTTTTTATATTGCTGAAAACTATACTCTTCAAAAAACAATGCCGTAATAGAAAATAAAACCGCAAAGGCATAAACCACGAATAAAAAAGTAAAAAAGAACTTCCAACTAATAAGCCCAAACCATAAAAGGAAAATAAAGAAAACTGTTCCCGAAAATTCTATAAGTGGCGCCATCCATTCAAAAAACAACCAAAATGGTGTAGATAATAAACCCAATACACCGTATTTAGGATTAAAAATCATTTTTTTATGAAGCAGTAATGTCTCGGCCGTACCTCTAGTCCAGCGGTTACGTTGTCTTTTCAGGATTTCCCAGCTTTGTGGAACCTCTGTCCAACACAATGGATCGGGCACAAAACCGACTTTATAAGGGATATTTTTTTCGCGCATCATACGGCGCATACGCACTAAAAGCTCCATATCCTCTCCTACCGTATTATGATTATAACCACCGGCTTCTATTGCTATTTGCTTATCGAACATTCCAAAAGCACCAGAAATAAGTAATAATCCATCTACACGAGACCACGCCATTCTTCCCATTAAAAATGCCCTAAAATATTCGATAACCTGAACCCTGGCGACAAATTTTTCTGGTAGTCTTACTTCTAAAATGCGACCATCTTCAATCACACAGCTGTTGGCTACACGTATTACTCCACCTGAAGCGATTACCTTTTTTCTGTCGTTTAAAAAAGGCTTTATAAGCTTCAGCATCGCATCGTATTCTAAGATACAATCTACATCGATACAACATATAATATCGTGGCTACAAACATTGATACCGGTATTTAAAGCATCTGCTTTTCCGCCGTTCTCCTTATCGATTACCAACAGGTTTTTAAAGGCCGTGTTTTTAGATTTATAAACCCCCCTAATGGTTTTTGTTTTAATAAAGTAATGAAATAGATAATCCTGTTTTTCAAGATCATATTCATCTATTAGCCGTTGCATGGTATCGTCCTTACTCCCATCGTTAATAATCACGATTTCGAAACTTGGATAATTTATGGTAAGTAATGACCTAACATTTTCAACAATATTAAGTCCCTCGTTGTAGGCTGGTGCCAAAATAGAAACAGGCGGTAATTCAGATGCCTGTAAAAGCGCTATTTCATCTCTATAATTATTAGAGCGTTTGTAATCTCTAATTTCGAAAATCGAAAAGATGGCGGAAAATAGATAACCTAAACATATTAGAATTCCGTAAACCAAAAAAAGCCAACTGGCAATATTTGCGATGTCGTCGAAGGTTATGCCCATTTACAGCAAAAGTGCTTTTTCTTTTTCATACTGAGTATAAATACTCTGCTTTTTTTCTGGTAAAAAATCTTGAGCGATGCTATAATACTTTATCTTCAAATCCCATTCGTTATCCTGCATTTTATCTTTCAGCATCAACAAATCATTATAACCGCCCAAATGTTTTATTGCATCTAAGATAGTCTTTTTTACCAGATTTGTTTCAGTCTCAAATTTTGAAATCAGCAAATCGATAATCTCCTGATGTTCTAATGCGCTTAAAGATCTAATGGCTTCTCGACGTACTTCTTCTGAAGGATGATCTAATAATGGTAAAAGTTCTGAAATATTTTCGAATTGATTAAATTTTGCAATCATTCTAATTGCAAATTCTACCACACTATTTTGCAAAGAATGAAGCCAGTTAGAATAATCTGGCATTGGGCCATGATATTCGTTTTTAAGCGCATCTTCGATAAAGATTTCTTCCCATAAGGTTAAAGGTTTATCGATATGATCCAAAAACTCTAAAGGATTATCTTCGGCTAATTTAATAAAGTACAATTGTGCCTGCTGCCTAACCTCATCCTGTTTGTGATTTAGAAGTGGTTTTATTTTTTCCAAATCTACCTTAATAAGCATTTCAGATAAACTAAATAAAGCTCTGGATTTACTGTACCACGCTCTATCTGCCAGCTGCTTTTTACAAAACTCATCTAATTTCCATCGAAGAAAAAGTTCTCTTAATTGTATAGCAGACTCTCCTTTAATATTGCTATGGAACAACAATATTTCTTTAATGGCTATTTTTATTTCTAAAGATTTATTTAAATGCTCATCTTTAAATTTCTTTAGTTCTCGCTCTTTATCAAAATCTTCGTCAAAAAGGTAAGAATTTAGAAGATCTTCCAATAGTAAGCGCTGCTCTTCTTTTTTACGGTTCCTAAAAATTTTATAGAGTCTTAATAAGACGATAAACCCCACAAAGAAAATTGCAAAAACAAAAAAGATTATGGTCATCATAATATTTACCTTTATTACAAAGGGAATATCATCGGGCAAATACCCAAATATCCATTGCAAATCTATGGAATAAATAACTGCCATATATGATTTTTTCAGGATCATACAGCAATTACCACAATTCTGTAAACTCAATAAACTTAAGAAAGGAGTCTTCTTACCCTTAATGATAACTCATTTGGGCTAAATGGCTTAGTAATAAAATCTTCTACTCCCATATTAAAAGCATCCATAATTATACTTTCCTGGGTAGATGTAGATAAAACAATGATAGGAACCGTAGGTAAATTCTCTTTAACGTAAGCGATAAGCTCGTTACCCGTTACAAAAGGAAGGTTTAAATCTGTTAATATCAAATCGTATTCTCCATCCTGTAACAGCTTCATTGCTTCCCTTCCATCTGGTGCAATAATCACATTGTAGCCATCCTTCGTAAGCTTAAATTGAAGAGATTTTATGACCATTGCGTTATCTTCTATAACTAAAATCTTCTTCATTATTATAGGTTTAGATTGGGGTAATCCTGTTTTAATGCGTTCTGAATTTGTACAAATTCAGAATATAATTCTTCTATTAATTTTTTAAAATCGTCATCTTTTGCTTTGTAAGTAATCTCGTCACAGAGTTCTACTCCTTTAAAATTCTCGACCATCGCAAAAGAAGGTTTTATTTTATGAGCAATCTTACGAATCTCTTCGTAGTCTTTAGTTTTAACTTTAAGATACAAATCTCCAATATCTTTTGCAACAGACGCCGAAAAAAGTTGTAAGGATTCCTCTATAAACTCTAAACTATTATCTGAAATCTCTTTCAAATATTCTACTGAATAACAACAGCTTTTGGCCGATTTTAGCACAGATTTTTCCTGCTTATTAATATTGTCCAGTAAAATATTGATATTATCTCCCAACAAATAAAACTGATCTACAGGAACTAATTTTTGTGAAGCTATAACTTCTGTACCTTCAGATTCCTGTAATACTATACTATACGGATTTTTATTTAACTCAGTTTTTATATAATCTATAGTTTTATAAGCATTAAGAGGAAGATTATTCTCCTGAATAATCAAAGTTTTAATTCCTTCTTCGGTTTCAAACTTTTTGATTGCTTCTAAACCAGATTTTACGTAGTGGCAATAAAAACCCTGCTCTTTAAGAAAAAGAGATAGTTGTGCTACCTGATCGTAATCTTTATGTACGATCAACACACCGTGTAGGCCTGCCAATTCTTTAGATTGATCTTCCATTTTGTAGGTGATTTAGGGCTCATAACCTGCAAAACTTCAATGAAAAAATAGTAATTCTCTAAATGCTATCTTTCAATAAATTTATTTCTGCTTCGATCTCCTTTTCTAAATCTAATAATATCGATTCTTTAAATAGGTTAAATTCTTCTAATCTGCCCGCAAGATACTCCAATTTATAGAAACAACAATTTTGTGCCGAGCCTTTTATTTTGTGGCCTAATTTGTTTATTCCCTCTAAATCGCGATGTTCGATTAGTCTTCTTAATTGCTTAGGATATTCATCCAAACTTTGCTTTACAATTTGCATAAGTTGATCGTAGGTGTTTTGATCCTGATCAAACTTTTCTAGCAATTTTTGCTTATCGAAGTGTTCCAGACTATTTGTATTTTCTAGATCTTCGTTTTTATTTAATAAATACTCTTCTATAACAGATTTTATAGTTTCAAAAACTACAGGTTTGGTAATATAATCGTCCATTCCCGCTTCAAGACAACGATCTTTTTCTCCTTTTATAGTTCGTGCTGTTAAGGCTATGATGGGAACATGACTCTCTTCATTGCGCTCTTCTTCAAACTTTCTTATTTCTTCAGAAGCCTCAAAACCACTCATTATTGGCATTTGGATATCCATAAAAATGATATCTACAGGGTTTACTTTATAAAATGATACTGCATCTAAACCATTTTCGACTTCGAAAATTTCAGCATTTGGAACCGCTTTGGTTAAAATGGTTTTTGCCAAAAATTTATTTACCGGGTTATCCTCGGCAACTAAAATTCTAAATTTATCCTCAAAAGTTTTTTCTGTAACCACATCTACAATATTTTCTTCAATATCTTTAAATGGTGCCTGTATCTGGTTTAACATCCCAAATAACTGATCTATTTTAATAGGCTTGGTAATATTAAACTGTACATCTAGTTCTTCACAGGATTTACCTAATTTCTCTTCTTCAGCAGAGCTATGTAGAAGGATTAATGGCAATTGATCTGCATTTACCTTTAAATCGTTTCGTAAATGCGCAATAAAATCGATCCCTGTCATATACGGCATATTGTAATCTACAATTGCCAATTGATATTTATTATTCTTTTCTAGTACGTTTAAAGCTTCGATAGCGTTAGAAACTGCATCGCAGTTAATATCTTCCATCGCCAGCATTTCTTTAAGAATAACCTGATTATTATAATTATCATCTATAACCAGTACATCATTAATTTTTCTGAAATTATTATTAAGGAATGATTCTCCTTCTTCAGATTCAAAACATACTTTAAAAGAAAAGGTAGAGCCTACACCCAACTCACTTTTTAAATCCAGCTTACTATTCATTAAATATAGCAGCTTGTTTGAAATGGTAAGGCCTAATCCCGTACCCCCATATTTTCTTGTGGTACTGGCATCTTCCTGATCAAAAGCTTTAAAAATTCGTTCCAGGTTTTGTGGTGCAATACCAATCCCCGTATCCCTTACGATAAAATTGTATTCTCTTTTATTTTCATTATTAAGCTGGCCGGCTTCTATACGTAATTCAATTTCTCCCTGATTAGTGAATTTTACGGCGTTTCCTAATAAATTGGTAAGGATTTGTCGAATCCTTACTGAATCCCCATAAATGTAACGATCTACATCTGGACTAATATTCAGTAAAACTTCTAATCCTTTTTCGTGAGCTTTATGCTTAACTACATCTATTGTTTGCCCACAAAGCTCTATAATATTTACTTTTTCTACACTTAATTCTAACTTTCCAGCTTCGATTTTAGAGAAATCCAGAATATCATTAATTAAATCCAGTAAAGTGTTGGCAGAATTATAAACCGTCTCCATGTATTGTTTCTGACTGGTATTTAATTCGGTCTTCATTAAAAGATCTGTAAATCCAATTACACCGTTTAATGGAGTTCTAATTTCATGACTCATATTGGCCAGAAATTCAGATTTAGATTTACTGGCAGCTTCCGCTTTTAACTTCGCTTCTACCAGCGAATTCTCCATCTCTTTTCTCTTCGTTATATCCTGAATGGTTGCCAAAATAATATCCCTTCCATTAGAATCTTTAATTTTAGCACCGTTCACTAAAGCTGGATATACAGTGCCATCTTTTTTGATGAAGTTCTTTTCAAAAGGTTCTACTTTTCCATTTAAAACCACTTTACCAAAACGATCCTGAGCTAGTGGAATAAATTCTTTTGGAGTGATTTTGCGATAAGATATACCGGTAAATTCTTCTTTGGTATATCCTGAAGATGCTATTAGAGATTGATTAGCTTCTACAAAAGTTCCATTTTCGACATCTATTAAACCTATCCCAATTGGTGAAAGTTCGTAAAGCGATCTAAATCTGGCCTCATTTTGTTTAATTTGGCGCTCTGCTATTTTTCTATCGGTAATATCGCTTTGGGTACCAATCATACGAAGTGGCTTTTTATCCTTTGTCCATTCGGTTACCTTACCGCGATCCAGAATCCATTTATATTGATTGTCTTTACATTTAATCCTTTTCTCTATATGGTATACAGCGACTTTTCCACTAAAATAATCGTCTAAGGCTTTCTCACTTTTTTCTACGTCGCTAGGATGTATTCGTTTATCCCATTCCGTTACATCTGTAAGATCATCACTTTCATCAAAACCAAGCATTTCTTTTGCCCTTTTTGATAAAAATTGTGTGTTAGAATCTATAAACCAATCCCAAATACCATCACCAGATCCTTCTAAAGCAAATTGCCAACGCTGTTCGCTTTGTTTTAATTCTTCCTGAATGGCTTTTAACTGAGAAATATCTGTTGCTACACCTACATATCCTGTAATCTCATCCTGGGCATTTTTAATTGCCGTAACGACTAGCTGAACAGGAAAACGTTCTCCATTTTTACGAATATACGTCCACTCTAAAGACTCGTAATCTTTAATTTTGGGGCCAGTTGTAAATACATCGAAGCCTCGTATTTCTTTACCATATTTTTTTGAAAGTTCTATTTCCCGCCTTTTAACCTCGGCTTCATCGTGCAGGATAAATACCTTTTCTTTATCGATCATATCTTCGGCCTTATAGCCAAAGAAATTTTCTGCGCCTTTATTAAATTTCTTTATTACTCCGTTTAAATCTCCTTCAATAATAGAAACCTGGGTTGTGGCCTCCATAAGGTTCTGTAATTCACGGAAACTTTTATTTATATTTTCCTGGGCTTCTTTCGCTGCGGTTATGTCATTTATTTGAGATATAAAATAAACCGGTTCTCCTTGCTCATCCTTTAATAAAGAAACGGTTAACAGCCCCCATAATAAGTGACCATCTTTATGAATGTATCGTTTCTCCATCGTATAGGTATCGATCTCGCCTGCTAACAACTTTGTTAATAGTCTTAGATCTTTATCTAAATCTTCAGGATAAGTAACATCCATAAAAGACATTTCCATAAACTCCTCTTTGGTGTAACCAATCATCTTACTAAGATTATGGTTTACATTAATCCATTTACCGTCTAGAGAAACTAAAGACATTCCGTTAGGAGAATAATCGAATGCACTTTTAAACTGACTGGCATTTCTAAATGATTCGGCTTCAAGTTCACGCCTGGCGGTAATATCTTCAACCTGAGTAATAATTAATTTAGGGCTGCCATCTTTTTCTCTTAGTAAAGAAGTAAATGACTGCACCCAAATGATACTGCCATCACCCTTATAAAATCTACATTCTATTCTATAACTATCAAATTCTCCTTCTATTAGCCTTCTTCTCTTATCTGCTGCTAACTCTAAATCGTCCTGATGAATTACATCTTTTAGCGATAGATTATAAATCTTCTCTATGGAAACATTTTCATATCCAAAAATGCTTATTGCTGAATTATTAGCATGAAAAACTTTATTGGTTTCTGGTTCTACCAAAATGATTCCTAACGGAGAAGTATCAAAAATCCCCTGAAACCTTGATTGGGTTAACTGAAATTCAAAATCCTGGTTTTTCTGTTCTGTAATGTCCTGAAAAGCTCCATAAACCCTAACGGTCTTACCTCCTTCTCTTTCAGCATTTCCAAAAACCCTAACCCATTTTTTATTTCCTTTGGCAGATAAAATCTCGAAATCTCCCATAAAAGAACTTCCTTCTTCTATAGCTTTCGTAAATATTTGGGTAATGCGTTCTCTATTTTCACCTTCCAAATAAAAATTAAGACCTTCGGCTACATTTGGCACGTAATCTTCAGCAACCTCATGTATATCCCTGGTAACCTTGGTCCAAAGAACATTGTTATTTACAAGATCTACCATCCAACCACCTACACTCGCAACTTCATTGGTTTTATCAAAAACCTCATTTAATTTTTTAAGATAGCTAATCTCGTCGTGCAGACTCAAATATTTTTCTTTAAAAGGAATATATTGCTGTAGAATAAACACATAATCCTTATCGCCGCAAGCACCGCAGCGCATTTTCCTAAAATGAAAACGCCATTTTTTAGCATCAGCTTCAGTACTATAAAAATCGATTTGATCTTCTTCCTTTTCTGAAGTCAAAAATTCTTCCGTAAAACCTAGAAAATTAACCTGATCGTTGGCAAGATCACATAATTGATTAAAATTAAGCGATTTCTTTTTACTGTGAACCTGATTGAAATTTCCCCAAATCGCACTATCGGCAACATCAACAAACCAAATGCACTCAAAAATATGCTCTCCAAACCAGCATATGAGATTCGCATTTTCTGCAATTAAATTTTTAAACTCTGCATGTAGATTTTTAAAATGTAATGCCATAAAAATTTATAGTGGATTAATCCAATGATACTTTAAACCTAAAAAATATATATTATAACTAATCTAATTTACAATAATATTCGTTTTTCTGTATTGAAAATTGATCTTGATTGCAAAATATCAATTAATTCCTAAAAATCTAATTTTAGATAACAATCTAAACAGAAAATTAGCTAGCTAAAAGCTATAAGAGCACCTAAAATAGGATAAAAGACCACTTTTCTTTATTTTAAGGAAAGAAAAATCACCTTTAAACATTTGGGTTAAAAATTATTGAAGAACAGCATATTGAAATTATACATTTTTAGTCAGATTTTTTTTCACAATCAATATTTCATTTTATCAAGATGTAAGAAAATACTAATAGTTAGATTTTTAAATATCGAAAAATGTTTGAATATCTTAAGCTTCAGCAATTATTAAACGTCACTCTTATTTTCCTTATAATTTCTTTATGTATCTGTGTTAAATAAATGCTTAAGTCGCTACAGCACTTCATTTTTATAGTTTGAAATATTTACTTTAGACATCAAAGACGGCCAGATTTTATTAGTGTATTTTATATCACTTGAACTAAATTTTTGAAATGGAAAACGAAGAATTAGAAGAAAAGAAAAAGGAAAAGGAGCAGGAAAAAAAACAGGAGAGCATAGACAAAGAGCTAAAAGACTCAACTTCACATTCTGGCGACGACAGTACAAAATCTCATGGTGAGATTTTAAAACAGCAAATTATTGAAGGCCAGGAAACATACGATCGTAACCCTCGCAGTATTTTGTTAAGTTCTATCACCGCCGGATTAGAAATAGGTTTTAGCTATCTTTTACTTTGTAGCGTATTTTCTTTTTTTAGTGATAGTTTCCCTGAAAAAACCTTGTTTAAAATCATGGCATTTGTTTATCCTGTTGGGTTTATTTTAGTGATTTTAGGGCAGTCGATTTTATTTACAGAACAAACTTCACTACTTACCCTGCCTGTTTTAAACAACAAAAGAAGTATTAAAAGTTTGTTGAAGATCTGGGGGACGGTAATCGCAGGTAATCTTCTTGGTGGTTACATTATTGCGTTTATCCTAATTTGGATTGGTCCAAAACTTAATCTTTTTGAGCATAATACAATAGAAAAAATTGCGCATCACGTTACCGATTATAATGGTTTTGTGATCTTTGTAAGCGCTATTTTAGCAGGATGGCTTATGGGCTTACTTTCATGGCTTATAACCTCCTCACGTGATACCATGAGCCGTATTTTTATCATTTTTATAATTACTGCAACAATGGCCTTTACCGGGCTTCACCACAGTATTATAGGTAGTATAGAGGTTTTTGCCGGTATGATTGTATCGCCAAATATCGAAATTCTGGATTATCTTAAATTTCAAAGTTTTGGATTATTAGGAAACTCTATTGGTGGTGGTGTTTTTGTAGCACTATTAAAATACAGGGCTTTTGTGTACAATATCGATATGGAACGTAGAAATTATTAGTTGAAATATATAAAATGACTTCAGAAAAATTTAAAATAGGTTGGATTGGTTTAGGAAAAATGGGAAATCCCATGTCTAAACAAATTTTAAAAGCAGGATATCCATTAAGAGTTTATAATCGCTCTCAGGAAAAAACAAAAGCTTTAGAAACCGAAGGAGCAACCTCTGCCGCAACGGCTAAAGAATTGGTTGAAAAAACAGATGCTATTTTCATTATGGTTTCTAATGACGAGGCTGTAAGTGAAATCTTCAATCAGGAAAACGGAATTTTTTCTGCGGAAGTAAAAAATAAGATCTTTATAAATGCCAGTACAATTTCTCCGGAATTAAGCATTTCCCTTTCCGAAGAATTAAAAAATAAAAATGCATTTTATCTGGATGCTCCCGTATCTGGGAGTGTAAAACAAGCTGAAGATGCAACACTGGTAAGTATTGTTGGTGGCGAACAATCAATCTTCGATAAAGTGAAACCGGTTTTAGAGGCCTATTCTAAAAAAGCTATTCTTGTGGGAGAAAATGGTGTTGGAAATGCTGCAAAATTAGCGGTAAATACTTACTTAGGGATCTTAACACAGGGACTGGCTGAGATTATTCAATTTTCACGTACAAAAAATGTAAAAACTGAAGATCTTATGGAGATTATTAATAACAGCGCCTTAGGAAGTACTTTTGGAAAAATTAAAGGAGAAGCCGCTATTAACGAAAATTACAATGCAGCCTTTACTTTAGAGCATCTTACCAAAGATTTAAGACTGGCGCAAAACAGCGGATTTGACAAACCGGTTGGAAATGCTGCGTATAACACTTTTAAAAACGCCGAAGCTGAACTTGGAGCTGAAGATGTTATTGCCATCATTAAGAAATTATCTTAAATTCTTAAAATAACTACCTAAAGAAGAATGTTTGATGTAATTATTGAAAGCTGATATTATTTAGTTCATATGCCGATTCCGTATGAAACAAAAATAATTAATCTCGGTTACCGATTAGATTTGCACTGGGATTGCATAAGTCCCGATGTACTTTTACACCATGTCACACCACCACCATCACCACCATAATCAATCGGGTAAAAACCTGAAGCTTGCGTTTTTCCTAAACTTAGGATTTACAATTTTAGAATTTTTCGGCGGAATTTACGTAAACAGTATCGCCATTATGTCTGATGCGGTTCACGACCTTGGCGATAGCCTTTCTTTGGGAACAGCCTGGTATCTGGATAAAAAGTCTAAAAAAGGAGCAGACGAAAAATACAGCTTTGGCTATAAGCGATTTTCGTTACTGGGAGCTTTAATCAATAGCATTGTATTGATTGCTGGATCTGTTTACGTTATTTCTGAAGCTATTGAAAGACTTTTTGATCCACAACCTTCAGATGCACAAGGAATGATCGTGTTTGCCATTGTAGGTGTTTTAGTCAACGGTTTTGCAGCCTGGAAACTAAGTGGCGGCACCAGTCTCAATGAAAAAGCAGTTTCCTGGCATTTACTTGAAGATGTTTTAGGTTGGGTAGCGGTATTAATCGTTGCAATCGTACTAAATTTTACAGATAATCAATATTTAGATCCTGCCCTATCGCTGTTAATTACGCTGTATATTCTTTACAATGTAATACTTAGGCTTAAGGAGACACTGTACATTTTTCTACAGGGAGTTCCTAAAGAAATTAAGCCCGAAAAAATTAAAAAAGACATCCTAAAAATCAACAATATTGACTCGTTACATCATATGCATGTTTGGAGTTTAGAAGGAGAACATCACGTTTTTACTTCCCATATTAAACTGAAAAATATTACTGATTTCCAGGAATTACTCGAGGTAAAAAAACAGATAAAAGAGGTTTTAAAAGCATATCATTTTGATCATTACACCATCGAAACCGAATTAGATAATGAAAGTTGTGAACTGCTTACCAGCGAAGAGCATGAGCATGATGAAGACCATAGTCATGATCATCATTGATCATAAATTAAAAAGTCTGTAGCCAATTATAAATGATAAAGATTTATATTCTGAGCTTAAAGGTTTAGAGCCAAAAATATTTCTTTCTGTTTGGTACCTTAGTTCAACAGACAATTTATCATTGTATAGATAACCTATACCTCCCATTGCATTTATAGCTGTAGTAAACTCATGTTCCAAAGGAAAGCTAGAACTATTGGTTCTTCTTACATCGTAAGAACTACCAAGGTCCACATCTACTACAGGACCGGCATTTAAGAATATTCTCGATTTCTCTCCAAAATTCACATAATATCTTAAGCCTATAGGAATTTCTAAAGAAGAATATTTGATTTCAGTAAAAAGAATACCTCCACTAACTTCAGAAGTAATAACAGACTCTTCTTTGTTATAATTTTGGTAAGTAGGCTCCAAAATAAGACTAAACTTTTTCTGAGTCCCTATACTCTTTTCTAACTCTAGTCCTAATCTAAATCCAGTATAATCTCCATAATCTACAGTAGAAAATATAGAATTAGAATTGTCAATGCTTAAAGAAGACTGATAAATTCCAGGCCTAATCGTTAATTGAATTCCCTTTTTAGTTTTCGTCTTGTAAACCTTAAACTCTGAATCTTTACATTCATTGTATTTTTTAAAGAAACCTATCAAAGATTTTTCTTTGTATTCGATACTATTAAGTTTTGAAGCTGTAAAGATCTCACAATTTAAATTATTAAATAACTGCTGTTTGTATCTTGAGTTAGTAGCTATTTTATTACTAGGAGTCTTATACATTTTATACACCAACTGTTCGATATCATTTCCTGCTACATTATAAAAATATCGTTTAAGACTATTATTTCTATAAGAATATAGATTTCCAGCACCTTCTACAAGAACTTTTAATACTATAGTGTCCTTTTCAAACTCAGCATTTTTGGAAATACTTAAATCATTTACTTTTTCAGAAGAACGATCAATATCAACAACTTTTTTAATAAACTTTACCTGATTATAAATTCCAAATTCAGTAAATTCAGATAGAGAAAGACTGATTTCTTCTTCTGATAGATCGCTTTTGTAATCAATACTGTTAGGATTATTATCCAAATTTAAATTTTTAATAAAAACTTCATTTTTTATTCCATTTTCATCTTTAAAATAACCTTTTTGAAAAGATTCCTGTCCAAAAGAGAACAAACAAGACAATAAGAAAAAAACAGTAATAGTAGACTTCAAATTCATAGGTTCAGAAATGCAATTATAACGTTTGGAGCTGCAATAATAAGAGTTTATTTACTTTGAAAGAAACATAAAAGCATGATAATCAAAAATGATACAAAAACTTTCTACCAAATTCGATATTCTACGCCTAAATTTAAAACGATACCTCTAATCTCATTCTCTCTTTTTATTGCTCCAAAATAAGTGCGAAAATTCACTAATATCGTCTTGTTTATATGATGTCCCACACCCAGATTTAATCCGGCATCAAAAGAATCTCCGTCGCGCATAATAAAATTATCACTCTCTCCCTCGATCACCTGGTAATCAGATTGTAAATTGCGATCTACAATAAAAGCAAACTGTGGCCCTGCTTCAAAAAATAACCCGTTTGTTACATAAAATCGAGACATTAAGGGCACCAAAATGCTTAATTCGTGGATGCTATATTTATATTCGTAAGTTGAAGATGAAATGGGATTGCCGTAATAATCGAAAGCAGGAACACTTAGATCATCCTTTACCACTTTACTTCCCTGTAATCCAAATAAAACCTCTGGCTGAAATTGGTAATTTCCAGACCTAAATGCATAGAACGCTCCCGCATAAAATCCTGGCTTAAATTTAAAATCCCCTCGATTTCTAAAACGATAATCGTTACCAGATGCGTCGGTGAATTTCGCTAAATTCCCGCCTGCTTTTACTCCAAACTGGTGCTCCTGCGCAGTAATTTTAAATACTGAAAATAATAAAACGATAAAAAATAAATTCCTGATATTCATTTTGATTGATTTATGTGATTGACTTTTTGATTCATTATAATTTGCTGAAATCGGCGATAAATATAGAATTATTTTGCATTCAGAATCGATAAATTTTTCAAGCTTTTTTATCAGTTCATTCTTCAGAATTTACAGTCTTTGTATATTCAGGCCTTAAAACCTCAACACTCTCAAAACGCATGAAAAGAAAGTTTACAAAACATTTGGGAATGGCAGCGATCGTATTGTTTGCGGCCTGTAAAAACGACTCCCAAAATAAAAATGATGCTATGGAAAACAATGTTATTCTTGCTGAATGGACAGGTCCTTACCAGGGAGTACCGGCTTTTAATAAAATGAAAGTTGAAATGCTGAAACCTGCAATTCTTGAAGGTATGCAGCAACACCTTGAAGAAATAGACAGTATCGCTAATAATCCTGAAGCTGCCACTTTCGAAAATACGATTATCCCGTTCGAAAAATCTGGTGAAGCACTAGATCGCGCGTTTACGTACTACGGAATTTTTAGCAGCAACCTTTCTTCTCCAGAATTTAGAGAAATTCAGAAAGAACTATCCCCAAAAATATCTGAATACAGTTCGAAGATTTCACAAAATGAGAAGCTTTTTCAAAGAATCAAATCTGTTTACGAGCAATCTCAGGAAACTCCGCTAGATTCGGCTGAACAAAGAACCATCGATCTTATCTACAAAGATTTTGAAATGGATGGCGCTAATCTTTCCGAAGAAGACAAAAAACGTTATGCTCAAATTAATAAGGAATTATCTGAATTATACACGCAATTCTCTAATAACATTTTGGCCGATGAAGAAGGTTATGTGACCTACATTGATAGCACGCAACTAAGCGGACTACCAGAAAGTTTTATAAAATCTGCCGCCAGCGCTGCTGAAGAAAGAGATCACAAAGGAGAATTTGCGATTACGAACACCAGGTCTTCAATGGATCCTTTTTTAACTTATTCAGATGAACGTGGGCTTCGAGAAAAAGTATGGAGAACCTATTATTCTCGTGGAAATAACGGAGATGAGTTTGATAACAACCAGGTAATCAAGGAAATTTTAAAGCTTCGTGACGAGCGTGTGGCACTTTTGGGCTACGATAACTATGCACAATGGCGTTTGCAGGATCGTATGGCAAAAGAACCTAAACAGGCGATGGAATTGATGGAAGCGGTGTGGCCTGCTGCCTTAGGTCGTGTAGAAGAAGAGATTAAAGACATGCAGCAACTTGCCGATAAAGAAGGTAAAGATATTGAAATCCAAGCCTGGGATTATCGCTACTACATGGAAAAAGTTCGAAAAGAAAAATACGATCTGGATAGCGAAGAAGTAAAACAATATCTACAATTAGGCAATCTTAAAAAGGCGATATTCTACGTTGCAGGCGAACTTTTTAATTTCGATTTTACGCCTGTAGATACCAGCTATGTTCCGGTATTTCATCCAGATGTGACTGTTTACGAAGTTAACGATAAAACAAGCGGAGAAGTAATTGGCCTTTGGTATTTAGATCCTTATGCTCGTCCCGGAAAACGTTCTGGTGCATGGGCAACGACTTATAGAAGCAAAGATGAATTAATGGGAAGCAAACCGGTATTAGCTTCCAATAATTCAAATTTTGTAAAACCTGCAAAAGGAGAACCAACACTAGTAAGCTGGGATGATGCTGAAACTTTTTTCCATGAATTTGGGCATGCGCTGCATTTCCTTTCTGCAGATATTAAATATCCGAAACTTAATAGCGGTGTTAGAGATTATACTGAATTTCAATCGCAATTATTAGAGCGTTGGTTATCTACAGATGCTGTGATCGATCAATTCTTACGTCATTACGAAACTGGCGAGCCAATGCCGGAAGAATTAGTAGAAAAGATTAAAAAAGCGGCTACTTTTAATCAGGGATTTGGAACGACAGAATTTTTAGCTTCGGCTTTAATGGACATGAAATATCATACGACAGACCCTTCAGAAATTACAGACGTACAGGAATTTGAACAACAACAACTAGACGAACTTGGTTTACCAGAGCAAATCCCAATGCGTCACAGATCTACTCAATTTGGGCATGTTTTTTCTGGCGAAGGTTATGCTGCAGGTTATTACGGTTATTTATGGGCTGATGTATTAACCGCTGATGCTGCGGAAGCTTTTGCTGAAGCCCCAGATGGTTTTTACGATAAAGAAACCGCGCATAAGCTGGTTAAGTTCTTGTTTGCACCAAGAAATGCGATGGATCCTGCTGAAGCTTATAAAAAATTTAGAGGCAGAAATGCGAATATCGATGCGTTGATGCGCGATCGCGGATTCCCAATTCCGAAAAAATAATCGGTCTTAATTTTATCGAATCTTAGCAATAAGATTCGGTTACTTTAATAGAATAATGAAAGCCATTCTTTAAAAGGAATGGCTTTTTTGTTTTATAAAATTCCGAAGTGAAAAATTTAACGACAACCCAAAAGGTCTAAACACGCTAACTAACTATATATCAAAACAATTTTCATCAATTCAGGATCAAATCTCTAAGAATTAAAAACTTAATAAGTAATTAAATTATCGTTAAAATCGAAAAACAATGTAAGCACTTACCTTTTTATTTGACTACATTTGCGTAAGCACTTACGTATATATTTTAAAACCGAATTATGACCTGAAATTGAAAAATCAATTTTGTAAACAAATGAGTTATGATCTTAGAGAGAACAAACAATTTAGCACTAGACATTAAAGAACTCAATGCAATGAATTTAGAAAACATTGCATCTACTTTTTTACCAAAAACAAACACCAATAACGAGCAAACCGATCCTTACGTTAGTAAACTGCTTACATTCTTAAAAGCAGAACTTAACCTGGAAAATCACCAAACAAAAAACTATCATTTATTGTGGTCTCGTGATCAGGAAACGATTGGTTTTGTAAGTGTCACCGCCATTAGAGAAGGTAAAGAAGCTAAGATTAAATTTAGGTTGTTTGATCATGTAAACCTGAGTCAGCAAGAAAGTGAGAATAGCATCATTTCTTCTGTAGATAAGATCTTTGAAAAATTTGATCTAAAAAGAGCGATTATCAGCGTCGATACAGATAAAGAAAATCAGCCTGAAAAAGATCTTTTAAGACTTTACGAATATTATCCTATTGGCATGGTTCATCTGGAAAATCCAATGAAAGAATATGTAATCTTGCGTGAGCAAAAAAATACTGCAAGCCAGGCTTTCTACATTTTATAAATAGAAATTTAAATACAATACTAAATCAATAATCTCGATTTTCGAGTAACATTTTTCTTTATTAGAATTACGTAAGTGCTTACTTTTACTGCAGTTCTTAAATAAGATTTATGGATAATGATTTTTTAGTAGAAATGGGTTATGCCGGTTTAACGGGAAGATTAAAAAGGTTAAGTGATGCTTTTGTGTATTCTACCCGGCAATTTTATCGAGATCACGGACTCGAAATTGAACCAAACTGGCACATGATTTTTCTTTTACTTCAAAAACATGAAAAATTAACGGTCATGGAAATTGCAGAAAAATTACACCTCTCCCACCCTGCCATCGTTCAGCTGGTAGATAAGATGAAGAAAAAAGGCTACATCAACTCGGTAAAAGATAAAAAAGACAAACGCAAACATTTACTGCGTCTTTCTAAGAAAGCGCATGATAAACTCCCAGAAATAGAACGGCATTGGAAAGCTGGCGACGAGGCCGTAAAAGAGATCATGAATCATAGCAAGGCAATTTTGGATTATCTCGCCGTTTTGGAGAATAATATGGACCAAGCCGACTTTAGAGAACGTTCAGAAAAAAACCTCGAAAAATTATAGAATATTGATTGCTGATTTTTCTCAATCAAGATTAGGCATTTTACAGCACTTTTATTTTTCTATTTTTGCTGAACAATTTTTTCTATGCATCGCTACTTTAAAATCTACAAACCTTACGGTTATCTTAGTCAGTTTATCACAAATGAGATTCCACGAAAAAAGAAAAAATTATTGGGAGAACTGGGTGATTTCCCTGAAGAAACTATGGCCGTAGGACGACTAGATCAGGATTCTGAAGGACTTTTATTTTTAACCACAGATGGAAAAGAAAGTGCCAGAATTACCGGAAGTGGCGTAGAAAAAGAGTACTATGCTCAGGTTGACGGTGATATTACTGAAGAAGCTGTAGCATTATTAAAAAATGGCGTAGAGATAAGTATTAACGGTTCAAAATATCAAACGCTGCCCTGTAAAGCTTTTAAATTAAAAAACCGACCTGTTTTTCCTGAACGTGCAAAAAAGATTAGGGACGAACGTCACGGCCCAACCAGCTGGGTTTCGATCACACTTACTGAAGGGAAATTCCGCCAGGTAAAAAAAATGACGGCGGCTGTTGGTTTCCCAACACTTCGTTTGGTTCGTGTACGAATAGGAAATGAAAAACTAAACGATATGGATAGCGGTGAAGTAATCGAACTTCAAAAATTTGATAGCTAAAATTACCAAATTATATGCTGATGTGATTTTGGAAGGAGGACACGAAGCAAGCCTCAATACATATTAGATGGTGTCGTGTATTTTGATTTACACACAGCTATTAATAATTATATAATATTCTTACCTCTTAAAATGCGTCGAATTAATTATTTTAAGATAGGATTAGTTATACACATCAATAATATTTCTCAACGTTTGTTGTATCTATCATATATCCACCTAATTCTTTATAGCTTTCAAGGAATTTTTTAAAATAGGCCTTTACAGCAGGGCTGGCATTTTTATGAATGTGATCTAAAATGAATTCTTCTGATTTCCCATCCTTTTCTATGTATATGTAGTAATCAATATCGAGCCACGATTGAACTAAGTCTTCCTGAGTTAAACCCTCTTCCAAAATTTCGGAAGGTATATCCAATAAGTCAGAAGTATTATCGAACATTTCAGAATTTAATTTTTCAGTAAATGTCGTATTTGACCATTCTCCATATTCATCAGCTTCACTATCTGCATCTTTATATAAGCCATTTTCATTTATCATATATAGATCCCTGCAGTCTCCGCCGCACATTCCATATATTCCTCCAAAAATAACTTTATCAACTTTTTGAGCACCTACAGTTAAGGTGCTATCATCTGTTGAACATGACAAAATGGATAACACTAGAACAAAATAAAATAATTTTTTTTTCATTGAGTTTGTTTCATTGTAGATGCATCAATTTAAAAATGGTTGCGTTAATTACTTACATTATCAAATAGGATTAGCTTCCAATAAACTTAATCTTCCATTTCTGCTACAGCTCCGCCGCTATAACTTCTGGAATCTGCTGCTCCATAGCGCATTCCGGTTTCAGGATCAATATAAATTCCCATCGCTCTACCCTGGCTGCTTCTTGTGCCGGTTTTATGTCCCATTTCTTCGTAAATTCTTTTGGTATCTGGAGAGAATCCCCATTCTTCAAAATAAGTAATATCAGGCAACCATTGATGATGGATTCTTGGCGACTCTATTGCTTTAGCTATATCAAGATCGTAATCTATGGTATTCAAAATAACCTGAAGCACAGTGTTAATGATCGTCCGTCCACCAGGGCTGCCAATTGCTAGCACCGTATTTCCGTCTTTTGAGACGATCACCGGACTCATACTGGAAAGCATTCTTTTTTCAGGAGCGATCAAATTAGGATCTGTTCCTATTAAACCTCTTGAATTCGTGTAACCCGGAATTGGATTAAAATCTCCCATTTCGTTATTCAGTAAAAATCCTGCTCCTTCTACCACATACTTAGAACCATAACTCTGCTCCAAAGTATAGGTTAGGGAAACCGCATTGCCTTCTTTATCTACAACAGATAAATGTGTGGTTTCTTTACTCTCGTATTTTAAATGCGCTTTATTGAAATTAGCCGAATCACTCTCTGAAGCTGCATCCATCAAAATCGATTTTCGAAGTTTTTCAGCATAATTTTTAGAAATCAGTTCCTCCAAAGGCATATTAGGATTAAAGTTGGTATCTCCCAAATACATGGCGCGATCTGCAAAAGCGCGGCGCATCGCTTCAGTAATTAAATGTAAAGAAGTAGCCGAATTTTGTCCAAATTCAGCCATATCATAGCCTTCAAGGATATTCAACATTTCTACTACCGCAACTCCGCCAGAACTTGGTGGTGGCATTCCAATAATATCGTAACCACGATAAGTTCCTTTGATGGGCTTCATTTCTTCAGCTTCATATTTGGCAAGATCTTCTTCAGTAATAATTCCGCCATTCTTTGCCATAAAATCGGCCAACAATTCGGCTGTTTTGCCTTTATAAAACCCATCTGGTCCATACTTTTGAATTCGTTTTAAGGTCTTATATAAATCCTTCTGAACCAGAATTTCGCCATTCTTATAAAGACTCCCATCTTCTTTCAAAAATATCTCAGCAGTACTTGCGTACTCATCTTTGTGTTCCTTAACCCACTTAAAAAACCATTGCATATCCTCACTTACTGGATATCCCTTTTTTGCTAATTTCAATGCAGGTTTTAAAAGCGCTGCCCAATCTAACTTTCCAAATTTTTGATGTGCTTTATAAAGTCCGGCAACCGTTCCCGGAACGCCAACCGCTAACAATCCGTCGTGATTAGAATTGTCTTTTACTTTGCCATCTTCACCAAGATACATGGTTTCTGTAGCTGCTAAAGGTGCTTTTTCCCTAAAATTGAAAGTAGTTTCTGTACCATCTTCACCACGATACACCAAAAATCCGCCACCGCCAATATTACCTGCAGAAGGTAAAGTTACCGCAAGTGCAAAAGCAGTTGCAATTGAAGCATCTATGGCATTACCGCCATCACTAAGAATCTGCGCTCCCGCCTGGGAAGCGAGTTTATGACTACTGGTAACGATCCCTTTTTCTGAAGAAACAGGAATACGGCCACTTTGCGCAAAAGTTGAAAATAATGGCGAAAAACATCCAATAATAAGAAATAGTGGGGTATATATTTTTTTCATAGGTTTAGGAATATGATCGAAAACCTAAACCTAGTCAAATTGTATATTATTTGAAAGAAATTATTCTAATTAAGCTGAAAATTGTGGCTGATACTCAAAGATCTTACCAAAAAAACTAAAGGTTTCCTGAGCTTTAAGTGTTGCTTTCTGAATTTCTTCTTCTGAAAACTCCCTGGCATTCACTCTTTTCATAAACTCCTTCCAGCCTTGCACATTTTTACGATCTCCGTTAAAGAAATGATGCTTGGAAATTGAAGCCAATTTTGTACAATTTTGAAGTTCTTTTGCAATAAGCATTCCGCCCATTGCAGAACCTTCTAAAACATACGCAGCTCCCAAAGCTTCAATCTTATCCTTACAATGAAATTGACTCTCGAACTGTACTAAAGGCGAAGAAAAATCGATATTTAGTGCAGTGAGATCTTCAGCCAGTCTTTCGCTTTTATCCGTAGAAAATTCAGACTCAAATTGCTTAATTTCGTCCTCCACTATTTTATAAGCTAAATAGTTTTGAAGCAATAATAATTTATATTCTTCAAGAGTAATACTGTGATCCATGATCAAACCTGCAGTATTATCCTTTTCGATTTCTTTGTGTAATGTGGCTGTTTGTTCTCTAAGCGTCTGCAGCATTGTCTTTCTCGAGTGTTATGCTTTCTATATTCGCACGAATTTTATTAAGACTTATTCGCTGCTCTTCATTTTCAGCATTAATATCATCTAGATATTGATAGATCTGGTTTACGGCAATCTTATTTCGACGTATTTTTTCGCGAAGTTCTTCTTTCTCCAGCATATTGAACACCACTTTTTTAAGTAATGGCTTCAATTTTTCACCCAGAGTATTCATATGCTTTTTCAGAATAAATCCAGAGGCTCCAGATAGAATGGTATTCGCAGCAAGCTCGTCATCATCTATTGTCCCGGTAACGAATATAAATGGCAAGTTATCATCAAATTGCTTTACCACTTGAAGAATATCCAGACCGGTACAGGTTGGCAGATTATAATCTGATAACACAACATCTGGCACGAAATTGTGTAATTTATCCTTACAATCTTCTACATTATCTACAATCTTTACTTCAGGATTCTCTACGATTTTCTGAATTTGCATAGTGATAAGATCGGCATCGACGTCATAATCCTCTACCAGCAATATCTTAAGTGCAGTCTTTATCATCTAGTTAGTTTGGTTTGGTGGCCGAAAAATACAAAATAAATTTTTAATTTATCCCTTATTCTTCCATGTCTGGCAGGCTAAAATAGAAAGTGGAACCCTCTCCAGGAGTTGTTTCTACCCATATCTCACCCTTATGCTTATCTACCACTTTTTTAGCGATCGAAAGTCCTATTCCAGAGCCTTTAAAATCTTCTGTGGCCACTCGTGAAAATACTTCAAAAATTTTGTCTCTATGTAAGGGATCAAACCCCACGCCATTGTCTTTGATGAAGTAAACTGTTTGGTCGTTTTCGTTTTTAAAACCTATTTCTACTAAAGGTTGCTCTTTTTTTCCGCTATACTTTAAAGCATTACTAATCAGGTTATTTACCAACTGCGAAAGCATCCTACGGTCTCCAACGATTTTTGGTAATTTCTCTGCAACTTTTATAGTTGTTTTTGGATAATTACTTTCTGCATTTTGAGAATCGAGAGCATTTTCTACAATTTGTTTCATCGATAACACCTGCTTAGTCAATTGTGTTTGCCCTACTTTAGAGTATGATAAAATATCGTCTATAAGTGTATCCATTTCTGAAGCTGATCTAACAATGGTCTTTACGGCTTTTTGACTATAATCGTCTAACCTATCCATATAATGATCCTGTAAAATCCTGGCATAACCATCGATACCGCGAAGCGGAGCTCTTAAATCGTGAGACACACTATAACTAAAGGTTTCTAACTCTTTATTAGCATCTAATAACTGGTCGTTTAGACTATCAATTTTATCCTTTTGTTGCTTTACCAAAATATGAACGATGCTTTCTCTTAAACTACCAACAGCTTCAAGATCATAATCTTCCCACGGCTGTGCAACTCCGGCTACTTTCTCTGTCCAGCGCTCAAAAGATTTTCGGGGAGTTAAATATTCTATCCCATCTTTTACGTAGCCATTTTTTTCTGGATTTCCGCCCCAATTTACCGTTTCCTTAGCCTCTGGTCTAAACCACATGATAAAATTATTATCCTGCTCCCCTATTTGAACACTAAGAATTCCTGATGCGGTATTTTTAAAATCCAGTGCTTTTGGATATAAAGCAGAAATCGATTTTGTTGAAAAATAAACCTCTTTTTTAGCTAAAAATTGGTCGCATAAATATCTAATTTCAGCTTTTGTTGGTGTTTCTCCTGAAAGATAAATTTCTCCGTCCATCACCAATGCGCCACCACCACATTCTATAAGATCTGTAAACTTTGGATCGAAACGATAAAGCGCATCTTCAATATTTTTGATTGAAGTCATTTGCAGCACCAGCTTTTTCCTAACCTCATCAGACTTTGCTGTATTCTCTAAAAAGGTTTTTGTTGTTTTTAGCGCCAGTTTATTTGAAAAAACCTGTGTTAAAAACAAACAAGATTGTCTTTGATGGTAATTAATAAATTTAGGAGAATAATGATGGCAAGCTACTAGTCCCCACAATTCCCCATTTAGAACAATCGCAGCGGTTAAAGAAGCTCCAACTTTCATATTCTGTAAATACTCGATATGAATAGGAGAAACCGCGCGCAATTCAGAATTTGAAATATCTAAAGGTTCACCTGTTATTGGCGAAATTTCTGGAGTTATGGGAGATGCTTTATAATTCACATCACTAATAATCCTAACACCTTGCTTTAGAAAAATATCTCTTGCAGGTTTAGGTATATCGGTTGCTGGATAATGCAAACCTAACCAGCTGTCTAATTCGGGCTCTTTTACTTCAGCAACAACTTCACCGTTCCACTCTTCATCAAACTTGTAAATCATTATACGATCGTAATCGAATAAATGCTTCACAAGCAATGCAGCCTGCTGGCACATATCGTTTATAGATTCAGATTCGTCTAATTCAGTTAAAATTTTGGTTAATTGCTCCTGAAAACGAATAGGATCTAATGACTTTCCTGAAGGTTCTACATCTATAATTAAATGATCACCGGAAATTGAAGGAATGCATAAAAACTTTTGCTCTTCGATTTTTAGTTTTTCGGGCAAAAGAGATTCATCATTTCTAAACTTCTTTTTGAAAGATTTAGCCACTTTTTTAGATAAAACCTCTTTTAAAGGTTTGCCTAAAACATCGGCATGGCGAATGCCTAAAATAGTCTCAATATTTTCACTGCATTGCGAAACATTGAAAGAATTTAAATCACAAACAACGATAACACCATGTTCCTGAGCTTTACCTATAATATGTATAGGCTCCCTGTCGCAATTTGTGATATTTACTTCTTGTTCGCTATATGCGGTTTTGCTCATTTATTTTGCTTTGATTTTGAAATAAAATGTGCTACCTACACCTGGTTGCGAATCTACCCAAATCGAACCACCATGTAATATCACAATCTTATGTACGTGTGCCAATCCTACTCCGGTTCCTTCGTACTTCTCTTCTGTTGGTACACGGTTAAAAATGGTGAATATATTTTTTTGATCTTCTTCAGAAATACCAATTCCGTTATCCATTATAGAGAATACCCAATATTCATCTTCCTGATATGCTGAAATTCGAACTTCTGGAGTCTTATCTTTTGCACAATACTTTAAAGCATTACTTAAAAGGTTCTGGAATAAAAGACGCATTTCAACTTCGTAAACCTTTAGTTTTGGCAAACTACCAATATGTACTTTTGCCTGAGTATCTTTTATTCGCTTGGTAAGATCGTATTTTACAACCTCTACAAGTTCTCTTGTATCTACCAGTTTTTTCTTTGTATTTCTACCAATACGGGAATGCTCTAATAAAGCTTTTATCTGTGCTGATAAACGATCTGAAGCTTCGTCGATATACTGAATATAATCTTTTCCTTTTTGATCTAATTTATCTGAATAAATCTTTCCTAAGATATCACTACCAAATTTAATAGTGCTTAGAGGTTCCTGAAGGTCATGAGAACAAATGGAGACAAATTGCTCTAAATCGTGATTGGCTCTCTCCAGATCTTTCTTTTGTTGCTGCAGTTCTTCCTGAGCCTGTTTTAATGCTGAAATATCTACACAGGTAAATCTATTGGTAATCCCGTTACCATTTTCGTCAAGCTCTACGGTAGAGTTCATAATTACCGGAACAATTTTACCTGTTTTGGTAACCATATCCTGCTCTACATTCTTAAGCTCTCCTTTTTCCTGAAATAATTTATTAAGACGTAATGCTCTTAGTTTTGATTCATCTTCGTAAAACTCGTAAATAGGTTTCCCAATGATATCTTCTTTAGAATCGTATTCTAATTTCTCTACTGCCTCCTGGTTACATTGTACAATTTCTGAAGTTTTTGGATCTACACTAAAATGTAAAACCGGATCTTCCTCATAGAAAGATTTAAATCTTCTCTCACTAGCCAATAATTTATTCTTAGCTTTTTGCAATGATTCAATATCTACAAAAGTAATTACGATACCTTCAGTATTATCTTCTCCATTTCTAAAAGGAGAAATACGTTGCAGGTAATTCCTACCTTCTTTAGAAAGAATATTACGTTCCAGGATTTTCCCGGTTTCCATCACTTTATTACAACGATCTACCAGTCCTTTACCTCTATTTACCCCAAAATTAGTGGTAAAATTATCTATAGGCCTGCCAATATCACTGTTTATCAAGCTAAAGTGCTTTTTAATGGCTGGAGTGAATTTTCTAATTCTTAAATCGCTATCTAAGAAAATAGTACCAATATTGGTAGATTCAAGAAGATTATTCATATCGGCATTAAGCTGAGCTAGCTCGTCCATTTTCTGGATATTCTCAGCATTTACCGTATTAATTTCTTCGTTTACACTTTGCAGCTCTTCATTAGTACTTTGCAACTCTTCATTAGAGGCCAATAATTCTTCATTTGCAGCCTGTAATTCTTCATTACTGGTTTCTATTTCTTCAAGTGAAGTTTGTAGTTCTTCTTTTGTTTTCTTTAGCTCTTCTTCAAGTTCTGCAATGTATTCCTGAGTTCGGCCATTTATCGTAACCTGCTCTACTTCGATAGTATCTTCTTCCTTAACTTCTTTTTCGATAAAAGTTAGAACGAAGTTATTCTCGTTATCCAGATTTTTTGGTTTAAAAGGCTTCACTACAATATCCAGCTTCATCACGCTACCATCAGCCTCTTTTACTATAGCATCGTGATAAACTACACGTTTTTTTTCTTTCGAGGATTTTTTAGTTGTAGACTGTACAACATGCTTAAGATCTTTATTAAGCATCTCGACAAGGTTGGTTGTAAATCCAGATACGGGAAGATTAGCGTATTTTCTAAATTCGCCAACAGCTTCCATAATATTAAATTCTGAATCTACATATACACTGGCAGCTCCAAACTGCTCCATAATCGCCTCATTAAGTTCATTTACAAACTTTTGCTTACTATTATTATAAGTGCGATTATCTGTGTATCTAGGTGAACGACTCTTTTCTTCGTAATCTATATGCGGTCTACCGGTAGTAGATCTTAAATTTTGAGTTCGAATGCGTGATCTTGGATGTACATTTCTAAAAATCTTCCATTTTCTACTAATGTCCTCAAAAGAATCTCTATGCGAGGTCACACTTTCGCTTGTTCCTAAAACAAGGAAACCGTATTCTCTTAAGGCATAATGCAGCACATCCATTGTTTTCTTTTGGATCGTAGACTGAAAATAAATAAGCAGATTACGGCAAAGCACCATATCCATATTACTGAATGGTGGATTTTTAATAATGTTATGTTTAGAGAAAATAACCATACGTCTTATTTTCTCTACAATTTGATATCCTTCTGGCTTTTTAATGAAGAATTTCTTTAGGAACTTATCTTCTACATTGGCAACAATACTTTCTGAGTAAATTCCGGCGCTACCAATATCCAAATGCTCTTGTGAAATATCTGTGGCAAAAATCTTAATTTCCAGCATTTTATCCTGCCGCTGCATTTCTTCATGAAGCAACATCGCCAAAGAATAAGCCTCTTCTCCTGTACTACAACCTACATCCCAAATTTTAAGAACTTCGTTATCTTTTTTAGATTCTACAAGTTCTGGAACAATATCATCTGCAATGATTTCCCAAACCCTTTGATCTCTAAAAAAGTTAGTAACCCCAATTAAAAACTCCCGGTATAGCATGGGAATTTCTTCATCGTTATGCAAAAGCATATCGTAATATTCTTCTAAGCTACTACAACCACTAACATTTACTCTTCTGGCAACCCTTCTGGCCAATGTAGAATATTTATATTCTCTAAAATCGAGACCTGTTTTTTCGTCGATTAAGTGAAGAATTTTGGAAATGGTTTTTTGATCAAATTCAACATCATGATTTTCAATATCAAAAATAAGAGGAGCATTGATAAATTTTCTTAGCTCTTCTCCCATCTCTTCTACTGGTAGAATATAATCTACAAGACCTGTTTGTATGGCACTTTGTGGCATCCCATCGAATTTTGCCTGCTCGGGATCCTGTACCATTACCATCCCATCTTTTTCTTTAACAGCCCTAATTCCACGTGTACCATCACTTCCCGTACCGCTTAGAATAACAGCAATCGCTTTATCCTTTTTGTATTGCGAAAGCGATTCTAAGAACATATCTATAGGAAGGTTAAGATGTGCCCGTTCTGGTTTTTCTACCAGTTTTAAACAACCATCTTCTACCAGAAGATTACATTTTGGCGGAATAAGGTAAACGGTTTTTTCTTCCATTTCCATTCCGTCCTTAATCTGTTTGATAGGGAATTTGGTAGATTTTGCCAGCAATTCTCCCATCATACTTTTGTAATCTGGAGATAAATGTTGGATCACCACATAGGTATTATTATCTTCTTCAGGAATCCCATTAAAAAATGCTTTTAAAGCCTCCAGGCCTCCAGCGCTTGCCCCTACGGCAATAATTCTGGATTTAGCATTTTTATTCTGTCTTGGTTTTACCTTTGGTGTTAGTTTGTTATTTCTAGTCATTGAATTTTTTGGGCAGTAGTTTACACGTGTAAATGTCAAATATATTGGATAAAAAGTACATTGTGTACTACAAATGCTTTTAAAATGCACGTTATCCACCACATTTTTATCACTTCTAAATAGAAGGTTCCCAATAATTTCCTGCCAGCTTAACAGTTGCTTTTGTCAGTTCGGCAGCTATAAGAAATAACTATACACCATAGTAATTTTCAATATAAAGATTTCACCCCATTAATACCTTCATTTTATTATGAAAATTTAACATCTAAAAAAACAGGAGTTTGGAGCACTTTCTCTTTCAAAATCAGCATAAAATAACAGTTACAGCTTATTATATCACTGAAATTATTAAAATAAAACTTCATTTTTTTTGCTATTCTTTAACCCTTATTGAGATTTTGTTAAAACAATTTCAGCCTAAATTAAAAGAGTTTAAAAATAATAGTGTCAAAATATTTTTTTGGCTCGCACGGTCTTTGTGCAATAAAAGGCAAGTTTAACTTAATATCGTGGCAGAAAGCCACACAACAAAATTGAAAAACACAGAAATGAAAGTATTAGTTATTGGAGCAGGAAATATGGGACTTACTTATGCCGAAGGTATGGCAAAAAGTAGTCTTCTAAATCGAAGAAATCTAATGATCTTCGATAAGTCTGCTGAAGTTATTACCGACTTAAGTAAAGTAGACCATTTTGATGTTTTCGATAAAGTAGAGCACTGCCTTCCTCAGGCAGATATAGTATTTCTGGCTGTAAAACCTTACCATATTGACGGTTTGTTTGAAGAAATTAAACCAATGGTAAATGATGAGCAAATATTCGTTTCCCTAATGGCAGGGGTAACTATAAAAACCATTCAAGATGGTTTAGGAGTGAAAAAGGTTGTACGATCTATGCCTAATTTGCCAGCTCAGGTTGGTAAAGGTGTAACATCTTACACTGCGGCTAAAGAGGTTTCTAGAGTAGAACTGCTAATGGTAAGAAATCTTCTAGATACCACCGGAGAGTCTATTAAAGTTGAAAACGAAAAATTTATCGATGCTTCAACTGGTATTAGTGGTAGTGGTCCAGCTTATGTATTTTATTTTATGGGATCTATGTTAGAAGCTGCTCTTAAAATGGGATTCTCAGAAAATGACAGTAGAGTTCTTGTAAGTCAGACTTTTGAAGGTGCCGTTGAACTTTTTAACCAGCATGATCTTTCACCAGATACCTGGATGGAAAGAGTTGCTTCCAAAGGTGGTACTACCCGTGCAGCACTAGATTCTATGGACGATAACAACGTTAAAGAACTAATTAAAGAAGCTGCCTATGCTGCATTTGACCGTGCAGTAGAACTAGGGGAAGGCAAATAATCTACTAACTAACACTATCAAACTTAATAATGGAAAATAAGAAAAAAAGAATCGTTGTAAAAGTTGGAACTAACGTAATGACCAACAAAGACAACAGAATTTTAGGGCCTGTTCTAAAACATTTAGTAGAACAAATATCAGAACTTTATGAAGAAGATATTATGACCGTTCTGGTATCCTCGGGTTCTGCAATTGCAGGTAAAGAAATTCTTGGAGAAATTAATGTACACGATCCTTCTAAAAGAAGACAGGTATATTCTTCAGTAGGACAACCAAGAATGATGAGACATTACTACGGAATTTTTCATGATTATGGTATGCGTTGTGCCCAGGTTCTTGCTACAAAAAGAGATTTTAGTCCGGGAATTCATAGAGAAAACATGATTAACTGCTATGAATCTTTACTTTCTGAAGGTATTATTCCTATCGCAAACGAAGATGATGCGGTTTCTGTTACCATGTCGATGTTCTCTGATAATGATGAGCTAGCAAGTTTAGTTGCCGAATTGATCGGTGCAGATTCGTTAATAATTCTTAGTGATACAGACGGACTTTATACTGGACATCCAGATGATGATGATTCAGAAAAACTGAATAAAGTTCAGATCGACCAAAACGTTGAGAAATATGTTCAGGAATCTGATAAAGGTGAAGGTGAAGGTCGTGGCGGAATGGAGTCTAAAATTAAGATTGCCAAAGAAACTGCTGCTAAAAACATCACCACTTACATTGCCAATGGAAAACGCCATAATGTAATTTTGGATATTATGAATGGTAAACCAGTTGGAACTAAGTTTACATCATAAGCATTCCAAAAAAGCAGCTCTAAAATATACAAACCTGGTAAAACGGGTAATTAACTAATTAAACTTAAAGCAGATAAAATGATACTTTTAAATTCAGATAAAAAAAATAATGTTTTAAAATCCATGATGCGAATTTTGGATGAAAAACGAGCAGAAATTATCGCAGAAAATAAAAAGGATCTTGAAGCTTTTGGAGAAGGAGATCAGGCGATGTACGATCGTTTGGTTTGTGACGATAAGAAGGTGGATGGTATGATTACTTCAGTAAAAGAAGTAATGGAACAGGAAGATCCTGTAGGACAAACTATCGAGCATAGGAGACTTGATACTGGTCTTGATATTACTAATAAAACAGCTCCTTTTGGAAACATCATGATTATTTACGAATCTAGACCAGATGTTACCATCGAGGCCGCTGTGCTTGCTTTTAAAGCAAATAATAAAATTTACCTTAAAGGTGGTAAAGAAGCGATTAACAGTAATAAAATTCTTGTAGAATGCTGGCATGAGGCGCTTAAAGAAAATGATCTAAGTTCAGATTGGATAGAGTTATTGCACCTTAGCCGTCCAGAGACTCAGGAATTTCTTAAAAATCCACCGGTACAATTAGACTTAATCGTACCAAGAGGTGGTGAGCGTTTAATTGGATTCGTAAAAGAACACGCAACTGGTGCAGTTTTAGTTAGTGGTAGAGGAAACAACTTCCTTTATGTTTCTAAAAATGCTGATTTTGAAACCGCTAAAAAAGTGATGCTAAATGCGAAAATCGATAAAATTTCGGGTTGTAATGCATTAGATAAAGTTCTTGTAGATGTTAACCTTCCAGATTACGAAGCTAAAATAAAAGAACTGCAGGAAATGTTCAAAGAAAATGAAGTAAACATCTTAGTAGATGATGATGTAAAAAAAGTGCTTAGCGATGAGGAAAGCATTCCATCTGAATCTACCTGGTACGAAGAGTTTCTTGCTATGAAGATCGTAATTGGTAGTATTGACGGTTTAGATGCTGCGATCGAAAAGATCAACAAATATTCTGGTGGACACTCAGCTTCTATTATTACCACAGATAAAGAAGAAGCGATTAAATTTATGGAACAGGTAGATAGTGCTGCCGTTTATCATAATGCTTCAACCAGATTTACTGATGGCGGACAAATGGGTGTTGGTGCAGAGCTGGCAATTAGTACAGATAAGCTTCACCATAGAGGACCATTAGGATTAAAACAGTTAACTACAAATAAATATTATGTGCTTGGTGACGGGCATATTAGAGCATAATTTTCATTATAAATGGAAAAACAAAAAGGGTGACAAGATTGTCACCCTTTTTAATGTCTTAAATTCGAAAAAATGGATACTAAAATGTAACTATTTGAGTTTTTAATAGTCCAATAAGAAAGATAAAATAAACATGAAGAAAATAGTGTATGCCGCTGCCTTACTGGCAAGTTTGTACTCTTGTAAAACTACACAAAACCTAACTTCTGAAGATCAACCAATTATCACTAAAATAGATTTGGTTAATGTAGAAGACGACAAAGTAAAAGTAAGTGTAGATCCTGCTAAAATTACTACTGAAGAAATTAGCTTTTTTATTCCGAAAACTGTTCCCGGAACTTACTCTACCGATAATTACGGAAGATTTATCGAAAACTTTAAAGCCTACGATTACGATGGTAACGAGTTAGAATTTACACATCAAGACGATAATACCTGGACGATCACCAATGCCAAAGCCTTAGACAAAGTAAGCTACGAGGTAAACGACAGTTACGATATCGAAGGTGAGAACGGTGTCTTTTCTCCTGCCGGAACTAATATCGATGCTTCTACCAATTTTATGCTGAATTTGCATGGTTTTGTAGGCTATTTTAGTAAACTTCAGGAAGAACCTTATCGCATAGAAATTCTTAAACCAAACAATCTTGTTGGCGGAACTTCACTAACAGTTACTACTGAAGATAAAAATACTGAAGACAATTTTAGTACAGATATTTTTAATGTAGGACGTTATTTTGAAGTAACAGATCATCCTATTATGTACGCAAAACCTGATACTACAAGTTTCGACGTTCAGGGTATGAAAGTGCTTTTAGATGTGTATTCCCCTAACGGCAAATTTTCTGCATTAGATATTAAACCAGGAATCGAAGAAATGATTGCCGCCCAAAAGAGATTTTTAGGAGATATAAATGATACTAAAAAATATGCAATTTTAGTATATTTATCTGATCTTCAGCAAAAAGATGCTCGTGGTTTTGGTGCTTTAGAACATCATACCAGTACTACCGTGGTTTTACCAGAAACCATGCAAAAAGCACAGTTAGACGAAACAATGAAAGATGTGGTTTCTCACGAATTCTTCCACATTGTGACTCCACTTAGTGTGCATTCTAACGAGATTCATTATTTCGACTATAACGATCCAAAAATGTCTCAGCATCTTTGGATGTATGAAGGAGTGACTGAATATTTTGCGAATCTTTTTCAGATCAATCAGGGATTAATCGCTAACCAGAATTTTTACGATCGTATGTCTGAAAAGATTGCTTCATCGATGAGTTTTGATGATACCGTTCCTTTTACAGTAATGAGCGAAAATATTCTTACAGACGAATATAAAGACAGCTACTATAATGTTTATCAAAAAGGTGCTTTAATAGGAATGGCATTAGACATTCGTCTAAGAGAACTAAGTAATGGCGAAATGGGTATTCTTGATCTTATGAAAAAATTAAGCAAGAAATACGGGAAAGATAAACCATTTAATGATGAAGATCTAATAGGTGATATTGTTGCATTAAGCTATCCTGAAATTCAATCATTTTTCGACCAATATGTAACCGGAGAAACGCCAATTCCTTACAACGAATTTTTCGCTAAAGTTGGTTTAGAAGAAAAATCTGTTATGGTAAACACCAGTTATTTCTTAAATGGGCAGGTTCCTTATATCGATGGTGATCCTGCTTCTGGTGAACTTTTCTTTAGAGAAGGTATTGGTTTTAATACGTTCTTAGAGAAACTTGGTGCTAAAGGTGGTGACGTAATTAAAACCATAAACGGAACAGAATACACTGTTCAAAATGTTTACGGATTAATTACAAGTTCACAATCCTGGGCAGAAGGCGACGATGTAGAGATCGTTGTAGATAGAAATGGCGAAGAAGTAACACTTACTGCTAAAGTTTCTCAACCACAAACTGAAGAAACTTCGATCACAGAAATGGATCTTCCAGCAGATAGTCCAAAAGTAAAATTAAGAGAAGCCTGGCTTAAAAAATAAGCCAAAAAATTAGAATCAAAAACATCTAATTTCAGCTTATATCATTGCTGCTTAAGATGCCTCTTTTCTATCAAAATTAGATAGTTTGAAGAAGTATTTTAAGCAGCTTTTTTATTCCGTTTAATTCAACTAAATTACCATCAAACTAACCAAAACTAATTTGCTATGGAAATCCCAATCTTACAGGATATTGTAGTTATTCTGGGATTATCGGTCCTTATTATTCTTGTAATTCAGAAGATAAAAATCCCTAGCATTTTAGGTTTTTTACTGGCAGGGATCATCGCCGGCCCGCATGCCTTTAATCTTATAAGCAATAGCCATGAGGTTGAATTATTAAGTGAAATAGGAATCATTTTCCTACTTTTTGTTATTGGGATCGAGCTTTCCTTAAAAGGCCTGGCTGCCATTAAGAACACTATTTTTATTGGCGGTGGTTTGCAGGTTGGTGGTACAATTTTATTTACAACTTTAGCTTCCCAACTGTTAGGTCTCCCTTTAAATACTTCAATCTTCCTGGGATTCCTGTTTTCTTTAAGTAGTACAGCGATCGTTTTAAAACTATTTCAACAAAGAGGTGAGA
Organism: Zunongwangia atlantica 22II14-10F7; assembly: GCF_002094855.1. GTDB lineage: Bacteria > Bacteroidota > Bacteroidia > Flavobacteriales > Flavobacteriaceae > Zunongwangia > Zunongwangia atlantica. The sequence continues at coordinate 47,586 of NZ_ARYN01000002.1, forward strand.
TCACTTCTCCACATGGTAGGATTAGTATTGGTATTTTAATCTTTCAGGATATTATCGTTGTTCCAATGATGCTGCTTACACCAATATTGGCAGGAAAGTCAGATAATATTTTAATGACGGTAGGGATCTTAATTGGTAAGATTGCACTGGTTTTACTGGTTATATTTTTACTGGCAAAATATGTAGTTCCTAAAGTGTTTAGCTGGGTGGTAAAAACTAAAAACCAGGAACTTTTTATCTTAACTGTGGTCGTATTTTGTTTTGCGATCGCATGGCTTACCAGTTCTGTTGGTCTTTCTTTAGCGCTGGGTGCTTTTTTTGCCGGACTAATTATTTCTGAATCAGATTACAGCCATCAGGCTACTGCAAATGTGCTTCCTTTTCGTGAGATATTTATCAGTTTCTTTTTCATCTCGGTAGGAACACTTTTAGATTTAGGTTTCTTTTTCGATAATATCGGCTATATTCTTTTGCTGGTTCTTGGTGTAGTTTTACTGAAAATGTTAGTGATAGGAATTACCGTTTTAATACTGAAGTATAAACCCAGAACGGTTTTTATAACGCTTTTTAGCCTATTTCAGGTAGGAGAATTCTCTTTATTATTATCTGGCGTTGGTTTGGATAATGGTTTATTGCCTGAAAATATTTATCAGTATTTTCTTGCAATATCGATCTTGAGTATGGCGCTTACTCCGTTTTTAATCATGAATTCTTCAAAACTTACTTATACTATTCTAAAAGCGCCAATCCCTTCAGCAGTAAGACATCGTTTATCGAATATTAAAAAAAGTGCACATACAGATGAGCAGTTTTCCGAAGAAAATCTAAGCGATCATATCGTAATAATTGGCTATGGAACTAACGGAGAAAATATTGCAAAAGCAGCCAGAAGTGCAGATATTCCTTATGTGGTGGTAGATATCGATCCAGATTCTTTCGAGAATGCAAAGAAAAATCAGGAACCGGTAGTTTTTGGTGATGCAACAAATTCACTAATCTTAAAACATATTCATATTCAGGAAGCTCGTGTGGTAGTTATTGCTATTTCAGATACTACCGCTACCAAAAAGATCATTAGCACCATTCGTTTGTTTACGCAAACAGCTTTTATCATCGTTAGAACAAGGCAGGTAAAAGAAATCGAAGAACATCTTCGTGTAGGCGCAGATGAAGTGATTCCGGCAGATTTCGAAACTTCTATAGAGATCTTTACCAGGGTGCTTAAAAAATACCTGGTTCCTTACGACGAGATTGTTGAATTTACCAGCAATATTCGTTCCGCAGATTACGAAATGCTAACCCGATTAAAAGACAAACCGCATAATCCTGCCTTACATCATCTAAACATCCCTAACAAAGAAATTGCAACGCTTAGCGTTCAGCATAAAGACAAAAATATTGTTGGAAAAAGTCTGGAAGAATCGGGCATGGCTAAAAATTACGGTGTGACGGTTCTTGCTATCAAAAGAGATACTAAATACTTAACTGAAATCACACCGAAAACCAAAATTAAACGCGGTGACCTTATTTATGTTTTTGGCAATCCTTCAAATATCAATCATCTAAATAGCTTATTAGCGGTTTAAAAATATATGCCGATTTTATCGAATTTTAGCCCTTATTTTTCAGAAAACTATAGCTGTAATTTCAGAAAGAAAAAGATTAAACCTTTAAAGTGCTAAAACTAAGCTAAGATGCACGGCTAAAAGACTAAAGAATTGTAATTTGCTTTGCAACCTAAGCAAAAAGCAATGTCTATACTACCCGAAAACTTTACACGATATCGTAAATTTTTCAGTTTTATGCTGAAATATGCTAATAGTGATCTCTTTAAGAAAACTACCGCAAAAGCTTTTGAAGATGCTTCTAGCGAAAATAAAGATCAGGATAGTTATGATCGTTCTCCTGAAGAGTTAGTAGAAGATTTAAAAAATATGGGACCTACCTATATTAAATTGGGACAATTGCTTTCTACTCGCCCAGATTTGTTACCAGACGCCTATCTAAAAGCACTGGCGACCTTACAGGACGATGTGCCGCCAATCCCTTACGAAGAAGTGCACCAAATCGTGGAAGAGGATCTGGGAACACGAATTTCAAAAGCTTTTGATACGTTCGAGGAAAAACCAATCGCAAGTGCTTCTATTGGCCAAGTGCATTATGCCACATTGCGCAGCGGTAGGCCGGTTGCGGTAAAAATTCAGCGTCCCGGTATTAAGAAAAAGTTCCTGGACGATATGGATACGCTTCAGGAAATGGCAGATCTGGCAGTTAAACATTCAAAAATTGCTAAAAAATATGCGATCGATACGGTTTTAGCCGAATTACGTCGCATTTTATTGAACGAACTTGATTATTCAAAAGAACAGCAAAATCTTATTACACTAGGAGAAAATCTGTTGCCGTATAATTACTTAATCGTTCCTGAACCTGTGCCAGATTATTGTGGAAGCAGAGTTTTAGCGATGGATTTTATCGACGGAAAAAAAATAACATCCCTCTCCCCGCTTAAGCAATTAGAAGTTGATTATGCGCCGATGGTAGATCAATTGGTTGAAGCTTATTTACAACAGATCATTAACGACGGATTTGTACATGCAGATCCACATCCCGGTAATATTCAGTTTACAAAAGATAGCAAAATTGCACTAATTGATCTTGGAATGGTGGCTAAATTTACTAGCCACATGCAGGAATGTTTGCTTCAGCTACTTATAGCGATTAGTAACAACAATGGGCCAGAAACAGCTCATATCATTATCAATATGAGTGAGATTGATGACGATAGCGATCTCCCTACTTTCAATAAAATAATTAGTGATATAATTATGGAAAGTGAGAATAGCCCAGCGAAAGAATTGCAAACAGGTAGATTATTGATTCAGTTAAATCGCCTTGCGGCTGAAACCGGTATTCATATGCCTGTTGAAGTAAATATTCTAGGGAAAGTATTGCTGAATATGGATCAAATCATCGCTGTTTTAGATCCTGAATTTGATCTAAGGGTTGCCATAAAAAAACATGCACAAAAGATCATGCAAAAAAAGATGTATGATGAACTGAAGCCAGAGAATTTCTTCTCGATGCTACTAGAATCCAAAAAACTGGTAGAACATATCCCAGAGCGCTTAAATAAGATCACAGATAATCTTGCTGAAAATAAGTTTAAAGTAAATATCGAAGCTCTAGATGAAGAAAGGCTTACCGATGGTTTTCAGAAAATAGCCAATAGAATTACGTTAGGGATCATCATTGCAGCAATGATTATTGGAGCATCAATGCTTATGCAAATACCAACAGATTTTGTGATCTTTGGATATCCCGGATTCGCCATTTTATTTTTTATACTAGCTGCATTTTTAGGAATCTGGCTTAGTTATGTGATCATTTTTAGAGATAACAACCTGAATAATAAAAAATAAAATTCCACTTTTTCAATTCAGTTGGAAATAGTATTTTTCCAAAATCAAAAACCCCGGCGGCAATTCAATTAAAAAAATCAGGATTGCGAGGAAAATATAGTTGATGCAAATTTTCAGGAATAATAAAACTTTACGTTATTTCAGCTTAATCATTGGCTTGGTGATCTTAAACATCAGTGTCGATTCGCCCGACTTTAATAAGAAATTCCCTGAAGATCTTAATCTTAATGATCAGGAAAGTATTGTTGAAATCCTGATCGAAAAAATTCTGGGTTTTGAAAATGCGATTCCTGAATATGAAGACAGTGATAGTGAAAATCAACTGGTAAAAAAAGATTTTTCGGTAGACAATTATGTCTTGGATAAAAAACCTGAAATCTTTTTCGATATTTCTTTACAGAAATTAATGAATTCAGAATATCAGCATAAATATTACAATTTCTATCCAGAAGTTACTTCTCCCCCTCCAAAAGTTTAGATTCTAATTTTCATCTGGCAAATTAATTTTTGCTTTCTAAACAATTTACCAACTCTAATCCTGCATTCTGAAAGGATTTAGAGACTATTATTATTTGAAAAAATCTAAACTTATAATGAATAAAATCATAAGTAAACTTATACTTCCAATTTTATTGGTAAGTACAGCTATTACGGCTCAAAATATTGAAGATACAGAAACAAAAAAAGACAGTCTTCCCGCAAAAGTTTTACATGCTGAACCTTTATATATCGATTTAATTAGGGATCTGGGCGCCAGAAAAGGCGAAAGAGAATGGAATCTTGGTGTAGGCCTTACCGATAACGAAAATTATGACGAATACACTGCCTTGATAGAATATGAATGGGCTCCAATGGATCGATTAGGATTAGAGATCGAACTACCTTTTTCTTTATACTATCCAACTGAAGATGGATCTGCTCCCGGAAATAACCTTAACAGCATAAAAATGGCTGGGCAATACAGTTTTTTAGTCTCAGAAAAACACCAGGCTTCTATGGCGATTGGTTATATCCAGGAATTCACGCTAACCGAATTCAATAATTATGGCAGGGAAACTTTATTTACAGGATTGGTTTACAATCCGTTTTTGATCGCTGCAAAACGACTAGGCAGTAATTTTCATTCGCTTATTTATACCGGGCCGGTATTCGATCATCATTTTAATAATGGAAATATCACTACTACCTGGCAAATCAACTCTAATATCCATTATATGATTCCGGGTACACGAAATTTTATTGGAGTAGAATTTAATAAAGAAATATACGATGGTGAATTTGATATGACCATTAGACCACAAATGCGCGTAGATGTAAGTGATCATCTATTGGTGGGTATCGTTACAGGAATCCCCATAGATAAAGATAATGAAAGATTCAGTTCATTTTTAAGACTTATCTACGAGCCATAATATTCAGGCCGAAATTCGATAAAAAGGAGCCTTATTTTTTTAAAGGCTCCTTTTATTTTAAGCCGATTTTGTACAATTTAAGCCCTGTTTTTGTAGAACATAAGAAATAGCAGTATTTTTCAGCTTTAACCCTAAACAATTTAATCACCAATGAAGAAAATTTATTTCCTCTTTTTCTCACTTATGGCTACAGTTTCTTTTGCTCAAAAAGTAAAAGTTCCGGTAGATACTACTGTAGTTACCGATCATTCGGTTACCATAAAAGGAAAAAACATCAATTATTCAGCTCAAACCGGGATGCAACCAGTTTGGGACGATCAGGGCAATCCTATTGCCAGCCTTTACTATACATATTACAAAAAAAGTGATGTTAAAAACACCGAAAATCGACCTTTAGTGATCTCTTTTAATGGAGGGCCTGGTTCTGCTTCGGTTTGGATGCACATTGCCTATACTGGCCCAAGAATCCTAAAAATCGACGATGAAGGTTATCCTGTACAACCATACGGAATTAAAGAAAATCCATATTCGATATTAGACGTTGCCGATATCATTTATGTAAATCCTGTAAATACTGGATATTCCAGACCTATTCCAGACGAGAATGGTAAAGTTGATAAATCTAAATTCTTTGGTGTAAACCAGGATATTAGTTATTTGGCCGAATGGTTAAATACTTTTGTTACTCGCGAAAATCGTTGGTTATCGCCTAAATATTTAATTGGAGAAAGCTACGGAACGACCAGAGTAAGTGGATTAGCTTTAGAGCTTCAGGATAGCCAGTGGATGTATTTAAATGGAGTGATCCTGGTTTCCCCTACCGAACTGGGAATTGATCGTGAAGGTCCTGTTGAAGTTGCTAATCGCTTACCTTATTTTGCGGCTACGGCGTGGTATCACAAATTGCTTCCACAGGAATTACAGAGTAAATCTTTAACCGATCTTTTAGAAGAGGTTGAAGAATATAGCATTAACGAATTACTTCCAGTACTGGTTAAAGGTGGTTTTGCTTCAGAAGCAACTAAAAATGCCACTGCTGAAAAAATGGCTTATTATTCTAGCGTAGATAAAGAGGTTTATCTTCAGAATAATTTAGAATTACCTATTGGTGCTTTTTGGAAAGAACTTCGTCGCGAAGATGGTTTTACCGTAGGGCGTTTGGATTCTCGTTACTTAGGAATCGATCGTAAAGAGTCTGGTAATTATCCAGATTATAATGCCGAATTAACCTCTTGGTTGCATTCTTTTACTCCGGCGATCAATTATTACTTAAGAGAAGATCTTAATTTTAAGACCGATCTTAAATACTTTATGTTTGGCCCGGTTCATCCATGGGATAGAAGTCGCGATAACACAGGAGAGAATTTAAGACAGGCTATGGCGCAAAATCCCAATTTAGATGTAATGATCCAGTCTGGTTATTTTGATGGTGCCTGTACTTATTTTAATGCGAAATACTCGATGTGGCAATTAGATCCTAGCGGGAAAATGCAAGACAGACTTTCTTTTAAAGGTTACGAAAGTGGACATATGATGTATCTTAGAAAAGCTGATCTAGAAACTGCAAACGAAGATATTCGTGAATTCATTAAAAACAGCTTACCTGCTGAAGGGGCTCCAGTAAAATATTAAGCTGAAGTTATTAATATAAAAAAGCCTTTCCAGATCTGGAAAGGCTTTTTTTATCTAAAATTATAAGTAAACTACCTCGGGGCAAGCCCACAAGTCATTCACTAAAAAAATAATTTCGAGGCAAGCCTCGGAGTATTATACCCTTTGGCGGCGCCAATACAATTATGGATTACCGTACATGTTAGATTCCCCACCATCTATTGCAATTGTTTGGCCGCTTACGTAACCATTATCTGCACTAAGCAAATATGCTACCAGTTTTCCTACATCCTGAGGATCTCCCAAAGATCTAGTTGGGTTTCTGCTTGCATATTCTTTTTCGGCTGCTTTTGGATCTTCTGGGTTCACCTGTTTAAATGCTTCGGCTACCATAGGAGTTAAAATTGCTCCAGGCGCGATCGCATTCGTAAGGATTCCGTATTGTCCATATTCTAATGCAGCATTTTTAGTCATTCCACTCACCGCATGTTTACTGGCAACATAAGGAGATTGATTAAGCACTCCACGAATACCTCCAACAGATGCTACGTTTACAATACGCCCATATCCCTGCTCTTTCATTATTGGAAGGATATAACGTAAACCGTAATAAACACCCATTAAGTTGATATCGATAACTTTTTTAAAGACATCCATATCATAATCGATCATTGAAGCCTGTCTTCCTTCAATCCCGGCATTGTTGTAAAAACCGTCAATTCGACCAAATTTTTCTACTGTTTGATCGACGTAAGCTTTTACCTGATCTTCCTTAGAAACATCGGCTGTAACGCTTAATACTTCTAAACCTTCGTATGTCTTTTTTAGTTTTTCCTCTGCTTCTGCTAATGCATCTGCATTGTAATCTACTAAGACAAGTTTCGCTTTTTGTGAAGCTAAAACATCTGCGGCTGCATAACCCAGCCCCATTGCTCCACCAGTGATAATTACTACTTTATTTTCCATGATTTTTTAATGTTTCATCTATAAGCAATAAAATTACTGCTTTCTTGTACGAACAACAATTAGTGAACATTAAAATTTGATTAAAAATAGCTTCTTTTAAGATTAACTCAGTAAAAAAGATTTCAATTCGGCATAATCTTTAATCGAAATAGCTTTTTTCTCTTTATCCAAAACCTCTTTTATAGAATCTGGAATATCGATCTGCTTACCAATGGCATCTTCTACAGTTTCACGGAACTTACAAGGATGTGCAGTTTCTAAAAAAGCACCAATTTCATTTGGATGATCTTTAAAATACTCCTGAAGTCCTAAATAACCCACCGCTCCATGAGGATCCATCACATAACCGGTTTCTTTGTAAACCTCTTGCATGGCCTCTTTTGTAACTTCATCGTCGTAACTAAAACTGGTTAGATTTTCTTTTACGTTTCCGTATTCGTTTTGAAAAAGCTGTAAGATTCGCACAAAATTACTTGGATTCCCAATATCCATTGCATTTGAAATTGTCGAGACACTCGGTCTTGGCTCATAATTCCCGGTTTCCAGATAATCGGTAATCGTTCTATTCGCGTTATTCGAAGCGATAAAGTGTTTGATAGGAAGCCCTAATTCTTTCGCAACCATCCCGGCACAAACATTCCCAAAATTTCCACTTGGTACAGAAAATACAATATCTTTTCCTTCGGAAGCTAACTGGCGATACGCTAAAAAGTAATAGAACATCTGCGGAAGCCATCTGGCTACATTTATAGAATTGGCTGAAGTTAACTGTCTTACCGACTGGATTTCGTCATCTAGAAATGCCTGTTTCACCATATCCTGACATTGGTCGAAAGCGCCATCAATTTCTAAAGCGGTTACATTTTTACCAAGCGTGGTTAATTGTTTTTCCTGTATTTTGCTCACTTTGCCTTTAGGATATAAGATTACCACATCGATCCCTTCTACTCCTAAAAATCCGTTAGCCACTGCCCCACCGGTATCTCCAGAGGTTGCTACGAGCACGGTTACTTTACCAACTTCGTTCTTTGTGATAAAATACCCCAAACTACCTGCCATAAAGCGCGCTCCAACATCTTTAAATGCCAGAGTTGGCCCATGAAAAAGCTCTAAAGTGTACACATTATCTTTTACATGCACTACCGGAAAATCACAATCTAAAGTTTCAGCAATAATTTTTTTAAGTTCGGCTTCAGGAATTTCATTGCCAACAAATTGCTTTATCGCCTGGTAAGCGACTTCGGTTTGTGGCATATTGGGCAGATCTTTAAAAAAAGAATCTGGTAATTTTTCGATATTTTCAGGAAAATATAATCCTTTATCAGGAGCAAGACCTTTTATTACCGCATTCTCGAAGCTAGAAGAATGGCTTTTATTATTCAGACTAAAATAGTTCATGTTTTCTATAATATTTTAACTCCTTCAGGATTAATTTTTGATAAATGAAGATCGTAAGTTATACTTTGTTTTTCCATAAATTCGGCAATACTTGCTTTTACATTTTCGGCATTTTGCTGGCCTCTACACATCGCATAAACCGATGGCCCAGAACCTGAAATACCAAAACCAAGCGCTCCGCTTTCCAAAGAAATGGCCTTAATTTCATCGAAATACGGTATTAAAATCGACCGGATTGGCTCTACGATATCATCTTTAAGACTTCTTCCCAATAAATCATAATCATTAGTATATAAAGCGCTTACCAAAGCACCAAGATTTCCCCATTGGCTTACCGCTTTATCCAGACTAATATTTCGCTTAATGATCGCACGAGAATCCTTGGTTTTCACCTCGATTTGTGGATGAAGAATAACTACATTCAATTCTTCTGGAGATGGCAGCGATAAAACTTCTAATGGCTCATAACTTTTTACTAGTGTAAAACCACCAAGTAAGGCTGGCGCCACATTATCTGCATGCGCATTTCCACTGGCTAAACGTTCTCCTTCCATTGCAAAAGGTAAAAGTTCTGCACTCGAAAATGGGGAATCTAATAGCTTATTTACTGCATAAACAGCTCCAGCAGAACTGGCAGCACTACTACCAATTCCGCTTCCTGCTTTTATTTTTTTATAAATTTCGATATCAAAACCTTCGTTAGATTGCAGTTTTTCCAGCATAGCTTTTACCGCTACGCCAGCTACGTTTTGATCGACTTCCATAGGAAGATCCTGGCCTTCCATTTTTGTGATTCGAAGCTGGTTTAGATCATTTTTTTTAATGATCATCTCGTCTCCAACATTATCAAGGCAACAGCCCAAAACATCGAAACCACAGGAAAGGTTAGCTACCGTTGCCGGAGCAAAAACTTTTATTTCTTCCATCATTATTTCTTACCTATTCGTATAACATCGGCAAATATTCCCGAAGCTGTAACATCTGCTCCTGCTCCGGCTCCTTTAACGATTAATGGCTGAACGCTATAACGATCTGTAAAGAACAATACAATATTATCGCTACCGCTAAGATTATAAAAAGGATGATCTGCATCTACTTTTTGTAAACCAACAGAGGCTTTTCCATCTTCTAATTGCGCCACGTATTTAAGCTGAGCTCCATCCTTAGCCGCATCTTCGTAGATCTCTTTAAATTTACTTTCATCTTCCTGAAGCAGTTTAAAGAAATCTTCATTATTCTCTGTATTCAGACTTTCTTCAGAAAGGAAACTTTTGTTTTCGATATCGCTAAGCTCCATTTTTAGTCCGCTTTCACGAGACAAGATCAAAATTTTACGAGCAACATCTACTCCACTTAGATCGATCTTAGGATCTGGTTCAGTATAGCCTTCTTCCATTGCCTGTTCTACCGTTTTGTAAAATGGCTCGGTTCCGTTATAGGTATTAAAAACAAAGTTTAAACTACCCGAAAGTACCGCCTGTATCTTATGAATTCTATCTCCTGAAGCAATTAAATTTTTAAGCGTATCGATAATTGGCAATCCTGCACCAACATTGGTTTCGTAAAGGAAAGATGCTCCGTATTCTCTTGAAAGTTCCTGCAAATGCTGATAGTTTACCAAATCATCTGCTGCAGCGATCTTATTACAGGTTACTACTGCGATCGAGTTTGCAAGATATTCTTTATACCATTTTGAAATTTCAGCACTTGCGGTATTATCTACAAAAATGCTGTTACGTAAATTGAATTCTTTTACCTTATTAAAAAAGTTATGTTTACTGGCTTTTTCACCCGCATCCAGCAATTCTTGCCATTTACTTAAGTCAAGTCCGTTTTCATCAAAAACCATAGTTCTGGAATTTGACAATCCAAGAACACGAACTTTTAATCGTAATTTTTCAAGAAGATATTTTTCTTGTTTTTCTAATTGCGATAAAAGCTTACTACCAACATTTCCTACTCCGGTTATAAACAGGTTCAATTCTTTAGAAGGAACTTCAAAAAACTGTTCGTGTAGCGTATTTAGCGCTTTATTGATATCTTTTTTCGCAATTACAGCAGATATATTTCGCTCTGAAGATCCCTGTGCAATTGCTCTAATATTAATATTATTATTACCTAAAGCACTAAACATTTTACCGCTTAAACCGTGGTGACTCTTCATACGATCTCCTACCAAGGCAATGATAGCCACATTACCTTCTATTTCTACCGGTTTTATTTTTTGATAATCTATTTCAACTGAAAAAGCTTCATCTAAAGCTTCTTTTGCAGCCTGCGCTTCATCTCCTTTTACCGCTACACAAATACTATGCTCTGAAGATGCTTGCGTGATAAGCACAACATTGATATTCTCCTGGTAAAGTGTTTCAAAAAATCGTTTTGAAAAACCAGGAATTCCAACCATTCCGCTACCCTCAATATTCAGAAGTTTAATATCATCAATATGCGTGATACCGGTAACCCATCTAAAGTTTTCTTTACTTGATTTTGAAATTAAAGTTCCCGCATCATCTGGTACAAATGTATTTTTTATATGAATCTGGATTCCTTTATCCAACAATGGTTGAAGCGTTGGTGGATATAAAACTTTGGCTCCAAAATGCGATAATTCCATCGCTTCCTGATAAGATATATTTTGAAGCGGATACGCCTGATGCACCACATTTGGGTTTGCGGTGTACATTCCGTTTACATCGGTATAAATGATCACTTTAGCAACATCTAAAGCGCCACCAAAGATTGCAGCTGTAAAATCACTACCACCACGTCCTAAAGTACTTGGAACGCCCTGCTCGTTTTTAGCTACAAAACCAGGAACCACAAAAAGACTCGCGTCATTCTCTTTAAAATACTGAACAATATTTATGTTGGTCAGTTCGTAATTAAGCTGAATCTTTTCATTATTATTCTTACAAACGATCAATTCTCTCGAATCAATTAGAAGTGCATCGGTGGCTAGACTTTTAAAATATTCAGCAATAATTAATGAGGATAAGATCTCACCAAAACTGGAAACTACATGCTTGGTTTTATTCGATAATTCATTTAAAAGATAAACACCTTCGTAAAGCGTTTCTAATCTATTGAATTCGGTTTTCACCTTACTTAAAACTCCGCTTTGATTTTGAACAGGAATTAATTCTTTTACCGCATCAAGATGTCTTTTCTCGTTTAGAGCCAGAATTTCTTTATAGGCGCGATCTTCTTTAGCAGCCAGTTCGGCCATTTTTAAAAGATCGTTGGTTACCCCTCCAAACGCTGAAAAAACAGCGATGGTTTTATCTTGTTGCACATGCTTTTTTACAGTTTCGGCTACAAGTTTGATTCGCTCCGGAGAGGCCAAAGAAGATCCTCCGAATTTTAGAATATTCATAAGAATAATTTAATAGTTTGAAATAAATAGTTTTGAGTTCGTTCTAAAACGTGTGTGAGTGCGGACGGAAAATTATATACATACTACCCCAAAGGGGTAATAATTGTGCGAGTAATAATAATAGAAATAGCAGCTCCTGTGATAGGAGTTATTGTAGAAATGCTATTTAATTTAATACTCTTCATTGTTTTCCTTAAAAGATTTTATAAAAGTATAGAATTACGTAGAATTAAAAAACTAAAATTACACTTTTGCCGAAAAAATGTGAGATTTTCATAATTTCAAAAAAACAAAAGCCCGATTTTTAGTAAAACCGGGCTTTTGTTCCTTTTATTTCAACTTAATTCAGTCTAAAAATTATAATCCGCTTATATAACTTCCGTATAGATCATTAAATTGAATGCCTTTGGTATATCGTTGCTTGCTTAATTTCTTAAACTCTACCAATCCCCAAAGTAAAAATTCCTTTAAAAAATAGGTGTCGATTTTATCCATTTCTGGCTGATATTTTTTTATCAGCTCATTTAATGGCGCTACCTCATCTAATTTCTTCTTGTACTCTTCGTCGGTAAGATCATCTGGCAATTCAAAACCTGTTTGCTCAAAGAACCATTCTACCAAATCGTCATAAGGTGTTTTTTCATCGGGACGTTGTAGCTTTTCAATCTTAGGAAAATAATTAGGGAACAGTGTTTTCACCGCATCTCCCAGTAACTGAGTAGCTACAGCTGCAGCTCCTTCCTGCTCACCTTCATAAACTAGCTCTACTTTTCCAGTCACTGAAGGAATTACTCCCATAAAATCACCAAATCTTAGCAAAGTTTTATCTTCTCCATTCTTTAAAGTTCTGCGTTCTGCAGCACTTAAAAGATTTTCATAAGCGGTAATACTCATCCTAGCACTAATCCCACTTTTCTCGTCGATAAATTCACTTTCTCGAGCTTCAAAACCAATTTGTTCAAGCAGGTCTTTAGCTAGTTCTGGAACATAAACCATATCGGTTTGTCTGGAATCTAACTTTGCTTCCTGCTGGGTAATCGTTTTGGCGATCTCGATAGTTTCCGGATAATGCGTTAATATCTGCGAACCAATTCTATCCTTAAGCGGCGTTACAATACTACCACGATTAGTATAATCTTCTGGATTTGCGGTAAACACAAATTGCATATCTAAAGGTAGTCTTAATTTAAAACCACGAATCTGGATATCACCTTCCTGAAGAATATTGAAAAGCGCCACCTGAATTCTTGCCTGTAAGTCTGGTAATTCATTAATAACGAAAATACTTCGGTTAGCACGCGGAATCATCCCAAAATGAATCACGCGATCATCGGCATAACTTAGCTTTAAATTCGCTGCTTTTATAGGATCTACATCTCCAATTAAATCGGCTACTGTTACATCTGGTGTTGCCAGTTTTTCAAAGAATCGCTCGCTTCTGTGAATCCAGGTAATTGGCGTTTCGTCTCCTTTTTCAGCAATAAGCTCTTTTGCGTAACGTGAAATTGGGTTTAAAGGATCGTCACTAATTTCTGAACCTTCAACAGCCGGAATATATTGATCTAAAAGATTCAACATTAAACGCGCCAGCCTGGTTTTGGCCTGCCCACGTAATCCCAACAAATTGATGTTATGTTTTGATAAGATTGCTCGTTCTAATTCCGGAATTACGGTATCATCATAACCATGAATTCCGGTAAACGCAGGTTCGTTATTTTTAATTTTTTCAATTAAATTATCACGAAGCTCGTCTTTTATTCCTTTACTTATATATCCTGAAGATTTTAAATCTCCAAGGGTTTTCATTTTCTCAATATTCATATCTTCTTTTTCTTTTAGCCTCTAATTCTCTTTTTTCTGTTTGTTTCGTAATCTTCAAAAATCATTTCACCAAGACCTTTAAGTCCGGTATAAAATGCCTTCCCTTGATTCGCCTGTGTAAATTCCCTAATAAATTGCATTAAATAAGGATCTTGTGCGATCATAAAAGTGGTGATAGGAATTTGAAGTTTACGAGCTTGTTGCGCCATATTGTAACACTTATCAACGATGTAAGGATCTAAGCCCATACTATTTTTGTAATAGTTGCCATCGCGTTCTCGTATGCAACTCGGTTTACCATCGGTAATCATAAAGATCTGTTTATTGGTATTTCGCTTTCTTCGCAAAATGTCCATCGCCAGCTTCAATCCATCTACAGTATTGGTGTGATACGGGCCAACTTTTAGATACGGAAGATCTGCGATAGAAACCGGCCAGGCATCATTACCGAAAACGATAATATCTAAGGTGTCTTTTGGATAGCGGGTAGTGATCAATTCAGCTAAAGCCATCGCAACTTTCTTCGCCGGGGTGATACGGTCTTCGCCATACAAGATCATACTATGGCTAAGGTCGATCATTAACACCGTGCTCATTTGTGATTTATAATGAGTTTCTTCAACCACCAGATCGTCGTGTGTCATATTAAAACTACCAATCCCATGATTGATCTGGGCATTCCGCAGACTTTCGGTCATCGAAATTCGGTCTAAAGAATCTCCAAATTGATAATTTCTGAAATCGCCGGTATGCTCATCGCCACGGCCAACATGACTTGTACGGTGATTTCCCGAGTTTCCTTTTCGCATCTTACCAAAAATCTGATCCAGCGCCTGTTGGCGTATTGCCCTTTCGGTCTTTGCAGTAATCTTTAAACTCCCAGAACCATCACCTTCACCATCGCCATCTGGATCTAATTCTTCTTTTATGTAGCCTTTTTGCTTAAGGTCTTCTATAAAATCTTCGATCGTATAATCTGGCGTGGTAAGTTGATATTCTTCATCTAACTGGCGTAACCAGTCTAGCGCTTCATCTAGATCACCCGAAGTGTGCGTGATCAATTCTTTAAAAATCTCAAAGAGTTTTTCAAAAGGACTTGTATTAGGTTCTTCATATTTCTTGAAGACAAATCCCCTTTCCTTCATTTTATCTTTCTTCTTCATACTTTAAAATTAAACTTTTTTCAAGAGAATTAAAATTGAACATTTCACAACTTTTAGAAATAAGTCCTTTTTTGGTTATTAGCTTCTGAAATTGCTGCCTTTACGTTATTCTTTTCTTAAATACTTTTAAGTTTTATTGAATAATAGGAGATTTGAAAAGAATTTGACCAAAAACAAGATTGCCAACATAAAACTACGATCAGCATGAATACCGCTGAAATTATTATTCTTTGTCTGAACTGTTTTTTTTTAATTCCTACTTTAGCCTCTATAACAAGATTTGACCAATGGTGGATAAGAGGATTTGATTTCCCAAGAATTCAAATCTCAGTTTGCATAATAATCACCTTAATTTTATGTGCGATCGTTTATGATTTTTCTGAAACCTGGCAATTTGTAGCAAGCGCTTTACTTTTCCTAAGCCTGGTATACCAATCCTTAAAAATCTTTCCATACACAATTCTGGCTAAAAAACAGGTGATTAAATTTAAAGGGAAAGCTGAAGATGCAACAATTTCTATTCTGGTAAGTAACGTACTTACCCCCAATAAACATCCAGAAAAATTAATCGCTTTAGTTAACAAAAGGCAACCAGATATTTTACTTACGCTGGAAAGTGATAAGCGTTGGGAAAAAGCCTTGCAAGAAATTGAAAATGATTATAAGTACACTGTAAAAGTTCCTTTGGATAATCTCTACGGAATGCATTTGTATTCTAAACTCGAGTTAATAGATGCAGATGTGCATTATCTTGTTCAGGAGGATATCCCCTCTATACACGGTTATGTAAAACTTAGAAACGGTACTAAACTGAAGATTCATTGTTTACACCCAATGCCTCCAAGCCCTACTGAAAGTTATACCTCTACAAATCGTGATGCAGAAATTTTAATGCTAGGTAGAGATCTTTCACCAGAAGATCGTAAAGTATTAGTGTTTGGAGATCTTAACGATGTTGCCTGGTCTAGAACCACCAAGCTGTTCCAACAAATGAGCGGATTAATGGACCCTAGAATTGGCCGAGGGTTTTTTAATACCTTTCATGCCGGGTACAGTTTGTTCCGCTGGCCTTTAGATCATGTATTTCATTCAAAAGACTTTACCCTTATCGAGATCGCCAGAGAAAAAAGTATAGGTAGTGATCACTTTCCTATGTACATAAAATTAAATTACGATCCTCGTGCAACTGCTGTACAGCAAGAACTAGAGTTAGAACGGGAAGACGAAATTTGGGCTCATGAAAAAATTGAAGAAGCCCAACCACTCGAAAAAAGCATTAAAATTCCTAAAAAAATTCGCTAATAGACTGTAATTGCTTTAAGTTTTGGCAGTGTTTTAAAGTAACCGGCTTTTCTATATAATCGATTACTCTCTTATAGGTTTCTGCTTTTCTACGATCTTTTTGATCTATAGAAGAGGTTACCATAATTACATGAATCCTGTCATGCAAAGGATGTTCTTTAATTCGGTCTAAAAATTGCCATCCAGACATCATTGGCATATTAATATCTAGAAGAATAAGATACTTCTTCTCGATATTATTTAAAGTTTCGGGTTTATTTAAATAGTCTAAAGTTTCAAGTGCACTTTTAAAAATGATGGGCGTAGACGATATTTCACATCTAGAAACCATTTTTTTTTGCATCATTAAAACAATATCATCATCATCTACCAATATGACTTCTAACATAATGTAGGTTAAGATTAGGGTTCATTATAGATTTAGGGGGCTTAAATCTATTAATTATATGTCTTCTCTGCTATGTTGCGTATCACAGCATCTAAATCTTCGGCTGAATTTAATATTTTTTCTAATAAATCTTTAGTTTCTTCGTGATTATTTTCGCTATACTTCAATAAATCAATGAGTCCCATAATTTTTGCCAATGGAGCTCTTACCATATGTGATTGTTGCCACGCAATTTCTTCAAGTATCTTATTTCTAGATTTTATTTGTTTTAATTGATCTTTTTGTTGCGTAATATCTTGCTTAGATCCTATAATTTTCTCTGGCTTACCATCTCTATCGGTTACCAGATAACTTCGATCTAATAATGTTTTATAACTACCATCTGCGCATTTAAATCTATATTCTAACTGAAAAGATTTGTTGCCAGACTCAATTACATTTAAAACCTTATTTCTTATTTCCTTCCTATCTTTTTCATGTACATGAGACATCCACCAATCTTCAAAATCCTCTTGTTCTACTACTTTAGGATCGTGACCACAAACTTTAAAAATCGACTTAGAGATTTTAACCTTACCTGTTTTAAAGTCATAATCTGTAACAATATCACTGGTTGCTTCAGAAACAATTTCATATCTACCTAAACTTTCAGAAAGGCGATTTCTTTGCTCTACTAAATCTGTTACATCCCTGCTGTTTATTACAATTCCCTGAATAGGTGAAAAATCGAGGAGATTGGTAAGTTTGGTTTCTAAAAATCGCCAATAACCATTTCCATCTTTAACTCTATAAAATGGTAATCCAATTTTACTGTTTTTAGTATTAGTAATCGACAAGAATAAAGCCTTAATAAACTCCTGATCTTCAGGATGTACTCGGTCAAAAAAATGTTTTTTACGTAGTTGTTTTGGCTGTAAGCTTAATATACTTTCTACACTAGGACTTATATATTTATAATTAAAATCACTATCCAAAATACCTATTAAATCACTTCCCTCCTGCACTAAAGATTTAAAACGCATCTCGCTATCTTTTAAAGCTTTCCTTATCTTTAGATTTTCAGTTACATCTCTGGCAAGGGTTAATCTGGCTTCTCTACCATCATAAAAAATTGGCGTGCTATGAAAATTAATTGTCATCACACTTCCATCTTTCTTTACGTGACATACTGTTTCATGTAAAAAATCATTGGTAAACTCTTTTACCATTAATTTTATTTTTTCTTCTTCTTCTTTTATCCAAAGATCACTAGCTTTCATCTTTAGAAATTCTTCTTCAGAATATCCATAATGATCTATAGCTGCCTGGTTCACACTTAAAAATTTAAGTGTATAACGATCTAAAACCCACATTGGCAAAGGGGATGAGTAAAAAAGGGTTTTATAATTACTTTCAGAATTATGTATTTGCTTTTTATACTCTTTACGTTTAATTGCAAAGTAAATACTGCGATTTAGCGAAGGAGGATTAATTTCTGAAACATGAATATAGTCCTCGATTCCCATCTCAAAAGCATCAAAAGCATGCTTCTTAACATTGCTGTTGCTAATAATTAATATGGGTAAGTCTTCTTGTTTTGATATAAAATCGAAGATTTCATCTAGATTCTTCTCTTTATATGAAAGCTGTAATATCAAAATATCGAAATCACAATGCTCTTCTAAAAGTCTAGCTAAGGATTCTAGACCACTACATTGGGAAATATAATGATTACTATTTTGCTTTATAGCTTTAATGATACTTTCAGTTTCATCAATAAAACCAAAAAGAACAATATGTAGGTTCGAGAATTTGTGCATAATTTTAAAATCGTATTTAAAATCATCTTGCTGAACTAAAATGAAAAGGGCGTCTTAAATTTAAGATTTTAAAATTAATTCAAGAAATTTAAACGTTTATTATCATAATTTCCCACAAAACAAACGATTAAATTAAGAATAATGCAAGTTCATTTTTTTGCCTTTTTAAGTAAAACATACTACTTTTCAGGAAAAGTAAATTAGATGTTTTCATTCTTCGCGAAGAAGTATTTTTTTGTAGATCTGTTAGAAGGATTTACAGATTTTCATAACCATATTTTACCAGGAATAGACGATGGTTCACCAGATGTTGAAACCAGTCTTCAGCTAATCAAAAAGTTTGGAGAATTTGGTGTTACAAGCTTTGTACATACCCCGCATGTGATGAATGATTATTACCCTAACACTCCTGAAACCATCAATAATGCTCTAGCAGAATTACAGGCTGCACAACCTGCGAATATTAAAAACACGGCTGCGGCAGAATATATGATGGATCAATCTTTAATGGATAAATTAGACGACGAAAAATTATTGAAGATTTCGGGGAATTTCAGCCTGGTAGAAATGTCTTTTTTACAACCGCCAATCAATTTAAAAGAAATCATCTTCTCGCTACAAAATAAAGGACATGTTCTTATTTTGGCGCATCCAGAGCGATATGGATTTTTCCATGACGGCAAAATGAGAAAATACTACGACCTTAAAAGTCGTGGATGCTATTTTCAGCTAAATATGCTTTCGCTTACTTCCCATTATGGAGAAGGTATCCAAAAAATGGCTTTTAAGCTACTAGAAAATCAAATGATTGATTATATAAGTAGCGACACCCATCGTATGGAACACCTTGAAAAACTTCAAAATATCAAATTGAAAACCAAGGAAATTGAAATGCTGAAACCAATCGTAGAAAAAAGTAAAGAGCTTTTTGCTTAAACTTTATAATTTTCGAAGATGCTTTTTTTATCCTGAAGCAACATTTTATCACTAAGCAATAAGTTTAATTCCTCTGGGAAATCATCCTTAATTTCAGCGTTTTTAAGGATTACAAAATGACTATCTTGTTCAATTATATTTTCACTTTCAGCGATTAACTGCTCATGTTCTTTTTCGCCAGGCTTCAATTCGGTAGTTCGAATTTCAGCAGATCGATTATACAAATAAAGATTTGCCAAGGTTTTTATCGAAACCTGATGCTCATTAATCCTTGTGAAAATTTTCCCAGAATATTCACTTTCTAAAACAACATCTGTAAGATCAAAAACCTCCTGAAGCGTAAAAAAATATCGTGAAGCATTAACATCGGTCAAATTTATAGAAGAATTTCGCCACTCCAATTGCTTTTTCCAAACGGGTAAAACAGATCCTGTGCTTCCTAAAACATTTCCAAATCGAATGGTTTTAAAACGCGTTTCATCACTAACCTGAGAAAACCAAGAACACAATTTCTCTGCCCAAAGTTTACTTTTTCCCATTATAGATTTTGGCGCTACCGCCTTATCTGTCGATAATAAAATACATTGCTCGGCTTTAAAAGTTTCTGCCAAATAAAATAAAATATAAGCCCCGGCAATATTGTTTTTTATCACTTCTTCCAGCTCATTTTCCAGTAAACTTACATGTTTATAAGCTGCGGCATGAATCACAATTTCGGGTTGAAATTCTTCAAAAATCCCTGTCATTCGTTGCCGATTGGTCACATCTGCTAAGCAACAATTTATCTTTGCGTTTGGATATAAAATCTCAACTTCTTCTTTCAGAAAAAATAAAGCTGATTCACTTTGATCTATAATTATAATTTCTGAAAACGAAGCCGAATAATACTTTACTAAAGCAGCGCCAATATAGCCGGCACCACCGGTAACCAGTAATTTTTTATTTTTCTGCGGAAGTTTACTCGGACTTATTTCATCAATTTTATATAAATCCTGAAGCTGAAATTCGTTAAAATTGAATTCATTTTTTTTCCAATTCTGAAGCGGAAGCGTAAAAATAGCTGCCTTTGCGTTTATCGCTTTATCTAAAAACGCCGCTTTAATTCCAAAATCAGCTTTATGCTCTTGTTCGATATAAATTACTACGGACTCATTTTGTGAAAATTCAAGCTTGTCTAGTTCTTCAGAATTAAGTCGGTTTTTATCCAAAATCAAGATGTTCGATTTTGGATAATTTTGCTGAAGAAAATCTGAAACTTCCTGAAACTTTGAAGCTTCGCCAAAAATAATAATTTGCGCTGTTATATCTGGTTTAAGCATTTTTTACTGCCGCTAATAGTTCGGTTTTAATAAAATCGAGATCTGCTTCCCTCATTGCAGTTCCCGATGGCAAACATAAGCCATTTTCGAAGATTTTTTCAGCAATATCAGTTCCGTAGAAATCAAATTCGGCAAAAACCGGCTGCGTGTGTAAAGGTTTCCAGATACGCCTACTTTCGATGTTTTTATCGGCTAATTTTTTCATTATAACTATAACCGATATTGGTGATTTTTGAGCATCAATTTCTAAAATGCTCAACCAGTGATTACTTTTAAATGCTGAAGAAGATTCTGCAAAAACATTAAATCCCTCTATCTCATTTAAAAAAGATGCGTAAAATTGCTGAATTTCCCGTTTCTTTTTTACCCGCTTTTCTAAAACTTCGATCTGCGAAATTCCGATGGCTGCCAAAACATTACTCATCCTGTAATTATAGCCAATCTCTTTATGTAAATAAAAATCCTCGCTTTCTTTAGACTGCGTTGCCCAAAAAACTGCTTTATTTTGCTGAATTTCGTTCTTACAAACCAAAGCTCCACCGGCTGAAGTGGTGATAATTTTGTTTCCGTTAAAAGAAAACACCGCCAAATCGCCAAAACTACCGCAAGGATTATTTTTGTAAAAACTCCCCATTGCTTCTGCCGCATCTTCAATGATTGGTATTTGATATTGCGCCGAAATTCGATGAATTTCAGCTACTTTATAAGGCATTCCGTAGATATGAACTGCAATGATCGCTTTGGGTTTCCTTCCTTTTTTGATCTGGTCTTTTATGGCTTCTTCCAGAAAATCTGGAGATAAATTATAAGTATCTTTTTCGCTATCGACGAAAACCGGAGTGGCACCTTCGTAGAAAATAGGATTTACCGAAGCCGCAAAACTCAAACTCTGGCAAATCACTACGTCTCCTTTGCCTATATTCAATAATTTTAAAGCTAAATGTAAAGCTGAAGTTCCAGAATTGAGCGCAACTACAGGACGATTTTCGGTTCCTAAAAATGATGAAATTTTAGCTTCAAATTCACCAATTTGAGGTCCAACGGGAGCAATCCAGTTTTCTTGAAAAACCTGCTGTATTTTTTGCAGTTCGTTTCCACTTAAATGCGGTGGTGAAAGCCAGATTTTCTTCATCGATTACCGAATTTTAGGAAATATAGGTTATTCTGATTTCTTTTCAGAAATTACGTGTTCAAAATTTACCGCATCATAGCCATTAGAACTCACTATGGTTTTCAGCAAAATTTTAAGATCCAGCCAAAAACTATGATTTTCGATATAGTAATTGTCTAAACGATATTTCTCTGGCCATTTTAGCGAATTTCGACCGGTAATTTGTGCAAGTCCGGTGATTCCCGGTAAAACGCGATGACGATCTCGTTGCAATTTATCTTCCAGATCGATGTAATACACCGGTAAAGGCCGAGGACCAATAAAACTCATTTCAAACTTAAGAATATTAAAAAGCTGCGGAATTTCATCTAAACCAGATTGTCTTAAAATTCGGCCTAAAGGAGTAACGCGGAGTTCTTCTTTTAAAAGTTTTCCTTCGGAATCCTTTTTATCATTCATCGTCTTGAACTTATAAATCCTAAAACTGCGAGCATCCTTCCCTACCCGATCCTGAATAAAAAATGGGCTAAAACCATCGAGTATTAAGATTAGCAAAGTAATTATTATAAAAACAGGAAGAAATAATACGACCGTAAACAACGCAAAAATAAAGTCGGCAGTACTTTTTACGTATTTTCGATACATATTTAAATCACTTTAAAATTGCAGCAAACCAAAGCTGGAATGCAATGAAAATTTACAGTTTTTTATCTGCTTTATCGCCTAAAACACCTTTTACATCGTAGATAACGCCTTCTTCAGTTTTTAATTCAGCCAGATCCATTTCTAAAAATTCCTGATGGGAAACCGCTAAAATTAAAGCATCGAATTTGGTTTCTGGCTTTTGATTAAGCGTTTTCACACCATATTCATGCAAAACTTCTTCAGGATTCGCTAAAGGATCATACACTGAAACATTTACGCCGTAATCTTTTAAATTTCGGTACACATCGATTACTCGGGTATTGCGAACATCGGGACAGTTTTCCTTGAAAGTAAAACCTAAAATAAGAATATTAGATTCTTTAACCTTCAGGTCTCTTTTCAGCATTAATTTAACCACTTCGGCAGCAACATATTGTCCCATGCTATCATTCATGCGCCTTCCGGCAAGAATAATTTCTGGATGATAACCTACCGCCTGTGCTTTTTGTGCCAGATAATAAGGATCTACGCCAATACAGTGCCCACCAACTAAACCAGGCGTAAACGGAATAAAATTCCATTTTGTCCCCGCCGCTTCTAAAACCGCTTTGGTATCGATATCTAAAATATTAAAGATCTTCGCCAGTTCATTCACAAAAGCAATATTAATATCTCGTTGCGAATTTTCGATCACTTTTGCAGCTTCAGCCACTTTAATAGATGGTGCCAAATGCGTGCCTGCAGTAATTACCGAGGCGTAAATTGCATTAATATCTTCAGCAATTACAGGAGTTGATCCTGAAGTTACTTTTAAAATTTTATCTACGGTATGTTTTTTATCACCAGGATTTATACGTTCTGGAGAGTAGCCAACAAAGAAATCTTTATTAAAATTTAGTCCGCTAATTTTCTCTAAAACCGGCACACATTCTTCTTCTGTTGCTCCAGGAAAAACAGTGCTCTCGTAAACAACAACATCGCCATCTTTCAAGACTTTCCCTACGGTTTCGCTACTTTTATAAAGTGGCGTAAGATCTGGTTTGTTATTTTTATCTACCGGCGTTGGTACCGTGATCACGTAAAAATTACAGTCGGTTAAATCTTCAGTATTAGCCGTACAAAACAAGCCGGTATCTTCAGAATTATTTTCTTTTAAAACCGCTTTTAGATCTTTATTTTCGACTTCCAGCGTTTTATCATTTCCCTGCTTTAATTCAGAAATTCTGGAGTTATTAATATCGAAACCAACTACAGAATATTTTGTAGCGAAAAGACGCGCCAAAGGTAAACCAACATACCCAAGACCTATAACTGCTATTTTCTTTTGTGTCATTTACTTTAAATTATTCCAATACCAGGAAACTGCTTCAGCTAATCCTTCTTTTGCTGAAAATTCTGGCTGATAACCGAGTAATTTTTTTGCTTTTTCGATCGATGCCTGAGAATGTGGAACATCGCCCTGGCGCTCGGCACCATATTTTGCTGAAATTCCTGAAATTTCAGGATCAAATTTAGATAATTCTGACTTTAATATATCAACAAGTTCGTTGAGATTTGTTCTTCCGCCGTACGCCACATTATATACCTGATTTACCGCTTCTGGATCTTCAGTAAGCATTGCGAGTAAATTCATCTGAATCACATTATCGATATACGTAAAATCCCGAGAAAAGCTACCATCACCATTGATAACAGGAGAATGATGACTCATTAATTTTTTAACGAATTTTGGAATCACCGCCGCATAAGCGCCGTTAGGATCCTGATGTCTACCAAAAACATTAAAATAACGTAAACCAATATTTTCAAGACCATAAGTTTTCTGAAAAACATCGGCATATAATTCGTTTACATATTTTGTGATCGCATAAGGTGATAAGGGTTTCCCGATATGATCTTCGATCTTTGGCAATTCTGAAGCATCACCATAAGTTGAAGAACTTGCTGCATAAATGAATCTTTTTACATTGTGTTCTTTAGCCGCAACCAACATATTTAAGAATCCGCTTACATTTACCTCGTTAGTGGTTTGCGGATCTTTAATAGAGCGTGGCACCGAACCTAAAGCTGCCTGATGCAAAATATAATCTACATTTTTGCAGGCATTTAAACAAGCTTCAAAATCTCGAATATCGGCTTCTAGTAAAGTGAAATTTGTATGATCTTTAAATGCGCTGAGATTTGACCTTTTCCCAGTAGAAAAATTGTCCAGGCAAATTACCTTTGCCCCAAGATCGAGAAGCTTTTGGCAAAGATTAGAACCAATAAAACCAGCACCACCAGTTACGAGTACCGTACTGGTGGTTAGTTTTGCCATTTTATTTGGTTCTATCAAAATATTGATAATTAATGTTCAGAATCAAACGTAGTAGATTCTAAATTTACCAATTTAGTTTTGATAATTTTTTCTGTAGTTTTATTTAATTCGGCTTCCCCTTTTAATCGTTTTCCTAGAAGTTTCATTGCTCCTTTTC
Source organism: Zunongwangia atlantica 22II14-10F7 (assembly GCF_002094855.1). GTDB lineage: Bacteria > Bacteroidota > Bacteroidia > Flavobacteriales > Flavobacteriaceae > Zunongwangia > Zunongwangia atlantica. The sequence continues at coordinate 72,729 of NZ_ARYN01000002.1, forward strand.
CGATTTTACGAGGGTTTTGCTCGATATAACTAATTGATGGCGTTAAGAAAGAAGTGATCTCTTCATTTAAGAAACCAACTACTTTAAGATCTTCAGGAATACGGATATTATGCTCGTAAGCATAACGATAAATCCTCATTGTACTTTCAGTATCGCAACAAAGAACGGCTTCTACTTTATCATCGATTAGGATCTCATGAATTTTTTCATCTAAGAATTCACGTCTTGTTGATGCCGCAATATGCTCTTTCATACTTGGCAATAAAGCTTCCTGATAACCTCTAATTCTCTCTTTACCGTTAACCAGGTGAAGAATCGTTGAAACCAGACCAATTTTCTTTATTCCTTTTTTGATCAGTTTTGTAGTAACCTTTTTAAAACTTTCAGCATCATCTACTCCAACTTTATCTACAGGCATATCGTAATTTATACGGTCGTATAGCACTACTGGTATATCGTAATCGATTAGATGATAAATATGATCGAAAGCTCTTTTACGCTGTGTTTCTTCAGCAATAGAAAGTAAAACACCATCTACAAAACCAGAGGTTAAGTGATCTATAATTTGTACTTCACGATCGTAAGATTCGTTAGAAATATAGGTAATTACCTGTAATCCTTCTTCCTGTGCTCTGGCTTCAATCCCAGATAGTACTTTAGCAAAAAACACGTTTGCAATATTAGGGATAATCACTCCTATCGTTCCACTCCTGCTACTTTTTAAATTAACTGCCACAGGATTAGGACGATAATTATGTAGCGCGGCTAGTTCTTTTACCCGCTCTACAGTTTTCTGACTAATTTCTGGGCTGTCGTTTAATGCTTTAGAAACAGTAGAAACTGAAACGTTAAGCAATTTAGAAAGCTCTTTTAAGGTGATTTTATTTTTCATACCTTCAACCTAAAGTTTATATCTGGTTTTAACGCCAAAGAAAAGCATTTTTGACTTTGATAGAAAATAATTTCGACGAATATGTGACCGGGCAAACTTATTTTCATGTTTACAAAGATAGATTTTACAAAGCATAAACCCAACACCCCTGTTTTAGTATGGGATGGCCACTGCGGATTCTGTAAATTCTGGAAAACAAGGTGGGAATTTAGGACAGGAAACCAGGTAAAGTACATTACTTTACAGGAACACTCCCATGATTTTCCAGATATTCCTGAAAAAGAATTCAAAAAAGCTAGTCGGCTGATTACCAAAGACGGAAAAATTTTTTCAGGACCAGATTCTGCTTACAAAGCCATGTGGTTTGGAGGTATAAAGAAGTGGCACAAATGGTATCATAAATATCCATTTTTTCAGCAATTAAGTGATCATGGCTATAACCATATTGCTAAAAACCGAAGTTTCTATTATAAACTCACTGTTAACTTATTTGGTAATAATCCAACTCGTCTAAGGCCATATTGGTTATTTTACATCCTTTTTTTAATAGCTATAGTTTATCTACTCAATGAAATTCTTTAATTCTTACTGGTTTTATATTATCGCTGCAATTATTACCATTGTTGGTTTGGTTACAGGTTGGTATTTCTTCTTTTTACTAGTCTTACCAATAGGTCTTTTCAGCAAAAAAAAAGATCGCTAAATCATCAAATATTAATGAATAGCCAAATGGAGTTAAACTTATACTAAAGCACCTGAATCACTTGGAAATAAGGCAGTCTCGACGTAATTTAACATTTGAAACCAATTGAAAAATTAACGAAAATGAAAGATTACGGAACCCTATCTCAAGCAATTAATAAATTGAAATTAGAGGAAGGTTATGAGTATGATTTTAACCTTCTTGACGAACATCTTGAATTAAAATCTGAAGACGAAAAATTTGGTGTTCACGAATTTGATGTGGATAAGGTATTACGATTTGAAGGAATGAGTAATCCTGATGATAATGCAATTCTTTACGCAATTACTACAGAAAATGGCAGAAAAGGAACTTTAGTTGATGGATACGGAGTTTCCAGTGGACAGGTATCTGAAGAAATGAGCAGCAAGTTAGATCTTAAACAAAACAGACCTATAGAATAAGCTGATCTCTATATAGCGTTAAACTTGTATTAAACGCTATGTAGTCGTTTTAAAGTATTGTATTTTTGTATCGAAATTAAAAAAACTATAAATAAATACTATGAACTATTTAGGATTAGACAAGGAAAAAATAGCTTTAACTGTAGATGAGTTAAACATTTTATTGGCTGATTACCATTTATATTATCAGAAATTAAGAAACTTCCATTGGAACGTAATCGGCAAAAATTTCTTTGATTTACACGAAAAATTTGAAGAAATGTACGACGATGCTAAACTAAAAGTTGATGAAATTGCAGAGCGTGTTTTAACTCTAAGATTTCAGCCAACCAGTAATTTAAGTGAGTATCTTAAAATGTCGAATCTTGAAGAATCAATTTCTGAATTAACAGATTACGACATGATCGAACAATTAATTAAAGATCATGGTACAATTCTTAGCCAGATGAGAAAAGTAGTAAAAGCAGCAGATGCTGCCGGAGACGAGGGAACTATCGATCTTATTGGTGCATATATTAGAGAACTTGAAAAAACAAGTTGGATGTTAGATGCTTGGAAAATGAAAACTACTGAGAATCATAAAGCTGTTGTTGCTGAATAATCCCTCTAATATACATGGCAAATAGCTTTGATCTTGAAAAATCATTAGAATCCTTAGTTGATAAACTAACAGGATGGCTTAATAGCCTTATCGTGAATCTGCCAAATATTATTTTGGCAGTTCTCGTTTTTATACTTTTCTGGTTTATTGCGAAGTGGGCTGGTAAGATCGTTAACCGACTTTTAATTAGAAAAGTTAAGCAGGATTCTATTCGTGAGATTACCATAAAAGTCCTTAAGGCTATAATTATCCTTACAGGATTTTTTGTTGCTTTAGGTCTTCTTAATTTAAATCAGTTACTAACATCGATTCTTGCCGGTGCCGGTGTTATTGGTTTGGCTGTAGGTTTAGCGCTGCAGGGGCCACTTAATAATAGTTTCTCTGGAGTTATATTGAGCTTCTTACCAGAATTACAAATTGGTGATTGGGTAGAAACTAATGGATATGCCGGTACGGTAATAGAAATTAATCTTAGAAGTATCAAAATTAGACAATCTGATAACAATTTTGTTGTAATCCCAAACTCTAAGATTGTAGACGATGCCTTTAAAAACTACAGTCGAACAGAGCGCTCCAGAATTTTTGTAGACTGCGGAGTTCATTACGACAGTGACCTGGAAATGGTTAAGAAATTAACTGAAGATACTATAGCCGAATTGTTCCCGCAGAATGGCGAAGAAGAAGTTGAATTTCTATACAATGAATTTGCAGATAGTTCGATAAATTTCACTGTAAGATTTTGGACTGATGCCAAAAGAAATTATGATATCCTGGCAGCACAAAGCAGGGCCATTATTGCCATTAAGAAAGCTTTTGATAAGAATGATATTAATATTCCGTTCCCTATTAGAACGATCGATTTTTCAAACAATCTAAGCTTAAATAAGGCTATAGAAAGTAAAGAAGAATAAGCATTAATCCTCAGATTATATAAAAACAAAAGGCTTTTGGAAATTCCAAAAGCCTTTCTTAATTAGAATTAGCACTCTAATACACCGTTAGAAAAAGAAATTTCGATCTTCGATTTCTCCCTTTTTACCTAATGTATTAAACTTATAACTGAAACCTAACATAAAATATTGTTGTAAGACGGTACTTTGTACATCCTGAATGTAATTTTCTGAAGTTTCACGTTGTGTATTGGTGTTTTGATTTAAAATATCAAAAGCTTTTAAACTTATATTCCCTCTATTATCTAAAATCGAATAGGTAAGAGTACTATTCCAGAGCGTAGTAGATTGCTGGAACGCATCCCCTACATTGGGGTTATTAAAGTAACTGAGGTCGTTTTGCCATTCCAGGTTTTTAGGCCAGTTTGTTTTGGTTCGTAATCGCAATTCGTGTCTTGCAAACTCATAACCTTCTAAAGAATTAATATCGAATTCTACCGTATTAAAACTCAAATTATATCCAGGTCTTAGTTCTAAAAAGTCACCTAACTTATATGTTAAATTAAGCGTAGGTCCCAGCAAACGAGAATCTCTATCATAAATTTGATCATTGTTATAGTTTACAGATCTTTGGGCGTTTCCGTAAAGCCCAAAACCTATTTTTAAACTGGATAGAGTATCTAATTGTACATCTTTACTGTAACTAAAACTAGCGTATGCACTAAAAGCTCCGTCAACATTATCATAGGTTGTAGATCGCACAAAATTTTCATCTACCTGAGATCTTGAAACCACCTGATCATCTATATGCGTAAAGCTAACATAAGCAAATACACCACTGCGTGTCTGGAAGTCGTAATTATTGAAATTTATATATAAATCGGTTTCATTTGAAGGCTTTAGATCTGGATTACCCTGAACGATATTTAAAGGGTCTGATACATCGACATAAGGTGATAATTGTCTTACACCCGGCGCACTATTACGTCTTGATAAATAGGAGTATATTCCCATTTTTTGATTAAGCCTATAACTAAAATTAACGTTATACTCTAAAGCATCAAAATCTTGCGAAAAATTAAAATCCCTTAAATTATCACTACTTGTAAGCTCTCGATAAACATAAGCAACATCCAAACCTATATTTACTTTTTCAGTATTCCAATCTACCCCAAATTCTGGGCGATAAAATTCATTTACATTTTCAAAATCTGTACTCTGCTCTAAATTAAAATCGTCAAATGAGCCAGAAGTACCATTAAGATCATAAACATATTGCATATCATCCCTGGAATCATTTCCATAGCCCATTTCAGAATTAAGATAAAATTTATCCTTTATTACCGGCAGGCGATATCTTAAACTAGAATTGATATTATTATTTTCCTGCTTGCCATCTGTAAATTGATTTCTATCAATAAGCTCTCCATTACTTCCAAATGTTTCTGCGGAAGTTAATATAAAAGACTCTGAATCGTTATTCTCTAAATTTCCATTCACTCTTAATGAAAGGGAAGATCCATTAGCCCATTTCTTATTCACATTAAAGTTTCCTCCAATACTTTGCGCATCCCTAAAGCTTTGGTTATCACTTTCAGATTGGTTAATTAAATCTCCATTTTCATTATACGATTGCGAGTTACTTTCAGAACTATTTTCTGCTTTTGTATAACTAAATGTGGGCATGGCATCGATAAACCAAGTAGTATCTGGTTTTGTTGTGAACTTCATATTAGCCTGGTGGCGATCTGTATTTCCTTCTCTCCTAGAATAACTCTCGGTAAAATATCGATTATCGGGTAAAATATTCTCACGCTCTTGTTGAGTTTCTTCATAGTTATTAGATCCTGAGTAAAAATAATTTGCTGAAATTTCTGAAGTTTTACCCCAGGAATCGCCATAATTTAAACCTCCGGTTCTAGAATTAATAATTCCGCTTCCAAATCCAAAATTACGCCCATTTACACTAAAAGCCCCTGTACTGGATACACTTATACTACGGGCTCCACCAAACATTTTTTCAATCTCTCCAAAACTAAATCCGGGAGAATTAATGTTATTACCGCCTCCAAGAGCACTAAGTTGTAAATCGTTATCAAAATAATTTACAAGTCCGGCATATTCAAAACGATCATCGGTTCCACCGCCGCCAGAGACACGACCAAAAATACCTTTATTTTTATCCTCGTCTATAGTTATATTAATGGTTTTATTCTCTCCACTACTGGCTTCACCGGTAAATGCATCTGAATCTGATTTTGTATCAGAAACCTGAATTTTACTAATCATTTCTTTTGTTAAATTTCGGGTTGCGATTGTGGGATCGTCTCCACCAAAAAATGACTTTCCGTTTACCAGTATTTTATTTACCGGTTTACCGTTTACAGTAATATTTCCTTCAGCATCTACCTCAACTCCCGGTAGCTCTTTTAGTAAATCTTCAACAGTGGCATCTTTTTTCGTTTTAAACGATTCAGCATTAAACTCTAGCGTATCCTTTTTAATAGTAATAGGTGCACTTCTTGCCTTTACCAATACATCTCCTAAAGATTCTACCTGAAAATCGAGCTCTATGGGCTCTAATTTTAAAACTCTTTTTTCTTTTAAGCTAACTGTTTTCTCGAAAGGAGCATAACCAACAAAAGAAACATATACATTCACTTCTTCTAAAGAAGTTCTACCAATTAAACTGTAATCTCCGTTTTTATCGGTAATGGTATAGGTAACAAGCGTGCTATCTCTAACAGATTCTGCATAAACAGTAGCAGCTTCTAGAGGGGCTTTACTTTCTTTATCTATAAGTTTTCCTGAAATTTCAAATTGCTGAGCAGATAATGAGATACTAAAAAGTCCTATGGCCAGGACCAGTAATTTTCTTAACATAAAATGATGATTTATTGATTGACGTATGCTAATAACTAAAAAACTCGTTGAATATTTAATAATAACCCTGTTTTTAAGTTTTATTTAACATTTCATGCATAAGCTATTTATCTTTATCGTCTTCTTCGCCTAGGATGACTTTTGCCGTTTTTATGAAAAGTATCAAACCTGTAACTAAAACTTAGCATAAAATATTGGGTAAGTGCAGTAGTCTCGTAAGATGTTATAGAATCTGCCCCAGAGTATTGATATACATTTGTATTTTCATTTAGAATATCATAAGCTTTAAGCGTTAATAGCCCAAAATCGTTCTTTAAGAACTTATAGGATATAGAGGAATTCCAGAAAAAAATATGGGCATCAAATCGATCCTGATCTACCTGCGGATTTGTAGAATATCTAAAATCATTATTCCACTCAAAGTTTTTAAGGAATTTTATAAAACCACTAAAATTTAACGAATTTCGATATATACGTTGATCTTGAATGCTCTCTAAATCATATTCTGCAACCTGTAAATTCATAGAATAACTTAGCTGTAATCTTAAGTTTTGATTAGACAAATTTACAGATGGGCCTACGCTGTAGTTCTGGCTGTTGGCAGTATATAAAATTCCGTTAGTAAAACGATAGTTTTTGTTGTGCCCGGCATTCAAATTCAAATTCACTCCAAGACGATTAATCGAATCTAACTTGAAATTTTTATTTAACCACATATAGCCAGAGATTCTGTATTCATCTTTAATATTAGTATAGGTTGTAAATCTTACCAAATCCTCGTCTATGGTAGTTTGTGATTGTACAGGATCTGTAGTATAATCTCCGTTAATATTTGCATTAAAATAAAGCTGCTTATCCATATTACTAGCATTATAACTTAACCTAACATTATGTCGCTTTGTTAGATCTAAATCTGGATTCCCTTCAACTATATTTAATGGATTAGAAATATTTCTAAAAGGAGTTAAACTATAAATAGAAGGTATTTGGTTAGATAAGTTATAATTTAGCCTAAGACTCGAAGTTTTTGAAAATCGATAATTAAATCTGGCACTCCCTTCAAAAGCGTTAAAATCATTATTAAAACTAAAATCTCTAATTCTATCGGTACTTTCTAAATCTGCAAAAGAATATCTGGCATCAATAGAAAAATTAAAGATTTCTCCCTGGTAACTAAGATTTAAAGCTGGTTTATGCGTAAATGTACGATTATCAAAACTTGTACTTTGATCTTCATTTAAGCTGGAAAATTGATTTGTTTCTTCATCAAAATCGAAAGCTAAATTTTCAGATTCATCTAAATTCATAGCATAGTTGTATGAAATTCCGTAGAAAAGGAGCTTTTCGATAATTGGAGATCTAAAATTTATAAACGCACCAGTATTATTATTTTTAGAGCCTCCTCGCATAATCTGGTTTCGGTAAATATCTTCCTGATCTGAGTTATAAAAAATATATTCTGATTCACTATTTCTTTCAAAATCTGAATTAGAGATATTATTATTCATTCCCAGTGATAAAAAAGATTGGTTAAATCTTCTATTGATATTTAGATTATTGCTGAAATTAGTTTGCTCGGTAAGTCCATAATTTGAAGACGTAGAGGTATTTCGTAAATCGCCGTTTTCTTCTCTACTCTCTGAATTGCTATTTCCCCTGGAAAAGTTTTTCTCATAACTAAAACGAGGACGCGCATCGATCATCCAGCTAGAATCGATAGTAGCTTTAATTCTTGAATTTATTTCGTGTTTATCCTGATTTCCGGTATTGTTATAACTATTTTCTGAGAAGTAATTTCCATCTGGACGAATATTTTCTGAAGAGGAGATACTATTAAAAAAATTATTTGATGCCGAGTAAAAATAATCTGAACTTACTTCCAGATTTTTTCCAAGATCATCGGCATAATTGGCTCCTGTAATTTTAGAGTTCACGATACCATTACCACCACCTATTCTTCTACCACCAATACTTATTCCTCCGTTATATGTTGTATACGAATTAGTATTAAATATTTCTCTAAGTTCACCAAATGTAAAACCAGAAGTATTGATATTATTCCCTCCACTAAGCACACTTAATCGCAGATCATCATTAAAGTAATTAGCAAGACCAGCAAATTCGAAACGTTCGTCACTTCCTCCCCCGGCTGCAACTCGGCCAAAAACACCTTTATTCTTATCTTTATCTAGTTTTATATTGATAGTTTTACTATCCCCGCTTGCTTTCTCTCCTCTAAAAACCTGGCTATCAGATCGTGTGTCTACCACCTGAATTTTATCTACCATATCTTTAAGTAAATTCTTGGTTGCAATACTACCATCGCCAGAGAAAAATTCCTTGCCTCCTACTAAAATTCTGTTCACCTCTATACCATTCACTTTAATGCTTCCGTCTTCGTCTATTTCTACCCCGGGTAATTCTCGTAATAAATCTTCTATAGTTGCTCCCTCTTTAGTTTTAAAAGATGCTGCATTATATTCTAACGTATCCTGCTTTATACGAATTGGTGGCACTCTTCCTTCAATTAAAACATCACTTAAAGCTTCTATTCTTTGTGACATTTCTATTGGTTTTAACTCTAACGGATCTTCGTCTTTTGGTAATGAAATCACTTTTTTAACTGGCTCATAGCCTACAAAAGAGATAAGAAGATTTATTTTTTCTTTTGTAGATTTTCCTGAAACATTAAAAACACCATCGGCATCTGTGATCGTATAGCTAATTAAAGAACTATCTTTTAATGTTTCTGTAAATACGGTAGCTCCTTCTAATGGTTCTTGTGTGATACTATCTAATAACTTTCCTGAAATTTCGAATTTTTGAGCCTGTACCGATACGGCAATAAATACCAGCACAATAAATAATGCCTTTTGAAGCATAATTGATGGTCTTGATTGATGATTGATTAAAACTAAACCGATTAAGGTTCACAAGTTTAACACTAATTTATCAAAAATAAAGCCATATATTAAAATATTAACGTTGTTGCATAAAAAAACCTGCATAACTGCAGGTTTTTATGAAAAATCATATCGATTTTCTTAGAATCTGAATCCAAAACCAAAACTAAAACGCCAGCCTTCATCTCCATTAAATACATGAATGGTACCGTTCACAGCCTCAGCGCTATTAATCCAGATACCACCGCCATAGCTATCATGCCAAACATCGCTAGTATCATCTTTTTCCCAAACCCGGCCTATATCATAACCTCCAAATACACCTATTTGAAATGGAAGAAATGCTGTTTTAAATTGATTAAAACTATATCGAATATCACCTCCCGTAGCAAATGCACTTTTCCCGATAAATCGCTGTAACCTGTAACCTCTTAAACCAGAACCGCCACCTAAAGTTGCCGCCTGATAAAACTCGTAATCTGTACCTATATTTATTTGAGTTTGTACATGGCTTTTAAGCACTAACTTTCTACTAGGAATTAATGAATTATAAAATTCTAAATAGGATTTAAAATATCCATAATTACGATCTGTATCGGCAGTGTTTAATTTCCCTCCCAAATTTAAATCGAACTGCATGCCTCGTGTAGGGTTTAGAACATCGTCGTAACTTTCGTAACGATAAAGCGCATCTAAGCCTGCAAAATATTTTCTATCAAAAAAACCATCAGGATTATCTGGAGTAAATTCATCTATAAACCTACCTTCAATATTATCTATTTCTACTGTTTCAAAACTTGCTTTATAGCTAAAATAACTTCCAAAAGGAGTTGCGTTCACTAATCCAACGTCTCCTCCAACACGGCTAATCTTAACCCGATTATAATCTAGGCTAAGCTCATCGTCTAGGTTAACGGTCTCATTTCCGTAGCCAAAAAAGTTTCGAGCAAAATTAGGACTGGTAAAATGTGCCCCTACCTGCAAATTATAATCTCCTATAATCGTTGCAAATCTTGCCTGATAGCTTAGATCAAAACCATCTGTAGCAAAATAATATCCTGCTTTTAGTTCATGTTGCGAAGTGTAAGGATTTCTTTTAAAATCATTGATGGTATACAATGCTTTAAACCCAAGCTTAACACCATCATCTGGATTATAACCTATCCCAGGTGTTATAGAGGTCGATTTAAATACCTTTTTATCTTTATCATAAATATTTAGGTCGTATTGATCTGTAAATCTAAATCGGGCGTCTGCGCCTTCTTCTATGGTATTTGGTTTAGATTTATGATCGTAAATTTTTAGCTTCTTCTTATTCTTAATACGATAAACATCGTTATTCTGTCCACCTATTACACGTACATAAATTAAATGATCTCCTTCTCCATCTACAGTTATAATATCATCATCATCTAAGGCATAAACCCAAATATCTTTGGTAAAGGCTTTATCATAAACATAATCACTTACTATATCTGCACGCTTTCCTTTTTTATTCCTATAAATGGTAACTTTTGTTTTACCTTCAGGCATACGAGTAATGTCGACAAAATCGTCCTTATCTGTCCCGGTAACAATGGCTAATTTTGCATAATAATCGTAATATCTTTCAGCTATATCTATAATATTATCTCTTCTGCCCTTCAGGTTTTCAATAATACCTTCTGTGATTTCTCCATTAGTTTCTGGCGGCAGCTTTTTAAAAGCTTCTTCTATAACTTTATCTGTGATATTTTCCTTAATAAACTTTGCCTGCGCTAACCAGGTATCTTTACCTGTGCTTTGAAGTACAGAACGATCTAAGCCAATTGCAGCGATATTAAACCACTCTACATTAGATAGTTTTTTATCGTATACGGCAAATTGATTGGTAATTCCCACTAAAGATCGTAACGTTCCAAAAAAAGCACCATCAAAATTCGAGAAAACCTGATCCCTGTCTCTTGGGATTGGAGTAAATGTGCGATTTCCTTCTTCGTCCTCGTTCTCAGCCCAACGCCATTGATCCTGGTGCCTGTCCCAATCACCCACAAGCATATCAAAAAGTCTGGCTTTTACGTAAGCAGCCTCGTCTATTTTATACTTTTCGTCTTTTCGTATACGCTCAAACATCCCCGCTGTACTAACAATATCGTGATTTGGCGTACCAAAACTTTCATTATTCAACCAATGCTCTTCAGGACGTTCTTCAATCATATACACATCGTCACCATGATTTTCGTTCATTTCGCCAAGATTATCCTGTTTAGGCAAATAATATATCTCAGGATTAGTATGTGCTAAACCAATAGCTTCAGCTAAAGTTGGTATCGCTAAAAATGCAAAAGGATGTGCTGAAGTATAAAAATCGTTTATTAAATTTTCTGCTGCTGTATCTCGAAATTGGTCCTCTATAGGCTTATTTTTATAAGCAACCGATTGTAAGAACTGTACCGCATCTTTTCTAATTCTTCTTACATTATACTCTCTATCTTTAGAATCCTTTACTCTAATAGATACTGTTTGATGGCCACCGCCTTCGCGCATTGGTTCTAAACCTCCGTATAAAGTATCAAAATCGGCCACATTGTAACTAACCTCGGTTCCATAAAGTTTTCGATAGCGTTTTCCCCAAAGTGTTCGGTAAATCCCGCTTACTTCTACTTCTTCTTCAGGATAGATACTTGCTGTTTTTTTCTGCGGAAATGAATCTGGGTAATCGCCCAGCTTATAGGGTTTAGGGCTTGGAAAAACTTCTTTTTGATACATCAATTCTGGCTCGTTATCCTGATTACGATAATAACTAACCCAAGAAGATCCATCTTTAAAAACATCATAAACTGCAAATCCCTGAAGCGAAAAAGCAAATAATCCATCTGTGCCCAGCGCTACATAATTTTCTTTAGAACCAGAGCCAGAAATAATTTGTTTAATGCCATCGTGATCTATATACTGTAAAGTATGCTCGTGACCAGAAACAAATATCACTCTGTCTCTACCTTTTACCATGGTTTCCAAACGATCTGATAGGGATTTATATCGTTCATTTTGTAGATCCTGTATAGAAATTCCGCCTGTAGTTCTAATTAACATCGCTAAAGATCCTAGAATGGGCACCGGAATTTTTCGTTGTGAAGGATATAAATGCCTGTTAAAATTATATTGCCCACCATGAATTCCATTTGAGAAAATTGGATGGTGCATGGCGATAATCGTTGTTTTATTCTGTGATTTTTTTAATTCACTTTCTATCTCGGTAAAAAGAGCTTCACGGGTTTTAATCTGGTTGCAATCATCATTTACCGTTGGGCTTTTATCCCAATCTTCCAGATACCATTGCGAATCGATAATGATCATCTGGATATCATCAGAAATTTCTTTGATTTCTAATCCACATCCCGTACTTGGCGACCAATCTAAAGAATCACCATACTGCTCTATTAAATATTCTTCCTGGCGTTCTAAACCATCAATTCTTTCACTATACCAATCGTGATTTCCGGGAATATAAATAACCTTTCCGTTATAATTTTCTACAGCATCTAATTGGGCATCCAGGCGATATTCAGATTGCTCGCGTAAAGGATCGTCCTTTGGCGGCATTCCCACAGGATAAATATTATCTCCTAAAAAGATGGCATAATCTCCTCTGGTATCTCTTTCCTTTATAAACTTTTTAAAGACTACTAAAGCTTTAGAAGTACCACCTTCTGGTGAATACCCACCATCGCCCAATAAATAAAAAGTCTTTTCAATTTCCTTATTCTCAGGATATCCAAAGTTAGAAGTTGGTTCGCCTTTGCGGTATTTTGGATCTGAACTTGTACAGGCAGCTACAAGAGTTAAAATAAACAAAAAACAGTAGTAGTTATTTCTTTTCATAAATGTTGTTAGACAAAATTTTGTAATTTGGCACTATCAAACAAGTACTTTTATAGATGAACAACCTATTAGATAAAGCTGATAATTATGTTCTTGAATTGTTCAAGGAAAAACTCCCAAACACCTTTCTATACCACAATTATAAGCATACAGAAAGAGTTGTTAAAAGTACTGAAGAATTAATTGAACATTCTGAAATTAATGTTAAACAAGAAGAGGCCTTAAACCTTGCAGCCTGGTTTCACGACACCGGATACACAGTAGGTTACGAGAATCACGAAGAATCCAGCGCTAAAATTGCCAAAGGCTTTCTTGAAGACAATAATGCAACCCAGGAGCTTATAGATCTGGTCTCTAAATATATTTTGGCAACCAAATTTAGCCATACTCCGCAGGATTTAGGAGAAAAGATTATTAAAGATGCAGATTCTTCTCATTTCGCAAAAGAATATTACGAAGAAACCAGTGAACTTTTAAGGCAGGAACTACAACTACATAATCGCAAAAATTACACCTCGAGTGAGTGGATTATGGAGAACATTAAAATGCTTACTGAAAAGCACCAGTTCTATACCGATTATGCCCTAAAAAACTGGAATCAAACTAAAGAAGAGAATCTTCTTGAACTGGTTGAAAAGCAAAATAAAAGAGAAAAAAAATTAACCAAAGAAGAGCACAAAGCTAGATTAAAAGCTAAGTATAAAAACGATAACCCAGAGCGCAGTATCCAGACTTTATTTAGGGTTACTTTACGAAATCATATAAAGTTAAGTGATATTGCAGATACTAAAGCCAACATTTTATTATCTGTAAATGCGATTATTATTTCTTTGGCAATATCTAACCTTATCCCAAAATTAGACGCGGTAAGCAATCGTCATTTATTAATTCCTACACTGGTTTTGGTGCTTTTTAGCGTTGCTTCTATGATCCTTTCGATTATGTCTACGCGTCCAAATGTGACCAGCGGAGAATTCACCAAAGAGCAGGTTAAAAATCGTGATGTAAATCTTCTTTTCTTCGGAAATTTCCACAAAATGCCTTTCGATCTATTTAAGTGGGGCATCAACGAAATGATTCAGGATAAAGATTACGTTTACGAATCGCTAATGCTCGATCTACACTTGTTAGGTAAAGTTTTACATCGTAAATACTTATTACTGCGATTAACCTATACTGTTTTCATGCTAGGTATTATTATCTCGGTAATTGCATTTGTAATCGCGTTTTATTTAATGTAAGTCTGGGTAATCACAATTTAAAAAGAGAAACTTTCTTATACAATCTAAGCTGAAATTGTAAAAAACAAGCTTCATTTTTCACAATTATCTCCTATTTTACTCATATTCATTGTTTTAACATGTTTTTATTTGAAAATTATGCTTAAAACTTTAGACTTTTGGTTTATATTTAAGCTAAATCGTTTAAATATTCATCAATCTGAAAAAATTATGAATAAAATCTTCATAATTATACTGTTAATGGCTTCAGTTTCGGCTATTGGCCAAAATGACCTTGCGTTTCATCAGGAAGAAAAAAATACTTCAATTAAATCTACATTTTCAACTCGCAATTCCGAAGAAATAAATAACAGCGAAGCTTCAGCAATAGCTACTAAAAGCCGTAGCCTTGGATCATTTGACCAATCGAACATTCATTCTTATTACAATGCAAATGAAGGTATGCAAAGAATTTCAGCGCGTCATTTCGAATTTAAGGAGTATTACAATTCTTTTCCTTATTTGAGTCGGTTAAAATTGCTGACTAAAAGTCGGGTTAAAAATGCCGAATTTAACATTCAATTATATTCTGTAAATAAAGATGGGAAACCAAGTGATTTAATTTATGATAAAGACATTATTGGGATTGCCCAAAAAGGTAAAGATATTACTGAAATAGATTTAGCTCATTTAAACATCACTTTCCCAAAAAACGGACTTTTTGTTGCCATACAATGGTTAGAAAAGGATAAAAATAAATACCAATATTCTTATAAACCAAAAGGTCTTAAAAGAATAAAGGCGGTTAATATAGAACCTTCTTTTGGAATTGAACCTACAAACAATGTTGCCAATAGAAGTTATAATTATATAAGGAATACAAGTCGAGAAGAAGGCGAATTAAAGTCACAGTTAAATTATAGATCGTATCCAGAGGCCAAATACGACCAATTAGCGATGGAATTAATCTTAACCAATTAAAAAGCAGTTAAGCTTTTAGGTAAAATGCTCTTTATAAGCATTAAAATTCTAGTAATTTTCTGGTAAAAATTATAATTCAATCTTGAAAGTCGAGTAAAAAATCGCATTGATATTTAACCAATATCAATGCAACTCTTCCATTAAATTCTCGTAAGTGATAGGTTTATCGCTTTCTTTTTGCTCTGAAGTATATAAAATATTTACGCGAATTGCTTTAAGACCAATTACGCCCTGCACATCTTCGAGCTCTAAAAGCTCCTTATCTTCTCCCAGATATTTTTTAGCCTGAAGGTACTTCACGTAACGCAGGTATTCACGCTCATCTGATTTTTGCGAATAAATAATAACGATTTTTCCTTTGGTGGTAATTCGTTCTTCAGTTCCTTTAATAAAAGCTTTATCGATCCGCTTTTTGATAATTTCATATCTGGCATTATAGGTGCCATCAACATCAAATTTCTTTTCGTCCATTCTATAACGAATAGAAAGTGTTGTGTTATAAACCAAAATCAACGAAGCTGCATCTAAGTGCATTGGTGTAGATTGCTGCAGATGATAAAACCTGTTTTCCATCTCTACCATCGTTTTTATTTGCCACAATCTTAAATTGAAAAGATAAACTGTATTAAAAGGCTTATTTTTGGTAAGCGATGGCCCAATATACATATTATGGTCTACGCCATCTGTTTTGTAACGCTCAAAATAATGCGGATAGATTTTTTGTGCCTCTAGCTGTCTTTTATCCAAAAAACGGGACATTGTGCGATTTATTTGCTGTACCGTATCATCGTAATCTTTACGATGATTATAAATAATTCCGGTTTCGGGGTTTAGCATTTCCCGATAATCGGCTACCATATTTCTTATTTCCTCACTTTGCTTTTCTAGATGCTCCATTAAAGGATTCACTTCACGTTGCAAAAGACCAAAAATTTTCTGCTCACTGCTGGCATTCAGGCTTTCTTCAATATCTATCCTGAATTCTTTAATGCGAAATTTTACCTGTTCGTAAATTGGAAGTTCTTCAATTTTATAAGCTTTATCGATAATTTCAAGAATTACATCTAATTGATAAAGCAAATCTTTCTGAATTGCTTCGTTTCTAGCATCGCTACTGGCTACGATATCTATTTGCCCGTATAATGGATATACATCTTTAAAAACAATATCTTTAAATGAAGCTAAACCATCACTATCGTAATCACTTATAAATTTTCGGGCTTCACGTTCAAAAACCCATAAAACACTTGGATGAATAGAAGTACATTCACTCTGGATTACCGCTTTTACACGATTTTCGAAGTCATTTTTATTACGCTCTGACGCGGTGATAATGTAAGGTAATATTTCATCTAATTTCATCGCATTAATACGGTTAAGTACATTTTTGCGATTAGCGACAAGTTCTAAAATACCTACAAGATTTCCATTTTTGGCAAGCGGAGCCAAAATGCAGCTTTTTACATCATTTGCCAGTAAATTTCTGGCTAAAAGATTATCATTTTCTTTAGCGTAAGATTCTACATTAGGAATACTAAACTTCTTATTCTTTTGAATTAGATTATCAAAGCTCTGCTCACAAATTCCCGTTTTGCAATCACTTTCCAGGTCTTCATTTAGCATAAAGCTTTTCGCTTTTAGCTTAGTGGCCTTTTCAAAAGTTTTATCTTCAGCATTATAACCTGTAAAACCAACTCTAAGATCTGGGATTTTATAAATAGTCCTAAAAATTCGCTGCAGTTTATTTAACTCTTCCTTTTGCGCAGTTTTTTGAAAAAGTAATGCTGTTTTTAGCTCAGATATAGCATCTTCAATAGTAACATCGGTAAGATTTACAATAATAAAACCTTTAAACATCCAGCTACAGGGAGGAAATTTTTCTTTCCACAAATCGATATTTTCAACATCCTGCAATAAATCATCTACATCTTTTTGTGTGATTTCTTTGGCATTTTCTTTAGGGTATAATTCTACAAAATCACCATTTAAACTAGCTCGATAATGCTTCTCGATTCCGTTTTCGTCTGGAATATCATAATACGGTGGCCGCGAAAAATCGATATTAAATTCGTAGTAATTATTAAGAATATTAATACAGGCATTTATATATGCGGCATTATCATCTATCTCACGCATGCTGGGAGTAAAATCTTTCCCGGCAGCATCGATGATTTTCTTTAACCTATTAGAGTGATTAAAAAGAAGATTATGATACGGTATAGAAACAGCTTTAATCTCGTTATTACTTAAAACATTGGGAAAAAGATCATCAAGTAGTATTTTAATCGGTTCTTTATATTTCTCTAAATCTTCGATCTCCTGAATTCCCTCTGTTAGCTTTGGGTAGCCTTTAACATACTCAAGTAAACTATCTATATATTTTTTGGCAATAGGATTCTCCTCAACTTTTAGCCTATCCTCATACTGCTCTATCACTTTATGGAAGCTAATCGTTATATCCAGGGGAAAATCCTGCTTCTGCTCTTTCATTCTCTATCTATTATTTGGCCGTAAAGTCGTTAAAAAAAGTATCTGAGTTTAAATTACAAAACTTTTGCAAGAATCACACCGCTTTCAGCATTCAGTTCATTACTTTTGCACAAAATTAATATTTAATCATGCGAAAATTAATAGGAATAGCTAGTTTATTGGTTATACTAACCGGATGCGAAAAAGATCAGGGATATTCAATCTCAGGTAAGGCTGAAGGAATTGAGAATGGTAAAATGGTTTATATTTCTGAAGTAAAAGAATTAAACCAAAGACCAGCAAGAATCGATTCTACCGTAATCGAAAATGGTAAATTTGAAGCTGATCTTACAGATATAGAAAATCCAAACTTAAGTGCCCTTGAAGTAGAAGGTATTAATGGTATGGTTCTTTTTATCTCAGAAAATGAAAATATCGATTTTACTATATATAAAGACAGTATACAAGCCTCTAAGAAAAAAGGCGGCAAACAAAACGAGCTTTTAAACGAGT
Source organism: Zunongwangia atlantica 22II14-10F7 (assembly GCF_002094855.1). Classification (GTDB taxonomy): domain Bacteria; phylum Bacteroidota; class Bacteroidia; order Flavobacteriales; family Flavobacteriaceae; genus Zunongwangia; species Zunongwangia atlantica. The sequence continues at coordinate 91,088 of NZ_ARYN01000002.1, forward strand.
ATTTAGATCACTACCAGTCGATCAATAAAGAAGGAAGTAAGCTTGGTGCTGAAATGAGAATGGCATACCAAAGTCAGGATTCTACAAAGCTGGAAACTTTACAAAATACTCAGAAGGAGATTATCGAGAACGATAAGTTATTTAAAATGCAAATCGCTCAGGAAAATAAAGATTCTTTTATTGCTATCATGGCCATTATGGATCTTTTAAGAGCTCAGCAACCTCCTATCAAAGAAATTAAGGAGCTTTACGAATCTTTATCTGATCAGGTAAAAAGCACGCCTTACGGAGAAATGATTGGGAAGCAACTTGAAACTATGAATGCTACTGAAATTGGTAGTGATGCTCCAGATTTTAGTGGCCCAACTCCAGATGGTGAAGAATTAGCTTTAGCTGATGCAATGGGTAAAGTAACTATTATCGATTTTTGGGCAGCATGGTGTAAACCTTGTAGACAGGAGAATCCAAACGTGGTAAAAGTGTATAACAAATACCATGATAAAGGTTTAAACATTATTAGTGTTTCTTTAGATAAGCCTAACGAAAAAGATAAGTGGTTAAAAGCTATTGAAGACGACGGACTTGTTTGGAACCATGTTTCTAACCTTAAATTTTGGGACGAGCCAATCGCTAAAAAATACGGAATCCGTGCAATTCCTGCTACTTTCATTATCGATGAAAACGGGGTAATCGTAGATCGTGATGTTCGTGGTGAAGAAGCTTTAGACAAAAGAATTGGAGAGCTTTTAGCTGCTGAATAAATTCTTTTCTGAAAAATATTAAAATCAAAAATCCCCGGTTGAGCCGGGGATTTTTTTGTTTAACTAACTAATTAAGAATCTGAAGTAACTTCAGATTAATATAACTGGAAACTTATATTCACGTTTATACTAACTTCCATTTCACCAGGAGCTATAGTTTGCTGATCTGACTGAGAAGATGATTTCATTTCAGCCATTCTCAAAACTGGATAAGAATTTCCTCCATTTTCAGAGATCATCACCGCCTTACCAATTTTTTGATCTAATGGCGCTACCAAATCCTCAGCTTTTTTCTTTGCATCTAAAACGGCTTTTTTACGCGCTTCTTTTTGATATTCGCCAATTTTAGAAGAAGAAAACTCTACTCCATTAATTCGGTTTAAACCATTTTTTAATAAGCCCTGCATGATTTCTTCGTAATCCTTAAGATCCTCAAGTTTTATAGAAATTGCCTGATTGGCTACAAAAGTTTCTTCCTTAGTGTTATAATCGACGCGCTTATTAAGATTTACATATTCTGTTTGAATATTCTTTTCAGCAACTCCTTTCGATTTTAGATATTTAAAGATCTTATTCGCAATTTTATCATTTTCTTTTTTAACCGCTTCAGCATCCAAACCTTCGGTTTCAATTCTAGAATTTATAGTTACCATATCTGGAACTACCATCACAGTTCCTTCACCACTTACACTAACAGTATTTCTTTCGGTTGAATTTTGAGCATTTAAACTCATGCTGGTGATAATTACCAGTAAAAGCACTAACTTTTTCATATGATTGATTTTTTTCATTTGGAAAGACTATTCCAAATACGATACCAAACTATATCTTTCCGCTACGATGAAGTAAAAATAAAATCACGATTGGCACCGCTAAAAGGATAACCATCATAAGATGAGCTTCTAACACAAATGGCGCTAAAATTATTGTTGATAAATATCCTCCAACCGCTCCACCAAAATGTGCATCGTGGCCAATATTATCTCTTCGGCTTTTCATTCCGTAGATGGTATAAAGTAGATATCCAATCCCAAACAAATAGGCCGGGATAGGGATAATAAAGAACAATCCAAGCATCATGTCTGGATTCAATAAAATTGCTGCATATAAAATCCCCATAACTGCGCCACTGGCACCAACTGCTGTATAATTGTATTCATCCTTATGAAAATAAAGAGACATTAAATTACCTAATATCAAACTAACCACATAAACAACAAGAAACTTTAAGGTGCCTAAATAAAAAAGCACGGCATCTGCAAAAAAGTACAGTGTAAGCATATTCACAAATAAGTGAGCATGATCTATATGCAAAAATCCTGAAGTTAAGATTTGATATTTTTTACCACTTTTTATATCGGCGATGTTAAACTTGTACTTGTGAAAAAACTCTGGATCATTAAATCCTTTAAAAGAAATAATCACGTTTGCCGCGATAATGATAATTGTCACCAATTCTAAATTGCCCATAGCTATTGCAGTTTAATTTCAAATATACCATATATTTGCTGAAAGTTTTTTTATGCAGGGATTTGTTTTCTGGCTGGTTTATCCTCTACTTTGGTTAATTTCTATTTTACCCTTTAGGCTTTTTTATTTATTCTCAGACCTAGTGTACATCCTGGTGTATCACATTGTGGGGTATCGTAAAAAAACCGTAGAAAATAACCTAAAATTGGCTTTTCCTAAAAAATCTGAAGCCGAACTAAAAAGTATAAAAAAGAAGTTTTATCATCACATGTGCGATATGTTCTTAGAGATGATTAAAACACTTACAATTTCTGAAGCCGAATTAAAAAAACGCTTTGTTTTTACCCATCCTGAAGATATTGAAACCGTAAACAATCTTGGCAAAGGCGTTTTGGTAATGTGCGGACATTATGCCAGTTATGAGTGGATGATCTCTATGGAAGTATACGGACTAAAACTGAAGGGACACGGAATCTATAAACGTATTAGAAATAAACACTTCGACAAACTGGTAAAAGATCTCCGCGGAAAATTTAATACTGAAATGATTGAATCTCACCGTGTAGTGAGTACGATTGCACGCCACCAAAAAAATAACCTGAATGGTATCTACGGAATGATCGCCGATCAAACTCCCAAACGGGCAAATTATAAGTTTTGGACTGATTTTATGGGTATTAAAGTGCCATTTTTTACCGGAACTGAAAAATTAGCCAAAGATTTTGATATGCCGGTGTACTATCTTGAAGTCGAAAAAGTAAAACGTGGTTTCTATGAAGCTCGCCTAAAAAAGATCACCAATAATCCACAATCTGAGCCTGATTTTTTTATAACCACTTCCTTCCGCGACCGACTGGAAGCTCAAATCAAAGCCCATCCAGAATATTATCTATGGACGCACAAGCGTTTTAAACACCGCAACGCTCCTATCCCCGAAAATGCTGTTGTGAAATAGAGCTTTCAGTGAGCAATCACAGTAGGCAGTGATCAATAAACAATTAACAGTAAACAATTATCGGTTTTCTTTTCTAAATTGTCATTTCGAGTGGCGAAGCTTGAAGTAAAACGGAAAGATTCGTTGTATCGAGAAGTGCTTTGGAAACGCCAATTTTATTACTGTTCTCCATGAATTTAGTTCTCGATACTATTTTAATTAAGTTATCACTCCATTAAAATGACTCAAATTGACAGTAGACAATAACTTATTTACGAAATTGTCACTTCGAGTGACGAATCTTGAAGTAAAACGGAAAGATTAGTTGTATCGAGAAGTCTTTTGAAAACGCCAATTTAATTTCGGTTCTCCATAAATTTAGTTCTCGATACAATTTTAATTCCGTTAACGCTCCATTAAAATCACTCGAACTGACTGCCAAAAAAATTCTTATTTACGAAATTGTCACTTCGAGTGACGAATCTTGAAATAAAATGGAAAGATTCGTTGTATCGAGAAGTGCTTTGAAAACCCCAATTTAATTTTAGGATCTCCATATTTGCTTGTTTATAAAATTTATATGATCTGAAGAATTACTTCAAACTGCTCCTGCCAACTGCTCACCGTAAACTATTAACTGCCAACCGTTCGCCGTAAACTATAAACTGTTAACCAAAATCACCTATCCCACAATCTCCTTAATTTCACTAATCATTTGCTGTGCAAGTTCATCGGCTTTTTGTTGTGATTTTGCTTCGGTATAAATTCTAATAATCGGCTCAGTATTCGATTTTCTTAAGTGTACCCAATTTTCTGGAAAGTCAATTTTCACCCCGTCGACTGTGCTAATTTCTTCATTTGCATATTTCTCTTCCATCGCTTTTAAAATAGCATCAACATCGATCTGCGGAGTTAATTCAATTTTGTTTTTGCTCATGTAATAGGCAGGATATTCAGCTCGCAGCTCAGAAACTTTTACTTTCTTTTCAGCTAAATGTGTTAAAAACAAAGCTACACCAACTAAACTATCACGCCCATAATGCGCTTCAGGATAAATAATTCCGCCATTACCTTCACCACCAATAACAGCATTAGATTCTTTCATTAGCGTTACCACATTAACTTCACCTACAGCGCTAGCTTTATAACTTCCGCCATGTTTTTGAGTAACATCACGTAAAGCTCTGGAAGACGATAAATTACTAACCGTATCACCCGGAGTTTTCCCAAGTACATAATCGGCACATGCCACTAAGGTGTATTCCTCGCCAAACATTTCTCCGGTTTCATCGATAAACGCCAAACGATCTACATCTGGATCTACCACCACTCCAAAATCGGCTTTTTCTTTCTTCACTAATTCACAAATATCAGCAAGATGCTCTTTTAAAGGCTCGGGATTATGAGGAAAATGGCCGTTGGGTTCACAATATAATTCAACCACCTCAGCACCCAATTGCTTAAGAAGTTTTGGGATCGCAATTCCGCCGGTAGAGTTTACCGCATCTACAACCACTTTAAATTTAGCCGCTTTGATCTTCTCTGCATCTACCAACTTCAGTTTTAAAACTTCTTCGATATGTCGATCGATATAATCGTCGATTTTGGTAATTTTCCCAAGATCGTCCACTTCAGCAAAATTAAAATCATCACTTTCAGCAATTTCAAGAATTTTCGCTCCGTCTTCTCCGCTTAAAAATTCACCTTTATTATTCAGCAATTTTAATGCATTCCATTGTTTAGGATTGTGGCTAGCCGTAAGAATAATTCCGCCATCAGCATTTTCTAAAGGCACAGCAACTTCAACTGTTGGTGTTGTAGAAAGATCGATATCTACCACATCGATTCCTAAACCAACTAAAGTATTTACTGTAAGTTGTTGAATCATACTCCCAGAAATTCTGGCATCACGACCAATTACTACTCTTAAGTTTTCTTTATCTGAAGTCCATTTTAACCAGGTTCCGTAAGCGGCAGCAAATTTTACGGTATCGATCGGCGTTAAGTTATCGCCAATTTTACCACCAATTGTCCCGCGAATTCCTGAAATAGATTTTATTAAGCTCATGTTGTAAGTTTGTTTGTTTCCAAAGACTTTTTTTGCCTTATTACAAATATAGCAGGATGTAGCGCCTACTCAAAATCTTAACAAAACATAATGAAGTAGATTCATTATATTGTGACAATGAATTATCTGGCCCACATCTACCTCTCTGGAAATAATGACATGCTAAAAATCGGTAATTTTATAGCCGATTCTGTAAAAGGAAAGCAATATTTAGACTATCCAAAAGCCGTACAACAAGGAATCACTTTACATCGAAATATCGACGAGTTTACAGACTCCCATCCTATTGTTCACCAAAGTGTTCATAGGCTTTTCGATAAATATTCACATTACAGTACCGTGATCGTCGACATTTTATACGATCATTTTTTGGCCGCAAACTGGAGTGATTTTCATGAGACGAAATTAGAAGATTATAGCCAGGATTTTTATAATCTTATTCAGCGTAATCCCCAGGTTTTACCAAAACGAGTAAAAAACTTTATGCCATACATGATAGAGCATAACTGGCTGGTAACTTACTCTACGATCGACGGAATTGGCCTTATTTTATCGCAAATGAACCAGCGCACCAAGTTTAAATCGAAAATGGACGAATCTGTAAACGAGCTTCGAGAGTTTTACGATGAATTTAAAGATGAATTCTATAGATTTTTTGCTGAACTTGAAGCTTTTTCAGAAAAACGGAAAAAAGAACTACTGGAACAGTAATTGCTAATCGAAATTCAACAAAATCATTCAAATTTAGATTGAAATTAACAATGGTGAAACTTTGCTTACTTTTTAGTTAGCAATGCATTGAGTAACTTTGCGATCTTGATGAAAAATATGACGAAAACTGAAGAAAAAATAGAGGTTTTAGGAGCCAGAGTTCATAATTTAAAAAATATTGATGTCGAAATTCCCCGCGAAAAGTTAGTCGTGATCACGGGACTTTCAGGTTCCGGGAAATCTTCCCTTGCTTTTGATACGATCTATGCTGAAGGTCAGCGTCGTTATATCGAAACATTTTCTGCCTATGCTCGCCAGTTTCTTGGTGGTTTAGAGCGCCCTGATGTAGATAAAATTGAAGGTCTTTCTCCCGTAATTGCGATCGAGCAAAAAACTACGAGTAAGAATCCGCGTAGTACGGTAGGAACGATTACCGAGATTTACGATTTCTTAAGGCTACTTTTTGCCCGCGCCGGTGAAGCCTATAGTTACAACACAGGCGAGAAAATGGTAAGTTATACCGATAATCAGATCAAGGATTTGATCATCGAACATTATAAAGATAAACGTGTAAGCGTTTTGGCCCCGGTAATTAGATCCCGTAAAGGACATTACCGTGAGTTATTCGAGAATATTGCCAAACAAGGTTTTGTAAAAGTGAGAACCAATGGTGAAATTCGGGATATCGTAAAAGGCATGAAACTGGATCGATATAAAACGCATGATATCGAGATCGTGATCGATCGTTTAAAGATCGACGATAATACCGATGCGCAAAAACGTTTGGACGAAAGTATAAAAACGGCCATGTATCATGGCGACGATGTACTTATGATCATGGAGCAGGAAACCGGCGAAGTTCGATTTTTTAGTCGAAACTTAATGTGTCCTACCACCGGAATCTCCTATCCTAATCCAGAGCCAAATACATTTTCGTTCAATTCTCCAAAAGGTGCCTGCCCTAGCTGTAGCGGTATTGGGACGCTTTATAAAGTAAATGAAGATCGAATTATTCCAGATAAATCTAAGTCGATTAAAAGCGGTGGATTAGCACCACATGGACCGCAAAAAAAGAACTGGGTATTCTCACAACTTCAGCTTATTGCTGAACGTTTTGATTTTAGCCTGAACGATCCTATCGAAAAAATTCCGCAGGAAGCCATGAATATGATCATGTACGGCGGAAAAGAGAAATTCAGCAAAGAATCTAAAACTATAGGAATTACCAGAGAATATAAGATCGATTTTGAAGGCGTTGCTACCTTTATTGAAGAGACTTATAAAAATAATGATTCCAGTTCTTTACGTCGCTGGGCGAAAGAATATATGGATAAGATCGAATGCCCAAGCTGTAACGGTACAAGGCTTAAGAAAGAATCGCTTTATTTTAAGATCGACGAAAAAAACATCGCTGAATTAGCGAATCTTGATATTAGTGATTTAGTAGCTCTTTTTGAAGATCTTGAAGACCGACTTTCAGAAAAACAAAAGAAGATCGCTACTGAAGTGGTGAAGGAAATTAGAACCCGACTCAAATTTTTAGAAGATGTTGGGCTTACCTATTTAAACTTAAACCGAAGCTCAAAAAGTCTATCGGGTGGTGAAGCCCAGCGAATAAGGCTGGCCACGCAAATTGGCTCGCAATTGGTTGGTGTACTTTATATCTTAGATGAACCAAGTATTGGTTTGCATCAACGAGATAACGAGAAACTAATCAATTCTCTGGTTTCTTTACGAGATATTGGCAACTCTGTGATCGTGGTAGAACACGATAAGGATATGATCGAGCGTGCAGATCATGTGATCGATATTGGCCCAAAAGCCGGGAAGCATGGTGGCGAGATCATTAGCCAGGGACCACCTTCAGAAATGCAAAAAAACAGGACGCTTACTGCCGATTATTTAAGCGGAAAACGAGAAATTGCTGTTCCGAAGGAAAGGAGAAAAGGAAACGGAAAGGAAATTAAACTCACCGGCGCAACAGGAAATAACCTGAAGAATGTTTCGGTTCAATTTCCATTAGGAAAAATGATCGCTGTTACGGGAGTTTCGGGAAGTGGAAAATCTACATTGATCAACGAGACCCTTTACCCGATCATGAACGCACATTATTTTAATGGTGTTAAAGAGCCTAAACCTTATAAAAAAATCAAAGGTTTAGATCATATTGATAAAGTGATCGACATCAATCAGTCGCCAATTGGGCGAACGCCAAGAAGTAACCCGGCGACATATACCGGTGTTTTTTCTGAAATTAGAAGTCTTTTCGCAAAAACTCCTGAAGCTTTAATTAGAGGATATAAGCCTGGAAGATTCAGTTTTAACGTAAAAGGTGGGCGCTGTGAAACTTGTAAAGGCGGCGGACTTCGAGTAATCGAAATGAACTTCTTACCCGATGTTTATGTTGAATGTGAAACCTGCCACGGAAAAAGATTTAACCGCGAAACTTTAGAAATTCGGTACAAAGGAAAATCTATTGCAGATGTGTTAGAAATGACGATCGACGAAGCCACAGATTTCTTTGAACCTATCCCGAAGATCTTTAGAAAATTGAATACGATCAAAAATGTTGGTTTAGGCTATGTTACGCTTGGGCAGCAAAGTACTACACTTTCTGGTGGTGAAGCGCAGCGTATAAAATTGGCTACGGAATTGTCTAAACGAGATACCGGAAATACTTTTTATATTTTAGACGAACCAACAACCGGACTTCATTTTGAAGATATTAGAGTTTTAATGGAAGTCCTGAATAAATTAACCAACAAAGGAAATACTGTTTTAATTATCGAGCATAATCTGGATGTTATAAAAATGGCAGACCATATTATCGATATTGGCCCTGAAGGTGGTAAAGGCGGCGGCGAAGTAATCGTAACCGGCACACCTGAAGAAGTTGCCAAAAACAAAAAAAGCCACACGGCAAGATTCCTTAAAAAAGAACTTAAATAAAATAATTATGATTCCGAGCAATCCGGATGACGATAGTTATCTGGATTAAAACGGAACATTTAATCCCGATTATCGGGTAAAAGATTAAAAGAATGATACCAAAACAAGGAGGAAAAACCTGGAATGAGATAAAAACGAATGATAGCTGGGCGATCTTTAAGATCATGGGCGAATTTGTAAACGGATACGAAAAACTGAGTCAGATTGGCCCATGTGTTTCGATATTCGGTTCGGCTCGTACAAAACCAGATATGAAATATTATAAGCTTACTGAAGATGTTGCCAAAAAGATCGTAGATCATGGCTACGGAATTATCACCGGTGGTGGTCCTGGAATCATGGAAGCCGGAAACAAAGGTGCTCACCTTGCCGGAGGCACTTCTGTAGGACTTAATATCGAATTACCTTTCGAGCAACACGACAATCCATACATCGATAATGATAAGAGTTTAGATTTCGATTACTTTTTCGTGAGAAAAGTGATGTTTGTAAAATACTCACAGGGCTTTGTAGTAATGCCGGGCGGTTTTGGAACTTTAGATGAATTATTTGAAGCTATTACTTTAATTCAAACACATAAGATCGACAAATTCCCAATTATTTTAGTGGGAAGCGAATTTTGGAGTGGTTTGGTAGAGTGGATAAAAACAACGTTATTAGATAGCTTTAAGAATATTAGCGCTCCAGATATGGATCTTGTACAGGTTGTAGATACTCCAGAAGAAGTTATCGAAATTTTGGATAAATTCTATGATGAATACAATCTTAGCCCTAATTTCTAAACCAGACAATTGTAGTTTTCGTACATATGATAGAATTTAAAATGTAAAATTCCCCTTTGAGAACCCTTTTTGTACTTTTTTTTTATTGCTTGTTGAAGATGGATGGTGTTGTGGCTCAGAATCAAATTTTAATAAACGCTGAGCTGAACAAAGAAGAAAGAACAATTTACATAAATCAACAACTTACCTATGTAAATACGGCAAAAGTGCCTGTAAAGGAACTCTATTTAAATGATTGGGCTAATGCGTTTAAAGATAAAAATACTCCCCTGGCACATCGTTTTGGGGAGGAATATGTTCGTAAATTCCATTTCTCTAAGCCCGAAGAAAAAGGCTTTACAAGCATTAAGCATATAAAACAGGATGGGAATCAACTGGTTTGGATACGACCACAAAAACATCCTGATATTATAAGAGTTCAGCTAAACAAAAAGTTGGATCCAGACGAAAAAATTAATCTTACATTTAACTATAGTATCAAAGTTCCCAGCGATAAATTTACTCGTTTTGGGGTAAGCAGCGATGGCAATTACAAACTAAAATTCTGGTATCTAACCCCTGCTGTTTTTGATGGCGAATGGAAATTATATAGCCATAAAGATATTGGTGAGCAGTATACGCCACCGGCAAATTTAGATATTCAATTAGACGTTTCTACCGAATTCTTTCCATCTACTGCTTTAGATATTTTTCATAATTACACGGCGGGCAATCGCAGACACATAAGATTAACTGGTGAAAACCGAGTAGAATCTGAGCTTTTACTTACACAAACTTACGAGCCAGAAACTTTACCTGTTGGTAAACATCAACTAGTAACAAATCTGGATGATGATGGATTACAACCTGAAATTAAAGATCTAATCCTAACACGAATCTTTGATTTTCTTCAGGAAAGATTAGGGGAATATCCACATAAAAAATTATTGATCACTAAAGAAGATTATTTAAAAAACCCGGTTTATGGCTTAAATCAATTACCAGATTTTATAAGACCTTTCCCAGATGGATTCAATTATGATATTCAGCAGTTAAAAACAATTACCAATAACTTTTTAAGTAACAGTTTACTATTAGATCCGCAGCAAGATCAATGGGTTCATGATGCTATTGCGATCTCCTTGATGATCGATTATGTAGACCGTTATTATCCAAAAATGAAACTTATTGGTAGTCTTAGTAAGATAATTGGATTACGGTGGTTTCATGCGGCAGATTTAGAGTTTAACGATCAATACCAATTTCTGTACATGAATATGGCTAGGCTAAATATAGATCAGCCGTTGGGAAGCAGTAAAGATTCTCTACTTAAATTCAATGTAAATATCGCTAATCCTTATAAAGCCGGAATTGGCATAAAATATCTTGAAGATTATCTGGGTAGCGAAAAAGTGAAAAATGCAATTTCAGAATTCTATTTAGAAAATAGATTAAAACTAAGTTCAGAAAAAGAATTCTCGTCGATTTTGCACAAAAATGCAGATAAAAATATTGACTGGTTTTTTGAAGATTATGTAAACTCCAGAAAAAAAATTGACTTCAAAATATCCAAACTCAAAAAAAGTAAAGATTCACTTAAAGTTACCATTAAGAATATAAGAGATAACAAAATGCCTGTTTCTCTTTACGGCATAAAAGACGATAAGATTATTTATAAAACCTGGGTAGATAGTATCGATAAAGAAAAGCAGGTAACTATTCCCCGAAATGATGCTGAACGAATTGCATTGAACTACGAGCAGATTATCCCAGAATATAACCAACGAAATAATTTTAGGGGAGTAAGTAAACTTTTTAATAAACCCATACAATTTAGGTTACTTGAAGATATAGAAGATCCTAAATACGCTCAGGTATTTTTTACTCCAGAAATAGATTATAATCTTTATGATGGGATTGCGATTGGCCCAAAAATGTACAATACCACATTTTTGGCAAAAGATTTAAGTTTTAGGCTAGCTCCAAAATATGGCTTTAACAGCAATACCCTTGTTGGTAGTGCCAATATCGATTATACCTGGCGATATGATAATAAAGATTTACGTACAATTAGATTAGGAATTAGTGGTAACAGGTTTTCTTATGGCTACGATCTTTTTTATCGTAGGTATACTCCTTATTTAAATTTTGTTTTTAGACCACAAAACTTAAGAGATAACGAGCGGCAAAGTTTATCGATTAGAAATATTAACGTGAATCGTGACGCAAATCCATTTGATCAAAACCAAACAACACCCAATTATAATGTTTTTAATGTACGTTATGGCTACGGAAATTCATTTTTGGTAGATCATACATCAGCGGTGATCGATTATCAACTTGCCGAAAATTTCAGTAAAGTTTCTTTAACCCTTCAGTATCGAAAATTATTTAAAAACAATCGCCAGATAAACCTGCGGTTTTATGGAGGGACTTTTATTTATAGTGATTTACAGGAAGATTCTAATTATTTCAGCTTTGCTTTAGACAGGCCAACAGATTATCTTTTCGATTATAATTACTACGGAAGAAGCGAAGGCGATGGACTATTTAGCCAGCAAATTATAATGGCTGAAGGAGGATTTAAATCTCAGGTAATGCCAGAATATGCTAACCAATGGATTACAACCGTAAACGCAAGCACCAATATCTGGAAATGGATTTTTGCCTATGGCGATGCCGGGATTATAAAAAATAGAGGCCAAAACAGCGAATTCCTATATGATTCGGGTATTCGTGTAGCACTTGTTGAAGATTATTTTGAAGTTTTTTTCCCGGTATACTCAAATTTAGGCTGGGAAATAGCGCAACCTAATTATGATCAAAAAATTAGATTTATCGTATCGCTGGATATCAACACTTTAATACGTCTTTTTACCCGTAGATGGTATTAATTCGCTAAAATTCAACAAGATTTTTATTGAAAAACCAATTTCAAAGAATTCAATAAAAACGAAATTTTTCTAATATTTTTTAAATAATTTCAATTTAACCGATGTTAAAATATGTTATATTTAAAATATGTAGATTTTTATGAATTGTGTACAATCCTAAATTTAGCTATATTTGTGTGATCCAAAAAAGAAGTTCATGCAAAGCGAAACCGAAACTAAAGAATCGATTTCTTACGAAGATTTTAAAACACAAGTTTTAAAAGATTATAAAGTTGCCGTAACGAGCCGCGAATGTAGCTTGCTGGGAAGACGTGAAGTGCTTACTGGTAAAGCAAAATTTGGGATTTTTGGAGACGGTAAAGAGTTGCCTCAAATTGCAATGGCAAAAAGTTTTAAGAACGGTGATTTTAGATCTGGTTACTATCGCGATCAAACTTTTATGATGGCGATTGGACATTTAAGCATAGAAAACTTTTTTGCCGGACTTTATGCCGACACCGATATTGAAAACGAACCAATGTCTGCCGGTCGCCAAATGGGTGGCCATTTTATCTCCCATAATAATAATGACGACGGAAGTTGGAAAAACCTGATGGAGCAAAAAAACTCTAGTGCAGATATTTCTCCAACTGCCGGCCAAATGCCAAGATTGTTAGGTTTAGCACAGGCTTCTAAAATTTATAGAAATGTAGATGGTTTAGATGCTGAAATGTTTTCTAACAATGGTAACGAAGTTGCCTGGGGAACTATAGGAAACGCAAGTACCAGTGAAGGACATTTTTGGGAAACCGTAAATGCAGCAGGTGTTTTACAGGTACCAATGGTGTTAAGTGTTTGGGATGATGAATACGGAATTTCGGTACATGCAAAACATCAAACTACAAAAGAAAGTATTTCTGAAGTTCTAAAAGGATTTCAGCGTGATCAAGATAAAAACAATGGTTACGAAATCATTGTGGTAAATGGTTGGGATTATGTAGAGTTGGTTGAAGCTTACGATAAAGCTCAAAAAATTGCCAGAGAAGAACATTGCCCGGTATTAATCCATGTAGTTGAATTAACACAACCACAGGGGCACTCTACTTCTGGATCTCACGAACGTTATAAAAGTGACAAGCGCTTAGCCTGGGAAAAAGAATTTGATTGTAACGCAAAATTTAGAACCTGGATTATCGAAAATGGCTTCAGTACTCCTGAAGAAATCGATAAATTGGATAAAGATATTAAGCGCGAAGTTAGAGAAGGGAAAAAAAGAGCCTGGAATGCTTACCTAAATCCTAACAAGGAAAAGCAACAAGAATTACTTCAAATTCTTAGCAATATCGCTAAAAAAAGTGATGCTGAAGAACACTTAAAGCCACTTATTAAAAAACTTAAAAGCACTAAAGAACCTTTAAAAAAGGATGTGCTTTCTTTAGCTAGAAAAACATTACGCTACATTATCAATTTTAATGGTGAAGATAAAACTGAATTAATTAATTGGATCAAAGATTTTAATGATCAATCTTTCGATGAATACAGTAGCCATCTTTATAGCACCAATAAAGCAATCGATAATGAAGTTTTACCGGTGTATGCAGATGAACCTAAAATGGTAGATGCACGTATCGTAATTCGTGATAATTTTGATAAGATTTTTGAAACCCGACCAGAAACTATGATTTTTGGTGAAGATGCTGGTGAAATTGGAGATGTAAACCAGGGCTTAGAAGGTCTTCAGAAAAAATATGGATCATACCGCGTTGCCGATACCGGAATACGCGAAGCAACAATCCTGGGACAAGGAATTGGTCTTTCGCTAAGAGGATTACGCCCTATTGCTGAAATTCAGTATTTAGATTACGTAATGTATGCCTTACAAACTATTAGTGACGATTTGGCTACCTTACATTACAGAACTAAAGGAAAACAAAAAAATCCATTAATTGTTAGAACCCGTGGCCACCGTTTGGAAGGTATTTGGCATAGTGGATCTCAATTAGGCGGAATCTTAAATTTGATTCGTGGTGTGTATGTTTTAGTTCCTAGAAATATGACCAAAGCTGCCGGCTTCTACAATAATTTACTCGATCTTGATAATCCTGCTCTAATTGTAGAATGTCTTAATGGATATCGTTTAAAGGAACGTTTACCAGAAAATCTTGGAGAATTCAAAACTCCAATTGGCAAGGTAGAAACGCTTAGAGAAGGTAAAGATATTACTTTGGTTTCTTATGGTTCTACACTTAGGATTATTGAACAAACCGCCGATGAGCTTGCTGAAATAGGCATCGATGTTGAAATTATAGATGTACAATCCTTACTCCCATTCGATACTTCTCATGATATCGTAGAAAGTGTAAAGAAAACGAATCGCTTACTTGTAATCGATGAAGATGTACCAGGCGGTGCTTCTTCCTATATCTTACAAAAAGTATTAGAAGACCAAAATGCATGGCGTTATTTAGACAGTAAACCGCAAACGCTAACTGCTAAAGAACATCGCCCAGCTTATGGTAGTGACGGCGATTATTTTTCTAAACCTTCTCACGAAGATGTTTACGAAAAAATATATGCCATTATGCATGAAAGCAATCCAGAAAAATTTCCAAAATTGATGTAAAAATCATCGATTTTCAAAACAAAAAAGCCGCTAATTCTTAGTGGCTTTTTATATTTCTACTGGAGCATTTAATCTCGATTTTCAAATAAAACTGAAAATAATAATCTATAAATCCTAGAAAAGTCCTAATATTAGAAATAGATTTTTAGAACTTTTATCTAAATTGTTTGGGTTTATTTCTTTGACAGGCATTTTCCACAATGTCTAGAATTCTTTTTTCTCTAGTCTGTTCTCTTTTAGCCGAAATCACCCAGTATAAAATTGATTTTTTGTCTGACTTACTTAAACTTTCAAAATATTCCAAAGTTCCTTTATTTTTGGAAAATTCCAGTAATAAGTCATTTGGAATCTCAAGATTTTCAATAGCATCCAAAAATGTCCAAGAACCATTTTCTTTTGCAATTTCAATACTTGCCAACCCGGCTTCAGCCATAAGTCCATTATCGATTAATTTTTGAATCTTTTCTTTATTGACTTTAGACCAATTACTTTTGGCTTTTCGTTTTGTAAAATACTGTTTGTACTTCTCGCTATCAATTGTCTTTTTTGTGCTATCGATCCAACCAAAACAAAGAGATTCATCTACAGATTCACTCCAACTTAAATTATACTTAGGTGAAGTTTTTCTATAAAAGATTAACCATACTGCATCTTTATCAGCGTGGTTTTGCTTGAGCCAGTTTCTCCATTCTTCTTTATTTTTGGGACAAAACTCCTCAGCTTCTTTCATTTTTTATCTTTGTTTTTTCGAAAAGATCCAGAATGCAATTTTACGAATTTAGCGATTTACATCCAGGCATCATTGGTTCGTTCTATAGCGTAAAGACAGTAATTCATTTTATCTAAAACCGCTTTATCTACAGCTCTAAATGTAATATCCCCTGCAGCATTGTGAAAAACAACGTGCACCAAATTTCGCTTTTTATACCATAAAGGTTGTTTTACGCTAATCCCCTGTAATTTGTAGATTTCTACGATTTCGATGGTCTCATCCCAGGCTAAATAGGATTTTGTAATAAACTCCTCTCCTATTTTTAAACTAAGCGAGTAATATATTCTGAATTGAAAAATAGCATAAATCAATAAATACGCTGAAGCTACTAAAATCCACCACTGAAATTCGATAAAATTAATGAAGTATTGCAGAATCCCGGTCGCAATCACTGGTATCGCGCCAATAATCAAACGCCGTGATAATTCTACCCAATGTGGTTTAAAAATAGTTCCAGATTCGGTTTCTGAAGACTGATAAAGAAAGGATTTTATCTTCTGAATGGTATCTTTTTCCAATCCCGGAATCTGAATTACGCTTTTCTTATCATTCTCCTCACTACTGGCTACCCATAAGCCTGCTTTGTACAAATTTAAGCGTCTTTGTATGGGATTAGTAACGATCTTTAAAATCTGAACCCGAATTGGCTTTAAGGAAACCCTAGTATTGGTACGCAAACCCATTTGTAGGTCTAAACTACTTTTAGTTTGTGTAAGATTAAGGTTGAAATATTTAATAAAAACCTCAGCGGTCGTAATAAAAATACTTAATGCGAGTAGTAAAAAAATAAGCCCGGAAATAAACAAAATCGACTCGGTAGCTACTCCACCTATATCTTCAGTAAACTGTGATTCCCACTCTGATGTTTCTTCTTTAAAAAACTGATTCAGCTCGTTGAAAATCGTAGAAATAAACACAAAAATAAGTCCGAATCCTCTAAAGAAATTACTACTTAAACCTGTTTTGATCAAGGTTGCCAAGCTTAAACGATATGTCCATTTTTCTTCCTGAAATTTTTCAGTTTTAGCTTCAGTATTAATTTGAGTCTCATCTAAAATTTCAGCGTCTGCATTCCCTCCCTCCTTCAGGCTATTTAAAATATCAGCGATTTGATTCGCATCCTCAGTATTAACCGCTTTTATTTCTACTTCTTTCTGCTTACTTCCAGCAGTATCGATAACCAAGCTATATACTCCGGCTACGCGCTGTAAAATGCCTCGTTTAAAATTTACCTGCTGAATTTTATCAAAAGGAATCGATACAAAATCTGAGCTAAAAACGCCCTTTTTCAGAATAAATTCTTCAGCTTCGTAATCGATATGAAACAAAAATTTTCGGTAATCAAAATAACTATAAATCGCAACTAAGACAAAGAGTACAGAAACTCCTAAAATGATATAGAGTAAAATATCTCCCTCTGGTCTTTTTAAAACAAAATATGCTAAAGCAGCCCAAAACCCTCTAATGAACTTATAAAGTGTAGAAGTGAAAATAAGGAGAATTCCCACTGCAGATTGCCGTTGCGGTATGCTGAAAGCCTTAGACATTTTCGTTGGCAATTTTACCTGCTAGAGCTTCTTTCAGCTTTTCGGCAACTGTTGGATCTAAACCGGGAATTTTTACATCGCTACCGCTACCACCTGCTGTAAAAATTTTAAGGGTAGAAAGATCCAGCCACTTATCTAAAACACTACGATTTATGGATACATGCTGAATCCTGTTGAAAGAAACGACCGTAGTTTTGCTTAGCAAAAATCCGCGTTTATAAATTAGATCTTTTTCTCTTATCGCATAAGCGTAGCGCGGCTGCTTTTTAATAAAATTGAAAACCAGAACTACTAAAAATAGGATGATAATTCCGCTAATAATACCTCCAACCAAAATTTCATCCTGAAAATACATAAAAACGCTAAAAGCAATAACGAGTAAAAACCAAACACCAGTTTGCAACAAGTGTTTGGTTAATAATTTTTCACGAACGGGATTCATGGCTACCTCTTCAAAATCTGGCAGTGTAGCTATATCGATCGTATTATTGCTGAATGGGGTCTCTACGGAATCCATTTTTTCTCGAAATTTGGCTTTCTCTTTTCCAAAAATGCGTTACGGCCTTCTTTAGCTTCATCTGTCATATAAGCCAAACGTGTTGCTTCACCTGCAAAAACCTGTTGTCCTACCATTCCATCATCAGTTAAATTCATGGCAAACTTCAGCATTTTGATTGAAGTTGGTGATTTTGCAAGAATTTCCTGCGCCCACTCGTAAGCGGTATCTTCTAATTCTTCATGCGGAATCACAGCATTTACCATTCCCATTTCGTAAGCTTCCTGCGCTGAATAATTTCGGCCTAAAAAGAAAATCTCACGCGCTTTCTTTTGCCCAACCATTTTCGCTAAATAAGCAGATCCATAACCTGCATCGAAACTGGTAACATCTGCATCTGTTTGTTTAAAGATCGCATGTTCTTTACTTGCCAAAGTAATATCACAAACTACGTGCAAACTGTGACCACCACCAACAGCCCAGCCTGGCACTACACAAATTACCGCTTTTGGCATAAAGCGAATTAAACGTTGCACTTCTAAAATATTTAAACGATGATAACCATCTTCACCTACATATCCCTGATGACCTCTGGCTTTTTGATCGCCACCACTGCAAAAAGAATATACTCCATCTTTTGGAGAAGGCCCTTCTGCAGAAAGTAATACCGCTCCTATAGAAGTATCTTCGTGCGCATCGTGAAAAGCATCTAATAATTCGCTGGTTGTTTTTGGCCTAAACGCATTACGCACCTCTGGGCGGTTAAATGCTATTCTGGCAACTCCATTACTCTTTTTATAAGTGATATCGTCGTATTCCTTAACTGTTTTCCAGTCGGCTTTTTCCATATTATAAAATTTATGAAGTAAAAATAAGGTTTTGTGCGCAGTTTATAAAGTGAAAGTTTGGACTATGAGGTTTTAAAGCTATCAGTACTTAGCGATTAGTATTTTAATTCAAAAACCGGCATAAAATCTAATATCTCTTGTTTCCTCTCTATTTTCTAAAAGCGCAGAAATTTATTTTCTTAAAAAAGGCCATAAAAAAACCCGGTTATAAAAACCAGGTTTTTAAATATATAATTATACGTTTTACTGCATATATTTTGCCACAAGCGATTGAAGTTCCATCCCCCATTGCTGCCCAACGGTCATTGCTTTTTCCATTACTTTTGGCGTCGTAGCTACCATTTTCTTACCTACAGGTGTATCATAGAAGGCAAGAATTTCGTCTAGTTCGGCTTCAGTAAACTGCTCGCGATAAATTTCAGCTAACTTTACATAAAGTCCGTTTAAGCTTGCTTTAAGTTCTTTTTTAAATGCCTCTCTGTTCCCTTCTGGAATTTGGTTTACAATTGGCTCGCTAATAACTTCGAACTGCTGCCCAGAGGTTAATTCGATTAATTTAATGGCTTTTTTCTGAAAAGCATCTCCTTCAGTCTCCTGTGCAAAAACGCTGGTTCCTAAAATTACAAATAGGATAAATACTAACTTTTTCATGATTAGGTTTGATGTTTATATTTGCGACTAAAGTAGCCTTATTTTTTAAGATTCGAGATTTTAGGCAGTAATTTTAATTTCTACTGAATTAATTTCCGTAGGTATCGTTATAATATTCTGTTGCCATTTGGTAAGCTTCCTTTCTTGAGCGAATCTTAGCACCATCCTCTACAGGATCGATCTTAATTTTTTCTTCTGGATTCAGTATAATTTCAGTAGCGATAATAGAAAACTCTTCCTTATCTATTCTTAAGATCAAGCCTGGAAGCCCATTATAATTATGTGGTCCAAATTGCCATGGGATTTCTGGTGCAAACCAGGCAACAACAGGTTCTTCTTCAATTGTCCCATCACGCAGATATTTTTTTTCGATCCCTTCAGCTTTAAAGCATTTGTAATCTCCAATTTCTTTGCTCTCGTTTTTTACTTCCCAGCTTATCGACTCATAATTTAAAAGCCCCATCATTGAAGTTTTTCTAATAATCTTTTTGTCATCGAGATTTACATAAAAATCACTAGTTCCTGCCTTACTTCCGATTTTCAGGGTATTTCTATTTTCATTTTCAAGATGTTTAACATAATGCAGATAGGATTCCTGACCCTTAAAATGAAGTTCGTAATTGTCTTCTTCAGCATTTAAGTACATTTCCAAGACACCTTTTCTAATCTCTGGAGCAACATCTTTTTTCTTCTTGAATTCTTCTAAAAATTTATTCCTGAAATCTTCATTTATTACTCCTTTATATTTTACTATTCCTGAAGTTTGCTGGGCGTAAACCGAATTTAAACCGAATAATAAAATTAATACTATTGATAAATAGCCTGATTTATTCATGATGAGCTGATGATTAATAGTTAAAAAGAAATTGGAATATATAAAATATCTAAGTATAAACACTTAATTATCAGATTTTATTAAAGTTTTATCTTAGAATTTTAAAAAACATATACTAAAAATCAACAATATCGGTTATCTATAAAAATTTGATTCTTAATTTTGAATTTAGCGCTGTCTGTTTTAAGTTTAGCATAATTTTTGAAACAGTTTTTAGAAACGTTCCGGTTCAATGAAAAATCTTTTTAGTATCCTTTTTCTACTTACAATAAGCACAGGATTATTTGCACAGGAAATTCCTGCTAACGAGCCTGTTTATATTGAACTTGATCAGGATCAATTTTTGGCACCTGTATTATCAGAACTTAGGCCTAACCAGTTTTTAGTTTATGATCCTAACCTGCCAAGCGGAAGGTTTATTGGCGTACAAAACGAACGTGAAGAATTTGATATGGTTGGCGTGATAAGGGAAGAAAATCGCCAGCGCGAAATGGCAAAGGCAAAACGTCTCGCCACTATTAATTTGCCACAAACTGCTCCTAAAGAAGAAAAAGCCATTCAGCTTACTGGAAACAATCAGCAAGACCAGTTAAACACTAGCATTAATAACTTCAATAATAACAATACAAATTTTAGCAGTAATCCTTTTCACCGCTATCACAATTCGTTATACAATGCAACAATGAATAGCTTTTATTCCAGACCTTATTCTTACCGCCGTAGCAGTAGATATTATTACTAAATAAGTTTATTTTTTTAAATAAATCCCGTCTTCTTTTATATCGATTTGTCGCTGCTTATAAAGATTTCCGGCAGCACGTTTAAAGCTCTTTTTACTCATTTTAAGAACAGCTTTTATTTTCTCTGGTGCAGATTTATCTGTAATATTTAAAAATCCGTTTTGTTTTTGCAATTCATCTAAAATTGCCTGGGCATTTGGCTCTATACTTCGGTAACCAGGACGTTGCAGTGTCACATCGATTTTCCCGTCTTTTCGAGTCTTTTTTATAAATCCTTTAATGCGATCCCCTATTTCTATAGGCTGAAAAACATCGTCGTTATACACTAAACCAAGATGAATTTCATTAATAATTACATTATATCCAAGATCTGTTTTGTTACTTACAATAAGATCGACTTCCTCAAATGGATTTACTGTTAAATCTGAATTATCTAAATAAGAATGCACCTTACTTGAAGCCACCAATCGATTAGTTTCTTCATCTAAATAACAAAATATCAAATAACGATGCCCCTTTTGCATAGGATACACCTGTTCTTTAAAAGGAACAAAAAGATGCTTCTCTAATCCCCAATCTAAAAAGGCACCAAAATCTGTGGTTTCTACACATTCTAAAAAGGCAAATTCATCTAATTTCACGTAAGGTTCTAAAGTAGTCGCCACCGGACGCTCTGAATGATCCAGGTAAACAAAAACCTCAATTTCATCTTCTAACTGAAAGTTCTTCGGAATATATTTATTAGGTAATAACACCTCATCTCCTTCAGCATTTTTAAGAAACAAACCAGGTTCGGTTTCACGATCAATAATTAAACGATGATTTTCGCCAATATTCAGCATAACATAAATTTAGATGACAAAGATACTTTATAATTTTAGGGGAACACAAAAAAAGAATTCCTTCTTAAATTGTACAATTTTAAGTCTGTTTATAATTAAAAAGTTCTCGATATAATTTTAATACTTCTATCATCCCGTTAAAATTAATCGATGCAAATACCTATTCTTCCATTTAAAATTCAATGGTCTAAATTCTAAAAACTGATTACTTCATATAACTAAAATATTCCAGTAAAACTTTATCGTTGACTTTACGCGGAGTAAAAATCTCTAAAATCTTAGGACGTTCTGAAGCTTCAAAAAATGTACTTAAAGAATCGCTAATTTCAGTTTCTGAAAAAGCAGAATCATATTCAAAATTATACATTTTCGCCAGTTGTTCTGCTTTTAGGTCATGAACGGTTTCAAAAAAAGTATCGAATTGTTCGCTATTCTTATTACCAGGAAGAATTCTAAAAATTCCGCCGCCAGAGTTATTCAGAATAATAATCCTAAAATTAGCAGGTATATATTTATTCCATAACGCATTGCTATCGTAAAAGAAACTAAGATCACCCGTTACCATCAAAACAGGATCTTCACTCGCCATCGCAGATCCCGCAGCGGTAGAAATACTACCATCGATACCACTGGTACCGCGATTACAAAAAATTCGTAGCGAAGGATTCCATTTAAATAATTGCGCATAGCGAATCGTTGAACTGTTGGCCAGTTGCATGATATAATGATCTGGCACTTTTGGCACCAATAACTGCATGGCTTTTAGATCTGAATACGGAATTTCGTCCATATACGCATCGTGACGCACCTGGCGTTTTGCGCGTATATTTTTCCAAAATTCGCCATAATCACTATCGATTTTTGTGGTTATCGGAAAGAAATCTGTAAAGAAATCGTTTACCGAAGTTTCAAAATGTTTGTTTAAGCAAAAGAAAGTATTGTACGCCTTTTTAGAATCTACGTGCCAATGATGTTTTGGATTATAATTCCGTAGAAATGCTTTTATTTTTTTAGAAACGATCATCCCACCAAACGTCAACAAAATATCTGGTCGCAAAGCTTCAAAAAGCTCCTGCATATTTTCGTCTTTTTCTATAGGCCCAATTATGGTATCGATCCTGGTAAAAAATTCCTTATGCTCCAAATTAGAAGTTGTTTCTGTAAAAACAATAACAGAGTCGTCTTTAGCTAATTTTTCAAGGAATTTTTGCTCAACCACGTTCGGCTGCGCTACTCCAACGATCACCATTTTTCGTTTGGCTTTATTCCAAATTTCAGCATAAGGTAAAAGCTCTTCTTTCGAATAATGTCTTTTGGTAATTTCAGGAAAGATCTCGATAGGATTTACCTCGATATTTTCAACCGTATCATAAAGCGGTTCATAAAAAGGTACATTGATATGCACCGGCCCTTTTTCTTCTATGGCTTTATTTAAGGCCAAATTGATCTCACGCTCATTATGCTTTTGCGCTTCCCACTGTTTTTGCTGAAGTTTTTTATCGATTGCTTCAGATTCTAAAACAAGTTCAGAATATAAATTAGCGGAATACAAAATATGATTTTCGTAAACATTCTTTTGTCTGATGGTTTGCCCGTCTCCAATATCGATACGTTCGATTGGTCGATCTGCTGAAATAACCACAAGCGGAATATCACTATAAAAAGCCTCTGAAATTGCCGGATAATAATTAAGCAATGCTGAACCTGAACTACAAACCAGCGCAACCGGCTGTTGCAATTGCTGCGCCATTCCCAGGGCTACAAATGCTGCACAACGTTCGTCTACGATGCTGTAAGCATTTATCTCTGGATGATGCGTAAATCCAATAGTTAAAGGCGCATTTCTAGAGCCCGGAGAAATTACAACGTGTTTTATATTTTTTGAAACGCAAAGTGAAACCACATTACGCGCGACAGGTATTTTAGAATACTTCACAAAGTTTATTTTTTGCGAGCGGAAGTTTCTGGGGGAAGTTAGGAAACTTCAACGCAATTTAATTATACCTCAAAATTACGATTTACGCCAGACTTCTACAGTAGCTTTAAAAAGTATTTAACTGATTATTTAATGAAGAATATCTAGTCGAACCTCACAGGTTTTAAAAACCTGTGAGGTTTATTCATTTTCAAGTTAGTCCTAATTGACTAAAACCGACTTGATCGTATAGCTTTTGTTCACCGTTTCTTCCCACTCGGCCGCCGGGTTAGAATTTGCTGTGATACCACCGCCAATAAAAATTTCAGCTTCACCTTCAGTTAACTTCATACACCTAAGATTCACGAAAATTTGCGATTGTTTTGAAATACTGGCATAAGCCTGATTTTCCTGATTTCGACGATTCGAGTTTCGTTTTACTTCCTGCTTTAAGTTAATCTCACCAAGAAAACCTGAATAAAATTCGCGATCGCTGTGTTCATTTTTTAGAATGAATTCCTTTGCTTTTTCTCTTGGGAAACCACAAACAGCCGGAGTTGGATGTAAACTTTCCAATAGATTCGATAAATTATCGTTGTCTAAAACTCCAGAAATATCGGTACGAATATGCAGTAAATTCCCTGCCTTTACAGTATAAGGATCACTTAGATTTATTTCTCCAGCAGCTACTTTAAAATCCTTTAATTTTTGTACAATCTCGTCTGAAACGATTTGTTGCTCTTCAACTTCTTTTGGTGTCCAGGCCGCTTCATCGATGGTTCCATTAAAAGCCTGCGTTCCTGCAAGCGCCATGGTTTTAAAGCGATTTCGCTCTACTTTCACCAAAGTTTCAGGAGTAGCACCAATCCAGATCCCGCTTTCTGGATGTGACCAGATATAACAAAATGCTTTTGGATAATTTTCAAGTAAATTTTTAAAGATCGAAAGTGCTGAAAGTTGCGTTGGGTTTTGTTCTTTTCTGGCCAAAACCACTTTTTTCATATTTCCCGACTTAATTTCTGCGATCCCTTTTGCCACTAATGCTTCGTGCTGCTTTTGAGCTTCGATATTAGTGATTTCAGGAATATATTCTGAAGTTTCTGTAGCAGGTTTCTCCGTGCTATATTCCGTAGAAATAACTTCAGAATTTGCTTCAGGAATTAATAAACTTTTCGTTCCGCAGAAATCAGAAAAAACAAATCCGCTTTCAGAAAAATCGGTCGTCGTATACGATTGCTTATCCTTTTGTAAAAATGCTTTGATCACATTTTCATCTGGTTTTCGATAAGCGACAAATGCTAAATTTTTATTGATATGATCTTCTAACGCGTTAAAAAACGCCATCGCCTGCATCATGAGTTCTTTTTTGCTAATGCTATGGTAGTAAGTTTTACCAGGGAAATTAAATTATCTTGAGCATCGGTAATATGAATATTCCAAAGCTGCGTGGTTCGGCCTTTATGAATAAAGATAGCTTTGGCAAAAACATCGCCTTCTTTTATGCTTTTAAGGTGATTGGCAGAAATTTCTATCCCACGAATCACAAAATCTTTGGTATCTAAAAAAATATAACTCGCCGCGCTGCCAACACTTTCGGCCAGAGCCACACTCGCACCACCATGCAATACTCCGTCTGGCTGATGTACTTTTGGCGTTACCGGCATTTTTGCGGTTAAAAAATCTTCGCCAACATCTATAAATTCAATATTCAAGGTTTCCATTAATGTGTTTTTACACATTTTTGAACACATTCCCAGGATTTCCTCTTTGTTCATAGCAATACGATTAATTACTTTGTAAAAGTACAAAATTGAATCTACAGCATGAGCCGCGAAAAACAGGTTTCTTACAAAATTAGTAATACATATAGCGTTTTAAACGAGTTTACCGAGAACACGAAAAACATTTGGCTGGTTTGCCACGGCATTGGTTATTTAAGCCGATATTTTATTCGGCATTTTAATCATCTGGATGCCAGTGAGAACTACATCATCGCACCCCAGGCGCAAAGCAAATATTACCTGAAATCTGATTATCGCCATGTTGGCGCCTCATGGTTGACCAGAGAAAATACTGAAGCCGATATCGAAAATGTGTTGAAATATTTAGATGAAGTATATGCTGAAGAAATTCTCTCTAAAAAAAACTTAGCTAAAACGCCCAATCTTATCATTTTGGGATACTCACAAGGCGTTTCTGTTGCTACGCGATTTTTAGCACGACGAAAAATTAAATGTGATCAACTCATTTTACACTCAGGTAAAATTCCTGCTGAAATTTCTTCGGAAGACCTAGAATTTCTGAAAGACACAAACGTCACTTATCTCTACGGAACTGAAGACGAATATCTAAAAAAAGGAATTATTGAAGTTGAAGAGGAAAGCCTGAAAACGCTATTTCCGAATAATCTAGAAATTCTAACCTATAGCGGCGGACACGAATTTAATACTGAAATTATTGAAAAACTGAGTTGATTTGAAAATTTGAAAATGCGATAATGTGGTAATGTGGTAATGTGGTAATTGAAACTAAGATCAAAAATTTTAAATATTGAATTTTGAATTAAATTTGTTGTCACTTCGAGTGTTTTATTTCGCAGCATAGCGAAGAAATAAAATGTATCGAGAAGTCTGTTCCAGTAGGCAGTCTTAGTTGTCGTGAGCAATTACCAGTTAACAATTATCAATGAAAAAATTTTCAGTTCAATGCTAAAAGCTGAGCACTGATAGCTTAAAAAATTTCTGTAAACTATAAACTGTAAACTACAATTAGCAGTTGCAGTTATAATTTTCACAGAAATGTAATTTCGAGCGCAACGAAGTGTAGTCGAGAAATCTTTTTCACTGAAAGCTGACTGTTGAAAGCTGTAAACCTGCAAACTTTCCATTTTTTTCTGAATAATTTTAAATATTTTCGCCAGATATGATCTAGAAACGCGATGGAATCACAGCAAAAGCCAAAAAGAACAAAAAAGACTTCAGTTTTAAAGAATATCGGTCCGGGGTTTTTACTCGCAGGAGCCGCAATTGGAGTTTCTCATTTGGTACAATCTACCCGAGCCGGCGCCGATTATGGTTATATTCTTATTTGGGCTTTATTATTGGCTTGTGTTTCTAAATATCCGTTTTTAGAATTTGGTCCTCGTTATGTCGCGGGAACCGGGAAGCATTTAATTGCCGGCTATAAACAGCTAGGTAAGATTCCGTATTATTTATTCATTTTTATTACGGTAGCCAGTATGTTTATAATCCAGGCAGCGGTAACTATCGTAACGGCCGGTTTAGCAGAACGACTTTTTAATTTCGGACTTTCCCCATTTACGTGGAGTTTCATCATTTTTGGAGCAAGCATTGCGTTATTGCTGATTGGCAAATATCCCGGACTCGATAAAAGTATGAAGATCATTGTAAGTTTACTTACACTAGCTACTTTGGCAGCGGTTTGTATGGCTTTGGGAATTCAAAAAGAACCGGTAGAAACTGTTGAAGTTCCCTCTTTGTGGACTACAGCGAGCCTCGGTTTTATCATTGCATTTATGGGCTGGATGCCTATTCCTTTAGATGCTGCAGTTTGGCATTCGATCTGGACTAAAGAAAAAGCACACGAAATTAGAGAGAAACTTAGTCTAAAAGGCGCTTTTTTAGATTTTAATATTGGTTATTTTTCGGCTTGTTTTATTGGAATTTTGTTCTTCCTGCTAGGCGTTTTGGTGATGTTTGGAAGTGGAGAAAGTTTTAGCAGTAATAGTATTGAATTTTCTTCGCAACTTATTAATCTCTACGGAAGAACTTTGGGAGAATGGAGTAAACCGGTTATCGCCATTGCTGCTTTTGTAACGATGTTAAGCACCGTGATTACGGTCACTGATGCTTATCCAAGGGTTATTTCTGAATTATTTCACCCAGAAAATTCTATTTCGGCTGAAGCTGATAATCGTAAAAAAAGATGGCAATTTTATCGAATATCGATTTTTATAATCCCCATACTTTCGTTAGCGATTCTTTATTTTACTTCGGGATCATTTACCATTTTGGTAGATTTTGCCGCTGGTTTATCATTTTTGTCTGCCCCAATTCTCGCCTGGTTTAATTATAAATTGGTTACTGGCCAGGAAATGCCGGAAGCCGATAGGCCGGGTAAAAATTACCGAATATTTACGATCATTTGTTTTGTGATGCTATTGGTATTCAATATTGCCTATTTAGGCTATAACTTTTTTATATAGAAACCAATTAAACGCAGGCATTTTCATCTATCTCTGCAATCTCTTCAGAAACTATGGTTATATTTCCCTCGCGATCTACTTTAAGATGAAATCGGTTTGTTTGAAATGGCAAACAATAGCTTACCGTTTGCATTACAATTAATTCAAAACCATCTTGAGTTTCTTTAATAGCACCACTATTTTTATCATTTACAGCCCAATAATAAGCATTAGCTCTTGCGACAAGTAAGGCTTCACTCGGCGTATCAATTTCTCCAAGAAAATTAAGAAGATCCTCTTTAGAAGTAACTAAAAAACTATCTCCCTCTTGCAGATATTTAATAAAACTGAAGCAATAATCTGGCAAACAGCCACTAACGAAACCAGCATCTGCTTGTAAATTATCAAATGTCGTTAAACAATCAGATTCTGAACAAATTTCACCAAAAGAAAAAAGTACGTTATTGCGATAAACTAATGAAGTTGGATCATCTGGATCTTCTAAATCTGGCATTGACTGGATATATTCAAAATAGGTAATTTGCTCATCAGTCTGAATATCAGAATATGGATAGGCTGCAGATATTGCTTCAAAATCATTAAAATTAACTTCGATCCCATCATCGTCGCTGGAGCAACCTATGAGTAATAATACTAGTGCTACGAATAGTAAATTTTTCATCAATTCCTTTCTAGATACACATATCATCATTTCTCGAATATTCTTCCTCTGCTTCTATAGAGATTTGTCCATTTCTCTTTACAAGTAGATTAAATCGATTGGTAAGAATGGGCAAACAATCAGACATCAATTTGGTTGCTATAAATTCATAACCTGCAGTAGTCTCTCGATAAGCTCCAACTTCAATATTATTATAATCGGTTCTATAAGTTCTTCCCCACACTAAGAAAAGAGCTTTTGCCAGTGTATCAACCTCTCCTACCAGATCTACAAATTCGGCTTCAGTATTTATAACATATTCATTTCCGTTTCGAGAAACGACTAAATAGTCATGACAGTCATATCCATATAAACCAACATACTTTTTAAAACCATTCCCCGGATCTGTATTTTCAAGACTTGCGCAATAACTGTTTGGACTTTCTGTGCAAGTACCATATTGAAATGTAATCAACTGATCTCCATTTTCTGCGATTAAAACCTGCGCCATTCCGTCTATATTCAGACTATTAGCTAAAATCTCCATATAATCCTCTTCTTCTATTTCCTGAAAATCTGAATATACCGCAAGGTCAATTTCTTCAGAAGTATCATTATCTGAACAAGAAAATAATAACATTACTAAGGCTAAAATTGATAGTTTTTTGATCATAATATTTAATTGATTTCTAATTAGATGCAAAAAATTCAAAAAGGTTGCGTATAAAAAAAGCTGCTGAAAAATCAATGATTTCATCCCAAATCATTTTCCGGAGTTTACTCTAAACAAAAACTTAAATCGATGCTATAATTAATATCCGCCTCAATATTTTCCCCACACATACCCCGAACGTCACCAATACTACAATCTGGATCATCTGAAATTATTATTTTTGAAATACTATTGGTATATCCAGATATTGTTGCATTTAAAACTCCATTTTCAAAACTATTAATTCTGAAATTAGCTCCTTCTTCAGTAGTTTCATCTAATTTTCTAATAGGATCTAGTGTACTATAATGATAGCTTACAGTTTCGCTCGATTGCTCCGGAAAACGGAATACAAAATTTATATATCGAAAATTTTTACGAATACTTTCTTCGGAAAAACTTTTAATGATGTCTGCATCGAAACTTATATAAATTTGAAAACGCTCATCCGTATAACTATAAGCGCGATAATAATAGTTCTCGTCACAATTAACGCCGACAGGGCAAGCGATTTCAAGCTTTGTACAATTATTTAAAGAACCAACGCTCAAATTATATGATTCATATCGAAAATCTATTGAATCATCGTCGTCATTACTGCAAGAAAGTGTAATGCAAAAAAAGGCGCCAAGAAGTAAAAGTTTTTTCATCTGTAATCTGAATTTAGTTTTCTGATATTTTTAAGTATTTATTTAAAAAGTACTAGTTTTTTAACACTAAAGAATCTGTACAAAGCGTGTAATTTAAGTGAGTTAAAGTATGGAAAAGTGGACATCACTGTGTTATCGTTTAATCTGAAGAAGAGCAGGTAAAAACCTTTATATCATCCCGGCCTTCATTTTCTAAGTACGCATTACTTTCTTTTGCAGTTGTAAAATGTTATCATCCCTTGAAAATTCACTCTACCATCCGTGATTAATTCATAGTAAACAGTCTGTCCCTTTTAATCACCTCTAAAAATTGATACTTCAGTTCCGCAATTTGAGTTCAGTTCAGCTTTATAATTAGTAAACCAAGTTTCATTTTATCCACCGGTACAATTAGTATCATCATCGTCTGAACAAGATGCTAAAACCAAAATTAGTATTTTCTGATCATAATATTTGATTGATTTATAAGTAGATACAAAAAATCCTAAAAGGTTGCGTACAAAAAAAGCCGCTGAAAAATCAGCGGCTTTTTTTATTATTCAGATATAATATTCAATTTTGAAGATCCCGAATCAAGTTCGGGATAAGCGATTCACAAGATTTTACAAAGCAAATCTGTTCTCTGCTTACTTCACTTCTTCAAAATCTACATCTTCTACATCGTCTCCACCTTTGGCTTCACCGCCTCCGGCTTGTCCTCCTTCAGCTCCGGTTGCTCCTTGTTGAGCGCCTCCCTGAGCTTCAGCTTGTGCTTTATACATTTCTTCTGAAGCTGTTTTCCATGCTTCATTCAATTTGTCTAATGCAGGAGAAATGGTTTCTAATTCTTTAGTTTCGTAAGCTTTCTTAAGCTCTTCTAAAGCATCTTCGATAGGCTTCTTCTTATCATCAGAAAGTTTATCACCAAACTCTTTTAATTGTTTCTCAGTCTGGAAGATCATTCCATCGGCTTCGTTAAGCTTATCTACTTTTTCTTTCGCTTTCTTATCGGCATCAGCATTTGCTTCAGCTTCCTGCTTCATTTTTGCGATTTCTTCTTCTGTTAATCCTGAAGAAGCCTCGATACGGATATCCTGAGATTTTCCTGTCGCTTTATCTGTAGCACTTACTTTAATAATACCGTTTGCATCAATATCGAAAGTTACTTCAATTTGAGGTGTTCCTCTTGGCGCTGGTGGAATACCATCTAAATGGAATCTACCAATCGTTTTATTGTCTGCGGCCATTGGGCGCTCTCCCTGTAACACATGAATTTCTACTGAAGGCTGATTATCTGCAGCGGTAGAGAAAGTTTGTGACTTTTTAGTAGGAATCGTGGTATTAGATTCAATAAGTTTTGTATTTACACCTCCCATAGTTTCAATACCTAAAGAAAGTGGGGTTACGTCTAGTAATAATACATCCTTAACATCTCCAGTTAATACACCACCCTGAATTGCAGCACCAATAGATACAACCTCATCTGGGTTTACACCTTTAGAAGGTTTTTTACCAAAGAAGCTCTCTACTTCCTGCTGAATTTTAGGAATACGTGTAGAACCACCTACTAAGATTACTTCGTCGATATCACTTGTAGAAAGACCAGCATCATTAAGTGCTTTCTTTACTGGCTCCATAGATCTTGTTACAAGTTCTGCTGCTAATTGCTCAAATTTAGATCTTGTTAAAGTTTCAACTAAGTGTTTTGGTCCACTAGCAGTAGCAGTAACATAAGGTAAATTAATTTCTGTTTGAGAAGAAGATGATAACTCGATCTTCGCTTTCTCTGCAGCTTCTTTTAGACGTTGTAACGCCATAGGATCTTTTCTAAGATCGATATCTTCAGCTTTCTGGAAAGTATCTGCTAACCAATCGATAATTACCTCATCAAAATCGTCACCACCAAGGTGAGTATCACCATTTGTAGATAATACTTCAAATACACCATCTCCTAATTCTAGGATAGAAATATCGAAAGTACCACCACCAAGGTCATAAACAGCAATTTTTTGATCGCTAGATTTTTTATCTAAACCGTAAGCTAATGCAGCAGCGGTTGGCTCGTTAATGATTCGTCTTACTTTAAGACCTGCAATCTCACCAGCCTCTTTAGTAGCCTGACGCTGAGAATCGTTAAAATAAGCAGGTACTGTAATTACAGCTTCTGTTACATCCTGTCCTAAATAATCTTCAGCTGTTTTCTTCATTTTTTGAAGAATCATTGCTGAAAGTTCTTGCGGAGTATAAAGACGACCATCGATATCTACACGAGGTGTATCATTATCTCCTTTTTTCACTTTATATGCTACACGACCAGCTTCTCTTGAAGATTCAGAGAATTTATTCCCCATAAATCTTTTAATAGAAGCGATTGTTTTTTCTGGGTTTGTTACAGCCTGTCTTTTTGCAGGATCCCCAACTTTGATTTCACCACCTTCTACAAAAGCAATTACAGAAGGAGTTGTTCTTTTACCTTCGGCATTAGGGATTACCGTAGGCTCGTTACCTTCCATAACTGAAACGCAGGAGTTAGTTGTACCTAAGTCAATTCCAATTATCTTACTCATAACTTTATACGTTGATTTAATTTTTTATTCAATGTTTCGCTCTCTAAAAGTCAATCTTTATGCCAGCAAAAAACTTATGACAGGTTGGCAGAAACATTTTTAAACAGCTGTATTTTCAGCTAAAATCAATGCAACTTTTGCAGAGTAGCCTGCGAATTGTGCATAAATAGGCAGTTTGAAATGCTTTTTTATTTCTGAATCTGTTTCTGAAATTATACATTTGTTCGCATAATTTTTCGGTATGGAATGTATTAGCGTTTTCGATATGTTGAAGGTTGGTGTTGGCCCATCAAGTTCTCACACCTTAGGACCATGGCGTGCTGCACAGCGATGGATTGCAGAACTTAAAGCTAAAGAAACTTTTCAGCTTGTTGAAAAAATACATATCGATCTTTACGGCTCACTTTCATTAACAGGAAAAGGTCACGCTACAGATATTGCCACTTTACTAGGATTGTGCGGCCACGATCCTGTTACGATGGATATTTCTTTAATTGAAACCGAAATTTCAGCAATAAAAGAAAAAAGAATCCTTCCTCTTAATAAAGAATTAGACATTCCTTTTAATTACGAAACCGATATAAAATTTAATCGCAAATTTCTCGATTTTCACCCAAACGGAATGATCTTTAGAGCAACTCTTACAAATGGTAAAAAATGCTCGTCCTCTTTCTTTTCTATTGGCGGAGGCTTTGTTGTAAAAAAAACCCGAAAAAACGCGAAAAAGAAACAGGATAAATTTGAAGATTTTCCTTTCCCGGTAGAAAGCGCAAATCAACTTTTAGCCTATTGTAAAGCCGAAAATTTGAGTATTTCTCAACTGGTGTTACAAAATGAACGTTCCTTAAGAAATGATGAGCAAATCGATGCCGGACTTCAGCAAATTTGGGATACCATGCTAGAATCTATGTATATTGGTTGCCATACTGAAGGAACTTTACCAGGCGGATTAAATGTAAAAAGACGTGCTTTTGAAATGCATCAACGTCTTATTGGTGAAGAAAAATATGATTCTCCCCAAAACTGGATTAGTGCAATAAGAAATACCGAAGTAAAATTTCGCCAAATCCTTAAATGGGTAAGCTGTTTTGCATTAAGTGTAAACGAAGTTAATGCTAGTTTAGGCCGTGTAGTTACTGCGCCAACTAATGGAAGCGCCGGCACCGTTCCTGCCGTAATGATGTACTATATGGTGATTGAAAATCACCAAGCCACCTTCGAAGATATGAAACGCTTTATGCTAGTAGCTGGTGAGATAGGGAGCTTATTTAAAAAAGGAGCAACAATCTCTGCCGCGATGGGTGGTTGCCAGGCAGAAATTGGAGTTTCCTCTGCAATGGCTGCCGGTGGTTTAACCGAATTGCTGGGCGGTACGCCAGAGCAGGTTTTAATGGCAAGCGAAATTGCCATGGAACATCATCTTGGCTTAACCTGCGATCCTATTGCCGGCTTGGTTCAGGTACCCTGTATAGAACGTAATGCAATGGGAGCAATTAAAGCGATTAACGCTGCTGAAATCGCACTGGAAAGTGATGCTTCCAAAGCTAAAGTTCCGCTAGATAAAGTAATTGCAACTATGTGGGATACGGCAAAAGATATGAACTCGAAATATAAAGAAACCAGTGAAGGCGGACTCGCTGTTAAAGTGAGCCTGAGTGATTGTTAATCGCACTAAGGCATCTATTTTATTTCCTAAAAGCTTTGTTTGATGAAGGTAAATATTAGAGAAGCATATTGTAGTGATCTAGAAGAAATGCAGAGATTATTTCTGGGAGCTATCAAAAATATTCCCAACAGTGATTATAGCAAAAAACAGACTGAAGCCTGGTCGAGTACTGTGAAAAATAAAGAACGTTGGAAATCTATGCTGGCTAACCAGTATGTTTTAATTGCTGAAATTAACAGTAAAATTGTAGGATTTGGCTCTTTAGATAAGAATTATATCGATTTTATGTATGTTCATAAAGATTTCCTTCGGAAGGGAGTAGCCAGCAAGATATTCGAAGGGCTTCAAAATAAATCGATAGAGCTTGGTTATAGTCAAATAACTTCCAACGTTAGTAAAACGGCAAGACCTTTTTTTGAACGCAAAGGCTTCTCCGTCATTAAGGAAAATAAAAATATCATCAATGGTGTAGAAATTATCAATTATAAAATGTGTCAGTAAAATACCTGAAAAAAACATGAGGTAATTATTAGTAAATTATTTTTTTAAAGTCATTTCGATTATCGAGTAAATACACCAAAAAGCATTGTATACATTAAGCCTAGCTTCTAAAATAAAGAATCTCTTCCGCCATTACTTTCTTACCATTGGGAGCTACTTTTTGTTCTTTATGGGAATGGGCGTTTTAAACAATCTTTTTCCTCAATTAGATTTCGATCGCTACCAGCAAACCGAAATCTACGAAATGATGACAGACAATCCTGTCGTATTTTTTATTCTGGCAGTAATCATCGCGCCAATTATGGAAGAATGTCTTTTTAGAAGTCTTATAAAACCTTCACAAAACGAAATTCTTGTTTTTATATGTTCCTGGATTTTATTTGTAAGCCTGGCATTTATTCCTCCTGAAGCAAATATCATCCTAAAATACAGCTTACTCCTACTTAGTGTTTTTATCATCTTTCTATTCTTAAAATCTGTGATTCCAGAAAATAAGATGAAAAAACTCCAATATCAGCTTCATAAATATCACCGGTTTATTTGGATAATTTCAGCAGTAATTTTTGGCTATGTGCATGTGTGGAATTACGTTTCTGGATTCGAATTTAATTTTATTCTTTTCATCCTTATTTTCCCAAGAATCATTGCCGGTTATTTCTTTGGTAGACTAAAAATTCAGAATAAAGAATTATACTGGCCTATGTTGCTCCATGCCATGAATAACGGCATTGTAGTTTTAATTTCCTCTAAAGCAGAGGAAATAACCGATATATTCCTGTGATTTCTAAACCCGATTTTGGTTAATTACACCCCTCTTTTCTACGCGTATCGATAATATAAATAATCTGCCATTTGCCATCGATTTTCACTAACTGAAAAGAATTTACGCCACAATGACTAAAATTATCTTTAAAATAGAATTTATAGGGCGTCCAGGCATTGGCCATATTCCCATCTATCGAGATTTGATAATCTAGTAATTCTTCCTTAAAACTAGCATCTTTTGGAATACTTACAATGCCTTTTAAAAACTTAGAAAACGAAGTTTTATGCACTAGCGTTTCACCTTGTTGATCCTCTCCTATCGATTGAATTATGACATTAGTTGAAACAAATTCTTTCATTGCAAGAGAGTCCTGAGCGTGAAAAGATTCAAAAAAAGAATCTATCGTATTTTTTACATTTTCAGCTTCAGACTGCGCATGTAAAGTGCTTATAGAAAATAGAAGAATGAAGTATAAAATTGATTTCATATAAAACAACGTTAAGATTGCCAAGCTTTACCAAACTTCGCATATATTTTTTCTAAATTTAGAACATTCTAGAACATCAGCCTAATGAAAACAACAAGGTATATCTTCGTTTTAATGATATATTTCTTTGGAAATCTTCTTGTTGCCCAGCAATCTAACAAGAAAGAATACAAACTTATTGGCTATGTTTTTGGCGATTTAATGGATAAAGCTGAAGCACCTGTAAATGCTGAAAAACTAACACATCTAAACTATGCTTTTGCTAAAATTGAAGAAGGAAAAATTAGCATTGCAGATGAAAATGATCCCAAGAGATTTAAAAAACTTAGATCTTTAAAGTCTAAAAATCCATCCTTAAAACTTCTAATTTCGGTTGGTGGATGGGCAAATGCTTCAAAATTCTCTAAAATAGCTGCAAGCGATAGTACCAGAGCACAATTTGCCCAGAGTACACTTCAATTTTTAAAGAAATATGAGTTAGATGGCATCGATTTAGACTGGGAATCTCCTAAAAACAATGGTGCTAGCACCTTTTTACCTCAAGACAAGGAAAATTTCACATTACTATTAGCTGAAATTCGACAAAAATTAGACTCATTTTCAGCAAAAACCAATCATAGCTATTTATTATCGGTCGCTACCGCTTCAAACTCAGAGTATCTACAAAACATCGAAATCTCGAAAATAGCTAAAAATGTAGATTTCATTAATATTATGTGCTACGATTATCACGGTGATTGGGATGCTTCAACATCGCATCATACCAATTTATTAACTTCAGCAGCTACTACTAAAAATCAAAATCAGAGTACACGTTTGGTTATTAAAAATTATATCGAAGCTGGTGTAGCTCCTTCAAAATTGATTATTGGAGTTCCTTTTTATGGTCGCGGATGGAGAAAAGTTAATCCTGAAAATAATGGTTTGTATCAACCGGCAAACGGACAGGCTTTTTCTTTAAATTATACTTCTTTAAAAGACAGTTTACGATCTGGAAAATACCATCGTTATTGGGATGAAGCAGCACAGGCTCCTTATTTATGGAATGATGTAGACCAGATTTTTATTACTTACGACGACCCGGTTTCTATCGAAAAGAAAATTGAATTTATTAAAACCGAAAATTTAGGCGGTGCCATGTTTTGGCAATATCATGGCGATGATGGTGAACTTTTGGAAAGTCTTTTTCTAAACCTAAAAAATGAAAATCACGAAAAATAAATTGAATTCCTGGAAATTTAATTTTCAAATTATTTGTTTTACAGCTATAATTTCATTTTTCTTAGCTTATAACACCTATATGCCTCCCAGCGCGAATCATGGAGCTATTATACCTTACATTTATCCATGGTTTTATTAATTATAGGATTTATTGTTTTCGCAATTAGCAAAGTAATTATTAGGCGTTTGAATTGGATCATTACATTAATCTCAATTATTTACGCACTATATGTTTCTTTGGATTTTTATTTCAATAATCCATTTTAAGGTTTCATATTCCCAAATTCTTGACAATATCTTAATTAGTCTCTCATTAAAACCCTATTTTTACGCATATAAAAATCTAGATTAATGTCTGTTGCTAAAAAAGAATATAAAAGAATTACAGTTAAGTCTTTAGTAGACATGAAAAAACGTGGAGAAAAAATCTCTATGTTAACGGCTTACGATTACTCTATGGCCAAAATTATGGATGGTGCAGGTATCGATGCCATACTTGTTGGCGACTCGGCCAGTAATGTGATGGCAGGTTACGAAACTACTTTGCCTATGACTTTAGATCACATGATCTATCATGCAACAAGTGTAGTAAACGCAATTAGCCGTTCTTTGGTTGTGGTAGATCTTCCGTTTGGAACCTAT
Organism: Zunongwangia atlantica 22II14-10F7; assembly: GCF_002094855.1. Classification (GTDB taxonomy): domain Bacteria; phylum Bacteroidota; class Bacteroidia; order Flavobacteriales; family Flavobacteriaceae; genus Zunongwangia; species Zunongwangia atlantica. The sequence continues at coordinate 128,940 of NZ_ARYN01000002.1, forward strand.
CAAAGTGATCCAAAAGAAGCACTACGATCTTCTATAAGAATTATGAAAGAAAGTGGAGCGCATGCCATAAAGCTTGAAGGTGGTAAAGAAATTAAAGAGTCTATAAAACGTATCCTAAACGCTGGGATTCCTGTAATGGGACATTTAGGCTTAACCCCTCAATCTATTTATAAATTTGGGACGTATACCGTTCGTGCAAAAGATGATGAAGAAGCTGAAAAGCTAAAATCTGATGCAAAACTTTTAGAAAAACTAGGATGTTTTGCGGTTGTTTTAGAAAAAGTTCCTGCCAAATTAGCTAAAGAAGTTGCTGAAAGTATCAGTATTCCTGTAATCGGAATTGGTGCTGGTAACGGTTGTGACGGCCAAGTATTGGTGGTTCACGATATGTTGGGAATGACCAAAGAGTTCAATCCAAGATTTTTACGTAGATATTTGGATCTTTATAGCGAAATGACGGGCGCATTTCAGCGTTATGCTGAAGATGTGAAAAGTGGTGATTTCCCTTCTGAAGAAGAGCAATATTAAAACTCTTTACTGAAAAGGTTTCTACTAAATGAATACTGCGGAAAAAATAATCGATCGCTTAAACTTACAGGCTCACCCAGAAGGTGGATTTTTTAAGGAAGTTTATCGAAGCCCCGATCTTATTGAAGCTGATGCTTTGCCTGAAGCTTTTAAAACCGAAAGAAATTATTCGACCAGTATTTACTTTCTGCTGACTTCAGAGAATTTTTCAGCCTTTCATAAAATAAATCAGGAAGAGGTTTGGCATTTTTACGATGGCTCACCTCTTCTTTTATATACCATTTCGCCTTCTGGAGAACTTTCAGAAATAAAAATTGGAAGAGATCTTGAAAATGGAGAAGTTCCGCAATATGTAGTTCCTAGAAATTATTGGTTTGCAGCGAAAGTTATTCAGCCAAATCATTTTTCGTTTGTGGGTTGCACTGTGGCTCCAGGTTTCGATTTTGAAGATTTTACACTTGCTAATCGAGATTCGCTCACGCAAAAATTTCCGCAGCATAAAAAGTTGATTAGCGATTTTACCCGAGAATAATTCTGATGAAAACAGAACATGAAAATCGGGTTGCTAAGAATTATGTTTCGGTTGAAAAAATGTGGGGTAATTTTATTGAAAATCAGCCTCATTTTCAGCAAAAAGGAATTCCGGAGTCGTTCTATTTCTGCGATAACCTAAAAGACGCTAATGAATGTGCAGATCTGGTTCTTGAAGGAACAAAAAAAGCAACAGCGTCTTCTCTAAAATGGTTTAAAAGCAATAATATTGAGTTTAGTAAACCAGGTGATCTTTTTATCGTTACCAATTGGGACGGAGTTGCAAAAGCCGTGATCCAGATCGAAAAAATTGAATTTACACCCTCCAATAAAATTACACCTGAATTTGCCCAAATTGAAGGTGAAGGAGATAAATCTTTAGCGTATTGGAAAAAGGTACATAAAGCGTATTATTGCAGAGAACAAAATATTCCCGAAATTGAATTTGATGAAAATATGGTGATCGTTTGTGAATATTTTAAATGTATTTATCCTAAAAAATAATGGCGACAGATAAGTTACTTTCTAACAAAGATAATTTACAGGTTTTACACGAAGACAATCACGTGATCATCGTGAATAAACGTGTGGGTGATATCGTACAGGGTGATAAAACCGGCGACAAGCCACTTAGTGAGGTGGTAAAATCGTACATAAAAGAAAAATATAACAAACCAGGGAATGTATATCTTGGTGTGGTGCATCGTTTGGATCGGCCAACAAGCGGAATTGTTCTATTTTCTAAAACTTCTAAAGCGCTACCAAGACTCAATAAGTTATTCCAGCAAAAAGATGCTAAAAAAACCTATTGGGCGGTGGTAAAAAATCGGCCACCAAAAGATAAGGATGTCTTAGTGCATTACTTAAAACGCAATCCAAAACAAAATAAATCTTTCGCTCATAAAAATGAAGTTCCAGATAGTAAAAAAGCGATCTTAGAATATCGAATTTTGAAGGAATTGAACAATTATTTTTTATTGGAAATCGACCTACAAACCGGGAGACATCACCAGATTCGCAGTCAGCTTTCGGCGATTGGATGTCCTATAAAAGGTGATCTAAAATACGGATTTGATCGTAGTAATAAAGATGCCGGGATTCATTTACATGCTCGTAAATTAGAATTTATCCATCCTGTAAAAAATGAACCTGTAAAAGTAATTGCTGAAGTCCCAGATGAGCCGCTTTGGAAGGCTTGTGTTTAGTTTTTTAGTTTTCAGTTGACAGTTGACGGTTTACAGTTATTAGCTTTCAGCGGTCAGCATTAAGCATTTTAAAAAGCATCTCAAAAATCAACAATCTTAACCTATAGTTTAGAGAATAATTTTCGAATTAGCACATCAACAAATCTTCAAATTGATTTTTTCAGCTTTCAGTAGTCAGCCTTCAACATTAAAAAAACATCTCCAAAATCAACGATCTTAACCTATAGCTTAGAGAATAATTTTCGAATTAGCACATCGGCATATTTTCAAATTGAATCTCTGGTCACTTCTCTATTTTTTATCTTCTAAATAAACCGCAGCAATAACAAGGATTCAACACTTCTTAAGACTTTCCTTCTTTTCAAAAACTTGTTTTAAAATTTCGATTTTCGATATTAAATCTTTCACAAAGGCATTATTAAGATTTTCAAATCATCCTTTCTTGAAGTAATTTGGATAAAAAATTACTATCCGAAGATTTCATGCAGAAAAGAAAATTTACCAAGATTAATAATTACGGATTTATTGGGAACTTACAAACCACAGCACTTGTTTCGTTACAGGGAGACATCGATTTCATGTGTTTCCCAAATTTTGATTCGCCCACTGTTTTTGCCACTATTTTAGATGAAGATAAAGGTGGTTGTTTTGCCATAGAACCACTTATCGAAAACCTGGAATACAAACAATTTTATCTTACCAATACCGCCACGTTAATTACACGATTTTCGTCTAAGGATGGTATGGGTGAGATTTGTGATACAATGGTGGTCGATGAAAAAGATCATAAATTTAAACTCTTAAGAAAGGTCACAACAACTTATGGTGATATTTCTTACCGGGTAAAATGCAACCCACGATTTAATCACGCCGAAACCAGGCATAAGGCCACACAAAAAGGCAAAGAAATTTGTTTTTCTACGGGAGACAATAATTTTTTATGCCTAAATAGTTGCCAGGATCTATACATCTCGATGGACGATGGTTTTTCTGAATTTTCTTTAGCTGAAAGAGAATCGGCTTACTTTATCTTAACCGATTTCCATTTATCTGAAGAGCAACAGCAAAATATGCCATCTTTTGGTGAAAGTTATCTTGAAGAAAGTAACGAATATTGGCGAAAATGGGTTAGCCAATCTACTTATAAAGGTCGCTGGGTAGAAACTGTTTTAAGATCTGCGATTACTCTAAAATTGCTGACTTCTCATAAAGAAGGAAGCCTTATCGCTGCACCAACATTTGGATTACCAGAGAAGATTGGTGGCGAAAGAAATTGGGATTACCGCTATACCTGGATTCGCGATGCTGCATTTGCTATGTATGCCTTTTTAAAACTCGGTTTTAAAGAAGAAGCGACTTCATTTTTTAAATGGGTAGAGAAATATTGCTTTAAAGATAAAATGGAGTTGGTATATACTTACGATGGTAAAACTCCGCCAGACGAAACAACTTTAGAACATTTTAATGGCTATAAAAACAGCAAACCGGTAAGAATTGGGAATGAAGCAAAAAATCAAACTCAATTAGATATTTATGGCGAGCTTATCGATGCTGTATATGTTTATTATTTGCACGATGGCCCAATAAAAGAAGATTTCTGGAAAAACATTAAGCATCATATAGAATATGTATGTGAGCACTGGAAAGATAAGGATCGCGGAATTTGGGAAATTAGAGGAGATAAAAAAGAGTTTCTACATTCCAGATTAACCTGTTGGGTGGCTGTAGATCGCGGAATTAAACTTGCTGAAGGTAATGATCTTGATTTTCCAAAAGAAAAATGGGAGAAAGTAAGACAGCAAATAAAAGATAGCATTTACGCCGATTTTTGGAATGAAGAGAAACAAGCATTTGTTCAGCATAAAGGATCAGATGAAATTGATGCTTCGGTACTGCTTATGCCAATTCTTCATTTTATCGATAAATATCACGAGAAGTGGGAAAAAACTATGAAAGCCGTAGAGCGAGAATTAAAATATGATGTTTTGGTGTATCGCTATCGCGCTGCAGAAACCGACACAGATGGTTTAGAAGGTGAAGAAGGGACATTTACCATGTGCTCTTTTTGGTATATTGAATGCCTTGCGCTGGGCGATCGTTTGGAAGAAGCAGCTGAAAATTTTTCACGGATTTTAGGCTACGGAAATTCGCTTAGATTATTTAGTGAACAGATAAGCAAAAGTGGTGAACAGGTTGGGAATTTTCCGCAGGCTCTAACTCATCTTGCACTTATCAATGCCTGCTTAGAATTGAATAAAAAAATGGATCGAAAAAATAATAGCTAAGATTGTATAATTTCAGCTTACTTTTTAAAACTTCTAAAAATTTCAGTAAAAACAGCGGTCGCGATTAATAGTCCGCCAATCACAGTATTTATCGACGGAATTTCATTCAGAATAAAATAACCGAGTAAAATTCCGTAGATAGGCTGTGCGCTACTAATAATACTTGCTGTTGTTGCTGAAAAATATTTAAAACTGCTCACTAAAAGCGTATGCCCAACAGATGTTGTTAATAATCCCAAGACTAAAACTGGCGCTAACTGCGACGGAATGACCGATAGATCGAAAAAGAACAAAACCGGAGTCAAAAGTGTGCTTACCACAAACATTTGATACAGCATTAAGACCGATCCATTGTATTTTGAAGCTTGCTGTTTCATTAAAATATTCCGAAGTGAATATAAAAAAGCCGATCCTACACCAAAACATACTGCTATAGTTTGTTGATTATCCAAACTGAATTCTGGTACCAAAAAATAGACTCCAAATAACACCAAAATCCCTAAAAACAGATGTATTTTATTAAAACCTGTTTTTCGAATAAGTGGTTCTAGAAATGTTGTAATTACCGGATAGGTATAAATGGAAAGCATCCCAATGGCTACACTAGATAATTTTAAAGATTGAAAGTATGTGAGCCAATGTGCGCACATCAAAATTCCCGCAAAAAGAACTTTTAAAAGATCCTTTTTGTTAGAAAAATTCAGTTTAAAACCTTTAATCTTACAAAAAATTAGTAGCGCCCAAATTGCAATAAACGATCGTAAAAAAATGATAAGAAAAGGGCTTAATTCGATATATCTTCCTAGAGTTCCAGACGTGCTAATAATTATAACCGCCAGGTTTAATTGTAAGATATGTTTTAAATCGGCTCTTTCTTCAACCAAATTATAACTTTTTAGCGTGCATAATCATTTACTTTTTCTTTGATCACATCTGCAACCGGGCGATTATCGATTTTACTTTCTAACCACGAAATAATATCTAAATATAAAAATGCCCTACGCTCAAAAGGATGATCTTCGTATTGTTTAAGGGTTGCATGCAGTTTTCTAAACTCGTCTTTAATATCAAGCGGACTAACATCTGGAAGATTCCTTAAAAATTTGATCATTTCTTTTTGAACCTCGTGCAGATCGTTCATCCTGATCAGGAATTTATAGGTTGACTTAATAAGTCGTTCTAAATGATAATCCATTCCCGCTTCGTAATGCGCCACCAGGCTAAGAATACGTGAAAAACACATTAAATCTTCACGCATTTCCAAAGATTTATTCTGAATGATTTTCCCTAAATATTCGATACATTTTTTATTATTTCCGTCCCCAAAATATAGCGATGCTATTTTATAATAAAACACCATAATATGATGCTCGTCGATTTTCCCTTTAAAACGCTTAATTTTTTGATCGATTTTTTCAACTAAAGTTTCGCCACCGTGAAACTCGCCTTTCATAAACCTAAGATTAAGCTTATTTTCATATAAATATAAAAAGGAAAGTGAGGCGATATTATCGTCATCTGGAATCTTTGGATTCTTAAGCGTATCCTCAAATCGATGTAAAACCTTCTCGAACGTAGTGGTATGGTTTAAATAGAATAAAGACTCCAGCAAATAATGATTCCCTTTTAAATAGAAAACCGGGTGTACCGGGATTAAATGCTGATTATCGTTAAAAAGATCGATCCATTTTGAAGAATACTTAAAGGCATTTAGGAAATTTTGAGTAATAAAACTATACCATAAATGCACCTGAAAAAGCCACAATTTCTCCTTAAATCCTAAATCTGCAAATTCGTATTCTGGTAAATGCGTTTCAAAATACTTATTAATTGTAGCCGCTTCTTCTTCTGTACGGGCATATCCCATTTTTAGGAAAATGCCGTATAATTGAAGTGACAAATTAGATAACTTACTGGAGATCTGATTAAGATTAGTAAGTTCTTCGGTTTGCTTTATTAATATTTCGGCTCTGTTTTCAATACTTCTGGTAATATATTGTGACTCTATAATCTTCTCGAGTTCTAAAATCTCGTAAGCAAGATTTTTTTCTTCGTAAGCCAAAGCGGTAGCTTTAGTTTTATCCAAAAGTTTTAAACTTTGTTTGTAAAGCCCTTTTCGGTATAAAATAATAGCGAAATCCAGCTGCTCACGTATTTGTATAGGAATACTTTGGTGCGCAGGATTCAGCCTTAAACTAATTAAGATTTGCTTATAAAGATGTGCTTTAATATTTGATAATTGCTGCTTGGTGATATTAGTGTTTTTTAGCACTAATTCTTCATCATACTTCTTTTGCTTACTTAAAATCTTAAACAGGTTAAGAAATTTACTATCTGAATTCACTCCAATTCTTCCAACATACAGCGAAAATTGTCTTTTTTCTGAAGGAGAAAGTGATTTAATTAAAGAAAATAGGTTATCCGTTAAATCGTTGGTCATTGTAACAAGATACTTTTTAAATAATTGAAAATCAGATACATTACAAAAATATAACTGATTTAATTATCGTAACACTTTAGTGCGTTCACTGCGCCAGCATTAGGCTTTATTATACTTTAGTTAAAGATAAAGCAAAAAAAAACTCTTATGAGCGCAGAAAAGGTAGAAATTTTTGACACAACTTTGAGAGACGGTGAGCAGGTTCCCGGATGTAAACTTAATACAGAACAAAAATTAAAAATTGCGGCAAGGCTGGACGAGTTGGGTGTAGATGTTATAGAAGCCGGATTTCCTGTATCTAGTCCCGGTGATTTTAACTCGGTTACCGAAATTTCAAAAATCGTAAAAAACGCTGCCGTTTGTGGACTCACCAGAGCTGTTAAGAAAGATATCGAAGTAGCTGCTGAAGCTTTAAAATATGCAAAAAAACCTCGTATCCATACAGGAATAGGAACTTCAGATTCTCATATAAAATATAAATTTAATGCTACGCCAGATCAAATTATAGAGCGTGCGGTAGAGGCTGTTGCTTATGCCAAAAATTTTGCAGATGATATTGAATTTTATGCTGAGGATGCCGGTAGAACCGATAATGCTTTTTTAGCACAGGTTTGCCAGGAGGTCGTCAATGCAGGGGCTACAGTTTTAAACATTCCAGACACTACAGGATATTGCCTTCCTGAAGAATATGGTAAAAAGATAAAATATTTAAAAGATCATGTTGTAGGCATCGATAATGTTACCATTTCTTGCCACTGCCATAATGATCTTGGTTTAGCTACGGCAAACGCTATTGCGGGTGTAGCTAACGGAGCTCGTCAAATCGAATGTACTATTAACGGTATTGGTGAGCGCGCAGGTAATACCGCTTTAGAAGAAGTAGTAATGATTCTTCGCCAACATCCAACTTTAAATCTTAATACAGATATCAACCCAAAATTACTATTTGAATTAAGTAAAATGGTATCTAGAGAAATGGGAATGTTTGTACAACCAAATAAAGCGATTGTTGGTGCAAATGCTTTTGCTCACAGTTCTGGTATTCATCAGGATGGAGTAATTAAAAATCGTGAGACTTACGAGATCATCGATCCTGCAGATGTAGGGGTAACAGAATCTGCAATTATATTAACAGCTCGTAGTGGTCGTGCGGCTTTAGCTTATAAGGCTAAAAAAGTAGGCTATAATCTTACAAAATTAGAATTGGATACTGTTTATGCTGAATTTCTTAATTATGCAGATATGAAGAAAGAAGTGCTAGATAACGATATTCACGAGATCATGGAGATCTCTAAAAAGAAAATGAAAGCAATCGCTTAACGATATAATTTTAGGTTTCGTTTTGAAGCTTATATTAACACAGCCCTTGCGCTGTGTTTTAAAATTTAAATAAATGAAAAAGACCCTTTTCGATAAAATTTGGGATGCCCATGTGGTAGAGTCTATTCCGGATGGTCCGGATATTTTATATATCGATCAACACTTAATTCACGAGGTTACTAGTCCGCAGGCTTTTAACGAACTAAAAGAGCGTGAAATTCCTGTTTTTAGACCAAATAAAATCGTTGCGACTGCAGATCACAACACACCTACAGAAAATCAGCATTTACCGGTTAAAGATTTATTGTCTAGAAAACAATTAAAAGAATTATCGCAAAATTGCGAAGAAAATAATATTACGCTTTACGGTTTGGGACATCCTTATAACGGGATTGTTCACGTAATGGCTCCAGAACTTGGTATTACGCAACCAGGGAAAACCATGGTTTGCGGTGATAGCCATACTTCTACGCATGGTGCTTTTGGTGCCATTGCCTTTGGTATTGGTACCAGCCAGGTAACTCAGGTTTTCGCTTCTCAATGTTTATTGGTAGAAAAACCAAAAAGATTACGCGTAAATGTAAATGGTGAACTTAAGAAAGGAGTAACTCCAAAAGATGTTATTCTTTATGTTATTAGTAAACTGGGAACCAATTCGGGTACTGGTTATTTTTGTGAATATGCCGGAGATGTTTTTGAAAACATGTCTATGGAAGGCCGTATGACGGTTTGTAATATGAGTATCGAAATGGGAGCTCGTGGCGGACTTATAGCGCCAGATCAAACCACTTACGATTATGTTGAAGGACGAGAATTTGCTCCAAAAGGAGAAGAATTCGATAAACTGAAAGCCTATTGGGAAACTTTAAGAACCGATGATGGTGCCGAGTTTGATCAGGAATATTCTTTTGATGCTGAAGATATCGAACCAATGATCACCTACGGAACCAATCCTGGAATGGGAATCAAGATTACTGGAGCAATTCCTGTTGAAGGTGGTAAAAGTGACGCGAAAGCTTTAAGTTATATGGGCTTTAAACCAGGTGAAAGTTTAATTGATAAACCTATTAATTATATATTTATTGGTAGTTGTACCAATAGCCGTATCGAAGATTTCAGAATGGCTGCCAGTTATATAAAAGGGAAGAAAAAAGCAGAAAATGTAAATGCTTTAATCGTTCCTGGAAGTAGACAGGTTGCTGCTCAAATTCAGGAAGAAGGCCTAGATAAAGTTTTTGAAGAAGCTGGGTTTAGATTAAGACAACCGGGTTGTTCCGCTTGTTTAGCAATGAACGATGATAAAATTCCGGAAGGAGAATATTGTGTTTCTACCAGTAACCGTAATTTTGAAGGAAGACAGGGACAAGGTTCAAGAACGATCTTGGCCAGCCCGCTAACCGCAGCAGCAACAGCCGTAGCCGGAAAAATAACCGACTTTACAAAAAGTTTGAATTAATGGAAAAATTCACCACATTACAAGATACAGCCGTCCCATTAGAGGTCGAAAATATAGATACAGATCAAATTATTCCTGCACGTTTCCTTAAGGCAACCGATAAAGCAGGGTTTGGAGAAAATCTTTTTAAAGACTGGCGCTTTGATAAAGAAGGAAAACCGGTAGAGGATTTTACTTTAAATCAGGATCAATATTCAGGTTCAATTTTAATTGCAGGAAACAACTTTGGTTGTGGTTCTAGTAGAGAACATGCAGCATGGGCTTTAAAAGCTTATGGATTTAAAGTAGTTGTTTCCAGTTACTTTGCAGATATTTTTAAAGGAAATGCTTTAAATAATGGTTTATTGCCTGTTCAGGTTTCTCCTGAATTTTTAGATGAACTTTTTCTGGCAATCAAAAAAGATAACAAAGAAAGCTTTAAAGTTGATCTTGAAAACCAGAAGATAGAAATGTTAAGCAGTGGTAAATCTGAAAATTTTGCCATCGATCCTTATAAAAAGACCTGTTTAATTAATGGTTTTGACGATATCGACTTTTTAGTGAGTAAATTAGATGCCATTAAGAAATTTGAAGAGAAACAAACGCAAATGCGTGAAGCTGCGATTCAGTAAACCTGAATCTAAAACTTTTAGAGAAGAAATATTATGAAATTAAAAATAGCCGTATTAGCCGGAGACGGAATTGGTCCAGAAATCACTCAGCAATCTATAAAAGTACTTAAAGCTATCGCAGATCGTTTTGATCACGAATTCGAATTCGAAGATGCTATCGTAGGTGCTGCTGCTATAGATCTTTTAGATAATCCGCTTCCAGAAGCTACTTTAGATCTTTGTAAAAAATCTGATGCTGTTTTATTTGGTGCAATTGGGCATCCTAAATATGACAACAATCCAGATGCAAAAGTAAGACCAGAACAAGGGCTTCTAAAACTTAGAAAAGAACTTGGTCTTTTTGCAAATATTCGCCCGGTAACTACTTATGCGAAATTGATCGACCAGTCGCCACTTCGTCCTGAAAGAATTCAGGGTGCAGATCTAACGATCTTTAGAGAACTTACTGGCGGAATTTATTTTGGTGAAAAAAGCACAAGCGAAGACGGACAAAGTGCTACAGATATTTGTACCTACTCTGTTGAAGAAATCGAAAGAATGGCGCATTTGGCTTTTAAAGCAGCACAGCAACGTCGTAAGAAGCTAACTTTAGTTGATAAAGCCAATGTTTTAGAAACTTCCCGACTTTGGAGAAAAACGGTTAAGAAAATTGCTGAGGATTATCAGGATGTAGCATTAGATTTCTTATTCGTAGATAATGCTGCCATGCAAATGATCTTAAACCCTAAACAATTTGACGTAATTCTTACAGAAAATATGTTTGGTGATATTATTTCTGATGAAGCCAGTGTTATTGGTGGAAGTATCGGCTTATTAGCTTCAGCTTCGGTTGGTGGCGATAATGCGATGTTCGAGCCAATTCACGGTTCTTATCCACAAGCTACCGGTAAAGGAATTGCCAATCCTGTAGCATCGATTCTTTCCGCAGCAATGTTATTAGATCATTTTGGTCTTGTGGAAGAAGGTGATGTGATTAGAAAGGCAGTGGCTACAAGTATTAAATTGAATGTTTGTACTGAAGATATTAATAAAGATAATCCTTACAGCACTGAAAAAGTTGGAGATTTCCTTGAAGGATTAATTAGCGAATCTGAAAATAATATCAACGACGAAAACCTGAATTTTGGTCAAATGACCATTATTTAATTAGAACTTTAATCTTAATTATATATTTAAAAAGGAGCTAAAATTATCGAATTTTAGCTCCTTTTTTTATGCAAAATATTCACTTTTTAAAACACTAAAATAAATCGTGTCGCGACGGCGATTGTTCGTCATAAGTGTATGACTTCGCAAAATACCTTCTTCTGTAAAACCAGATTTCAGTAAAGACTTTCTGGCCGCTTTGTTCAAGACATCTGTTTTTGCTTCTACCCGCTCTAACTCTAAAACTTCAAAACAATAGTTCAGCAATAATTCTTTTGCCTGAGTATTATATCCGTTTCCCTGAAAATCTTTCCCCAGCCAGGTCCAGCCAATTTCGATACGCTTATCCCTTTCAGAATAATTCCCAAAACTTGTAGAGCCTATAATTTTACCCGAAACTTTTTCAATAATCACAAAAGCCAATCGCTTCTTATTCTTCCGGTCTATTACTGCTGAATCGATCCAATTTCTCAAAACCTCAAGATTCGATAAATCTGAGGTGAAATAAAACCACGTGGCCGGATCCTGAGTCAGTTTTGAAATCTCATCAAAATCTTCAGATTCCATAGGTTTTAAAAGAATCTGTTCATCGGTTAACTGAAGGCTAAAATCGATCAATCTTAAAGCTTTTTCTTGGCTGCAATTTTATCTAAAGCCAAATTATCCTTGCTTCCTAAATGGCTGTGTTTTCTTCCTTCTCCCGGTTTATACGTACCGTTTTGCACCTGCCCTCCTATTTCCTTATAAGCATCCCTGAAACTCGCGCCATCGATCACCAAATCGTTAATACTATCTACCGTAAACAGGTATTTATATTTCTCGTCATTAAGATCTATATCTTTAACGATGATCTGCGAAATTGAATAGGAGAATATATCCAGGATCTCTTTTATTCCTTCTACTGAAGTTATACTGTTTTCTTTGATTAACTGATAATCTCTATGATAACCACTTGGCAGGTTATTAGTGATTAAAACCATTTCTGTTGAAATTGCCTGAAGTTTATTCGATTTCCCACGAATTAATTCAAAAACATCAGGGTTCTTTTTATGCGGCATGATCGAACTTCCGGTAGTTAATTCATCCGGAAAACTGATAAAACCAAAATTCTGACTCATATACAAGCAAATATCCATTGAAAAACGTGCCAATGTATTGGCTAATCCGGCAATTGCTGAAGTTACCGTACGCTCACATTTTCCCCGACTCATTTGTGCGGCAACCGAGTTGTATTTTAAGGTTTTAAAGCCCAATTCTTTTGTGGTAAATTCACGATCTATCGGGAAAGAAGAACCATAACCCGCAGCTGAACCCAACGGATTTTGATCGGCTACTTTTAGAGCAGCATCTAACTGAAAAAGATCATCGATAAGAATTTCAGCATAAGCAGAAAACCATAAACCAAAAGAAGAAGGCATGGCTACCTGCAAATGCGTATAACCGGGAAGTAATTTCTCTTTGTATTGCTCTGCAAGACCTAAAAGAATGTCTATTAACCCTTCCGTTTTTTGACGAATTTCGATTAGATTTTCCTTGAAATATAATTGCATTGCCACTAAAATCTGGTCGTTTCGAGATCTTGCTGTATGGATTTTCTTACCTGCATCGCCTAAAACTTTGGTCAGCTCAAATTCGATCTTAGAATGTACATCTTCAAACTCTTCTTCGATCACAAATTCGTCGTTTTCAACTTGTTTTTGAAGTTTTTCTAATTCGGTTAATAAAGCTGGCACTTCATCTTTCTCCAAAATACCGATCTCTCCAAGCATTTTAGCATGTGCTTTAGAAGCTGTTATATCATATTCAGCAAGATACATATCCAGTTCACGATCGTTACCAACCGTAAACTTTTCAATTTTTTTATCGATGCTTATTCCTTTATCCCAAAGTTTCATTTCGTAATTCTTTAAGTTTCCCCAATTAATAATATAATTGGATTTTAGTTGATGTCATCCTGAACCTGTCCGTCCGGCAGGCGGACTTGATTCAGGATCTCACACAATCAGGATGAGATGCCGGATCGAGTCCGGCATGACAAAAATAATATTATCATCTCAACGCCTTTTCTAAGAGGGCGATATATTTTTCTATTCCTTCTTCTACTTCATTCACGTAAATAAATTCGTCTGCAGAATGTGATCTTGTGCTATCTCCAGGCCCTAACTTTAACGAAGAACATTTTAGCATCGCCTGGTCAGACAATGTTGGAGAACCATAAGTTTTCATTCCCAAATCTAATCCTGCTTTCACCAAATCGTGATCTAACGGAATGTTAGACGAATTTAATCTTAGCGACCTTGGCTCGATACTATCTACCGGAGCATTATCCTGTAAAAAATCACTGATATCCTGATTAGAATAACAATCGTTCACACGAACATCGATCACCAAATCTACCTTGGCTGGAACTACATTATGTTGCGTCCCGGCATTGATCTGGGTTACGGTTAATTTCACTTCGCCTAATTGCTTAGAAACTTCAGGAAATTTAATGCCCTCAAACCATTTTAAAACCTCAGCAGTTTTATAGATCGCATTATCGTTATTGGGATGCGCTGCATGTGATGGCGTTCCTTTTACCACCGCGTCAAAAACCACCAAACCTTTTTCTGCAACGGCCAGATCCATCAGCGTTGGTTCCCCGACAATCGCCACATCTACTTTTGGCATGATAGGCAACATACAGGCAATTCCGTTTTTCCCGTTGGTTTCCTCTTCTGCAGTACCGGCAAAAATGATATTATAATTTAGATCTTCACGATCATAAAACCAGGTAAAAGTCGCCAATAATGAAACCAAACAACCACCAGCATCGTTACTCCCCAATCCAAATAATTTTCCATCGCGAATTTCAGCTTTAAAAGGATCGTTAGTATACGCAGCATTTGGTTTCACCGTATCGTGATGCGAGTTTAAAAGCAAAGTAGGTTTTGCTTCATCGAACACTTTATTGGTTGCCCAAACATTATTTAAATGTCTTTTATGCGGAATCTTATGCTGAACAAACCATTGCTCCAATAAATGTGCTGTTTGATCTTCTTCGCCAGAAAATGATTGCGTTTCTATTAGATTTTGAAGTAATTGAAGTGCTTCCTGCTGAAGTGCTTTAATTTCCATTACTGAATAATTTTTGTATGCGTTGTATTTTCTTTTAAAGATTGGTGATTTCCAAGATGAATTTTATGTACACCCTGATCTAAAGCCTCAAAACAATTTTGAAGTTTAGGTAGCATTCCATCGGTGATTACCTGTTTTTCTACCAGCGTTTTATACTGAAGAAAATCTATTTCTTTGATAACCGATTCGTCATCTGAAGCATCTGCAAGCACTCCCTGCTTTTCAAAACAATAATACAGCTCGGTTTCATAAGATTTGCTCATTGCACGAGCAATTTCAGAAGCAATCGAATCGGCATTTGTATTTAGCAGCACTCCATCTTTAGTACATGAAATTGCTGAAAAAACCGGTACTACTCCGTCATTTAGCAAAGCTCCGATAAAGTCGGCATTCACTTTTTCGATATCCCCTACAAAGCCATAATCGATGTTTTTAACCGGTCTTTTTACCGAAAGAATACTTTGTCCATCGGCGCCGCAAAGACCAATTGCATTGGTTTCCATCGATTGTAATTTCGCAACGATATTTTTATTTATCAATCCGCCATAAACCATAGTGATCACTTTTACCGTATCTTCATCTGTGATTCGGCGACCATCGACCATTTTGGTTTCATAACCTAATTTTTCTGAAATCTGAGTTGCCATATTTCCACCACCATGCACCAGAATTTTATGTCCTTCCAGGTTTTTAAAATCTTCTAGGAATTCATCGAATTTGGCGGAATCTTCAATCAATTTCCCTCCTATTTTTACAACTTTTAGTGGTTTCATTTATTTAGTAATTAGTAGTTAATGTTTGGCTTTCAGCTATTAGCTTTCAGCCCGACTTCTCGATACAATTTTATATTACGCTATCGCTTCAATAAAATCACTCGAAGTGACACTCATTTTCAAATCATGCCATTATCAAATTAACGCATCAACAAATCATTGCATTAATCCAGTGTTTCCAGAATTCGTTTTAAAACAGCCTGAGCGGCGTAAGTTCTATTATTTGCCTGATGAATTACAGCGGAATTTTCACTGTCTAAAACTTCATCTGCAATCACCACATTTCGTCTTACCGGTAAACAATGCATCACTTTTGCGTCATTCGTAAGTGCTAATTTTTCCTTCGAAAACGTCCAATTTGAATCTGTAGATAAAACTTCTCCGTATTTCTCATAACTACTCCAATTCTTCACATAAACAAAATCGGCATCTTTTAAAGCTTCGTCTTGATCGTGATAAACTTTAGTATCATTTAAAACGCGATCGCTTAGATCGTAACCTTCAGGATTTGCAACACAAAATTCCACATCCATTTTCTGCATCATTTCAGCAAAAGAATTCGGTACAGATTGCGGCAAAGCTTTTGGATGTGGCGCCCAAGTCAAAACGACTTTTAATTTATCTTTTTTCTTTAATTCGGTTATCGAAATCGCATCGGTTAAAGCCTGTAAAGGATGCCCGGTAGAACTTTCTAAATTCACAACCGGCACACTCGCAAACTTTGTAAAGGCAGTAATTACCTGCTCTTCTTCATCTTTAGTCTTATCTTTTAATCCCGGAAAAGCGCGTACACCAATTACATCACAATATTGCGACAACACCGCAGCAGCTTCTTTAATATGCTCTGCTTTATCTGAATTCATTACCGCTCCATCTTCAAATTCCAATGCCCATCCATCTGCACCAACATTCATCGTAAGCACTTCCATTCCTAAAAGTCGGCCAGCTTTTTCTGTACTTAAACGCGTACGCAAACTGGAATTAAAAAACAACAAGCCTAAAGTTTTTCCTTTCCCCAAACTGGCGGCTGAATTTTCTTTTTTAAGCTGAATGGCTTCCTGTATTAATTCATCAAGGTTTTCGATATCGTGAACGCTTGTGTAATGTCTCATTGAAATTAGTTGGTTTTTGGTTCCTGTCATTCTGAACTTGTTTCACAATCTCATTAGTATACTTATTTATTACAATAATGAGATTCCGTGTCTAGCACGGAATGACATAATATTTTTAATCTTTTAAATTTGCTAAACTGATCTTTAAAGCTTTGAAAAAGTTATCAAAATGCTTTTTCTCGATATTAAGCGGTGGTAAAATTCTAAGTAAATTCTTGTTGGCGGCAGATCCTGTAAAAATTTGGTGCACAAACAACAAATCTTTTCTAAGATTGGCGATTTCGAAGTCGAATTCTAAACCAATCATTAATCCACGACCTTTTATATTTTTTATCTGCGGAATCTCTTTTGCCTGCTCTTTAACATAATCGAACATCGCTGAAGCATTCTGCATTAAATCTTCTTTTTCAAGAATATTTAATACCGATAATCCTGCAGCACAGGCTAAATGATTTCCTCCAAAAGTAGTTCCTAACATTCCATATTTTGGAGCAATATTTTTATCGATCAAAACACCACCTATTGGAAATCCATTTCCCATTCCTTTTGCGATAGAAATGATATCCGGTTGAATATTATGCTTCTGAAAGGCAAAAAAGTCACCTGTTCTACCATAACCCGCCTGAACTTCGTCTGCAATGATCATCGCCCCATTTTCTTTGGCTAGTTTTTCAATTTGCTGGTAGAATTCGGTTGTAGCTTCATCCAAACCACCAACTCCCTGAATCACTTCAAAAATAACGGCAGCAACATCTCCTTTTTGTAATTCCGAAGCTAAAGTTTCAGCATCATTAAAGGCGATTTTGGTGATTTTATGACCTTTATTAAATGGTGCTTTAATATTCTCGTTATCGGTAACAGCCACCACTCCAGAAGTTCTTCCGTGGAAAGCATTATCAAAATAAATCACACGATCTTTCCCTGTAGCAAAAGATGCTACTTTTAAAGCATTTTCGTTAGCCTCGGCACCTGAATTACATAAAAACAGCTGATAATCTTCACAACCGGATAACTTGCCTAATTTTTCGGCCAATTCTACCTGCAATGGATTTTTGATTGAATTAGAATAAAAACCAAGATTACGAACCTGGTTAGAGATCGCATTTACATAAGCAGGATGCGAATGTCCTATAGAAATTACGGCGTGACCACCGTAAAGATCAAGATATTTTTTTCCGTCGTTATCAAAAACATAAGTGCCTTCACCTTTTACGGGAGTGATATCAAATAATGGATAAACATCAAAAAGCTCCATATTTATTGTTCTGAAATGTTATTTATTTTTTTGAAAGATGCCTGTAAACCTTTAATTAAAGAAGAACTTAAACCATTGTGTTCCATCTCGTTCAAACCTTCAATGGTACAACCTTTTGGCGTAGTTACTTTATCAATTTCTTCCTCTGGATGTTTGCCAGATTCTACCAGTAAACTCGCAGCTCCTAAACAGGTATTCATTGCCAGTTCCTGTGCATCTTTGGCATCAAAGCCAAGTTGTACGGCACCCTGCGTAGTTGCTCTAATTAAACGCATCCAAAAGGCAATACCGCTGGCACAAATTACCGTAGCAGCCTGCATCTTATTTTCTTTAATGATAATACTTGTTCCCAAACGATTAAAAATAGCCTCGGCAATAGCGATACGCTTCTCCCCTTTTTCGTTAGAACACATGCATGTCATCGATTTTCCAACAGCGATCGCCGTATTAGGCATCGCACGAATGATAAACTGATCCTGGCCAATTATCGACTCGATTTTGTCGATTTTAAAACCTGTAATTGTTGAAATAAGCACGTGCTTATCTGTAAGCAAGTCTTTAATTTCCTCCAGAATTCGTTCTAATTGCTGGGGTTGAACGGCAAAAATTAAAATATCTGAATTTTTAACTGCTTCCTGGTTATCTGAAGTTACCGTAACCTTAGAATATTCTTCGTAAGATTTTATGGCTTCAGTATTTCTTTTGGTTAGGTAAAGCGTGGTAAAGGCATTATTTACGATAAGTCCTTTTGCGATGGACTTTCCTAAATTCCCAGCACCGATAATGGCTATTTTCATGGTTTAAGTTTTAGAAATTTGGTTTAGAAATAACTGGCTTTAATGTGTAATCCTGAATCCTCTGGCAAACCAAAAATTAAATTCATATTCTGTACCGCCTGTCCAGATGCTCCTTTTAGTAAATTATCGATCACGCTCGTGATTAATAATTTATCGCCGAATTTCTCTAATTTCAGCAAACATTTATTGGTGTTCACTACTTGTTTAAGATGAATATTCTCTTCGGTCACAAAAGTGAAAGCTGCATCTTTATATTGTTCTGTATAGATCGCTTTTGCATCTTCAAGGCTACCAGTAAATTTAGTGTAGGCAGTTGCGTGTATTCCGCGGGAAAAATTTCCTCTATTCGGAATAAAATTTACAGTCGAATCAAAATCGGGTTGCAACCATTTTAGACTTTGCCCAATTTCATTTAAATGCTGATGCTCAAAAGACTTATAAGCTGAAAAATTGTTATCTCTCCAGGTAAAATGTGTGGTTGCTGAAAGTGATACTCCGGCTCCAGTAGCTCCAGTAACTGCATTTACATGCCATTCGTCTTCAACTTTCTTAGCTTTTGCCAACGGAAGAATGGCCAAACTTATAGCCGTGGCAAAACAACCAGGGTTTGCGATAAAATTCGCTGTTTTGATCGCATCTTTTTTAAATTCAGGTAATCCATAAACAAAATCGTGATCACCATCCATTCTAAAATCGGTGCTCAAATCAACGATTTTCGTGTTTTTAGAGAACTTATTTTCAGCTAAAAACTTTACAGAATTTCCATGCCCAAGACATAGAAAAACGACATCAACTTCAGTATTTATTTCTCCTGAAAATAATAGATCGATTTCCCCAATGAGATCCTGGTGCACTCCTGAAACCGGAGTTCCTGGTCTTGATGTACTATAGACAAAATCGAGTTCAACTTCCGGGTGATACGTTAAAATTCTAACCAGTTCTCCTGCTGTATATCCTGCGCCGCCAATTATTCCTGCTTTGATCATGCTCATGCTAATTTTGTGATTAGTTATTTTCTACCGACTGGTAAATCTTACCAGCGTTTGATAGAATTTTGATAAATCCTTTAGCATCGTTGGCTGTCCAGGCTTTATTTTCTTCTCCGTAATTACCAAAATTGCTGTTCATTAGATCGTATGGAGATGAAATTCCGTCTAAAACAAATCGGTAAGGATGCAGGCTTACAAAAACTTTCCCGGTTACTCGCTCCTGAGAACTTTGCAATAAAGCCTCAAAATCGCGCATTACAGGATCTAAATATTGGCCTTCATGCAAATGCGTTCCGTACCAATTCGCCACATAATCTTTATGCTGAAGTTGCCATTTACTAAGCGTATGCTTTTCTAATAAATGATGCGCTTTAATAATGATACTTGCAGAAGCAGCTTCAAAACCTACTCTACCTTTAATCCCAATAATGGTATCCCCAACATGAATATCTCTTCCAATCGCGTATTTTTTAGCGATCTCTTCAAGAATCTGAATGTTATTTTCTGGCGAATCTTCTTTATCGTTAATAGCCGTAAGTTCTCCTTTTGTAAAACTTAAACTAATTTTACCAACTTCTTTTTCTGAAAGTTGTGATGGAAATGCAGATTCTGGCAAAGGCTCGTGAGAAGTTAAAGTCTCAGCACCACCAACACTGGTTCCCCAAAGTCCTTTGTTTACTGAATATTTAGACTTCTCCCAGTTCATTTCTACTCCGTTTGCCTTTAGATAATCGATCTCTTCCTGTCGGCTTAATTGCTTATCTCTAATTGGAGTGATAATTTCAATTTCTGGAGCAATGATCTGAAAGATCATATCGAATCTCACCTGGTCGTTACCAGCACCGGTACTACCATGTGCGATATATTTTGCCCCAATCTCTTTAGCATAATTTATAATTTCGATCGCTTGCACAATACGTTCTGCACTTACCGAAAGTGGGTAGGTGTTATTTTTTAAAACATTACCAAAAATAAGATACTTTACTACCTTATCGTAGAAAGAAGATACGGCATCGATATTCTTATAGGTAGTTGCTCCTATTTTCTTTGCGTTGTCTCCTATTCTTTGTACTTCTTCTTTAGAGAATCCTCCTGTATTCACGCTTACTGCATGAACTTCGAAACCTTCATTAGACAATGATTTTGCACAATATGAAGTATCTAATCCGCCGCTGTAGGCAATAACTACTTTTTTCATTTTTATTGGTAAGTTTTAATCTAGGTTATTTTTTTCCTTTTTATAAAAAAGGCTTTGTTTTATATTTTTTAGTCGTGTAAATGTTTTATCATTTAAGTCATGCTTTTTTCTATCCTTTTTCTTCTTTTCAGGATCGTAAAGCATTCCTGTACATAAGCACATTTTACGTTCGGTACGGGTTAGAATATCGTAGTTCTTGCAAGTTTGACAGCCTTTCCAAAAAGCTTCATCATCTGTAAGTTCAGAGAAAGTAACGGGCTGGTATCCTAACTCGTAATTTATTTTCATTACGGCTAAGCCTGTAGTAATTCCAAAAATTTTAGCTTCTGGAAAACGCTTTCTAGAATACTCAAAAACTGCCTTTTTGATATCTTTTGCAAGTCCCTGGTTTCTATAATCGGGATGCACAATTAAACCTGAATTTGCAACGTATTTCTCGTGACTCCAGGTTTCTATATAACAAAAGCCGGCAAACTTATCACCATCTAGCGCAATAATTGCGTTACCATTTTCCATTTTGGTAATCACATATTCTGGTGTACGGCGCGCTATACCTGTACCACGAACTTTGGCAGATTCTTCTATAGTTGTACAAATAACCTCTGCAAATTTTGCATGAGATTTATTAGCAATGACAATCTTCATTTGCTAAACGATTATTAGGATTGAAAAAATTAAATTGAAAGTTCTAACCGAAAAGGGAACCGGACTCACCTAAGTTCCATAAAAATATACACGCACTTACGTGCGGCGGGGAGTGCGGCGACGGCGTACGGGAACATAAACAACTGAAGGAGTTGATGGCCTGTTAAAAAGGGCAATCCAATCCTGTAAACCTTGAATAAGGCTTTCTAATATTTGTTGTATGTTCAGTGATTTTTTCAAAATAAAAGTTTCAAATAATATTAATAAGAAGATTATATAAGCATTACCTCATGCAGCGCACGGGGTATCGATTATTAGTTAATATTATTTGAGTTTGTGTATTCACAATGTAAATGTAGGTTTTATTAACGGATTTACAAAGGTTTTTTTAATCAAATAATGAATTGAAATAGATCTGGAGTATCGTTAAGATATCTTCCATAAAAATTACGCTCTTTCATTCTTTTTATTAACGGCTGAAAGTCGGCTTTATCTTTTAGCTCGATACCTACTACTGCAGGGCCATTTTCCCTTTCATGCTTTTTCGAATACTCAAAATGGGTTATATCGTCTGTAGGTCCTAAAACTTTATCTAAAAATTCGCGTAAAGCACCAGCTCGTTGCGGGAAGGTTACTACAAAATAATGTTTTAAGCCTGCATAAAGTAGAGCTCTTTCTTTAATTTCAGCTGTACGCGTAATATCGTTATTGCTTCCGCTAACGATACATACCACATTTTTACCTTTAATTTCTTCAGCAAAAAAATCTAATACTGAAATCGACATTGCCCCAGCAGGTTCAACCACTATAGCATCCTGATTATAAAGATCCAAAATGGTTTGGCATATTTTACCTTCAGGAATGGTCACCATTTTGTCTAAATTTTGCTTACAAATTTCAAAATTTCGGCTTCCAACTTTTTGTACAGCAGCACCGTCAACAAAACGCTCTATTTTATCTAGCTCTACCAACCTTCCTTCTTTTAAGGAAGCAGACATTGATGGAGCACCTTCTGGCTCTATACCTATAATCTTTGTTTTTGGAGATAATTCTTTAAAAACCGAAGAAACTCCGGCTAACAAACCTCCACCTCCAAGTGGAGCAAAAACATAATCTATAGGTTCGTTGGCTTGCTGTAAAATCTCTAATCCAATAGTTGCCTGACCTTCAATTACCTTTTCATCATCAAAAGGATGAATAAAAACAAGGTCATCTTCTCCTGCTCTTATCATTGCATTTTTAAAAGAATCGTCGAAAGTATCACCTTCTAAAGCAACCTCTACCCAATCGCCTCCAAACATTTTTGTTTGTGCTACCTTTTGGCTGGGCGTTGTACTTGGCATATAAATTACGCCTTTAACTTTTAATTTATTACAGGCAAAAGCTACTCCCTGTGCATGGTTACCCGCACTGGCACAAATCACACCTTTCTCTAACTGATCTTTAGGCAAGCTGGAAATCTTATTGTAAGCTCCACGAATTTTGTAAGAGCGTACCTGCTGTAAATCTTCCCTTTTAAGCATAATATTTGCTCCAAATCGATTACTATATGTAAATGATTCAGCCAAAGGTGTATGTACAACAACTTTAGAAATTCTTTCAGATGCCTGTTTAACAGCTTCTATACTTGGTTTATATGTTTGTGCCAATGCAGTATCCATCAATTATTCATGTATTCTTTTCATTGCTGTCATTGCTTTTCTAAGCTTAGCTCCTACTTTTTCTACAGGATGCTGTCTTAGGGCATCATTTACAGCAATTAATTCTAAATTATCTACTCCGGTTTCTTCAGTTCCAAAAGAATGACCAATAAAGTCCTTATCTAAAGCATTTACATAATCTTTAATAAGCGGCTTACAAGAATGATCAAAAAGGTAACAACCATATTCAGCCGTATCCGAAATAATTCTGTTCATCTCGAACAATTTCTTTCTGGCAATGGTGTTTGCGATAAGCGGAGTTTCGTGCAAAGATTCGTAGTAAGCAGATTCTGCAATAATACCAGCTTCAACCATTGTTTCAAAAGCAAGTTCTACTCCAGATTTTACCATCGCTACCATAAGTACTCCTTTATCGAAATATTCCTGTTCTGAAATCTCTTCATCAGAAGCATCGGTTTTTTCGAAAGCAGTTTCTCCTGTAGCGGCTCTCCACTCTAATAATTCTTTATCATCATTTGCCCAATCCTTCATCATTCTGGAACTAAATTCTCCAGAAATAATGTCATCCATATGTTTTTGGAAAAGCGGACGCATAATTTCTTTTAATTCTTCTGAAATCTCAAAAGCTTTGATCTTTGCAGGATTAGAAAGGCGATCCATCATGTTGGTGATACCACCATGCTTCAATGCTTCTGTAATAGTTTCCCATCCATACTGAATTAATTTTGCAGCATAAGAAGGCTCTACACCATCTGCAATCATTTTATCGAAACTTAAGATCGATCCTGTTTGAAGCAATCCACAAAGAATAGTTTGCTCTCCCATAAGATCAGATTTTACTTCAGCAACAAATGAAGACTGAAGCACTCCTGCTCTATGACCACCAGTACCGTAAGCATAAGCTTTCGCCCATTCCAGACCAATACCTAAATGATCATTTTCTGGATGTACTGCAATTAAAGTTGGTACACCAAAACCTCTTTTATATTCTTCTCTAACCTCACTACCAGGACACTTAGGAGCTACCATAATTACTGTGATATCCTCTCTAATTTGCATCCCTTCTTCAACAATATTAAAACCATGAGAATACGAAAGCACTCCATCTTTTTTAATATGAGGCATGATTGCATTGATCACTCCTGTATGTTGCTTATCTGGAGTAAGGTTGATCACAAGATCTGCCGATGGAATTAACTCTTCGTAAGTTCCAACTGTGAAATTATTTTCAGTTGCATTTTTGTAAGACTGTCTTTTTTCTTTGATCGCTCCTTCTCGCAGCGCGTAAGAAATATCAAGACCGCTGTCTCTCATGTTTAATCCCTGATTAAGACCTTGAGATCCGCATCCTACAATAACTATTTTTTTATCTTTTAATGCAGCCACTCCATCACTAAACTCATCTAGTTCCATGAACCTGCAAGTCCCCAGCTGGGCTAATTTTTCTCGTAAAGAAAGGCTGTTAAAATAGTTTGTCATGATATTGAATTTGTTGTATTAAATTTTTCTAAGATTCCTGTTATTTGCATTTCATTTTTAGTAACCGCGATAGTTCCTGAACGTACAAACTGCATTAAACCATAAGGTTTTAGTGTCTCGTAAAGTTCATCTACCTCGTGACGCTTACCGGTTTTTTCGATCACAAAGAATTTTGGCGTAACTGTAACGATACGAGCATTTGTAGCTTTAATAAATGCCTGTACATTAAGATCGTCCAAAAATTCTGAAGATTTGATTTTGTATAATGCCGTTTCCTGATAGATCATTTCTTCTGCAGTGTGATAAAAAGCCTTAATCACTTCGATTTGCTTTTCAATTTGTCCTACAATTTTCTTGATCTGTTCTTCAGTAACTTCAACCACAATAATAAAACGCATTACTTCTGGCACCTCACTTGGCGATGCCGTAATACTTTCAATATTAATGTGTCTTCTTAGGAAGATCGCCGCGATTCGGCTTAAAAGTCCTAAGTTATTTTCAGTATATATCGAAACTGTGAAATTTTTCTTTTCCATTACTCTAAAATTATATCTGAAACTGATGCTCCTGTTGGTACCATTGGGAAAACATTTTCCTCCTGCTCTACTTTCACTTCAAGGAAATAAGGGCCATCGTGTTCTATCATCGCTTTTACTGCATCTTTAAGCTGTGATCGATCTGTAACACGGTTTGCCTCGATATGATATCCTTTGGCTATAGTTACAAAATCTGGATTCGTCATTTCGGTAGAGGCATAACGCTTATCAAAAAATAATTGTTGCCATTGTCTTACCATTCCTAAAAATCCATTGTTTAAAATCACAATTTTAACCGGAACTCTGGTTTGGAAAATTGTTCCTAATTCCTGAATGGTCATTTGATAACCACCATCACCAATAATAGCAACGACTTCTCTATTTGGAGTTCCCATTTTCGCTCCTATAGCAGCAGGTAAAGCAAATCCCATAGTTCCTAAACCACCACTGGTTACGTTACTTCTGGTTTGTGTAAAATCTGAATAACGACACGCAGCCATTTGGTGCTGCCCAACATCAGATACAATTACCGCATCTCCTTTGGTTTTTATATTGATTTCCTGAATAACCTCAGCCATACCTAAATCCTGCTTATTAACATCAAGGTTTTTGCTGATTACTTTATCATATTCAGTTTTATACAATTCTTTAAACTCGTTATGCCATTCTTCATGAGAATTTGGTTTAACTAAGTCTAAAAGGACTTTAAGCGTTTCTTTTACATTCCCTAAAACAGGAAAATCTGCATGAACGTTTTTATTAATTTCAGCAGGATCGATTTCTAAATGAACCACTTTTGCCTGTTTTGCGTAGTGATTTAAATTACCGGTTACTCGGTCATCAAATCGCATTCCTATTGCAATTAAAACATCACACTCGTTGGTTAAGATGTTTGGTGCATAATTACCATGCATCCCTACCATACCAACATTTAATGGATGTTTTGTAGGTAAAGCAGAAAGTCCTAAAATTGTCCATGCTGAAGGAATTCCTGTTTTTTCAACAAATTCCTTGAATAATTCTTCAGCTCCACCAAGAATTACACCCTGGCCAAATACGATCATTGGCTTTTTGGCAGAATTAATAACTTCTGCAGCCCTTTCTACCTCGCTTAGGTTCACTTCGGGATTAGGCTTATAACTACGAATCCCGCTACATTTTTTATAATTAAACTCTAAAGAAGCAAATTGCGCATCTTTAGTAATATCTACTAAAACAGGACCTGGACGCCCAGATTTTGCGATATAAAATGCTTTTGCGATCACTTCAGGAATTTCTTCAGCTCTAGTTACCTGGTAATTCCATTTAGTAATTGGTGTCGAAATACCTACAATATCAGTTTCCTGAAATGCATCACTCCCCAATAAATGAGAACCTACCTGCCCGGTAATACAAACTAGAGGAGTAGAATCTATTTGAGCATCTGCAATTCCTGTTACAAGATTTGTTGCTCCAGGGCCAGAGGTTGCCACAGCCACTCCTACTTTACCGCTTACGCGAGCATATCCTTGTGCAGCATGAGTAGCTCCCTGCTCATGCCTCGTAAGGACGTGGTGAATTTTATCCTGGTACTTATACAATTCATCATACACCGGCATAATGGCTCCACCCGGGTAGCCATAAATCGTATCTACGCCTTCTTCTAACAAACACTTAATTACTGCTTCTGCTCCAGAAACCGTCATTGAAGTATCTGCCGATGTCTTTTCGAAACTAGCTGTTTTTACTTCCATAATTCACCAAATTAAAACTCATCGGTCACGCATCCTTTTGATGCCGATGAAACTGTTCTCGCATATTTATATAAAACACCTTTACTAAATTTTAAGGCAGGTGCTTTCCAGTTTTTTCTTCTTTCTTCAATTTCTGCATCTGTAAGATCTACATGTATAGAATCATCTTCTGCACTAATAGTAATTTTATCTCCGTCTTTTAAAAGAGCAATCATACCACCTTCCTGAGCTTCAGGAGTAATATGCCCAACTACGAAACCATGAGTTCCTCCAGAAAATCTACCATCTGTGATTAAAGCAACATCTTTACCTAGTTTAGCTCCCATAATTGCAGAAGTTGGTTTAAGCATTTCTGGCATTCCAGGGCCTCCTTTTGGACCTTCGTAGCGAATCACCACAACATCGCCTTTCTTTACTTTTCCTTCTGAAATACCATCGTTAGCTTCGTATTCACTTTCAAAAACCTTAGCAGTTCCTGTAAAACTTAATCCTTCTTTACCAGTAATTTTTGCTACTGAACCTTCTTCAGCTAAATTTCCGTGAAGAATTCTAATATGACCAGTCTTCTTAATTGGCTGATCGATTGGATAGATAACATCCTGACCTTCTTCTAAATCTGGAACATCAGCAAGATTTTCAGCTAAAGTTTTACCAGTAACCGTCATACAATCGCCATGAAGTAAACCATGTTTCAACATGAACTTTTGTACGGCAGGGATTCCTCCAATTCTATGAATATCTTCCATAGCGTACTTACCACTTGGCTTAAGATTTGCTAAAAACGGAGTGCTATCTACAATCTTTCCAAATTCTTCAATACCTAACTCAATCTCTGCTGAACGAGCAATCGCTAAAAAGTGTAATACCGCATTAGTAGAACCACCAAGAAGTGTTAATAGTCGAATGGCATTTTCCAGCGATTTTTTAGTTACAATATCTCTTGGTTTAAGATCTTTTTCAATAAGAAGTTTCATTGCTTCTCCTGCCCTTACACTTTCAGATTTTTTTTCTTCTCCTACTGCAGGATTAGAACTATTATAAGGTAAAGACATTCCTAATGTTTCTATTGCTGAAGCCATTGTATTCGCAGTATACATACCACCACAGGCTCCTGCACCAGGACAAGCTTTCTCGATCACATTATCATATTCTTCCTGATCGATATCACCGCTCACTTTAGCTCCCCAAGCTTCAAATGCTGAAACTACGTCCAGTTTCTTTCCATTATGACATCCAGAAGCAATCGTACCTCCGTAAACTAAAACTGAAGGTCTATTCAATCTTAACATGGCCATTAAGGCTCCCGGCATATTTTTATCACAACCTACTACAGTAACCAAGCCATCATAAGACATGGCATTGACTACAGTTTCCATAGAATCTGCGATAATATCACGTGAAGGAAGGGAGAAACGCATTCCCGGAGTTCCCATAGAAATTCCGTCACTTACCCCAATAGTATTAAATATTAATCCTACAAGATCTGCAGAAAGCGTACCTTCCTTTACCAGTTTTGCAAGATCATTTAAGTGCATATTACAAGGATTACCTTCGTATCCTGTACTGGCAATCCCTACAAATGGTTTATTAAAATCTTCTTTAGTTAAGCCTATAGCGTGAAGCATGGCCTGTGATCCCGGTTGCGAATCACTCTGAGTTAAAATACTACTATACTTATTGTTCATTACTAATTTTTCTCTTCTCGTTAGATAAAATTACCGCCTTCAAAATGCCTCCGTTTTTTAGCTAAGATTGCTTAATTGTCTTCAACGACATATTTAACAGTGCAAAATATTGATTTTCAGTATTTTAAAAGCTTCTTTTTTACGACTGCTGAAACTAACAAAAACATTTAATTTTTTACTTATTTAACAATAACATCTATATAATCTTTAAAATACAATTGATTTTAATTGAAATACGACATATTTTTATTTCCTATAATTTCTCATAAACTTCAGAAAAAAGCATAAAAAAAGCCATCTCGAGAGATGGCTTTCATTTTATATAATATACACGCATCTTCTTATGGGTCAGGTTTTCAAAATGAAAATGACCTCAATAATTGAAGAAATAATGTGTTTTTTCTTAAAATTCATAAAGCAATTAACCTCAGAGTTAGCTCTTAAGGCATTTATATACTTAATTTTTTTCGCGGCATTACGACTACTATTGTGTTTAACCTCGATTATCAAGTAAACTTAAGGATAATTTTTTAAGCTGCTTGCAAAAATGTTTACTTTTTAAGTTTTATTGAGTATAAATCCTTTCTGCGATCCTTTAAATTACGTACACTGCCAAAATTATGTAATTCTTTAAGCAAATCTAGATCTACATCTGCAAGTAGTGTACTTTCCGTATTAGGAGTGGCTTCTGCTTTAACTCCGTTAACAGGAAAAGCAAAGTCAGACGGAGTTAACACCGCACTCTGCGAATACTGTATATCCATATTGTTAACTTTTGGCAGGTTTCCTACAGAACCTGCTATTGCCACATAACATTCATTTTCTACTGCTCGTGATTGCGCACAAATTCTAACTCTAGAATATCCATTTTGAGTATCGGTCATAAATGGAACAAACAAAATGTTCATTCCTTCTTCTGCCAATAACCTTGGAAGCTCTGGAAATTCTACATCATAACAAATCAAAACACCTATTTTCCCACAATCTGTATCAAAAGTTTGCAATTTGGTGCCGCCTTTCATTCCCCAGGCAGATTCTTCAGCCGGAGTAATATGCAGTTTTTCGTATCGCTCGTAACTTCCGTCTCGACGACATAAAAAACCAACATTATACATATGCTCACCAATAACCTGTGGCATACTTCCGGTTATGATATTAATGTTATAGGTAATAGCAAAATCGATAAATGTTTCCAGTAATTTATCGGTATAAGTTGAGAGTCCTCGTATAGCTTCAGCCTCATTTAAATGATTAAATTCAGCCATCAGCGGTGCATTAAACAATTCAGGAAAAAGAATAAAATCGCTTTGATAATCACTAACAGCGTCTACAAAGAATTCGATTTGAGAAACCAGCGCGTCAAAATTCTTAAATAAGCGCATTTGCCATTGCACCAAACCCAACCGAACAACGGTTTTAGTACTTTCTATTAGTTTTTGAGGTTTGGTATAATAAATATTATTCCATTCCATTAAAACAGCATATTCTTTGCTCTCATGATCACCAGAAAGGTATCCTTTAATTACCTTCTTTACGTGAAAATCGTTAGAAAGCTGAAAAGATAAAACAGGATCATGAATTTCCTGAAGTTTTACTTTATCTATATATTTTTTAGGAGTAAGTTCTTTGGCGTATTTAGCAAAATTAGGAATCCTGCCACCAAAAATTATAGACTTCAAATTAAGCTGCTCACATAATTCTTTTCGGGCTTCGTATAAACGACGCCCCAAACGTCTCCCACGGTACTCGGGATGTATAAAAACATCAATTCCGTAGAGAACATCACCGTTTTTGGTATGATTAGAGAAGTTTTCTCCGCCAATAATATCTTCGTAAGTATGATTATCATCAAACTTATCGTAATCTACTATAATTGAAAGGGCACAACCAGCGATTTTATTATCGATTACGATACAAAACTGTCCGTCTGGAAATTTTTTGACTAAAGTTTTAATTTCAGCAGCGCTCCAGTAATCATCTGGCATACCGCTATAACTTTTTATCATGGAAACTTTAAGTTCTTTATAATCCTGAACTTTTAAGTTTCTAAGCTCTATTGTAGGTGTCTCCATCTTCTATAAACCATGTTTAATTCTGAAAACGAAGATACTATCTAAAAATTTAGATTTTCAAAAAATGAAGCTAAAAACAGGGAATATTAGATTGTACAATAATTGTTTTTAATGGCATAAACGGCAAGCCCTACCCTACTTTTTATATCTAGTTTTACAAAAAGACTTTCTCTATACCCATCAATTGTTTTTGGGCTTAAATTCATTTCTGCTGCAATTTCTTTGTACGTCATTTCTGTACAAACGTATTTTAGAAATTCTATTTCTCTATCTGTAAATTGCTCTTTAGCACGTTCTTTTCTCTCCAGTTCCTCCATCACTTCTTTATCTATGTAATAACCGGTATCTGTAACGCTATCTAAGGCTTTCTTAAATTTATCTGGATCGATATCTTTAAGTAAATAACCCCTACATCCAAAACTTAGCATTTTTAAAAGAATTTCTTCATCGTCTTCCATTGTTAAGGCCATAGCTTTTTGCTTGGGAAACTCCTGCTTAAGCCATTGCATTGTCTGAAGACCATCCATCACCGGCATACGAACATCTAACAAGATAAGATCTGGACGTAAATCCATTTTCCTTAAATTATCCTGAAGTTCTTTTCCGTTTTTATAAACTGCCTTAATCCGATAACCATCGAAAGAATCGACTAATCCTTTTAAAGATTGGCCAAAGAGTACATGGTCATCGACTATAATTATCGATTTACTCATTTGATTGACTAGGTTGTTTTGGATAGTGCAAAGATATAGAAGTTCCCCGACCGGGAAAAGATTCTAGCTTAAATTGACTATTAATTAAATGAGACCTATTTTGCATATTAAATAGTCCATTACTGCGATCTACCTTCTCGATATCAAAGCCTACACCATCATCCTCACAAATTATAAAAAGCTCATTTTCAAGATATTCAAAACAAACCTTTAAATGATCTGCCCCAGAATGTTTAATAACATTAGAAAAAAATTCCTGTAATATTCTAAAAATTACAAGGCTATCTTTTTGATCTACAACAAATATTTTACCATTTGTGGTAAAATTTGTTTTAATAACGTTAAGTCTAGAAAATCGATCCAGCTCTGTTTGAACCGACTTCTCTAAACCGGCACTTCCTATAACGTCACTGTTTAAAGATTTTGAAAGTGCTCTAACTTCCTGCAACGAATTAGCCACCACATTTTTAATATCTACAAGAGTTTCCTGTTCTATTTTATGTGCGGCACTGGCCATATTCAATTGCATTTTTGCTACAGACAATAATTGCCCAATGTTATCATGCAATTCCCAACCAATATTCTTTAAAGTTTGCTCCTGAATTTCAATTTTTGTGTTCGAAATTTCCTTTTCATAATACTGTTCAGCTTCTATCTTTTCTCTTAATAATTTATTTTTTCTACGCTGGTAGGTTACAAAAAATGCGATGATAAAAGTACCCAGGCAAAAGCAAACAAAGATTACATAAGCTATCAATAAAACTTCTTCCTTAAGTAGCATAAAAAGAGAATTTAAGATTTAGTTTACTATGCTTCATAGCCATTAAATAGCCTATTACACATAGGCTATAGAGTACAACATTACAAACTTTTATCACAAACACCATTAGCATTGAAAACTCATAACTATCCCAGGTAAAATACTTAGAATAGATAAACAACGGCGTAGTTAAAAGATAAAATATAAAAATACCAATGGTAAAATAGAAGCCAAAAAACTTATAAAATGAAATAAATTGTTCTGAATTCATTAAATCCAGAAAACATAAAACGCAATATATTATTACGATAATACCACGAACAAAAGATGCATTTCCATTGGTATAAACCCAAAATCCTTCAGTTGTAAAGTATAAAATCACACATAAAAGAGCGCCGGTTATTCCAAGTATTTTAATCGTTTTCTTAAAAATTTTATTAGAGATTAAACGATGGTAAAACCAGGTATAAAATAAGATAGATACTATACAAACAATATTATAAACCCAGCCACTCCTTTCAAAAACAGTATTTCTAACATCTAGAAATTGATATTCATTTAAATAAAGTAAAGCCGCATACTTAGCCCCGGTATCTGCAAACCAGGTCCACCAAAAAAAACACATTAAGCATTTATATAAAAAGTTGCTCCTAGCGTATTTGAAATAAAAAATAGTTGAAAATATCGCTGCTGCCAGCTCGTAAAAGAAATATAAGCCTACACTTGTAAAAAACCATTCTATTAAATTCATTCATTAGCATATTTTCCGGGAGGCCATGGTTCAACTCCATTATTAAGAGGGTCAATATCGTAATTTATTTCGTCTGATAAATTCAGGCCAGAAGCTACAGATTTTGTTGGAGCCAAAAATACGGTAGTCAAAGAAGGTCTTTCTTCAGTTTTCTTGTAAGCTCCTAAAAAAATAGCGATTTTGGGCGCTTCAATCTCCTGTAAGACTGACTCCCGCTCTACATAATCCAAATAATTTCTTAATTCCTTAATCGTAAAAATAGTTTGATGGGTATCTACATAACCCAACCCCTTTTCCAGAAGTTCTCCTCGAGTCTCTTGCCATCTGTATTCCAGATCTTTAGCCTCTTCTACAGAAATGCAGTTTTTTGGTCGATGCATTGATAATGAATTATTTAACGATGAATTAATTTTAAGATAAAATTACAACTATTTTTTAGGTGTTTCAAGAAATATTTATCAAAAAGGGGTGTTTTTCCCCTTTGCTATAAGAATCTTTTAAATTACTTTTGACTTATCATTTTAGTTAGCTAAGGTGTTTTGGGGCAAAAAAGTGTCGATAGAATGTGAAGTAATTCTGAGTAGGGTCTTTATTACTTCGTTAAACGTCTAGTCGGCACTTTTTTATTTATAACGGTTTCGTTAAAGAAAATCTCACTTTTTCATTAGTTAACTTTTGTGCGATTGTATTTATTCCGTTTTCGTTTAATTGTAAAACCCTTGGATATCCTCCCGTAGTCTGGCAATCTTTCATTAAAACGATCAATTTACCTGAAGGTGTTAGCTGAACCGTGCCCGGTACTACCGGCCCGGTAATTATAGGATCAAGATCATTTTCTAATTGTTCCTGCAGCTGTATGGCCATTCTACTATTATTTTGATCGATACTAAATTTTAAAGATTCTAATCTATCCCTTTGTTTATCAGATAAAAAATCAAATTCTGGTCCTTTATACGCCTCGATATTCGATGTTTTTAGGTAGTTTTCTTTAAATTTTAAACCAGCATTGGTTTCAACTTTATTGGCTGCATCTTCCTTATAAGAAATTTCCATTCCTTTTTCCAATTTTGCATCTTTTGTAATGTTTTCATACCAACTTTTACTACCAAAAACTTCTTCAGCAGAAAAACCTCCTGAAATTGAAAGGTAAGCACGGCAACCAAAAATTCGTCTCCCAAAACTTAAAATATCGCCTGCGCTAATTTCAATAATCGTATTATTTTCGATTTCTTCATCATTAAGCTTTGCTGAAAGATGCGCTCCCGTAATGGCAATTTTAGTCGATTTACTAAACTTCAATTTTGGCCCCATCATCGTAATTTCAAGAACCGCATCATTAGCATTATTTCTTAAAATAAGATTCGCCATTCTTGCTGCATATCGATCCATCACACCACTTAATGGAACTCCATATTTCATATTTCCAAACCTTCCATAATCCTGAATACTACTAAAAAGTCCCGGTTGTAAAACTTGCATTTTACCCATTTCTATCTTGCTTTTTAAGTTGAAAATTACCTTGATTTACCTGCTCTTTTATACGATCATATTCAGCCCTATCTACACTCTTAAATTTGATGTAATCTCCTGCTGAAATTTGTGTTGGAATTTCACAGTTTTTGTCAAAAAAATTCACCGGACAATTACCAATAATTTGCCAGCCACCAGGACTCACTTTTGGGTAAATTCCGGTTTGATTTTCACCAATTCCAACAGCCCCTTTTTCGATCTTCATTCGGGGTTGAGATTTTCTTGAAATCTGAAGCTTTTTATCCAGACCTCCCAGGTACAAAAATCCGGGTAAAAAACCCATAAAATAAACTCGGTATTCTGGCTTTGTATGCAATGAAATTATTTCTGAAATTTCCAAGTTTTTCTCTTTGGAAATAAGTTCAAGATCAATCCCAAAATCAAGGTCATAACACACCGGGATTTCAAAAACACGACTATTAATATTTTTTGTATTATTGTTCTGCTGAAAGACTTCTTTGACAGCTTTTAAATCACTATAAACATCTTCTATAGTAACGAAGTAATTAATTAATATCGAGTTATATGTATTGATTACTTCAACTTTTTGTTTAATATAAAGTTGCTGAATCAGGTTTTTGTAAAACAATACTTCATCTAGTACTTTCTCACTTATAATTTTCTCAAACTGAATCAAAATTGCATTATCTCCTAACTGAGAAATATGTGGTAATTCCTTACTCATGTGTTTTTGATCTTTATATTTACTTCGGAAAATTTTTGATGTAAAAATCGTAGAATTTCAACTGAATTTTTAGTGTCGCTATGCAGGCAAAAAGTAGTTGCTTCACAAGGCAAATTCTGGCCATTTTCGGCTATGATTTTTTGCTCATGAAACATACTAAAAACATGCTTAAAAACGGCTTCTTTTTCTTCGATCACGGCATTAGATTTCGATCTACTTACCAAGGAATAATCAGCTTCATAATTTCGATCTGCAAAGCCTTCAAAAATGATATTCATTTTGCCTTTTGCAACTTCAGAAATTACCGAATTTAAGGGGACAAAAAGGCTAAAATTTCTTTCAATTTCAAGGAGACTTTCAATGATAATTCGCGCAATTTTTTCATCTTTTGCAGCATCATTATAAAGTGCTCCATGAGGTTTTACATGATGCAGTTTTGTTCCTTTTTTTTCAGCAATATTCTGTAATGATATAATCTGTTTCTGTATACTTTCTTTTAGTTCTCCAGCAGAAATATCTATCGAGCTTCTACCAAAGTTTTCCTTATCAGGATACGAAGGATGCGCACCAATATTTGTATTATTTGCTATGGCAAGATCTATCGTTTTTTCCATCGTTTTAAGATCGCCGGCATGGCCGCCACAGGCAATATTACAACTGGAAATTAACGGCATTAATAAGTGATCGTAATTGCCACCTTCACCAAGATCGCAATTAATATCTATCTCTTTCATTGTCTAATTTTGCTAGGATTTTAATATAAAGTTTTTTCCGCAGAAAAGTGCAAAAGAAATGATAAGCCTTTATAAATGCTGAAATTCGATGTTTTAGGCAAGAATTTATAAAACCGTGTAGATTGATTTTGCTCCTAGGAAAATAGCTATTGCGATTACGATAAAACCAGAGATGTTTTGTGTAAGTGTATTCTTGTAATTACCTAATACTGAAGTTTTATTCACTACCCAAAAGAGAAAAATCGCGATGACCGGAAGCAAAATTCCGTTTGCGATTTGTGCAAACTGGATTAATTGGATTGGCTGAATTTTTAAAGACGAACAAAAAACGCCCAAAATCACTACAAAAGCCCAAACGGCTTTAAATTTAACCGATTTTAAGTCGGTTTGCCAACCTAAACAACCTTTTACCACGTAAGCAGCTGCAAGTGGCGCGGTGATCGACGAGGTAATCCCTGCGGCTAAAAGTCCAATAGCCATAAACCATGATGCAAAATCTCCAAAAACAGGTTTTAAACCTTCAGCCAGATCTACTGCATTGTTTACGCCATCTAATCCAGAGGCCGCGCCACACACCAAAATCGCCATAGAAACGATTCCGCCTAAAACGATCGCAATAATTAATTCGATTTTAGCCGTTTTAAGATACTTTTTTTCTTTCCACTTCTCACTAACCAGTGATGCGTGCAAAAACAAATTATAGGGTACTACAGTAGTTCCTACCAAAGCGATCACTCCAAGAATTCCGGTAGAAATGTTATTCGGTATAAATCCGTTTAAAATTTCAGCAATATCAGGTTTTACAACAATTGCTGTGATGATAAACGCCAGACTCATTAAAATAACAAGGGCGATAAAAATCTTCTCTAAAACTTTATAATTCCCTATCCAAAGGATAGCGAATGCAATTGCTCCCACAGCAAGACTCCAAAGATTTACATCAAAATTGAGCAACCTGAACTGTTGCTCACCAAAAACGGCCTGTAATCCCAAAACTGCACCAGTAATATTACCCGCTTCGTAAGCCGCGTTACCAATCACGATAGCCGAAAAAATTAAGGCGAGTGCCAAAAATCGCCAAACCGGCTTTTTAAGTTCTGCTCTTATATTATCACTTAATCCTTTTTGGGTAACTACGCCTAACCTGGCTGCCATTTCCTGTAAAATAATACAGGAAAAAATAGATAGTATTAACGCCCAAAGTAACGAATACCCAAAGTTAACACCGGCCAATGTACAGGCGGTCACCGTTCCCGGGCCAATAAAAGCTGCAGAAACTAATACTCCCGGGCCTAATTCTTTGAGGTAATT
The DNA here is from genome assembly GCF_002094855.1 of Zunongwangia atlantica 22II14-10F7. Lineage (GTDB taxonomy): Bacteria > Bacteroidota > Bacteroidia > Flavobacteriales > Flavobacteriaceae > Zunongwangia > Zunongwangia atlantica. The sequence continues at coordinate 165,998 of NZ_ARYN01000002.1, forward strand.
CTTCAAATTATGTTTAAAAATGACTATTTTTTATCCTGACTTAACGCATAGATCGCAAAAGTACCTAGCCAGTGACCACCTTCGTAAGAATCGCCAACCACATTTGGAAAAGAATAACTCAAATGACTATCTGCCAGAGAACTTAAATGACCAAACTTCGCTGGATATTCATTTGCTAAACCGTAGAAAACCCAGGCTCGGCTAAAATTTAAACCATCTAAATGAACCAGTTTACCATCACTTCTATCTGAAACTTCTCCCACTTCTATCGAGAAATCTTCGTTCACAAGTTGCGGCATAAAATCTTCGATCCAAAGAAAAAATGCATTTTTAGGCATAATTCTTCGCATGATATCGATCTCTTCTAAACACGGGGACAAAAAATCATAACCACTCGGCTCCCAGGTAATTGGGCAGTTATCGTCTTTTAAATAAAAATCTTTAGCGCGTTTAGAGATTAATTCTTTAAGTTCAGTATTTTCAGTCATCACCGCAAAATCGTAAGCAAAGCCTAAACCAAAAGCTGTATTGGTATGCTCTCCTACACGAATTGGATACTTAAGTTTAGGTAGAAATTCAATATATCTTGAAATAATTAAATCGGTTAAGGGTTGAAGGTTTTCATCTAATTTTGTTGCCAGTGGATCGTCCCAGGTTTTTATTTCCTGTGCCAACTTTAATAGCCAGGCCCAACCATAGGTTCTTTCATAAGAATTTTCTTCAGGGCGTTTAAAATAAGCTACTTCAGCTTTGATATTTTCAGCAGATAAAGATTGTTCTAATTTTTGACGAATTTCGTCTGCTTTTTCAAGATTTGGGAAGCGTTTTAAAAGCGCTACTAAAGACCAATGTCCATGAACCGAGCTATGCCAATCGAAACAACCATAAAAAGCAGGATGCAACTGCGAAGGCTCTCCCATTGCTTCAGCATTAGATAAAGTTTGGCTTAGTTTATTGGGATACTCTATACTTACACATTCTAAAGGCAGTTGCGCAAGACGGTTAGCTTCCTCTAAAGTAAATTCTATAGTAGTTTCAGGATTAATGGTTTCTGTAATCGCGTCGACATCGATGATAGAATCAGATGAAGTTTCATCTGGCTTAGCGGGGTTGTTGGTTGTTTCATTTTTACAAGCTAAAAGGCTAAAAGCTGCAAAAACAAGCACTAATTTTTTCATGAATTGGGATTGATTGAAAATTCAGGAACAATTTATCAAAAATTAATTACAAAAGTTTAAAGCTCTTCCCAAAAAGAAAAAAGAATAATCCCAACCAGCCATCTCTATCTAATATCTAATAGCGAATCACTCAGCTGATGTAAATTAGTTAAAAAATATACTTAAATTACACATTCATCTATTTATCAATCATTTAATGAAATCCAAAAGACGTAAAAACTATATTTCCAAAAGCATTTTTTATCTATGTTCATTTTTAATCATGCTAAGTTGCAACGATAAAAGCAAAAAAAATGTAATAAGAAATACGGAGATTAATCTATCTAGCTCTTCCAAGAAAATAATTCCTGATTCTTCTTTCGCCTATTTAAAATTCTTATCTAATATAAACTCTCCTATAACTGTTCAAAGTAATCTTGATCAGATTATTTTTGATCCAGATAAAGAAAAAAGCACTTCAATTTTATATAAAAAGATTTACATCTACCCTATTGATATGCTATTAATACACAATAGAACCATTTTAAGTGATACTATAATTCTAAAACATAATGACACCGTTCAAATAAAATTGAACAACAAAAAATTTCAGTTTAGCCTAACAAATGATTCTCTAAATACAAAGCGTATTCTATGGCAAGATCACCATATCTTCCCTAGAAATGCTGCATACAAGAAAATTGAAACTATTAATACTGTCGTAAATTCCTTTCGACCTCCTTATCCAAGCCTTTCTGATTCTATAAAGCAATACAGAAAAATCAATGATCATCCAAGACAACCTAAAGATTTTGAGGGGATGGAAGAAATTCAAAAAAATGCAATTTCTCATCTAAAAGAAATAAATAATTACTATAAAGGAATCTATAAGAACATTAATAATTATAAAGATGAAGAACTTAAAGAATTCTATAAAGGATATACTATCTGGAAGCATTACAGGCAACTAAAATCTTTAAAAGACTTTTTACCAGAAAAACTGCATGACTTAACATTTTCATCCAATCAAAAAGACCAATTTTATTTTACTGCCAATTATTTTATGATCCATGATAGTATAGATAAAACAATTAGCAACTTAGTGAAGCTTACAGCAGAAAATGAAAATACATACACATCTAAAACAGTTGGAACATATTTTTTATGGAAATATTTAATCAAAAATAAAGTAATACCATTAACCGTGGTATATGACTCTATAATTCCGAGTGAATTTCCTAAGTATACTAAACAGTTTAGACTCAGAACTATTTATGAGATGGACTTTAATAAAGTTCCTGTAGATATAGAATTAAAGTATATAGACAAATATCAACAAGAATATGGTCTTGATAAAAATTTAAATAAGCTCGCTTCTAATCTAGAATATCAAACAGAAAACAAACACAAACTTCTATTAAAATCATTTTCCGGAGAAACCACCTCCTTAGATTCTTTAATAAAATTAAACCAAGGAAAAATATTATATATCGATTTTTGGGCCAGTTGGTGCCGGCCATGTCGTGAAGCCATGCCAAAAAGTAAAGAACTAAAAAAGCAATTCAAAAATAACCAAATTGAGTTTTTATATCTTGCTATCAATGATGAAGAAAATAATTGGAGAAAGGCAGCTAAATCAGATTCTATTGTTGAAAATAATTATCTGGTTATAAACACTAAAACTTCAGGTTTTTTGAAAGAATTGAATGTAAAAGCTATTCCTCGATACATAATCATCGACGGCAATGGAAATATTATTCAAAATAATGCCTCAGGACCAGAGAATAATGCAACTAAAAGAACATTAGAATACTACCTAGAAAAACTTGAATAATCACCCCAACCAGCCATCTCTATCTAAACTTCGATACTGAATAGCTTCGCTAATGTGGTTAGATTTAATTTCTTCGGAAGCTTCTAGATCTGCTATAGTTCTGGAAACTTTTAAAATTCGGTCATAAGCTCTTGCTGAAAGATTGAGACGTTCCATTGCAGTTTTCAGGAGATTTTTAGAAGTAGTATCTAATTTGCAGAATTTGGTGATCTGCTTGGTTCCCATCTGTGCATTGTAATGAATATGCTCAAACTCCTGAAATCTCTCGGTTTGTAACTCCCTGGCTTTAGTGACCCGCTTTCTGATATCGATACTATTTTCTCCCTTTCTATCTTCACTAAGTTTATCGAACGGAACCGGAGTAACTTCTATATGAATATCAATTCGGTCTAAAAGTGGACCACTGATCTTGCTTAAATATCGTTGCATTTCTGCAGGTGAGGAAGTAACGGGAGCATCTGGATCATTAAAATAACCACCGGGACTTGGATTCATACTTGCCACCAACATAAAACTTGAGGGATAGGTTACCGTAAATTTTGCCCGGGAGATGGTCACTTCTCGATCTTCTAAAGGCTGTCGCATTACTTCTAAAACACTACGCTTAAATTCGGGCAATTCATCTAAAAACAATACGCCATTATGTGAAAGTGAAATCTCACCAGGTTGGGGGTATGCCCCGCCACCGACAAGAGCGACGTCGGAAATTGTATGATGCGGACTACGAAACGGGCGCTGCGCCATGAGTCCGTGATCTTTTACTTTTCCAACCACACTATGAATTTTGGTTGTTTCCAATGCTTCGTGCAAGGTCATTGGTGGTAAAATACTGGGTAGTCTTTTTGCGAGCATCGTTTTACCGGCTCCAGGCGGACCAATAAGAATAATATTATGCCCACCAGCTGCAGCAATTTCCATACAGCGTTTTATAGACTCCTGCCCTTTAACATCGGCAAAATCGTGCTCTGGATGATTTAAGTGATTATAAAATTCTTCTCTGGTATTTACAATAGTTTCAGGAAGTTCAATATCCTTATCAAAATGCTCACAAACATCTTTGATATTCTTTACACCAAAGACTTTTAAACCTGAAACTATAGCTGCTTCTTTGGCATTCTGTTCGGGTAAGATAAAATACTTAAACCCTTCCTGCTTGGCTTTTATGGCAATAGGAAGTGCTCCCTTGATGGGTTGTAAACTTCCATCAAGAGATAATTCTCCCATTATAATATATTCTGAAATATTTTCGGCTTTAATCTGGCCAGAGGCAGCCAAAATACCTATTGCGAAAGTAAGGTCGTAAGCCGATCCTTCTTTACGAAGATCGGCCGGAGCCATATTTACAATAATCTTTTTTCCCGGAAATTTGTATCCGTTATTCTGAAGTGCTGCGGCAATTCTAAAACTACTTTCCTTCACCGCATTGTCTGGCAGACCTACTAAATGATAACCAATTCCTTTGTCGATATTCACCTCAACCGCAATGGTTGTTGCTTCAACTCCAAAGACAGCGCTACCATAAACTTTTACCAGCATTTAAAGACGTTTTCTCTAAATGTAGTAAATAAAATATTTTAATAAACTGTATTTTAAACAGTTAACACATTTTTACGATAGTGATCTACTAAAGCATCGATAGGACGTCTAACAATATTTCCTACTTCTATACCGTAAGGCTGAAGAACTGCTTTAATAATATCTTCACTAAAGTAAGCAATAGTACCAATAAAGTGAACCGGAGTGGTACGACATTCTGGATAACAAAGTACACGAGAATGTACAAAATCTGTTAATCCTTCATGAACCAATTTATAGAAATATCCATTACGCTCGTTGGCAAAAATGAATTCAGCGAAAGAAGCTAAATAGGTGTTTGGATTTTCTTTTTGGTAAATATTCTTTTTAATTTCATCACTGCTTACGTCAAATTTCTCTTCAAATTTAACCGCAAGTTCAGGAGGCATTCTTTTGTAGTAATAATCACGGATCAATCTTTTTCCGAAGTAATTACCACTAGCTTCATCCATTAAAATATAACCTAAAGAGGCTACAGCCTGATGTATATTTTCACCATCAAAATAGCATGAATTAGAACCTGTACCAAGAATACAAACAATACCAGGCTCTGTTGTAGCAGCATAAACAGCAGCAACCATATCTTCTTTTACCATTACATCATCTGCATTAGTAAAGAAGTTGGCGATAATACCAGCTAAAAGTTTACTTGGCTTCTCTGTACCGCAACCTGCTCCAAAAAAGTGAACTCTTTCTACCTTATCCTTTACTTCTCTAAGTTCTGGATTTTCTTCTATACGTTGTTCCAATACTATTTCTGGAAATACAGCCGGATTTAATCCTTTAGTTCTGGTCTTAAAAATCTTTTCTCCGGTGGAATCCATTAATATCCAGTCGCACTTTGTAGAGCCACCATCTGCTATTAGTATCATTTGCTATTTAGTATTGATTAGAGATAAAAAAGCCTGAAAAACCATGCAAATTCAAAAAATCTGAATTACCGCACAATCTTTCAGGCTTAAATGAATTTATTATAAAGAAGCTACGTGTGCAGCTAAATCTACAAGTTTAGATGAATAACCGTATTCGTTATCATACCATGCGATTAATTTGAAGAAGTTATCGTTAAGAGCGATACCAGCTTCAGCATCAAAGTTACAAGTATGAGCATCAGATACGTAATCCTGGCTAACTACAGCGTCATCTGTATAAGAAATCACTCCTTTGTAAGCACCGTCTGCAGCTTTTTTGAATGCAGCTTTAATATCTTCGTAAGAAGCAGCTTTCTCTGTTTTTACAGTAAGATCCACAACAGATACATCTGTAGTAGGAACTCTAAATGCCATACCAGTAAGTTTTCCTTTAAGAGAAGGAATTACTTTAGTTACCGCTACTGCAGCTCCTGTAGAACTTGGGATAATGTTAGCGATCGCACTTCTTCCTAATCTAAAGTTCTTTCTAGAAGGAGAATCTACTGTAAATTGAGTAGATGTAGAAGCGTGAACAGTTGTCATTAAACCTTCTACTAATCCAAACTCCTCATCGATTACTTTAGCAAGTGGTGCAAGACAGTTTGTAGTACAAGAAGCGTTAGAAACGATATCCTGATCTGCAGTTACTTCGTGGTGGTTAACTCCCATTACGAACATTGGAGCAGTTTTAGATGGTGCAGAAATTACAACTTTTCTAGCGCCAGCTTCAAGGTGAGCTTTTGCGTTATCTAAGTCTGTAAAGATTCCTGTACAGTCTAATACTACTTCAACACCAGCAGCATCCCATTTTAGGTCTGCAGGATTTCTCTCAGCAGTTACTCTAATAGTTTTACCATCCACAACAAGATTTCCGTCTTTTACTTCAACAGAACCTTTAAATTTACCATGAACAGAATCATATTTTAAAAGGTAAGCTAAGTGATCTACATCAAGTAAATCGTTAATAGCAACAACCTCTACTTTTTCGCTTTGTGCAGCTATTCTAAAGGCTATACGCCCAATTCGGCCAAAACCGTTAATTCCAATTTTTGTACTCATTTTTCTATTTTTAAAATTTAAACTGAAGTGATGTCTGCCACCCTTCTTAACTCTTTATCATATTTTGCCTCGCCATTAATGGCTACGGTAAGCGGTACGCGAACAACGTGTTGATGGCTTAAGCCTATCATTACTTTAGAGTCCCCGTCTAATAGCGCTTCTACAGCACCCACACCTAACTTACTCGCAAGAACACGATCAAAACAACTTGGTCGTCCTCCTCTTTGAATATGCCCAAGAACAGATACTCTAATATCGTATCCTTCTAAATGCTCTTCTACATATTCTGCAAGCTGGAAAATATTTTTCCCGCTTTTTTCTCCTTCGGCTACTACTATGATGCTGGAAAGTTTGCCGGACATTTTACTCTTACGTAAGGATTCCAACATACGCTCTACGCCTTCGTCTTCTTCCGGAATCAAAATTTCTTCGGCTCCTGCTCCTATTCCGCTATTAAGAGCAATGTCTCCCGCATCTCTTCCCATAACTTCGATAAAGAATAATCGGTTATGAGAACTGGCAGTATCTCTAATTTTATCTATAGCATCTACAACAGTATTAAGTGCAGTATCATATCCTAAGGTAAAATCTGTACCACTAATATCATTGTCGATCGTAGCAGGAATTCCAACTATTGGAAGATCAAATTCCTGACTAAAATATACACCTCCTGTAAAAGTACCATCTCCGCCAATAACAACCAAAGCGTCAATGTTATTTTTTGTTAATTGCTCGTAAGCTTTTTTACGACCTTCTATGGTTTTAAACTCCATAGATCGAGCAGATTTAAGGAAAGTACCACCTTTATTAATAATGTTACGTACAGATCTGGCATTTAGTTCTTCGAAGTCTCCTTCCATTAACCCTTGATAACCTCTATAGATCCCTACACAGTCAACATTATAAAAAGAACAAGCCCTAACTACCGCGCGAATCGCGGCGTTCATCCCGGGAGCATCTCCTCCCGACGTTAAGACACCAATTTTTTTTATTGTATTTGCCATCACCTCAAAGCTATTTTAAATCTTAAATATAACCTAATTTGTATTTAAACTAAATCGATTTCGGTTAATAACTAATAAAAACAGCCCCAAATAGGGGCTGTTTTTATCATTTTATGAATTTTACTACTGAATTATTAAAATTTTATATTCCCAAGGAGAAAATTCTATTTTTTGATTTTTATCAATTACGAAAACTTTTTCGTTATTCATATAGTCAATAAAGTTACCTTCCAAATTAATCGAAAAGCTACTGGAAGTATCAGATAAATTGCCAATAAAAATTATTTTATCAGCATCCTTTTCTCTTTCGAAGCTAAAGATAGTACTTTCATTAGAATTTTCTATTTTTAAGAACTTTGCAGGTGTTTTAGAACCTTCTAATGCAAGATTTTTATTTTTTAATTTACCGAGTTTCGATAAAATTGGCCAGAATTTATTTTTTTGATGTGGAATAGTATCTTTCTCAAAAAATCGCAAACGCTTTTGCATATCATATTCCTGCCCGCTATAAATTAAAGGCATTCCCGGCATTGTAAAGGTAAGCGCCGTCATTACTTCTGCTGCATCACCCATTCGTTCATTTATAGATCCACTCCAACTATTCTCATCGTGATTGGTAACAAAATTCATCAGGTAATCATCTTCCTTATACGTGGTATCGATCTTCTTTAAATAATCACTTAAATCTTTAGCGTTTTTCTCGCCCTTCGCAATAGCATTTAAAATATGATGACCTTCCCAGTTATACCCCATATCAAAAGCTTCCTCAAAAAGATCTTTATCCTCAGATTCTGCCAGCATAAAGATTGGTTTTACCTGTTTGATCTCTTTAACGGCAGATTCCCAAAATTCAGTTGGTACTTCACCGGCTACATCACATCTAAATCCGTCGATATTTTGTTCTTCAACCCAATAACGCATTTCCTTGCGCATTTCTGTCCATAATCCTTTATTATCGTAATTAAGATCGGCTACATCTGTCCAACCCCAGCTCTCACCGGTATCCGGATTTATAGGATCTATAATTTCACCTGCTTCATTTTTCGTGTAGAATTCTGGATGTTCATCGATCCAAACATGATCCCAACCGGTATGATTTGCTACCCAGTCTAAAATCACGTAAATATTATTGTCGTGAGCTGTTTTCACTAATTTCTGAAAATCTTCTAGCGTTCCAAATTCAGGATTAATCCCTGTATAATCTGAAATTGCATAATAACTACCTAAAATCTTTTCGCGCTCCTTAGCATCTTCTATTTCTTCTGCAAATCGACCATCAGTAGCTTTTCTTTTTACTGAAGATATTGGATACACCGGCATTAGCCAGATAACTTTTACGCCCAGCTCTTTTAACTGCGGAATATCCTTCGTAAACTCATTAAAAGTACCCTCTGGAGAATATTGGCGAATATTAGCTTCGTAAATTACCGATTGTCCTAAAATACTATCATTAATTGGAGCTAATATTTGAGCTTTTTCGTCCTCTTTTTTTATTGAATCTTCTGAAGCTTCATTTTTACAGGCAGCAAGCATCGAAACTGCAAGCGCCGCTATTATAAATCTTTTCATTTTTATTGAAGTTGAATTAACATGGCATCCTGGGCCTTAACACTTAAACTCTCATCTAACTGAATAGTTTCTCCTGAAATAATTTCTTTCCCAGATGTCGAATTTTGGATTCCTTCAACATATTTTTTTAGATCCAATGTTTGGCTTTCAGCGTTATTATTGATTACCACCATAACGCGATTTTCATCATTGTATCTAAAATATACATATACGTTGTTTTCAGGTAAAAACTGAAGCATTTTTCCAAATTGCAACACTTCATTTTCTTTTCTGAAATTCAACAATTTTGAGGTTAATTCGAAATATTTCGACTGGGTTTCCGTTCTTCCTTCCGCAGTAAAAGCAGACTGTTCATCGCCTTCCCAACCACCTGGAAAATCTTGTCTAATCGCGCCATCACCTTTCCCTTTATCGCCACGCATGCCAATTTCGTCTCCGTAATACAACTGTGGAGTTCCACGAACGCTGGCAATCATCGTCATTGCCATTTTGTATTTCTGGAAATCGCCATCATAAATCTCATTAAATCTACCGGTATCATGATTTCCCATAAAAACCATTAAATTGTCGGTATCGGCATACAAAAAGTCATTCACAAAATTCTCGTAAGCTTTTATCATTCCGCGATCCCAGCTGGCATCTGGCTCGTTAAACATCGACGTCATCGCATCATGTAAAGTAAAATCCATTACCGATGGTAAATTAGAATTGTAATCCTGAATCGCACCAATCGGACTATCTTTCTGCCAGTAACTTATCTGCGCCTGGTCGTGCATCCAAACTTCCCCAACGATATTAAAATATGGATATTCGTCCATGATCGCTTTTGTCCATTTTGCGATGCCATCTTTATCATTGTAAGAATAGGTATCTACACGAAAACCGTCCAATCCAGAATATTCGATCCACCAAATTGCATTCTGAATCAAATAATTTAAAACCAAAGGATTACTCTGGTTTAAATCTGGCATCGTACCCGTAAACCAACCATCCACACAATATTTAAAATCACGCTGAGATGTATGAGGATCATATTGCGTAGTCATTCTATAATTAGAATTAGCGTAACCCGGGAATTGGTGAACCCAATCGTAAGTTGGCAGATCTTTGATCATCCAATGCTCGCTTCCCCAGTGATTCGTCACGTAATCCATAATTAACTTCATATCTTTTTTATGAAGTTCATCGGCTAAACGCTTATAATCTTCGTTGGTTCCGTAACGAGGATCGATCTTATAAACATCGCTTTGCGCGTAAGTATGATACGAATATCCGGCATCATCATCTGCCAGTAAAGGCGTACTCCAAAGTGCGGTAATACCAAGATCATCTAAATAATCCAAATTATCGATCACACCTTGCAAGTCTCCACCATGGCGACCACCTTGCTTAGAACGATCGGCTTTTTCCTGCATTTCTGCTGAAGAATCATTATCTGGATTTCCATTAGCAAAACGATCTGGCATAATTAAATAGATCGCGTCACTGGCATCGAATCCTTCTCTTAATGCTGAACCTTCTTCTCTTTGCTTTAATTCGAAAGTTTTGGTAATATTTCTTTTACCTTTTTTACTGAAGGTAAATTGGTAATCTCCTGCTGCAAGATCTCCAGAATTGATGGTCACAAATACATAATTTGGATTCTCAGTTTTTCTAATATTGTTGATAATTACCTCATCTTCTGAAGAAACTTCGTACGTCCCGATATTCTCTCCGTAGAACATGATCTGAAGTTCTTCCAGATTCATATCACTCCACCAAAAAGGCGGTTCCATTTTATCGATTTGAGCTTGCGTTACTCCTGTAAAACATAACAGGAGTAACACAAGATTGTATAATTTAGTTTTCATTTTTCAAATTTTTAGCGCTGAGCTTTCAGCGAACAGCTATCAGCCTTTAGTTTTGGGTTAAATAAGATTTATCGATAGTATTTTATTTACGCTTTCGCTTCAATAAAGTCAATTGCAGTGACAGCAAGTATTACTGTCATTCTGAACCTTTCCGTCCGGCAGGCGGGCTTGATTCAGAATCTCATCCAGATTATTCTAAATGAGATCCCGGATCAAGTCCGGGATGACTACTAGATATTTCTAACTTCTCACTTCTAAAATCTAACTTCTAGTTATTCCTTCTCAAAAATACTTATCGCATAACCACCGCCGGGCGCTGAAGTCAGTTTTAAAGTCGACTTGCTCGTTACGGTTTTCTTGGTGATCTTATAAGCCTGTGGATTGGTCTTGTAATGAGCATCTTTTGCATCTGCATAAATTGTTGCCTCATACTTTTTCCCATCTTCTAAGAAATCAAGCTTGATTTTTGAAGTTCTTGATGTTGTTCCATTTACATTTCCTACAAACCAGTTTTCAGTTCCTTTAGCTTTACGAGCAACAGTAATATATTGTCCCGGTTCTGCTTCGATATAGTTACTTTCATCCCAATCTAAAGCCACATCTTTGATAAACTGAAAAGCATCTGGAAAACGCTTATAATTTTCAGGAAGATCGGCTGCCATTTGCAAGGGACTGTACATTGTTACATACAGTGCCAATTGATTTGCTAAAGTTGAATTTACGTGCGAATTGTTATCTGGATTGATCTTACTGATATCCATTTCAAAAATTCCCGGAGTATAATCCATAGGCCCACCAATTAAACGTGTAAATGGTAAAATGGTCACGTGATTTGGTTTTGATCCACCAAATGCCTGGAACTCGGTTCCTCTGGCAGATTCGTTACCTATTAAGTTTGGCCAAGTTCGGCGTAATCCAGTTGGTCTAACCGCTTCATGAGCATTTACCATAATATTATAATCGGCTGCTTTTTTCACTGCATATAAAAAGTGATTGATCGCCCACTGCCCATAATGATGTTCGCCACGCGGAATAATATCGCCAACATATCCACTCTTTACTGCAGGATAACCATATTTATTCATGAATTGATAAGCGGTGTCTAGGTGACGCTCGTAATTACGAATCGCCGAAGAAGTTTCGTGATGCATGATCATTTGCACTCCTTTAGCTTCTGCATATTTCTGAATTCCTTCGACATCAAAATCTGGATACGGCGTTACAAAATCAAAAACATAATCTTTAGATTGCCCAAACCAGTCTTCCCAGCCAACATTCCAACCTTCAACTAAAACACCATCAAAACCATTTTCAGCAGCAAAATCGATATACTCTTTTACATGCTTAGTCGTAGCACCATGTTTTCCGTTAGGCTCAGCGTTTTCAAAATCGGTTTCGCCTAATTTCACAGATGGAAATTCATCGGTATAATTCCAGCTACTTTTTCCGGTGATCATTTCCCACCAAACACCAACATATTTCATTGGTTTGATCCACGAAGTATCTTCGATCTTATTTGGTTCGTTAAGATTTAGCGTGATATTAGATGCTAAAATTTCTGTTGCATCATCACTTACCATGATCGTTCTCCACGGTGAAGTCGTAGGCGCCTGAATGTAACCTTTATTTCCAAGTACATCTGGCGTTAACCATGATTCAAAAACAAGGCTATTTTCATCCAAATTCAGGTTCATTAACGAATATTCTTTTAAAGCAGCTTCGTGAAGATTGATGTAAATTCCCTCTTCAGTTTTCAACATTAAAGAAGTTTGTACGGCCGACTTTGAGAATTGCGTTTGAGAAGCATTATCGGTTAAAGCTTTATCAAATAAATCACTAATTTCTGAAAGTTTAGATGTCGTGTAATCATATTCCTGAGAATCGTAATCTCCCGGAATCCAATAAGCCGTATGATCTCCCGTCATTGCAAACTGCGTATGTTCTTCTTTAATCACGAAATACACCAGGTTTTTTTGCTGCGGAAATTCATATCTAAACCCTAAACCGTCATTGAACATACGAAAACGAATGATCATTCTTCGATCTGCTGAAGTTTGCTCTAAAGTGATCGCTAACTCGTTGTAATGATTTCTAATTTTGGCTGTTTCTCCCCAAACCGGCGTCCAGGTTTCATCGAAATTCGATGTTTTTGAGTCAGAAATTTCGAATCCGCTCATCAACGAAGTTTCATCATCCTTAAGTTCTAAACCAAGCGTGCTGGTTTTTATCACTTCTTCTCCTTTGTAAAATAATTGATACGCCGGAGTTCCGTTTTCTTGTAAACTGAATTTCATTTTTAGGTCGCCATTAGGAGATTTTAACTCCTGTGCCTGCAATCCTAGAAAAGAAAAACAAATTGTAATTACTGTTATTATCTTTTTCATCTTCGAAAAATTTTAAAATGCCCTCAAAGGCTTGTTTAGCTTTTTATGGTGTTGTGCACCTCAATCACTTCTCCGTTTAATAATACGGTCATTGGCTCGTTTCCATCTACAGAAAATGTAGTTTCATTTTTACCAATATTGATCCTTAGGATCTGGTTTCTAAAATTCACTTTAAAACTGAAACTGTTCCATTGCTCCGGCAATTGCGGCGCAAAAGACAATTTTTCATCTACCACACGCATTCCGCCAAAACCTTCTACAATGCTCATCCAGGTTCCCGCCATACTGGTAATGTGGCAACCTTCTTTTACTTCGTGATTATAATCGTCCAGGTCTAATCGAGAAGTTCTTAAGTAAAAAGTATAAGCCTGCTCCATTCTACCCAATTTCGCTGCCTGAATGCTGTGTACGCAAGGCGACAACGAAGATTCGTGAACAGTAATTGGTTCGTAGAAATCGAAGTGTTTTTCTAAATTTTCTTCGGAAAAATGATCTTCAAAGAAATAGAATCCCTGAAGCACATCGGCCTGTTTGATATAACAACTTCTTAGAATGCGATCCCAACTCCAATTTTGGTTAATTGGGCGCTGTTTTTTGGTAAGCGTACTCACCGGCTCGATCTCTTTATCTAAGAAACCATCCTGCTGAAGATAAACACCTAATTCTTCAGAATATGGGAAATACATATTTTCAGCTACGTCTTTCCATTTGGCAATTTCTTCAGCATCTAAACTGGTTTTAGCCATAATTCGAGAATGATCTTCAGCAAATTCCGCTTTAATTTTCTCGATATTTTCGATACAATATTCGATACACCATTTTGCCAAATAGTTAGTGTACCAGTTGTTATTTACGTTGTTTTCGTATTCGTTTGGCCCGGTAACACCAAGGATCACATATTTATTTTTGCTTTTACTGAAGTTTGCTCGCTGTTGCCAGAATCTAGCAATCGCGATCATTACTTCAAGCCCCATTTCTGGCACATAACTGTAATCTCCCGTAAATCGAACGTAGTTGTAGATCGCAAAAACCATCGCACCATTACGGTGAATTTCTTCAAAAGTGATCTCCCACTCGTTATGACTTTCTTCCCCATTCATAGTTACCATAGGGTAGAGTGCCGCACCATTAGTAAAACCTAATTTTTGTGCATTTTCTTTCGCTTTTTCTAAATGGTTGTAACGATAGGTCAATAGATTTCTAGCTACCTGCTGATCTTTGGTCGCCATATAAAACGGAATACAATACGCCTCGGTATCCCAATAGGTACTACCGCCATATTTCTCGCCGGTAAATCCTTTTGGACCAATATTTAATCGCTCGTCTTTCCCTAAATATGTTTGATTTAGCTGAAAAATATTAAAACGAATTCCCTGTTGTGCTTTTACATCACCATCGATCGTGATATCTGCCATTTCCCAGATCTTCGCCCAGGCTTCTTTTTGCTCCTGAAGCAATGCCGAAAAACCAGATTTTGTAGCTTTTTGAAGCACATTTTTTGCGGCTTCAATCAATGAATCCTGACTGTGATTCATATCAGTTACATAGCCGGCATATTTTTGAAGAGCAATTTTCTCTCCTTTATTTACTTTAACTGAATATGAAATACTTACCTGATCATCTGCTTTTTCTACTTCACCTTCAACCTGAAGTTTTTCACCATTCAAAGTGATTTCAGATTGCATATAAGTACCTACGTGATATTCGGTTTTCAAAGTTTTAGAAACCACAAAAGCCTGCTCGTTTTCAGCTTTAACAGCTAAAGTTTCCCAAAAACGCTCTTCCCAGTTAGCGTCACGGTTGGTGATCCCTCCATCTAGATACGGAGTAAATTTTACTACAGCATCTGCATTAAGCAACTCAACTTCGTAATTTATAGCACCTAACTCGTCATCTACGATAGAAAGAAAACGGGTTGCCGTAACTTTTACTTCAAGATCGTTTGGCATCACCGCCACAAAACTTCTTTGGTGATAGCCTTCCTTCATATTTAGTTCACGCACAAAATCTTTAACCTCTTTACAAGTATTAAGATCTAAAGCTTCTTCGTTTATAGAAACATTAATTCCTATCCAGTTAGGCGCATTTAAAACTTTAGCGAAATATTCGGGATAGCCGTTTTTCCACCAACCCACTTTTGTTTTATCGGGGTAAAAAACACCGGCGATATAATTCCCCTGAAAAGTATCGCCAGAATATTGCTCTTCAAAATTGGCACGTTGCCCCATAGCACCATTACCAATACTGAATAAACTTTCTGAAGATTCTACGTGCGCGGCATCAAAACCTTCTTCTATAATGGACCATTCATCTGGTTTAATATAATCCTGATTCATTGCTGATATTATTTATTTTTGGAGTAGATTTTTTAAAAATTCGATCGAGATCTCTGTAAAATCAGTGAAGATATAATCGGCTTCGTGAAGCGTTTTTTCTTCACCAATTCCAATGCTTGTCATTTCACCTTTGTTAGCTGCCTGTACTCCGGCAACCGAATCTTCAAAAACGATACAGTTTTGCGGAGCCACATTCAGTTTTTCAGCAGCAATCAAGAAAACTTCGGGATCTGGTTTGGCTTTGCTAACATCTGTACCATCTACAATTGCAGAAAAACCATCTTTTAAATCGATTTTCTCTAAAATATGACGTGCATTTTTACTGGCCGATCCTAGTGCATAAAGAATGTTATTTTCTTCAAGATAATCCAGTACTTTTTGCACTCCCGGAAGTACCTCTCCTTTATCCATCTCATTTACATAAGACAGGTAATTCTCGTTCTTTAACTGCATTTGGCGATTAAATTCTTCTTCTGAAAGTTCTTTGTTCCCCCAATTCAGTATTTTTTTAAGCGAATCTACCCGGCTCACTCCTTTTAATTCTTCATTTTGCTCTTTGGTAAAATCGAAACCCAGATCATTAGCCAGTTTCTTCCAGGCTAAAAAATGAAACTTTGCAGTATCTACGATTACACCATCAAGATCGAATATGATAGCTTTTTGACTCATTTTAGTAGTATGTTTCTTGAATTCTTAGTTAGTAGCATTCGATGAGACTTCTTCGTCTACGTCATCTATTCTTAGGGTAAGTATCGCCGCAATTATAAATGCCACGCCACTCATCATTAGTGCATAAATAGGATCACCGCCATAAAGGTATTTTACCATTGGCCCGCCTATTAACGCATTGATTATTTGAGGCACAACAATAAAAAAGTTGAAAATCCCCATGTAAACCCCCATTTTTCGAGGTGGTATCGCTCCGGCTAAAATAGCATACGGCATCGCCAGAATACTCGCCCAAGCAACACCAACACCAATCATACTTAAGATTACCCAATTTTCATCGGGCATTACATAAATGGAAAGCAAACCTGCCCCACCAATAAGTAATGAAATGATGTGTGTTTTTTTACGGCCTACTTTTTTGGCAATTACCGGTAAGAAAAACGCGAAGACAGCAGAAACGGCATTATAAACTCCAAATAAGATTCCAACCCAATCCCCAGCATCCTGGTAAGTTTCACTGCTGGAATCTGAAAGTGGTAATCCATAGATATGATGTGCTATGGCCGGAGTAGCAAATACCCACATTCCGAACAATCCAAACCAGGAGAAAAACTGCACCCAGCTTAACTGGCGCATAGTATGAGGCATTTTTACAAAATCTGTAAAAATATCAGTGATCTTAGATTTCTCTTCATCTGGAACAATGTCACCAGTTTTATCTTCCTGTGCATGAAAATGCTCTAATTCTTCAGGGCTATATTCTTTAGTAGTAAATACTGTAATTAAGATACTTACTATTAAAACAACAGCCCCAATGATAAAAGATAATAGAAGATTTAAAGGAATTTCACCTTCCGCAGCTCTATTCGAAAACCCAAACCAATTGGTTAAAACATAAGGTAACCACGAGCCAACTACAGCGCCTATCCCAATTAATACCGTTTGAATACTAAAACCTAAGGTTCGCTGATCGCTTGGAAGATTATCGGCTACTAAAGCTCTAAATGGTTCCATGGCTACATTAAAAGATGCGTCCATAATCATTAGCATCCCGGCACCAACCCATAAAGAAGGCATAATTGCAGTAAACAAGTCGGCATTTGGCATTAACACCAAACCAATAGCGGCTAATATTCCACCTGTTAGAAAAAAGGGACGACGTCTACCCAATTTGGTCCAGGTACGATCACTATAATAACCAATAATAGGTTGTACGATCAAACCTGTAACAGGAGCGACGATCCAAAACCATGAGAGATGCTCGACCTCTGCACCAAAAACCTGAAGGATACGGCTGGCATTTGCATTTTGTAATGCGAATCCCATTTGAATCCCGAGAAATCCGAATGTCATATTCCAGATCTCCCAGAAACTTAATTTGCGTTTCTGCATATCGTAATTTTAAATGGTTACGATAAGCACTAAGACTTATCAAAACTTAATTTAGGTAGGAAGTAAAAATATAAGTTCTGATAAATTAACTAATTTGGCGATAAAGATAGCTAATAATTTAAAAATTACGCCATTAAAATTGTTATTTTGTAGATTCTCGCTCAATTAAACCAGTTTCCACAATGATTGTTTTGTAGCTTTCTTCCTCATTTGGAGACTTTTCTAACTTCTCTATAAGCAAGCGCGCTGCTTCTTCGCCCATTCGGCTTCCGTGCTGACTAATAGTTGTTAGACTAGGAATAAACCGCTTGGATAATTCTCCATCGGTAAAGCCTATTACCTGAACATCATCAGGAACTTTTTGTCCTTTATCTCGCACTGCTCGAACGGCAGCCGCAGCAAAATGTTCGTTTACCGCAAATAGAGCATCAAAATCTGATTCTTTCACAAATGCTGAAATCTCACTCTCTATATTATCCATATTCTCTATTTTGAGAATACTTTTTTGATTTACATTAAATCCGTTTTCCTGAAGTGCTTCTGTATATCCCTGGGTTCTTAATTTCCCTACACTAATATAATCTACTGTAGAAATGATACCAATATTCTTCGCCCCTTTATCAATTAGACATTGAACGGCCTTTTTTGCTCCTTTTACATCATCAATAATTACTTTATCTGAAGGAACTTCTTCTACAGAACGATCAAAAAGTACCAAAGGCATTCCTTGATTAACCACTTCGATCAAATGATGATAATCACCTTTTTGCATGGTTTCTTTAGCAACTGAAAGTATGAATCCGTCGATACTACCATTGGCTAGCATCTCCATATTCAGCACTTCTTTATCAAAACTGTTATCTGAAAGGCATACAATTACGCTATAACCCTTTTCATTGGCGACATGTTCTATCCCACTAATAACGGTTGTAAAAAAATGATGTACAATTTCAGGAATTACAACTCCAATCGTTTTTGTCTTTCTATTTTTAAGACTTAAGGCAATATTATTAGGCTTATAATTGTACAATTTGGCAAAAGCCTGCACTTTTTGCCTTGTATCTTCTCCAATTTCAGGACTATCCCTTAAAGATTTTGAAACTGTTGAAATTGATACGTCTAATTCTTTCGCTATTTGCTTTAAAGTAAGTTTTGGCCTCATAAAATTCGGTCTACATGATTTCGCGCTCTTCTTCTATTCCAAAAATACTATAAAATGATGGTTTGGTTTGCGATTTAGGCAATTTAAACCCGGAAAATAGAAAAGTTTTCAACACTACAACGTTGTAGTGAGTGTTTGTTGAGATATCCTCAAAAAAAGAACTTAAAAATTATATAATTTTAACCTCAGGAAGTAAAAATATAAAGTTTATAATCTAAGTAAAATTCAATAGGGAAATTTATGAGAACATTAATTAAAAGCACATTGTTTTTGCTGCTTATGCTGCCGATGAGCTTTTTTGCCCAAAATTCCGTTTCTGGAACGGTTTCTGAAACCGCAACCGGAATGCCGGTGCCTGGAGCAAACGTGATTGTAAAAGGAACCAGCAATGGAACCATTACAGACTTTGATGGTTTATACACTATCGAAAACCTTGTAGTGGGTGATACCATCGCTTTTTCATTTTTAGGATTCTCTACTAAAGAGGTCGAATTCACAGGACAGCAAACAATAGATGTACAGTTAGACGAAGACCAGGCTACTTTAGATGAAGTAGTTGTGGTTGGATATGGTACCGTTCGTAAAAAAGATGCAACAGGTGCCGTAAATCAGGTTTCTACTGAAGATTTTAACCAGGGACAGGTAAACACTGCAGGACAGTTAATCACTGGTAAGATCGCCGGTGTTACCGTGACTTCAGGTGGTGGAGCCCCTGGTGAGGGACAAAGTATCAATATTCGTGGTATTGGATCTATTTCTTTAAATAGTTCTCCTCTTTACGTAGTAGATGGAATTCCATTAGACAACAGCAATGTTGGTGGATCTAGAAACCCGTTAGATTTCATTAATCCAAATGATATCGAGAGCATGACCGTTCTAAAAGATGCTTCTTCTACAGCGATCTATGGTTCTCGTGCTGCCAATGGTGTAGTTTTAATTACTACTAAAAAAGGTAAAGGACAGGAATTTAAATTCAACTACTCTGGTAACACAACAGTGTCAAGACCTACAAATTATGTAGATGTAATGAATGCTGATGAGTTTAGAGCATTGGTAAACGAGGTTGGGAACGAAGCAGCTATCGAAAGACTAGGTGATGCTAACATAAATTGGCAGGAAGAAATCTATTCTGAAGCAATAGGATTTGATCACAATTTAAGTACTACCGGAAACATTGGTGGATTTATGCCAACTCGTGCTTCAGTTGGGTATACAGATCAGGATGGAATTTTATCTGGTGATAACTTTTCCAGAACAACAGGATCTGTAAGCTTAAGGCCAAGTTTTATGGATGGTCATTTGAAATTTGAGCTTAACGGACGTGGAATGTATACTGAAAATACGTTCGCAAACCGTGATGCGATTGGAACATCTGTAGATTACGATCCTACACAGCCTATTTATGATCCAAACTCTCCATTTAGTAACTATAATTCATGGTTAGTATATAGTGAGGAAGCAGATAGATATGCTTTAAACAACCTGGCTCCTGTCAACCCAATTGCACTGATTAACGAAAAAGATGATTCTGCTGAAGTTCGTCGTTTTATAGGAAATGCAAAAGTTGACTATAAACTACACTTTTTCCCAGAGATCACAGCGACTGTTAACGTTGGACTAGATAGAACTAATAGTCATGGTAGAACGATAGTTTCAGAAAATATGCCATCTTCTCAGTTAGATTGGAATGGCTCATACTCAAATTATACGAATAACTCTACTAATAAACTTTTCGATGCTTATTTAACTTACGATAATGATTTTGATGACCACAGTTTGAACGCTGTTTTGGGATATTCTTATCAGAGTTTCGAAAACGATAACTACAGTTTTGATAGTGAAGCTGCAGAAGAAGGAAACGATGCAGAATTTATCGATAAATGGAGAAGTACATTACTATCATATTTTGGTAGAGCAAATTATAACTATGCAGATCGTTACTTAGTAACTGCAACTTTAAGAGCTGACGCTTCTTCTAAATTAAATCCAGATGATCGTTGGGGATACTTTCCTTCTTTTGCTGTAGCCTGGAATATTAATAACGAAGAATTCTTTAATTCTAATACTGTAGATCAATTAAAACTTCGTGTAGGTTATGGTGAGATCGCAAACGTAAATGGTCTTGGAGATTATCTTTTCTTAACGAAATATACAGGTTCAAGATCTAATGCATATTATCAATTTGGACAATCATATTACCAAACTTACCGTCCAGAAGCTTATAACGAAGACCTTAGATGGGAAGTTGGAAAAACTTTAAATGCCGGTTTAGATTATTCATTCTTTAATAGCAGAATCTCTGGATCTATCAACGCATATCTTAAGAGAACAGAAGATATGATTAGCTACGTAACGGTAGATCCATTTACTAACTTTTCTAATGGTATCGATAAGAACATTGGAGACATGGAAAACAGAGGTGTTGAATTCGAATTAAATGTAGTTCCTGTACAAACCGATGATTTTAAATGGAGTATTGGCTACAATATCGCTTATAACGATAATGAGATCACCAATTTACCAGACCAGGTAGAGACTGGTGGAATCAATGGAGGTACTGGTAATAATATCCAATTACACAAAGAAGGATATTCTCCTTTTAGCTACTGGGTTTACAAACAGGTTTATGATGAAGCGGGAAGACCAATCGAAGGTGCTTATGTAGATCGTAATGGTGACAACCAGATCAACGATGAAGATAAATATTTATACAAGGATCCTTTTGCAGATATCACTATGGGATTAAATACCAATGTTAGTTTTAAGAATTGGGATCTAGCGGTTGTATCTAGAGCTAGTTTAGGAAACTATGCATATAACAATATGGCTTCTGCAAAATCTTATGAGATAAGAGCTACAGAGAATAGTATTCTAACAAATCTACATAGAGATTACTTTAATACTGGTTTCCAAAGTTTAACTGAAACTAATCTACAAAGTGATTACTATGTACAAGATGCGTCTTTCTTCAAATTAGACAATATCACACTAGGATATACTTTCGATCAAATCTTTGAAGAATCTACACTACGTCTTTATGGTACAGCGCAAAACGTGCTTATCGTGACAGACTATGATGGTCTTGATCCAGAAATTAATGGAGGTATCGACAATAACTTCTATCCAAGACCAAGAACTTTTACCGTTGGTGTAAATCTTAATTTCTAAAAAAAGAAGTATGAAAATGAATTATATAAAGAAATTAGCGCTCATCATACCTACACTTATTATAGTGTCTTGCCATGATGACCTGGATCAAACACCTATCGATCCAGATAGTTTTACAGAGAATGATGTATTTGCTAATGCAGACGAGGCAAGAGGTGCTTTAGCTAAACTTTATGCCAGTTTGGCCTTAACAGGACAACAGGGACCAGCAGGACAACCTGATATTTCTGGAATAGATGAAGGAACTTCACAATATTCCAGAATGTTATTTAGTTTAAATGAGCTTACTACAGATAATGCTGTTGTAGGTTGGGGTGACCCGGGACTTCCTAATTTACATGCTATGAGCTGGGGTGCAGGAAATGATTTTACCACAGCAATGTATTATCGTCTTGCGCAGGAGGTATCTTTTTGTAACTCTTTTATTTCAAATGCATCCTCTTTGGATGATCCTTCAGTAGCTTCTTTTATTGCTGAAGCACGTTTCTTAAGAGCATTTGCGTATTACAACCTGATCGATCTTTATGGAAATGTTCCTTTGGTAACTCAGATTTCAACTGAATTACCAGCTCAAAATTCAAGAGAAGAGATCTTCAATTATATTGAAGCTGAATTAACCGAAATTCAGAATAATTTAAATGAAAGTGGTGCTAGCGAATATGGCCGTGTAGATCGTGTTGCAGCCTGGGCTCTTCTTTCAAAACTTTATCTTAACGCTGAAACCTGGATAGGACAGGATCGTTATACAGATGCGATCACCTATGCGAACCAGGTGATCAATTCATCTTACCAGATCAATACAGTAGATGCTAATGGAAATGGATCTGCTTACGACGAACTTTTCTTAGCAGACAATGATAGTAATGGTGCTCAGGACGAATTTATCTTCGCATTGAACTTTGATGGTAACAGCTCAAGAACTTATGGAGGAACAACCTTCCTTGTTCACGCTGCTATCGGTGGTGATATGGATGCCGCTGCATTTGGAGTAAACGGCGGATGGTCTGGTTTAAGAACCACAAAAGCCCTGGTTAATAAATTCGACTATGCGGTAACCGCTTCAGATGAAGATGGAAATCCAACCGAATGGGCAGACCATCGAGCAATGTTCTTTACTGAAGGTCAAAATCTTGAAATCAACACTATTGCAAACACCTTTACTGATGGCTATGCAGTAACAAAATTTAAGAATATCGATTCTGAAGGAAATGCTGGTAGCGATGCTGGTGGTGATTTTGTAGATACAGATCTACCTTTAATTAGAATGGCAGAAATATATCTTACCTATGCTGAAGCGGTTACCCGTGGAGGATCTGGTGGTAACACTCAGGCTGCTGTTGGATATATTAATGAGTTAAGACAAAGAGCTTTTGGAAATACAGATGGTAATATTTCTGCAAGCGATCTTACTGTAGATTTTGTATTAGATGAAAGAGCTCGCGAATTATACTGGGAAGGCCAAAGAAGAACAGATCTTATTCGTTATAACGACTTTACATCCGGTAGCTATTTATGGCCTTTTAAAGGAGGTTCACAATCTGGAACTTCTGTAGACGATTTTAGAGCACTATTCCCTTTACCAAGTAATATTATTTTAATCAATCCAAATTTAACTCAAAATACAGGCTATTAATAAATATAAAGACACAATGAAAAAGTTAACACTATTATTCATCGCGTTTATCGCAATATTAAGCTTTACAGCTTGTACCGAAGATGATGGATTTACTTTTACCGCAAAGCCAGATCCAGAAGGAATTTCATTTATGAATCAAACAGCAGATACTTATACGTTAACCTCTGCAAATGCTAATAATCTGGCAGAAAGATTTGTTTGGAACGAAGTAGATTTTGATGTTCAAACTCCTATTAATTATGAATTACAGGGAGCTGCAGAAGAAAGTTTTAGCAGCTATTCTGTTTTAGGTGATGTTACAGATAATAATCTTGCCGTTAGTATTGGTAGTATGCTAGACTTAGCTGAAGAAGCTGGTTTAGATAACGATCCAGAAACAGAAGCTCCAAATACTGGTAACATTTATTTTAGAGTTAGAGCTTATGTTGGTGCAGACGCCGGTAATGTGGTAGAGCAAACCTCTAACATTCTTACAGTCTCTGTAACACTTCCAGAAGCTACTGAAGATGCTGTTGAACTAAAAAGAGAATTATACTTAGTAGGTGATGCAACCGCTGCTGGTTGGAACCCAGATAACAACAACACCCCTATTTTTAGAGATGCTGAAAATGATGACATATATTATTTTGAAGGTCGATTTGCTGGTGGTGATGGTGTAGAAGGTTTCAAACTAATAGAAAGTTTAGGAAATTGGCAACCACAATGGGGAATTAACGAAGGTGCTGCTACAAGCAGTGATATTTTAGGAGGTGACCCTCAAGCTTTCCCGGTTAGCGATGATGCTTTTTATAGCTTTACATTAAATGCTGCCGATGGCACATATACTTTTGAAAGTATAGATGCTAGTAGCGCGCCAACTTATTCTGCAATGGGTATTATTGGTACTGCAACTACAGGAGATGATTCTGGATGGAATCAGGATATCGATTTTACGCAATCTACATTTAACCCTCACATCTGGTATATTAACGGAATCGAAATTTTTGAAGGTGAAGCAAAAATTAGAGCCGATAACGACTGGACAGATAGCTGGGGAGATGACACATTTTTAAGCGGACAGGGTAATAATAACAACGATCCTAATATCGTGGTAACTCCAGGAACTTATAATGTATGGTTTAATGATCTTGATGGTCGTTACCTTTTTATTCCTCAGGTATCTGAATAAATAATCTAATTGAAAAGGCTGCTGCGGCAGCCTTTTCTAACTTCATTATTTTATGAAAAAAACACTAAAAAATATTCCGTTAGTATATTTGCTAATATTGGTTGTTTTCTTCAGCTGTTCTTCAGATGATGATACACCACCTGTTGATCCAGACGACGACAACGGTATAGAACAACCTGAACCGGTTTCAGCATTAAACCTGGCCGAATATGATAATGGAAGCCGGGTAATGATGCAGGCTTTTTATTGGGATGTAGAGCCAAGATTTGAATGGTGGAATACCATTTCAGATAAATTAGAAAATTGGGCAGATGCCGGGATAAACCGTATATGGATTCCGCCCGCAAGTAAAGGGCAATCTGGAGGTTATTCTATGGGGTACGATCCTTCAGATTATTATGACTTTGGAGAATACGATCAACATGGTACCGTTCCTACCAGATTTGGAACTCGAGAAGATCTGGAAAATATGATTAGTACTGCTCACGATAATAATATCGAAGTTATCGCAGATATGGTATTAAACCATAACTCCGGTGGTGGTTTGCAGTACAACCCATATCGCGAAAAAGACACCTATACCCTATTTGATGAAACTCATGGTAATGCTTCAGGAATGTTTAATAGAGATTACGAAGATTTTTATCCAAATAGTGTAAGTAATTACGATCCGGGAAGTTTATTTTACGAAGAAACCAACTTAGATCATCATAGGGAGCGTGTTCAAAACTGGTTATGGAAAGACGAAAATTCTGTAGCAAAATATTACAAAAATGTTATGGGCTTCGATGGCTGGCGTTTTGATTATGTTTTAGGATTTGAAGATTTTGTAATTAAAGATTGGTTGGAAGAAGTTGGCGGATTCGCAGTAAGTGAACTTTGGGATGGTAATCCTAGCGTACTAAGAAATCATATCGAAGCTACCGGAAGCGGTGTTTTCGATTTTGCAGCTTTCTATGTTATGGAACAGGCTTTTGATAGAAATGATGATTTAACAGGGCTTACCAACGATCAGGTTTGGCAAACAAACCCAGATAAAGCGGTAACTTTCACTGCCAATCATGATACTGAAAAAGATGGAAACGAAGATAACATTATCGCTCCAGAGAATAAACTGAAGGCTTATGCATTTATAATGACGCATCCTGGTTATCCTACCTTATTTTATCTGGATTACGAAAATCCAGAATTTCAGGATCAATTAAATAAATTAATTAGTATTCATAATAGTTTGGCAACAGGATCTGTAAATGTAATTTATGCAGATAATGATGAATATATTATGCAACGTAGCGGTGATGCAAACAATCCCGGACTTATACTTTATATTAATACTTCTGAAAATGCAAAAAGAAGAACCATTACTACCAGTTGGGATACTACAGTTTTAATGGATTATTCTGAAAATTCAAACTACCGTCCTCAGGTGTCTGAAAATGGCGAAGTAATTATTGAAGCTCCTGCCAATTCTTACGCAATCTGGTCGATCACAGAATAACAATTTTTTACCAAAAGTTAGAAAACGGGATAAATAGATTTTTATCCCGTTTTTTGATTTTTTTATGATACTGAAATCAATTTTTTAAAAAGAAAATTCTACTTTTAATTTTCTGTTGAATTTATCGAAAATCAACAAAATTTCCATCCTTTTTTCTTAGCGCTTAAAAATCAGCACTTAAAACTCTCACAAGTATTTTAACGATAAAGTTATCCGATTTTGTAAACTTCAACCTGTTGATAAATTTTCAATTCACTGACTACTAATTTATTAACAACATTTTATTGATAACTTTTGAATTACAACATAAATAAGCTTGTAAATATTTATTTACTTTTACCTTACCAAAGTTTACTTTTCTAATTTAATAGACGTGATTTATGCCTGTAAAAACAACTCCTAAAGCTCCTAAAATTTATACTCAGGATGAAGCTTTTAAGGCTTCTTTAGAGTATTTTAAAGGGGACGATTTAGCCGCCCGTGTTTGGGTAAACAAGTATGCCTTAAAAGATTCTGATGGTAACATCTACGAGCAGACCCCTAATGATATGCATCGTAGAATTGCGAAAGAGATTGCTCGCGTAGAACAGCGATATCCTAACCCAATGACAGAGGATGAGGTTTTCGATCTTATTAAAGATTTTAAATACATCGTACCGCAGGGGAGCCCAATGGCAGGAATAGGAAATCCTTACCAGATTGCTTCATTATCTAACTGTTTTGTTATTGGTAACGATGGTAGTTCAGACTCTTATGGCGGAATTATGAAAATCGACCAGGAGCAGGTACAATTAATGAAACGTCGTGGTGGTGTTGGTCACGATTTATCACACATAAGACCTAAAGGTTCAGCAGTAAAAAACTCGGCTTTAACCTCAACAGGAATTGTTCCTTTTATGGAGCGTTATTCTAACTCTACCAGAGAAGTTGCGCAAGATGGTCGTCGCGGTGCATTAATGCTTTCAGTATCGATTAATCACCCAGATTCAGAAGATTTTATCGATGCTAAAATGGAGCAGGGTAAAGTTACCGGGGCAAATGTTTCGGTAAGAATTGATGATAATTTTATGAGAGCTGTAAAGAATAAAACAGCTTATACTCAAAAATATCCTGTTTTTAGCAGTGAACCTAAATTCAGCAAAGAAATTGAGGCAGAAAAGCTTTGGAAGAAAATTGTTCACAATGCCTGGAAATCGGCAGAACCTGGTATTCTTTTCTGGGATACGGTAATTAACGAATCTGTACCAGATTGCTATGCAGATCTTGGTTATAAAACAGTTTCTACCAACCCTTGTGGTGAAATCCCACTTTGTCCTTATGATTCTTGTCGATTATTAGCCATCAACTTATTCTCTTATGTTGAAGATCCTTTTACAGATAAAGCGAAGTTTAATTACGAGCTTTTCAAAAAACATATTGGTGCTGCACAACGAATTATGGACGATATTATCGATCTTGAATTAGAAAAGATCGATGCAATTATCGAAAAGATCGACGCAGATCCAGAAACTGATGAGGTAAAAGGAGTTGAGAAAAACCTTTGGTTAAATATACAAAAGAAAGCTCAGGAAGGTCGTAGAACTGGTATTGGCATCACTGCTGAAGGTGATATGCTTGCGGGACTTGGTATTAGATACGGAAGCGAAGAAGGTGTAGAATTTTCAACAGAAATTCACAAGAATATTGCCCTTGCTGCTTATCGTGCATCTGTAGATACTGCAAAAGAAAGAGGTGCATTTTCTATTTTTGATTCAGATCGTGAAAAAGAGAATCCGTTTATTCTTAGATTGAAAGAAGCCGATGAAAAATTATACTACGATATGTTAGAATATGGCCGTAGAAACATCGCTCTTTTAACCATTGCCCCTACCGGTACAACCAGTTTAATGACGCAAACAACTTCTGGAATAGAGCCTGTTTTCTTACCGGTTTATAAACGTAGAAGAAAAGTAAATCCTAACGATAAAGATGTTCGTGTAGACTTTGTAGACGAAGTTGGCGATAGCTGGGAAGAATATGTGGTTTTCCATCATCGTTTTAAAGAATGGATGAAGGTAAACGGTCACGATATTGATAAAAATTACTCGAATGCCGAGTTGGATGAATTGGTGAAAGCTTCTCCTTATTATCAGGCAACCAGTAACGATGTAGACTGGTTAAGTAAAGTAAGAATGCAGGGAGCAGTACAAAAATGGGTAGATCACTCTATTAGTGTAACCATTAACTTGCCTAATGATGTTAGCGAAGATCTTGTAGGTAAACTTTATCTTGAAGCGTGGCAGGCCGGTTGTAAAGGTGTTACGGTTTATCGTGATGGATCACGTTCTGGAGTTTTAATCTCTAACGACGAGAAAAAAGAAGAAGAGCAGGAAGAAACCGGAATTTTCCCTACAAAGCGTCCACAGGTTTTAGAAGCAGATGTTGTACGCTTCCAAAATAATAAAGATAAATGGATCGCATTTATTGGATTAATCGACGGCAGACCTTACGAGATCTTTACCGGATTTTCTGATGATGAAGATGGGATCCTTATCCCGCGTTGGGTAAATGAAGGTTTAATTATTAAAAACCGAAATGAAGACGGAACTTCTCGTTACGATTTTCAGTATAAAAATAAAAGAGGCTATAAAACCACTATTGAAGGTTTATCGCACAAATTTAATCCTGAATTCTGGAACTATGCGAAATTGATTTCAAGTACGTTAAGACACGGGATGCCAATAGATAATGTGGTAAATCTTGTAAACAGTCTTCAGTTAGATTCAGAATCTATTAATACCTGGAAAAACGGAGTTGCAAGAGCCTTAAAACGCTTTATTGCAGATGGTACGCTTGCTAAAAAAGAAAAATGTACCAACTGTAATTCCTCTAATCTCATCTACCAGGAAGGATGTTTAACCTGTAAAGATTGTGGATCTTCTAAATGTGGATAATCCCTAAACAATAACAAATTTTAAGTGTTAAGTAAAAGGCTGCCAATTGGCAGCCTTTTTTTATTTTAAATCAAACCTAACAATCTGAAATTTGATGTTTTAGAGTTACTTTTTTATCGAAAACTATCAATGAAATTATATAATTTTAGCCGACTTTTTTTAATATCAATTTTATCAATCAAAATTACTTTTGGAATCTTATGATTCCCTTACTTCAATGAAAATCAAACATTTTTGTATACTCTTCTACTTCGTTTTTACAGGAGTATACAGTCAGGAATCCAGAAAAGACTGGAAAGAAGGAGATTTAACCTGGGCCGACTTTAAAGAGCTTGAAATTTCCTTTGAAAATTCAATTTCAGAATTAAAATATGTCATTGGTTACACCCCGAGTAAAGAAAAAGTAAACGATACCGTGTTTTTTAGATTACAAAGTTTTTGTTTTATCGATACACAGCTTTCGTGGGTAAACCCTAAATTCAAAACACCAGAAAACCTTCAGTATAACCAGGTAATCTTTAATATTGCAGAATTATACCGAAGAAAATTACAATATGATCTGGATCACCTCGGCTCCTATTTTTCAGCTGAAACCGTTTTTCAGAATCAATACGAAGCACTGAATAATGAAGTTGAAATTTTTCAAAGCCAAAGCCGAAACGGAAGAGATCACGAAATTGTACAGGAATGGGTTGCTAATATAGCAGACCGTTTAGCGATTTACGAAAATAATACCATCCCAAAATATGAAAAAGCTAATTTTGGAATGGGAATGCATGTAGGCGCCGCTTACAGTTTTAGAAATGAGTCTATAAAAGAACATTTTGATAATTCGATTGGTTTTAATTTTGGTTTCGATTTTTCCTATAAAAGCTCAATATTATACATTAATATGATCATATCTGGTGGGAATGTAGATCAAGCTTACTCAGGTAGAACTTACTGGGAAGAAGACCTGGATTATACGCTGGCCTTACTAGATTTTTCTTACGGATACGCGATTGTAGATAATCCTAAACTTAAGATCGCTCCCTTTGCAGGTCTTGCTATAACTGAATTTTCTGAAGATGACTACGATGGTGATGAAAGTGACCTTATTATAACCGATTACAACTTTCTTTTTGGCGTAAATCTAGATTATAAAATACGAAAGCGAGTAAATATGGTGCCAAGTGTATTTTTAAGTAAAAGAGAAATTACTGAAACCGCTATAAGATCAAGATTGTTTGTTTCTAGAAATGATTTTCACGACGATCTTAGTGGTTATTCAATAAACCTGTCTTTAGGGATATCATGGTATTTTAGGCTATTGAAATAATATCAGAATCATTTAAAAAACCGTTTTCTGTTAAAGTTTGAAATCTTAAGATTTTAGATTTGCGAGTGGAGTTCAAAAATTTTATCCTCCTAAAAAAGGAAAAGAACCCCATGAAAAAGGAAATCACATTAGAAAAAGTAATTTCCAGCGCTCCCGATTTAATTCTATATGCCGCTCCCATTATGATAGGCTTGGCACTTTTAGAATTTTACTTTAGCTGGAAAACAAAAAGAGATCTTTACGAAAAGAAAGATTTCTTGACCTCCCTAACGATAGGACTGGTCTATATTTTACAAGGTTTAGTCACCAAATCGATCATGTTTGGATTGGTGTTATGGGTTTACAATTCGGTTTCGTGGAGTATTCCCGTTAACTGGTTCACTTCGATCTTGTGCTTTGTTGTTTTAGATTTTTGTAGATATTGGGCGCATCGTTATGGCCACGAAGTAAATTTTCTTTGGGCAACGCATGTTACGCACCACAATTCAGAGAAATATAATCTTTCAACTTCGTTTAGATTGTCGTGGACACAGCAGATAAAAGTGATCTTTTTTATCCCGATTAGTTTTTTAGGCTTCCACCCTGTTGTGTTTTTTATTTGTCACCAAATTGCTGTTTTATATCAGTTTTGGATTCATACTGAATTAATCGACAGAATGCCAAAAT
The DNA here is from genome assembly GCF_002094855.1 of Zunongwangia atlantica 22II14-10F7. Taxonomy (GTDB): domain Bacteria; phylum Bacteroidota; class Bacteroidia; order Flavobacteriales; family Flavobacteriaceae; genus Zunongwangia; species Zunongwangia atlantica. Next base: position 197,287 of record NZ_ARYN01000002.1, read on the forward strand.
GGTTTAATTTCTTCTTCGTGACGCCTTCGCATCACCGCGTTCACCACGGAAGAAATGAAAATTACCTGGATAAAAATTATGGTTCAACCTTTATAATCTGGGATCGTATGTTTGGCACTTTTGAGCCAGAAACTGAAAAATCGATCTACGGAATTATAGATCAGCCAAAACATTTTAATCCTGTGAAGCATGTTTTTCATGTCTGGGTAGATATTTTTAAAAATATGCGCCGCGCAGGAAGTATAAAAAAGGCTTTATGGATTTTTGTAGCGCCACCAAGCTCACTAGAGAAAAATCCCGGTAAAAAAGATGCTTAAAAATAACGAATCTCGCCTGTTAGCGAGATTCGTTATTTTTTGATCCTATTTTTAGAACTATACGTCGCAAATTTTAATACCTTCTTTTAAGGCTGCCAGTTTATCATCGTAAGTTGGGATAAACTCTTGTGCTAAATAACCATCAAAACCGGTTTCTATTACCGCTTTGATAATCGCCGGGTAAAATAATTCCTGCGAATCATTAATTTCATTTCTACCAGGAACGCCACCAGTATGATAGTGATTAATGTATTTATGATGTTTTCTAATCGTAGCAATCACATCACCTTCCATAATTTGCATATGATACACATCGTAAAGCAGTTTAAAGTTTGGCATTTCTGTACGTTTAGCCAGCTCTACACCCCATTCTGTATGATCGCACATATAATCATGGTGATCTACTTTACTGTTTAAAAGCTCCATCACAAGATTTACATTACGTTCTTGTGCATATTCCAACAATGGTTTTAAACCTGTTACGCAGTTTTTAAATCCGGTTTCATCGTCCATTCCACGGCGATTACCAGAAAAAACAATCACATTCTTTATTCCGTGATTCGAAGCTTTTTCGATTAAAGGCATGTAAGATTCCTGCAAATGCTGATGGTTTTTAACTTCGTTAAATCCGTTTTCGATATTTGCAAAAGTATCTGTAGCCATAGAACATTCAAGACCATATTTTTCAACAGTTTCCCATTCTTCAGGCTTTAAAAGATCGATTCCTTTTAATCCAATTTCTGCAGCATTTTTTGCAAATTCCTCCAAAGGAATACTTTGATAGCACCAGCGGCAGGCAGAGTGTTTAATATTATTTTTTAAACGTTTCATATTTAGGTTGGTTGGTTTTGCTTCAGCCTCCAATGCAATCATTGGGCTTAAACCTAAAACTCCAGCTCCCATTGCCATTGCCTTAATCGCAGATCTTCGATTTGTCTTACTCATCCTTTTCAGAAATTATTAATAAGCGTAAAATATACATTATAAATTAAAAACCGACTTTAAATCTTATAATTTTAATAAAATATCAAATAAAATTGATTCAATTTAAGCAATCTCGAAGTTATACCCAGATTTCACCAGCTTTTGATAATTATCATAATCAAACTTATACAGAAAAGCGCCTCTTCGTGATGAGCTTTTATCTTTCTCATTCAGCTTAATTAATAATCCCAGTGACATTAATTTTTTTCTGAAATTTCTATCATCCAGTTTCTTTTGATAAATAGCTTCGTATAAAGATTGTAACTGCGGGATCGTAAATTTTTCTGGTAGAAGCTCAAAACCTATAGGTTGATATCTGGCTTTACGTTTTAATCGTGCCATTGCATCTTCTACCATCTGTGAATGATCTAACACCAGCTCTGGCAATTCTTCTAATTCGAACCAATGCGCACCGTGCTTTTCTGTTAGTTCTTTATCGTAATCGTCGATTCTAATCAAAGCAAATTGTGCTATAGAAACACAGCGATAGCCAGGATCACGATCTGCCAAACCGTAAGCTTTAAGTTGCTCCATAAAAACATTGTCTAAACCTGTAATTTCGGTAAGTACACGTTTGGCGGCAACGCTTACGTCTTCTTCCATTCGTACAAAGCTTCCTATCAAAGACCAGGTTCCCAAAAATGGCTCTACCCTACGTTTAAAAACGAGTAGTTTCAACTTCCCTGCATCAAAACCAAAAATAATACAGTCGGTTGCTACATACATTTTATCTTTTTGGACGTATAGATCTTTTAAAGCTGGCGTCATAAGCGTATTTTATACAGTTTGCTGTTAAATATAGGGAAATAGTTAAAAAATAATCAATTAAAAAGATGAATGTAAATTTTACGTTTATTATATTTGATCTATAAATTTACTAAAAATAAGCACATTGAGTACTTCAACCAACGCGCAAAAATTACCGGAAGCTTTTACAGATTTTAAGCCTAGCATTAAAGTGGCTTCTCCCGGAAGAATAAATCTAATTGGCGAGCATACAGATTATAACAATGGTTTTGTGATGCCTACCGCAATCGATAAAAAAATCTATTTCGAATTTAAAGAAAACGGGACAGATAGTACCTGTCGTATTTATAGCGCTACCTATAACGCCTATTTAGAATTTGATCATAACAATTTATCGATAAGCGAAAAATCCTGGGAAAACTATGTTTTAGGAGTAACTAACGAAATCAAGGTTTTAGGAAAATCTTTAAAAGGATTTGATTGTATCATTAAAAGCGACCTTTCTACCGGTGCAGGAATTAGTTCTTCTGCGGCCTTAGAATGTGGTTTTGCTTCAGGACTAAATGCTCTGTTTGATCTTGGTTTAAGCAAAGTTGAAATTACTCAGCTATCGCAAAAAGCCGAACATAATTTTGTAGGTAATAAATGCGGAATTATGGATCAATATGCTTCAGTAATGAGCAAACAGGATCATATTATTCTTTTGGATTGTGAAAGTTTACATGCTGAATATATTCCCGCAGATTTTAAATCCTGTAAATTGTTATTGCTGAATACCAATGTTTCCCACAATCTTGCCGATAGCGAATATAATACGCGTAGACAGGAATGTGAGGCTGCTGTTGAAGTGATTCAGAAAAAATATCCGGAAGTAAAAAGTCTGCGTGACGTAAATCTTGAAATGCTTGAAGAATTTAAAGCAGAGTTAGAAGGAAAACAATACCAAAGAGCACGTTACGTGATCGAAGAAAACGAGCGTGTAATCAATGCTACAACGGCAATAAAAGCAGGAGAGCTTAACGAATTTGGAGGTTTAATGTATGGATCTCACGACGGACTTCAGCATAATTATGAAGTAAGTTGCCCAGAGCTCGACTTTTTGGTTGAGTTTTCCAGAGATAAAGATTACATCTATGGTTCCCGAATGATGGGTGGTGGTTTTGGCGGCTGTACCATTAATTTAATTGAAGCTGATAAGATCGACGAATATGTTGCTGAAGCTGCTGAAGCTTACTTCAAAAAATTCAATATAAAATTAGATACTATTGCTGTTTCACCAAGTGAAGGAACAATCGTAGAAAAATTATAATTACTAATTAGAAAACGATAAAAATGAGTCACGATATTAATTCGATCCCTCATAGAAGATATAATATTCTAACCGGCGAATGGATTCTTTGTTCCCCGCATCGTACAAAGCGACCATGGCAGGGGAAAACCGAAAAGGATACAACGCCTAAAAAAGAAACTTACGATCCCAGCTGTTATTTATGCCCGGGAAATACAAGAAGTACTGGCGATAAAAACCCAGATTATAAAGAACCTTATACTTTTATAAACGACTTTTCTGCGCTTTTGATCGATAGCCCTGTGGCAACTCAGGAAAATGGATTAATGAAAGCGGAAACCGAAGTTGGTATTTGTAAAGTGGTGTGCTTTTCTCCAGATCACTCGCTTACCCTTCCACTTATGGAAGAAGAAGATATTACCAAAGTAGTGAAAACCTGGAAAAAAGAATATGCCGAGTTAGGCAGCCAGGAAAACATTAATTACGTTCAAATCTTTGAAAATAAAGGCGCCATTATGGGTTGTAGTAATCCGCATCCACATGGGCAAATCTGGTCGCAAATGTCTATCCCAACCGAAATCGAAAAAAAATCGAAGCATTTTAAAGAATATTGGGATAAGAATCAAAGCAGTTTACTTGGGGATTATATAAAACAGGAATTAGAGGCTAAAGAGCGTATAATTGTTGAAAATGAATACTTTGTTGCACTAGTACCTTATTGGGCAGTTTGGCCTTATGAGATTATGATCGCTCCAAAAAAACATCAACAACATATTGGGCAGTTAAATGAAGAAGAAGAAAAAGCTTTTGCTGAAATTCTTAAAAAACTGACCATAAAATATGATAACCTGTTTGAAACCTCATTCCCATATTCAAGCGGAATTCATCAAATCCCGACTGATGGTTCAGATTATCCTGAATGGCATTGGCACATGAGTTTTTATCCGCCACTTTTACGTTCAGCTACCGTGAAAAAATTTATGGTAGGTTACGAAATGTTTGCCGGCCCACAACGAGATATTACTGCAGAGCAGGCTGCCAAAACTTTACAAAATCTAAGTGATATTCATTATTTAAAGCAATAATTTTTCCAACTAAACCAACCAATAAAAAAATCCCGAAGTGTAATGCTTCGGGATTTTTGCTTTTTATATGTTTTTTCTGATTTCTACCAGAACATAGCGTACAACATCGCAACAATTAAAATGATCGCAAAACTACCAATATTGAAAATTGGCCCTGTTTTGAAAAGATCCTTGCTAAGTTTAATAGATTTCTCCTGAATTTTACCACCCGTTTCAAGGTAAGTAATGATCACCATAATGATCATCGTCAAGATCCAGGTCGCCATCATTTGATGCATAAACGGCCAGGTAACAAAGAATGGTGATTCCATCCAACCATTTGGCCCTATTTTGAAATATAATGCAATTGGGATAGAAACCAATACTCCCCAAATCGCCGCATTATTTGTAGTTTTTCTCCAGAATAAACCTAGCATAAATACTGCTAATATTCCCGGACTAACAACACCGGTATATTCCTGAATATATTGGAAAACCTGTCCTAAACTTTTTAATTGTGGCGCCAGAATAATTGCAATAACTAAAGCTATAGAAGCTGTTACCCTACCGACATTTACCAATCCTTTTTCTGAAGTTCCTGCTTTCTCCTGGAAAAATGGCTTATAAATATCCATAGTAAAGATCGTAGCGGTAGAGTTTAGCATTGAAGCTAAAGAAGATACAATGGCTGCTGCAAGAGCGGCTAAAACAAGTCCTTTTAAACCTGCTGGTACAAATTCTTTAATTAACCAGGGCGCTGCGTTATCATTAATAATTCTTCCGTTTTCACCAAAGAAAGAAGCGCTGGTTACACCTTCAGTAATTGCTCCACCTGCATCGGTATTCATTACAAAAGCAATAATCCCCGGAATTACTGTAATAAGCGGAATTAATATTTTTAAAAATCCTGCAAGCACGATACCACGCTGAGATTCCTTTAAACTCTTAGCTGCAAGTGTTCTCTGGATAATATACTGGTTAAAGCCCCAATAGTAAAGGTTAGCAACCCAAAGACCACCAACTAATACAGCGATTCCCGGTAAATCCCACCATGCATCTTTCCCGTTTGGTGTAATAATTTCGCCTTTATCAAGGATCATAGAAAATTTCTCTGGTACCTGCTCGTAAACTTCAGCCATACCGGTAAAAATGTTTCCGTCACTAGAAACGTGTTCTAAAGCGATATACGTAGTTATTAAACCTCCAATAACCAAAAGCACTACTTGTACAACATCTGTCCATGCTACAGCAGATAAACCACCATAAAGCGAATATGCTGCTGCAAATAAAGCCAGACCAATAATACACTCCATAAAAATAGCTCCATCACCACTACCAATAATCGTATCTAAGGCAGTAGCTCCTAAATATAGAACTGAAGTAAGGTTAACGAATATGAATAAACAAATCCAAAAAACGGCCAAAATCGTCTTTAGGTTTTTACTATAACGAACTTCAATAAACTCTGGAATAGTATAAAGTTTCTTTTCAATAAAAATAGGTAAGAAAAATTTACCCACAACAATTAAAGTGATCGCAGCCATCCATTCGTAAGAAGCAATAGCCAGACCCAATGCAAAACCAGAACCAGACATCCCGATAAACTGTTCTGCAGAAATATTGGCTGCAATTAAAGATGCACCAATCGCCCACCAGGGTAAAGACTTACTGGCCAGGAAGTAATCCTCTGAAGTATCCCCTTTGCCTCGAGAAACCCATAATCCTACCCCGATTATAAGTAACGCGTAAGCAACGAATACTATCACGTCTAATAATTCAAATTCCATATAAAATAAGTTTAGATTGTATTTTAAGAAAATCTCAAAAGTTGATAATAAATCGATGTAGTGTCTTAGAATTAGAAAACTTCACCGTATCCCAAATGAAATAAAATTTTCACAATATTTTGCTAAAGATATTACTTTTTTGCTTTATAAACGTAAAAAATACGCTTATAGTCGAAAATACTATTTTTTAACGCTAAATTTCAGGCTAATTCTATTGTAATAAGTTTCACCTGGCTCCAAAATGCTATTAGGAAAATTCCTGAAATTTGGTGCATCCGGGAAATTTTGTCCCTCAAAACAAATAGATGGAAACTCAGATATCTTAGTTTGATATGTTAAATCACCTGGCAAAGATTCTGGTGCATAAACCACAACTGCAGGCTGATTGGTAGACATATCTAATTTTATCCCTGTTAGCGGTGCAAAAAGCTGAGCGCCTAACTCATCTCCATCACTGTTAAGCACAAAAGTATCGTCCAGATTTCTATTTCCTATTAATCTATTACTACCAAAATCTTTTGCATGGCCTTGTAGATTATTTAAATTTCCGGTAGGTAATTGCTTATCATCGATCTCTAAAATCTTATCAGCATTAATTTTTAAGAAATGATCGCTAACACTTCCCTCACCATTTAAATTAAAATAGGCATGATTGGTTAAATTAACGACTGTTTTTTTATCGGTTTTAGCTTCGTATTCGATAATCACATCGTTTTCCTCATTTAAAGTGTAGGTTACAAAAACTTCTAAATTACCAGGGTAGCCCTCTTCATTATGCTTACTTAGGTATTTTAATTTTACTGAAGGATTTTCTTCATGCTTTTCTTCCACGATCTCCCAGTATTTATACTGAAATCCATTCTCACCACCATGCAGGTGAACGCCGTTTTCGTGATGAAGACTAAATTCTTTTCCATCCAATTCGAATTTACCTTCAGAAATTCTTCCTGCATATCTCCCTATCGATGCCCCAAAACACTGGTTATGTGATTTGTTTAAAGATGATGGTAAATCCTGAATAATTGGTGATACAATCACGTTCACCATTCTCTGGTTTTTATCATAAAGCTTAATACTTCCAATAGCAGCACCAAAGTTTACGATACTTACCTCTGTACTGGCTTTATTTACCAGTTTTACGGTTTTTAACTCTGTATTATTTTCCAATCCCATATAATTTATGATAATAAAAAAATCGCCCTGTAATCTAAAACAGGACGATTTTAAAATCTATTTCTTTTCTTCGATCCAATGATCAATTTTGGATTCTAAAACATCTAAAGGCAATGCGCCATCCAATAGCACAGCATCATGAAAGGCTTTAATATCGAAATCTTCGCCTAAAGCGGTTTTAGATTTCTCTCTTAGATCCAAAATTTTCTTCATTCCAATTTTATATGCTGTAGCCTGTCCTGGCATCACGATATGTCGTTCTACCATTTTTATACAGTCACTTTCTGCATTTGGCGTATTCATTTTATAAAACTCGATTCCCTCTTCTCTACTCCATTTTTTATGATGAATCCCGGTATCTACAACTAATCGACAAGCTCGCCATAATTCCATCGCTAAACGTCCAAAATCGGCATAAGGATCTTTATAAAAACCTATTTCTTTTGGTAAATATTCGCTGTACAAGCCCCAACCTTCTACATAAGCGCCGTAACCGCCAAATTTTCTAAACTGCGGAATATCTTTTAGTTCCTGCGCAATTGCAATTTGCATATGATGCCCGGGAATTCCTTCGTGATAAGCTAAAGCCTCTAATTGATAAGTTGGCATTGCCTTCATATCATAAAGATTTACATAGAAAATACCTGGACGGGAACCGTCTGGCGCTGGTTGCTGATAAAATGCCTTACCTGCACTTTTTTCACGAAAAGCTTCTACTGCTTTTACTTTGATTTTTGCTTTTGGCTTGGTTAAAAATAAATCATCCAAACTACCACGCATTTCATCTATAATTCCTGTTGCATCTGCCAAATATTGCTCTTTTGCTTCAGGGGTATTCTCGTAATAAAATTGCTCGTCATTTCGCATAAAATCGAAAAAATCCTGCAGTGAACCTTCAAATTTCACCTCTTTCATGATCTTTTCCATCTCTGCATGAATTCTGGTTACTTCACTTAAACCATATTCATGAATTTCATCTGCCGACATATTAGTAGTCGTTGTGCGTTTTAATGCTAGCTCATAAAATTTATCTCCCTTCGGAAATTTCCAGGCACCATCATCACTATTTGCACGTTTTTGCTGACTTTCTAAAATCTCTATCAACGAAAGATAAGCTGGCTGAACATGTTCTACCAATGCTTTTTCAGCTTCGCTTATCAATTTCACTTTTTTATCTTCAGCAATTTCAAGTTTTTCGATTTTCTCCTTGAAATCGGCCAAAAGTGTACTGGCATTTTCAGATTTTTCAAAAGGTTTTCCCTTAATGATATTTCTACTATCATCAATTACCTTTTCAAAAACAAATCTAGGCGGAACAATTCCATTTTGCTCTCTAATTTTAATTCCTCCTATAACATCTTCAAATGCTTTTGTAAAACCTTTTAACCTTGAAATGTAAGCTTTAGCATCTGCAATTGAATCGATCCTGTGGTTATTGATCAAAAAAGCCGGTAAACTGGAATGGTAACCAAACATCTGGTTTACCGGATAATCGTAAAACCGATAATCGTAATCTTCAATTTCGTTATCGATCTGTCTTTTGTATAACTGATAACTTAGATTTGTTTCTCTATTTAGCGAATTTGGATCTATATTTTCAAGATATTCTTTTCGCTTTCTTGCCTCTTTCAACTCATCTGCATAACGTAAATGAGAAAAATCGTCCCATTTCCCATAATTGGTTTTTCTACCAAGTTGGGTTTGCATCATAGGTGATTCCTGAACTTCTATCTCGAACTGCTCTTCAAAATATTGATTCAGTTCTTCTGAAGCTTTAGTAATTTCAGCTTCAGAATAGCTCTTTCCCTGTTGATTTTTACAAGAAGCAAAAGCTAAAATTGTAAGAAAAACGCCTAAATTTCTAAGATTCTTCAGCATGACAAATTATTTTTTCAATACCGAAAATTTTATGGCTGAATCACCAAATACGGTATGGGTTTGTTTCTGAAAATCTTCTTTTTCAGCTTTAAATATATTGTCCACATAAGTTTGTGGATTAAGGTCGATTAAAGGAAACCAGGTACTCTGAATCTGGATTTGCATCTTGTGCCCCTTCTTAAATGTATGGTTTACCCCTTGCAATGTAAGATTCACATCGGTTTTAGTGTTAGGCTCAAACGGTTCTGGTTTAGAAAAATCATTTCTAAAACGACCTCTCATCACCTCACTACGCACCATCATATGATAATTACTCATTTTTAAATGATCCATAGTTTCAGGATAATTCTCGGCATCTGGTGGATACACATCGATAACTTTTACTACCCAATCTGCCGCAGTTCCTGTAGTAGCAACTTTTAGCATAGCTTCAATTTCACCTACCACACTAAGATCTTCATCTAAAACTTCAGTTTCATACACTAAAACATCTGGCCGTCTTGCAGCAAAACGCTGGTCACCCGTCATGTATTCACGTGGCGTAAAAACAGTTTTAATTTCGTTATTGTAAGAAACTGGCTTTTCTGGATCACTTACAAACTCTTGTTTTGTGTCTGTAGCGGCTGTAGTAAGCTCTTGATCGTCCCCTAAATAGAAAGTTTTAGCAACGGTATTTTTTGGAGGCCATTGCTCGTAATCTGTCCATTCTCTTTTCCCGGTATCGTAAATATGTGCTTCAGCAAGATCTAAAGAACCTTTACCGTTTTGCTTTAAGAAATGGTTGAAGAATTTTGTTTCGTAATCCTGCTGATATCTTGTAGAAAGACTGTCTTCAAAATATACATTTCCAACAGATTGTCTTCCTCCTTCTCTAGCCCAGTCTCCATGGCTCCATGGCCCGTAAACCAAAATATTATAAGTGTTGCTGGTTTCTTCGATCTTTTTGTATTCATTAAAAGGACCGTAAAGATCTTCAGCATCAAACAATCCACCAACGATCATTACCGCTGGCTTTACATCATCTAAATGCTGAATAATCCCTCTAGATTCCCAAAATTCGTCATAATTAGGATGATCTTTTAGTTGTTGCCAAAACTCATTATCTTCTTTATAATATTCGTCTAAAGAACTAAGCGGCGTATGATCTAAAAAGAACTGATATTGATCCTGTGTACCAAGACCTGGTAATTCGTACCAACTCTCTGTTGTAGGAGCATCTTTTTGATATCCAAAAAGAGCTGTTGCTCTCCAATAACTTAACAGGTAAGCGCCATTATGGTGAAAATCGTCAAAAAAGAAATCTGAAATTCCCGCCTGCGGAGATACCGCTTTTAAGGCTTTATGAGAATCTACTAAAGAATAAACAGAATAGAATCCAGGATATGAAATTCCCCACATCCCAACATTTCCGTTATTGTTATCTACGTTTTTTACCAGCCAATCTATAGTATCGTAAGTATCGCTGGCTTCGTCAAACTGCTCTCCTTTTTTATTCGGGATATAAGCACGCATATTATCATACTTCCCTTCACTCATCCAACGTCCACGCACATCCTGGTAAACAATGATGTTACCTTGTTGCATAAGATATTGGTTAGGACCAATCATAGAACGCATTTGCCCTTCTCCATAAGGTCTGGAGTTATAAGGCGTTCTTTGCATGATTATAGGATACTTTTTGGAAGTATCTTTTGGAGAGTAAATTGTAGTGTGAAGTTTAGTACCATCCCGCATTGGGATATCAACTTCAGTTTTAGTGTAATGATCTTTTACATTATAATCACTGCCAGATTGAGCAGCAACCTGAAATACTACAAATAGTAAAAATGTATAAAGTAATGACCGTTGGTGTAATTTCATTATTCAGGAATTGTGTTTTTAATCCCTAAAGATAGAAATTACACCGCTAATCGTAAAGAATTTTTAATTTTTAGCGAGCTCCCCTTTTTTCTGAAGTCCGCTTTCCAGCCAGTTGATATATTCTGAAGCTTTTGGCGTATAACCAGTTGGCTCATTTAGCAGATTAAAATCACTGTCTAAAAGCACATAAAACGGCTGTGAATTATTTTTGAAATTTAAGGTTTGGAAGGTCGCCCATTTATCTCCAATCGTCTTAATTTTCTTAATGCTACCGTCTGGGCGCTCATAATTAAACTGTTTATCTTCTGGCAATTCTTCTTTATCATCTACATAAAGTGACACCAAAATATAATCGTTTTTAAGAAGGTTGTACACTTCAGGGTCTGTCCATACTTGTTCTTCCATTTTACGACAGTTCACACAAGCCCAACCCGTAAAATCTATAATTATAGGTTTTCCCTGTTCTTTTGCTGCAGCCACACCTTCTTCAAAATCATGATAACTTTCTAATCCCATTGGGCCGCTGGTATCTTTATCGTACAAGCTATAAAAACTTGGTGGTGGGAAACCACTTAGTAATTTTAAATTTGAATATGAAGTATTGGTAAGCCCAGGAATTAAATAAAGAACAAATAGCAGACTTATAATCCCAAGACCAAATCTTCCTTTGCTTATTTTTTGTTTTGGGCCATCATGCGGAAAACGAATTAAACCGAAAAGATATAACGTAAGTCCAATACCTAAAACGATCCAAATCCCTAAGAAAACCTCTCTTTTTAAAAGTCCCCAGTGATCTACAAGATCTGCATTCGATAAAAATTTAAATGCTAAAGCCAATTCAATAAATCCTAAAACTACTTTTACTGAATTTAACCAGCCACCACTTTTTGGTAATGAATTTAACCAGTTTGGAAATAAAGCAAATAAAGCAAAAGGTAAAGCTAAGGCTAAACCAAAACCACCCATCCCGATAGAAAGCAAAGTTGCGCCACCATCACTACTTAGAGAACCTCCTAGCAGGGATCCTAAAATTGGTCCTGTACATGAAAAGGAAACAATTGCTAAAGTGATCGCCATAAAGAAAATACCGATAATACCACCAATACTACTGGCTTTATCATCAAGTTTATTTCCCCAGGAACTTGGTAAAGTGATTTCGTAATACCCGAAAAAAGAGAAGGCAAAAACGATAAATATCACAAAAAATATCACGTTTAGCGTAACGTTGGTTGAAATATTATTCAGCAACTCTGGGTTTACACTATCCAATAAATGAAATGGTAAGCTTAAAAGCAGGTAAATTAAAAAGATAAAGAAACCATACAATATCGCATTGGTAACTCCTTTAGAACGTGTTTGCGCACTCTTAGTAAAGAAAGATACCGTAAGTGGAATCATAGGAAAAACACATGGCGTTAGTAATGCGATCAAACCACCTACAAATCCTAAAAAGAAAATGCTTAAAAATGAAGATTCTTCTTCTTCAGTTTCGTAGCCCTCCCATCCCTGGACTTTAATATCTAACTGCTGTGCTAAACTTTGATCTTCTTCTTCTACAGTTAGATCTGTAAATCCCTGAGTCACTTTGTTACTACCTAAAGAAATTGTAAAGCGTTCGGTTTCTGGCGGTAAACATTGCTTATCATCACAAACAGAATAATACACTTCAGCAATAACCTGTGTATCTTCAGGATTGGTAACTTTTATTTTCTGAGTGAATTCAGCTTCCTCTTCAAAATAAGTAATATCAGCTTCAAAAACTTCATCATAAACCGGCTCAACTTCTGGCTCTAAAGTTTCTCCAATAAGCTCGTAACCTCCTTCTTCAGCATTAAAAGTGAATTGTGTTGGGATTGGAGCGATATCCATTTCTACTTCTTTTTGCGAGTACAAATGCCATTTCCCCTCTAATTCGGCTTTAATTTTAATAATATAAATACTGTCACTTTCCTTTTCGAAAGAAGCTTCCCAATTTACTGGATTTTCAAACTGCCCGCCTCCGCCAGCCATAGTTGGATCGAAAACCTGAGCTTTTAGGGGTAAAAAAGCAAACAATAGTAAGCTTAATGCTATAATTTTTTTCATTGATGAAATGTAATTTTTAATATGGGTTGATTTTCGGATGTTATCGCAAATCGATTATCTGCACGCCAGTTCACAATCCAGACGATTTTATCGCCAGAGCATAATAACCAGGTATTTTCTTTTTGCGGCAAAGATAATTTATTGTCCTTAAAAAAGTCGCTTACTTTCTTTCGACCTTTCATACCGAATGGATGAAAGCTATCACCTTCCTGCCAACGGCGTAGTTTTAAAGGATATTCCAGCTTATTGGCATTTACATAAATTATATGCCGATTGGTTTCCTGAATTGCGGAAACCTTATGAAAACTAAAAGCTGCATTGGGTAGCATAAAGTTCTCCTCATTTTCTGCAATTTCGTAGGTTTCTTTTAAATGAGATTGATCGATCCTGGTTAAAATAAGTTCATCACGATCTTTTACCAGTCGATGTGTGTTGGAAAAAACCATTTTACCAGACTGGGCATCCAGCAAATTGTAAACATCGTTCCACTCGGTAAAACCAAATGTTTTTAAAAGTTGATATAAAACTGCCTTGGTATGTGGTAAACGCTGTAAAAAAAGCACATCGAAAGAATATCCAAAATCGACTTTCTTGACTGCTTTTTTATAGATCAGCTCGGTATAATCTTCAACTAGATCGAATTGCTGACGCAGGTATTCCTGAGTATTTTTGAAGCCTTCCAAAAAATTTGGATTCATTTCTTCAAAAAGCGGTATTACCTGATGCCTTATTTTATTCCGAAGGTATTTTGTAGAGGCATTACTGCTATCTTCCCGCCACAAAATTTGATTTTCACGGGCGTAATTTTCGATTTCTTCCCTACTAAATTGTAATAATGGACGTAAAATCTTGTCATTTTCGGCTTTTATTCCTGCCAAGCCTTCTGGACCAGTACTTCTCACAAAATTGATAAGAAAAGTTTCTAAAGAATCATTGGCGTGGTGCGCCACTAAAACATAATCGGCATTTTCAGCGATTCGTAATTCCTCAAACCATCGATAACGTAGTTCCCTGGCTGCCATTTGTATAGAAAGCTTGTGATCTTCAGCAAAAGAAGTGGTATTAAAATGCTGAATATGGACTTTTATCCCTAGATTTTGCGCTGCCCTTACCACAAACTCCTCGTCACCATCACTTTCATTATTTCTTAGATTAAAATTACAGTGGGCAACAGCAACATCTAGTTTTGCCTTTTTACAAAGATGCATCAAAACCATACTATCTACACCGCCACTTACTGCAAGGATCAACTTGGCATTCACCAAATTTGGGAAGTTCGATTTTATATGATTTTTAAAGGCTTTTTCCATAAAAATCAAAGATACAAAATTCGATAAGCTGAATTTTCAAAGTTTGCTGTTTTTAAGCTTAAGATTGGCTTAAATCTCTTTGTAAATTATAATCTTCAGCTATAATTTGTATTTTTGAATTAATTGGATTGAAAACCAAATCTTTATACAATGGATATTCAGGCTACCAAATTACATTTATTAAAAGTTATTCTTGAGAATGACAATAAAGCCTTTATCCAAAAAATTGCTGAGTTCGTAAAAAATGAGCAGCCCGATTTTTGGAACAATTTATCTAAACCTCAACAAGAAGAAATTGATTTAGGTATAAAACAATTAGAAGAAGGAAAACGAATTCCCTATGATTCTGTTTTGAACAAAATTATGGAATGAAAATATTTTTTTCTGAAATTGCTGAATTTAAATTGCAAAGAATTTCGGTTTACCTCCTCGAAAATTGGGGTATAAAAACTCGGGATAAATTTATTCTCCTATTAAAAGACAAGCTATCTCAATTAACCAAATATCCTTACAGTTGCCCTGAATCATCCCGAAAAAAAGGTGTTTTCAAGTGCGTTCTTACCAAACAAATCACTTTTTTCTATAGAATCAAAAATGATGAGATTGAAATTATCACATTCTTTGATACCCGCCAAAATCCAGAAAAAGTAGATAAGGAAATTTAAATATTCTCTTCCAAAACCTGTCGCATAGCTCTCGCTTTTACCATGCATTCTTCGTATTCCTTTTCTGGTTTAGACTGTGCGGTAATTGCTCCCCCTACTGAAAATGATGCATATTTATTTTCTGAATTATAAAGAATACTGCGAATTACTACATTAAAATCGAAATCTGCTGCCGGTGTAAAATAGCCAATCGCACCACTGTACAAGCCACGTTTGGTTTCTTCCAAATCTTCGATAATTTTCATTGCTGAAATTTTTGGAGCACCCGTCATACTTCCCATAGGGAATGTACTTTCTAACACATCAACGGCGGCAATATCGTCCTGAAGTTCTGCAGAAATGGTCGAAATTAACTGATGTACCTGCTTAAAAGAATACACCTCGCATAGTTCTTCGACTTTTACGCTTCCTTTTTTAGCGGTCCTGGAAAGATCATTTCTTACCAGATCTGCGATCATAATATTTTCAGAACGCTCTTTTAGATCTTCGGTAAGATTTTGGGCATTTTCAACATCAATTTTTGGATCGGCGTGTCTCGCTGCTGTTCCTTTTATAGGTTGTGAAACTACCTTATTTCCCATCTTCTGAATATAACGTTCTGGTGATGCGCACATTGCGTGGTAGTTTTCCAGCTTTAAAAAACTGGCAAAAGGCGGATTAGAAATTGTATTGAGTGCATTAAAGATCTGCAAAGGCTCTAATTCGACATTTTCAGCATAAAATTCCTGACAAAAATTAGCTTCGTAAATATCCCCACGATGAATATGCTTCAACATATTCTCGATTTTCTGAAGATATTCTTCTTTAGAAAGTCGGGACTGTATTAGAGTCGATTTTTGATGTTTTTGAGCTGTTTTTTCAGGAATTACAATATCATTGATCGCTGAAAAATCCAGATCAATTTCATCATCGACTACCCGCAAATACTGTACTTCAAGCTGATTTCCTTTCAGTAAAAACAATTTTTGAGGCTGAAAGAAATAAAGTTCCGGAAAATCGAGTCCGTCGTAATTTTTACTCTTTAGATTTTCAGTATCATTCTTAAGATCGTAGGATAAGTATCCAAAAATCCAATCGCTCGTAGTTTGCTGATATTCCTTTAATTTATCAAAAGCTTCTACAGCATCGGTTTTGATAGCCGTAAAAGCTTCTACTGCCAGAATTGCATCGTATTGCCGGTATTTATCTGGATACGCGTTACTATCCAGCCAAACCACTTCTCTAAAACCAGAAACCCAGCTTAGCAATTTTTGCTTAAATAAATTTACATTAGAAAGTTCAAAAATCTTGTTACTCCGCACACTTAAGAAGTTTGTTGTGCAAAAGTATTTAATTTTGAATCAATTTCTTTTTCTAATTCAGGATTTACTACAATTCCGTTTTTAAAATTATCGTAAAAACTAGGGAAACTTAGTGTTTCAACTACATCACCTCCAAAAATGGTGAACGCGGTTTTCGCATATTGTAAAGAAGCCGCTGCACCACCCTGACCAGGAGAAGCCGCTGCTAAAAATATTTTTTTACCGGCTAAAAACTGATGTTTATAACGTGAAGTCCAATCGATTAAGTTTTTAAAATATGCAGATAAACTCCCGTTATGCTCGTTAATCGTGATGAATAAAGTATCATATTTTTCGATTTCTGTAGCAAATTTTTCAGCGTTTTCAGGAATCCCATGCTCTTTTTCTACATCCTCGCCATAAAACGGAAGATCGTAATCTAAAACATTGATACGTTTTTTGTTAAAATCTGAAGGTAAACGATCCATCAGATTTTCAAGCAACTGTACATTTATAGAGGTACTGCTGTTTGATCCTGCAAATCCTAATATATTTTTCATCATAATTTTTGTGCAAAACTAAGATTTTCCAAGGCTTAGCGCAATTGTTTCTTAAAGAAACATTTTATAGGAAACATAAGAAATCTTTATGTTTTTAAAATGCTGATAAAAATTGAAGAGATGTTATCTTTATACTGAATAAAATTAGAAGAAAATAAATCACGATGTATATTTTAAAGAACGACCAATTAGAAATAGGTATTCAGCATAACGGAGCCGAATTATGTAGTATCAAAAACCTGAAAAACAACAAAGAATATATGTGGCAGGCCGATCCTGAAATTTGGGGAAGCCACGCACCAAACTTATTTCCAGTAATTGGCGCTTTAAAAGGCAATCAGATAAAATATGAAGGTGAATTTTACGATATGCCAAGACATGGGTTTATACGCCACAATGAAAATCTTGAAGTAAAAAACCAAACCGAAACTTCGATTACCTTCAGCATAAAAAGTAACGAAGAATTACGTAAGATCTATCCTTTTGAATTTGAATTCGAGCTTAGTTTTACCTTAAAAGATAAGTCTGTCAAAGTAAATCATCTGGTAAAAAATATGGATACAAAACCTATTTATTTTCAAATCGGCGGGCATCCTGCATTTAATGCTCCACTTTTTGAAGGCGAAACTTATGAAGATTATTATCTGGAATTCGATCAAGATCTCACTTTAGAAACTTATCTTTTAGGAGAAAGCGGCTTAGTGAGTGATAATACCAAAACGATCATTGAAAATTCAGATAAAATTCAGCTAACCAAAGATCTTTTTAATAATGACGCTTTAATTTTTAAAAATATAACTTCAAAAAATGTAAGCTTAAAAAGTAAAAATCATGGATCGATATTAAGCGTTTCTTACGATGATTTTAAAAACTTGGGAGTTTGGGCAAAACCTGGCGCGCCTTATGTTTGTATTGAACCCTGGTTAGGGATTGCAGACGTAGAAAGCACAGATCAAAACTTTAAAACCAAAGAAGGAATTATTGAGCTAGAAACTGGGAAAGAATACAGCGCAACATACAGCATTACGATAGCATAATTTTAAAAAAAGTAGCCCAAAAACATCGATTCTCAAACAAATTATAGATTTAAAAGTAATTCTTTGAGAATCATAGCCTACCTTTGCAAAAAATTAAACCTCCCGTTGTGAGTTTTCAAGATCTTAATTTAAATACACCTTTACGCAATGCGCTGGAAGATATGGGCTTCCAAAAGCCAACACCTATCCAGGAACAGGCATTTTCGCCAATCATGTCTGGAAAAGATGTTGTAGGAATCGCCCAAACCGGTACCGGTAAAACCTTTGCTTATTTATTACCCTTACTTAGAATGCTTAAATTTTCTAAGCAAAAGAATCCGCGTATTTTAATCATGGTTCCAACCAGAGAACTGGTTGTGCAGGTTACCGAGGAAATCGACAAACTTGCTAAATACATTAATTTAAGAGTAGCCGGGATTTATGGAGGTGTAAATATAAATACGCAGCAACAGGAATTACAACGTGGTTTAGATGTTGTGGTGGCTACGCCAAGAAGACTTTACGATCTTGTTTTAAGACGTGCTATTCAGCTAAAATCGATTCAGAAATTTGTGATCGATGAAGTTGATGTGATGCTGGATCTTGGATTTAAATTCCAGGTCAATAACATTATTGAACTACTGCCTCCTAACCGACAAAGCATCATGTTCTCTGCAACGATGACTGAAACGGTAGAAGAAATGATAGACGAGAATTTTAAAGCTCCAGAGAAAATTTCTATCGCGGTTAGTGGTACTCCGTTAGATAATATCGAGCAACAAGGCTATATTTTACCTAATTTCAATACAAAAGCGAATCTTTTAAAACATCTTTTCAGTGATAAAGAAACCTTTAAAAAGATGCTTATTTTTATTTCAGATAAACGTATTGCCGATCGATTATTTGAAAGTTTAGGTAAAAAATTTCCAGGGGAAATTAGTTTGGTTCATACCGGTAAAAGTCAGAATTACCGATTAAAAAACGTTGAAGATTTTGATGAAGGTTTAACCCGAATTATGATCGCTACAGATGTGATGGCGCGTGGTTTAGATCTTAATGCTGTTTCGCACGTTATTAACTTTGATACGCCAAATTATCCTGAAAATTATATGCATAGAATTGGGCGAACAGGACGTGCTGAGAAAAAAGGACATTCTATTCTTTTTACTACTGAAAAAGAATTAGAACACCTAAAAGCTATCGAGGAATTGATGAAAATGGAAGTCCCAAAAATGGAAATTCCTAAAGAAGTTAAGATCTCTAATGAATTAATTCCTGAAGAACGCCCCAGAGAAATTGAGATTAACAATCCTAGTAAACCACTAGATGAAGCCGGCCCTGCTTTCCACGAGAAAAAAGAAAAAAATAAAAAAGTAAATCTTGGCGGTTCTTATCGTAGAGAAATTGCTAAAAAGTATAAAAAGCCAAAAACGCGAGGCGATAAAAATGCCAATCGCAGGCGTAAAAAATAAAGGAAAAAAGGAGCAAAATAGCTCCTTTTTTTATTCAATCTAAGTTTAAAACTTTAGCTTCTGTTCAATTTCTTAGCCGCATTTGCAGCTCGCTTCTCTTTTAAGCTTAAAACCGGTTCTTTTTTAACCGAATTTTTAGCTGGTGACTTTGCTTTGCTTTTGCCCATAATCTTTAAAATTAGGATTAACCTATTAAAGATAGTGATTCCTTTAATACAAAATTGAAAATTCTAAAGGTCAAAATGCTAAAATTTAAGCGGAATTTTAAGTAAGACAGAATATTCATTTTTGCTTGTAGAAAGCTCTAAATCATAAGCTTCCCTATAAATATATTGGAGCCTTTTTTGAATATTTTCAAGACCAATTCCAGAATTTTGATCTAAAATTTCCTTTTGCTTAGGCACCGAATTCTTCAGAAAAAACACAAGCTGATTTTCGAGAATTTCGAGCTTCATTTTTATTTTCAGGATATCTTCAGAAGATTTGCCGTGTTTGAATGAATTTTCCAGAAATGGCAGAAAAAGCATCGGCGGAATCTCAATATTCGATGAAAATTCAGTAATATTTATTTCAGCAATTAATTGTTCTCCAAACCTTAGTTTTTCTAACTCGATATAATCCTTTAAATGCTGAATTTCGCGCTGTAATGGCACCTTATTCTTCTTAGTTTCATATAAAATGTAATCCAGTAGATCTGCCAATTTCAAGATCATATCTGGAGCTGAATCCTTTTTGGTAAGCGCCAAACCATAAATAGTATTTAAGGTATTGAACAGAAAATGAGGATGAATTTGCATCTTTAAATACTGTAACTCCTGAATCTTAAGCTGTAATTCGCTTTCTAGCAGAGTATTTTTTAGCTCCTCGTTTTTATTTAAAGTTTTAAAATAAGATTTGGTAAGACTTAAGCCACAACCTAAGACGATTACCAGGTAAACCGCAAAATATATAAAGGTTAAACCTTTAGAAACCGGGTAACTTCCCTCCCATTGCAATCCAAACACCAGTAAATAGCCATAAAAAGCCGAAAAAATAATTAACGAGGCTGAAATCACTAAAGCATAAAATGAATAAAGTCCGAATAAAAAATACTTTCGTTTAGATAGATATTTTGGGATTAAGGTGTAGGAAAAAATATAAGTTGTGCCAATTGTAACCGGCATCAATGCAATTGAAAATCGCGCCGATAACCACAAATCTGAATCGTCTATCGCAAAAAAGAACATATAAAAGAAAAGCACTGCTACCCAAAATAAGCTGTGTAGCAGTAGTTTCTTAAATATCTTTATGGTCAATTTTAGTAACATTAATTTACAAATATGGCAAGAATGATCTGGTAAGATCAACTTTTGCGACCAACTACAAAAAAGCTTGGCTTTTCTACAAGTTTAGCGATAATTGTACTTAAAAATATATCTTTAATGTAGAAAAGAAGCTAAAACCTGTAATCTATCGCAAAGTGATTTTTTGAAGCTAAAAGGCTGTTAAGTTTGCTTCATCAATCTTTAAAAAAATAATTATGTACCTAGTATTACTGTATCAAAGTCGTGGATTTTTTGGCCAATTAGCCGATAGAATGAACGAGGGCGGGCCTTTTGCGATGTGGACCATCCTTATTTGCTTCTTAATTACTATAGGACTTATAGCCTTTGCTGCCACAAAATTATCGCAGGATCATCTTTTCAAAAAAGCGCTCAGTTTAATTCATCATATTGGCTTATTTGCATTGGTAAGCGGACTTCTTTTTCAGTTTCTTGGTTTAATACAAATGTTCGATGCAATAGAAAGCTGGGGAAATGTTTCTACTGAAATGCTGGCTGGTGGATTAAAAGTGACTTTACTTACTATTATTTTTGGCACTGTAACTTTTCTGGTTGGCAGGCTGGGAATCATTATTTTAACAGCCATAAAAAAGTGATGTATGCTGAAATTGGTTAATTTTAAAAAGCATTAATTCTGAATAAATGGCGGCACCCATTAATTGTATTCTTGTAGACGATGAACCTGTTGCGTTGGATATTATGGAAAGTCATCTTTCTAAAATTGAAGACATCAATATTCTAGCACGTTGCAGTAACGCTTCTGAAGCTTTTAATGTAATTAGCAAAGAGAACATCCATTTGATTTTTTTAGATATTAATATGCCGGGAATTTCCGGGATTTCCTTTGCTAGATCGATCAATAAAGACCTACAGATCATTTTCACCACTGCTTATCGAGAATATGCGGTAGATGGTTTTGATTTGCACGCAGCAGATTATTTACTAAAACCTATTTCTTTTGAACGTTTGCTAGATGCCATCAATAATTACCGAAAAAATCATTCAGAAAAAGAAATCACGAAAATTGCTGAAAGAGAGGCCGAATTTATTTTTGTAAAAATAGATCGCCAAATGGTTAAAATCGATTTTGAAGAATTGCTTTATATCGAAAGCTATGCTGATTATTTAAAAATTCACCTGTTAACTGATACGAAAATCACCAGAGAAACTATTACAGCGATTGAAGAGAAGTTACCTAGTTCTAAATTTTTAAGAACGCATCGCTCTTTTATTGTTTCGATCCCAAAAATCGAATCTTATACTAATGAGCAGGTGGTGATACGACAAAAATCGATACCAATAAGCCGAAGTTTTAAAGACCAGGTTCTAGAAAAGTTGGCTGAATATCATTAAAAAAAGACTGTAAAAACATGCAAAATCTCATTCTAAAACAATCAATATTTCCCTATTGAATTTTACTCAGATTAATCAGGCTTTTAATTTACTTCCTAAACCAATTAAAAAGCCCAAACCTTATAATTTCTGAGGTAGTTTAGAATGAAAAAAGGCAGCCAGTTGGCTGCCTTTTAATTTATATCAAGTAATTATAAATATGTTCTTACATGCCTGTTTACCGGGATACATTTTGGCCCAATAACCGGCCAAGTACCATCTGCGTTAGCGCATTGATCATATTCTGTAATAACTGTACAAGTATTACAGTTTCCAAATTTTACTGAACTATCAAATTCTACGCTATTCCATCTTCCAAACATCCCGTAAGCATTGTTATCATTAACCGTACTTGGAGTAGTAGTAACAAAATTTAAATTGCCTCTAGCCCAACCAGATTGATTAGACTGTGTGCCTGGCCATTTAAATCTACCATAATTACTAGAATCAGAATGTTCTGGCTGCTCATTTGCACCAGGCCCAGCAAATCTTATATTAGTATTAGGAGCTTCTGCGAATGTTATTTCACCTTCATTATAAATTATTGAATTGGGATCCATAGCTATCTGTTTTAAACTCATTACACTATAGTTTTGAATTCTACCTGTAGAAGAGAATGCTATAGAACTATTAGGAATTATCATATTCCCTGTATTTATAATTAAACCTCTTAAATTAAATCCCCAACTACCATTCATTCTGAATGTTCCACAATTTGAAAATACGCTGTTTTCAGTATTATCATAATTCTGAGACATCGACATAGTTCCTGCATTTTGCATATGCAATGTTGGGTCTGTTGAATACACTCCCAGGCAACTTAAATTTCCATGATTATAAAAAGTATTAGTTCCAGATGAATTACTGAAATAAATATTTCCTGTCATATCAATAGTTCCATAGTTATCTAATCTTAATGCTGATTTTGCATTACGAGTATTAATTTCCCCATCAATTGTCATCGTCCCATGATTCTCTATCGTATTTTCTCTACCATTATTATTTAAATTCAAATTCCCAAATTTATAACTACCACCCTCGTCGATTATAAGATTAAAATTATCTCCATTCATCTGAATATCCTGTTTAATCCCTCTAAGACCTGTAATATTACCACCATTATAAACATGAATATCAAAACTTACTGGAAAAGTATTAGGTACAATAAGGTTACCGTATACGCTTATATCAACCTTATTACTAGCACCACCATTCATCGTATTATCAATTTTCAGCGTAGCTCCTTGAGGAATACAAATACTTGTATTATTTTGGAAAGTCACATTATATCTTATCGTAATATTTCCCTGAATACAATACGTTTTATTAGATTGAAATGTATAACCACCATTCCATATACTGGATGAAATGGTTTGATCACAATCACATTGCGCAATGGATGAATAAACCGAAAATAAGATCAGGAAAAGACTGAATAGTTTTTTCATAATTGTTTGCTGAAATTATTTTACAACCAATACAACATTTATGAAAGAACAGGCAGTGGCACTACCAATTACTTCATACGAAAGAACTCCGTTTTGGTTCAAAGAAAGATTGTCTAAAACTGATGAATCATAGGCCGTAACATGATAATCTAAATCTGTTGCAGATTCGAAATAAGGAATAGTTGAACCTGGTGTAGAAGACACCAATGGTTGAGAAAACTGCTTTTTGTACTCCTCGTACAAATTCACTTCTCCATTTCCTGTTTCTGAAGTATCTATGTTCAAACTAGGTAAATAAAAGAAACGAACTACATTCCCAGAAATACAGACCCAATCTGGCGAAGCGGGCGTTCCTACCTGCTGGCTTAGACATTGTCTCGTAGTATCGTAAATTAATAATCCTGTAGCAGGAGAAGAAATTCGGTTACGCTCTGCCGTTGTCATTCTTGGCACAAGTACTCCACCAGTAGAACTTTTAACATCTAGTATAGAACTATTATCAGGGCTGGACGTACCAATACCAACTTGCGAAAAACCTAAAGTGACATTAAAAAAAACAAATAATACGGCAAGAAGAATCTTCGTAGGGGAAAATTTTTTCATGTAAGGTGTAGGGTTAATTTTAAATACACTGCAATAGTATTGCAAAGTATTTTCATGAAAAAATAAAACCGATAAGCTTCATAATAAAGTCGTTAAAACGAATTAGTCTTTTATTATTTAAGAAAATTTTTAACTCCAATAATCAAAAAAGCCCTGTCAAATAAATGAACAGGGCTTCCAAAATTTTAAACTGATAATGATCTACACGTGCAACGCGCGATTATCTGTAGCTGCCAATGCAGCTTCTTTTACAGCTTCAGCAAAAGTTGGATGTGCATGGCTCATTCTAGAAATATCTTCAGCAGAAGCACGGAACTCCATCGCGGTTACCGCTTCAGCAATAAGATCTGCAGTACGAGCACCAATCATGTGAACTCCAAGTACCTCATCGGTCTTTTCGTCTGCAAGAATTTTAACCATTCCGTCGATATCTCCACTGGCTCTAGAGCGACCTAAAGCACGCATTGGGAATTTACCTTCTTTATATTTTACGCCTTCTTCTTTTAATTGCTCTTCAGTTTTACCTACAGATGCAACCTCTGGCCATGTATAAACGACACCTGGAATTAAATTGTAATTAATATGTGGCTTTTGGCCGGCAATGGTTTCAGCAACAAAAGTTCCTTCTTCTTCTGCCTTATGCGCTAACATCGCTCCTTTTACAACATCACCAATCGCATAGATATTTTCTACATTGGTTTGTAGATGCTCGTTTACGCTAATTCGGCCACGATCATCTATGGTAACTCCAGCAGCATCTGCATTAAGTCCGTCTGTATAAGGGCGACGACCTACAGAAACTAAACAATAATCTCCTTTTAATTCTACCTCCTTATCCTTTTTATCATCTGCTTTAACGATAATTTCGACTCCGTTTCTTTCAACAGATTTCACTTTTGTACTGGTGTAGAATTTTACGCCCTGTTTTTTAAGAACTTTAGTAAGTTCTTTAGAAAGCGCACTATCCATAGTTGGGATAATACGATCCATAAATTCAACTACAGAAACATCTGCGCCTAAACGGCTATAAACCTGACCTAACTCTAAACCAATTACTCCACCTCCAATAATAATTAGATGTTTTGGAACTTCTTTTAATTTTAAAGCTTCAGTAGATGTAATTACTCTCTCTTTATCTAACTCGATAAATGGAAGATTAGATGGTTTACTACCTGTAGCTATGATCGTTTTCTTAGCTTCGATAGTTTCAGTCTCACCATCATTCTTTTTAATATTGATATGAGTTTTGTCTTTAAAAGAACCAATTCCTTCAAAAACATCAATCTTATTTTTATCCATCAAAAATTTTACACCATCACAAGTCTGGCTAACCACAGATGCTTTACGATCCATCATTTTTTCAAGATTCATTTTTATTTCTCCTGAAATTTCAATTCCGTGATCCTCAAAATGTTTTACTGCATCATGATAATGGTGTGAAGAATCTAAAAGTGCTTTACTTGGAATACAACCAACATTAAGACAAGTTCCACCAAGAGTAGAATATTTTTCTATGATTGCAGTTTTCATTCCCAGCTGTGCGCAGCGTATGGCTGCCACGTATCCACCCGGGCCAGAACCTATAACTGCAACATCATATGTACTCATAACAATAAGTTTTTATGTTGAATTTTAAACAATACTTACAAAAGTACGACTATTCTCTAAACCACCAATGCTAGCTAATTAGCTTTCTAAACTTTTAAGAAAACTTAAATTTCAAACGATATTGTTAATAATTCTTCTTCTATATTGAAGTTTCACCTGCTTTTATTCGATTTAAAACAGCTGCGTTATACCTAAACCTTGCATACTTTTATCTAAAATCGTAACATTACAAACGAAAATTTAATCTATGCTAAACTTTCATATTTCCTAAAAAACATCTTTAGATTTATCGAATCTTAGCTTTTAGAAACTAAACTCTCTTAAACTGAATGGAAAACCATACTACCCATCCCGAAGAAAATGTTGAAAAAAATGAATTAAGTATTTGGGCTGCGCTATTACCAGTGTTTGCTTTAATTATAATGCTTGGTTTTAATGTTTTGGTGGTATATGGAGATGATGCATTATCTGGCTCTAATCAGTTTATTTTACTATTAGGTGGCGCTGTTGCAGCAATTGTTGGCTACTTTAATAAAGTAAAGTTTGATACCATGATCGATGAAGTTGCCAAAAACATTCAAAGTACAGCTGGGGCAATTTTAATTCTTTTAATGGTGGGCGCTTTAGCAGGTACCTGGTTAATTAGTGGGATTATACCAACTATGATCTATTATGGCTTACAAATTTTAAATCCCACAATCTTTCTGGCAGCTACGGTTGTAATATGTTCTGTGATCTCTGTAGCGACAGGCAGTAGCTGGACAACCTCGGCTACCGTTGGTATTGCACTTGTTGGTATTGCAGACGCTTTGGGTATTCCATTAGGAATGACGGCTGGGGCAATCTTATCTGGTGCTTATTTTGGTGATAAAATGTCTCCGCTAAGTGACACCACCAACCTTGCACCAGCAATGGCAGGAACAGATTTATTTACTCACATTAGATATATGGCAATTACTACTGTCCCAACCATCGTTGTGACTTTAGTAATATTTGTTATTATAGGACTTAATTTAGATACCAGCGGTTCTACAGATACCTCTTCAATTTTAAATGCTATTGAAGCTTCTTTTAATATCACTCCATGGCTATTTGTGGTTCCTGTATTGGTAATCTTTTTAATTGTTAGAAAAACCTCTCCACTTATTGCTTTACTTATAGGTACTTTACTTGGTGCTGTTGCTGCTCTTATTTTTCAACCAGAAATTGTTCTTGAAATTAGCGGTAGTGACGAACTGACATTTGTAAGTGCTTACCGCGGAATTATGGATGCTATAACCGTAGATACTGCTATTGAAACTGAATCTGCTGCACTTAACGATCTTTTTGCCTCAAGCGGAATGGCAGGAATGTTAGGAACCATTTGGTTAATTATTTGTGCGATGGTTTTTGGCGGAATTATGGACGCCATTGGTGCTTTAGCTAGAATTAGTAAGGCCTTATTAAATCTTTTTGATAGTGTTTTTGGTCTTTTTGCAAGTACCGTTGTAAGCTGCCTTGCACTTAATGTAACCGCTTCAGACCAGTATCTGGCTATTGTTGTTCCAGGAAAAATGTTCGCAAAAGCTTACAAAGATAAAGGTCTGGCTCCAGAAAACCTTAGTAGAACCTTAGAGGATTCAGGAACGGTAACTTCTGTATTAATCCCTTGGAATACTTGTGGTGCTTATCACAGTGGTGTTCTTGGTGTACCTGTTCTTTCTTATATTGGGTATAGTTTCTTCAATTATCTGAGTCCTTTTATGACCTTATTATTCGCTGCTTTCAGAATAAAAATTAAAGAACTTGGTAATTCTGCAAACACCCGTACAGCGTAGCTTTCCGAAGAAAATAGAATTACCCTATAAGAATATTCTTTTACAATAATCAAATTCTATCACAGTATAAAAATTAAGAATTTGATTTTTATGGAGACACCGCTCTCTTCGCCTATATTTGCAGCAGAATTAAGAAAAGAAAGTAAAACCCAAAAACAACAACATATGTCTATTGTAGGTAAAAAATTTCCAAACCTAAGTGTAAACGCAATGAACGACTTAGGAGATACATTTAAAGTGAATGTATTAGAAGAAGCTCAGAAAAATAACAAGAAAGTATTATTATTCTGGTACCCAAAAGATTTCACATTTGTTTGCCCAACTGAATTACACGCTTTTCAGGCTGCTTTAGAAGAGTTTGAAAAAAGAAATGTAATGGTTATTGGTGCTTCTTGTGATACTCCAGAGGTTCACTTTGCATGGTTAAACACTCCAAAAGATGATGGTGGAATCGAAGGTGTTACTTACCCAATCTTAGCAGATTCTAACCGCAATTTAAGTTCTCGTCTTGGAATCCTTGATATTACAGGAGAATCTTATGATGAAGAAACTGGTGATGTAACTTTAGAAGGTGATAACGTAACTTATAGAGCTACTTACCTAATCGACGAAGAAGGTACTGTATTTCATGAAGGTGTAAACCACATGCCACTTGGTCGTAACGTACAGGAATTCATCAGATTAATCGATGCTTATACTCACGTTCAGAAAAATGGTGAAGTTTGTCCAGCAAACTGGGAAGAAGGTAAAGATGCAATGAAAGCTGACAGAAAAGGAGTTGCAGATTATTTAAGCTTAAACTAAAAAGCTTTTATTCTCAGCCAACTGAGATAGTCTAAAGATTAAGAAAAATTTTCATCCCCGGGATTTATCTCGGGGTGTTAATACCCTTAGATGGGAAAAAATTGCTATAATGAAGACATTAGACCAAGATAATTTAAGTGAAATCGTTGCAAACAACGAAACTGTAGTTGTACAGTACATGGCTGGATGGTGTGGTAACTGCCGACTTATGAAGCCTAAATTCAAAAAGTTAGCAGGTGAAAACGAAAATGCAGAGTTTATTCTTGTTGATGCTGAAAAGTATCCAGAAAGTAGAAAGCTTGCAAACGTAAATAACCTACCAACATTCGCCACTTTTAAAAATGGAGATTTCGTAAACCAAGTTCAAACTAACAAGTTTGAAGTTCTAAAAGACTTAGTAAATGAAGTTACCAGTAATTAAACACTTACAACGTAATAACGAAGTTGAAAAACTTGAAGCAACTGTAGAAGTGCTTGAAAATTTCACTGAACATAGATCTGTTTCTGAAGAGGAAATGGACGTAATTGGTGAATTAATTACTAATATTTGTGGTGCTATAGAAGTTCACAAAATGGTAAGTGAAGAAGGAATGAAAGATACAGACGCTGCAAACGCATTTGTAAAGAAAGTTTTAGGATCTATAGATCAATAAAACTTAGTGATAAAAAGACCAAAATCGGGTTAATTGTTAATTCAATTAACCCGATTTTTGTTTTATGATAATTTTAGTATCACTCCATTACAAATAGTCTAAATTTATCTAGACTAATCCTTAACCAATTATTTTGCTATGTCTGAAATATCGTTTAAAGGCGAAAGAGTGATTACTTATGGAGATCTGCCTGCGATTGGTGAAAAAGCACCACATTTTGATCTTATTAAAACCGACCTATCCAAAGCCAAATTAGAAGATTTTAAAGGAAAAAGAATTATTCTTAATATTTTCCCGAGTATCGATACCGGAGTTTGCGCTACCTCTGTTAGAAATTTTAATGAAAGAGCAACCGAATTAAATAATACGGTAGTACTTTGTATTTCCAGAGATTTACCATTTGCACAAAAAAGATTTGTAAATGATGAAGGTTTAAAAAATGTTATTAACTTGTCTGACTTTAAAGAACGTGAGTTTGGGAAAGATTACGGGGTAGAAATGATCACCGGGCCTTTAGAAGGTTTACTTTCTCGAGTTGTTATAGTTCTGGATGAAAATTTAAATGTAATCCATGCTCAGCAAGTGCCGGATATTGCCGAAGAACCAAATTATCTTGCTGCGTTAAAAACGCTTTTATAAAATGAAAGATAGTTTCCTTGGGAAACGTATTCGTGGTGGTGGCTATGCTTTAAAAGGAGCCTGGCTACTTGTAAGAAATGAACCCAGCATACAGGTACAATTTGCCATTTCTATCGTTGTAACTGTTGCCGGGTTTTATTTTGATATTACCAGAAACGAATGGATGTTTCAATGTATCGCTGTTGGAATGGTTATGAGTGCAGAAGGGCTAAATACTGCCATCGAAGCCATTGCAGATTTTGTGCATCCAGATTTTCATCAAAAAATAGGGCATATTAAAGATGTTGCTGCCGGCGCTGTTTGCATTGCGGCCTTCATTGCAATTATCATTGGCTGCATTATTTATATTCCTTATTTACAGGCGTTATAGATCTTTCATGTAAACTACATCGGGATAAGCCCGTTAGGCATTTGTTTAAAATTTTTTAATAGTTCGAGGTAAACTCAGAGCATTCAATCTCGATCATCGAGTTAAATTTGTTTTAAAGTACTTCAGCAGCTTACCTACACTTGTAGATCTTCTTAACTTCAGGAAAAATTCATGTCATGAAAAAAATTCCTGCTCTATTTTTACTATTTTCAGTATTTCTAAATCTCAATGCCCAAGAGGTTAAAGAGCTTGGCTTAATGCTCGAAAATTATGAGTATCCTTATCCCGTTTCTTTTTATCATTTTAATGCACAAAAAGATGATTATAAAATGGCTTATATGTATATACAGCCAGAAAATGATAACGGAAAAACAGTAACACTACTTCACGGAAAAAACTTTAATGGCGCATATTGGGAAACCACGATCGACGCCCTAACCAAAGAAGGTTTCAATGTTTTGGTACCCGATCAATTAGGCTTCGGGAAATCCAGCAAACCAAAATATTTTCAGTATACCTTTCAGCAATTGGCAGAAAACACCAAAGGATTAATCGATTCTCTAGGAATTGAAGAAACTACAATTTTAGGCCATTCTATGGGAGGAATGCTTGCCACACGTTTTACTTTAATGTATCCTGAAGTTACTAAAAACCTGGTTTTAGTTAATCCCATTGGTCTAGAAGACTGGAAACTTAAAGTGCCTTATCAAAGCGTAGACGATTGGTATAAGAATGAAATCGGCAAAACCTACGAAGACATTAAGAATTATCAAAAAGAAAGCTATTATGCAGGCGATTGGAATCAAGATTATGCAAAATGGGCAAAACTTTTAGCCGGATGGACGCTTAACGAAAACTACGATCGCATAGCATGGAATTCTGCTTTAACTTACGATATGATCTTTACCCAGCCTGTTGTTTACGAATTTAGTGAAATTAGTGTTCCTACTTTGTTGATCATTGGTACCAGGGATCGTACCGCGCTAGGAAAAAATTTAGTCTCAAAACAGGTAAAATCGACCATGGGATTATATGATAAATTAGGTAGATCTACTCAGGATAAAATACCTAATGCCCAGCTAGTTGAAATTCCAGATACAGGACATTTACCACATATCGAGGTATTCGATAAATTTATGACTCCGCTTCTCGAGTATCTAGAAAAATAAAGCGTACTATTTGGCGTTTTTCTATAAAATCGACCTCTTTTAAAATTGAATTTTATTTTCTTTATTTTAGATGAGGCTAATTTGTATTTTTGCCAAAATTCCGAAAAACCACGCATGGCCAAAAAGAAAACCAGAACTAAGAAAACCACTAAAAATTCAAAGAAATTTTCGTTTGCACTAAACCGACACCAAAAGGTTGTTTTGGGCAGTTTTCTTATGCTTTTTGGTTTAGCCCTAATTGTTGCTTTTATCTCTTTTTTATTTAACTGGCAGGCAGATCAAAGTACCTTACAGGAATTTAGCGATCGTAGTATAGAGGCAAAAAACTGGTTAAGCAAATTTGGTGCATTAATTAGTGATTTCTTTATTTACCAGGGCTTTGGTATAGCTTCTTTTTCTATAGCTGTATTAATCACCATGTCTGGCATTTACCTGTTTTTTGGAATGGCTTCAAAAAAACTGGTTTCGTTCTGGTTTTGGGGCATTTTGGTTATGATTTGGGCATCAATAGTCTTAGGTTTTTTTACAGAGCATTCTATTTTAGGAGGAACCATTGGTTTTGAAATGAATGATTTTCTTCAGGATTATTTAGGATTTTTTGGTACAGCACTACTTCTATTTTTCCTTTTTATTGCATACGCTGCATTACGTTTAAAGCTTACGCCAGAGATGGTGGGCACGTTTGTAAAAACTAAAAAGGATGATATTAATGCTGAATTTAAGGCAGCCAAAGAAGCTTCAGCCAATAAAATGACGGCTAATGTTACCGATGAAGAGCAGGATTGGAAAAAACAAAGTATTAAAACTGAAGAAAAGCCTGTAGTAGACGATACTGCTCCTGAAATTGATTTCGAAAACAACCTTTCTGAAGTTAATGCGGCTTCAGAAACTAAAAATACACCTCAAAAAGCTTCCGAAGAAAAAGAAGAAGAGCCAGCAGAACTTGCCATGGAGGTAGAAACTGCCCCTGAAGAAGAAGAGGTAGATGAAGATAAACTCAGCAAAAAATTAGTCAGCGATTTTGGCGAATTTGATCCTACATTAGAGCTTGGAAATTATAAATACCCAACATTAGAACTATTGCAGGATTATGGCGGCGGTATCACGATTAACCAAAAAGAGCTTGAGGAAAATAAGAACAGAATTGTAGATACGCTTAAAAACTACAAGATCGAAATTGCCCAGATTAAAGCTACAGTTGGTCCTACAGTAACTTTATACGAAATTGTTCCTGAAGCCGGAATTAGAATTTCTAAGATCAAAAACTTAGAAGATGATATCGCACTTTCATTAGCTGCACTTGGAATTAGAATTATAGCGCCAATACCTGGAAAAGGAACCATTGGTATAGAAGTGCCTAATAAAAATTCTACCATCGTTTCAATGCGATCTGTAATTGCTTCGCCAAAATTTCAAAATGCCGAGATGGAACTGCCAATGGCATTAGGAAAAACCATTAGTAACGAAACTTTTGTCGTAGATCTTGCCAAAATGCCACACATGCTAATGGCAGGTGCGACGGGACAAGGTAAATCTGTTGGGTTAAACGCCATCCTTACTTCCCTACTCTATTCTAAGCATCCTGCTGAAGTGAAATTTGTTTTGGTAGATCCTAAGAAAGTAGAATTGACGCTTTTTAATAAAATTGAGCGTCATTATTTAGCAAAACTACCAGATACAGACGATGCTATTATTACCGATAACACAAAGGTTATTAATACATTAAATTCTCTTTGTATCGAAATGGACGATCGTTACGAACTGCTTAAAGATGCTATGGTTCGTAACATTAAAGAATACAATGTTAAGTTTAAAAACCGAAAACTAAATCCTGAAAACGGACATAAATTTTTACCGTATATCGTGCTGGTTGTAGATGAGTTTGCAGATTTAATTATGACAGCCGGGAAAGAAGTAGAAACTCCAATTGCGCGTTTAGCTCAGCTTGCCCGTGCAGTTGGGATTCATTTAATTATTGCAACACAAAGACCTTCGGTAAACGTAATTACAGGGATTATAAAAGCTAACTTCCCGGCACGTATTGCTTTTAGAGTAACCTCGAAGATCGATTCTAGAACCATTTTAGATGGCCCGGGAGCAGATCAGTTAATTGGTCGTGGAGATATGCTATTTACTCAGGGAAGCTCTATGAGACGTTTGCAATGTGCTTTTGTAGATACACCTGAAGTAGATAAGATAACCGAGTTTATTGGTTCACAAAAAGCTTATCCAGATGCCCACATGCTGCCAGCTTACGAAAGTGAGGAAAGTGGCACAGGACTTGATATAGATGTGAGCGAACGCGATAAGCTATTTAGAGACGCAGCTGAAGTTATTGTTACCGCCCAGCAGGGATCGGCTTCTTTGCTACAGCGAAAACTAAAACTTGGCTATAACAGGGCCGGTAGAATTATAGATCAACTTGAAGCTGCCGGAATTGTAGGGCCTTTTGAAGGAAGTAAAGCAAGACAGGTTTTAGTACCAGATCTTTTAGCCTTAGAGCAATTATTAAACGAAGAACCTAAATAAAGATTTAAAAGTAAAAATGAAAAAAGTAGTATTTCTAATACTTGCATGTTTTAGCCTTGGGATACAGGCTCAGAATTCTCAAAAAGCTGAGCAACTTCTAAATGAAGTTTCTAAGAAGGTAAGTAGTTATGACAATATGGTGATCGATTTTAAATATGCTTTGGAGAATACTTCAGAAAATATTCATCAGGAAACTCGTGGTGACGCCAGCATAAAAGGCGATAAATATGTGCTGAATTTTATGGGAACCACCCAACTTTTTGATGGTAAAAAAGTATATACGATCATTCCAGAAGACGAAGAGATTAATATCTCTAATTACGTCGCTGAAGACGAAAATAACATCACTCCATCTAAAATGTTCACCTTCTATCAGGATGGATATAATTTTGATTGGGATATTACACAAAACGTGAATGGTAGAACGATTCAGTACGTTAAGTTAACTCCTAAGGATAGCGAGGCTGAAGTAAAAAATATTTTATTGGGAATCGATAAAGAGACCAAAAATATTTATAATCTTATCCAAACACAGCCAAACGGAACCAAGATTACGATTACAGTAAAAAGTTTTAAAACAAACCAGTCTCTTGCTCAAAATCTATTTACTTTTGACGAGAGCCGATATAGCAACTATTACATTAATCGTTTAGATTAATCTTACATCTTTGAAAATACTAGACAGGTACATACTGGTAACTTATCTACAAACGTTCTTTACCGTTTTTGTCATCTTGATGTTCATTTTTGTTCTCCAGGCAATCTGGTTATACATTGGTGAACTGGCAGGTAAAGATTTAGATGTAGCAATCATCTTAAAATTTCTACTGTATACCACACCAAAGTTAGTACCTATGGTATTACCACTTACTATATTGTTAACCTCGATTATGGTATTTGGGAATTTTGCTGAAAACTACGAGTTTGCTGCCATGAAATCATCTGGTATCTCCTTGCAGCGCGCAATGCGTGGGCTTACTCTATTTATCTTATTGGTAAGTGTCACTGCTTTTGTTTTTGCAAATAACGTGATCCCAGCGGCCGAATTTAAGATTATAAACCTAAGGAAGAATATCGCTAAAATGAAACCGGCAATGGCAATTACCGGAGGTGTTTTTAACGAAGTTGGGAACATCAATATTAAGGTCGATGAAAAAACTGGAGATAACGATCAATATCTTCATGATGTAATTATCCATACGGGAACAGAGCGTGGTGGTGATTATACTGTTATAAAATCCAGAGAAGGAGAATTAGTAAGTAGCGAAAATTCTAATGTTCTGTCTTTAATTCTTACAGACGGAAATTACTACAGGGAAGTTGAACCAAGTGACTACTCTAAAAGAGACCAAAAACCTTTTATGAAAAGTTACTTTGAAGAGTATACGATAAACATCGACCTATCAGAATTAAATCAGGTAGATATGGAAGATGAAAGTTATACTACCCAAAGTATGCTTAGAATTGGAGAACTTACCAAAAGTATCGATAGTTTTTCTGTGTCTTTAAATGAACGTAAAGAAGCTTTTGCGACCTCGATGTATAGCAGAACCGGGGTAAAATCTTTGGATGTTAATTTTAATCCGGAAGAATCTGATAAATACAAAAGCTTTGAGCATTCTATTTTAGATAATTACAATAGTGATCAATCACAAAGAATTATAGATGATGCAATTCGCACCACAAATGCTGCAATCTCTCATTTATCCATAAAAAAGCAGGAATTTAAACAAAGTGTTCGGCGATTAAATAAGTATGAAATTGCATTGCACGAAAAGTATGTACTTGCCGTAGCCTGTATCGTTTTATTTTTTGTGGGCGCTCCTTTAGGTGCGATTATTCGTAAAGGAGGTATGGGATTACCTATGGTAATTGCTATCATCATTTTTCTAAGTTATCACTTTATAGGAATCTTTGCCAAGAACAGTGCTGAAGATGGAAGTATTAGTCCGTTTATAGCAACCTGGCTAAGTACCCTAATTATGCTCCCTCTTGGGATTTACTTCACATATAGAGCCACTACAGACCAAGGATTATTTTCTTTAGACATGATTACAGAGCCTATCTCAAAGTTCTTTAAAAAGATAGGATTGGTAAAGCCGAAAGATAAATAGATTAAATACCTTTGCTATTATAAAAAAGTTGCAAAATGTCAGGAATTAATGAAGGACATAAATCCTTTAAATTAAATACAATTAAAGAAGCTATTGAGGACATCAAAGCTGGTAAAGTAATTATTGTTGTAGACGACGAAGATCGTGAAAACGAAGGCGATTTTGTTGCTGCTGCAGAAAAGGTTACGCCAGAGATGATTAACTTTATGGCTACTCATGGACGCGGATTAATTTGCGCTCCAATTACCGAAGATCGCTCTAAAGAACTAGGATTAAATTTAATGGTAGATGATAATACCGTTTTACACAATACCCAGTTTACTGTTTCTGTAGATTTAATTGGTCATGGTTGTACTACCGGAATTTCTACCCACGATCGTGCAAAAACTATTAAAGCCTTAACTGAAAAAGAAACAAAACCTGAAGATTTAGGCCGTCCAGGACATATTTTCCCATTACGTGCTAAAAATGGCGGAGTTTTAAGAAGAACTGGCCATACTGAAGCTTCTATCGATCTAGCCCGTCTTGCAGGTTTACAATCTGCCGGAATTTTGGTGGAGATCTTAAACGAAGATGGATCTATGGCAAGACTTCCTGAACTTATGGAAGTTGCCAAAAAATTTGATCTTAAAATTATTTCTATAGAAGACCTTGTGGCCTATCGCATGCAACATGATTCGCTTATAGTAAAAGAAGAAGATTTTGAAATTAAGACCAGATTTGGCGATTTTCGACTTAGAGCTTTTAAACAAACAACCAATAATCAAATTCATATAGCACTTACCAAAGGCTCTTGGACTAAAGAGGAAGAAGTACTGGTTCGTATGAATTCTACTTTGGTAAACAACGATATCTTAGGCACGCTTACCAACGATGCCGATAAGAAATTAGATAGTATGTTTAAAGCCTTAAATAAAGATGGTAAAGGCGCTATTGTTTTTATTAATCCTGCTACTAAACCACTAAGCCTTTTAAGTAGATTAGCAGAATTAAAAGACAGCCAGAAGGAAGGTGAGACAAAAGCACCACAACCTTCTATGGACAATAAGGATTTTGGAATTGGTGCACAGATCTTACACGATCTTGGCATTCATAAAATAAAATTACTTTCTAACTCTAAACAAACCAAACGTGTTGGTATGATTGGCTATGGTTTAGAGATCGTAGACTACGTAAGCTACTAGTAAATATTTATAATGGTATCTTCTTCAGGGCGTCTTACTTTTTTGAAACTGGAGAAGATGTCATCTTTTGCACGATACCCCACAGGTAATACCAAAACAGATTTCAAATTCTTCTCTTTAAGCTCTAAAAGTTTATCGTACTCTTCAGGTAAGAAACCTTCCATTGGGCAGGCATCGATTTCTTCAGTAGCACAAACGGTAAGCAAAGTTCCCAAAACCAAATACGCCTGATTTTTAGCCCAAATTGTAAGATCCTCGGCAGATTTTTTTCCGAAGTCATCCACTAAAAAGTTTTTAAAGGGATCTAAAATTTCATCTGGAGTTTCTCGTATTTGCTTTACTCTTTCAAAATAATTCAGAATAAAATCTTTATCAACTTTATCTTCAATACAAATTACAAGCACATGCGAAGCAGTAGAAAGCTGCGCCTGGTTCATTGCCTTTTCTTTCAGCGATTCCTGTAATTCTTTATTTTTAACCACCACCAATCTAATGGGTTGTAAACCATAAGAAGTAGCTGTTAAATTAAAAGCCTGCTTTAAAACATCGATTTTCGCCTCGGGTAAGATCTTTTCACTGTCAAATTTTTTAACAGCATATCGCCATTGCAAAGCTTTTATATTGGTCATTTTTATGCTAATTTTTTTACAAATTTAAACAATGCTTTCAGGATTTATAACGTTAAACCATAGAAATAACCTATTCATCAAATTTTATTGGTTATCTTCGAAATAAAAACGAAAAGGAGAATGCATGCGCTTTCTTAAAAAATCTATTCTTTATACGGTAATCCTAATTGTGCTTGGGATTTTGATTACTCTTGGATTAGAATCTTTTATAGCACAAGATACTTCTAGCCGTATTTACTCTAATGTTAATACCATTCCCACTGCCAAAACCGCAATAGTTTTAGGTGCCAGCGTACATTCAGATGGGCAACTCTCCCCTATTCTTCAGGATCGTGTAGATAGTGCTATAGATCTTTACAAGGAAAATAAAGTTGAAGAAATTTTAATTAGTGGCGATCATGGCAGCGATAGCTATAACGAGGTAGATGCTATTGCAAATTATCTAAAAAATCATGGCATTCCACAAGATAAATTATTGTTAGATCACGCAGGTTTTGACACATACGATAGCATGTACAGGGCGCATAATGTTTTTGGTATTAAAGATGCCATTGTGGTCACCCAAGAGTTTCACTTACCAAGAGCCATATTCATAGCCAAACATTTGGGTTTGGATTATCATGGACTTCAGGCTAAAGAACGCGCGTTTAAAATTGAAAATAAAATCATGAAACGTGAAAAACTAGCCAATTATAAAGCAGTTTTCGAGGTTATTTTTAAAATCGAACCTAGAGGGTCTAAAAAACAGGTATAGTTAAGCTTTCTCTAAATTGAATAAGCTTTGCGGGCGTTTTCGTATTTTTCAATTATAAATAAAAATCAACGAAAATCAGCTTATGTTAACTGCCATTATACACATTCTTATTGATGCAGTAATCCTAATGATTGCAGCAAAATTTCTTAACAAAGTTCATCTTAAAAGCTTTAAAACCGCCATTCTGGTTGCCTAACTTATCGGAGTTTTAAGCTTCTTTTTAAGCTGGCTATTAACTGCCGTTTTAAATATCGCCACACTAGGAATGTTCTACTTTTTAGGTTTAGGATTTGTAACCCGCATTGTTGCTTACGCCATTATTATTGAAATTACCGATAAGTTAAGTAGTGGTTTTAAAACCGAAGGCTTTTTACCTTCACTATGGCTTGCTGTAATTTTGGCCCTTTTTGGAAGCATTTTAGACACTATGCTTTTTTAGCGATTTTCGGGTTTCGCTTAGGTTTTCTTTTGGTCGTTTTAAATTTTCGTCCATACCAAATGTAAAAACCGGTAATAGGTAAAGCTGCAACGAACAGACTGCATAAAAATGCAATTATTTTCCCCGGAAGTCTAAAATATTGCCCGCTATGCAAACCATAAGTCATTTCCTGAAGCTTTAATCCTCCACTTTTTGAATCGTAGCCAGATTGATGTAAAAGCGCTCCTGTTTTTGGATGAAATTGATAGTTAGATTGATGATCAAAATGAAGTGATTTGGGATAAGCTCCGGTAATAATAGGCGAATTTTTGTCCTGTTTCCAAACAAAGTACATTCCGCTTTCTGGTTGTAAATCTAAAGTTTGCTGAAATGCCAGGTCTATTGCATTTTGCTTATTTTGGTTATTTTCAGCATTATTTTTTATTTCTGAAGTAAAAAAATCTGATTCGTATCGCTCTCCTAAATTTGCTATAGCATAAAATGAATCGTGTACCGGCTCATATACAAAAGCAAGCCCGGTAATCGCCAATATCAAGGCTACAATTGAATTATAAAAACCAGTAACATTATGCCAGTCGTAATTGATTCTGCGCCAGCGAGCACTCCATTTTACCGATAATCGTTGTTTTAGATACTTTATTTTTTTAGGCCACCACAGTACGAATCCGCTTAACAACAAGATCACAAAAATGATGCTTGAAATCCCTACAATTTGCTTTCCTATTTCCTGCGGAAGCAATAAATACATGTGCAATTCTTCAATAATGGTGAAGAATTCGGTTTCCAGGTTCACTTTTTTGATCAGTTTACCGGTGTAAGGATCAAAATTCAGTAAAAAATTGGTTCCGTCTTCAGTAATAGTAACGGTAGCCGGTCGTGACGATCCGTTATAAACCACCATTGTAGCTTCAAAATCTGGCTGAAAATCATTCGCTTTTTTCAGCAAAAAAGAAGGCGCTATAAATGTCGAATCTTGATCTTCTACAAATCGATAATCGTAAAAAACATCTTTTAATTCGTCGTGAAACGTAAAAATACAGCCGGTAATGGCTACAATAAAAACAACAATCCCAGAGGCTAATCCCAGCCATAAATGAATTTGATGTATTATTGATTTTAAAGCTTTTTTACCTGCCATTTTTAAAAATTTGAACAAATGTAAAAAGAAAAGCCGGACACCATAACAGCATCCGACTTAAACACAAACTAACTAGAATAAAGTTTAATATTTTTAGAATTTATAAGTGAAGTTAGCCGACAGGTTTCGCCCAATTTGTGGGTTTATTGTAGACCATCCATTATAATATTCTTCGTCGTTTAAGTTGTTTAATTTTAGAGTAACTCCAAATTTTTCACTTTGATAGAATAATGAAGCGTTTAAAACTGTATAATCATCCAGAGTAAACGTACCCGCAATATTTCTATTAAAAATCATGTTTTCGCTTCCGTAGTTTCCACCAAAACCAGCACCAAAACCATCTAAAGCATTTCCAGAGAATTTATAAGTTGCCCAAAGATTTGCAAGGTTTTGTGGCCCTGCACTTTCTGGACGGCGACCTAGAAAATCGTCTCCAGGAGTACCTTCGGTAAGTTCACTTTCGTTGTAGCTGTAATTGGCATTAATGTTTAAACCTTTTATAGGAGATGCGGTAATACTGGCTTCAAAACCGCGGCTGTACAATTCACCACCCTGAGTGTAAACCATAGGAGCGATCGTCATTACTGTATTTCTCACCTGAATATCGTAGTAAGATAAGGTAGCCGCTACTTTGTTGTTTAGAAGATTAAGCTTAACCCCACCTTCCAACTGCGTTGCATGTTCTGGATCGAATTCATAATTCACTGAATTTCCATTCATATCTTCACCAACCTGTGGAGCTACGTTACTAAAACCATCCTGATAATTAGCGAAAATCGATAGCTTATCTAATACTGGTTGATACACAACACCAAATTTTGGAGACCATGCCGTTTGGCTGTTGCTTTCACTTTCAAAACGATCTACACGTAAACTTGCCATAATGGATAATGCTTCAATAGGATTAAAGATATCTGAAACATAAGCACTGTAAATTTCCTGTCTTGAAATTGAAGGAGAAACATCTGAATTTGCGAAAAGTGCATCTACTCCTGGCTCAGATAAGATCCCGGTATCATCGTAATTGGTGATGTATGCATTAGGATCTGTAATCCCAAAAACACTCGCATTTACATTTGCAGCACTGGCATCACCAATATAAATTAATCCGTTTTGAAGATAACCTGTTCCGCTATTTCTAACTTCACGATTGTAATAATCTAAACCAGCAACAACACGATTTCTCATTTCGCCAATTTCAAAATCTCCAATGAAGTTTTGTTGAATATCGGTAGTAAGTGTAGTAGAGTTTTGGTGATTCATTTGTCTTGCGAAAACCACTCCGTTTTCTAAAGCCGCTCCATAAGCAGGATTATCACCAGTAAAGTTTGCCGTTCCTTCATATAAATAAGAGTAATAACCTCTCGCTTTTGCTGAACTTTGAGAAACTGCAGTTTGTGACGTCCAGTTATCAGATAACTTGTAATTCATCTGCGCCTGGATGCTGTACATAGGATTTTCGATTCCTAAGTCATCTGAAGTATAAGAACGATTGTTATCGTAACCTAATTCATCTAAATTGTTTACTGCCAACTCATTTCCTCTATCTAAAAATAGCATGGTTTGGTTGGTACTTTCTACCTGATAAATTTCAGTATTAATTAAGAAAGAAAGACGATCATTTACCTGATAAGATAAAGACGGTGCGAAGAAAAATGATTTTCTAAATCCTGCATCCTGAAAGCTTTCCTGAGTATGATAAGCCGAATTTACTCTTAAATTCACCCCTTCACTTAAAGGTAAATTTACATCTGCAGTTAATCTATTTAAACCATAACTTCCTGAAGTATACGAAACATTACCTCCAAAATCATTATATGGTTTTTTAGTTACTACATTAATTAAACCACCGTAAGAAACCACAGAGCTTCCAAATAAAGTTCCAGATGGGCCTTTAACAACCTCGATCGCCTCGATGTTTTGTGGATCTGGACTACCATTGGTTAAAGCCGGTAAACCATTGGTTAAGTTTGGTTGTACGGCAAAACCTCTTAAGGAGTAATAACCTGCTCCATCTGATCCTCTACCGGTAGATTCCCATAATTTTGTGATTCCGGATGCATTTTTTAATGCATCATCAAAATTGGTAACTACCTGACTTTGTAATAGATCTGCAGTGATCGAATTATACACCTGAGAGTTTTC
Organism: Zunongwangia atlantica 22II14-10F7; assembly: GCF_002094855.1. Taxonomy (GTDB): domain Bacteria; phylum Bacteroidota; class Bacteroidia; order Flavobacteriales; family Flavobacteriaceae; genus Zunongwangia; species Zunongwangia atlantica. Next base: position 239,530 of record NZ_ARYN01000002.1, read on the forward strand.
CATTCTGGATAGTGGTAATTTAGAAACATACGCACTAGAGCTTTTGGTAAACTCGTTTGTTTTATTTTCAGCATTAAGTAAAACTTCACCTAGCTGCTCTTCACTTCCTATTAAAACTACAGGAGCTACATCTGTAATTACTCCGCCTTCTACAGAGACATTAATTTCAGTAGACTTATAACCTACGTAAGAAAACTTGATCGTATAAGTTCCCGGCCTTACATTTCGTAATTCGTAAAATCCGTTTTGATTAGTTTCTGTTCCTTTAGCGGTTCCTTCTAAAGCAACGTTTACATTAAAAATGGGTTGATTGACACTATTTACAACCTGTCCTTTAAGTGTTCCTGAATTTTGAGCAAATCCTAAAGAAGAAATGAATAAGGATAAAAATAGTAGTAGTTGTTTTTGCGACATTTTTTTCTGATCTATTTATTTAGACTATTTTTAAATAACGCCGCAAATGTATAAACCTCTAATCATTTTCAAAAGCTAATTAAGATTTATTTTAAATAAAAATAATCTGTATTTTAAATATAACCGCTTCTTAAGGAAACATTAAAATAACAGTTGGCAAGCCTAGATTTCCATAGAAACCGCTATATTTAAGCTTTTAAAAAAATTCTATGATCAAATTAATAATCACAGATATGGATGGCACTTTGCTGGATGACCAGCATAATATTCATCCAGAATTCTGGGAGGTAGAAAAAAAGCTGCGTGATAAAGGAATTATGTTTTCTGTAGCAAGTGGACGGCAATATTATAATCTGGTTTCAAATTTTGAGCAACTTAAAGGCCACATGATGTTTTTTGCTGAAAATGGCAGCTATGTGGTTCATCAGGATAAAGAATTATATACTAACACTATGGATCGCGAGCAGGCAAACGAGTTTATAAAACTTGGTCGCGAAGCTGAAAATTGTAATCTGGTTTTATGCGGAGTAAATTCGGCTTATGCTGAAAGTGATGATGAAGAATTTATTACTGAAGTTGGTAAATATTACAAACGTCTTGAAGTTGTAGACGATCTTACAAAAGTAGATGATAAAGTTTTAAAAGTTACACTTTGTAATTTTGAAGGTGTTGAAGAAAATACATTCCCGAAATTCGAAAAATTTCAGGATGATTTTAAGGTAGCAATCGCTTCTAGAATATTTATAGACATTATGTCGAATACCGCCAATAAAGGTAATGCCATTAAAGGCGTACAAAAAGAGTTAAATATTTCTCCTGAAGAAACTATGGTTTTTGGGGATTATTTAAATGATCTTGAAATGATGCAAAACGCCAAGTACAGTTACGCTATGAAAAACGCCCATCCTGAAATTATTAAAGTAAGTAATTATGTTACTAAATACGATAATAATGAAAATGGAGTGGTAAGAACCATTAAAGAAATGGGACTGATCGACTAATACTTTCTAAAAAATTAGTGTTGAAATTATATAATTTCGACTTATAAAATATCCTGCTTTTGCAGGATATTTTAGTTTATAACAATATTGGTTTTATCTAAGCCGCTATTACCGGTTTTAGGATCGAATGCATAAACGGTAATCGTATAATTTCCCTTGTTCAGATCGATATTTCCCGAAAATGTACTGGATTTTTCAGTCTGACTCAATTCTACTTCTTTAAAAAAGCCTTCAGCTTCTACTACCGCTTTAATTTCAAATCCGTTAGCATCCCATAAACCTCCTTCTTCTACCGGGCAACCACACATCATCACGATATTCGCTTTAATTTCCGTAGAAATCTCTCCAGGAATACGCTCATGCGTTTGCGGACTCAAAACATCGACTACAAAACCAGGAATTTCAAGAACTACTCCGTCTCCCATAATATCTTTCCCGGGAATCACCCAAAGTTGGGTGCTAGATTTTACAGTTGCCTGTTTTTTATTGATCGGTGCGTAGGCTTCAACTTCAATAAAAGTTGGCTTAGAAACATCTAATTTCGCTAAAAAGCCTGCGGTATTATTTTCTGAAAGATCCTGATAGCGCTCTTTTGGTTGCTTCATTATTTTTTCTGAATTCCCCGTACTTCCCTTGGTGATTCCTTCGGCAAGAATTTCTTTAGTTTGCGCATCTCTAACAATGATCTTAGCTCCACCAATCGAACTTCCAATGAATTTGGCATCTTTGGCTTTGGCACGAATCATAATATTTGTTTGTGCTACACCACTAAAACTGATGAGTAAAAATACGAAAGCGAAAAGCCCAGAAAATTTCATAAGATCTCTTTTCCTCGAAAGATAAGAAAAGATATCAAACTTAAACAGGCTAAGTTAATGGCTCTTCAGGTTCTTCTTCTACACTGAAGTTTTTAGGATCGGCAAGGTAGTTTTTAATGTGATTTCTTAAAACCTCGATCTCATCCTCTGTAAAATTATTACTCTCTATACTATCGGCTAATTGAAGCCAGGGTTTCTTGTTATCATAATCATATTCGCCATACACAATAAACGGCGTACCATTAGATTTTATAGTGCTTCCGTTAAGCGTCCACATATTCGCCCAATCATAGATATATTGCGCATCGGCCATGTATAATCGCACACAGGCATGGCTTGCGGGATAGCCTGGCATCGCATATTGGTGCGTTCCCACTCCTTCAAAATTCATAAAATTGAAATAATAAGGAAGAATCCAGTCTTCGTTTACTGAACTTACCTTTCGCTTAGCTTTATAATTTCCGTAATGCAATCCATTAGGCGTTGGTGTCGATTTTTTACCACTACTAACCGGTCCCCATTTTATAAGTTTACCGCTTTCATATAATCCAAAAGCCTGTATACGTTGTGAGATTAAAACCAGTTTTGGAATAGTATCTACCATCCCTAAGTCTTTGGGAAACGGACTATAATCCATTAAATCTGTACTTATGCTATCTGGAATTACCAATTCTTTACCCGTCCAAACTTTGCGCTCGTCTATTCTGTTTAAAGCATAAATAATCTTACGCTGTTCACTGCTAAACCTATTATTAAAACTGTCTAGAGCTGTTTTGGTTTGTAAAGAATCGATACTATATACAACATCCAGTCTTTGCAAAGGTGGATCTACTTTAATGGTATCCAGTACCGTTACAGGAATTTCAGTTTGCTGCTGTGGTTCATCCTTTTTATTACAGGCCACCAAAAAGCAAATTAGAATAATTAAAATTGAAATGTTCTTATAGATTTTCGTCATCATAAATTATCGATCCTGGGTTAAGGGATAAAATTGCGATTAACAAAATTAGCTGATAAGATTTCTTGAATCTACTAATAACGAGTTAATTATTTGTTGAATTCTTATTAAGATTAATCCATTGCTGATGGTTCGAAAAGTTGATCTTATTAAACTTAGAAGGTATTTAATATAACGATAATGCTAATTTAAAATGGGTTAAAACCAATTATCTTTAATTTGAAACCAGAAAAATTCCTGAATTCGGAATTATATCCTATTTAACAAAATAAGTCGATTTTGAGCTTTACATTTATAGCAAAATGGTGTTTTAAACACCTCTTAAATTCCTAGAATATTGCTTGTGCAAAAACTAATTTGAAGTATATAATTTGACCAGATTTAAATTTGATAACCGATCATTCCCTACAATAAATAGCACGTATTAGAGTGCTTTATCCGAAAAATCTTATTCAAAAACCTCAAACAATATTTCCCCTATGAACTTTTGGTCTTTAAGTAAAGCTAAAAACAAAGAAGGTAAAATTGCTATTATAACCGGTGCAAACGTTGGTATTGGTTACGAGACCGCAAAAGGTCTTGCACAGGTTGGTATTGAAGTCGTTATGGCTTGCCGCGACCTTAAGAAGGCTGAAAATGCAAAGCAAAAGATCCTTAAAAGTAATCCTGAAGCAAAATTAGTGCTTATGGAAATAGATCTTGCCAGCCTTTCTTCTGTTCGAACTTTTGCTGAAAATTTTAAAGCAAAGTACAACAAACTAGATATTCTTGTAAATAACGCGGGTGTAATGATGACGCCTTTTCAGAAAACTGAAGATGGTTTAGAATTACAAATGGCAGCCAATTATTTTGGACATTTTTTACTTACTGGTTTATTGATTCCCGTTTTAGAAAAATCCTTTAGATCTCGTGTAATTAGTTTAAGTAGTCTTGCGCATCGTTGGGGTGATATTCACTTTGATAATCTTAATGCAGAAAAAGGATATGATAGGAGGCAATTTTATGCGCAAAGTAAACTGGCCTGCTTAATTTTCGCTTATCATTTAGATAAAAAACTGGTGAAGAAAGGATACGACATGCATTCTTATGCAGCTCACCCAGGAGTTTCTAATACAAACCTAATGAGAAACCTGCCTAAATGGGCAAAATTCTTATCACCAGTGCTTATGCCATTATTTTCACAATCTGCTGAAAAAGGTGCTCTTCCTATTTTACGTGCCTGTTTGGATGATACATTAAATGGAGGCGAATACATTGGACCTTCAGGAAGAAAACAATACAAAGGACATCCGGTAATTGTAGATTCAGATTATAATTCAAAAGATAAACATAAAGCTAAGAAGCTTTGGAAAACCTCTGAAGATATAGTGGATTTCAAATATTTTAAAAACTCAGAAACAAAAGCTCAGGCATCTTAGACTGAGCTTTGTTTTCTATTTATCATTCTTTATTTGGCTATTCTATTTTAGCAGCCCAACCACCATTTTTAACGATAGTAATTTCTAAGATGTCTCCTTTTTTCACAGTTTTTGTCTTTTTCACATAATCCATAGCCTGCCGTTTGGCGTTAATGCCATCTTCAAAAGAAGTCAGTTCTAATTCCTCACCTTTCTCTAAAAAGTCTAATTGAATTTTAAAGCTACGCTCTTCTTTTTCACTATTGGCTATTCCGCCTAAAAACCACTTATCTCCTTTGCGCTTAGCAACAATAGCGTATTCACCTAATTTTGCTTCGAGTGCGATCGTTTCATCCCAGGTAACTGGCACCTCTGTGATAAAATCTGTACATTCTTTATTTTTAATGTAATTGGTAGGATTATCGGCTAGCATTTGCAAACCACTTTCAAAAACAACAAAGAGAGCCATTTGATAAGCTCTTGTCCCTACTCCGGCAGAGTTTGGTCTTCGGCTATAATAATATTCAGGTTGCATGCTTATCATTGCTCCCGGCGTATAATCCATAGCACCCACCGCATTTCTCATAAAAGGCAAAAACAAACTATTATCTGGGGTAGCTCGTTCCATCTGTTCCATCCCTAAAACACCTTCATAAGATAAAATGTTAGGATATTTATATTCTAAACCTGCAGGTTTAAAAGAACCGTGAAAATCTACAAAAAGCTTATGTTTGGCAGCTTCCTTGGCTACACGCTCGTAATAATTAACCATCCATTGGTCGCTACGATCCATGAAATCGATTTTCACTCCGGCAATTCCCCATTCGGCAAACTTTTCAAATAAATCAAAATGATGTTCTACCGTAAGCCAGGTTAACCATAACACAATTTTCACATTACGTTCTTTCCCGTATTCGATCAATTCAAATAAATCTATTTCAGGATTTGGGGTGTATGGATCTGTAGTACTTGCTGCCCAACCTTCGTCCATAATGATATATGGGATATCAAAATTAGATGCAAAATCAATAAAATACTTATAGGTTTCTTCATTAAAACCAGCAACAAAATCTACGTTATAAGGTGAAGCACCGTTCCACCACTCCCAACTAACCTGGCCAGGTTTAATCCATTCAAAATCTTTTAAAACATTTGGTGTTGCCAGGTTTTGAGACATTGTATTTTCAAGAATTTCAGTATCCTTATCGCTAATCACAAAATAACGCCACGGCAAATTCCTTTTTCCTTCGATCTTAGCAATATAATCAGCTCTTTTTAAAATCTTCATGCTACGATCACCTTCGTCCTCAAAATCGATTGGATTTTTAGGGAATATCGACTTTAGACCATTACCTGTACCTTTTATAAACATTGCCGGATAGTTTGACAGGTCTGATTCTGAAATCAATATTTTATGATTATTGGCAGCTTCAATTAAAACCGGTAAAACAGACATGTTTTCGTCGGAAGTAAATTCTGAGCTCTTTAAATGCGTATAAGGATATTCATAAGAGGTTTTAAAAGAAGGCGTTTGCTGAAGATGAAGCCTATAATCTGAAGGAAAATTAATATTAAGGTTCTCATTAAAAACAGCTAAACTGTCCTTTCTATCTAAAATAAACCGGTATGCAAATCCCTCATTAAAAGCTTTAAACTCTACCGCATAATCTTTATCAAAATGTATTCTAATTCCTTTAAAATCTTTCTTTATTCTGGAAAACTTCAAAGGTACTATTGGTGCGCTTTCTTGCGTTCCGCTCGATTTTGAGACTTTCTTAAAATTTGGTTGTACTCCTAAAATTTCATTTTTTAACTGTAGGCTTAATGTACTTCTACCAAGTAATAATTCTTCTTTTGCATAAACTGAATAGTAAATACTATCTGAAATTTCTATGGCTATTTTAAGATCTTTATCTGGAGAATTAAGCTCGTATTTATTCTGAGCGTTAACGGCATTTCCTAAACCTATAAAAAAGGCCAGCCAGATTAAACAATCTTGTATTTTAGATAAGTACATTTTTTTCGATATTAAATTAATAATTTGCTAAATCGATTAAATATACTCCAATTTTTCTTAAAAACTAAAAAGCAGCATCTTTCGATGCTGCTTTTTGCTCACATATAATAAAAAGAAAAGTCTAGTAAAGAACTCTAAAACGTATAGTTCCTTCTATCCCTTTTAATTCTTTGATCACATCGTTATCATATTTCTTATTAATATCGGTGATCACATAACCAATGGTTTCGTTGGTCTTAAGATGTTGCCCAACTACATTGATATCATTCGCTGCCAAAATCCTGTTGATATGCGCAATAATACCAGGTTTATTATGGTGAATATGAATTAACCTGTGTGCATTTTCTAACCTTGGCAACTGTAAATTAGGGAAATTCACACTATTAGTGGTTCCCCCCGTATTTATATATTCTATGATTTTACCCGGAACAAAGTTCCCGATATTTTCTTGTGCTTCTTCTGTACTTCCTCCAATATGCGGAGTAAGAATTACGTTTGGTAATCCTTTTAATTTTGAAACAAATTCTTCCTGATTTGTTTTTGGCTCTTTAGGAAATACATCTATCCCGGCTCCTTTTATTTTTCCTGAAGAAATATGCTTGTGCAAAGCTTCAATATCGATTACAGATCCACGGCTTAAATTCAATAAATAAGAACCGTCTTTCATTAAAGAAAGTTCGCGATCTCCAATAATATTTTTATTTTCCTTTCTTCCATCTACGTGGAATGTTACAATATCTACTGTTTGTAAAAGCTCATCTAAAGAGCTACATTTTGTAGCATTTCCTAAAGCTAAACGCTCTACAAGATCATAATAGTAAACATCAAATCCCATACTTTCTGCCATTACAGAAAGTTGTGCCCCAATGTTACCATACCCAACGATTCCCAGTTTTTTACCGCGGACTTCAAAACTACCGGTAGCCGATTTGTTCCAAATTCCTTTGTGCATTTCTGAAATACGATCTGGCAGGTTACGCATTAAGAAAATAATTTCTCCTATGGCAAGTTCTACAACAGATCTTGTATTACTATATGGTGCATTAAATACTGCCACACCTTTATCTAAACAGGCTTCAAGGTCGATTTGATTGGTACCAATACAAAAAGCTCCCACAGCCATTAAACGGTTGGCATTTTCTAATACTTTCTTAGTTAATTGAGTTTTAGAACGAATTCCTAAAACATGAACATCTTTAATTTGTTCGCTTAATTCTTCTTCGTCCAAAGCACCGGCTACTGTTTGTACATTATAGCCTTCTTCTTTCATTATTTTTACCGCATCTGCATGTACATTTTCAAGAAGTAAAACTTTAATTCGGTTTTTTGGATACGAAATCGCTTTATTCATTTTATGGAGATATAAAAATTCATCGAAACTTGGGGTGATATGATCTGCTTTCTCAGTCACCTTATCACGTTCCACGTTTTCGGTAAAGGCGTAAAATTTATTGGCAAGCCCGGCTGCTTTAATTTCATAATCGGTATAGCCGTCACCTATCACATAAACATCGCCCTGTAGATCTAGTGATTGTAATTGTTTTACTTTTCCATTATTGCTACTAAGCACATTTTCTGTATTAAAACCAACAATTTTGCGGTTTTCATCAAACACAAAATCGTTCGCAAAAACATGCTCTGCTTTAATACCTAGTTCTGCTACAATAGGAATAATAAATTCTTTAAAACCGTTAGACATTATATAAATATTGTCGCGGTTTTCTCTAAAGAACTCTTCGTTACGTCTAAAGGATTTAGAAATACGTGTTTTAAGATTTTCTATAAGAGGATCCAGATGCTTTTCTTCAGCTTCCAAAATATCAAGACGTTCCCTAAGGGAATCTCTAAAAGCAAGTTTTCCCTCCATACCACGATCGGTAAGAGATTTAAGCTCTGCAAGCTTTGCTTTCTTATCTTTTGCATCTGCCAGGGAGATTTCTCCCAAAACATCTAAAGCTTCTACCTGAGTAAAAGTACTGTCGAAATCAATTACGTAATTTCTTTTGGTTTCCATTTATTTGTCTCGTCCTCTTTAATCCCTAAAAGGGTTTTATTAACGAAGCCCGCCTTAAAATAGTAAAATTTCTTCTCCATTTCTCGATGGCGTGCCACGAAGTTATTTACTTTATCAGTTCTTCAAAACTACTATTTTTACCAGAGTTATTAAGCTATAATTCTGTAAAAAAGAAACTTAATTTACAAGCAATCAAAGCTTTTTAAAAAGTCTTTATTTTTTATTCTACCAACAGTTTTTTTGTAGATAAAAAGCAAGCTTTTCAGTGTTTTGTTCAAAATACGCTAATATAATTTTTGAAATTATTTTTAATGAATTTCAGCTAAATCGAATTAGTAGAATTTAAAAAGGATTTTTATTTGAATACCTTTGCCTTTGTTCGCCTAATTTTCTTCTTTAAACCCAAATTTCAGCATGAAAATTCTTCATACCGCCGATTGGCACATTGGTAAAAAACTGCATAAACATGATCTTTTTGCCGATTTTGAATTATTTATCGATTGGCTTTGCCAGATAATTTCTGAAGAGAAAATAGATCTTTTATTGATCTCGGGAGATGTTTTCGATTTGGCCAATCCGTCGTCTGATGCGCGCAAACAGTATTACCAGTCGCTTATCAAACTGCAAAAACTAGATTGTAAGATCATTGCTACCGGTGGTAATCATGATTCGCCGGCAATGCTGGATGCACCAAAAGAAATTTTACGCGAACTCGATATTACCATTATTGGTGGTTTACCCGAAAAACTTGAGGAAACTATAATCCCTGTTTATAATGCTGAAAATAAAGTAGAACTCGTAATTGCAGCTATTCCGTTTTTACGGGATGCCGATCTACGAAGCGCGAACGAAGGTATTACTTACGAAGATCGAATTGAAGCGATTAGAAACGGAATTCAGCATACTTTTGAAAAAGCAGCTGAAATCTGCCAAAATCAATTTCCCGAAGTTCCGGCTGTAGCCATGGGACATTTATTTGCTGCCGGCATCGAAACTTCAGAGAGTGAACGTGACATCCAGATCGGGAATCAGGCCGCTTTTAATGCCTCTCAATTTGGCGATTTTTTCAAATATGTTGCTTTAGGGCACATTCATAAACCGCAACGCGTTTCCGCAGAAATTCCGGTTTTTTATAGCGGCTCCCCTATTCCGCTTTCATTTAGCGAGCGTAAAGATGATAAACGAATCCTTATTTTAGATTCTGAAACTTCCTGGGAACCTAAAAGTGTAGCCGTTCCTCATTTTCGAAAACTGCTTAAAATTAGTGGAGATCTTAACGATATTGAATTCAAATTAAATACGCTGGAAGATCACGATCATTTAGATTATTTAATTGAAGTCGATTTGATCGAAGAACAATATGATGCCCAAAAGATCTATGCGCTCGATGTTTTGGTAAATAATTTTAAAACAGCGGGATACGAAATTGTAAAGCAGCGTGCACAATTTAAAAATAAGTTGAAGGGAACAGCCGATTTGTATGCAGAATCACAACAGCTGGAAGATCTAAAACCCACCGATGTTTTTGCTGAATTAGTTAGCGCACACGATTATGAAGAAGATACCAAAAATGAAATTTGGAGCGCTTTCAACGAAATTTTAGAAGAAATTCACCAATCTGAAAACTCTGCCAACTAGCATGAAAATATTAAAAATTGAATTCGAAAATATCAATTCGCTTCGCGGGCCGCAGCTAATCGATTTTACCGATAAACCATTTTCTGCCAGTTCTCTTTTTGCCATCACCGGCCCAACCGGAAGTGGAAAAAGTACGATTTTAGATGTGATTTGCCTGGCACTTTTTAACCACGTGCCAAGATTGGGGAAAATCACCAAAAACGAAATTATCGCAAAAGGTGCGATTCTTACCCGTAATCAAAAAGAAGCTTTTGCCCAGGTCACTTACAGTTGCAAGTCGGGAAATTATGCTTCAAGATGGTCGATCGAAACAAATTCTAAAGACAATCTTCGAGATTACGAAATGGAAATCGCAGATTTAGCTACTAATTCCTTGATTGACCTCAAGAAATCACAAGTTCCGGCGAAGAATGAGGCTTTGATCGGTTTAAATTATAATCAGTTTATCAAAGCGGTTTTGCTGGCTCAGGGTGAATTTGCGCAGTTTTTAAAAGTCAATAAAGCAGAGCGTGGCGAATTATTAGAAAAAATCACCGGAACGGGAATTTACCGCGAACTTGGTAAAAAAGCGTACGAAAAGAATAAAGAAGCTGGTAAAGAAATTTTACAGCAGCAACAGGAAATCGAAATCATTCAAAAATCATTGCTGAATGACGACGATCATGCTGAAATTTCCAAAAACTACGCAGCACAGCAAGCCGCCAGCGAGCCATTGGAAAAAGAGATTCAGCGTCTAACAAAATTCGTTGAGCTGAAGCAGGAAATTAAAAATCAGCAAGAAAATATCACCAAGATTGCTTCGGAAAAAACGCAGGCTGAAGAAAGCTTAAAACAATTCAAAGAGCATAACGGTAAATCACTCAGTGCTCACGAAAACTTACAAGAACATGCTGGTGATCTGCGAAACTGGAAACAAGGCATAGAAAACGAAGCCGGAGTCGCGAAAGAAATCGCTGGAATAGAAGCTAAGATTGGGCAAAATAAGCAGGCATTTTCAGGATTACTTATTGAAGTTTCGCAATTGGTAAAAACGGAAGTTTCAGTAAATGAATTTGAAATTAAGCTGAATGAATTTACTGAGAATATTCAGCAATTTGAAGAAGAACGAAAAGAAAAAGGCCGAGAATATAAAAAACTGATGGATGAATTTAAACTGAAAACTGCCGATCTACCAATCAATTTCAGTAAGAATCCAGATGAAAATATCAAACAATTACAAGCGATTGGGAATTCGGCTGCTAATCGTATAAAAAATTATGAGGCTGAATTATCGAATTTCGATCTAAGCGATACTGAAGCATTAAAGTTTCAGCTAAAAGAACAAACCGAAAAAACACGTGCCGCGCAAAAAGCGAATGAGAAGATCGATCAAGCCGACAATGAATTAAAAAGAATCGCTTCAGAAAAAACCAATATCGAAAAACAAAGCGAAACGCTTCCGCAGCAAATAAAAGAGGTAGATACTAAAGTAAAATTTCAGCAAAAAGACCTCGAAAATTTACAATTACAGCAAAAAAATCAGTTACTCGAGGCAAGATTAGAAGATTTACGTCATAATTTAATTGATAATGAGCCCTGCCCGCTTTGTGGCGCCAAACATCATCCTTTTGCAGATCATGCACCTGAAAAAGACAATGATCTGGAACAAAAAATTGAATTGCTACAAAAAGAATTTCAGGCAAATTCATCGATTTTGGCTAAAATTCAGGCGAATTTTGAGAGTTTTCAACAGCAATTAAAAAGGCTGGAAAACGAAGAGCAACAATGGAAGACAACTTTGGAAGAAAAAAGAGCAACTTTTAAAAATACATTCAAAGATTTTGATTTTGCATCTGAAGAAGCCTGGGAACAGAACATTGCGACGCTAAACGCTCAAATAGATATAATCGAAAAATGGGAAAAAGAGGAAAAACAGCTGCAAATTGCCCAAAATACGATTCCAGATCAACAAAAAGCACAGGAATTACTGCGTGATGCTTTTAAATTAAAGGCTGAACAGGAGAATTTATATAAAGGTGATGATATTGGCGATAAAAACCGATTATATCATCGCCAGTTTACCACTTTACGGCAGGAGAAAAAATCCTTGGATGAGCAGCTGGAAAATTTGAAAAGTAGGCTTCAAAAATTAGCTTCAGAATTATCGAATTTGGAGCAAGAGCTTTCTTCGGTTTTAATAGAAAAAGGCTACGAAAGTTTGCAACAGGCGTTGGAAAATTTATTGCCAGAAAGAGACTATTTGCAGCTTAGGGAGCAGCGAGAAAAACTTCAGCAAAAATTATCTGAACTTAATACATCATTTAAGTTGCTGCAAAAGCAATTAGAGGAAAAGCAAAAGCTGGATATCGTAGAAACCTCAACCGAATTGCAAGAGCAACTCGGCAAAAAGCGCCAGGAGTTAAATGAAATTAATGAGACCTGTAAAGCGCTTTACAGACAATTGGAAAACCAGAAAGAGAACCTGCAAAAACTGGAAAAAATTAGAGCTGGAATTGCCGAAAAAGAACAAAAAATTAAGCGCTGGCGATTATTAAATGAACTTATTGGCGATGCAACGGGAAGAAAATTCAATGAATTTGCGCAGGATCTTACTTTAACGCAACTTATTGCTTTAGCCAACAAACGCCTGGCCGATCTTAGTGATCGTTATGTGATCGATAAACCATTAGATGAAGAAGATGATGGTTTGGTGGCAATCGATGAGCATATGGGCGGGCAACGACGCTCTGTAAAAACCCTTTCTGGAGGGGAAACTTTTATTTTAAGTTTATCGATGGCGCTTGCTTTATCTGATCTGGCTTCTAAAAATGTAGAGATCAATAGCCTGTTCATAGATGAAGGTTTTGGAACGCTAGACCCTGAAACTTTGGATCAAACGCTGGATACTTTGGAAAAATTACAGGCAGAATCGTCGAAAACCATCGGAATTATTAGTCATGTTGATTCTTTAAAAGAACGAATTGCGACACAGGTAATGCTCACCAGAAATGGGCAGGGATATAGTAGTATTACTATAAAAGGATAGTATTATTATTTTTGCATACATAAAAGGTTTTAGTTATTAATTTAACATTTTAAGAGTGTTAAATTAAGGATTTATTAATATATTTAGTTAAACTTAATAAGTTCTAAATTAAAACCTTACAGCATGAAAGCAAAAATCAATACTCTACTACGGTTTTGTTTTTCTGTTTGGTTACTGACTTTCCTAATGGCGAGTCCGGTTACGGCGAAAAGCCTCCTAACAGAAAATAATGGAGATCCTTACCAGTCTTTTAAAGGACGCGTAATAAATTCGGTTACAGAAAGCCCAATCCAATCGGCACATATCAATGTAAAAGGAACAACAATTTCAACCATATCGAATGCAGATGGGGAATTTTCCCTAAAACTACCTGCAGATATGGAAGATGCTTTAATAAGTATTTCTGCACTTGGCTACCAGACCAAAGAACTTCAGCTAGATTATTTTAAAAGAGAAAATGTGATTATCGCAATGCAAGAAAGCGTGCAGGAATTAGCTGAAGTAAATATTTATACCAAAGGTGATGCTACAGATCTGGTAAGAAAAATGATGTATAATCGCGATGAAAATTATGTAAGTGATGAAGCCTTAATGACAGCTTTTTATCGTGAAACCATAAAAAAAGGAAATAGAAATATTTCTTTATCTGAAGCGGTGACTGAACTTCACAAACAGCCTTATCTTTCTAACAAAGATGATGATATAGCTATTTTGAAAGCCAGAAAAAGCACCGATTATAAAAGGTTAGACACCGTTGCCCTAAAATTACGCGGCGGCCCTTTTAATACCCTTTATATCGATGTGATGAAATATCCACAATTCTTATTTGACACCGATAAATTGGGCTTATATAGCTTTAAGTATGCTGAACCAACAAAAATTGGCGAACGCAATCTTTACGTTGTAGATTTTAAACAAAGAAATCGTGAAGAGCCCTGGTATTTTGGAAAATTATTTATCGATAGTAAAAGTTTTACCCTGGTGAAAGCAGTTTACAGTTTAAATACTGATAATAAACGTATGGCCAGTAAAATGTTTACCAGCAAAAAACCTAATGGTGTAAAAGTACATCCAGATAATGTACAATATCAGGTAGATTATCGTGAGAATAACGGAAAATGGTTTTATGGCTACGGAAAAGCAGATCTGGAATTTGTAGTTAACTGGAAGCATAAAATTTTCAATTCTCGTTATAAAGTACATAGTGAAATGGCCATAACCGAATGGGAAATCGCCAATATCATTGTACCACACAATGAAGAATTTATAAAACCTGCCATTGTAATGGTAGATGATATTGAAGGTTTTGCCGATGTAGACTTTTGGGGAAGTAATAATATTATCGAGCCCGATAAAAGTATCCAAAACGCAATAGAGAAAATTCAGAAAAAAATTATGGAATAAAAGATTTAGCGCTTTCGGGAAAAGTTCCTGAAAGACTAAAGATGGTTTAAGTTGTTTGGGTTGAACACCGGGATAAAGCTTATATTAATCTAAAGCTTTATCTCGGTTTTTTTATAGCGTAAACTACTTAAGAGCAAGCCCTAGAGGTATTCGTTGGAAACAAATTTTTAATTTCGAGGCAAGCCTCGGGGTATTTTAGCCTTTGGCGGTGCCAATAAATTTAACCCTACGAAGACATTTACTATTCAATTTTAATTGGGAATTACGTGATAATAAATCGCCAGAAAGTGACAAAAAGTACCAAATAATACAAAGAGATGAAATATTGCGTGATTATATTTTAGTTTATCTATACTAAAAATTATTGCGCCAATCGTGTATGAAATTCCGCCTGAAAAAAGCCAAATTAAACCATCCTGAGATAAATTATTGATTAGCGGCTTAACAGCAAAAACAATAATCCACCCCATTGCTACGTACATTATGGTACTTAAAGTTTGAAATTTACCCGTAAAGAACAATTTTAAAATTACACCTGTAATAGCTAGCGCCCAAACTACAGAAAAAATAATCCAGCCAACAATACCTTCTAAAGTCACCAGAGAAAATGGCGTATACGTGCCGGCAATAAGAATGTAAATGGAAGCATGATCTAAAATATTTAGCCGATATCTTAATTTTCGCTCTTTTACGCTGTGATATAATGTAGACGCCGTGTAAAGAATAATCATACTACTTCCAAAAATCCAATAACTTACTTTTAACGCCGTAACACTAAGTTGGCCTGCTTTAATGATAAGTAATATTAGGCCTACTACACTTAGTAATAATCCAATTGCATGAGAAACTACGTTTAGTCTTTCTTCAGATTTTGTGTAATATTTTATCCTATCGCGATCTCTCATTGTATACCACTATCGAGATTTTAGTTATTAAAATACTTTGACTGAAATAAAATGCTACGAACTATTGCAGCTCATCTTAAATTTCTATTATCAAAAATATATAATATCGAGAAAGCAAGCTCCTAAAATAAAGCTAAAGCAACACTAAATTAAAACGGTATATTCTAATTTAGAAACCAGGTCTCGTGTAGAGTTTAAACCCAATTTTTTTAGAATGTTTTTGCGATGTTTATCTACGGTTTGATGACTAATACAAAGCTTATTGCCTATTTCTTTACTGGTATTGTTCATGGCCAATAACCGCACAATATCGTTTTCTCTGTTGGTTAAAGCATCAAGGAATATTTCTTTGGAATAGTTTTTAATGAATATCGTTTCGTATTGATTATTCTTATTTAGCATTCTAATTTTTCCTCGAATGGGAAGCTCTTCGTCATGACCAATTAAAGTAACCTGGCCAAAACATAGAGCGATCTGGCCTTCAGCTGTATAATGAACCGGGATTTGATTTTCAATAACATTAAGATACCTACCCTCTTTTGGCACTTTAATTCTATAATTATACTGAATATCTAACCTGGTGCGATCTTCAATTTTGATGTTTTCAGCAATATAAGTAGTCATTTCATGAATCATTCCCAACCATAATTCTACCTCCTCTGGATGAATCATCTCCAGGAAAAGTTTTATCCCATCCTTATAAAGCTGGTCTCTGGTAACGCCCATCCCTAACTCTATATTTTTAGTAAAATATTCGTAACGCTGCTCTATAGTATTGGTAAGCATTAAAAAGGTAGAACTGGTAGGTAAAACTTTGTCCAACTCCTTTAAACGCTCTATATGTGGTGCTATTACTTTGGAATCTAAATGCGTATTCTCACTAAAAATTTCTGTAAACCTATCTAGGGGATTCTTCATTGAAGCAAACTTACTTTATCAAATTTAGTCGTTTTTTAACAAATAATAATTCTAAATAAACATTCTAAATGCTTTCTAAACTTAGTATATAGGTAGGTTTTGGAATCTATATGCTATAATTTAAGTAGTATTTTAAAAATTAATCCAAAATTAATCATGCTGCTATTCATTTAAAACTGAAGTAACATTTACTCTACTTCAGCAATTAATTTTGCAAAAAAAAACAAATGACATTACCAGAACAAACAAAAACTTTACTGGAAACTTTAAGTTTCCCTGTTTCTTACGATCAACAGGGACAAAGCATTAAAGATGCCAATGGATTATTGGTTTGCGACGTTAGAGGTTGGGGAAAAATTCAGTTTATGGATAAAGCTGAAGAAAGACACGATGCCATAGGTTTTGTAATTGCTGATTTATTAAACGGACTGAAACCCACTAAATAATATTGTAATTACGAGCTTTTTCTACTGCTTCCAGCTTGCTATGCACCTGTAGTTTTTTATAAATATTCTCTATGTGTTTTCTTACTGTAGATGGCGAGATAAAAAGATTTTCAGCAATTTTGGTATAACTTAAACCACTGGCCAGCTGTTCTAAGATTTCGGTTTCCCTATCGCTTAAACTTATCTGTTCTTTTGCAGTAGTTAAATTACTAAGGTCTGGATGCCTTAATAATTTTAGTGTCTTTTTAGCGATTTTTGGATTCATGGCTGCACCACCTTCTATGGTTTCCAGAATCCCGGCATGCAAATCTTCTGCAGCGGTATCTTTTAGCAAATAGCCGTCTGCCCCTGCTTTTATGGCATTAAAAATATGTTCTTCGTTATCAAAAACGGTTAACATGATCACTTTAATATGGGGATATCTTTTTTTAATAATCGCAGTAGCTTCGATACCATCTATACCTGGCATTTCTATATCCATAAGAATAAGATCTATTGTAGATTTAAGATCTAATTGCTCTAAAACCTCTGCACCAGAGTTGCATGAAAACTTATGCGATAAATCTTCAAAAAAAGAGATTTTCTCTTCTAAAGCTTTCAGCAAAAAATAATTATCGTCTACAATTCCTATTCTTACCATTTTTAAGATTTAAATGTTCTCCAAAACTAAAACCTATGGCTACTGTTTGCTATAGGGCAATTGTCCTATTTTTTGAAATTTAAGGTAACACTACTTCCTTTTTCTGAAGAAGTAATATTTAGAGTAGAACCTATCCCAGAAGCTCGATTTTTCATATTCCCTAATCCATTTCCAGTAGTTTTCATCGTAGTTTCAAATCCACTTCCGTTATCCTTTACCTGAAATAAAAAATCCTCTTCATTTTCTTCTATTTTTAGCTCAACAGTAGCAGCGCCAGAATATTTAGTAGCATTGTTTATGGCCTCCTGAATGATCCTAAAAATATTTACCGCTTCTAATGCCGAAAATCGATAATCTGGATCATTAATTTTAAGATCCTGTTTATAATCAATTGATTCATTTAGATTGCGGGCATGCGAGAGATAATCTAATATCCTGGATTGTAATTCTTCCATCGAGATCTTTTCTTTGTTCATGGCCCAAATCGTATCTCTTAATTCAGAAATCGTTCTGGAAGTAAACACAGCAATATCCGCGATTTTCTTTGCTATAAAAGGATTTTCAGTTTTTAATCTGAATTTTAAATTATCTAAACTCGAAATAATAAAGGTGAGTTGTGACCCAATATTATCGTGAAGATCCCTACTAATTCTAATCCGTTGTTCCTGCAGTTTATTTTGCGTTTCTATTTTCGCCAAAGCAATTTCAAGCTCCTTTTCTTTTTCCAACTGGCGTTTTTCAGTTCTATGCTTGTTTATTGCAAAAGCGCCGGCTAAGAGAATTAAAATACTTATCCCTAAAACACAAAGGATAATAAAGTTTTTATTCTTCACTTCCAGCTCCTTAGAAATAATTTCTGCTTTTTGTTTTAAAATTTCATTCTGCTTTTTCTCTGTCTCAAATTCGATATTTAAAGCAGCAATTTTTTTCTGAATATCAAGATTATTAATACTATCCTGATACGCATTATGCAGTTCTAAATAATGTAAAGCCGAATCTGTTTTTTGTTGAAATTTAAAAGCATCAGAAAGTTGCTTGTAATTATATTGCACCAGGAAACGATAGTCTTCTGCCATTGCCAGCGGAAGCGCACTTTTAAAACTTGAAATAGCCGCCGGATAGTTTTCTTCAGCCAGATAAACTTCACCTATTTGCGTATAATTCTCTGCAATTCCCTTTTTATCCTGAAGTTTGGTTCTTATGCCTTTTGCTTTAACAAAAAAATACCGCGCACTATCATATAATTTCAATTGCCCGTAAATACCACCAAGATTACTATAACTGTACGGCAAACCTTCAGTATAATTTATTTCCTGAACAAGTTGAAGGCCTTTTTTATAAAAAAATTTGGCGCTATCTAGCTGGTTTTTAAATTCTTTTATAACTCCGTAATTGTTATAAATTCGGCTTAAAATGGTATCAAAATGCTTACTTTTTGCCATTTTCAGGCCTTTTTGCATGTAATATTGGGCTTTTTCCAGGTCTCTTCTTTTCATACCATAACCAAGCTCGGCATACGTATTGGCAACTTTTTTAAGATCACCAATTTCCTCGTAAGCATTTATGGCATCTAGCATATATTTTGTCGCTAAATCGTAATTAGCTTTATAGGTATACACTAAGGAAAGTTGGGAAAATGCATCTGCAACGCCTTTGGGATAATCTATACGTTCTGCATCTTTTAAATTTTGTTGATAAATGCTCAATAAAGAATCTGTAGACAGATTGGAGTTCTGTATCAGTTGGGCATTTAAAGAATCGATTTTTAGTTTTTCAGCTTTTTGAGCAACAAGGTGGGGAATGCAACAAATAAAGACAATTACTATTAATAATTGTTTCATTGATTTTATAAAATACTTAGTTAGCGGTTCTAATATACATTTTTCTGAATTACAAGGGATTGAGTAAGATTATATTTTAAGAAATTATAGACTAAAAGTTGATTTTCTCGCTGTAAAACCTGTTTTTTATGTAAGTCGATTTGATCCTGAAGGTTTTTTAAGCGATTTAGATGTGCTTGTTTCGCATTTCTTCGGAATAAAAAAAGCATCCAAATTTCAACCAAAATCAATATCCCGAATACTATTATTCCTATAATCATCTCGATTTAATTTAAAGGAGGCCTCAAACCCAAAGTTTTTAGCCTCCTACACCCAAACATTGTAACAAAAAGAAGAAAATTAAATGCCCCCTAAAGCATTTGCTGTATTTTCCATAAGCATTTTTTTGCAGGCTAAATACACGCCATTGGCGTATTTTGCACTTTCTACATCGATAACCTGAAGGTTTTCTACACTTCTATCTTCTGCAGAATAGAGCCTGAAGTATGGGAGTTCTTTTCCTATTTTATCTACATCCTGAGCTACAACACTCACAATTTTATCTTCATTCACCACATTATCAATTTCCAGAGATTTCTTTAGCGATGCTTTATAAGAGGCCGTAGGATTTGGCCCGCTTTTACCAGAAATAAAATTCACCTCACTCATCACATTATCCTGAGTAACCGATCCTTTAAGCTTCAAAATACTTTTGGATTTATTCTCGTTTAAAATGCCGTAAGAATTTGCCAGGCGTAAATTTGGTTTAATCTTAATTTTAGCTGCTCCTGTAGGATTCCAATTATCACCTAATTCTACAAATATGATGCTTAGATCTACCGTAGCAATAATAGCATCATTAAGTTCTTTAGAAAGGCTCGTGTTTTCACCAATTTTAGAAAAATTAGAAAACATACCATCTTTCTTTTTTCCGCCATCCTTATTTGCCTGATAGTAATATTCGTAGCCACTTGGGCTTATAGAAACTACTCCTGGGATATTAGACATTTCTACATTACCGCCTTTACCTGCCTTCCAGCCTTGATAATATTCGGTTTTACCAGCTTCCTGTGCGGTAATTATTGTAAATCCTTTTGCCTTTAGATCACTTATAAATTCCTCATAAAGTTTATCTACGGTTTGTTGAAGATCTTTTTCAGAAATTCCCTGTAAACCAACGGCCAATCTGGTTGTAGCGTCACCTTTTACTCCGCCACGCCACATTTTTCCACCGTTTTTATGGTCGATCATCTCATTATACAACTGAAAATTGACATTGAATTTATTGATGTAAATTCGGTTATTGGCATCAGAGAATTTGTTCAGTTTAAATTTGGTGATCAATGGTTTATATTCTCCTAAATCCTGAGCTTTAAGCTGAAAACCGAAACATAAAAATGCTATAAATAGTAATTTTTTCATCTTATTTTTTATTGAATTTGAACATTAAAAGAACCATCGGTTACATTTCTAAAAGCAGATTTTTGATCATCTGAAGCTTCAAAATAAAATGTCCCCTTTAAATGTCCATTTTCATCTTCAGAAACACTTATTTCTCCTGCTAGTTCCCCTTCACCATAAGGAGCGCCAAAGGTTTTACTATTCATAGGATTATTAATATCTACCTCTACATAAGTGGCGGTAACATACACCAGATTTTCTCCACCAATATCATAGGTTCCTACACCTTCATATCCATTAATAATTAGATTTATGGCAAAACCACTGGCATCTGTGCCTAAAATTGTTAATGTTGTACCGGCATTTCCTGTTGCTTTTGCTGCAGTTGTACCTTCTTTAAAACTCTGAAAATCATCTCCGTCTACCTTAGCAACTACAGTACCATCTGCAGCTGTACCACCATCCCCTCCATCGTCATCTTTGGAACAGGCCACCAAAAATATAATCGAAAAAATTAGCATTAACTTGGTTACCGACTTTAATAAAATGTTTTGCTGTGCCATATTATAATTATTTAGTTATTAGTTTTTTGGTAAAACTATATAGCGGCTAGCTTATAAAATATAGGGCAATTGCCGTATTTATTTAAAAACGAAAAAAGCCCGGCTTGCGCCAGGCTTTTCATCTAATCTAAAATTTAAAAGCGTACTATTCTTCAGTAGCATTTGCTCCTATATCTCCCTGCGCTGCAAGAGTATCAAGATCATCTGCACTGGCATGTACATTAATGTAACCATCAAATCCAATTAAATCTTCATAGGAAACACTAGTACCCTCTTCATCTTCTGTACCATCTGTGCTTGCTACATTGGTAAGACTCATTCCGCTTGCTCCATCTACAGAAGTTAGCGTAATGGCAATATCACCAGGAGCATCTGCAACCGCTCCCATATGGATGTGAGCTGGATGAGTATTACCTTCAGTAGTACCATCTAAAGCCAGTTCTACTAAAGTTTCACCATTTTCTCTTTCGTAAAAAGTAGCCGTACCGCTTACACCTTCAACGTCTACCTCTGCTAGATCGTAAGATTGTGATTCTCCTGTTAAAACATTTCCACCAATATCGGTTTGTGCCACAAGAGTTTCAAGATCATCTGCACTGGCATGAACATTAATGTAACCATCAAAGTCGATAAGATCTTCAAAAGAAATTGAAGTTTCCTCGTCGTCTAACATACTTACAGTTGTTTCGCTAATTCCGGTATCTCCATCTACCGGCTCTAAGCTAATCGCAATGTCTCCACCTTCAGCAGCAGAATTGTAATGAATATGTGCAGGATGCATAGCACCTTCAGTGGTACCTTCAAGATCTAAAGTAATGGTAACAGAACCATCTTCGTTTTCATCGAAAGTTGCAGTTCCAGAAACGCCAGATTCACCTACTGCTCCTAAATCATACTCTTCTGTTTGCCCTTCAAAAGGCGGATCTACATTTGCATCATCATCGTCGCTACAAGATACAAGGCCTAAAAAGGCAAATAATAAAACACCAAATTTTTTCATTGTAATTTTTCAATTTTAAGGTTAACAAATTGGTTTTTGGTTTTCGTAGTATAGATGGATAACGGGCAGATGGGTTGCGTAATTTTATTGTTAAAAACCGTTTTAAAACGTAAGGAACTGAGTCTCAAAACCTCATTTTTAAACTTTAACTTAAGTTTAATTTTTATCATAGTGAAGCAATGAATTTAGATTTTTTCGCAATAAAATTGCGATTTAACTATAAATTATTTAATTTCAGTCGCTTAAGTTTCAGTTATACAAAACTGCTAATTTCATCTCAATTTTCAGAAAATATGACTCTAAGATCTTTGCTTTTTACTTCATTATTTATTGTTTCGATTTCAGCATTTGCTCAACAAAAAACAGAAGAATCTAAACCTGTAAAAACTACCCACAATGTCACTGCCATTATGTTGGAAACAGACGATATTGAAGATTTAAGAAAATTTGACTGGAATGAAATGTTGGAAATGCTAAGTGAAAATACAAACGATGACAAAGAATTTAAATTTACACTAAGCTACTCTAACCCCGATGAAAAAAAGGGAGATGAATTTAGCTACGATAATTTTAATTTTAGTGTTTCTGGCAAATCGAAAGATGCCAAAAAATTACTTAAAAACTCCCAGAAAGTCGTAACAAGATTTCTAAAAAACTACGACGAAAAACATAGTGCAAAACATTAGTTATATGGAAGTTAAAAAATGAAAACCGATAGATCAATCCGAAATATTACAATTGCTTCAATCAACAGAAATGCAATGGATATTGATTCTTGGAGATATTCACGAATTGCGGATGATAATGATAAAAATTTGATTGAAAAATTTGAGCTCTGCGAAAATGAATTACCTGTTTTTGAAATTAAAAGTGAAATCGCTCATACTTTAATTTCTACTCGTCAAATATTAGAGCAAAGTAAAGGAAACATTAAACGTCTAAATTTTGAGTTTTTGGATGAGGTAGTTTATGGAAACTTTAAAGGACAAATAACTAAGCCTGAATTGTCTATTTTCAGAGTTATAGAAATTCACGGGAATGAACTTAAATTTCAAATGGAAACCGGAAAAGCATCTATCGGACTTATCTATTCCGTAAATACTATTAGAAAAATAAAGGCGGCTGATTGAAAATTCAAATTTTATTGGGTAAACTGAAAAAGAAAACTAAACTCAGAACACCAATTCTGGTTATTATGCACATCTGAAATTTGTTTTAAAAAAATAGACTTCAAACAATCAATTTTTCATCTAAACAGATTATATAATATAGAAGAAACAGTTTAAATTAGAATTATTTCGACTCGAAAACATAATTAAAAATAAAAAATGGAGTTTTAGTTTCGAGAAAAAGCAAAAATTATCGAAATCGAACTATTAAATGAATTACTAGAAAAAAGCCAACAAAAAATAACACGTTTGGTCTATTACCGCTAATTGTTAAATCGATATTGTATGTTTTTAGCTATATTAATTTTAAGCGAACACAATCTGGA
The DNA here is from genome assembly GCF_002094855.1 of Zunongwangia atlantica 22II14-10F7. GTDB lineage: Bacteria > Bacteroidota > Bacteroidia > Flavobacteriales > Flavobacteriaceae > Zunongwangia > Zunongwangia atlantica. Next base: position 263,404 of record NZ_ARYN01000002.1, read on the forward strand.
TAATCAACCCGCAACTGTCATACTCGAAACCCTTAGCATTAATTATTAAAAAAATCGAAAAATGAAAAGAATATTTATCCTATTGATTATAGTTTCGAATTTAACATTTAGTCAAACAAACGAAAACTACCAAGTAAACTTAAATAAAGATTTCGTCGAATATAACAACTTGATTTTAAATCAAGAATTTGAAAAATCTATGGATTATATGCTTCCTGATTTTTTTGAAATTATACCAAAAAATCAAATGGTTACCCTAATGAAACAGGTTTATAATAATCCTGACTTGGAGTTTAAAATGGACAAACCAAAAGATATTTCATACGGAGAACCCAAAAAAATTAATGACAATTATTACTCGGAGATCACTTATTCATATAATATAAAAATGAAATTCAACAATATTGAGGAAGGTGGAAATGAAGAAAAAAAAGCACTGACTAGAAACTTAACGAAACTACAACTAGAAAAAACTTTCGGTTCAGAAAATGTAAAGTTTAATGAGGAAACTGAATTCTATGAAATACATTCTATTAAAAATGCATTTGGAATTTCAGAAAATGGAATGTCTGATTGGAAATTTGTAGTTGTTGAACCAAAACAAAAATTCATTTTGGAAAAAATATTACCGAAAGTATTAACAGAAAAAATATAAAAATAACTAATTATAAAACCCCATATAGCCAATTGCAGCTAAACACTTAATCGATATTCTATGTTTTTAGCTATATTCATTTTAAGCGGTCACAACCTGGCTAATCAAACCGCAACAGTCCATACTCGAAACTCTTGGGCAACATTTAATAATGAAGTATAGAACTAAATATTTAATTCTACTATCACTTTTTGGGATATTTTCTTGCAAAAATATAAGGCGAGAAATGAAGAAAATTGGCTATACTACAAAAGAAAAAGCCACTGAAAAAATTGAGTTAGGAAAAGATAAAGTCCAAGAATCTTTTTTTCCAATATTTAATAGCGACAAAGCAGATACAGAAAACAATAAGAAGCGATTACGAGAATTTTTAGGATTAGAAATAACACCTGACATAAAAAATATTTATTGCTTTGACGATATTATTGGTATTGATTCTGATTATATGTTCTCTTTCAATTGTGATGCAGAAACTTCAGAAAAAATAATTCAAAAACATCACTTGGAAAAAGATGAACATTCCGAAAGTGCTTTCGGTTTACAACATAATTTTAGTTGGTGGAACAAGGAAGAAATTGCTAAATTGGATCTTTATTCCTGGAATAAAAACCATCAATATTTCAAATATTATTGGTATGATGAAAAAAATAAAAAATCGTACTATTTTGAATTTACAATGTAATTAAATGCAGACCAACAGGAGTTCATCTTAAATTACTGGTATTGTAGAAAAAATGTAATTTTATTACCAAAATAAAAGACGGTAAACCGAAAATTCCGCATTTCTAACTCCGCTACTTACGAGAATCCAGAATGTTACCTGCAAGCTAAATAATGATTTGAAATAAAAATGATAAAATCAAAAACCAAAACTTCTGAAGTGATACTTTTATTAATAGGAATAATTATAACTAGTTTATTGGGTGTAATTTTTTTGTTTTATATAAACTATCAAAGATTTCACTTAGTAATTGGGCTAATTAATTTATCATTAAGTCTCTTATGCATTTATCATTTTTACAATTATCCAGTATTGATAATTACCCAGAAAGAGTTAATTATTAAAACAATAACGGGAAAAGATAAGAGAAGAATCTTATTATCAACAATAGAGTCCTACACTGAAATTAAAAAAGAAAATGCAGGGCAAGGCATAGCTCATAGAAAATGGCAGGATCTAACCTTAATAGGGGATGATTTTACTTATAAGATTTCCTCCTCGGCGTATCGAAATTACCCTGAATTAAGAAACAGGTTGGTTAAAGGACTTAAAAAGAACAAAAAAGAAGAACGACGGTGGCATGACAGAAATTTAACTCAATGGGGAATTGGTCTTATTATTTTTGTCTTTTTATTCCTTCTTATTTTATAATTGATGAGATTAATTTTAATTTCTCTGTTAGTTATTAATCTAGATATATTAAATTAAAAGGAAAACGCCAGCAGGTAACAAAGATTAATCACAAATATCGGTTGTTGAATAACATATTATAATTTTAGAAACCCAGCAAGAAAAGGTTAAGCCGACGAGTCCGTGTCCCTACTCCCGCAACTTGCAGTAACCGTAACCGTTTGGTTGTATTGTTAGAAATATTTCGGTAAAAGAAAATCAGACTTAAATATTTGAAAATAGTGATATTAAAAAAAGAAAATTTACCACTGATTAATATTGGCCAAAAAGTAGCTTTTGGATCTTTTACTATTGGAACAATCATTTTCCTTTTGTTTTATCAAACAGAGTTAATGCTATATGCATTTGTCGGTTTTATTTTTTTCATAATAGCAATCCCATTAAATACAATTTTTTTGCTCCGACTACTTTATCAACTTTTTACAACAAAAGGACATCAAAAACAGATTTTAATAACAGTCTTGATTGTCCTATTAAATATCCCAATTTCATATATATACTACATAATTACAATCGACCTAGCTAAATATTGATTTTAGTTTAACACTACAGCTAACAACAACTCATCACAAATAGCGGTTTTTAAATAAAAAAGTGTAGTTTTAGAAACGGGTAAGAAAAGGTTAAGCCGACAAATCCGTGTCCCTTTTTCCGCAACTTGCGATAACCGAAACCGTTGTGCGCACAAGCTCCTATGAAATTTATAACTACGACTTTATTATTCCTAACATCATTTGTTCTCAAAGCACAAAAATGTGATTGTGAAGGTTTAATAGATTGGCAATCGGATAGAATTATAAATGTAATGGGCAATCCTGGCGGTCAGTTGATTGCTCAACTACAGAATGACCAAAAGAAAGAGAACTTTCTAATTTTTAAAGTATTGGATGTAAACAAAAATTACTTGAAGGTAATAATCGAGAAATCTTTTGATTCAAACCCTATTACTGGATGGATAAAAAAAAGTAAAGACGTTGGGTTTTATGCGAGAAACTATGAACCTGAGGGAAAATTAAAATTTTATTCAAAACCAGATTTTGATTCCAAAGTAAAGATGGAATTGCACGAATATTCACCTGACTTTTATCAAATTTTAGATTGTAAAAATAGATGGGCGAATGCTAAATTAAATTATAAAAATAAGACATATAAAGGTTGGATTGAGCCAGATATGCAATGTGGAAGTCCCTATACAATTTGTAATTAAAATTAGACAAAGAGCTAGGGTATAACACCGCTTCATGGCAAATAGGCGAAATCTAAACCGTTGGCGCGCCATAAAATTAAATCGTAATAGACAAATCGAACGAACAATTAAAATTTTACATTAATTTTATTAAAGGTCTTTCGATTGCTCTAATTTTAGTGATTATTATCTTAGTTATAATTTTATTTTATGTATTCTTAATTAATTAGAATAAACCTGTATTTATTGCTTTGATTTCAGTTGAAATTTCTTGTAGCGCGATATTTCCGTTACTATCCATTGCCGTCAAGAGAATTAAGACAAAACTGAATTCGAGAAAATGAAACAAATTCAATGTAAATATGAACTTTAAAACTACATTCCATTATTTAAGCTATTTGCAATATCCTTTAATGGTAATTGGTCTCTATCTTACATTTAGTCCGTATCTACTAGAGATGGACAAATTAAAGGAGAACCCTAATTTAATTCTTCAAAATTTTAATAATGTTTTAATTTTTTTGGGACTTGCAGTAAGTTTTTCCTCTTTACAAGATACTACTAAAACTCAAAATAACTTTTCGAAAAAAATTTATGAGAATCCAAAAAAAGGGAAAGCTTTTATACTTTCAATATGTTTTATGATTATACTTATTCTAACTTTTGGCCTAATTGGTTATTATAATAGTGTAGAAAGTCTTTTAAAAGACTTATCTGTTGGACTTATTGTTTTAAGTTTAGGTATGTTTGGTTTTTTGAAAGCTATAATCGAAATGTTTGAAAATCATAGGAAAGATAAGAATGCTAATTAAACATAGAATTGGGAAAGAGTTCCCTATAACGCCTTCAATCAACTGCGAAAACATCCTCAATCGATATTCGATGTTTTTGACTATATTTTTTTGCGGAAACAACCTGATAAACCGAACCCCATCTTTTCATACTCGAAACCGTTCTGAAAATCAAAATTAACAAAGCTTTAAAAACAAATTTCTATTTAATAGTATCTTCGTTATAAGAAGGAACCATTAATATCGAAATATGAAACGATCGTACTTTAAAGCTTTGTTAGCACTGCTAGCAATCGTTGGCAGTTTTAATTTATCTAGCGCTCAGGAACAAAAAACTGTTCAGAAATTGGTGAAATTACCTTTAAGAGAAGGTGGATACGACAGCTTTTTAGCCTTAATGCGCATTAATATTGAACAATCCCGAAAAGAAGAAGGCAATATTTCTTTTACGCTTTTTGGTAAAGACGATAGTTACACCGTATACCTGGTAGAACGATATAATAGCGAAGAAGCATGGAATAATCATGAAGAAAGCGTTTATGCCAGATCTACTGAAGGTATTGCGCCTGCCGCTACTATGAATATGCTGCATGAAACCACACTAAATGAAATTGCTGAAATCCCTGCTGAAGCCACTAAAGATGTTGCTGCTGAAGAGAATACGCAAAATATCATTGTTTGGTTTACCACTAAACCAGATACAAGAACGGCATTTATTGAAGCTATGAGCAAAGCCATCCTAAAGGCTAGAAATGCCGAAGGTAATTTAGGCTACAATATTTATCAAAACGCTGAAAACGCTAATGAGTTTATTGTGATAGAGCGTTGGAAAAACCCTGAAGTTCACCAGACTCATTTACAAAATGATTATAGTCTTCAGCTAAATAAAGATCTAGAAGGGCTGCTAACCGAAGATCCAAAATTTAAAAGAGAGGTCTTAAAAAATATCTCTGAATAACATAAAGTTTTCCTAAAAAAACAAGCCACATTATTTTGTTCATATTGTGGCTTGTTTCATGTCTTTTTTTAACGTATTAGCATAAAATTTTTCAGCAGGCACCGCTTAAAAAACTTTACTTTTGCCTAATGCTTTCAAAATCCAAAATTCTATTATTTCTTGTTCTGTTTTTATGCTTTAGCTGCCGGCAAGAAAACAATTTCGACAAGCAACCCAAAGAAGATAGAGCTTATACTTTATTTGAAAAAGGAAAAAAAGCAGATGATATTTCTCAAAAATTATCATTTTACCGGCTGGCTTCAAAAGAAGCGAAGGTTTCAGATACCATACTACCTTATATTTTAGATCATCAAATCTATTATTCTGAGTATTTAAAAGAATACGATTCAGCTTTCTTCTTTGCGAACAAAATGCGGGATCTTGCGCTCAAAAACAAGGACACCTTACTTATTGCTCAGTCTTATTACAGAAAAGCGAGAACATTCCTAGCCAAAAAAGATTATGAAAATGTTCTTGAGAACATGTACAAAGCGCAACAATACTATCTTTTAGGAGGTGACTCTATTAAGGCAGGTAAACGTTTGGTTGAAGTTGCGATAGCCCAGGAAAGACTGGGAGATCTAGCCGGAAGTCAGCAAAGTAATACCAGGGCTTTAGAATTACTGAAGCATACCAAGGATTCGGCATTTTTGGTTAGTCTATATAATTCTTTAGCGATTACTTATCGGCGCTTAGGCGACCGTAAAGAAGCTTTAAAAGAGTTTCAGAATGCGCTGGATCACTCTACTGCTTCAGAAGAAAAGGTCACAATTTTAAACAATATGGCCCTGATACATGCCGATTTGAAAGAATACGAAAAAGCATTAAAAATCTGGCAAGAAATATCTAAAATCCCCACCAAGGATAGTATCAATTGGGCTAGAGCTAAAGAAAACCACCTTTTTTATAAGTGGTTAAGCAATGGAACCAGGGAAATTGATTCGCTAAAAATCATTGCTGAAAAAAGAGAAGCTTGGAAAGACTATTCTGGGTTATTAGCGAGTTATGCCCATCTTACCTCTATCTACACAAGAGAAAAATCTCCTCTCGCTAAAATTTATGCTGAAAAGCTTTTAGAAACTTCAAAGAGCATAAAGTCTGAAGATGATATTCTTCTTGCCCTGGATCATTTAGTAGATCTTTCGGAAGGAAACTCAAGTAAATCTTATGCCCAAGACTATATTAAACTGAGTGATAGTTTAAAGAAGGCCAGAATAAATGCCAAAAATTTATTCGCTAAGATTAGATACGACGAAGAGCAAAAGTTAGTAGAAATAGATCATTTACAGGAACTTTCAGCGAAACAACAAATCGACTTATTACAGCAAAAAAATCAAAAATTAGTAGCCATTTTTGCGATTTTACTTCTTCTTTTTTTAGGAGTGATTATTTATATTTTTCTTCAGCAAAAACATAAAAGAGAAAAACTAAACGAGCGCTATAAAACAGAAAAACAATTAGCCAAAAAAGTTCACGACGAGCTGGCTAACGATATTTACCAGATTATGGCGCAACTTCAGGAAGAAAAACACGCCAAAATCTTAGACCAATTAGAAAACGTATATCGCCGTACCAGAGATATTTCCAGAGAAAACGCAGCTATAAAAACCAATCAAAATTTTAAAGAAGATCTGTTTTACATGATTTCAAAAACCAGCGGAAATCATATAAAATTAATCACCAATGGTTTTGAAAATATCAGTTGGAACCAGATTGAAGAAACCAAAAAGATTACCATTTATAGGGTGCTTCAGGAATTACTGGTTAATAGCAGAAAGCATAGCAAGGCTTCAAGTTTGATTTTAAGTTTTGCAAACCAGAAAAAATTTATAGAAATTAATTATCGAGACAATGGCATTGGCTTTGATAAATCTGGCTTAAAAAAAATGTCTGGACTGGCAAATACGGAAAACCGTATTAAAGACGTGAATGGAAGTTTTACATTTGAAACCGAACCTAATGCTGGTTTTTCAGCAAGAATTAAAATTCCTAACTAAACCCAATTAAAACCAAGTTTATGTTTAAGCACGTTTTAATAGCAGAAGATCTAGATAGTGTAAACCTGGCGGTACAGCAAATGTTTGAGCGTTTAGGAGTTTTTAAAATTGAAAACACACAATATTGTGATCAGGCATTTTTGAAATGTAAAAAGGCTGAACTTGATGGCGATCCTATTGAATTATTAATTTGTGATCTTAGTTTTAAACAGGATTTTAGGCAGGAAAAAATTGAAAATGGCGAAGAACTTATCTGGAAGTTAAAGAACGATTTCCCTTCCATAAAAATTATTGTACACTCTGTAGAAGATCATCCAAACACGGTAAAACGACTTTGGGAGTCTGGAAAAATTGATGCCTATATCTGCAAAGATCGTAACGGAATGCAAAACCTTAAAGATGCAATTTTAAAGGTTTACAAGAATGAAAAATATTTACCAAAATCTTTAAAAGACACATTAAAACAAGATAATATTGTACAAATAGCTCAGTATGAAGTACGCATTTTAAAGCTTTTATCTGAGGGGTTTACACAAGAAGAAATTCATCTTAAATTTAAAGAAAATGGTATTTACCCGCATAGTAAAAGTTCTATAGAAAAGCGTTTAAAAGAATTAAAAGAAGACTTTGGGGCACGTACCAATCCGCAATTAATCAGCATGGCGAAGGATCTTAAAATTATCTAAAAATTTAACACTTACAGCTGCAATTTTTACGGAAAACCGTATTGAAATACTATGTAAGCATACTAAATTTGCAATGAGAAATGCTGATAGGGACGTTTATCGAGTAGGGCGATAAACATGATCTGTTGGCATTTTCTTTTTTATTCCAATTTTCGGCTAAAATTCAATCAAAAAGCGAACAGTAAATGTCATCTATCCAATGCCCTGCCTGCAAAGAATCTCAGGAAATTAATGTTTCCAATTGTACCAATTGCAGGTTTCCGTTCACCGGGAGTACTCAGGAAAAATCAATACATATTGCCCAGTTTATCAATAAAAAAAATGTGATAAGTGATGCTGAAGAAGCGCTTTCCCGCAGCAAAAAAATCTTATTTTTAATCTCTGGATATAACTTTTTATTTATTCTGGTTTCCATTTTGTCTTCAACTATAGAAGTTGATGTTTTCTCGATTTCTATAAACCTTATTTTAGGTTTGGGCTTTGTAATAAGCGGATTGTTGCTTAAAAAAAGTCCTATGTTTTTTAGCGTTTTCCCTTTAGGCATGATCATAGGTTTGTATACCGTCAACTTTATTTTAGATCCAAATCTCGCAATGCGCGGCATTATTTATAAATTAATTATTGTAGGAAGCCTTATTTATAGTATTTATCTGTTACAAAAAGCTAAAACATTCAATAAGCAGTTTAGCGTATAAAACATAGGGTACAAATTAGATTTAATCAATTAATCTTGAGGTCTTATCTTTGCTAAAAATTTAGTTTTGATAAAGATTTTTAGAATCATTGCCTTCTTCTTATTTATAGGCTGTCACTTGGCTTTTCTCATGTCGATATTGTTTGAAAAAGTGAACAATTTTTGGCTAATATTGGGAATCCTGGTCTCTACAGCTTTAATTACCTATGCCTATTACCATAAAAATATTGAGGAAGAAGAACATTTTCTAGATGATCTTCAGGATGTTGTTTACGTAAGTTTAGGCGCTTTACTTACCTATTTTATTAGCGTAGATCTAGAATTTGGCTCGGTTATCGCCGCTGGTTTTACAGGAACATTAGTTTCGTACCTGCCTAATATGTTCCCAAAAAAAACATGGATAAAAAGAGTACCGGTTGCGGCATACTGCGGTGCATTTGTAGGAATGACGGCTCCTGCAGTATCTTTAGGCCATACTTTTATCATTTTTAGCGCGTTTTTAACGGGAGCATTATTTGTTGCAGCCAAAAACGTTTTTAATGGTTTTGGCGGAAAATTAGGAACCATTGCTTTTGGTGGTGTGGCATTATCTTCATTAATCGTATATCTTATATTTTAATGGAAGCATTTATTCTTATCGTAACCGGAATAATTGGTGCTTTAATCACCTGGTTTATTAATAATCACAAAGCCAAGGGCGCAGTTAGGGCTTCTGCCCTGCCCTCGTTAATTGTTGGTTTAATCTTTTATTTTTTTCCTAATTTTCTTTCAGAATATCTTACAAAACAAATTCCGTTAGTATTTATTGGTGCTTCTTTTGTTGGGATGGTTTCGATAAATATTATGGCTAAATGGATCTATGTGGCCATTTCTGGGTTCATTTTCAGCCTTATTTATTTAAACACGGGCAAGTTTTTTAATGGTTTTGGCGGCGCTTTGGGAACTACTGCATGTATTTCCGTTTTAGTAGCTATAGGACTCGCTAAACTTATAGAACATCGCGGAATAAAAAAGAAAAGTAAAGTTGAGTAAACTAAAGCAAATATTAAGTTATCTGTGGCCAATTACCTCTAAAAAAGACTCAGATTTTAGTGGAAAACTGGAAATTACATGGATTGATGGTAAAAAAGTTTTAGACACCAAAAACGCCAATTATTCTTACGGGACGCTTCAAAAAGTTTTAGAAAACGGCTTAAAAAATGTCGATTTTCAACAAATAAATTCGGTTTTAATTTTAGGCTTGGGTGGTGGCAGCATAGCCAGGTCACTTCAGGAAAAATTTAATTTCTGCGGAAGTATTCACGCTGTAGAAATCGACAAAAAAATAATCGAACTTGCTAAAACCGAATTTGATATTTCAGCAATCAAAAATTTGACGATTTATAATGAAGATGCATTGAGTTTTGTAAAAAACAGTAAGCAAATCTACGATCTTATTATTGTAGATTTATTTATTGATACTGAAATTCCTGATGTTTTCCTTTCAGAAGAATTTTGCCAAAATCTTATCGAAATTTGTCAAAATTCGATCTTATTTAATCTTGGTTTTAATAGAAAAACCAGAGATAAAGGTCAAAATTTGATAGGGTTCTTTAAAAACACATCTAATTTTACAGTTTTGGCTCTAGAAAAAGTTGAGGGTATTAATCGATTATTACTGGCAAAAAAGCAGTACTCCCAAAATCATTAAAAGCTGAATCACAAAATAGCGTTAAATCGAACTAAAAATCGATATCAATAAAATTGATTTTCAGTATTTTCAGGAAAATATTTCACCAAAATGAAGCCTGAAAAACCACAGATAAAAGTAAAAACCCTTATTAATAAACCGGTAGATTTTGTTTGGAACTACTGGACAAAGCCTGAACATATTGAAAATTGGAATTATGCTTCAGAGGATTGGCATTGTACTTCAGCAAAAAATAATCTAAAAACCGATGGTAAATTCTCTTGGCGTATGGAAGCCAAGGATAATAGCGAAGGCTTCGATTTTTCTGGAATTTATACTGAAATAAAAGAAAATGAACTTATCAAAAAACGACTGGATGATGGTCGCCACGTTATGATTAAATTTAAAGAAATTGATGATACAAACACAAAGGTTATTGAAACTTTTGAGGCTGAAGATCAAAACCCTTTAGAATTACAAGAGCAGGGCTGGCAGGCAATTTTAAATAATTTTAAAACCTATTCTGAACTTCAACCTCTCAATAAATAATAGTTTCGCTTTAAGCCTGATGCATTATTTTAAGAATTTTTCGACTTCAATTACTATTAAGATTGCTACAGGCTTGTGGATTCAGCTGTAACATTTCCTGAAAAATTGCTACTTATATTTTATCAAGCATTCGCTTTGTATAAAATTTCTGACGTATGCAATTTCCAAAAGAGGAAGACTTTCAAAAACAAGCCTTATTAAAGTCGAAATTAGATAAATTTCGAGCTCATTTTTTAGAGGCCAAAGAGCGATTAAATACAAAAGAAAATCGTAGTGCCCAATTAAAAAAGACTCTTGAAAAAGAACTTCGAGATGTTGAAAAGCTTGAAAAACTTAGTTTAAGCTCTCTTTTTTATAGCATTTTAGGCAATAAAGAAGAAAAACAGGAAAAAGAACGCCAAGAGTATCTAAAAGCGAAATTACAATATGATGAAGCACTCGAAGAAATTAAATTAATCGCAGAAAACATCAAAAAGCTTCAGGTAGAGATCGATCTTTTAAAAAATTCCGAAGAAAAATATCGAATCCTAGCTAAAGAGAAAGAAGAATTTTTACTCTCGTTACAAGATGACAGTTCCAAAAATTTGCAACAAATTATAGATGAAATTGCATATTTAGAGCTACAAATTCAAGAAACAAAAGAAGCCATAGAAGCTGCAAAACCTGCACTGCATTATCTAAAAGAAACCTTTAAACAGCTGGAATCTGCTGAAAGTTGGGGAACTTTTGAGATGTTTGGTGGTGGTTTAATTGTAACTGCAATTAAGCATGGCAGGATAGACGAGGCAAAATCTGGCATTTCTAAAGCGCAATTTTCTCTTGATAATTTTGCCAGAGAATTAAAAGATGTAAATATTCCAGATCGGGTTAATGGCAGCATCGATATTGGTAGCTTTAACACTTTTGGTGATTATTTTTTCGACGGACTCATTTTCGATTTTATTGTTCAGGAGAAAATTTCGAAATCTAAATCTCACGTTCAGCAGGTTTATTTACAAGTTTCTAAAATTGAACACCTACTTAAAAATAAATTGCAGGAATTAAAAAATAACATCGAAAATCTAGAAAGTAAAAAGATGCAGTTTTTAAATAATATTGAGTAAATTTATACAACAACGTTAGTTTTTCATCATGCAAATAGAACCCATATCCATCTCGTCTAACATCAAAAAACAAAATAACCTGATTATTACAGGATTGTTTTTTGTGGTCGCATCGATCATTATTTTTATTAATGCAGATCTTTATGCAAAAACCCCAGATTCTGTTGCGCCGCAAATTGTGCGGGGTTTAAGCATTTTTAGCTTTCTGTTTTTTGCAGGTATAACCGCTTATTTACTTTTTAGAAGTAAAAATGAGGATGCACTTGCTTTAAACAGTAAAGGAATTGTAGATCATACCAGCGCCAGCAGCATTGGATTGATTGAATGGGAAGATATCACTAAAATCGAACCGAAAAATATCTCTTCTGGAGAGTTTCTAATGATTACTGTAAAAGATCCTGAAAAATATCTAAAAAGAGCTTCAATATGGAAAAAGATGCTTTTAAAAATGAATGGAGCGATCGCTAAAACTCCTTTTAGTATTACCCTGAATGGTTTAAATTTGCCACCTGAAAGTGTAACTATATTAGTAAACGAAAATTACAGAAAATTTAAGTTTAACGAATAATTATTTAAGTTTCCCTAAAACTTTTCTATAAAAATGGAATTAAAAAGCATAAATCCCAGAGCTGATATTGGGCAAGATAAAAAGGCTTATAAAAGTTTTTCTCAATTCATGGGGTTTATTGAGGTACTAAAACAGCAGGATCTTAACGATGAAGTGATTGAAAAGTTAAATGCGGAAATCGATAAAATTAACGATGCACCTCTTAAAAAACTGAATACACAGATTAAAAGAAGTCAGTTAAAAATGCTTCAAATTCTTGAAAAAGAGCAAAAACTGGTTCCTAAAAATTACTATAAGAAAACATGGATGCTCTTAGGCATGTCTGCTTTTGGACTTCCGCTAGGTGCTGCTTTTGGTTTCGCTTTAGATAATATGGCCTTCCTAGGTATTGGTCTTCCTATTGGTTTATGCATAGGAATGTTAGTGGGCGCACAGATGGATAAAAAAGCTGAAAAAGAAGGCAGGCAGATGAATATGGAAATGTGATCTGGTTAAGGAATTTTCTTTTAGTTGCCGGCTTTATCTTGGTTAGCTGCAATCCCAATTATCTTAAATATAAGGAAGTGCTAAAGGAATATAGTCTGTTGATAGAATACGGAAAATATCAAAACGGAAATCCTATAAACTATCCATTCGAACTTAAAATTCAGGAATTAAATACTGATAAAACTGAATATTTGATTCATTTTACCAAAGAGGATACATTGGTTAGAATTAGGTATTTAATACAAAATGATTCGGTAAACCAAGAAATCAACTATTATTACAAGAATCAAAAACTGAAAGTTTGTACTTTTCAAGATAAAACGCTAGAGACTAGCTCGCATCATTTTTATATTAAGGGTAAGTTGGAAAAAACACAATTAAAACTTTGTAAGGATATAAGTTCACATTATTTATACTTCGCCAAAGGGCTAAAATTTCAAGATATTTTTATAGAAAATCAAACCAATGAAAACTAATATCTACCTTTCAACACTATTTTTCTGCTTTATTTTTTCCGCAAATTCTCAAAATTTATATGAAGAGCTATCAGAGCAATTATATGATTGTATCGATGTTGGTAGCAAGTTTGATAAACTACGCGAGCAATCATGAAAAAGATTTTAATAATAAACGGACATCCTGATAGTGAAAGCTTTTGTGCTGATTTAGCAATCAGTTATAAAAATGGAGCTGAACTTTCAAAAGCAGATTGCAAATTAGTTAACTTGAATGATTTAAAATTTGATTTGAATCTGCATTATGGTTATAGAAAACGAACAGAACTTGAACCTGATTTGGTACAAATTCAACAAGATATATTAGATGCAGACCATTTGGTATTTGTCTATCCAACTTGGTGGGGAACTTACCCAGCCTTATTAAAAGGATTTATAGACAGAGTATTCCTACCAAAATTTGCTTTTAAGTATCGGGATAATTCTTTGCTTTGGGATAAATTACTGAAAGGTAAATCTGCAAGACTTATTGTGACAATGGATACACCCAAATGGTATTATTCCTTGATTTATAAAAATCCTGGACACAATTCAATGAAAAAAGGAATTTTAGAGTTTTGTGGAATCAAACCAGTAAAGATTACGGCTTTTGGTCCCATTAAATCATCGAATGATAAAAAACGACAAAATTGGATTAATAAAATTGAGAAATTAGGACAAGATCAAAAATAAAACCAGCTATAGGAGAAATAGTAGTAAATTCAACGCTTGCAACCTGCTTCATATGTGTAAGGTTTTAATAATAAGTTTGAAGTAAATAGTGTTAATGATACTAATATCGAAGAATTTACCTCTGCCATAATTGCTAAATTGAGTCAAAATTATGAAAAGGCTCAGTCGATATTAAATCGAAGTGAATTAAGAATATATAGATGAATTTATATAAAAATGACCTTTAGACAAGTTGGGAAAGAATATTTCAATAATTTAAAATTTGAGAATTACCTCATCAAATAAGTTATTCTATTTTTACTGTTCCTGCCTACTTTTTATTCACAGGAGTTACTTTAATCTGACCGTCTAATTCTAAAATTTTAGTAATAAAGCTTTGATTACTAAGCGGACTTATATAGATCTCGTTATAAATATCGTACTTCAGGATTAATCCGTTTCTTGCGGTTGCAGGGCGTAAACCTATCCATAAACTTTTACCTTCAACAATTTCGGTGATTTTTTCTAACGGAATTTTACCTTTTATTGGCCCGCTTTTGTACTTAAAATAATTTGGAGTAAGCTCGTATTCGGTTCCAAAATTAAGCCATAATAATAGTCCTGCAACCAATAGCATCAAAATATCGCCAACTATAAAAACTTTGGTTTCTGGTATCTTCAGAATAAAACTGATACACAAAAACACAACAAACAAGGGCTGTAAAACCAAAGCTTAGGCTTAGAAAAAGGAAATCTTTTCGGCTTTTAAATTTCATATTTCACTATTGGGGTAGTTGGTTATCTGCTATTGGTCGGATTTTTCTTTTACAAATTTCAATAATAATGGTAAAGCTGGATAAACCATATTATGGCCATACCCATTCATTTCATAAAGATCGATTTCTTTTTGTCCTGCAACTTTCATCATTCTATAGAAATAAGCATTCTCTTCGTATCTACCCAGCATTTCCATTTCACGATCTCCTGTGATCAATAAAATTGGCGGTGCATCATTCCTAACATAAAATAAAGGCGCCCATTTATCTACAATTGCCTGCGTCCCGGGAATGCCCTGCTGATCCCGAATCGTAAAATGTGTAATGGTATGCCCACTAAACGGAATTAACCCCGCCACAGCGTTAGCCTCAATATCGTATTGGGCTAAATTTTCTTTATTCATTATTACCATTAAAGCCAGATATCCACCGGCCGAATGTCCAGAAATAAAGATCTCTTCAGTATTGCCATGATACTTTTCAATATTTTTAAATACCCAGGCGATAGCTGCAGTTGCATCTTCTATGGTTTCTTCAGCCTTTATTTTTGGCGCCAAACGATAACCTACACCTACCACAACAACTTCCTTATTTTTTAATTCCTGCGGAATTTCTTTTCCTCCACCGGTTAATCCGCCGCCATGAAACCAAACGATCACCGGATATTTTTTATTGTTATCTGAATCTGGAAAATGAATATCCAACCGGGATTGTTTTTCCATATATTCTGAAGTTGGATTTTCGTAATACTGAATATCCTTTACCTCTTTATATTGCTGCGCCAGTAGTTGAAAAGACAGCAATAAAAAGAACACACTAAATTTTAAGTTCATTTCTATTTTTTGAAAAGTTATTTCAAGATTATTCTTCAGCAGCTAAAATTTCCTCGTAAAAAGGCGTGATTTGATCTGCCATCATTTTATCTTCTTCTATCGAAGGGTGTGCGCCGCATCCAGTTTCAGGAATAGTTTCAAAATCAAAAACATGGATTTTTTTGCCTTTAGTTTCAAAATAAGAAGCCACGCTATCTAATGAGCGATGTAAAATTTCTTCCTTTTCTCCAGAGATCATAGGACTATCTAAAATGGCAATTTTTGGATTATCACGAGTATCGATAAGATGTTGAACAAATTCTATATACGCCCCAACATAATCATCTACACTAAATGCTAAACGCTCATGCTGACCATCGCCATCTGAAAGATCGTTGGTTCCTAAATTGATACTGATAAGTTCTGGATTAAAATCCTTTGCTGTGTAGGTTTTAGTAGAATCTGTACTTAAATATAAGTTATCATAAACATCGGGAACGGTTGGGCCCGTAACATTCCAGTTTCTATACATTCCCCAACCAGAAATTGAGGACAATACAAAATCGGCACCCAATCGATTTGCGGCTATCGTTGCGTAAGAATAATATGCATTATGCGCATCGAACCAGGAACCTTCACCACAGGGAAATTCTTTATTGTCATTTCCAAAACCAGAGGTAATTGAGTTTCCTATAAACTCGATTTTAAGATCTGGCTTTTTAGGCGCTTCAGCAATCTCTTTTGCTTTTATACCACTAAAAATTAAATTCCCTGTGCTTGCTTCGGTAGCTTTATATAATTCAATTAAAGTATCGTTTTTGGAAACCGGAATTTTTAATTCGTTTATGGTGTCTCCCTCTACTCTTTTCTTTCCTTTATATTCTCCGTTTATAGCCAAGGCCCAAAATGCATGTTGCTTAGGATCGTCTACTTTAGAAAAAACACTCAAAGTATCATCTTGTGTATTTTTGAAGGCAATTTTTGAAGCCGGACTAATCATTACCAGCGATGAATCTCTTTTATCTACCCTTCCTGAAATCGTAAAATGTTCAGAATCCTGAGCGGAATAAAATTTTGATGTTAAATCTTCGGTCTCTTTACAACTTGAAAAACCGGCAACTAAAGCCAGTCCATAGATTATTTTTTTCATGATGATGAATTTTGCTAAAACCTTAAACTAAATTAAGTAAAATATGTTTTTATCTGAAATCCTTTTGTAAAGAAAGTATATTATAAGCCAAACACCGCACAAAGCTTATTTAATTTGATTTTTTTCTGAAAAAAGTGTGATTTTTAAAAACAAGAAACGATTAATGATACAAAGACCTAAGAAAAACAGGTAATGAAATCGGCTAAAGAAGACATTTTACAACATATCGAAGAAAACAAAAATCTCATTTTTAAGATTGTAAATGCTTATAGTTATTATCCTGAAAAACAGGAAGATCTTATCCAGGAGATCATCATTAATCTTTTGAAGAGCTATGATAGATTTGATCATGCCGTAAAAATTACCACCTGGATGTATAAAATCGCCTTTAACGTAGTGATTTCGTATAACCGAAAAATAAAAACCAGGGAAAAATATTTTGTTCCGTTAAAAGAAAAACTTGTTCATATTCAGGAGGAAAATAAAACCGAGGAAGACGAAAACATTAAGAAACTGAACCAATTTATTCAGGAATTAAAACCTTTAAACAAGGCTTTAATGATCATGTATTTAGATGCTAAAACTCACCAGGAAATTGCGGCAGTTCTAGGAATTTCAGAAACAAATGTTGGTACTAAAATAAACCGAATCAAAAAAGAGCTAAAAAAGAAATTTAAAAAATAAACTTATGGATATCGAGCAATTAAGAGATGCCTGGCAAAATCAGGAACAAAAACTGGAAGCTATAAGAAGTTTAAACATAGCTGTTTTAAAAGAGCTAAAATTAGATAAAGCAAAGTCAAAAATTAATCAGCTGCTTTTTTTGCCTATTAGCAGCCTTGTATTTTTTAGCCTGCTTATTTCCTATGCGGTACAATTTCTTATTCGCAATTTAGAAATCTGGTATTTCGCATTTTCGGCCAGTATAGTCTTATTCTTTAGCTTTGCCTTTGTATTTTCTTCTGTTAAACAATTACATTGCATTTTGAGTTTAGATTATCAGCAACCTGTTACCATATTGCAGCGACAACTTTCAAAACTTAAACTTTCAATCCTATTTAATTTAAAGATCGCGGCAGCTATTTTACCTTTTAGTCCTTTCGTCGGAATTTTTGTACTAAAAGTTTTATTCAATTTTGACGCTACAGAATTTATTTCACTACAACAGATATGGATCTTTGCAGGAGTTACCATAATTCTTCAAATTTTAGCTTTGTTTTTTTCAGCAAAACTGAAATCAAAAAATGCTGATAAAAATTACGTAAACTGGATATTACAAGGCAATGGCAGCCAGATCGAAGAAGCAAAATCATTTTTAGCTGAAATTGAAGATTTTGAATGATAGATTATTCAGTGAACAGTCTCAGTGGCCAGTATGCAGTCGCATTTTATAGTTTACAGTAAACATAAAAATAGTTTAGCACTACTATTCCATATCTAAACTCTAATTTCTAGATTCTCATATCTTAAAATGTCACTTCGAGTGTTTTATTTTACAGCGCAGCGAAAAAATTAAATGTATCGAGAAGTCTTTTTCAGTAATCAGATGACAGTCTCAGTTTGCAGTAATCTAAAATACCCTATGCTTTAAAATCTAAAACTCCAACATACCAACAATCCAGAATACTCAAATCCCAACCAATCAAAACTTCACTTCCGCCCCATACCATTTCATAATTTATTCATTTTAAAATACTTATGATAAATTTTAAGATTATATTTAGATTTAAAATTATATTATTTCTTAGTAATTTATCAACTTCTAACCAACCAACCCATGAAAAAATTCACTACTCTTTTCCTAGTTTTTCTGTTTGTTATCTCCTGTAAAAAAGATTCTGAAGAAAAGAAAGAAGAATCTTTTAATACCTACTCTATCAATCAATTTTTTAAAAATATTGACATTGGTGGCGGTACATTTTCTGAAGATGAATCAAAACTTTTATATACTTCAAATGAGTCAGGAATTTTCAATCTCTATGAAATAACTTTAAGCTCTGGTGAAAAAGAACAACTTACAGATTCTAAAATAGACAGTTATTTTAGTGAATCTTATGTTCCGGGAACAAATCAAATTATATACTCGGCAGATCAAGGCGGTAACGAAAATTATAAACTTTATCTTTTAGAAGATGATGGTTCTTCCAGTGTTTTAACTCCAAAAGATAGTGTTGCAAATCAGTTTTTGGGATGGAGTGAGAACGATGAATTTATGTACATAAGATCTAATAGAAGAGATCTAAGATTTTTCGATTTATACAAAATGCAAATCGATACCGCTAAACAAACTAAGCTGGAAATACTGTATGAAAATACTGAAGGATTGGATCCCAATGCCATGTCTCAGGATGAAAAATATATTGCATTGGTACAAATGCTTACCAGTGCCAACGGTAAAATGTACTTATTTAATACTGAAACTGGAGAAACTGAGGATATAAGTGTACACGAGGGTGATGCTTTATACGAACCAGAATTCTTCAGCAAAGACAGTAAATCCCTATTTTATCTTACCGATGAGAATTCAGATTTTGTATATCTGGCAAAAAGAGATCTGGAAACCGGGGCGGTTGAAAAACTCTACGAAACAAATTGGGATGTTTGGTATGCTTATGATTCTGAAAACGGAAAGTATCGGGTAATTGGTATTAATGAAGATGCCAAAACAAAAGTAATTATTTTAGATAATGAAACAGGCAAAGAGGTAAAATTACCCAAGATTGAAGGTGGAAGTATTTCTTCTGTAGAAATTTCGAAAAGTGAAAAACTTATTCGGCTAACAGTAAGTACATCGGCAACGCCTAGTAATTTATTTGTCTATAATTTTGAAACCGAAGAACTAAAACAACTTACAAATACCTTAAACCCAGAAATCGATAAAGCAGATTTGGTTGAAGGAAAAGTGGTGAGATATACATCTTTTGACGGCCTGGAGATTCCTGCCATCTACTATCAACCAAAAACAGCTTCTGAAGAAAATAAAGTGCCCGCACTAGTTTGGGTACACGGTGGCCCGGGCGGTCAATCTAGATTAAGTTATTTTACACTAATACAATATTTAGTGAATCATGGCTATGCAATACTGGCCGTAAATAATAGAGGAAGCGGCGGCTATGGTAAAGAATTTAATCACTTAGACGATCAAAAACATGGCTCTGAAGATTTGCAGGATTGCATAAAAGGCAAAGATTTTCTTATCGATACCGGAGTAATAGATGAAGACAAGATTGGTATTTTAGGTGGGTCTTATGGCGGATTTATGACGATGGCTGCTATGACCTCTGCACCAGACGAATTTAAAGTAGGTGTAAACCTTTTTGGTGTAACCAACTGGCTTAGAACGCTAAATTCTATCCCTCCTTACTGGGAAGCTTTTAGAACGGCGCTTTACGACGAAATGGGTGATCCAACAACAAAAGATTCGGTTAGATTATACGAAATCTCGCCTCTTTTTCATGCAGATGAAATTAAAAATCCGGTTATGGTTTTACAAGGTCTAAACGACGTTAGAGTAATACCAGAAGAATCTGATGAAATTGTTGCTGAAATTAAGAAAAACGAAGTTCCGGTTGAATATGTTGTTTTTGATGATGAAGGCCACGGTTTTATGAAAAAAGAAAACGAAATTGAAGGCTATGGAAAAATTAAAACCTTTTTAGATAAATATTTAATGGAAGTAAAAGAGGTTAAAGACTAGGATTTATTGGGCAATTGAATTGGCAGTTGCAGTTTTCAGTGAACAGTCTCATTTTACAGTAAATATGAAATAGTGTTGCATTATTTATCCATGTCTTAGCTCTATTTTCTAGATTCTAATATCTTAAAATGTCACTTCGAGTGTTTTAATTTGTAGCGCAGCGAAAAAATAAAATGTATCGAGAAGTCTTTTTCACTGAGCAATTGGCAGTCTCAATCTTCAGTGAGCAGTCTCAGTAGACAATAGACAATAATTTAAAATTCCAACTTACTAACAATCCAAAATTCTAACATACCAAATATGCATATCTTTACCCAACAAAAAAATACATGTTGGTTAAAAGGAGAATTCTCCCGCTTATCGTAATTGCTCAATTTTGCTGTACTTCCCTTTGGTTTGCAGGAAACGCGGTGATGAATAATCTTATTACCAACTTTCAACTACCAGAAGAAACCTTAGGTTTATTAACCTCTGCGGTGCAATTTGGGTTTATTTTAGGGACGCTGCTTTTCGCCATTCTTAGCATTGCCGATAGGTTTTCGCCTTCAAAAGTATTTTTTCTTAGTGCTCTTGGCGGTGCACTTTTTAATTTAACGAGTATTTACTCCCAAAATACGATAGAAAGTTTACTCCTTTTACGATTTTTCGTCGGCTTTTTTCTAGCCGGTATTTATCCCATAGGCATGAAGATCGCAACAGATTTTTTTCAAAAGGGATTAGGAAAATCCCTGGGATTTTTAGTCGGTGCGCTGGTTATTGGGACCGCTTTTCCGCATTTACTTAAAAGTTTAACGGCTAATCTTCCGTGGAAGTCGGTATTAATTGGCACCTCGATTTTGACCGTTTTAGGCGGACTTTTAATTCAGTTTTTTGTACCTGACGGTCCGTTTAGAAGTGCCAGTAAATCCATAGATCTAAAATCATTTTTAAAGGTTTTCAGGAATAAAAATTTTAGAAGTTCAGCTTTTGGCTACTTTGGGCATATGTGGGAATTATACAGCTTTTGGGCTTTTGTTCCCGTCATGCTAGAATTATATGCTGAAATTCATCAAACCAGCTTCAGATTTTCGCTGTGGTCATTTTTGATTATTGGAGTTGGCGGATTGGCTTGCGTATTGGGCGGATTTATTGCTGAAAAAAAAGGAACTAAAAAAACGGCAATTTCAGCATTAGCCCTTTCAGGAATTTGCTGCCTTGTTTCTCCCCTTTTCTTCAGTATAAATTCCGTAGAAATTTTCATCGCTTTTCTTTTATTTTGGGGAATTATGGTGGTTGCAGATTCACCATTATTCTCTACTCTGGTGGCGCAAAATGCAGATCCAGAAGTAAAAGGAACGGCACTAACCATCGTAAATTGTCTTGGCTACTCTATAACGATCTTTAGCATTTTATTGCTGAATTTTCTTGCTGAAACAACAAATAGCACCGCTATTTTTATGATTCTGGCTATCGGTCCTATTTTAGGATTAATAGCACTGAGGAAGAAATTTGATTGAAGCAGGATTTTGCTGAAAAAATGTACTAACTTTCCTTCCTAAAAGGAGCTACAACTATGGATTTTGATAAAATTTTTCACTTTTTAATCGATCTTCAAATCAATAATAATAGAAATTGGTTTAATGACAATAAATCAAGATATGAAGAAGCTAAGGACGAGTTTCTGCAATTTTTGGGAGACTTTTTACCACAGTTAAAAGCGCTAGATCCACAAATAAATGTAGACGATCCTAAAAAATGCATGTTCAGAATTTACCGAGATGTTCGATTTTCTAAAAATAAAGCGCCTTACAAAACTAATTTTGGAGCTTTTTTCGCAA
The DNA here is from genome assembly GCF_002094855.1 of Zunongwangia atlantica 22II14-10F7. Taxonomy (GTDB): domain Bacteria; phylum Bacteroidota; class Bacteroidia; order Flavobacteriales; family Flavobacteriaceae; genus Zunongwangia; species Zunongwangia atlantica. The sequence continues at coordinate 285,614 of NZ_ARYN01000002.1, forward strand.
AAGATGGTCGTAAAAGTGGGCACGCAGGCTATTATATGCATATTGAACCCGATCATTGTTTTATTGGCGGCGGAATTTACAAACCTGATTCCCAAAATTTAAAAGCGATTCGACAGCATATTTATGATTATTCTGAAGATTTTAAAAATATCATTGAAAACAACCAATTTCAATCTTATTTCCCTGAAATTCATGGCGAAAAATTAAAAAGAGCTCCAAAGGATTTTCCGAAGGAATTTAAAGATGTCGAATTGCTAAAGCATAAAAGCTATGCTATGATCCATCCTGTTTCGAACGAATTTTGGGCGCAAAAAGACCTTGAAAAACAATTGCTGAAAATCTATAAAATTCAGCTTCCTTTTAATCATTTTCTAAACGAGGCGGTAGATTAAGCTAATTTAAAATTCAATTTAGATGCGAGTTAGGTTTTTGCTTTTTGGTCTTTTTAGTTTTTTTTCTAATCTGGTATTTAGTCAACAGATCATTTCAGATTCCGTCGAAAATGAAATTTTAAGACGTACTGAACTTGAGATTAATCCGAGTATTTCAATAGGTATATTGTTGCCTTCAGGAGAAACGAAGTTTTATAATTATGGGCAAATCGATACTTCAGGAGAGACAGCTACTAACTTAAGCTTGTACGAAATTGGTTCAGTAACAAAAACCTTTACCGCCTGGCTTGCTGAAATTTATTTAGAAGACCAGCTTGATAAGTCGATCGCAGATTTTTTTCCAGAAATCGAAAATGAATATTTAATGCTTGTAAAAGTAAATGAGCTAAGAAATCACAAATCTGGTTTGCCTAGATTGTCTAATCAATTTTCACCTAAAGACTGGTCTGATCCTTTTAATGGCTACAGCAATACACTTTTAGAAACCGAACTACATAATTTAAAAATCGATACAAGTAAAACCTGGAGCTACTCTAACTTTGGTTTTGGTGTTTTGGGAAGAATTATAGAAAAGAAAACTGTAAGTGATTTTCCAGATCTCTTTGGTGAATTATTTCAGGATAGCGAAATGTATCATAGTCACTTAGAACATGCTACTGTAAATAAAAAACTCCTGGTGCAGCCCACAAATATTGGCACCAAAAATAAAAACTGGAAATTTACAGGACCTAGCCGGTATGCTGGTGGTTTGATAAGTTGTACGCAAGATCTTGTTAGCTATTTAAAATTTCAGAAAGAAAATAACGATCAGTTTCAAGCACCAAAAATTGAAAATCTGCATGTGACCGGAATCGACGATCTAGGTGTAAACAACCTGTTTTACAAGAATGGATGGTTTGTTTTAAAACCAGAAAATTCTACAGAAATTTTATTGCATAATGGTGGCACAGGTGGCTATACTTCATTTGTTGCATATAACAAGAATACGAAAACTGGTGTGGTGGCGCTTTCTAATTCGGTTAGTCTGGTTGATGATATTGGTTTAAAGATCATTTATCCTGAATTTAAATTAAATCACCCCAATCGCACCATCGCTTACGACCTTGCCGATGCTATAGAAAGAAAAGAAACTAATGATCTGGTTGGACAATATTATAAGCTTAAGAATGAGAAAAATCCAAGCAACATATTAGATATTTATTGGTTAGAGCGGCTTAACTTCGGAAATAAAAACTGGAAAATAAGCGCGCAATTAAGCGAGATCATGACTCGAGAATTACCCGAAGACTGGGAAGTTTGGGACATTAAAGGCCAAAATCTAGAAAAATTAAAAGAATATAAAAAAGCCGAAATAGCTTATCAAAAAGCTTACGAACTTAATCCTGAAAAAGGAACTTTGCTGGAAAATATAGAGCGATGCAGAAAATTGCGTCAGAATTAATCCTTTTGGCCAATTGGGAAAACTCAAATCACAATGCTATTTCGCATAAAGTTTTTTCTGTTTATTCTGTATAGCATCTGAAATTCAATAAAATCTGACTCACTATTTTTAACAGAAAAATATATATTTTCAATCTAAAATTCTACTTTTTAGACCTAAGATTGTTTAATTTAGTAAAACCTAAGCTACTGGACACCTTGGGTTTTAACCTCGATTGATCTTTCGATGACTTTGAAATATATCACTTTTAGTATATCTATTTGTTTCATTTCCTGGATCGTTGGAATGATCGTAAATGCGGCGCTCAGAAAAACGGAATTCTACGGAAAACTATCTAATATTAGCCTGGTAAAAAGTAGAAAACTGAATAAATTTATTGGTTTGGGTGCTTTTAAATGGATCGTAAAAAACACATTCTTCAAATTTTTTAATCCCAAGCTGCAGTTACAATCTAAAGCCACCACTAAAGAATTGATCGAATTAAGACAGGAAATGACTATTGCCGAAATTAGTCATTTTATCGGCTTTTTATTTGTGATGATCTTTGCCATAATTAAAGTAATTAGAGCGGAATTTTTGTTTTCGCTTTGGATCATTTTGGTCAATATTTTAATGAATTTATATCCCTCACTGTTACAACAGGAAAATAAAGGCAGAATCGACCGATTTTTAAAGGTACTTTCTAAAAAAGAGGCTAAAAGAATCGCATGATCTATCAATTAACAATGAAATAATTAATCATCACGATTTTATATGAATAAAAGCTTCTTTTTAATCTTATGCGCCTCATTTTTAGCGACTCCGCTCTTTGGACAGGAACTGAAAGCGACGTATTCCGCAGAATTAATTACTGATTTATTTTCGCCAGATTCGGTTCCAAATCCTAACTACGAAATTATGTTAGACCAGATGAATTTTCAGAATAAAAAGGCGGCGGCCGAAATTAAATTCATCGTAATTTCAGATAACAAAAAGTATCAGGTTACGGCAGAATGGCCAGAATATCTTCAGTTTTTTGAAACAGCCTACAATCTTGCTCAAACCAGCATCATAAACAGCAAATTTATCGCCAGCGACATTCAGCAGAAAAAATCGTATTAAATTCCCAGGGTTTTGGAGTTTACCAGGCAGGTCGCAGCAGATAATGTAAAGTGGCGTATTACAGAAACTTCGAAAAAATAAATGGATATACCGCAATTTTGGCGCTGCCAGAAATCCTTAACGAAAACGAAGAATATCAAAAATTTATTCCTGAAGAATGCTGGTTTATTCCTGAAATTGATTTTGTTGGTGGCCCAACTGCTTACGCCACACTTCCCGGTTTGATCGCCGAATATAAAACCGATAGTTTTATCCTGAAATTAGAAAAAATAGAATTCGGGGATTTTGATTTTAAAAAATTTGATCCTGAAAAACTGGCGATAAAACATCATCTGAAATTCGTTGAATTTTACAAAGAATGGAATAAAACTCACAAGCCTGGCGGCGGACTAAAAAATTAAATCTGAAAAATAATTCTTATTGATTACTACTGAAATTAGTTAATTTGGCATCAAGTTTTAGACTTCCAAAAAATGAATCGAATTTGCTTAAAATCGATAATTACAGTACTAATTTTTTCATCGTTCTGGGCTAGTTGCACGACTGATGTCGCAATTACCGGAAAGATAAAAAATGCACCTTCAAATTATAAGCTTTATTTGATTCGGCCAGAACAGTTAAATGAGGTTGCAGCCTCATTTTTTGGAAATGTTATCGATTCGGCCACTATTGCTGAAGATGGTTCTTTTAGCTTTCAGCAATTTTCAGGGAATTCGGCTTCAGGATTATTTGAAATTGTACTTCAGGCTTCCGGCAAAGCGCCAAATTATTTAATTTCTGAAGATCCAAAAACTTCCAATTATATGCCGGTGATCTTTCAGCAAAAATCCATAAAAATAGCGGCGAATTTCGACGAATTTCAACAAAGTTTTTCCATCGAAAATCCTTCCGAAGAAAATAAAGCCTTGCTTCAACTTAGAGATATAAAAAACAATGCTTATAAAAAATATCTGGCCAATAAAACCTGGCAGATAGAAGATGGCAGCCAGTTGCTCGAGAAAGAGGAAGCGATCTTAAATTATCAAAAATCATTGATGAATTTCGCTGATAACAGCGAACATTTTTTGCCCGCAATGCAGGCTTTACGTTGGGTAAGCCCAGAAAGTGATTTTGAACGTATTCCTGAATTTTTAGTGCGACAATGCCAAAAATGGCAAGAAAAAAATATTACTAATTCCTGGTTAAATGAGCTTTGTGAAATGGGCTCCCGCAAAAATTTACCAGTCTTAATTGGCGATACATTTCCTGAAGCAATGCTGCCATCGATCACTAAAGACAGTCTTTCGATCATCAAAAATTTAGGTTCAAAATTAACGATTATCGACCTGTGGGCATCCTGGTGTGTTCCCTGCCGAAAAGAAAATCGCAAAGTCCTGGTTCCGCTATACGAAGAATATAAAAGCAAAGGTTTAGGAATAATCGCTTATGCTTTAGAAAGCAACGAAAAAGCCTGGAAGATGGCGGCCGAAAGCGATGGCGCCGATGCCTGGATTCAACTTTCAGAATTACAGGGTGACGATACAGATTTCCTGAAAAAAATAAGAATCAGGACAATCCCTGCAAATTTTATTTTAGATAAAAACGGGATCGTTATTGCTAAGAATATTCATGGAGAAGCGCTTATCGATCTGGTAAAAAGTGAAATTGAAAAGGAATGATTTTTAATCATAAAAATCTAGACACGATTGTTTAGTAAACTACCTTGGGTAAGCCCATAAGGCATTCGTTAAAAATAATTTCTTAATTTCGAGGCAAGCCTCGGGGGATTATACCCTTTAGCGGTGCCAATAAATTTTATACTTTTCTAAAAATCATCCATCTTAGTTAGATCAATCAAAATGAAAGCATCTAAAAAACCTTATCTAAAAGGAAAAACCATTTTTATTATTTCCCTAATCGTTATTGCCGTGACCGCTGTAACCGTTTGGCTTACGGGAATTAATTATAATCGTGCACTAACCAGCAATTTTTATATTTCACTTTCGATAATTGGTACGCTGCTATTCGCATTTATGACTTATGGTTTATACAAAGGCTTGGGATTACAAGATGATTTTCCTAATTATAGAAATTATACCAAAGGTTCGCTTTTCAACTATCAGGCCCCGGGAGGCTTCGATTCTACAGACACTGATGTGGGAGATGGCTTAAGCGGACTAATAGTTTCTATACTGCTTTGGATCGTGATGAGCATTTTAATTCTTGTTGCTATGCTCTTGCTAGAAGCGATTTTTTGGTTTTCGCTATTTATCATTATCATGATGCTCTACTGGGTTTTCTTTAGAGCCTTGCGGCAGGTTTTTAAACATGCCAATTCAACTTCAGGTAACTTTACCAAAGCAGTAGCTTACTCATTATCCTACACTTTTCTTTACCTGGGTTGGATCTTCGGAATTGTATTTCTTACTGAAATTATATAAATCCTGACTTGATTTTTTACTGAATTAAAGAAACAGGAAATCCAGAATTTTAGAAATAGACTAATTCAAGAGAAAGCTAAAAGGCATTTTTTTGAAAATTATCTTCGTTTCTAGGTAAGCCTAGGAGTATTTAATCTGGATTATCGAGTAAAATTCAAGATCTAGGTTCCTTATTGTGTGCATAATAAACATCTGCCGGAATGTGATGTCCATGATATACCTTAGCCAAAATGTTGTAAAGTGCAGGATCATATTCTTTCAGATCGCTAGGCGATACGATATATTTTTCGCCATCATAAAACCCGTAATTAGACCAAAACCACCACTGCGAACCCTCCGCCCAATATTCGGCTACGGTGTTAATGGCATATTGGCCTTTGTACAATCCTTTTTCTTTGGCTGCGGTGTAAGCTTTACCAATTTCAGCATATAATTTTGGATCTGTTTTTCGTAACGCGCCCATCATATTATGGCTAAATTCGTGTACCAGAATATTCTCGCCATAATATCGCGTATCTGGGTATCCCAATAAATTTTCCTCGGCGCAACTTGTCACCGTTCCGCCCATTCCACGGGCGCGCTGGTTCCAATATTCTTTATCGGTTTGGCTACCAATTCCGCCTGGTTTATTATAATTTTCACGTTCCCCCGGCGTTAACCTAACATCGTCTATTGCCGGCTTTTTCCAGTCGCTGCGTTCTGGTAGATCGGTTTCCATTTCGGTTTCAGCCATAATTAAAATTCGGGCTCCGCGTTTTTGAAGTTCCTGCCGTATATCGGGACGTTTTACCAGCATAAAATTTACGATATCACGAGCCACAGCAAGCGCATCATCTGGAACTTTTTCTGAAGATACCACCGGAATCCCAAAAGCATCTATATATTTTTTATAAAAAGGATCTAATTTTAAGGAATCTGGCGGATTAGCGATCATCATCTCACGATACAGCTGAAGTGTTTTTGCTTCAGTTGAAACTGCTGCACTGTTTTTATTTTGAGCTTTAGTTGTAAGCGTTTTATTTCCGCAGGAAAGAGTAATTCCGCATAAAAATACAAGACCAGTAATTCTTAAAAATGCCATGAATATTTATCTAATTTCAGTTTAAATTCGTTGTTTTAAAGCTTATTTTCTTCCGAAGAAATTAAAATAAATTACCTCAAAAACTTACAAAATCTTCAATTTAGAATATTTAAAGCATAAGTTGACTGTGCTTCCTTTAAACTGCTTACATATTATTGAAACTGGTTAATATGCTATAAATTTTAAAGAAAACACAGTGCTGATATTGTTGGTTTTGGCCGTACTTTTTTAGTTCATGGAATGGATACCAATCATGTTCCCTTCGGTATCGGTGGCCAAAACAATAAAACCATATTCGCCAATAGACATTTTAGGTCTAAAGACGCTACCACCTGCAGCCTCGATCTTTGCTTCTTCTACACTACAATCGTCGCTATAAAAATAAACGAGCGTACTATTGCCACCAGCTTCGATTCCTTCCACTTGTACCAAAGCGCCTGTTGCCCTGTTTTTAGATTCCATATCGCCGGGAAAAAACAACATTTTCATGGGTGTGTTCATATCTGGCATAGGAATATCAGCCAATTTGATTGAGAAAACGAATTCATAGAATTTTTGTGCCCGGCTCATATCATTTACATAGATCTCGAACCAAACTACAGGATTTTCATTTTTCATAATTAGAAAACTTAAAGGTTAATATGCTAAAATTAAGCGTTCTAACTTATCTAAAACTTGCCATAAGACAAGATTTAGGCTTTTCTAGAAATTTCTTTTCTAATTCGGCTTAAAGAGGTATCGGTAATGCCTAAAAACGAAGCTATAAATTTTAAAGGAGCATTTTTTATAACTTCTGGTTGCGCTTTAACAAGATGTAGATAACGATCTGTAGCGCTTTGGGTAAGCATATTTATTGAATTTTGCTTGGAAATAAAAAGCTGATTAGACATCCATGCCCTTCCCCATTCTGAAAAGCCATCGATAGTTTGAAAAAGCTCGTGAAAATCTGCAATATCGATCTTCCAGGCCACTCCATTTGTAAGCGCCTGAAAATTTTCCTGAGATGGCTGTCTTAGAAACAGCGATGCCACTTCGATTAGAATGTGATTGGCGCTAAAAAACCCAGTGGTAATTTCGTTTCCTTTAAAATCGATCACATACGACCTAAATAATCCTATTTCAACTAAAAAATACGCATTACTTACTTTCCCGGCTTTTATTAGCAAGTCGTTTTTAGAAAATTCAACCGAACTATGCGCGTTGGCTATACGATCGTAATCCTCTTTTTTAATATCGGGATACTTATAGATCTCTTCAAAAAAATGCTTGTTCATTAAAACCGACTTAAATACTTCAGAAAAAAAGGTGTTGAAAATCAACAATTTCAGCATTAAAAATAAGCTTTTTAAAGTTTTTAAAGATTAGGTTGCCGTAAAGATTGAAGGCTTAAAGATATTAAAGCATAAAAGCCTAAATTAGTATGGCGAAACCATAGCTGAAAAATGAATAAACTATTTCATATTTTTAAAGTAGACCTGCAGGAAGCCGAAAAAATCTCTGAGCATCCAGATCTGCCTCATAATCACGAATTCGAGGAATTACTTATTGGTATCGATGGTGCTTTAGAGCATTTTATAGATTTTAATGCCACCACGATACAGGCGCCTTTCGTAAGTTTTGTAACCAAGGGAAAAGTACACCGACTTATCCCAAAACCTGAAAATGGCAAATGTAATATTTGGGGCATACGTTTTAAAAGTGAGTTTATTCCAGAGACTACTTTCCAGCTTTATTCGCTTTATCACAACCAGGCAAATCTTCCATTAGATAAAGATATTTGTTTTAAAAGATTGGTGACATTGTGTGAAATGATGTACGATGAAACGCAGCAAAGTACTGTAGATTATGGGATCATAAGGCAATTACTTGGTGTGCTCTTAAGTATGATCGAGGCCGAAAGGAAAAAACTTACACCGCCAGATCACCAACTTCAAAAAACTCAGCATATTTCGTTTGGTAACTTTTTAACCGTATTAGAAGCGAACTATCACCGGCCGGTTGGAGTGGAGTTTTATGCTGAAAAACTATTTATGTCTTCACGGAATTTGAATCTTATTTGCCAGAATATTTTGAGCCAAAGTGTCTCTGAAATTATTGAAACCCGAAAGCTTATTGAAGCTAAAAATTTATTGATTTCTTCTGAAAAAACAATCTCTGAAATCGCATTCGAATTAGGCTATAACGAAAATTCTTATTTCTCTAATGTGTTCAAAAAGAAGTCGGGACAATCTCCAAAAGAGTTTAGAGAAGAAATGAGAAGCATGCTTACTTCTTAAATCTACAACTCTATTACCGAATAGTGTAAGGCATAAGGCGCTATTTGTTTTCATCTTTGTAGTGTTCAAAATAAATATAACTTTTAAACACAAATATCATGGAAACAGTAAAATGGGTAATCGATCCTGCACACAGTGAAATAGCTTTTAGAGTAAAACATTTAATGATCTCTAAAGTTAATGGATACTTTAGTTCTTTTGAAGGTACTATAGATGGTGAAGACTTTACCAAAGCAAAACTTAGTGCAAGCATCGCTGCTACTTCGATTTCTACACGAGTAACAGATAGAGATAACCACCTAAAAAGTGCCGATTTCTTTGATGTAGAAAACTATCCTAGCCTTAGTTTTGAAAGCACATCTTTATCTAAAATCGATGATGAAAATTATAAACTTACCGGTACACTTAAAATTAAAGATGTTAGTAAAGAAGTAACACTAGATTTAGTTTACGGTGGCGAAAAACAAGATCCTTGGGGTAATACCAAATTAGGTTTCTTAGCTACCGGAACCATAAACCGTAAAGATTGGGGATTAAACTGGAATGCTGCTTTAGAAACTGGCGGAATTATGGTTGGTGAAGAAGTGAAAATTATTGCCGACTTACAATTCCTTAAACAAGTTTCATAATTATATAATGAACAGAAAGAATTTTCTAAAATCCCTTTCATTAATCCCAATAATTGGATCTACTATGAATTTAAGAGATTTAAATAAGATGACTTCTGGCATGAGTAACACGGGTAAAATGCCCGTGTTATTTCTTGGCCACGGAAGCCCAATGAATGCTATTGAAGAAAACGAGTTTGTAGCTTCGTTTAAAAAACTTGGTAAAGAATTGGTGCGACCAAATGCCATTCTTTGTATTTCTGCACACTGGGAAACCCACGGAACTTTTGTTACCGCTATGCAGCATCCACAAACGATACACGATTTTGGAGGTTTCCCGCAAGAATTATTTGACGTACAATATCCTGCGCCTGGCAATCCAGAACTTGCAAAAGAAACAAAAGAGCTTATCACAAAAACCGAAGTTGGTTTAGATGATAAATGGGGGCTGGATCACGGTGCATGGAGTGTTATAAAACATTTATATCCCAATGCCGATATTCCGGTTATCCAAATGAGTATCGATTATTCTAAACCTGCCAAATACCATTATGAGTTAGCGCAGCAATTGCAACAATTGCGCAACAAAGGCGTGTTAATTATTGGTAGCGGTAACATTGTTCATAATTTAAGAATGGTCGCATGGGATAAATTAAATGAAGAATTTGCGTTTGATTGGGCTAAAGAAGCAAACGAAATGATGAAAAACTACATTTTAGATGGAGATCATAAAAGCCTGATTAATTTTCAATCACAGGGAACTGCATTTAATTTAGCCATACCAACACCCGAACATTACATGCCACTTATTTATACACTTGCCTTAAAAAATACTAAAGAAAAGATAGAAGTTTTTAATGATAAGCCAGTTGGTGGTTCACTATCTATGACCTCTTTGAAAATATCATAAAAATTACTAAAAATAACCTTATACTTACACTGTAAGAAAAAACTTATACATGTTAATTTTTTTAATTTAACAAAACACAACTTCCTATATTACAGATATTTAATTTATATTCGCAATACCCGAAATTGTTACATGAATCATAAAATTCGAAAGAATTCTTGATTTTTTTCCTACTTATTTTATTCTAGATACAATCTATATTCCCTTGATTTATCTGGAAAGTTTATGCCCCTGTTTTTTTAAAAATTATTGTTCATAAACTAACCAATGTAACTAATGAATAAAATTAAACAACACTTATTGTTCTTATTTTGCTCTAGTTCGTTACTTATTTTACCTAGCTGTGACAACGAAGAGCGCGAAATGTATGAAGTTGATCGAATCGTAGGATCATGGAAATTAGTTGAAGTATATAGTGTAGATGCCAGTGGCCATGGAGAATGGACACCTGCTGAATACAGCTATTCTTACAACTTTAACGAGGATGGTACATTTACCTCTACACGTTTTTCACAATGCACCACCGGAAATTATTCTATTTACACCGATGAGCTTGCATTAGATTTTGAATGTACCAGTACAGGAATGGGAATTGCCAGTGCATCTTCAACCTATATAGAAGAATTTGATTACGAAGGCAATAATGTTATTTTTATTCCTACCTATCCTGCATGCGACCAGGGATGTAGATTAAAATTTGAGCCTGCAAATTAGTTTTCTATTCCATCCAAAAAAGTTGATAGTTTAGAATTTCGAATAAAAATATAGTAATCGAATAGCTTTTGCGATTCTAATCCCATATTAACAAACTGATCCTGGTTTCCTGAAGCTCCAATAGACTTTTTAAATAAAGGCAAACTATAAAAATTAGATAACAGATAATTATCTAACGTGGCTGCTTTATTTAGAAACCAGGCTATATTGTTTGCTTCTTTCATATAAAAACTTAAATCGTGACAGGTAGATTGCTGTAAAGTATTTTTAGCGCTTAACTCCTTGTCCTTAATTACTAAGAAATTTCCGGTATCCAGCAAATAACCTATGTTTGCATAATCTTTGTCATAAACTTGGTTTAAATAGTCGCCCATCGCATCGCTGTTTTTGGCAAGATGTTGATCATGCGCCCATAGAATGATTTTATCGGTTTGCTCTAAAACGGACTTTACATTTTCAGCCATTAAACTATCTCTCTTTTTGTGGTAAGCCATTCCCGAAAATGTGTTTAAATACAAATTGCGTTTAACATTCTTCAATAATAGTTTGTCTTCAATGAGAGTTTTAGATAGTTTACTAATTTCAGAATCAATCGAGTCTAACAAATCCATATTGTTGGTAAAAGCACTAGATTGATTTTCGATGTTTTCGATTAACTTTTTTATTTTGGTCGTTTCAGAATACTTTTCAGATAAAATCGCTAAGGTTTGGGTAGAAGACTGTACATCTATACCTACTATTTGAACTTTGTTTTTTGTATTCAGATTATAATTCTTCAGCCATAAAATAAAATCCTTAAAAACTTCAGTATAGTACATCCAAAATTCAAGATTTGCGATTTCTGAAACTACTTCTCCATTATTCCCTTCAGACTGAATAAACGAATTCAGCCTTAATGTATTTCCTAAGTAAGATTCAAGTGCTACTATCTTAAATTCTTTATGTTGAATTAAATATTTAATCAATTCGATCTTGGTTTCGTAAATTTCCTGAGTACCATGAGTTGCTTCGCCAATACCAACTACCCTGGATCGATCAAGCTGATTTTCTAAAGTTTTTGGCACAATTATTTTTCCATTTTTATCCTGAAAATCCTTAAAAAATGGCCTTAATTTTTGCTGAATTTGGGCAATTTTAGTTTTCGGTTTAAATATCGAAAGTTGTGAATTTTTTTCGCCATTAACTTCAATTTCTAAATCATCGATCCATGCCTTGCCTTTTCCTTGCATTAAGGCTGAAATACGAATGCCTGATATATCTTCTGAAACTTTTGCTGTAATCTCGACTTTCTGCCAGCCTGTAGTTTTCTTTATTAATTCATCGCTAAATTTGAAGATATCAGGATTTCCCTTCCGGTCATAACTATCACTTAGTAAACGCAGCATCGCTCCTGCATTTTCACCACCCTCAATACTATCTTTTATGTTTACCCATGCAGAATATTTAATCCTGGAATCCTTTGGTATATTTATAGGTAAATGAATGGAAAAGTCGGCAAATTGGTTTGATTGATAATCTAATTCGCCATAAATTAAAAGACTTTTTTCTCCATTTTTAACCTCAGAATCATCCAACTGAATCAAATATCCTTTACCTGTTTTGCTTTTAATACTTGTATCTAATAAATCATCTATTTCGAAATCTAAAATCTCTGGATTAACCAAAGCTTCGCATTCTTCATTTAAATTTTGAGCATAGAAAACGGGAATTTGAAATGAAAAGAAGAAAAATATAAAGTATAAAAAAAGCCTGATTATAAGCTTTTGTAGTTGATAGCACATAGTGATAAGAGCATTAAATACTAAAAATGATCGTACAAATTAGCGAATATTAGTATAACGCTTAGCTCTATTTTTAATTGCCAAACAACTAAAGATTTACTTTGCTTTTAAACCAAATGGTGTTGCGGGTAAGTCTTCTTTCCATTGCTCCCCAAAGTTTTTGGTAAGATAATTGGCCACCTTTTGATTATGAGCTGTTACTCTTTTCATCAGTACAGGATCTACGGTACAATTTTTAGATACTGCGCCTACCACATACTTTTCGCTGAATTCGCTAAAATCTACAGGTTTTTGGTTAATTCCGTTAAAAATAAAATTCATTCCTACACCAAGATCTTCTGGGTTTGCGAGATTTCTATAATTCAATGCAGTTTCAGTAGCAGGTTTCTGTTCTAACCTAATGGTAATAATATTCTTTTTAGAAGTGATTTTGGCAGGATAATACGTATAACTTGTAAAATCTTCAGAATAAAAACCAAACTGATATTTACCCTTTTCTGGCAGTGTGATACTAAAACTTTCTGCGGAAGTAATTTCAATTTCTTTATCTAATTCAGTAATAAAAAAGGTTCCTGAAGTAATAGGAGCATCTGTAGTATTCTCGAAAACAACCTCTGCAATTATTTCTTTGGTTCTGGCTTCAACAGCAATTGACATAAGAAAAACGAACAAGATTAAACTCTTTTTCATAATGATTTTGATTGATGGTTTATAAAATAGACGATCTTAAAAAACAGATGTTGCAAAGTACAATACAAGCAATGAGCTTTTGCTCTTAATACAGATCGAATATAATGATTTTCAAACTAATAGACTATTAAATCTTTTCATTCAACGATTGATCAATTTTGATAAAAAACAATTCGTCGCAACATAAGCGCTAAATGTCGACACATTTATAATATATTCCTAATATTTAGTTTATTCAATTGATTTCTAATTATTTTTGTTTCATAAATAAGCAATAGAATATAAAATGAAAAAATTTTACTTTTTTACCCTATCATTTTTAACGTTCAGCCTTAATGCCCAGGTGGGTATAGGTACATCTAATCCACAAGGCGCATTACATGTATATGAGGCATCTGGAACTGTTGCTACCCCAAACACAGGAACTATAGTTTTAGAACATGCTAATGAAGGTGGAGAATCGTCCATAATTTTTAAAAGTGCCAGTAACGCTGGTAGTGATTATGGATATATTAGATATCAGGATAATGCAGGTGGTAATGGCTCTAGTAATGAAAACGGACTATTAACCATTGGAATAGAAAATGATGGCGCACCTAATACTACAACCTGGCAAGATGATATTAATATCCATGCATCGGGTTCTGTTGGTATAGACAATGCAGCTCCTAACCCAAGTGCATCTTTAGATTTAGGTGCTACAAACAAAGGACTTTTAGTTAACCGCGTAGCACTATCTAGCACTACAGATGTATCTACAATGGCTGCTACCCCACCACTTGGTTTGCTTGTATTTAATACTAGAAATGTAAATGATGTAACTCAGGGCTTTTACTATTATAACGGCAGTAGATGGGTTCGTGCTGGGCATAATACCTTTTCTGTAGAATACAATCAAACCAGTGAAGTTAGAGCAAGTTCTAACAATTCTACTTATGTTAATTTACCAGGCTTAAATGGTACATTTACAGCTCCATACACCGGAACATACCAATTTATCATCAGCGCTTATTACGCATCAGGAGCACCAACAAATGCAACATTTACTGAAAACACAAGTTATAGTTCATCCCATCGCCATACTGTTACACAATATCAGGATGGTGCCAGCCAAGGATCTGTTCGATTTATGGTCAATAACAATGTTATTAAAGAAAAATATATAACCTCTGTATCAAAATCTTTTCCAGGAAATACATTTTACAGCCTGGGTCAAAATACCACTATGGTAGCAAATGTAAGTATGGTTGCAGGAACAACTTACACTATCAATGTGCAAGGAAGAGAATGGGTTAAATATAATTCTAGCGAAGGCTATTTTGGGAGATCTACCAGCGTCTATGTAGGTGCAGATGGTGTTTCTGATGCGCAATATGCTACAATGAGTATAACTTTAGTGCAGCAATAGTACAGGGTTTTAAAAAGCAAAAAAGGGTAATTTGATTACCCTTTTTTGCTTTTAGATATTTTAAGCAGAATTATTTCTGAATCCAACTAAGGATCGAATTATCACCTGGCACAACATTCGAGTCTTTTACCGCGACAAGTTTCCCGTCTCTATCGATCAGATATTTCTGAAAATTCCATTTTACTTCAGAATCTTTGAAACCATTTTTAGATTTCTCTGTTAAAAACTGATATAATGGATGCTTTTCTTCTCCTTTCACTGTAATCTTTGCCATCATGGGAAAATCTACTCCGTAATTTTTCTGGCAAAATTCTGAAATTTCTTCATTACTCCCCGGCTCCTGGTTTCCAAAATCGTTAGATGGAAATCCAATAATTACAAAGTCATCATATTTATATTGCTCGTAAATACGCTGCAATTCGGCATACTGCGGCGTATATCCACATTTACTCGCCGTATTTACAATCATAACCTTTTTCCCTTTTAGCGAACTTAGATCGAAAGTTTCCCCATTTATATCTTCAACCTTAAATTGATAAATCGTCTTTTCGTTTTGAGCGAAAAGGCTTGTCATACACATCAAAGCAAGTATTAAAAAAGATCTTTTCATTTTCTGTATTTTAATTTCAGTCTAAAGTAAGTATTTATTTTAAAATCCAATCTTTAAAATTCTACATTCCCCATTCACTTTTTTAGACATTTAGACTAAAAATTAACAACTTAGAAAGATTTAATTTTAGACATAAATTGTAATTTTGTTTAAAATTAGACATAATTTTAATTTTTGTCGAAAAATGGATTCTAAAGAAGATTTTGTAAAAATGCAGATTATAGAAGCCTCCAAAACCGTATTTAGAGATCACGGTTATAAAAAAGCGACTATGGATCATATCGCTAAGGCTTCAGAAAAAGGGCGAAGTACTTTATATTATTATTTCAAGAATAAAAATGAAGTTTTCGAAGCCTTCGTAAAGAATGAATATGAAAAACGAATTCAGGAAACTTCAAAAAATGTTTCAAAAGAATTCAGCATCGAAAAAAACCTTTCTAATTATAGAAAGATAAAACTAGAACATCTAATCTCGCTTTCTAACACCTACACCTATTTACTCACAGATCTAAAAGAAAACACTAGTTTTTTATATCAGCTTTTAGACGGTATTAGAACCGAAGAAATTAGCATTATCGAAGATTGTATTCACTGGGCGATCGAAAAACAAGAAATTAAACCTGTTCCCAAAAAGGACATCAATTTTTTGGCCCTTGCGCTGGTAACGGCAACCGATAGCCTTGAAAAAGAAATTTTTCTATATCAGCGATTTTCTAACGATATGTTCGATCGATTAGAGTGGATTAATCAATTAATGATCAAAGGACTTCAAAACTAAACTTATCCTAATCTTATTTAATATGCGTAACATTTGTCCCACATTGTTTGCGATTCTTGCTTTGCTTGCCATTAGTTGTGGCGAAAAAGAGAAATCTGTTGCTATCCAACCAATCGCTGTTAAAACGATTACTATTGGTGAACATGCTAATTCACTAAATACCAAAAACACTGGTTTTACAGGTAAAATTATTGCCAGTAAAACAGTAAATCTTAGTTTCCAAATAGGCGGAACGATTGAAGTTATTAATGCCGAAATGGGCGATTTTGTACAAAAAGGTGAGCTTTTAGCCCAGGTAGACGTTACCGCTTATAGAGAACAATATGAAGCTCGTAAAGCGCAGGCCGATCTTGCCAAAGAAAATTACGAACGTATAAACGAAGTGTACCAAAAAGGAAGCATTGCTGAAATTAAAATGATCGAAGCGCGATCTAAATACAATCAAGCAAAAGCAGCGGCCAATGCTGCATTTCAAAATGTAAAACACAGTAAATTATATGCGCCTTTTAGTGGTTATATTGGTGCTAAAATCATGGAATCTGGCGATTTGGCCAGCCCTGGCAGACCTGTTTTTCAATTACTAAATATCGATACCGTAAAAGCGGCTATTCCCGTGCCAGATGCTGAAGTAAATCAACTAAAAAAAGGAGATAGCGCAAAGGTGAAAATCGATGCTTTGGGGGATGATTTTTTCTTCGGAAAAGTGGCTGAAATTTCTATACAATCCAATCAGCAAAATCCGGTTTATATCGCACAAATTCTTCTGGAAAATCCAGAGAAATCAATAAAACCAGGAATGTCCTGTACAGCGCTTATCGATTTCAATCAAAATCAAAAATCAGATGATTCTGAAATTATTTTGCCTATTGAAGTAGTCTCAGTAACCGAAGAAAACGAATATTTTGTATTTGTTGCAGAAAACGGAAAGGCTAAACGAAAGCAGGTTAGCACAGGAAAGCTTTACAGCAATGGCATTGCCATAACTTCAGGTTTAAAAGCTTCAGACCAGGTAATTACTTCGGGATATCATAAACTTACCGATAATACCCCAATTAAAATTGCCCAATAATTTAAAAGACTCGTTTAGATTATGAAAAAGCAAAACAATTCTATCATAGAATGGGCAATGCAAAATAAATCATTTCCGCTTGCCGTAGCTCTTCTTCTGGTAAGTATAGGACTATTTGGTTTATTTAATATGCCACGGAATGAATTTCCAGATTTTACCATTAGGCAGGGATTATTAATTGGCTATTATCCGGGAGCAAATTCAGAAGAAGTAGAACAAGAACTTACCAGCAAAGTTGAAGAGTATCTTTTTAGTTTTAATGAAGTAGACAAAACCAAAACCTATTCGTATTCTCAGGATGGCCGCATGTATATTTATGTTGAAGTTGCCAATCGCGTAGATGAAGACGCAACCGAACAATTTTGGAATAAATTAAAAAACGGCTTATTAGTTTTTCAGCAACAACAACTGCCAGCGGGAGTCCGCGGAATTCTGGTAAATAGTGAATTTGGAAGTACCGCAGCCATGATCCTCGCGATACAATCTTCTTCCCGCCCCTATAAAGACCTGCAACATCACGTAGAAGATATTGAAGATAACCTGCGACAATTAGAAAACGTTGCAAAAATTAGCCATGACGGTGGTTTAACAGAACAAATTGCGGTCTATACCAATCAAAACAAACTAGCCACTTATGGGATTAGCCCAGGAATGCTAATGCAAAGTTTGCAACAACAGGGAAGCATTAATCCCGGCGGAACTTTAGAGGGAAATGAATTTGACCGGCCAATCCACATCGATACTTTCTTAAAGGATGAAACTGATGTTGCCAACCAAATCGTGCGTACCGCTAACGACGGAAGCATAATTAGAGTAAAAGATATTGCTGAAGTTAAACGGGAATACGAAGATCCAGATGCTTTTACCAAAACCAATTGTACCAAAGCCATGATCATTACTTTAGAAATGGCTAAAGGGAATAATATCGTTCAGTTTGGAAAAGAGATCGAAGAGCGTTTACATACCATCGAAAGCAATCTGCCTGAAGATATCGAAATTGTGAAAATCGCAGATCAGCCTGAAGTAGTCCATAGCGCTATTGGGCATTTTATGAAAGAATTTGGTTATGCGCTAATTGGTGTGATCCTGGTCGCTTTATTCCTGTTACCATTTAGAGTCGCATCTGTAGCTGCAGCAACCATTCCCATTACCATTGCCTCTACGCTTGCCGTAATGTATATGCTGGGAATGGAATTAAACACGGTAACGCTCGCAGCGCTTATTATCGTTTTAGGAATCGTTGTAGACGATCCTATTGTGATTATAGACAATCATGTTGAAAAATTAGATGAAGGCGAATCGATTTGGAAAGCGGCTTATCACAGTGCTTTAGAACTTTTTCCTTCAGTATTTACGGCAACTTTAGCGATTTCAGCAACATTTTTACCTTTGGTATTCTTTTTAAGTGGTACGGCAAAAGACTTTTTAAGCACCTTCCCTTTCACGATTATGATCGCGTTGTTTTTATCACTGGCAATTTCAGTTTTAATCGTTCCATTTTTTAATACGGTTTTTATTAAAAAAGGACTTCATAACGATAAAAAAGCAGATAAGGAAAACAAAAAATCGATGTTAGATCGTTTGCAGGGCTTTTTTAATGCTTCACTTAAAAAGGCGATGAAGCACTATCGATTAAACCTTGCCATTGGGCTGGCATCTGTCATTTTGGGCATCATTTTGTTTTCAAGCTTAACCCGAGAACTTTTCCCAATTATTGAACGAAATCAATTTGCGATAGAAGTTTACCTGGCTAAAGGCAGCAATCTTGATGAAACGGCAAAAGTGGTTAACCAATTTGAAGAGAAAGTTCTTAAAGACGATGAACGTGTTTTAAACTATACCAGCTTTATTGGTGAAAGTTCACCACGTTTTCACATGGTTTATGCTCCTAACCTACCGGCTAAAAACTTTGCGCAAATTCTGGTAACCACTGCTTCTGAAGATGCTACTGAAGAAGTTTTGAAAGATTACGATGAGCATTACGCAAAGATGTTTCCCAATGCTTATTTCAGGATGAAACAGCTAAATATGGTTAACAAACCGGCGCCTATAGAGGTTCGTTTATACGGAAATGATATTAGCCAGCTTCGAGCTTATGGAGACAGTATTATCGATCTAGCACGGCAAACTCCGCAAACCATTTGGTCTCGTACCAATTTTGGCGAAATGGAGAAAACCATAAATATCGACATTAAAAAAGATGAAGCAGCCCAATTAGGATTAAGCAAAGAGAATATCGCGAACACTGTTGCCATGTATATGGAAGGCCTAAACGCTACAAAGATCTACGATGAAGATTATGCGATTCAGGTAAAAATTAAGGCTGAAAATAATAAATCTCAAACAGTAGCAGATCTTAATGAACTTGCTATACTTTCAGCAAAAACCCAGAGTATGGTTCCGCTTAGGCAGGTGGCAAATATAGAGCCCGGCTGGCAGGAAGAGCAAATAACACACCGTAACGGGATGCGCTGTTTAACGGTTAGAGTAGATATTACTAAAGGTGCTGTTGCCAATGTGGTTTTAGAAAAACTAAGACCAAAAATCGACAATCTTGATATTCCTAATTCGATAAGAGTAGATTATGGTGGCGAATTCGAAATGCAACAGGAAAACCTCGTACCAATGGGAATTTCGCTATCGATTAGTGTTTTGGTGATATTCCTAATTCTTATCTGGCATTTTAAATCTATAAAACACGCCAGTCTTAGTTTTATCACGATGCCGCTAAGTATTTTGGGCGCTGCCCTAGGATTAATGCTAATGCAGTATCCATTTGGATTCACTTCGTTTTTGGGAATTTTGGCACTATGTGGAATTGTAGTCAGAAACGGAATTATCCTAATTGATTTTGCAGACGAACTTCGGTTTAAAGAAAATTATAGCGTTAAAGATGCCGCTATTTTAGCAGCACAACGAAGAATGCGACCTATTTTCTTAACCTCATCTGCCGCCGCAGTGGGTGTTATTCCAATGATTATAAGTCGATCAAGTTTATGGGGACCATTGGGAACCGTAATAGCATTCGGACTCATGATTTCGATGGTACTTACGCTTTATGTGTTACCAGCATTATACTGGATGTTCTTTAGAAATACTGAAGAAAAGAAAACTGAAAATGCTTAAACCTGAAATTGTTAAAAATGAAGACTAATTTTTCGATACATAAAAAACAGCTTTTATTTTTTCTAATCTTAGCTGTTACTTATACCAGCAATGCGCAGGAAACTAAAATTACGCTGAAAGAAGCTAAAAATGCTGCACTAAGGTATAGTCACGATATTAAAAACGGAAATCTTAAAATCGAAGAGGCCAACGCGCAACGAAAAGAAGCCATAGCCCATTATTTCCCAAACATTGAAGCTTTAGGTGGCGCTATTTATGCTTTTAATAATATTATAGATCCCATCGCAATGCTGGGAATTCCTGAAATTGATAATGTATATCTAGCATCGGCCACAGCATCTGAAGTTGTTTTTGCCGGTGGTAGCGTTAGAAATTCAAATAAACTTGCAGAAATACAGGTAGAAGCCAATAAAATTAGAGCAGAGCAATCTATAGATTCGGTTATTTTAACTACTGAAAATAAATACTGGCAACTAGTACAATTGCAGGAACAACAAAAAGTAGTTAAGGCTTCTAAGGCTTATTTAAACGAGCTTTTGAAACAACAACAGGATTTATTGGATGCCGGATTGATTGCAAAAAATCAATTACTTCAGGTAAAAGTAAATAGAAGTAAAGTTTTACTTAATGAAAGTAAACTTTCTAATTTGCGAAAACTAGCGCTATTAGATCTGGCCTTATACACAGGTTTAAATTACGACACTACCGCTGTGGCTGTAGATACTTTGCATGAGGTTATTCCACCAGAATTAAAATACGAGCATACCACAAATGTATCTGCAAACTCTAATTATCGCTTGTTAGATGAGCAAATTCAGGCTTCAAAATTACAAACAAAACTGGCCAAAGCAGAAATGCTGCCTCAGGTTTCGGTTGGTGTAAATGCAGTAAAATACGGCACTTTTAGTACAGGATTAGATTCTGATATTCAACCAATGGCATTTGGTCTTGTACGTATCCCGATTTCTGCATGGTGGGGTGCTGAAAAACAAAAAGTAAAGCAACAGGAAATTAAAGAAGAAATTGCGGTAAACCAGTTAAAGAAAGTTCAGGATCAAATTACGATTGGCATTATGCAAAGCTGGTACGATTTACAAAATGCCTACAAACAAATTGAATTTGCTGAAGAAAACCTGACTTATGCTGAAGAAAATTTAGAAGTGCACCGGGATAATTACAACAGCGGTTTAAACAATCTTTCAGACCTACTTGATGCACAACGTTTAGAGCAGGAAGCAAAGACAGAACTGGTTAATGCATTCGCAAATTACCAAAGCAAGGAAATAGTTTACCTGTACAGAAATAACAAACTTGAAGCTCCAGAATTAGAAGAGATTTCCAGTTCAAAATAACCAATTTTTATTACACCGAGATTCAATAAAAATAAGATCTGTTTTTATTGAATCTCGGTGTATTGTTTTGTTTAATTTTTCTTCGGAAATAAGCTGATATTTTCTCATTTAAAGTTTGAGATTTTTATTTTTCAATAAATAGAATAGCATTTTTTGAAGAATTCAGCTCATTTTTGGATGAGTTTAGGCAGTATAGATCACCAAAACCTTTCTGCATAGTATCAAAAACTTTACGTTTTGTTTCAAACTAGCCTTATAGCATGGTTTGCAGTCTAGCTTCAAAAAAATTCTGCCTTATTTTACCTAATTTTAGATCAAATAGGACTAAATTTTTCAGTCTTCCAAAATCTACAAATGATAGATTCGGCTTAAAAATTATTCCGCAGAAATTAGCAATTTTATGAGACGCTCGTTTGTCATTTTTTTCAGCTTACTTATTTTCAACAGTATTTATATTTATTCTCAATCGGCACAAAATCCAGTGATCTTTGCAGATGTTCCAGATGTAAGTACCATTAGAGTTGGGGACACATATTATATGAGCAGTACTACGATGCACATGAGCCCCGGACTTCCTATCATGAAATCTAAGGATCTTATAAATTGGGAAATGGCGGGTTATGCTTATGATCGCCTTGTTGAAAATGATAAAATGAATCTGGAAAATAATGAAGAAGCCTACGGAAAAGGTTCCTGGGCCAGTAGTTTACGTTTTCACGATGGTTATTTTTATGTATCAACTTTCTCTGCCACTACCGGAAAAACCCATGTTTATAAAACCGATTCTATTGAAAAAGGGAACTGGGAATCCTATGCTTTTGAGCCGGTTTTGCATGATAATTCGCTATTTTTTGATGACGACGGAAAAGTCTACATGATCTATGGCGGTGGAGAAATTAAACTGATAGAATTACTGCCTGATGCTTCTGGCATTAAACCCGGCGGAATCCAAAAAACAATTATTGAAAATGTGAATATGGTTTTTGGTGAAGATGAAGTTGGCGGACTTCCCGGTGAAGGTTCACAGGTATTTAAAATTGATGGCAAATATTACATTTTTCATATTGCATCTCCCAAAAGTAAATGGGCACGCAGCGTTATTATTCATAAAGCCGATAAAATCACAGGACCTTACGAGGGTCGCCTGGCTTTGCAAGACGATCATGTCGCACAGGGAGGTATCGTAAATACAACAAACGACGACTGGTATGCGATGCTTTTTGGAGATCGTGGAAGCATAGGAAGAATTCCTTATCTGGTTCCTGTAGAATGGAAAGACGGCTGGCCAGTTTTAGGTGAAAATGGAAAAGTACCAGAGACTTTAGAGCTACCCAATAAAAAAACTAAAGTGCCTGCAATTGTTGCTTCAGATGATTTTGAACGTAAACCCGGTGATACTAAACTTCCGTTAGTATGGCAATGGAATCACAATCCAGATAATGATCATTGGGAAATCTTAGAAAATCCGGGGCGTTTACGAATAACTACTGGCCGAATTGACGCTAATTTACAGTCGGCTAAAAATACCTTAACACAGCGAACTATAGGACCAAAAAGTTCTGCGACCACCAAAATAAATGTCGCTAATATGAAGGATGGTGATATTGCTGGATTAACTGCTTTTCAGAATAAATATGCTTACGTAGGTGTAAAAAAGGAAAACGGAAAAACATCGATCGTGATGGTAAAGTCGATTTTAGGAATCGAAAATGAAGATAAAAAACAGGGAATCGTTATGATGAGTACTGTTAGTGAAAATTTTGAAGCTGTAGAAAGTACTCCACTTAATAACGACGAGGTTTTTCTTAAAGTTTCATGCGATTTCACTAATGATAAAGCTGAATTTTATTACAGCCTCGATGGTGAAAACTGGCAAAACATTGGCGGTTCTCTACAGATGCTTTACACTTTTACAAAACATTTTATGGGCTATCGCTACGGCTTATTTAACTATGCTACAGAACAACCGGGAGGATATGTAGATTTCGATTTTTATACTATTGAAAAGAATTAAGATTTAATCACGATTGAAACGTGAAGAATTATAAACCTAGAGTTTCAAAAACATTTTTTTTATAGGTTTCCCCTATCGAAATTCTATTGGTTCCTATGATCAATTTTCCTTTTCTATAGGCTGAAATCGCATCGATATTCACTAAGAAAGACCGATGAACTCGAAGAAAATTTGATGGTAGTTTCTGCTGAATTTCATTGAAGTTCGAAAGCGTTAATACCGCTTTAGATTCAGATTTTAGATGAATCTTCAAGTAATCTTTTAATCCTTCAATAAACAGGATATTCGAGGTTTCCAGCTTAATATTTTCGTATTCAGCTTTTACAAAAATATAGTCTTTAGGAGGAATAATTTCGGTTACTTTAGTAGGTTCTCCTACGTTTTCTCTACTTTTTTTCAGCTCATAAACTTCCCTTGCTCTGGATACCGCTTTTAAAAATCGTGAAAAAGGGATTGGTTTTACCAGATAATCTGTAGCGTTTAAATTAAAACCGTCTAAAGCATATTGCGGATAAGCCGTTGTAAAAATAAATTGAGGAAGATGATCTAAGGTTTTTACCAGATCGATCCCATTAAGATTCGGCATTTCGATATCTAAAAATACCAGATCGATCTGATGCTGTTTTAGAATACGAATAACTTCTAGTGGATTATTAGTGGTTTCAACAATATTAATATCTCCCACCTGCTCTATGTAAGAAACAATAACATCTACCGCCAAAGGCTCATCATCTACAATAAGACAGTTCATTAATTCAACTTTAATTTTAAAAATACTGAAAAATAATCTGAATCATCTTCGATCTTCAGGCTGTACTTGTTAGGATACAGCAAATTAAGCTGTTCTTTGGTATTCTTTAAACCAATACCAAAAGTTTCATTAGCCTTTTTCTTACGTCCAACAATGTTTTCGCATTTAAATTGAAGCTCATTTTGTACAATTTCGATCTCAATTTTTACCAGCGTATTTCCTTTAAAATCTGTGCCATATTTAAACGCATTTTCGATAAACGAAATTAGTAATAAAGGTCTTATTTTTTGCTGATTTAGTTCTCCGCGAATATTAAGTTTTACATTCTCGTTATTTGCAATGCGTAAACGCTGCAAGCGCAAGTAATTCTGAATATATTCTACCTCATCTTTAAGCAAAACAAACTCCTGATCTGCCTGAAATAACATATAACGCATTAATTCTGAAAGTGTGATCACCGCTTCAGGAGCATCATTAGATTTTTTTGAGGTAAGACTATAAATACTATTTAGAGAATTGAATAAAAAGTGAGGATTAAGCTGATTTTTAAGGTAATGTAATTCAGTTTTAGCCTTCTGAGATTCGATTTCCTTTCTATTTCTTTCGTTTCTAATCCAGGCTTCATAAACTTTTATAGCAGTTCCCGCCATGATAAAAGCCAAATGAATGATTACCGGAAGAAAAAAGAAAAAACGCGGACCATTATCTGGTGGCGGAGGCATATTTCCTTGCCCTGCATCACCAAATTCGTGTTGCATTCTTGGAGGTTCTGTCATGCTATAATGACTTATCGCAAAAACCAAAAATGCCAATCCTATTACCGATATTACATAAAAAAAGGTCTTCTCTTTCAGTAATAATTTTGGCACCAAAATGCCATAATTGAAATAGAAAATAAAAATATTAAAAGAGAGTACCAAAAGGGAATGAAATTCAACCGTACCTCGATTTAAAACTCCCTGAAGTATGTTGAAGATGATAAATGTGATCCATACAGAGATATGAATAACAATTTTACGCTTTCTTTCCAGAGTAAAAGTTCCCATTATGGATTACATTTAATATGAATTCCCAAATCACTAATTTCTTCAGAAGTAACACTGGGGCTAGATCCATAATTAAGCTTTGTATTTACCAGTCTGGCTACTTTCTCGGCATCTTCAGCACTACAAAATTGCTGCTTCGAGCTTAATCCCGGGATATATTGTTGCTTAATCACGATCTTTTTATTTATCAAAATATCATATCCATAGCCTGAACCGTTCTCAAATACTTCATACTTAAAGTTATCTGGCGGAGCATCCTGAATTTCAAAACTAAATAAAATAGCCAGTAATATTCCGCAAAGAAGAAAAATTTTAAATGCTAGTTTCATTCCTATCTTTTTAAATAATCGCTTATAATTAATAACCGGAGCTTTTAAAAGGTAATAAATTTACCACACCAATGCTAGTTCTAGAACCTTCAAAAACTCCGGATTACATGAGCTAAATCAAACAATTAATCTTCATCATCGTACTCCTCTTGTGGATGTAATTCGTAAATATCATCCAGGTATAAACTTCCAGATCTTCCCATAAGTACAAAAGCTTTGGATCCTGTACTAAAACTTACCGCATCCTGTCTTACCGTTGCTTCAAGATCTGTAATCTCTTCCCATTCATCTGTTAAAGGATCATACTCCCAGGTACTGGTCATGGCTCCACCGTTATAACCAGAAGACAAATATCCCATTCCATCGATGCTAAAACTTACAGCATTAGATCTTGTTAGATAATAATCATCTTCTTCGTCCAGATCTGTTAATTGCGTCCAGGTTTCAGTTGCTGGATCAAACTGCCAAAAATCTTCTTTGTACAAACCATTACTAACTCCGGTTCCCATATACACATAATCATCGATGGTAAAACTAGTGGCATATCGTCTTTTTTCTCCTCCAAATCCAACAAGCTCGCTCCACTCGTCACTAACAGGATCGTATTTATAAAAATCTTTTTTATCGTTATCACCGTCGTTTCCGGTTCCCATATAACCATGAGAATTAATACCAAAAGCCACAGCGGCGATACGGTTCCCGCCACCAAAATCTGCAATTGGCGACCAGGAGTTAGATCCTGGATTATAGGAATAAAAATCGCTAAGTTCGTTATCCCCATCATAACCAGTTCCTACATAACCAATACCATCTAAAGCAAAAGCACTTGCGGCACTACGCGGTGTACCAGGAAAATCTGCAACCTGCTCCCAGTAATCCCCTTCGATATGATACGCCCAAAAATCGTTCATATAATCGTCCCCGTCGTAACCGGTTCCCATGTACCCCAAACCATCAATGGTAAAGGAAACCGCGTTACTTCGAGGAACTCCATCAAAGACGCTGCGCCTAACCCAGTTTCCTCTTTCGTAATCATCATCGTCACTAGAGCATCCCTGAAATAGCATACTTATTGCCGCTAAGGCGATCAAAAAATTCTTTTCTTTAAAATGTAATTTCATTGTTTATAATTTAAATTGGAATCCAGTGCTGAATGTCATTCCCGGATTGCTGTAAGATTGAATAGTTGTTTTTTCTGAATGAAGCTGAATATCGTTTTTATGAAAATATCCTGCAGAAAAGTGAATACCCCAATGAGCATCCAACATTAAGTTATAATCTAGACTTGTAGAAACCTGTTGCATTTCTACCGTTTCATCTGAAGCATAATCGTTAAATAGATTTCCTGAATAAAGATGCTGCAGACTTAAAGTTTGCCTGTTATTGATCTTATATGCTAACTTAGAAAGTGGAAATCCTGCCTGAAGACTAAATGCTTCAGATAATTGAAAATTGGCTTTCACTAAAGGCGTAAATTGCTGTTCTCCAAAAACCGTATTATACGCCAGCCCTAATTCGATATTTTTGAGGATAGTTTTTTTCGGACTTAAAGAAATACCGGCGCCATAATTCAGAATAAAATCATTGGAGACCAGTTTTTCTTCAAGAGTGGAACTTATACCTATATCTGCGAATCCAAAAACTCCAAAATCATTAGTCCATTGATAGTTTATTTCAGGTTGATAAGTCAACTTATAATAAGTATCGGTATCATATTGAATTTCTGTAGACAAGTCGTTATATGAGTATTGATGCGCAGCAGCGTAAAGGCTATTCTTAAAAGAGAAATCCCCAAATTTTATCGGATAAGTAAGCTTTATCTGCTTCTTATTATAATCTAATTGATCATCTCCTGAAGGAGCCAAAGCATAATCGAGGGAAATTATGCTTTCGTCTTGCTGACTATAAGATCTGGCTCCAATAGATAGTAACAGGATAACTATGATGTTTTTACTCATTTCAGGATCAAAATTTCGCCAAACCTATAGCAGGAATCTCAGTCCAAAAAATGAAGTCTACAAACCTGCAATATCAATCTACCAACAGGAAAAAGCAGACTATAAATCTCCAAAAAGGCATTTATAGTCACAAATTTCAGCCTGGTAGATAAAGGCTTTGGGTTGGTCTATTCTAATTTTTACACATAAAAAGATTAGATAGGTTCGCTCAAATTTTAGTTTATGAAGTCAGTCTATTTTAGATGTTTTGGAGTACTATTTTTTGTTCTCCTCTTTAGCTGCAGTAATGATCAAGAAAGTATTAGTGTTGGTGAAGATTGGATAAACAGTGCTATTAAAGTATACACCTTCGATACTTTAGCGATTGAAGCTACCACATTTCAATTTGATAGTCTTATTGTTAACAGTGCAGATAATCTTCTAATTGGATCCTACAAAGACGATATATTTGGAAGAACCACAGCCTCTTCCTTTTTAAAATTCACGGGCGAGACTTTTACTATTGAAGATGAAGCTGAATTCGATTCTATTAGTCTTATTCTAAATTATGATTCTTATAGTTTTGCTGATACCACTAATGTTGAGTCTTTAAATATTTATCGTTTAGCTGAAGAGATTGAAACCGATGAGAATTCAGATCTTTATAGAAATTCAGATTTTGAAATTGAGCCTTCTTCTCTTTCTACTTTTAATTACTCGCCGCGACCGCATCAAAACGATAGCATTCAAATAAGTATATCTGCAGATTTAGGTCAGGAATTATTTGATAAAATTCTAAACGATGAGATTAGTAGCAATAACGACTTTAATAACGTATTATATGGATTGGCGATCGTTCCAGATTCGCTGAATAATAGCAGCGTTATTAGTTTCAGTAAAGAAAATAGTTATTTAAGACTGTATTATAGCATTAAAGATGAAATTGAAAATGATGATAAGTTTATCGATTTTTCTGTAAATACTTCAGAAAGTTTTCATCAGATAAAGTCTAATCACCAGGGTACTTATTTCTCAGGAATCGAAGATCAATTAGATCAAGTCCCTTCTTCGCAAACCAATAACCAGGTTTTTATTCAATCTGGTACCGGTATCGCCACTCGCATAGAGTTCCCAAATTTTAAACAAAGTCTTAATGATATTCAGGGTTCTGGTTCGATTACCAATGCGATTTTAAACTTCAAAATAAAAGTAGATCGAAACAACGTGAATTACGGAGTTAAGGATTCACTACCGGTTTACATTATAAATCAACGTACAGAGGTACAAGATAATGTTTACAATTATTTAGGCACGCAGTCTTATGCTCTAATTACAGAAGAGAGCGATGAATTTAATACGCTAGAGTACAGTTTGTCGCTAAAATACTTTTTAGATAATCTAATTGAAGACACTCAAAACGAGGATCAATATTTAGCGATTTACAGCCCAAATTTTAATAATTCAGTAGATCGCTATGTGATCTACGGGCCAAATGCCGCTGAAGATAATCGAATGAAATTACAAATTACATATGCGATCTATAATGAAGATGAATAAGCTCTTTACGGCAATATTGGTAGTTATTGGCTTTACCCAAATTAAAGCGCAAAATTCTAATTCCCTTTCCAGCTCGCCTTACTCTTTATATGGTTTGGGTTTAGAAAATCCATTAAGTACGGGCAAAAATGATGGGTTGGGTTATGCAGGGCTTGCCATGACTTCAGCAAATTCGCTAAACTTATTAAACCCGGCCAGTCTTGGTGGCATAAATCAGCACAGTCTTTTTTATAATATTGGCTTTAAGCTGGAGAGTAAATATTTAGAACAAAACCGGGATAGTGAACACATTACTTCTGGAAATTTTAGTAACCTGGCTTTAGGAATGGCGATTAATAATCGCAGCGGGATTGCACTTTCCCTAATGCCTAAAACCGATGTTGGTTATGAAGTTTCTGGATTGTATTCTCCCATAGAAGGTTCTTCTGAGCTTTTTGAAACTGAAGCTGAAGGTAATGGCGGACTCAATAATTTTATGCTTTCTTACGGTTACGCACTTACCGATAAACTGAGATTTGGTGCAAACGCTTCCTTATTATTTGGCGAAATTACAGAAACGCAGTTCAATTATATTCAGTCT
The DNA here is from genome assembly GCF_002094855.1 of Zunongwangia atlantica 22II14-10F7. Taxonomy (GTDB): domain Bacteria; phylum Bacteroidota; class Bacteroidia; order Flavobacteriales; family Flavobacteriaceae; genus Zunongwangia; species Zunongwangia atlantica. The sequence continues at coordinate 315,585 of NZ_ARYN01000002.1, forward strand.
AACATTTTATACATCGCAGACGAAAATGATTATTCTGGTTTTCGTTTTGGTGCCGGTTTACAATATGATCTTTCTAAAAGCATCAGCTTAGGTCTTACGGCTAAAACTCCAGTAAGCTTAAGCGGCTCACAAACCAGAACCATTTCTCAATATTACGCTGATGACGAAATTGTGGCCGGAATCGTAGAAGAAAACGAAGTAGATAATTTTGATCTTCCTCTAGAATTAGGCTTTGGTTTACAATTAAAACTTATGGATGGTTTTGATGTTTTGGCCGATTATAAACGTCATTTTTGGTCTTCTACCAATCAATCTGACGCGCTGGGTAAGTTTACAGATCAGGACTTTTTCAATCTTGGGTTTAGCTTTTCACCATTACCCAATAGCAATCCACTGATTTATGCTAATCACTTAGAATATCGCGCCGGGGCTTATTACGATTCTGGAAATCTTGAAATTAACGATCAAAAAATATCAAAATACGGATTAAGCCTAGGGATTGGTTTTCCTTTAAATAAGCAGGATAAAAGCATGATAAATCTTAGTTATTCCTACGGAACCCAGGGAAATATCAATAACGGATTAATAAAAGAAAACTTCCATTTACTAAGCTTAAACTTCAGTTTTGAAGACCTCATTTTCGTTACTCGAAAATTTAACTAAAGCATTCGCTTCACTCTAAAAATTAATACTAAAACTATCGAATATGGACAGAAAGAAATTTTTAAAAGGCCTTGGATTAGTTGGCATGTCTATCCCAACACTTCACTTTTTAGACGCCTGCAGCTCAGATTCTACAAATGCTGAAACTTCAGAAAATATCCCCGAGACCGATGTAGATATTTCTACAGATTGTGCCGTTACAAATTCTGAAACCCAGGGCCCATTCCCTACTAAATCTCCAGATTCCTGGGAACGTGTAGATATTATTGGCGACAGAACAGGAATAGATCTGGACATCAATTTAATGATTGAAAATGTAAATAATGAATGTTCTCCTCTGGAAAATGCAGTTGTAGACATTTGGCTTTGCGATAAAGACGGTAATTATTCTGAATATGGCGGTACCGGAATGCAATCTACAGATTATAGTTCTAATCACTTTTTAAGAGGAAGGCAAATCTCAGACGAAGATGGTATGGTTCGATTTAAAAGCATTTTCCCGGGCTGGTATCGTGGTCGCGCCACGCATATTCATGTTCATATTTACAATAATCTGGGAACATCTTTATTGGTTACACAAATTGCTTTTCCAGAAGGTAGTGATAGTGCCGTAACCAATGTAAACCAGGCCAGCAGCTATGGTTACACTAAAGGAATGTCTGGTTACACCTACAACAGTACAGATAATGTATTTAGTGATGGTATCGAAAATGAACTTTGCACTATTACCGGATCTATAGACGACGGCTACGAATTAGCGCATACCATTAAAGTTTCAGCTTAAAATCGATAAAGCTTGAATAAAATATTTCAGAAAAACAATTAAGCTCGGTTACCGAGTAAACCCTGCCTGGTAGCATCCCTACCTGCTTCCAGGCTTTTAAAATAGTTAAGATGAATCCCACAAAACAGGTAAAGATATTTACGGCTAATCGCAGAAACTTAATTAGAACAGAGAATTTCAATATTTTTGAAACGATTAATAGCAAAAATAGCTTCGGAAGTTTAATTCATTTCAGTTTAAATATTCTAAAATCGAATCAGCAAACCTTTCTCAATTATTCTGAAAATGTTTTGAGCTTAATTATACCCACATTTGGCGGAATAGAAGTTGCTGCAGGATCAGACAATTTTGTGCATATTAGTCAGTTTTATTCTGAATTTAAACCGAAATCAAGCTTATTACGAATTAATAATCCTTACGAGGATTACGAAATAAGTTTTCTACGCATCGATTTTCTGGCTGGGATGGGTTATAAAAAGATAACCGACTTCAATTTGAAACCTAATAGTTTACATTTAATTTTTCAGAATTACGCCATAAATGCTTCCTTAAAAATGGGAAAATATGAAGGCAGACAAAAGGGAGAATCGCGGGCGCAGTTTAATCACAAAACTTTCATTTATGTCGTTAGCGGTGCTTTTGAGGTTAACGACCGACTTTTAGAAACAGGAGATGGGATTTGTTTTTGGGAAACAGATTTAATTGAATTTGAAGCGCTATCCAACAACGCCGTTTTTCTAATTATTGAAGTTTCTGCTTAAGATTCTATAGAATTCGGTTCTTTTCTTAAAACCAAAATTCTACAAAAAATGCAGTTATTTTTATAGATTTTTAACCAAAGAAATATCGTCGATTTGCGCACTGGCTCCCGGGTTTCCTTCAGCATTAAAACCAATTTCAACTTTTCCGTTTTTTACATTTACATTTTCCAGAACAATGCTTTTCCAAGTGTCTGCTTCCTTATTTATTTCGATTTTTTGTGTAGAACCAGCGCTTTCAGCATACATTTCTAATGATTTAAATAAGGAATTAGTTTTCACTTTTGCTGTTAAGGTATAACTTCCTTCTTCTAAATTTACAAAAGGAGTACTGCTTATGCTTTGATATACTTTGCGCTGAAAAACAACATTATCATGAATATTTAAACTTTTTTCGCCAATTACATATTTTCGATCTTCTGCGGTATTAAAATAATTTAGTTGAGGTGATTCCTTATCTCCTATCACAATGGTATTGCCCTGATAAACTTTGGTTGTCCAGCCTTTTAATTGCTCCTGAATAGGTTTTACGGTAGATGGAATTGCTCTTCTATCGGCTTCAAAACTAGGGTTTCTAACATAATTATTATCTGCAGCAACCTGCCACTCACCAGTTTTTTCATTCAGCATCCAGCTATTCAAAGAATTGAAGTACGGCGTTTCTTCCTGAAACGATAATGGCACCCATTGATTATAACCTAATCCATTTCCGGCAAAATTTGCCCATCGATCTCCGCAATACATTATAGTTTCAGTTTTCTCACCTCTTACATTTACAAAAAAGCCAGTTTGTGTGACGTGCGCATAATCTTCGATACTACCAGGAGTAATCAGCATTTTATTGGTAGGCAGATAGGGACCATTAATATCGTCTGAAACCAAATAATAAGCATACGAAGAATCCCAACCATAAAGATTTGAAGCAAAAACATAATATTTCCCCTTGTACTTAAACATACAATTTCCCTCACGACCTTTACCTCTAAAAATCTCGGTTACTTCTAAAAGATCTACCTTACCGTCTTTTAAACCTATTTCTGAAATATAGATTTTATTTCGGCCGCGCCCATAAGAGTACACAAGATAAGATTTACCAGAATCTGGATCTGTAAAAACACTTTGATCTCCGGTATTTGGCGTACCAATACGATTGGTCATATCTAATTTCCTATCCCATTTAAAGTTTCCTGTTGGCGAATCTGATAAAGCAATTAAGACACCTGCATTATGCTGAACCAGCAGCGCATATTTATCGATTTCTGGTACATAAACAACACCTAAACGTCCCATCCAACGTGTATTCTCGTCATGTACAAGCGCTTCTTCTTTCTCAAAAACATAATCTTCAAATGCCCAATTAGTAAGATCTGTAGAACTATAACAGGTAACGGCTACAAAATTGTCCTTTGTATAAGTTTGGGTATAATCGTTTCGATAAAGTTCTGCTTCCTTGTAATAAGCGCCATACCAATAATATTTTTGTTCTCCCGTTTTGGGATCTTTAAACTGAAAAACCCCACCACCCTGACTATAAATTGGCTTTCCGTCTACAGTTTCCCAAAATTGGTCGTTTTTAATAAGATGATTTTGTGCGCCAAGATTCGTTAAAATTGAACATAAAAATAGAAGAAAAATAAAAGCATTTTTGAAAGTACCAATTCTCATACAAGCATCTTTTAGATTTAGAATGTTTCCCATCATTCTAGATGAAATTAGTGCTAAATTGTAACTATTTATTTAGAAACTCATACTGAACTGTCCTGCTTAAGTATTAAAACTCCTTATTTCCTAAAGTTGTAATCATTTCTTCAGAAAGTGTTTTTGTAGAAGTAATTATTCTGTATTTGGTAGTGAATACTTCAGTAGGTTTTAGGTTGAAACCATTATTCACCACGGGAGTGAAGCAAAAATAAGGCAAATCTGGATGTACTCTTAGATAATCTGGGAATTCAGGATTGTTGGAACGCGGAATAATGGTAAGATTCATCTCTTTATCGGCAATTTTACCATACATGTTTACCCATTTCGGAATGGTGTGATTAGCCTCTAATCGTGATTTATGGACATCTGTAGTCACCTGAAAATCATTGTCGATTTTATCGATTTTCGGCTCAGATTTTTCTGTATTCCATTCATCCCTACCCCGAAATGCCAAACCGCCATAATGATACTTTAATAGTTGAAGCACTGAGGATGAAATATTTTTTTGGGAAATTGTAATATCCCAAACAAAAGGAGCTTCAAAATTATACAATTTTATGTTCCAGATCTCTTCCAAAACAGGAATTGTATCGCCATTTATAAAGGCAATATGATGCTGTTTGGTCTTTAATACTCCAAAATCTTTATTGGATTTAATTTCCAGAATTTCTTTAAAAATTACACTTCCCGTTTCGTCATGCTGATTCCAAAAATCTATTTTTTTATTCCTGAATTTGGTATTTACCCAGGCCGTAAACATTCCGTGATGATGTGTGTGTTTTTCTGGAAATCCTTCGGTTAAAATTTCTCCGTCTGGCGAATAAATGGGATGAATAAAACCACTTCTTTGATAATACTGCCGAATAGTATCTAGACGCTGAGTTTCATAATTATACTGAAACGAAGGCTTCCCTCCTATTTTTGCTATTATAGAGCTGCCATTATCTTCAAAAATTACAAAATTGTCCTCTTCTTTAAAATTCTGAGCATAAATTGAAAAATTTACAACAAGAATAAAACCTAGGATATTGTAACTTTTTAAAAAGCTCATTTTTTGGAATTCTCTAAATTCATCAAGGTTTTGGCTGGTCTTACCACTTCTATTTCATCACCCGAAAAATTGAGACTATCAATCGCCAACTCTCTATACAATTGATCACTATTATCGGTGATGCGATGGTATAAAATATAATCCTGACCACCTTCAGCAAATACGCTATGATGGCCTGGCCCTAAAGTTGATTTATCTTCAGAAGTCGTTAAAACCGGACTATTTTCACCTTCAGAAAATGGTCCAAATGGATTATTGGCCTTAGCGTATCTCACTTTATAGGTTTCTGTAGTGCATTTCCCGTCTGAATACATTAAAAAATAAGTTCCGTCTTTTTTAACCATAAATGGTGCTTCGAAATAATTTGGTGGGGTAATATCTTTTATTTCGGCTTCATCAAAAGAAATCATATCGTCTTTCAATGGAACCACAAAACAATGCCCGTTTACCCAATCTAGCCCAGATCCCCAATACAAATACACTTGTTTATCATCGTCTATAAAAACTTCAGCATCGATCATATGATATTCAGGAAACATATTGCCTTTAATAAGTGGCGAATTATCACTTTTAGCATTCTTCCAGGGGCCTAAAGGATGTTCACTTACACCAGCCCAAACTTCACTACCTACAGACACATACATATAAAACTTACCATCTTTCCCCTCAATTACTGAAGGCGCCCAAACATTGCTTGAATTAGAAGTTTCACTGGTACAAAGTTCTTTTGTTGGCCAGTTAATATGCTTTTGCTCCCAATGCACAAAGTCATCTGACTCTAAAACTCCAAGTTCTTCTGCTCCCCAGGGATCTATCGTGGCGTAGATATAATATTTCCCCTCGTATTTTACGATTGATGGATCTGCAAAATCACCATTGATAAACGGATCTTGCAAAGCTATATCATTTTTATTTTTTTTAGAACAACTTACCAGTACAACTAACAATAATATTGAAATTGCTCTAACTGATTTTTTAAAAATACAGGTCATTATTTTTTGGATTTTTTGAATTAGCCTTTTTTGTAAAGACTAAAAAACACTTGTATAAATTTATTGAAAATACCGATAAATTCTATTCAACAGGATTGCGCTTTTCTATAATTCTAATTATAAACTACAAAACAAAAAAGGGAATGAATAAGATCATTCCCTTTTCGGATAATTTTAAAAGTCGGGATGACAGAACGCTTGTAACATTCTGATCCTCGTAGTATTTATAAGGTTTCCCATGGTTTCCAATTTCGGAACTCACGATTAACTCACATTATAAAAAGAACATATTAATGTTTTTTGGTACTTCATTTCTACAAAAATAGTGAAAAAGAATTATCTGTAAAATAAGATTAGATTGGTATTTAAAACAGTATTATATGGGAGGAGGTATTAGCTTAGTTCTTTATTGGCTGTAGTTATTTTATTCATTGCCAAAAGTGTAAGTATAGATCCTAAAATTATTAAGCTCCAGTAGATATAATTAAAATTAAAATTGTAAATCCAATCATTGTAATTTGAAGCATTTATTAGAAATATCAGATAGTAAATATTCATTAGAATGTGGAAAAACATGGAATACAGAATCTTTCCAGTTTTTATGAAAACCACCCCACTTAAGAGTCCAAATATAAATGAAGGAATTAAGTTTACGGGTGTTTCTATATGAATTACAGCAAAACAGAAACTAGAAATTAATATTGAAGTAATTTCATTATTCCTTTTTAAAAGTTTTGATATTAGAAATTTTCTAAAAAATAATTCTTCTAATAGTGGAGTTATAAAAATCAAAGTTAATATCTGATACAATAATTCTTTTTGATTAATTGAATAATTTTCACTTTCAAGACTTAAGTATCCATTTTTATAGAAATCCAATAATTTATTTATATCGAAAAATGGTTGATATATTAGTTCTAGTCCTATAGAAGCAATTATCAGATATATTAGAATTGAAATTTTATAATTATTTAATTTAAAATTCGCTAAAACTGGAACTTTTACTTTCCAGAAAACTTTAAATAATACCAAGTAACTAATTATAAACCCAAGAATTTTACTAATCCATTTTTGATGAGGATTTGAGAACGAAATTGTTTGATCAAATAACTCCAATAGACTTAAAAATCCCATTTGAATCAGGAGAAATATTATTATCAATAGAAAAGTTAATAAAAGTGCTTTAGTTATATTCACTCCAAAAAATTACTGCCAACTCGTTTTTTAAAAAGTTATGTGAACGAATAGTACGATTTATAATATTTTAATTTTAAGCTTTTTTCATTGGAATTGATATTCCGAATGCAATGGCTCCTGAAAAATGTTCAACGGCTGGTTGATAATAATATGTAAAACCTAAATCAAAATTATGTTTTGGACCCAATTCTAAACCTATTGAAAATGGAATATGCATCAGAACATCATTTTTTGATAAGTTGGTTAATGGAGTGATTGTTTCAAATTTCCCAATTGAAGCACCTATTCCTAATTCAAGATATGGTGATACCCAAGGAATAGGAGCAGTTATTCTTCCTTTACCTCCAATCAATAAAGCTTTTGAAGTCGTTTTATATATTTCATTATTAGAATCCTCATATGTTAGAATTATTCCCGCATAAGGTCTTAGGTCTATCCATTTTTTTAAATTGAAAATATATTCTCCTTGTGCAAAGAACCCAGAACCATCTATATCAGTTTCATCATATGGAACGGAAATTCCGTATCCGATTGATAAATTTAAATTTTGGTTTTCTTTTGTCTGTCCATTTACATGATTGATACTAAGAATTACAATTATTAGTATACAAGAGTAATATTTAAATTTTCGCATTTATTGAGCTAAGTTTTTTAAATATAAACATTATTCATAATTTGTTACAACGGCAGTTTGTCTCAAA